>CAVWQU010000035.1:0-200109 GCA_963757225.1 uncultured Actinomycetota bacterium
CGCCGAGCGACTTGTTCCGGCCTACTGCTGGGTCGATGTCGGCGAGCAGTAAGGCCTCCCGAGCGGGTTGCCCGGGGGGAGTCGCGGGGCCGGCGACCAGATAGCCGCTGGGCGCGACGATGCAGCTGCCGCCCAGCCACCGGGTCCCACGCTCGTCGCCGAAGCGGTCGGCCACGACAACATGCACGCCGTAGTACGCCGCAGCGGCCTGGGCCTTCACCACCTCGATAGGGAGCTGGTCGGAGGGATGGTCGAGGTTCGGCCAGTTCACCGGCGCGGCAACGATCTCGGCGCCGGCCTCGGCGGCCACGCGGACCAGCTCGGGGAACTCCAGGTCGTAGCAGACGACCACGGCGACCACCCCGCACCGCGTCGCCACGACCAACGGTCCCTGCTCACCCGCGGCAAAGAGCAGCTTCTCCCGTGCCCACAGGTGGGTCTTGCGGTAGACGCCGAGGACCTTCCCGTCCTCCAGGACGACGGCGGCGTTGAACAGGACGTCACCCTCGCGCAAGGGGAGACCGACGACGACGGTCACGGACCTCTCCTGGGAGACCTGCCGGAGTGCGGTCACGCTCGTGCCGTCGAGGGCCTCACCGGCAGCCCAGGCTTCCTTCCGATCCAGGAAGCAGTAACCCGACGGCGCAAGCTCGGGGAGCACCACCAGCTGTGCTCCCCGATCGGCGGCTTCGCGAACCGCGGCGACGAGCCGATCGGTCGACGGCGCCTGGGTGACGTCGGGCGCGACCTGCGCCGCGGCCACGCGGACGTGACCCGGGCGGGGGCCGGGGCTCGGGCCGGGCGTCAGTCGTCCTCGGTGGCGGTATTGAGGACGGACGTGGGCGCTAGGTAGCCGTTGGCGTCGAGGACGTGCCCCGCCCCGCGGGCCGCCACCACGACGGACGGATCCCAGTCGAGCGTCACCCGCCCATCTCCTCCGTTGACGACGAGAAGCTCGCCCCAGCCGGGCGTGGCCGACTGACCCGGTTCTGGGTCCTCCATCGTGAAGGACCGCCAGGCCCCCGACGGGATGGACAGGGTGTCGCGCGGGCCGAGGGTCACGGTCTCCTCGTCCCCGTCGGCGTTGAGACGGACGACCCAGCGACCCGACTTCACCGTGACCACCTGGGTGGCGTCGTGCCGATGACGCAGGAGGCCCTCGCCGGGGGTGGCGCGCAGCCACGCGAGGTTGAAGTTGTGCGGCTCGTGCAGGACGGGCGCGACGCGGCGGTCCTCGGCCATCCCGTAGCCGATGACCGCGGCGAGCTGGGCGTTGCCGCCAGGCAGGCCCGAGCACAGGAGGGCACCCTCGGCCCATCGGCGGTCCGCGGGGGTGACGACGCGCGTGCGGAACTGCTCGACGGTGAAGCGGTCCAGGCGGTCGATCTCCTCTTGGGGCATCGGCGAGATGAGAGCGACGTCGGTGGGCACCTCGTCGCCGGCGGCGGTGTCGATGAGGCGGTTGTCCGCCGTGAGTCGCAGCCCGTAGCCTTCGGCCTCCTCCAGCACCGTCGGACCCCAGATGATCCCGCCCGTGTCGTCACGCCCGAGCACGGTGAGGAGGATGCCCTCGTCCGGTCCCTCGTTGGTGAAGCCGCGGAAGATCCAGGTGGGCACCGAGATGACCTCGCCGTCGGTGGACACGTACTCGCCTTGGCCACCGTCTGCACCCCACCGCAGGCGGTACTCGCCGCCGAAGTTGATGAACACCTCGGCGGTGAAGTGCAGGTGCAGGCTGTTGGTCGTCCCGCGCGGCATGCCCGCCGCTCCGAGGCTGAAGCCGTGCGGCTCGGTGAGGTTCACGAACTGCTGCGAGCTCTGCGAAACCCCGGAGCCGATGAAGGAGTAGTTGTCCTTGCGGTCCGAGCCGGGGGTTCGGCAGTCGATGAACGCCGCCTTGCACGGCACCCAGTCGCTGTGGAGGATCGTGCGACGTCGTACCTCGTCGCGGGTCACGGTTGTCTGGCTCATGCCTGGCCCCGAGCGGGCCGTCCTTTCGTAGTGGAGGGTTTCTCAGTAGATGTTGGCGTTGCTGTCGACGAGTCCGTCGCCGCGCGTGTTGTTGATCTGCGCGCGCAGGCCGATCTGGTCGTAGACGCGGATCTCGCGCACGATCCGGCCGTCCTGGACGAGGAACTGCGAGACGCCCATGAGGTCGACCGGCTGGTGGGTGAGGGGGCCGAACGTCGGGGCGCCCCGGTAGGTCCCCTTCATCTGCCAGAGGACGGCGATGCGCAGGCCCGCGTAGCGCTCGGCGTAGTTGGTCTGCACGTCCCGCACCGCGAAGGTCGCGTCGGGGAACGGAGCCACCAGGTCCAGCAGGTCGCGCTGGTAGCCGTCCGGCCGGATCACCGTGGTGTCACCCACGGTCTGCAGGACCAGATCGCGGACCATGAAGTCGGTGGACCCGGTTGAGCCGACGCTGGTTCCAGACCTCGTCGATGAACTCGAGGACCATCTCGCACTCGGGCCGGTATGCGTCCGCTCGCGGCCCGCTGTCGCCCTCGGCGAGGACGTCGGCCGGGGCCGGGTCCAGCCACGAGCCCTGGTAGCCGACGAAGCCGAGTCGGAGGGACGCTTCCTCGGGGTCGATGCCCTGCTGCAGCGCGCCCGCCAGCGAGTCGCGGACGACCCACTCCTCGACCATCCGGCCGCGGCGGTAGAGGCAGTTGGCGATGGTCCGGCTCCGGAAGAACGGGAAGGTGAGGCTGTTGACGCCCGTCTGGTTCCGGTCGACCGACAGGACCAGGTGGGAGCTGAGGAACGCGTCGTCACCCCGGGCCTCCCAGATGACGTCCTCGGCCTGCCCGACGCGCTGGGGAGTCTGCGCGATGCGCACCAGGCTGCCGTCGATGACCCCCTGCCGGCCCACGGTCGTCCCCAGCGCGCCGTGCACGATCGAGTCCGGCTCGTAGTTGTCGACGATGAAGGAGATGTCCCGCTGCACCCAGATGAGGTCGGTCACCTCGCGGATGAAGTCATCGGGGTCCGAGTAGGGCTTGTAGGCCACTGGATTGAGCGACATGGGAGGCTTCCGGTAGGGGTTCACGCCTGACGACACGCGTCAATGTATACGTATGTACTTCGCTCGTCCAGAGCGGTCCGTGGATCGGACTGGGCGCTACCTCCGAGGTGCAGCGAGGCTCCGCCTGCGCACCAGGCTGGTCGACAGCACCACGTGCTCGAAGGGGGCCCCGGGGTTCGTCACGAGCTCGATGACCAGACGCCCGGCCGCTCTCGACATCTCCGCCAAGTCGTAGGCCACCGTCGTCAGCTGGACCAGCGGCCAGCTCGATGTGGGGAGGTCGTCGAAGCCGACGATGGAGAGGTAGTCCGGGACCCCGACTCCCCGCTGGGCGGCCGCGTTCATCGCCCCGAGCGCCACGACGTCGTTGGCGCAGACGAGTACCGTCGGCGGCTCGTCCAGGTCCAGAAGCTCGAGACAGGCCTCGAAGCCGGTGTCGAAGTCGAACGGTCCGTGACGGACGTCCTGTCGGCGCAGGCGCAGGTCGTGTTCGTCGAGGAGGCCGCGCAGCACCGACTCCCGGATCTCACCGGTGCTCGTCGACCGGGGGCCGAAGACGGCACCGACGTGTCGGTGACCGAGTCGCCCGATCTCCTCCACCAGCGCGTTCATTCCCGGTTCGGGGTCGACGGTGACCGAGCTCGACTCGACCGAGGGGGCCGTGCGGTTGAAGTAGACGAAGGGCAGGTTGCGGTCCCGGAGCCTCCCGGGGAGCGTGGAGTCGACGGCGGTCGTCGTCAGGACCACGCCGGAGAGGCCGTTGGCGACGATCTGCTCGGCGATCGGGGCCGTCTCCGAGGCCTCGGTGACGAGGACCAGTTCGTACCCGTGCCGGCTCAGCTCGCTGTGCAGGTGAGGGATCACGTGGCCGTAGAAGTGGTTGTGCAGGTCGGTAACGACGAGCCCGATGCGCGTCGAGTGACCGAGGGCGAGGGCCCGGCCGATGGCGTTCGGCGCGTACCCGAGAGCGGCGGCGGCCTGGCGCACCCGGGCCTTGGTCTTCTCCGACACCTTGTCGCTGTCGCGTAGTGCGCGGGACACGGTGGGCTGCGAAACCCCGGCCAGCCGTGCGACATCGAAGCTCGTGATCACGGGACCATCCTGTGCCTCGCCGGACCGGCCGCGTTGACGAGCCCGGCCAGGAGACACCATTATAGAGACATACGCATGCTGTCTGGTTGGTGATCAGCACCGAACGGACCGCCGTCCCGAAGGAGTGGCCCGTGGCCGGTGACCCCTCGACACCGGCGACGGTCAAGGCCCGGCTGCGCTCCGGGGAGCAGCTCGTCGGAGCGCTGGTGCGGATGCCCTGTGAGGACGTCGTCGAGATGCTGGCGGTCGCCGGCCTGGACTTCGTGCTCATCGACTGCGAGCACGGCCCCGCGGATGTCCTTGCGCTGCGGACCCACATCGCCCTGGCGCAGGTGCACGGCGTTCCGGTGCTCGTTCGTCCCGGCGAGGGGGAGCCGGGCCTGGTGCTGCGGGCGCTGGACCAAGGGCGCCCAGGGCATCGTCGCGCCGCACATCGAGTCCGCCGCGGAGGCCCGCGACCTCGTCGACATGGTGTCGTACCCGCCGGTCGGCCGGCGGGGCTTCGCCACCTACCCGCGGGCCGGACGTTTCGGCACGGTCTCGGCGGCCGACCATCGCGAACCGGGCGAGCGAGGCACTGGTCGTCGCCATGCTGGAGTCCCCACAGGCGGCGAGCATCGCCTCCGAGATCCTCGGCACCACCGGGATCGACGGCTACCTCATCGGCACGGCCGACCTGGCCGCCTCGACGGGACCGAACGATCCGCCGGTCCCTGACTCCGTCGCGACGATCCACGAGCAGGCCGCGCAGGTGGGCTCATGGCGCGCCGAGCTCGCCGGGAGTCCGGAGGACGCCCGACGGGTCCTCACGGCGGGCGGGCGGCTCGTGGTCTACAACGTCGCGCAGGTGCTCATGCGCGTGTTCGCCGACCTCGCGGCCCCCGCCGCGGCAGACCGCTCGGGTGGCTCCGGCGGCTGACCGGTCAGCCGTCCACCCGCTGTAGCCACGCCGCAACGGCCTCGGCCAACGGGTGCGGGTGCGACAACGCCACCAGGTGGGGAGCGCCCGGGACGACGAGAAGCTCCGATCCTCCGACGAGTTCGTGGATCTCGCGATGCCGTTCGAACGGGCAGATGCGGTCCTCCGCCTGCCGCGACGACGGTGCAGGGAACGGTTGCTCCGGCGAGCCCCGGTCGTTCGTCGACGCGGGTCGACTGGAGCTCGAGCTGGGCCCGCAGAGTCGACCCGTCGACGGCGTCGGCCAGCGCCAGGGCCCGGGTGGCCAGGTCCGGCGCCGGGTCGGGCCCGATGAGGAGCGGCAGCAGCTCCTCCTGGAGGTCCCGTGGCGAGGCTCCGCCAGCCAGGGAATCGAGCTGCGCCGCCCACGCCGACGCGTTGGGCCTCGGTGGGAGGTTGCGCGTTCGTCGCGACGAGGAAGAGGCCGGCCACCCGCTCGGGCGCCCGCCGGTGGACCGCCATCGCGACGATCGCACCGAGGCTCAGCCCGCCGATCGCGAACCGCCGGGGCAGGCGGTCGAGCAGCGACTCGACCTGCTCGCCGAGGGTCGGTCGGTCGACCTCGAGGACGACCACCGGCCGCGCCGGACCACCGGATCGGCCGGCGCCCAGGTCTTTCCGGACGCCGTCCCACAGCCGGGGTGAGCAGTTCATCCCCGGCAGCAGCACGAGCGGCACCGGCATACTGACTGGTTCGTCGATGGGCTCAGCCCTTCACGGAGCCGGCGCTGAGCCCGGCCACGATGTACTTCTGGGCGATGAACGCGAACGCGATGGCGGGGATCGTGAAGAGCACCGCTGCGGCGCCGGCTTGCTGCAGCATCGGCAGGGTCTGGCCGAGCTGGGTCGCGATGAACACCGGCACCGTGCGAGCGTTGACGTCGGTGAGGATGGTGGCGGTGAGGTATTCCTGGAAGGCGAACAGGAACACGAAGATTCCGGCAGTGAGGATGCCGGGTCCCATCAGCGGGAGCATCACGCGGCGCAGCACCTGGAAGCGCGAGCAGCCGTCCATCATGGCCGCCTCGTCCAGGGTCGTCGGAATGTCGGCGAAGAAGTTGCGCAGCAACCAGATCGTGAACGGCTGGTTGATCGCCACCAGGGCGAGCGCGAGGGCGAACGTGGTGTCGTAGAGGCCGACCGACCGCGCCAGGTCGTACATGGGCAGGACCACCGCGAAGCGAGGAAGGGCGCGGAAGATCAGGGCCACGACGAGAAGGATCGTCGAGATCCAGCCGGGCGCCCGCGACAGGGCGTACGCCGCCGGCAGGCCCAGGACGAGGGCCAGCACCGTGCTGATGATGGCGACGACCACGGTGTTGATGACGTACTGGTAGAAGTTCGTGGTCTGCCACAGGTCGACGAACGTGTCCAACGTCGGCTGCCAGGTGAAGACCGGCGGGTTGAGGAACGCCACGTCGGTGGGCTTGGTGACCGACATCGCCGTCCAGACGATCGGGCTGAGCATCGCCAGGCAGGTGAGGATGAGGAACCCTCCCACCAGGACCGAGGTGCCTGTGAGCCGTCGTCGCCTGGGCGGTTCGTCGGCCCCCAGCACCTTTCGCGCTACGACGTCCTGTGTCGCCGAGATGGTCATCATCGGCTCCCTTCTCGTGCCGTGGCGCGGATCGAGGGAATGAGCATGATGCCGATGAGGATGATCAGCAGCACGTTGATGGCACTACCCAGCCCGAGCTGCTGTCCGCCGTCCTTGAAGGCGACGCTGTAGATGTAGAACATGATCGACTCGTTGCCGATCGCGGCCGCCTGTGGAGACAGGGCGACCAACGGGTCGAACACCCTGAGGACGTCCATCAGCGAGATGAGGATGACGAAGCCGATCACTCCGCTGACGCTGGGAATGATGACGTTCCAGTGCAGCCGGAAGGGGCCTGCGCCGTCGATCTTCGCGGCTTCCAACACCTCGGGATTCACGGACTGAAGTCCGGCCAAGATCACCAGCATCGCGAACGGGAGCAGGAACCAGACGATATTGAGGGTGAGGACCACGCGGTTGGGCCACGTGTCGGTGAACCAGAGGAGGTCCTGACCCGTGACGTGGGCGATGAGGTAGTTGACCGGACCGCCGAAGTTGGAGTCGAAGAGCCAGGAGAACATCGTCGCGCCGACCAGTCCGGGAATGACGTACGCCAGGAGAAGCAGTCCGAGCACGATCGGGCGCATCCGGTGCAGCCGGTTGACGGCCACCGCCAGGAGGTATCCGAGGACCAGCAGGATGGCCGTCACCACGAGCGTGAGGCCCACCGTGAACACCACGGCTCGACCGAACCGCGGGTCGGTCAGGGCGGTGGAGTAGTTGCTCAACCCGATGAATGTCCCAGGATCTCCATAGTTGACGTTCTGCAGGCTCCACTCGATCGTGCGGTACAGCGGCACCGCCAGCAGACCGACCATCACCACCAGGCTCGGTGTGACCAGCATCCAGAACTCGCGCTTCTTCATGCTCACCTCCGATGTGGCGCCGGCCGCCTGCAAGGGCGGCCGGCGCCGGGTGGGCAGGGCCTACTTGGCCGCTGCGATCGCGGCGGTGGCCGCCTGCTGCATCTGCACGACGGCCTCGTCGGTCGTGACCTTCCCGAGGACGGCGTTGGCGATGATGGGCGTGATCTTGTTGCTCACGTCGGCGGTCCACGGGTAGGGCTCGGCCGGCGGGGCCGACGTGATGGACACGTTCGCCGCAGCGGCGTAGGGGCTGCTGGAGTCGCTGACCATGCCGGTTCGGGCCGGGTAGGCCGCCGGCAGCGATGCCTTCGATGCCTCCTCGCTCACCGAGGAGGCGATCATCTGGAACAGCGCGTCCTTGTCGACCGCGGTGTTGTTGGGGATGGACCAGCCGTCCACCGACAACGTGTCGTACAGCTTGGCGCTGTCGGCGGCCACCTTCGGCGGCGCCGCGAACGCGAAGCTCTTGGCGTACTTGCTGTTCTTCTCGAGGGTGAGGTCGTTCATCCGTCCGGAGAACATGATGGCGATCGCCGCGGTGCCGTTGTACATCTGCTGCTGGACGGCCGGCTGGGCGAAGGTCGTCACCTGCGGGTCCATGAACGGCTTCAGCGCGATCATCTCGTCGAGGGCCTGCTTGGCCTGCGGCTTGTCGAAGTTCGCCGTCTTGGTGTCGAAGTTGGTGAGGTTGGTCCCGAGGCTGCCGAGGATGCAGTCGTACGACGTGACGATGTCACCGGTCGCGAGCCACGGAAGAGCGATGGGGTACTTGATCCCCGCCTTCTCCTGGATCGTCTTGGCGGCGGTCTTCATCTCCTCGAACGTCTTCGGCGGCTGCAGCCCGACCTGGTCGAAGACGTCCTTGCGGTAGGCCATGATGTACATCTGGGCCTGCATCGGGAGCGCATACAGCTTGCCGTCGTAGGTCATGGCGGCCCGCATGTCCTTGCTGATGTCGTTCAGCTTGTAGGAGTCGGCGTACTTCGTGAACAGGTCGTTGAGGGGGGCGAGCTTGTTCTGCGAGCCGTACTGCGGGATGACGAACCCGTACGTCTCGACGATGTCGTAGGTGCCGCTGGCCCCCGCGAGCGTCGCGGTCGTCTTCTGCACCTGTCCCGGGAAGTCGATCGGCTCGTGCTTGAGGGTGTAGTCGTTCTTCGAACAGCTCGACACCATCGTGTTGGTGAAGGGGTCGATGGCCGAGCTGTTGTACGCCAGGACGTTCACCGTCGTTGGCGAGGCGGGCTTGGCGACGTCGCACGTCACCTGGGCGGCGGTGCTCGACGCCGTCTTCGAGCCGGCACCGCACGCGGCGAGGCCCAGGGCGGCGACAGCCGTCAGGGCCAGCGCCCCGTTGGTGCGAAGGGAAGTTCTCATGAGTGCTCCAGACCTGTCGGGATAGGGACGTCGTGCGGGTGGGCGGACGGGGTTATGCATACGAATTCAGCCATGCTGGTACTCAAGGCGCAGCTGAGCGCTGTCACGGTGGGCTTGAAGCTTCTCGAAGTCCGAGATGATGACCACCGGCCGCGCCTGGGCCTGGGTCGAGCCCATGGTCGCCCGCTGGTAGGTCACCAGCTTGAGGAAGCCGGCGACCGACAGACCGCCGGTGAACCGGGCGTTGCGTCCGGTCGGCAGGACATGGTTGGTGCCGGACATGCCCTTGTCGGCGTAGGCGACGGTCGACCAGGGACCGAGGAAGAGCGACCCGTAGTTCGAGAGGTGGTCGAGGTACCAGGGGAGGTCGTCGGCGAGGACCTCGAGGTGCTCCGGAGCCAGGGTGTCCATCACGGCCACCGCCTTCTCGCGGCTGTCGACCAGGTAGATGGACCCGTACTCCCGCCACGCCGCCCCAGCGATCTCCCGGGTGGACAACGCCGCGAGCTGGCGGTCGATCTCGGCGGGCACCTCACGGGCCAGCCGCTCGGAGGTGGTCACCAGGCACGCGGGGGAGGTCGGGCCGTGCTCGGCCTGGCCGAGGAGGTCGGCCGCCACCATCTGCGTCGTCGCGGTGTCGTCGGCGATGACGGCGACCTCGGACGGACCGGCGAGCACGTCGATGCCGACCCGGCCGAACAGCTGGCGCTTCGCCTCTGCCACATAAGGCGTTCCCGGCTCCGACCAGCATGTCCGCCGCGGGGGCGTCGAGCAGGCCGAAGGCCATGGCCGCGAGCGCCTGGACCCCGCCGATGGCGAAGACCCGCTCGGCACCGGACGCGTATGCGGCGTAGAGGACGGCCGGGTGCGGCGCGCCGTCGAGGCTGGGCGGGGTGCAGCTGATGACGTTGGGCACTCCGGCGACCGACGCCACACCCACCGTCATGAAGGCGCTGGCGAGGAGCGGGAACCGGCCGGCCGGCAGGTAGGCGCCGACGGTCTGGACCGGCACGTAGCGCTGCCCGCAGACGACGCCAGGGATGACCTCGTCCTCGAAGTCGACGAGCCGCTCGCGCTGCATGGCGGCGAAACGACGGGTGCGCTCGGCGCCGGCGTCGAGCGCCTCGCGGAGGTCCGCAGGGCAGGCCGTCGCCGGCACCGCGCAGCTGCGCCGGGCTCACCTCGAAGGAGTCGCCGGACCAGCGGTCGAGCTGCTCGGCGTAGTGCCGGACGGCGTCAAGGCCGCGCCGCTCGATGTCCAGGAGCATCGCCGAGACCGTCGCGGACACCTCCGGGTCTCGCTGTGCGGGCCGGTCGGGACCGGGCGGCTCCTTGACGACGGTCACCCCGCCGCCGAGCCGAGCCTTGTCCTCGAGGTTCAAATGCATACGCATACACTCCCAGTGGTCGGCCACGCCCACAAGAGCGTGGCGAAATCGTTGTGGAACCGATGGCCGAGGGCCGCGCTCATCGCGCCACCATCCCGGCCGAGAGGTCGATGTCGGCCGCGGTGAGCCCGGGCATCGCCAGCATCGCCAGCACCGCCGCGGCCACCTCGGCCTCGGTGACCATGCGCTTGAGGGCGGACCGCCCGACGAACTCCGCCTCCGCCGCCTCGGCAGTCGTACCCGTCCGGGCGGCCTCCTGCGCGAAGTTGCGCTCCATGCGCGGGCCGCTGACCGGGCCCGGCGAGAGCGAGTTCACCGCCACGCCGAGGGGACCCACCTCGTGCGCCAGGGTGGTGGTCAGGCCGATGACCGCCATCTTCGACGCGGTGTAGGGCGTGCGCCGCGCCAGCGGCCGCTTGCCGGCTCACCGACGCGACATTGATGATGTCGCCGCCGCCGCGGGCGACCATCGGCGGCAGGAACGCGCGACACATGAGGAACACCCCGCGCACGTTGACCGCGAACACCTCGTCCCAGTCGTCGACCGAGATGTCGGTGAGGGGCGCGACGGGGCCGGCGACCCCGGCGTTGTTGACGAGGATCGACACCTCCTCCTCGGCGAGCGACTCGGCCAGGGCCGCCACCGACGCCTCCGCGGACGTGTCCACGGTCGCGACCCGGACGTCGGCGCCGATCTCCTCGGCGACGGCATCCAGCGTGGCGCTCCGTCGCCCGGTGAGCACGACCCGGGCGCCGCGAGGGCGAGGGCGACCGCGATGGCGCGGCCGAGGCCGTTCCCGGCGCCGGTGACGAGCGCCGTCCGTCCCGCGATGCGGTCGCCTCCCGTGGAGGCGAGGGTCACAGGCTGGCCGGTTTCCAGGGCAGCTCGGCGCCCGCATACTTCCAGGCCCGGACGTCGCCCGGAGCGGGCGTGTCCCTCGAACAGCTCCACGCGGGCCGCGCGACCGCAGAGCTCGCCCAGAGCGGCGCTCGCCGCCCGGTCCGTCACCTCCTGGTAGGTCACGGTCTTGAGGTACTTGCCCACCCAGAGGCCACCGGTGTAGCGCGCCGCGCCCCGGGTCGGCAGCGTGTGGTTCGTCCCGATGACCTTGTCGCCGTAGGACACGCAGGTGCCCTCACCGAGGAAGATCGCCCCGAAGTTGCTCATCTTCTCGAGCGCCTCCCGCGGGTTGGCGGTGAGGATCTGCACGTGCTCCGAGGCGTACTGGTCGGCCAGCGCGTATGCCGCGTCGAGGTTCTCGACGACGGCCACCTGGCCGTGGTCACGCCAGGCCGGCAGCGCGTAGTCCGCGGTCGGCATGTCGACGAGGATCTCGTCGACGAGCTCGATCACCCGGCGGCCCAGGGTCTCGGACGTCGTGATGAGGACCGCCGGCGACTCCGGCCCGTGCTCGGCCTGGCTGAGCAGGTCGACGGCCACGACGAACGGGTCCGCGTCGTCGTCCGCGACGATGAGCGTCTCCGTGGGTCCGGCGAAGAGGTCGATGCCCACCTCGCCGAACAGCTGCCGCTTGGCCTCCGCGACGAAGGCGTTGCCGGGGCCGGCGAGCAGGTCGACCTTGCCGATGGTCTCGGTGCCGATGGCCATGGCCGCCACCGCCTGCGTCCCGCCCAGCAGGAAGATCTCGTCGGCGCCGGCGAGGTGCATCGCCGTGACCGTCGCCGCGGGGATCTCCCCGCGGATCGGCGGGGTGCACGCGGTCACGCGCTCGACCCCGGCGACCTTGGCGGTCACGACCGTCATGTGCGCCGAGGCGACGAGCGGGTACTTGCCGCCGGGGACGTAGGCCCCGGCGGCGGCGACCGGGATGTTGCGCTGGCCGAGGAAGACGCCCGGCTCCGTCTCGACCTCGAAGTCCTGCAGCGAGTCCTTCTGGTGCTGCGCGAAGCGGCGGACCCGCGCCTGCACCGCGGTGATGTCCTCGATGACCTGGGCCGGCACGCCGGCGACGATCTTCTGGATCTCCTCGGCGTCGAGGCGGAAGCTGTCGGGTGACCAGCCGTCGAACTTCTCCGAGTACTCGCGGACGGCGACGTCCCCCCGGGCTCGCACGTCGGCGATCACCTGCGTGACGGTCTCGCGGACCGCCTCGAGGCGGGCCTGGTCCTCCGCATTGCCGGCAGCGGTTTTGAGGTAGGTGGTCACCGATCGCTCCTTCAGCTCGCTGGTGTAGGAGCAATCTGGGTTGTATACGTATACATGTCAACTGTCGCAGTTCAGAGTCGGAGGTGTCAACCGTGGCCAAGGCCGTCACGTCGCACGACGTCGCGCGCGCCGCCGGCGTCTCGCAGGCCACGGTCTCCCGAGCGCTGCGCAACCTGCCGGGTACCGCACCGGGGACCAGGGCCGCCGTCCTCGAGGCGGCCGCCGCGCTGTCCTACCTGCCGAGTGACTCGGCACGCAGCCTGGCGACCCGTAGCACCCGGCGGGTGGCCGTCGTCGCCGAGGAGCTGACGAACCCCTACTACCCGCAGCTCGTCGCGCCGGTCCAGCGGCACCTGTCCCGGGCCGGCCTGCGGACCGTCCTGGTCACCGACACCCGCGCGGGCAGCCGCGACTCGCCGGGCGTGTCGGCGGACGACCTCGCCGACGGCAGCTACGACGGCGTCATCCTCATGACGACGCTGCGCACCTCGCGCCTGCCCCGGGACCTGACCGAACGGGCCGTTCCCCACGTCCTCGTCAACCGGGTGCTCGACCACCCCGAGTCGCCGAGCTGCACCGTGGACAACGCAGCCGGGGCGCAGGCGGTCAGCGCGCTCGTCGCCGGCCTCGGCCACCGACACGTCGCCGCCATCCACGGACCGGTCGCGACATCGACCGGCCGAGAGCGAGCCCTCTGGCTGCGCCGGGGCCTGCGCGACCGCGGGATCGCGCTGCCGCGAAAACTGGTGCGGCGCGCCAGATTCGGTCACGACGCAGGCATGGCCGCGGCTCACAGTCTCCTCGACGAGTCACCACGGCCGACCGCGATCGTCTGCGGCAACGACGTTCTGGCCCTCGGCGCCCTCTCCGCCGCGCGACAGCGAGGGCTGCGAGTGCCCGAGGACCTCACCGTCGTGGGCTTCGACGACATCGCGGTGGCCGGCTGGCCGATTGTCAACCTGACGACGGTGCGGGTCGATCTGGACCTGCTTGCCGCAACCGCCGTAGAGATGTTGCTGGTCGAGATCAGCTCTGATCGCGGCGACAGCCGCACAACGACAGTGCAACGACGGATCCCGGTCGAGCCTCGCCTGCGTGGCACGCATGGCCCGGCCCCGTGCGCGTGAGGGCCGGGCTGCGCTACGCCACGGCCCTGCAGTCGGCCGGCGTCCCGGTACGCACCACTACATACGTGGGGATGCCGCATGGCTACCTCGCCTTCCCGAAGCTGTGCCGCAGCGCACCGCAGGCACTCGAGGAACTGTGTGCGGAGCTGAACACGGCGCTCGCCGACGACAGGCTTTCCCGGTCAGCTCTGAAGCCGGGTCAGCTCACCGGTCAAGCCGTCAACGCCAAGAGCACCGTCACCGGACCGGAGCCGCCTTTCGGCCTTCAGTAGCCTTCGGCATCAGTTGCTCCGCGTGAGCGGGTTGACCCGTGGCCGGGCCCACGCCTCATCTTGTGTGGGTGACGAGTTCTCCGTCGTGGCGACCTAGCCTGAGGAAGCCGAGCTCCGGAGGGAGGACGGACGATCCGTGGGAGGTCGCGATGTCGGTCTTGACCAGGATTCGTCCGTTGTCCCTTCAGGGATACCAGCCGAGCTGGCTGTCCAGAGATGTCGTTGCCGGTGTCACTCTTGCGGCGATCGCGATCCCGGAGTGCATGGGGTACACCTCGATCTCCCAGACGCCGGTCGTCACCGGCCTGTACAGCGTCATCTTTCCCACCATGGTCTTCGCGCTGTTGGGTTCGTCTCGGCTTCTGGTGGTCGGTGCGGACTCGGCGACGGCGGCCATCTTGGCGGCCGGTCTGGCGTCGCTCGGGATCGCCGGCCTGTCGCCGAACTCGGCCGAGTGGGTTGCCTGGTGCAGCCTGGTCGCGCTGGTCTGTGCTGGTCTGTTGGTCGTGGCGAGGCTGTTCCGGCTCGGGTTCTTGGGCGACTTCCTCAGCGCGTCGGTGCTGATCGGTTTCCTGACCGGGGTGGGTATCCAGGTCTTCGCCGGTCAGATCCCCGACATGCTGGGGATCCCGAAAGGGAAGGGAAACTGGTTCGAGCAGCAGTGGTCGACGATCACGCACCTGGGCGAGGCGAACGGCTGGACGCTGGCCTTCGCCGTGGGAACGTTGGCGATCATCGTGGGCTTCAAGCGGTTCCTACCGAGGGTGCCGGGGGCTGTCGTCGCGGTGATCCTGTCGATCATCCTGTCGGGTGCTCTGAGCGCCGCGTCGCATGGTGTGGCGGTGATCGGCTCGGTA
The DNA here is from genome assembly GCA_963757225.1 of uncultured Actinomycetota bacterium. Lineage (GTDB taxonomy): Bacteria > Actinomycetota > Actinomycetes > Actinomycetales > Dermatophilaceae > Lapillicoccus. Next base: position 14,727 of record CAVWQU010000035.1, read on the forward strand.
CAAGGCGGCTTCCCGCCCGTCGGCCTGCCGGATGGGATCACCTGGGGCGATGTGCCCAGCGTTATCGGGATCGGTTTCGCCTGCTTCGTGCTGATCGTGGCCCAGAGCGCCGCCACGTCTCGCAGCTTTGCGATGAAACACGGCCAGCGCGTCGATGTGAACCGTGACCTGGTCGGCCTCAGCGGGGCCAACGTCGCGGCTGGACTGACCGGCACCTTCGTGGTGAACGGCAGTCCGACGAAGACGCAGATCCTCGATGAGCAGCGGGGGCGCACGCAGGTCGCCAACCTGACGATGTCGCTGGTTGTGCTGGCGGTGGTGCTGTGGTTCACGGGGCTGCTGACGAACATGCCGAAGGCGGTGCTGGCCGCAATCGTGTTCCTCATCGGTGTCGGGCTGATTGACGTCAAGGGGTTCCAGCGGATCAGGGCGACCCGGTTGAGCGAGTTCGTGATCGCCGCCGTCACCGCGGTCGTGGTGTTCGCGGTCGGCGTCGAGCAGGGCATCATCCTGGCGGTCGTACTGTCGATCCTGGAGATCATCAGGAGGTCGTACTCCCCCAAAGACTTCCTGGTTGGCGTGGACAGCGGCGGATCCAGCACGTACGAGCCGGCTCAGCCCGGTCATGAGAGTTTGCCGGGCCTTCTGGTGTTCCGCTTCGATGCGCGGCTGTTCTACGCCAACGCGAACCGGTTCTCCGACACCGTGCTGGGCCTGTTGAGTGCTGCGCCGACCAGGGTTCGCTGGCTGGTCCTGGACTGCTCGTCGATGGACGACGTGGACTACTCGGCTAGCCTCACCTTGGCTGGACTCATCGAGGCGGTTCACGCCGACGGCCGGGTCTTTGCGCTGGCTGCAGCCGATCCCCAGCTCCTTGCCACGCTGAGCACGTACGGAACCCTGGCCAACTTCGACAACGCGCACGTCTACTCGACCGTCCAGGCGGCCGTCGCCGCATTCCAGGCCAGCCCGGTGGATCACCCGCCGGCGCAAGCATGAGCACCGACTGAAGAGCGGAAAGGGAAACGCCATGGCCGAACTCAGAGGTCCCGTCGAACACCTCACCATGGCCGAGCGAACGGCCAACGGCAGAGCGGCACGCGCCGACGTACCCCGATCGGTGCATGCGACGTGGGAGCCGGCTGCCAGCCGGCCCGACCCGGTCGCCTTGCTGGAGGAGCAAGGAGAATCCCGGGTGCCAGAGCTGGTGCCGATCCGCTACGGCCGGATGCTCGTCTCGCCGTTCACGTTCTACCGAGGCGCCGCATACCTCATGGCCTCCGATCTCTCGAACATTCCCTCCACCCGACAGGTGGTGCAGCTGTGCGGTGACGCGCACCTGTCGAACTTCGGCGTCTTTGCCGCCCCGGACCGTCGGCTCGTCTTCAGCATCAACGACTTCGACGAGACGCTGCCCGGCCCGTTCGAATGGGACGTCAAACGGCTGGTCACCAGCTTCGAGGTCGCCGGCCGAGACCGAGGCTTCGACACCAAGCAGCGCAGGACCGCGAACCTCGCGGTGTTGCAGGCATACCGCGAGGCGATGTACGACATGGCCCAGATGCGGACCATGGACCTCTGGTACACCCGCCTGGACATCGATGACATCGCGGCACAGATGCAGCAACAGCTGAACCGGACTCAGCAGAAGCGGTTCACCCGTAACGTGGCGAAGGCCAGAACCAAGGACAGCATCAAGGCGTTCGACAAGCTCGTCCGCGTCGTGGACGGTCAGCCGCAGCTCGTCGGCGACCCACCACTCATCGTTCCGATCGGCGACCTGTTCCATGAGAGGGAGACCCGCGAGGTCGAGACGGCCATGCACGACATGATCCGCTCCTACCGGCGCACCCTGCCAGGAGACCATCGGCACCTGCTGGAGCGGTTCCGCTACATCGACGCGGCCCGCAAGGTCGTCGGCGTCGGAAGCGTCGGCACGCGCGCCTGGATCGTGCTGATGCTCGGCCGAGACAATGAGGACCCGTTGTTCCTTCAGGCCAAAGAGGCGCAGGCGTCGGTCCTCGAGCCGTACCTGGGTAAGAGCAAGCACGCCAACCACGGGCAGCGGGTGGTTGCGGGGCAACGGCTGATGCAGGCCGCCAGTGACGTGATGCTCGGTTGGCTCCGAACCGATGGCGTCGAGGGGACCAGCCGCGACTTCTACATCCGCCAGCTCTGGGACGGCAAGGGATCGGCCCTCGTCGACCTCATGGAGCCATCGGTGCTGACCATCTACGCGAAGCTGTGCGGCTGGACGCTGGCCCGTGCGCACGCGCGATCAGGGGACGCGGCAGCGATCGCCGGATATCTCGGCAGCAACGACCGCTTCGACCAGGCCATTGCGGTGTTCGCCGAACGGTACGCCGACCAGAACGAGGCCGACTACGCGGCGCTGAAAGCGGCGGTCGACACCGGCCGCGTCAAGGCCGAAGTCGGGCTATAGCCACCGGGACCACACATCGGCTCCAGCCCCCAGTCAGCGATGACGCAAGGCGATGGCCACCGCGATCACCACCACGGCTGTCTCCGTAGCCCCGTCGGCACCCAAGCGCAGGGTCGCCAACAGGGCTGAGGGCAACGGCAGTCGCAGCATCGCGCAGCTCAAGGCTCCGATGCCCATGCCGACGGCTGGCGCAAGGCTCATCCCGGGTAGCCCAGCCGCGGCGACTGTTCGTGCAGGCCGCGTCCGAGCCTTCCGGTTCAGTGGCAAGGGTGTATGAGGGTGGCGTCAGGCACGAGCACCGATGCCGCTGCCTAGCCGGGTGACCTTCTGACGACCCTCCGGCGACGACCGGTGTTCCTTGACGGCCCCCCTCGGCACTGCAACGATTTCAGCGAAGTGCGCCGGTGCAGGCAGGCGCAGCAGCTCGGGCGGAGTGATGGCGATGCGTGGTGTGATCGGCCGAGCAGTGCTGGCAGCGGCTGCGTCGTTGGGGTTGGTGAGTGCGACGGCGGGGGTGGCGTCGGCCGTCGCCGCGCCGCCCGTGCTGGCGTTCCAGCCGGCTCCGTACGACTACGGGCAGGTTTCGGTGGGTGAGCGGCCGGAACGGACGTTCACGCTGACCAATACCGGAGGTAGGACGTCCGGAGGGCTGACCTTCAGTGTTTCGGGTTCGGCGGATTTCACGATCGTTGCCGACACCTGCCCGCCCAGCCTGGGGCCGGGTAAGGCGTGCACCGTCTCGGTGCGGTTCGCGCCCATAGGCGCCGGGACCGTCACGGCCACGTTGAGGGCAGCGAACAAGAGAGGGACCGCCAGCGCCGCTGACCAGCTGACCGGCACCGGTAGGCGTCTGGGATCGACGCTCGAGCACCTCTACTGGACCACCAGCGACGGGTCGATCGTCGTTGGCTCCCTGAGTGGCAGCCCATTGACGACGCCGATCTCGGGCGAGAATCAGCCAATTTATCTGGCGGTGGACAGCGGTTCCATCTACTGGGGAAACTTCGCGGACGGCACGATCAACAAAGCCGCACTGGGCGGTGGCGGGAGAACCACCCTGGCCACCGGACAGTCGCTGCCAGGCGGGGTGGCCGTCGACGGCACGTATGTCTATTGGGCCAGCAGTGGCAACGGCACCATCAACCGGCTTCCGTTGGCCGGCGGACCCGTCACCACCTTGTACTCGAACCAGAGCGTGCCCATCGGTCTGGCCGTTGACAGCAACAACGTCTACTGGGCCAACGCCGGAGACGGCAGTATCAACAAGGCTCCACTGACCGTGGGTGGTGCCGTAACCCAGCTGGCCAGCAGCAACGGGGCGCACGGACTGGCGGTGGACAGCACGCATGTCTACTGGACCACCAACGATCCCGGAACCGGCACCGTCAACTCAGTTCCCCTCAACGGTGGGACGCCGAACACGCTGGTGACCGGGCAGAACCAGGCGGGCTCCCTGGCGGTGACCAGCACGAACCTCTACTGGATCAGCCAGGGCAACTTCGCCATCTTGACGGCACCTCTCGCCGGCGGGTCGGCGAGTCAGATCTACAGCTCCTGTTGCAGCGTCCCGAACGGCGTGGCGATCGGCCCGTAACGGTCAGCCTGGATGGGTTCGGGCTTACCCGATCAGCCAAGCTGGGCCGCGACGAGCAGCGAACGGTCCTGATTCACGCCCTCGAGGTGTTGTCCGCCTGGAGCATGAAGTCGGCCATGACGTCCTGGGCGGCTTGGACCATGTGTCCACCGTTCGCGGTCTGACAACCGGTGGCCTGTGCGGCCAGAAGGAACGGGGTCGTGCCGTGCCCGGCGATCACATCGCCGACAAACATCAACGGACTCAGCAACGCGGCATCGACGGGGAACGGATCGTCACTTGCCATGCCCATGGGTGTCGCGTTGAACACCAGATCGCAGCCGGTGGGATCCGGTGGTCCGGGGTGCACCCGACCATCCTCGGGAAGTAGGTCGAGCAATGCGGTGACCCGTGACTGGTCGGCATCGTGGATGATCAGCTCCCCGACCCCGACCTCGAGCAAGGCGAGGGCGATCGCGCTGCCCGCCCCTCCCGCCCCGACTAGCAGTGCACGCGCTCCCTCCAGCTGGGCGCCCTGGTCCTGTTGAGCCCTTACGAAGGCCAGCCCGTCGAGCAGGTCGCCATGCCAAGAACCGTCCGGGTTACGGCGGGCGACGCTCACCACCCCAAGCATCTTGGCTCGCTCCGAGCTCGTGGCGCAGTAGGAAAAGGCAGCGAACTTATGCGGCATCGTGACCAGGATCCCGTCCACGTTCCTCGCGGCCGTCAGACCCGCCATCACGGCTTCAAGGTCACCGGCCGGCACCTGGAGCGGAACGCAGACACCGTTGACGTCGCGCTCGGCGAAGGTGCGGCTGAGACGCATCGGAGACTCGACGTACTTGATGGGGTCTCCGATGATCGGGAAGAGTCGAGTCGCGCCGCTAAGGTTGCCCAACATCGCTGTTCACTCCGCTCCGTCGCAAGTTGTTCCGTTCCGCAACGCCGCTTCAAGCGCAGCGCTCTCTCGCGACGACCCCAGTCTCCGCAACGCGAACTGCCTCATTGTGGCCCCGACGCCGAAAGCCCCAGCGTCCGGCGCACCGCAGCCTCGCGCCCCCCATCAGCGCGGTCACGCCGATAGGACGCGCCGTGGGTGGTTGCGGATCGGTCAAGAGTCCTCGGCGGATCGGTGGCTGGTCGCGCAGCTGCGGACACCGGATGACGCCACAGGTCAGTCGTGAGGTCGCTTGGCCCGGGATTGGCTGGGCCGAGTGTTGGGCGTGACGTCGGCCCATCGAGGGTCGGTACCTGCCCAGACCAGGCGTGTACGGTTTCCCTTCTCCGGCCCGAGGAGTGGCGTTCGTGACAGAGGTCGTAGGGGCCCGGGCTAGGCCCTCCGCGATGCGCGACACTTTCGCGTCGCCCCTGTACCGCGGGGCGACCATCGCGCTCTTCCTGTCCGGGCTTGGATTCTCCGGGGCTGCCCCGCAAATCGCCCTGTTTCTCGTCAACGACCTCCACGTGTCGTTGAGCACGGCCGGCCTCTACTACCTCACCAACCTCACCGCGCCGGTCGTTGGGTACCTGGTCGGCGCCCGATCTGACCGCACCGGCAACCGGTTGGGTCTCTTCCGACTATGCGCATTCATGGGTTTCCTCGGCTGGCTGGCGATCGCCTTCTCCACCCAAGCATGGATGCCGTTCGTGATCAGCGCCGTCGTCCTTGCTTTCGCAGGCGCGGCGAGCTCCCAGCTCTTCGCCGAAATCCACGACGACCTCCAAGCGAACGCGAGTCCCGTGGCGGACGGTGTTACGTCCATCGTGCGCATGGCCCTGACGGCCGGCTGGATCGTCGGACCGGTGGTCGGCGCCTTCCTGGCTAGCCAGTTCGGGCCGAGGACGATGCTGGTCGCCACCGCGGTCTTCACCCTGGCCCAAATTGTGCCGCTGGGACTCATCCGCTCCCCGGCTAGGCGGCATCAGTCCCCCACAACCCTCGAAACGGGCGACGAGAGGTCTGGACGGAACATCCACACCCGACGGCGTCACGTGATGCTGCCGCTGCTCACCTTTACCGGGCTCTATGTCCTCGTCTACGCCGGCGAACCGATCAAGTACGCGTACCTGCCCATCTACATGCACGACGACCTGGCATTGCCGCCGGTCGTCAGCGGTGCCGTCATCGGAATCCAGCCGTTGATAGAGCTGATCCTCATGCCCGTCGCGGTGCTCATCGCTCGCCGCATCGGAATCATGCACCTCATGGTCCTGGGCGCCGCGTGTGGTGTCGCTGCGAACCTCTGCTTTGCCCTGACCGGGTCCGCGGCTGGGATGTTCACCGGGCAAATACTCATGGGCGGCGTCTGGGGAGTCTTCGCCGGACTCGGAATCATCGTCGCCCAACGGCTGCTGCCGGGAGCGATCGCCACCGCTTCAGCCATATTCATGAGCTCTACGGCCATCGCGAGCGCGCTCGGGGGGCTCACCGGTGGCCTCGGTGTTGGCTTCCTCGGACTGCCCCACGTATTCCTCCTGCCCGCGATCTACGCCTCATTGGCCACTGTCGGGATCGCCATCATGAGCCGATCCCGACATGCGGTGATGTGACGCAGCTCCGGGCGCGATAGGCGGCGGAATGACGCACCTCGGAGGCGGTTGGCTCGCCTCGAAGTGACGCGGGTTTGACTCGAGCGCATGGTGGTTTGAGCGAGGTTGCGACCCACCCTCAGGTGGGGCGATCAGTCGACGAGGTCATCGGGGATCGACTGATCCTTGACGACGGTCAGGTGGTGGCTTGAGGGGGTGGGTGCGCCACAGCTCCCAGACTCGCAGGAGGGGGCGGACATACAGCACGGGACGATTCGCAAGGGGTGCGATGTCACGAGAAACGCCCTGCCAGGCGGCTTGGTGTCGAAGCCGCTTCTCCTCTGGGCTCAGGTCCCGTTCCGCCCTTGACGCCGCCACTGACAGTTCAATGGCGATGGCGGTAAAGAAGGACAGTGGAATCGCGAGGAGGGCCGTGGCTCTGACCCACCACGGCCATGGCGGCGCCACCTCGAAGCTGAGCCACAGCAAGAGCAGGGTGGCGACGCACCCCGTCGACAGGATCGCTACCCGCCGCCTGCGCATGGTGCTGATTCTGCTCCTGTGACGGGTTCGGCGTCGTTCCGCGTGCCTACCCTGGCGGCGGACCCATCAGCGGCGGGCCAAAAGGCCGGCACACGCCGAAGTGACGCAGATCCACAAGGCTTGCTGCGCTGACGCGATCGCCTGGGCAGGACGGCTGGCGTACGACGTTGTATGACGGGCTCGGCGTAGGGTCGATCGAAGGGCACCGAGGAGGCCGCCGTGCGCGCCATCGTCCAGCGGGAATACGGCCCGCATCGCGAGGTGCTGCACCTGCGTGACATCCCACAGCCGGTTGCCGGCCCGGGGCAGGTGCTCGTCCGGGTGCGGGCCACCTCGGTGCATGCCGATGTGTGGCACGCCGTGAACGGGATCCCCTATGTGCTTCGGCTGATGGGCTCGGGCCTCGGGGCTCCGAGGAGGCACGTTCCCGGCACTGATCTGGCGGGCGAGGTCGTTTCAGCCGGGGGCACACGGTTCGCTCCCGGTGATCGCGTGTTCGGCGAGGTCACCCGGAACAATCAGTGGAGCAACGCGGGCGCCTTCGCCGAGTTCGCGGCCGTCGATGAGGCCCGCTTGGCTCGCATGCCGCCCGGCTTGCCCTTCGAGCAAGCGGCCGCGGTCCCCACCGCCGCGCTTATCGCGCTGACGAACCTGCGTGACCAGGGCCGGGTCAGCGCGGGTCAGCGCGTGCTCGTGAACGGAGCCGCCGGCGCGGTCGGAGTATGGGCCGTGCAGCTGGCGAAGACTTTCGGCGCCCAGGTGACGGCGGTCGACGCACCAGCCAAGCTCGACTTGCTGAAGGACCTCGGCGCCGATCACGTCATCGACTACACACAGCAGGACTTCACGCGAATCGGCACCCGCTTCGACATCGTCTTCGACGTCGTGTCCCAGGCGCCGTTCTCCCAGGTCCGGCAAGCGCTGGAGCCCGATGGCACCTTCGTGCTCGTCGGCCATGATCAGTACGGTCGCTCCGGTCACCGCTTGCTGGGCAGCCTCGGGCGGATGTTGCCGCTGATCGTGATCTCCCCGGTCGTCCGACAGCTCCCAGGCATCCGGGGCGGCCTCCCACGCGAGCAGAACTGGGCCACGATCGTGCAGCTGCTCGCCGCTGGTCGCATACGTCCAGTGGTCGACAACCGGACTTTCCCCCTCGAGAGCGCCGCCGATGCCATCGACTACCTCACCACCGGAAACGCGACGGGGCGCGTGGTCCTCACCGTGTGATGCATCGACAACCGACCATTCGCCACAGAGGGAGGCCGATCGGCGCCGTTGGGCGGCGATGTGAGTCAGTCGGGAGCGCGTCCATTGCGGCGAAGTCGGGTGAGCGTAGCCGCCCTCACCGCGGTAGATGAGCGGGTCGGGTGGTGCGTGTTGCGCGTCCCGCCTCAGGCGTTCGTGACGTTCTCGTAGGCCAGGGCAACCCCGGTGCGGTCGTCCAGGTTATTGGGGTTGCCGTCGCCCCACTCGATGCCGGGACCAGACTCCGGCGAGGCACCGATCCCCTGTTCTTGAGGACGTTGGGCTTCTCCACATCGGCCCGTTTGAAGATACTTCGCAAGTCGATGTCGAAGAGCCTGGCAGCCGTTCGACGTACGTGCACGAAGCAGCTCCCCGTCAACCAGTAGGAGTGATCGAGATGCCACGTTTCATGGGATTCGTGAGGATGGAAGAGGGCGTCGGCACGCCGCCGCAGGCGCTGTTCGATGCGATGGACGCCCACATCGGCGAACGGGCGGCCAACGGTGTGTTCCTCGACGGAGGGGGTCTGTACGGGACTGAGGACGCCGTGAACTTCGTCGTTCGCCAGGGCGAGGTCAGCCGGGTCGACGGACCGTACGCCGAGGCCAAGGAGGTCGTGGGCGGCTGGTCGATCCTGCAGTACGACAGCGTGGAGGATGCCGTTGCCGATCAGCGAGCGTTCGCTGAGCTCCATGCGAAGTACTGGCCGGAGGTCACGGTGATCTCGACCCTCCGCCAGATCTCCACCGGCCCGGACGCCCCCGGCGACTGACCGGGACTTACTACGCTGGCAGCGTGCCGGCAGATACCTGCGCGAATGACTCGAACGAGGCCATCGTCGCGGCGTGGCGGGCCGAGTCGGCCCGCCTCGTCGGCGCTCTCATCCGGATGACCCGTGACCTGGAGCTCGCTGAGGACCTCGCGCAGGACGCACTCGTGGCTGCGCTGCAGCAGTGGCCGGCGACTGGGGTCCCACAGAACCCGATCGCGTGGCTGATGACCATCGCCAAGCGGCGCGCGATCGACCACTTTCGGCGGGAGGACAACCTTCGCCGCAAGATCGCAGAACTCGAACACGCCCGAGGTGGAGAGGAGGGAGCGATGGCCGAGCTTGACGCCCAGGTCGACTACATCGAGGACGACGTTCTACGGCTCATCTTCCTCTCCTGCCACCCCGCCCTGACGGCCGAGTCTCGGGCCGCACTCACGCTGCGTCTCGTCGGCGGACTCACCACCGCCGAGATCGCACGCGGGTTCATGGCCACCGAAGCCTCCATGGGTCAGCGCATCGCGCGAGCCAAGAAGACGCTGTCCGCAGCTCACGCCGAGTTCGAGCTGCCCACGGGTCCTGAGCGGACCAGGCGTCTCGACGACGTCATGGCCGTGATCTACCTGATCTTCAACGAGGGATACACCGCCACCGCTGGCGCGGACTGGATGCGCCCTGACCTGGCCAACGAGGCGATGCGACTCGCGCGGATGCTGGCCGCACTCGTTCCCGACGAGCCCGAAGTGCTCGGACTGCAGGCGCTGCTAGAAATCCAGGGCTCGCGGATTCCCGCCCGGCTGGATGAGCATGGTGCGCCGGTCCTACTGGAGGCGCAGGACCGGACCCGGTGGGACCAGTTGCTGATCCGGCGCGCGCTGTCCGCCCTGCGGCGAGCCGAGCTGCTCGCCGCGCGCGGGAAGCCGGTCGGCAAGTACTTCTTGCAGGCCCTGATCGCGGCCGAGCACGCCCGCGCAGAGCATGCCGATGACACGAGTTGGCAACGGATCGCGGCTCTGTACGACGTCCTAGCCGACGCTGCGCCCGGACCGGTCGTCGAGGTGAACCGGGCGGTCGCGCACGGGCGCGCGTTCGGACCGGACGCGGGGCTAGCCGTCTTGGACGGGCTTGGCGCCGATGCGCTCGGCAAGTCGTCGCTCGCGTTGAGTGTGCGCGGAGACCTCCTCGAACGAGCCGGGTTACGCCCGCAGGCGGCCAAAGCGTTCGCCGAGGCGGCCACCCGCACCAGTAACGACAGCGAACGTGCACTACTCCGCCGCCGGGCGGAAACAACGCTGACGGACACGCCAAAGACATCCTGAGAATCGGACCCGTAGACCGAGTCGTCCTAGGTCAGACACCCTGCAAGATCTGTGGACTCCTACGCGCCCGCAGGCGGCAATAGGACGGACCTCCACCGGGGGTGGGATGCTCGCTTTGCTGTTCGTGAGAGCTAGCTCGTGCGCTTGCCGAACTCAGCTGCGACGCCCATGCCTGGCCATCCTCGGCCGGCTGCCCAGGCGAGATGGCCATGCTCGGTCACTACGCCGGTGGGGCGACGGACGCCCCCACCTGGCGTAGCACGCCGAAGACATCGGCCGTTCCCCACCAGTCACTGGCCAATCCGTCAGTGAACTTGAGGATCTGCACGGACTGCATCGTCACCACCACACCGGTTCCCGGTATGCCAACGAAGTCGCCGCGGTGTGTTCCGTGCCAGGTCACCCGAGCGGCGATCTTGTCCCCTTCGAGCACGGTGTCCTCGACCACGCCCGTCAGATCGGCGAAGGCGTCGTGCATCATCGTCACCCAGTACTTGATGCCGGCCCGCCCCGGAACCTGCCCCGGTACGGCATTGTGGTCGATGATGTCCGCGTCGATCAGGCGATCAAGCGCATCGAAGTCCGCAGCCGCGACAGCGCGGATGATCGCCTGATAGGACTCTCGGAGACTGCGTTCCGTCATCTACACATCGTCTCCGCATTGGCCCCAGCCCACCAGAGCAAAGGGCCCCAGCTGACTCGGGACGGCAAAGCCCCACCGCGGTGTCTGGCGGCGGAATGACGGTGAGGATCGCCCAGCCTGATGGTGGTGGTGGGTTGCGGTTTGGTGACCGCGAGTGTGACCCCCGGAGTGAGTGGCTTCATGCCTTTGCACTTCACGGGTGAACATGCACGCACCGACAGCTTTCAGTGGGTTGTCCAGCCACCGTCGACCGCGAGGACCTGTCCGGTGACGTACGCGGCGTCGTCGGAGGCGAGGAACAGGACGGCGGCCGTGAGCTCCTCGGGTCGACCGGGACGTCCGAGCGCGGTGTTCTCGCAGACCCAGTCCCGCACGCTCTCGTCCTGCAGGTACCCGGTGGTGCCGCCGGGGAAGAAGCCGGGGGCGACGGCGTTGACCCGGACGCCGGAGCGGCCCCACTGGGCGGCCAGCTCCCGGGTCAGGCCGTCGACGCCGGCCTTGCTGGCCGCATACGCCGGCAGCCCGAACCGGTCGAAGCTGCGTAGCGCCGAGATCGAGGAGACGTTGACGATCGCGCCGCCGCCGCGGTCGGCCATGACCGGCGCGACGAGGTGGCAGAGCCTCAGCACGGCCAGCAGGTTGGTGTCGATAATCCGGCTGCTGACGTCGGCGGGTTCGCTGCCGGGCGCCCCCGCCCACGTGATTCCCGCGTTGTTGACCAGGACATCGATCCGTTCGTATGCGTCGACGGTCGCCTCGACCAGGCGCACGCGGTCCGCTTCTTCGGTGACGTCACCGGCGACGGCTAGGGCGGTGCCCAGTTCGGTGGCCAATGCCCGGATCGGCTCGGTCTGCCGGGCGGCGAGCACCACCGTGGCACCGGCCGCGTGGAAGGCCCGGGCGGTGGCCTCGCCCAGCCCTTGCGAGGCTCCGGTGACGATGACGACCTTCCCGGTGAGGCGTCTCACCGGCCCAGAGCGTAGAGCGCGCTGAACGGGCTGTCCATCCTTCCTAGGTGCGGGCGTCGCCCTAATGCGGAAAGTGGGGGCGAGCGTTAGCGCCCCAACGCGGCGAAGTGACTCAGGTCCGAGGCGCTCAGCGCGGCGAAGCCCGGACCAGCCGAGCCGAAAAGGGACATCAGCACACTGCTGGCCACGTTGATCTGGCATCGGTGCGTCCTTGCGACCTCACCGGCATGACCGGCGCCGCGGCTGATCTCGCCGGCCTTTCCTTGTGGTGAGGTCGGGCCGGTGAGACCATCGGCCGGACCTGGTTCGGAAGTGTAAGCGGGGACCAGGAGAGGAGCCGTGATGGCCGCGCGGGCCTACGCCAACCTCGACGTGCTCCTGCGCGAGGACGACAGTGGGTGCACGGCGTGGATCGCCGACTCCCCGGTGGGCTCGACCGGAGCGGTTCCGTTCACCGTGCCCTTCTCGCCCGAGCGGCTGGAGCTGCTCCTCATGCACCTGGAGCCGTGGCGGCTCCGCACCCGGCGGATCGCGGATTCGCCGACCGCGGCGGCGGAGGAGCTCGGTGGCGCCCTGTTCGCCTCGCTGTTCCAGGGTGAGCTGCTCTCGGCGCTCCGGGAGAGTATGGAACGGCACCCCGACGGGCTGCGGATCCGGCTCGACTTGAGCGACGCACCCGGCCTGGCCGGCCTGCCATGGGAGTTGCTCTACGACCGGGATGGGCGCCGGCACCTGGCCCTGTCCGAGCGCACGCCGGTCGTGCGCTACTTGCGGCTTCCTGGGACTGTCGATCCGCTCGCGGTGCACGGACCTCTGAACATCCTGGCTGTTCTAGCCTCGCCGTCGGGGATGCCGCACCTGGCCGTCGAGGCGGAGTGGGAGGGTATGCGGGCCGAGCTGGCGCGAGGGATAGCCGCCGGCCTGGTTACCCTCGATCGTCTCGACCGGCCGACGACGGGCGACCTGCACCGGTACCTGCGCGGGCACGAGGTACATGTGCTTCATCTGGTGTCCCACGGCGGGTTCGACGTACGGCGGCAGGACGGCGTGGTGTACCTCGAAGACCCTCTCGGCCACCCGCGCGCGGTGACCTCCGGCCAGCTCGGGCCGGACCTGTATGACCACGACCCACTGCGCCTTGTCGTGCTTAACGCCTGTGAGACGGCGTCGGCGGACCGCACCGACGCGTTCAGCGGCATGGGCCAGGGCCTTGTGCAGCAGGGGGTCCCGGCAGTGGTGGCGATGCAGGTGCCGATCACCGACGAGGCATCGCTGTGCCTCTCCCGCGACTTCTACACTGCGCTCGCCGTCGGACAGCCGGTCGACCAGGCCATCACCGGCGCCCGCAAGGCGCTTCACGGCGACTTCGGGTACGAGTGGGCCACGCCGGTGCTGTTCCTGCGAGCCCCCGACGCGGTCCTGTTCGACCTCGCAGAGGCGCGCCCCGCTGAGGTCGAGCCGGAACCCGATCCCGTCGTCCTGGCCCCCGTGCCGGCCCGGCGCCGACGGGCGACCGCGGAGAAAAGGCCCGAGGGAAAAGTGGACTACGTTGTCCGGCGGCTCGCCGGCCTTGGCGGGACGAAGGTGGCTCACTACGAGGTGACGCTCGGTGGGATCAGCAGCACCCTGGTTGTCACTGAGCAATATACGGTCGTGAACGGCACCCAGCGCTACACCTATGGTGCGCTGCGGCTTCAGGCGCGGGACCGCAGCGGTCGGGAGGGGTGGCTCCCGGCGGAGTTCGGGAGTTCCTTCGGGTCGATGCCTACGCGCGTGAGGCTGGCCGGCACGTACGTAGCCCTTGACGGTGAGACGTCCGGGACGCTGGCAAAAGTGCGCCTCCTGACCGCGCCGGAGTAGCGGTCCGCGGGCCGGCGACGCATCGCGCCCCGTCAAGGCTAGGTGGGTGACGGAGGTGACGCCGCGATGCTCCACTGGGCACCCAAGGTGCTAGTGCACCGGCTGAAGCGCAGCACTGTCCAACCATCCTCTCTTTGGGCGGTTGAGGGCACGCCCACAGGGGGCGATGTGCAGCACCACCCGGACCACGTCATACGTGAGGGTGCTGGCCCGATCGGGCTATGTACCCGCATCGGATGCCGTCCTAGCGTGGAGGCTGCTCGGGGGCACTGACGCACGGGAAGCGGCTGATATGCCCAAGTACCTGATCAAGGCGAACTACACACTCGAAGGCCTCAGGGGAGTGCGCGCGAAGGGCGCCAAGTCGCGCGCCGATGCCATCGACAACATGGTCAACGGCATGGGCGGGACCGTGGAGTCGTTCTACTTCGCGTTCGGCGACGACGACGTCTACGTCGTTGCCGACCTTCCGGACGACGAGAGCGCGGCGGCGGTCGCGTTCACCGTCAGTGCCGCCGGCGGTGCCACGACGAGCACCGTCAAGCTACTCACGATCGAGCAGGCCGACGCTGCCCTCGGCCTGAGCGTCGACTACGTCCCACCGGGCGGCTGACGCCACACCGACGTCGGCCGTGTTGAGCGCCTCCCTTTCCGTCATCAGGCAGGAACTCACCACACCATCTGGAGGATCCATGTCCGACAAGCAGAGCATCGACGCGCCCCACGAGCGGCGTCCCTTCCAGGCACACGGCCACTTGGACGTGGTCACCCTCGGCGACTTCACCATCGGCCGTGGCATGTTCGAGCCGGGTTGGCGCTGGTCCAACGACGTCAAGCCCATCGCCGGCACCGACTCCTGCCAGACCCACCACACGGGGATCTGTCTGTCCGGGCGGATGACTGTCCAGTTCGACGACGGCACTCAGATCTCGATCGGGCCCGGCGACGTCGTGGACCTAGACCCCGGGCACGACGCGTGGACCGACGGCGCAGAGCCCTGCGTGCTGCTTGACACCGGCGTGAAGGGGTATGCCAAGCCCAGCTGACACCCCCAGTCGGAAGAGTGCGAGGTCGCTCCCGGCTTCGGTGAGGTTGCGGCCGGGGTCCGACCTGGGCCTTTGCGGTTTTCGACCTCTCGGCGGTTGACCAATGGTCGGTTGGGTCCAGACTTCTACCGGCTTTCCACCACTCCGGGACTCACCCGAATCCGCTGCTGTCCCAGTGACCTGCCTGGCGGGGCTCGTCCTCCACGTTTGTGCAGCAGCTGCTGGCCGACCCGTCCAGGTTCGAGACGTACGACATCGACGCGGCCCGCGCCAAGGGCTACCGGTTAACCCGCATCCAGCGGTAGGCCTTCGAACACCTCATCGGGGCCCCTGGCCCCCTGCGACCAACTAAGGAACGGCTGGCATCATCCCCCCAAGCAGTTTCAGAACTGAAAGGCGTCCAGCTCTTTGACCACCGATCTTCATGTCGCCACGACCGGGTCCGACCGGGCGGACGGGTCCGCCGAGCGACCCCTTCGCACCATCAATCACGCCGCACAGCTGGCCCAACCCGGTGACACCGTCATCGTCCACGCCGGCGAGTACCGCGAGTGGGTCCGGCCCCGGTACGGCGGCCTCAGCGACCAGCGCCGCATCACCTACACCGCCGCCCCCGGTGAGCACGTCGTCATCAAGGGATCCGAACCGGCAACGAGCTGGCAGTTGGTCCACGGCACCGTGTGGCGCACCACAGTGCCCAACACCCAGTTCGGTGACTTCAACCCGTTCGCCGAGGAGATCGACGGCGACTGGATCGTGTATGCCGACGCCAACAGTCCGAAGAAGCACTTGGGGGAGGTGTACCTCAACGGCATCAGCTTCTACGAAGTCATGTCGCTGAACGCCGTGAGCGACCCACCTCTTCGCACCGAGGTGACCGACGACTGGACCGGGGTCCCCGAGCAGGTCCCGGAGCCGGCGCGTACTCAGCTGGTCTGGTACGCCGAAGTCGAGGACGACGTGACGACGGTCTGGGCCAACTTCCACGGTGCCGACCCCACCGCGAACACCGTCGAGATCAACGTGCGCCGCTGCGTGTTCTACCCGACCGAGCACCACATCGACTACATCACCGTCCGCGGGTTCGAGCTGGCTCAGGCCGCCAGCCCGTGGGCGCCGCCGACCGCCGACCAGCCCGGGCTCATCGGACCGAACTGGGCCAAGGGCTGGATCATCGAGGACAACCGGATCCACGACGCCAAATGCTCGGCCATCTCGATCGGCAAGGAAGCCTCCACCGGCGACAACGCCGCGACGGTACGCCGGGACAAGCCCGGATACCAGTACCAGCTCGAGTCCGTGTTCGCCGCCAGCCAGATCGGTTGGGACCGGGAGCATGTGGGCTCGCACCTCATCCGTGGCAACGTCATCTATGACTGCGGACAGGCCGGCATCGTCGGCCACCTCGGCTGTGCGTTCTCCACCATCGAGGACAACCACATCTACAACATCGCGCTCAAGCGCGAGTTCTACGGCTACGAGATCGCCGGCATCAAGCTGCACGCCGCGATCGACGTCACCATCCGGCACAACCGAATCCACAAATGCTCGCTCGGCACCTGGCTCGACTGGCAGGCCCAAGGCACTCGGGTGTCGCGAAACCTGTTCTACGACAACCGCCGCGACCTGTTCGTCGAGGTCAGCCACGGCCCCTACCTGGTCGAGCACAACGTCTTCGCATCCCCGGCCTCGTTGGAGCTGTTCAGCCAGGGCGGGGCGTTCGTCAACAACCTCATCTGCGGCACCGTCTCCCTCGAACCGGTCCTCGACCGGCCCACGCCCTACCATGTACCGCACAGCACCCAGGTCGCCGGCTACGCCGCCATCTACGGCGGCGACGACCGCCACGTCGGCAACATCTACCTCGGCGGCGACGGTCCCGCCGCCTACGGTGAGACTGCGAAGACCGGGCGAGCCGCCGGCTATGGCACCGCCGGCTACAACGGTCATCCCTCGAGCCAGCAGGCGTACTTGGCCTTCGTGGATGACGTCACCCAGGGAGACCACCAACGGTTCGTTGACGTCAAACAGCCGGTCTACATCCACGACAACGTCTACGGCGAAGGCGCCAGCCCGTACGACGCCGAGCACAACGCCGTCGTCCTCCCCGGCAGCAAGACGCACGCCGCCGTCGTCGACGAGGGCGACGAGGTCTACCTCGAGGTTGTCCTGCCGCAGTCGTTCGACAGCCTCCGCGTCGCCGTCACCACGGGGACGGACCTCGAACCGGTCCGCTTCGTCGACGCCGAGTTCGAAGAGCCGGACGGGACTCCCGCGCTACCACTCGTCGACCTCACCGGGATCGTCAAGGTGCTGGGGGGTGTGTACCCAGCCGGACCCCTGGCCACCCTCGCGTCGGGTGCCAGCCGCAGCCGAGTGTGGTAGCGGCGCCTGTCCACGGGGCGGGGATGATCTCGAGTGCGCTGATCGACGCAGTTGTGGCGCGGCAGTACTGTTGCCTGGCATGCGCGTGGTGGTCATCGGCGGCACCGGCCACATCGGCACCTACCTGGTGCCAGGCCTGGTCAAGGCCGGGCACGACACCGTGGTCATCAGTCGCGGATCACGTCGGCCCTACCGCGACGATCCCGCATGGGGTGACGTCGAGATGGTGGCCTGCGATCGGGGTGCTGCCGAGCAGGACGGCCAGTTCGGGACCATGATCGGCGAGCTGCGGCCCCACGCGGTGGTGGACCTGACCTGCTTCAAGCCGGCGCAGGCGCGGCAGCTGGTCGACGCCTTGGACGGTCAGCACGTTGTACAGACCGGCAGCATCTGGTCGTACGGACCCAGCACCATCGTCCCCACCACCGAGGATGCGCCCAAGCACCCCTACGGGGAGTACGGCGTCAACAAGCTGGCCGTCGAGCGGTACCTGACGGCAGGGCAGGATCGGGTGCGCGCCAGCGTCGTGCACCCCGGACACATCAGCGGCCCGGGCTGGCTGCCCATCGGCCCCGCCGGCAACCTCGACCCCGGGGTGATCGACTCGCTGCGCGCGGACGGCTCCTGCCTGCTGCCCGACCGCGGCGCCGAGACCATCCACCACGTGCACGCCGAGGACGTGGCGGGACTGCATCAGGCGTGCCTGGACCAGCCCGATGCGGCCGCCGGGCAGAGCTTCAACAGCGTGTGCACGCAGGCGTTCACGCTGCGCGGCTACGCCGAAGTCGTGGCTCGCCACGTCGGCCATGAACCGAGACTGGAGTTCGTGCCGTGGGACGAGTTCGCCAGCCGCGTCGGCGCCGAGCACGCAACGACGACCCTGGAACACATCGGCCGGGCACCCCTGTACTCGATGGACAAGGCCCGCACCGTCCTGGGCTTCCGGCCGAAGCACGCCGTGACCGACACCGTCCTCGAGTCCATCGACGCCTGGGTCGCCGCCAACCGGAACTAACACCCATCCGCCCAAGCCACGCCCGCTCATCGCCACGTGCGCATGGTTCGCCGTCTCTGGCAGGTGCGTCTAACTGGGCGAAGTGCAGCACGACCGGGACCGTCTCCGTCGCGTTAGCGGCGTGAGTGGCCAGGCTGCCTGTTTGGGGCTGAAGGTCTCGATGCCTGAGCAAAGGGACGCACTCGTGGACGTGAATCCTCCTTGTTGCACGTCTGGGCAGGGCGCGAGTCTGGGGTGATGGACCTACGCGTCGGTCGCGAGGATCCGGCTTCGTTCTCAAGCGGGCTTCGCGACGGTTGGCGTGCCCGCGCCTCGTCCGTCCGTCCAGGATTTTGCGGACGGCGCCCGGCCGAACGTCCGCAGCGGCATCCTTGACTCGTTCACCAGTCTGGGAGAACCGATGCAAGGACCACCAGTGCGCCAACTGCTCCTCCCCGCGGTCGCCCTTCCGGTGGTTGCGATGGCGTTCGCGCTGAGCGGCTGCAGTGGGTCGGGCGACGGTTTGGCGACGGCAACGACCTCCGCGTCGAGCTCGACCGCTGCCCCCGACCCGTCGTCCGGCACCGGCACCCCGACGGGCGGACCGGTCACTACACAGCCAACCCCGTCGGCGTCGGCCGCACCGGCGACCGCGACGGCCTCCGGCGGTGGCCCCTCCGGCAGCTACGTCATCCGGGTGATCGGCACCGCCTGCCAGGCTGCGTCCTTGCAGAGCCGGGTCCTTCGGGTCGCCGGCGGCACGGCGAGCGTCACGAACAGCGCCGGCACGCACCTGACCGGGTCCGCATCGACGTCCGGGGCGACGGTCCACATCACGGTCATCAACCAGGCGCCGACAAAGGACCAGCTCGACCTCGACGGAACCGTGGACGCTACCGGCACGGTCCACGGCAAGGGCCTCTACGGGGGGCTGCATCCCGGCCTGACCAACGGGTACAGCTGCCAGTTCAACGTCACTCTGGAGGCGATCCGCACCGGCCTCGGCGACGCCTGCACGGCCCCGGCCGTCCAGGCAGTGGTGGACGCGCAGGAGGGTGACGTCAAACCTCTCGTCGAACCCCAGACTTTGCAGTGCGCCGACGGATGGGCGATCGGGGAGGAGCTGATCGACGACGGTCGGAACAAGCGTGCCGTCACCTTCGTCGCCCACTCGGTCAACGGTCAGTGGGTGATCGGATCCAGGAACCAGGCCTGCGCGTCGGGCGGCATACCGCGCCAGCTGCGCGCCCTTGCCTGTGGCAGCAACTGAGTCAGCAGGGGTCGACCCACCCGGGCTGCCGTCGCTGACGTCTGGCGCCGTTGCTGACGGTCTGGACGTCAGTACGGCGGCATGCGATCCCTGGTCGAGGCCGCCCATGGTGCCACAGGAAGCTGGGACTTCGAAGGGTTCCCGCCTGGCGACCTTTTTGTCGAAAATGATGTGGTGCCAAGGGTTTCGCAGTTCGAAGGCGTTCGCCGCGGTTGTTGATCGGACGAATCGGCTTGCGCAGCAACCTAATCGGGACACGCCAGCGTTGTATGTGACCTCGCTCAAACAAGCTGGTGCGGCGGACGTCCAGTGTCCTTGTCAGGTCGGATGCCTCGCCGAGGCGACACGCGGCGAAGTGACTCAGCTCGGGGCTGCGCCCATCGCGGCTTGGTCGGACGGCCGTCCAAGGAAGGGGCGATCTGGGCTCATGCTCTCCCCGCTCGTGGCGGATGGATGCTCCTTGGTGCAGCCTGTACCGCCACTTGAGAGACTGGTTGTATGACTGGGCGTGATCGTGACCGGGACGACGTAGGCCGCGCTCGTCAAGCCCGGCCTCGCGACGCTTTGGGCCGGCCCCTGCCGTACGGCGCTGCCGGGGTGGAGCCGGTATCGGAGGAGCCCCTGCCTGCCGAGGAGACACTTGAAGCAGCTCGAGCGCTCGTGGAGGCAGGCCGTCCGTTCTCCGCCCACGAGGTGCTGGAGGCGCGTTGGAAGGCAGGGCCGGTCGAGGAACGCGATCTGTGGCAGGGGCTTGCGCAGGTCTGTGTGGCCATGACGCACGCAGCTCGCGGAAATACGGTTGGAGCTGATCGGCTTTTCGACCGCGCCGCGGAGCGGCTGACCACGTTTGCTGCGACCGGACGCGAGGCCTACGGGCTTGACGTGGATGCAGCCGTAAAGCAGGCGCGTAGTCACGTCGGAAAGTTCTGATGGGTTAGCCCGGAACGCGGCGATAGACGAATCTGTGGATCGGCCAACTGGTGCCAGATGCGGGCGCTGGTGGCTCGAGCCCGTGGCCAGCACCGTTGTTACGCGACTAGATTCGTCGCCGTGATCACCACTGCCAGGCTCGAGCTACGACTGCTCGACGAGGCCGCGCTAGGGGCTGTTGTCGCGGGCGATGGCGATGGGCGGCGGTGGAGTCAGGGCTTCCCTCGTGAAGACGATCAGGACGCCGCCCGGATGGCCCTCAGCAACGTTGATCATGTCTTCGGCTGCTACGCGATCGTTGAACAGTCCACCGGGCTGACGGTCGGGACTATCGGCTTCTTCGGAGCTCCCGACGCGGCCGGCACCGCCATGATCGGGTACGGGCTCGTGCCTTCGGCTCGGGGCGCGGGTTACGCGACCGAAGCGCTGCTGAAGATCGTCGAGTTCTCGTTCGCGCAGGAAGAGGTCGTCAGACTCGAAGCGGATCCGGACCGCGACAACGTCGCTTCACACCGTGTTCTTGAGAAGTCGGGCTTCGTGCGGACGCGCAGTACGGCAGACGCTTACTGGTACACCGCCGAACGCCGGTAGTAGATCGGTGTGAGCAGACACAGTAAGACGGCGCCCACCTCGGAAAGGTCCCCAACCGTCGGAGGGTCATTCCAGCACTTTCAAGTGCCATCCGGCGGCGTCGAAGGCCCGCGCAAGGTTGAGGAAGACGTCTTCGCGTCGCCGGTGCGCTTCGTCCGGGACGCGGGAGGTGAAGGCCATGACTCGAACGCCGCGACCGGGCGACCACTCGGCATCGATGTCCAAGGTTCCCAGCGCATCGGTGTACTCGACTCGGTCACCTACTTGCGGGCGCCTCGGGCAGGGCGGCTGCCGCACGCGAGCGCCCGGACATGGGGTCATCGTCTCGTGCCTCGGTGACCGGCTCCAGGAGTCAGGCGGCCCGATGTCGCCGGCTGCCTACTTCCGACGGCGCGGTCTCGTGAGCCGGCAGCAACAGCCGGCCACCGACGATGATGCAGACGATCTCCGCCACTGCGGCCGCATACACGTAGAAGCCCTGCCAACTGCTGTGCACGCCGAGGAGGCCCACCGTCGTCGAGAGAATGAACGCTCCCAACGTCGCGGCGCCGAACCCCAAGGTGAGGAACGCCGGGATCCAGTGGGGCCAACGGAGCAGCAGAACCGCAATCACCACCCCCGCGACCGCGTTGACCAGGAACAGTGGCCCGACCGACTGGTCGCGCACCCCGCTGAACCATTCGATCAGATGCACCGCTGCCGAGACCAAGAGCGCCGCCGCACCCAGAACCCGCAATTTCATGAGGTCCTCCCACCTCTCGGCCGCCCCGTTCGTGACGGTCCCTACCGATGGAGACGCGCCACGCGGGCGAACGGTTCGACCCCCACGAGACGGCGTGATGAACGGTGCCTCGGCCGTAGCTCCCGCCAGCGATTCGAGGACGAGCCACGGGCGCACGCGCTGGAGGTCCTTCCACCATCACGGTGAATCCATCTCACCCGGTCACCCTCGGTGCTCCAGCACCTGGCGGTAGGACGGAGCCCGGAGGCGGCCGGCTCGCGGCGCAGTGTGTCAGCCGGTGCGCCGGCTCGCGGCGATAGGACGCACGTCGGCGATCGTGCTGGTGCCGAGTGGGGATCCTCTGAGTTCTGCGGGGGCGGCTAGACAGCCCTGTCTGCAGCGTGAGCATGGTTTCGGGGTCTTGCTGGGGCCTCGCGGACGTTGGCGGGATGGACCGGCCTGAGATCCACGTGGAGGTCGCATCTCAACTCGTTACAGTCGGGTGTGCCGACCTTTGTCCTTATTCCGGGAGCGGGTGGTTCGGCGTGGGTCTGGTCTCGCGTGAGCCGGTTCCTGGTCGAGGCCGGCCACGAAGCGATCGCGGTCGACCTACCTGGCGACGACGAGACCGCCGGACTGCGGCGCTACACCGAGCTGGTGGTGGAGGCGATCGAGTCACACCCCGAAGTGGTGCTCGTGGCCGGGTCGCTCGGAGGGTTCACGGCCCCGCTCGTCTGCGAACGGGTGCCGGTGCGCGAGCTGGTGTTGGTGAACGCGATGATCCCTGTTCCTGGTGAGATGGCTCGCGACTGGTGGGCACACACCGGGGCACAGGAGGCTCAGGAGGAGGCCGCCCGCGCGGGCGGATACGGTCCGTTCGACCTGGCTACCTACTTTCTGCACGACGTCGACGCCAAGGTCGCGGCCGAGGGAGAGCGGTATCAGCGCCCCGAGGCCGACATCGCGTTTGACTCGGTGTGTGACTTCACGTCGTGGCCAGCGACTCCCATTCGCGTCCTCGCCGGAGCCGCCGATCGCTTCTTCCCAGTCGGCCTGCAGCGCCGTGTCGCTCGCGACCGCCTCGGCGTCGAGGCAGATGTTCTTCCGGGCGGGCACTTGCTCCCACTAGTGCACCCGCACCTGGTGGGCGAGTATCTCCTGCTGGCTACCCGTCGTGGCGACGCCTGCTGAATCCGCCCCCCCACGCGTGGCGAAATGTAAGCCGATCCTCTGGACGGCGAGCATTCGCTCACCAAGCAAAGCCATCCTCCGGCAGGTAGGCCTGTCTGGCGGCGCCGTGTGTGTCGGCCGGTGCGCCGTCTCGGGGCGGTGTGGCGCAACTCCGAACCGGCTGACGGGGCGGGAACAGAAGCCACCCGGAGCTGCTGCTCTCGAAGCACTCGGCCCAGCGCCTAAGCGTTCATGATTGACGCAACTCAGCGGAAATCTGGCGTGTAAGCGCGTCCAACTTCAACCAACAGACCTCAAAGGACCGGTCCAACTCGGCCTTCAAATTTGCCTTACTTCCGCTCTCCGCCTCCGCGAAGCTCTTGGCGATCCTAGTCAACTTAGACCGAGCGTTGTTGGCTTCTCCAAACTTCTCTTGAATGCTCGGGCTCCCGAAGAGAGTTAAGGCCGCCTCGACGTCTGCAGACGAAGGACTAGGGCTGCCCCCTTCCAGCGGATTCAGGGTCCTATGCCCTGGTGTACCTGTTAGCGTTTGTGCTTGACTCCTCGTCGCAGAGACCCAGAGATAGGCCAATTGACACGCATGTACTAATTCGTCCCAGACTCGGTCTTCGCGTTTTCTTCGGTTCTCCGACATCTCCGTCCAGACGGTGCCCCCAAACGCGAGAGAGCACCCAGCAGCGCCCCTACGAGCCCAGCCATTACCTGGTCCATCGCGTGCCTCCTGCGGGAGTGTCGCGACCGCCACCATGAGGATGACGACCACCTGGTCGAGGCCGCCGAGCTGGCCATCACTCCGCAGACCACGCCCCCGCGGTCACGGTAGCCGAGACGGCTCGGCGACGTCGGCGGATCAGCTACGACTCGCGCTTCACCGGCTTGATCGCTCCTGCCCGATCACAGCCACCGCTACTGAAACGGTGAAGTGGGTGCGCTCGCGGATTAAGTCGTCGTGCCCTCCTGATGCGTCTGGCGAGTTCAGCCTGCCTGAGTGACCCAGACTCGATGCGCCCGCCCTATCCCGCGACGCCCTCTTGACCGACGCCTTTGAAAGCGCACTCGGCCCACATGGGCCACGGGCGGGCGGTGTGACCCGCCGCAACGGCGACCGGCTCGAGGCGGCATGACTGTGCCGCTTCGCGGCGGTATGCAGCGGGTTCGAGTCTGGCCCGGCTGGGTAGGAGCGCTTAGGATCGCTGGCCTGGGCTGTCATCGGTAAGGGTGTGGCTCGCGGGTTCCCATGTCGTCCGGCCCGGCGGATGGCGGAGGGCGGATCGGGAGGGGTGGACGACGGTGTTGGACTCGGTCGAGGGCTTCTGGATCTCTGCCCGGGTGTTCACCGGGGAGTTCTCGAACTCGTCCTTCCACTTTTTCCCTGAACCGGGACGGGATGTCTACGCGACCATCGCGCTCTCGGAGGTCAACCATTACCCGACGGAGCCGGACATGGAGCGCCGCGCCTCCGCGTACATCTCCTGGTGGACCGAGTGGGGACCGGATGGCCAGCTCGTTGCGCCGTTCCCGAACAGCATGGGACGCACGCAGAACGCGGTGCTGGTCCGGAACTGTGGATCGCTGCAGTTCAACCTCGACGTGGCCAACTGGGTCGTGGCCACCGCGCAGATCAATATCTTCCAGTTGTAGGAGCGTCACGTGCCTGACACCGAGTTCGAGGTCCTCATCGCGTACGAGACGCCGTCGGGTCGGATCGTCGGCGTGTACCACGGTGCGGCCGATCCCGGCCACGACTGGAAACCGACTTTCGACCACGGCACCCACGTCGAGATTCTTCGTACATCGCTCCCCGACAGCACGGTAGGGAAGCACTACGTCGTCGACGTCGCTCGCAAGGTGCTTATCGAGACCGTCGACGAGCAGGGCGTGGGTTTCGGCTTCGGGCCGACGGGCGGAGCGTCGGCCCGGGTTTAGCCGAAGTCAGGCACCTCGACACTCGAGGATCGACGATCCATGGTGATGGGCGTCGCCCTTCTCGCCAACCCGGAGAGCACGGTACCGGTGCGCTGGGGGTTCATTCGCGGCCCAGTCGCCCACTGTGTAAAACCCGATAGGTCTGCCGTCGGTCTGCCTGGCAGGCGGCGGAGCGTCGCATCCCTTCGGCGTCGGAACGGGTGTGGCCACTGGTTGTGGCGGAGGGTGTCTGCGCTGTCGTGCGGTCATCTCCGCCGGCATAACGGACTTCTCCGCGCGGGCGACCGATCGCAATCTACGGGGCCCGACTACGCGTTGAAGCCGCTGCTGTCCCAGTGTCGCGCCTGTCGGGACTCGTCCTCCACGTTTGTGACGAATCCGCAGCGACGACAGTGCAGCTGGTCGATTCCTTCATGCCTCTCGCGGCGCCACTTGTGGGTGGTGATTGCGCACCACCAGCGCTTGAGGTTCATGATGGCTCCTTTCGTCAGCCTTCGACCCACTTCTTGGCCCGCTTACTCTTCCGAGGCGGTCAGTTCCCGTCTGTGCGCGAGGCGACACACCGGCCATGCCCTCGAAGACGCAGGGTGCGAGAAACGTGGTCCCGACTCCTGGGCCTCCTGCATCACACGCAGATGGGCGGCGGTGGCGTGCCACTTCAGTGCCCGACACAACACGGCGAGGTGACGCATGGTCGGGGGCGTCCGAGCGGCGGGGTTTAGGGACCCCGGGAGTGCCCAGCGCTTGATGGTTGCGGAACCGTCTAGCGTGAGTCGAGTAGCGGTCTGAATGTCAGGCCGTGGTTGCGACGGGGACTATCGGTGCTCCGTCCACAGATTGTTGGAAGGGTCCGTTTCCGAGTAGGCGCGCAATGAGCGCGCTGGGGACGTCTTGCGGCAGGCGGGGCATTCACCCCCTGGACAGGCCCGGGAGACGCGGTGGCTTTGGTGGTGCTGCTTTGTCGGCTTGACTTGCTAGACCGAGCCTCACCCGGACCCAGTCGAGGACGAAGGTGACGTAGTCAAAGATCGCTAGAACGACCCGCGTAAACAACGTGACAACGACGAGAGGGAGCAGGGGTGGCAGAGCGAGGGCTCCCACGACCAGAGCAGCTAAGAGGCCGCCAAAGCCGCTGGGGGAGAACGCAGGCGACTCTTGTGATGAGCCGTCAGTGGGACCGTCCGCCTCGAAGCTGCGGATCGCCGCAAGCACGATGGCCAGCACTGCCAGGCCACCCACGACCCAATTGAAGGTGTCCTGCGCCTCCATGAGGTCTGCGCCCCTGGCGAGGATGGTCGCGACCCCCTTCGGCAGGAAGTCGAGTGGAGCGAGCCAGGGCCAGATCGTGACACCCTTGAGGGTGGACGCGATTGCGGTGAAGGTTGGCCCCGCCATGTGTAGCGTTGCCGCGAGGACTCCAAGGACGGCCGCCACCCCAAGGGGGATGTAGCCGAAGAGCCGGACCGCGGACCACATGATCCATCGGGTGATTGGTCCGAGTTGGGCGTGCTGCTTCAGGGTGGTTCGGAACTGGTTGTCGGCGAGGCGTCGCCTTCGGGCTGCGAGTTGGCGATGACCGGCCTTCCGGGCCTTTCCTGCTGCCTCGCACCGGACATCGTGCAGAATGGCGCACATCGTGTGGCGCCCATAGCTGGGAACGATCCCCCACAGGAAGCTGGGGATGCTGGCCAGGTCCGTGACCTCGTCAGCCGGCACTCTCGACAACGGGTCCGGCGTATCGCCTGGTTGATCGGCCCAGCCGAACCGGTCTTCGCACCGGAACGTGGTCGCCGCGGCGAAAAGCGCGTAGAGGAGTCGGAGGGGTTTGAAGCCCGGGGGCTCTGGTAGCTGAGTCAGACGGACTTCCGTTTTTGCTGTCGGCCCGACAGGGTTGCCGGCAGCGTCGAGATCGTAGAAGGGCACGGGGCCTCCCATGTCTTGGATTCGGATGATGCCATCCGTCGGCTTCCCTCGGGCCTGAAAGGGACCGGTGTAAACCAGTGTTGCGCAGCGCGTGGACGTTCTCGCCGGGAATCCCGAATTGGCGACACGAACGAGGCGACCGCAAGAGCGTCTCGGCGATGAATGTTCAACCCACGCCCGTGACCACGAGCCTCGTTGTGGTGCCGGAGCCGCAGTTTCCGGATTTCAAGACAATTGACCTTGTCGGGTGCAACCTGGAGCTGGTCCGTCCGCCTGATCGAGGGTGTACGCGAGAGGAGCTAGCTTGGGTCCTTCGGCTGTACGCACCCCGGAGTCGCCGGCGGCACCTGTCGTCGTGACGGCTCCTAGCGGCCCTGGTGCCAACTCGCCGCCACCTCTCTCATGTCTGTCGGGGAGGGTCGCCCACGCGTCCCTGGCCCAAACGGCCGGAGGCGCCCAATGCTTTAGTACGCTCGAGATTCTGAAACCCTGAGGAGTTTGTTGTGTCTGACGCGACACCTTCGCCCGATGAACGCGATGAGGGCATACGACAGTCTGAAGGCGACTTCGACGGAAGTTTTGAAGTCCTTGTCTTCGAGGAAGCGAGACCCGAGGATCCGATCACCATCCTGGGCCAGACGTCTTCGGTGTGGATCTACAACACATCCTGCGGTGCGGGTGCTGCTACTTCTTTCGCTCTTCCAATTACCGCGTATGGATGGCATACACGACTAGGCTACTACCGGAGTGACGGGGGAAGGATCAGTCTCAGCGGGATCTATGACTGGAATCGTTCTTTCTATGCGGGATCACGACCGGCACTGCGGTTCAATGGTCGACTTCCCGCAGGCACAAAGGACCTGCGCGCATTCTGGTGGTACGACGGAAGCGCTACCTGGTGGAACTGGGCCAGCATCAACTGTTGAAACGCCCGGATCCGAGACACCGAACAGGGACGCAGCAGCCACCACCACCCGTCACGGGATCGAGACGCTCCCAGCGAGGTGCGGGCTCTGCGCGGACATGTCGAGACGTCCGGCAGCCGGAACCGCGATCCACGCCAGGTACGTACACGGCGGAAGAACCGTCGGACACCCAGGTCCAGCCCGAGTCTCGCTGGGCGCCCCGTGTCGCCCTTCCCAGGTGTCGCACACACGCGGCCTTCCTCGGCACGATCGGCCGTGACGTGGCGGTACCGGGTTCCGTGTTCGCGGTCGACGCCGAGCACGTCTGCAGCGAACGGAGTAGCCAATGCTGGAAGCACGCCCCTTCTGGGCGGCATGGGTCACGCCCCAGGGGGCGAAAAGCAGCAACTGGTTGGAAGCGTTGCTGCGGGGAAGCCCGGCGGTCCGGGTGACCACTCGAGTGGGCCGAGTCAGGGTCTGATCAGGGTCGTTCAGCACCGACTCGTGGTCATCCCGGATGCCGGTGTAGGCGGGGCCGGGAGCATCCTGCGATTCGAGCCAGAGGAGGTCATCATGTCCCAACAGCATGTCGTAGCAGCCGAATCCCGTGATGTCGTCGAGCAGCCCCAACCTCGGCAGCTAAGCCGTTGGGGGATCGTACGGGTGTGGGCCGCCGCCGCCGTTCCGATGGCCGTCCTCTCCTGGCTCGTGGCCCCGCTGCTGGCGGCCGGGCTGACCGGGCCGGCGGCCTGGCCCCAGGCCCTGCTGCTCTGCATCACGGCCGGCTTGGTGTGGCAGGGAGTCCTCGTCCTGGTGCTGGTGCGCCGAGAGCTGGGTTCGCTGCGCTGGAGCACCGTCCAGGACGCGCTGTGGCTGCACCGCCCGCGCAGCCCACGCACCGGCCGCGTCGGTGGGCGAGTGTGGTGGGTCCTGCTGCCGGCGATTCTGGTCGTCGCGGTCGAACAGGTGCTGCCCTCCCTGCCCACGCCGGCCGGCCGCGACATGGGCGCGTTTCTGCGGGGCTCCGCGGGCCAGGACTTCCTCTCCGGGAACTGGCCCTGGTTCGGCCTGATCGTCGTCATGGCCGTCTTCAACACCGTGCTCGGTGAGGAGCTGTTGTTCCGCGGGTACCTGCTGCCCCGGATGCGTGGCGTCTTCGGGCGGTCCGACTGGCTGGCCAACGGGGTCCTGTTCGCGCTGTACCACCTGCACCAGCCGTGGACCATGCCGAAGGCGCTGCTGGACAGCCTGGCCCTGGCCTACCCCACCCGCCGCTACACCAGCGCGTGGCTCGGAATCATCGTGCACAGCCTCCAGTCCCTCATCATCGTCGGCGCATCCTTGGCTCTGGTGTTGCGGTGATGAGAGGACGCGACGGCAGCCACCCCTCGCGCCGCGATGTTGACCGGTGCAGGACCCGCATGGGCCCGCCCTGACCCCCGACCATCTGGACATCGTCGTGGAGTTCCGCGTCGCCGTGGAAGGCGTTGGACTTTCCCGAGGTCAAGTCACCCACAGTGCCTTGCCGAGCGCCGACTCGGCCGTGGTGTTGGCGTACGCGTCGCCGCTGTCGAGGTAGAGCCGGCGGTGTCGAGGCCGCGTGCACGCAGGCCTGGGCCTGCTCACGCTCGACCTGGGACGCGTGGGTCGGCCAGTCGCCGTGGGTGATCTCCGACGTCTTTGTCTAGTTGGCGGTGAGGATGCCGAGGAGGCCATGGGTCTCGCCGGCTGGGCCGGCGGAGAACCAGACGGCGTTGGGTCCGCCGGCGGCCGCGTCGCCGACGAGCAGTCCCCAGAGCCCGTCGATGCTCAGGGGCCGGTCGTTGCTGCCGCGCAGGGTGCCGGTCATCCGGCCGGTCTCCGGGTCGAACGCGTTGACCCGTCCGTCGCCGAAGTTGCCCACTAGCAGGTCACCGGAGAACTGGCCGAAGGCCGGCGGGGCCAAGGTGATGCCCCATGGGGAGTTCAGGTCGCCTCGGCTGGCGAACCTGGTCAGCCGGATGCCGTACTGGGTGAATGTGTCGACGAAGCCGTGGCCCGGGCCGGCGACGTCGTCGTGACGGGCTGGGTCCTGCTTGGCGTAGGTGACGAAGACGCGTTGGCCGATCTCGGCCACGTTGAACGGCGCGTAGCCCTTGGGAATGGACGGGTCGGCGAACAGCAGGTCGACGGGCAGCCGCTGGAAGGCGGCGTCGAAGACGTCGACGCGGTTGTCGTGGAAGTTTGCGGCCAGCAGCAGCGGCCCGAATGGGCTGTGCACCAAGGCAAGACCCTTGTACACGGCGCCGTCGGTGTGGCCGACGGCCACTGCCTGCGTGTTGGGCGACAGCTGCTGGTTCCACGCCGACAGGTCACCGTCTTCACCCGCAAAGATGAACGCGGCCGGTTTGCCGGTTCCCGGCACGAGGAAGCCCGTCGTGTCGTTGAACACCTGACCGGTGGGCGCGCCTCCCGGAACCTTCACCACCAACGGCACCGTCGACACCGGGAGTCCGTCCACCGCGCCCCGGTACAGCGTGGACACGTCAGCCCCGTTGTCGGACACCCAGATCGGGGTGTTCGGGCCTCGAGACATCCCCCACGCGTTGACCAGGTTCGGATCCACCGTGGCCGCGTGCCCGGGCTGGTCGGACACCAGGTTCTGTTGGGTGTAGCGCCCGCTCGGGTGACCACCGTGCCCGGCCACCGTCGCCGGGGCCGCCACCGCCGGGGCCGCTACGGCAAACGTTCCGACCATCAGGCCGCTGCTGACGATCCCAACCCACCGTCGAACCGAGCTCATCTTGTCGCCTCCGTTGCCTGTCGGCGCGGCGTCCCGTCCGGGTGACGGCGACACCGGCCGTCTCTGATGGAGACGCCCTGAAGCACCGCACGGTTCACCGACAGCCCCCGACGCGACTGGCTGTCGCTCAGCATCCGTTCACGGCCGGGCGGAACGTTCGTCGTGCGGGTCGGCCTCGTGCCGGGCTCTCCAGCACGGACTCCCCCATCTCGAGTGGTGAGGCGTGGCAGCCCTCAGTAGCGTCTGAAGTCCCGAGCGGGTGACGCCACGGCGTCCTCCGCGCCGTTGGGCTACCGAGGGAGAGCGATGGCGCCGTCAGCCGAACTGGGCCGGATCACGACCGACATCCCGGCCCGGATGGACCGGCTGCCGTGGGTGCGGTGGCACTGGCTGATCGTCGTCGGGCTGGGGACGGTCTGGATCCTCGACGGCCTCGAGGTGACCATTGTCGGCTCGCTGTCCGACGTCCTCAAGGATCCGGACCACGGGTTGGGCCTGTCCAGCTCGCAGATCGGTCTGGCCGGCGCCATCTACGTCGCAGGCTCCTGCCTCGGGGCGCTGTTCTTCGGGCAGCTGACCGACCGGTTCGGGCGCAAGAAGCTGTTCATGATCACCCTCGGCATCTACCTCGTCGGGACGGTCCTGACCGCCTTCTCGATGAACCCCATGTGGTACTTCGCCTGCCGGTTCATCACCGGCGCCGGCATCGGCGGCGAGTATGCCGCGATCAACTCCGCCATCGACGAGCTGATCCCCTCGAAGTACCGCGGCCGCGTCGACATCGCCATCAACGGGTCGTTCTGGGTCGGCGCCGCAGTCGGCGCGATGATCACCGTCCCCCTCACCAACGGCACCGTGAACCCGGCCGTCGGGTGGCGCGGCGCCTTCGCCCTGGGCGCGATCCTCGCCCTGGTCGTGCTCCTGGTCCGCCGCAACGTCCCTGAGAGCCCGCGCTGGCTCTTCATCCACGGCCGCGAGGAGGAGGGCGAGAAGATCGTCGGCGAGATCGAGCACACCGTGGAGGAGGAGAGCGGCGAGAAGCTCCCCGCCGTCGGGGAGTCGATCACCGTGACCCAGCGCCACACCATCGGCCTGCCGGTGATCGCCAAGACCGTCTTCACGACCTACCCCCGTCGCACGGTCCTGTGCTTCTCCCTCTTCATCGGCCAAGCGTTCCTCTACAACGCGTTCTTCTTCACCTTCGGTGACGCGCTCAGCACCTTCTTCGGCGTGGAGTCGGTCGGCTGGTACATCGCCGCCTTCGCGGCCAGCAACTTCCTCGGCGCGCTGCTCCTGTCACCGCTGTTCGACTCCGTCGGCCGGGTCCGGATGATCGCGGGGACGTACATCATCTCGGGCCTCCTCCTCGCGGTGGCCGGCTTCTTCCTCGGGTCCTTCACCGCCATCACGCTGACGGCCGCCGGCGTCGTCATCTTCTTCTTCGCGTCGGCCGGCGCGAGCGCGGCATACCTCACCGCGAGCGAGGTCTTCCCGATGGAGACGCGAGCCCTGTGCATCGCGTTCTTCTACGCCATCGGCACCGCTGCCGGCGGGATCGCCGGGCCGCTGTACTTCGGTGGCCTCATCGAGAAGGCCACGGCGGGCAAGGACATCACCGGACTGGCGCCCGGCTACTACGTCGGGGCGATCCTGATGCTGGCCGCCGGGATCATCGCGATCTTCCTCGGCGTCCATGCGGAACAGAAGTCGCTGGAGAGCATCGCCAAACCCCTGACCGCAGAGGACGACACGCCAGCCTCGGGTCAGGAGAAGTCCCGCACCAGCGTGTAGGCGGGCCTACCCGATCGTCAGCTGCATCGCCACGTTCCGGGTGATCCTCCCCGTCGTGATGCCGAGCGTGTATGCGCCGGCGACCAGGGTCCGCTGGACGGTGACGCGTCGCTTCGGTTGGCACCGGGCGGAGGTGGTGGCGGCCGTACCGCCAGGCCGGCGAGGTCGGCCACGCGGTAATCCTGCCAACAACGTCCGGGCGGCACCCTGGTGAAAATCTCCGGTGAGAGCCCGAAGAGACGGAAGTCGAACAGACGTTCGATACCGTCGGGGGGTGAGCGACGTACCGAGACGCGGGTCGCGGGCGCCCCGATCCCTCACCTCGGAGCAGCTCACGCACTCGAGCACGACCCTCGCGAGCGACCCGGTCCGCGTCACCGCCTGGATCCTCTGGGAGGACGGCGTCGAGGAGCTGGTCGTCGGTCACGCGGTCGCCTGGACCCCTCGGGCCGTGCTGGTCCGCTTCGGCGTCCCGCCGCACCAGCACGAGACCTGGGTGTGGGCCGGCGCGGTCACGAGGACGTGAGCTCCGCTCGGCGTCAGCTCTCGCTGGCGGCCAGCTCAGCCCCACGGGAGGAGAAGGCCGGCCAGCGTTTCTCGACGGTCACCATGGCGAACATCGCCGTCGCCAGCAGGGCGGTCGCGACGATGCCGGGGACCAGCAGGGAGACGTACAGCAGCCCGAGCAGCACCGCCACGGCGATCATCCGGGTCACCCGCCAGACCTTCGACATGGCGTAGCGCATGTAGACCATCGACACGAGCATGAGGATCGTCCCGCCGTAGAGCAGGTTGAGGTGGGTGAAGGTCATCGACACGAGCGGCTTGGTCACCATCTGCTCGAAGCCCACCGCCATGCAGACGATGCCGCCGACGACGCCGAAGTGCCCGTAGGCCAGATGCCGCGCCAGGACCACGTGCTCGCGGCTGCCCTGCAGCGCCGACGTGATGGCCGCGTTGGAGTGGTCGAAGTAGGTCCACCACAGCGTGCAGACCACGACGAAGCAGACCGCCACCGCCAAGAGCTCGATCGGGCGGATGTTGTCGGTCTGCCGGGCCAGCGGAAGGCTGAGGCCGACGATCTGCTCGCCGAGCGCGATGAGGACGAACAGCCCGAACCGCTCCATGAGGTGGCTGTGGTCGTAGTGGATGAACCGGTGCAGGCGCCCGAGCACCGTGATGGTGCCGAGGTCCGCCAGGGCCGCCACGAACCACACGACCTCGCGCCAGGTGTCCGGCAGCAGCGCACCGATGACCAGCATCGGCGCGAACACCGTGACGCTCAGGCCCAGTGCCGTGGCCAGCTGCGGCCGCTCTCGGGGGACGTAACGCAGCCACAGCAGGATCCGCGCCACCCAGTACGCGAGGGCGAACTGCATCCCACCGGTGTCGTAGGCGTGGGGGATGGCGATGGCCATCCCCACACCGCACAGGCCGACCCCGAAGAGGATCATCCGGTCTCGCGTCGAGTCGCGGCTGAGCCGGTTGGTCTGCAGGGAGGTGGTGACCCAGGTGCGGTAGACGAGGGCGAGGACCACGAACGCCCGGCCCAACCCCCACCACTGGTGGTGCTCACCGAGCAGGGTGGCGACCTCCGTGATCGCCAGCACGAAGACGAGGTCGAAGAAGCCCTCCGCCCAGGTGACGCGTTTCCCCTCGACCAGCTCCGCCACGACCCCAGGGTAGGAACTCGCGGCGCATTCGTCACGCGTTCGGCCACGCTCCGACCCACGCGCGGCTCCCCGCGAAGCGGCAGCGGAACGACGCGACCCGCACCGCCCGCTCCACCGCGCCCGCCACGTCGCACCCCTGCGCGCGGTGGAACGCCTACGCGCCGTGCAGCACGTCACCGGCTCCGAGGGTGTCCACCGCGGGCACGGACGGGACCGGTATGCGGCTCGTCCGCCCGTCGATGCTGACCTCCACCGCCTCGGCGCCGTGGGTCTGCGCCACCACGCGCGCGCCCAGTCCGTGCCCGTACGCGGCGACCTGCGCGAACGCCGAACCCGCGGGGACCGTGAGGTCCCCGGAACAGACCAGCTCGTCCACCAGGGGGACCAGCTGCGCTCGTGCTGCGTCGGGTCAGGGACCGAACTGGACCACGTCACGGTCGAGCGGCAGCTCGTTGGTGCGGGGCGAGGTCGGGTTGGCCGCCGTGAAGGGCAGCGTTCCGGTCGGCTCCAGAGCCATGTTGTCGTCCCAGATCCGGTCGGGAACCCGTCCGAGGAGGGTGAACGAGTCGAAGGCGAACGGCTTGCTGTCGGCCGGGAAGTAGGTCGGCGTGGTGAGGATCTGGAAGTGCAGATGCGGCGTGGTGGAGTTGCCGCTGCTGCCGATGAGGCCGAGCTGCTGCCCCCTGGTGACCTGGTCCCCGACGCGGACCGCGACCGAGCCCGGGTCCATGTGCGCGTAGAGCACGTAGACCCCGTCGGCCACCTTGACGATGACGTGGTTGCCGACGGTCTCGTTGATCGGCGGTGGCTTCGGCGGGTTCGGCAGGGCGGTCGTGTTGGCGAACCCGTCCTGCGCGGCGACGACGGTGCCGCTGGCGGCGGCGAGGATCGGCACCCGGTAGGTGAGGAAGCTCTCCAGCTTGGAGGGGTCACCGACCCACGTCCGGTGCTGGTCGTCCATCTTGTAGAAGTCGATGGCGAAGCGCTGCGGGACGGACAGCAAGCCGTTGATCGGGGCGAGACCACGCCGGTGGTGGGTGTCGTCCGCGCAGCAGCCCTCGCTCATGTACCACGTCCCGGCCGGCACCGGAGCTCCGAGGACGACCGGCCCGTCGGTCGCGGTATCGGCGCGGCCGATGCGGAGCTGGGCCGGGACGGGCGGTCCGTTGGGCGGGAGCACCGCGCCCGTGACGAGGTGCTCGATGGTGGCCGGCACCGCGGCCTTCTGCGGGAACACGACGTCGATCCAGGCGACGTAGGCCGTCCCCGGCGGGATGGTGGCGGAGGTGTTGCCGGCACCGGGGTCGGTGGTCCCCTCCGCCTCGGTGCCGCCGACGAGCGGCGTGATGTCGACCCGCCCGGTCGTGTTCGGCACCAGGGCGGACGTCGCGGCGTCGTGCAGCTCGATCGCGTCCACCCGGAACGGGACGGGCGCGGCGTTGGTCAGGACCAGCTCGTAGGTGAGGTGCACCTTGCCGTCGGTCATCTCGACGGGCCCGGGCGTCGTCAGCAGGGCCGCGGCGAGCTGGGTGAACTTCGTCGAGCTGTCGTACCCGCCCTTGAAGCCTCCGGATCCCGTCGCCGCCGCGGTCGCCGCCGCACTACCGGTCGTCGGACCCGGCCCGCCGCCGGTCTCCGTACAGGCCGCGCAGGCCAGCACGACACCGACGGCCACACCGGTCACGAGTGCGCGCCGCGCGCGTCGGTCCCCCATGGTCCCAAACCGTATGCGTCGGGGCACCGATGGGCTAGGGACCCAGGCCCCGTCCACCGTGGAGACCTAGACCCAGGGCGCGCGCCACCCGCCGACGTCGGCAACGAGCGCGTCGGCCGTCGCCGGACCCCAGCTGCCCGGCGCGTACGGCTCCGGTGCGGACGGCAGGTCGAGCAGCGGGGCCAGGACCCGCCAGGTCTCCTCGACGACGTCCTCGCGGGTGAACAGCGTCGCGTCGCCGACGATCGCGGCGTGGAGCAGCTCCTCGTACGGTGTCGGCACGTCGGGTCCACCCAGGTCCACGTCGAAGTCGACGGTGCGCACCGACGTGGAGGTCTGGCTCTGGGCCTGGATGACGAGCCGGGCTCCGGCGGTCGGGTCGACCCGCAGGACCAGCTGGTTGGGCTCCTGCACGCCGTCGTCGTCGGCGAACCCGAGCGGCGGTGGCGACTGGAACACGATGCGCACCTCCGTGGTGCGCACCGGGAGCGACTTCCCGGCGCGGATGAGGAACGGCACCCCGGACCAGCGCCAGTTGTCGATCCAGAGCCGCAGCGCCGCATACGTCTCGGTCGTGGAACCGGCGGCGACGCCCTCGACCGAGGTGTACCCCTCGTACTGGCCGCGGACGTAGGCGGCCGGGTCGGCCGGCGGCATGGCCGCGAAGACGTCGCGCTTGCGGTCGGACAGGGCGTCCAGGCCGCCCAGGGCCGGCGGCTCCATGGCGACCATGGCGAGGACCTGCATCAGGTGGTTCTGCACGACGTCGCGCAGCGTGCCCACCTTGTCGTAGAAGCCGCCACGGTCTGAGACGTCGAAGTCCTCCGCCATGGTGATCTGGACCGACTGGACGTAGCGGCGGTTCCACACGGGTTCGAGCACGACGTTGGCGAACCGCAGCCGCAGGATCTGCTGCACCGACATCTTCCCGAGGAAGTGGTCGATCCGGTACAGCTGCGACTCGCGCAGCATCGCCCGCAGCGAGGCACTGAGCGCCTGGGCCGATGCGAGGTCGTGGCCGAACGGCTTCTCGACGACGACGCGCGCCTGCTCGATGAGGTTCGCGCCGGCGAGGCCCTTGACGGCCATCTCGAACAGCGACGGCGGGATCTCGAGATAGAAGACCGGGACCTTGGCGTCGCCCAGGGTCTCGGCCAGCTTGGTGTAGGTGGCCGCGTCGGCGAAATCGCCTCCCACGTAACGCATCCGGGCGACCAGCCGCTCCAGGACGGCGTCGTCGACCGACTCGTCGGCGCCGATCGCGGTGCGCACCGACTCGCGCACGTGCTCGCGCAGCTGGTCGTCGGTCCAGTCGTTGACCGCGACGCCGACGATGGGGACGTCGAGCCGACCGGCCCGCTCGAGCCGGTAGAGCGCGACGAACGTCATCTTCTTGGCGAGATCCCCGGTGACGCCGAACGAGACGAAAGCGTCCGCGGGCTGCTGGTCCTGGGCATGCTCCTGGATGGCGACCACGTCGTGCACCCTAGCGGCCGGACATCGCGACGTCCTGGGGCGTGTCGCTCACCGTTGCACGGGCGCAACACGCCGGACATACGCCGGGTGGACGCTGGCCGGGTGACCACGCTCTCGGAGCTACAGGTGCCGCGCCTCGGCGAGTGCCGGTTCGACTCGCCCCTGGGCAAGTACGTCGCCGGCCGGCGCACCAACGAGCACTACGTGGACGAGGACGACCGGGTGCTGTTCGACGACACCGTCGAGCTGGTCCGCGCCCGCGAGCTGCCCCTCGACCTGCTCCCGACCTTCGAGCCGGGCGGGCCGCGCCGCCGGATCTTCTTCGAGCCGGGCGCCACGCGGGCCGCCATCGTCACCTGCGGCGGACTGTGCCCGGGGCTCAACGACGTCATCCGCGGCCTGGTGCTCGAGCTGCACGCCCACTACGCGGTCGACGACGTCGTCGGGTTCCGGCACGGGTTCGCCGGGCTCGTCCCCGGGCTCGGACCCGCCCCGGTCGTGCTCACCCCCGACTCGGTCGCGACGATCAACGAGCAGGGCGGCACCGTACTGGGCAGCTCCCGGGGTGCCCAGGACCCCGAGGTGATGGCCGACCGCCTCGTCGAGCTCGGCATCGACATCCTGTTCGTCGTCGGCGGCGACGGGTCGATGCGCGGCGCGGCGGCCCTGGCCGACGTGGTGCTCTCGCGGGGACTCGACATCGCCGTCATCGGCGTTCCGAAGACCATCGACAACGACATCCCGTTCATCGGCCAGAGCTTCGGCTTCCAGACCGCCTACACGACCGCGGCACAGGCGATCCAGGCCGCGCGCGTCGAGGCGCAGTCGGCGATCAACGGCGTCGGCCTCGTGCGGGTCATGGGCCGGCACAGCGGCTTCATCGCCTGCTACGCCTCGCTGTCCGTGCACCACGCCGACTTCGTCCTCGTCCCGGAGGTGCCGTTCGCGCTCGAGGGGCCGGGCGGGTTCCTCGCCTGCCTGCATCGGGCGGTCCTCAGTCACGGGTGCGCCGTCGTCGTCGTCGCGGAGGGCGCCGGGCAGGAGCTCCTCTCGGCGGAGGGCTCCGACGCGAGCGGCAACTCGGCGCTCGCGGACATCGGGGTCCACCTCAAGCGCGCGATCACGGATCACTTCGCCGGTGCCGGGACGGAGCTGACCCTCAAGTACATCGACCCCGGCTACACGATCCGCTCCGTGCCCGCCAGCGCCCACGACTCGGTCTACTGCGTGCGGCTCGCGCAGGCGGCGGTCCACGCGGGGATGGCGGGACGGACCAAGATGGTCGTCGGCCGGCGACACAACCGGTTCATCCACGTACCGATCGCCCAGGCGGTGTCCTACCGCAACCAGGTCGCTCCCGACGGCGACCTGTGGCTCTCGGTCCTCGAGTCGACCGCCCAGCCCGCCGAGATGCGCTGAGCCCTCAGACCAGGGGGATCGCCGGCGCGACCTCGCGGACGAACTCCGACGGGATCACGACCTCGTCGATGCCGAGGCGCTCGGCGTGCTCCCGGGCCTGGTCGGCGATGGCGGCGGGGTCGCTGGGAAGCATGACGACCGAGCCCGCCTCCCGCAGCTCGCTGCCGGAGTACCCCTGGCGGGCCAGGTAGTCCGGCACGCGGTCGCCGACACCGAAGGCCTGGAGGCTCATCGACACGTTCGGCGCGGACTCCCGCACCCGGGCCACGCCGGCCTCGAGGTCGGCCATGGTGGCCTGTGCACCGAGGGCCACCGCGACCCGGTCGGCGACGCGGCCGGCGACGGCCAGTGACTTCGCCCCGCTGGCCGCCATGACCACCGTCGGTCGTGGCTTCACCTCCTCGCGGACCGCCGTCACGACAGTCTCGAGCTGGGCGACCCGCTCGGCCGCAGTCCCCCACGGCATGCCGAGCCGGGCCGCTTCGTCGTCGGCGCCGGGCCGACCGGTCCCGATGCCCAGCTCGAACCGGCCGTCGCTCAGCTGCTGCAGCGCCTTGGACTCGCGAACCACGGCCGCCGGACTGCGCATCGGCGACGCCAGCACCCACGTGCGCAGCCGGATCCGCGGCGCCGCGACCGCGGCAGCGGCGAGGGCCGGGAACGGCGAGACGGTCCACAGGGTGTCGGGAACCAGCACCGCGGCATACCCGAGGTCCTCGAGCATGCGCACCTGCTCGACCCACGACTGCTGGGTCGGTCCGGGCGTGGCGACGACGGCGAAGGTGACGGCCATCCCCCCACGTTAGGTCGCCCGCCGGGATCCGGACATCAGGGAACACCCCGAGAAGATCCCGACCGATCATGGCGGACGGCGGTGAGTTCTGCCCCTCAGAGGGGGGAGAAGTCACCGCCCTGGCGGTCGGGTCAGTCGAACCGGAACGTGGTCTGGCCGTGCGGCTCCTTGGCGAAGGCGATGACCTTGTCGGCCTCGACCCGGAACACGTCCGTAACGGTGCCGTCGCCCTGGTCGAAACCGTCCTCGAGGACCTGGAAGGCCCACGGCTCGCCGTACTTGGCCTGATAGGAGTCCGCGATCCGTTGCAGGGCAGCGGATTCGGTGATCCGGGTGGCCCGCCCCTCCAGGACGACGTCGAGTCCGGCGTCCCAGGTGTTCGTGCCCGTGGTGACGGCGACCCGGTCGTTGGCCGCCATGTTCTTCCACTTCTGCTCGCGCGACGCGGTCGAGAAGTGGAAGGCGCCCCCGTGCCACACCCCGACCATCGGCGCGACGTGCGGCCGACCGTCGGCGCGGACCGAGGTGAACCAGTAGAGCTCGGCGTCGGCGAGAGCCCGCTCCGCGTCGGCCCAGTCGGAGGGCGGCCGCTCGGAGTCGCTGTAGCGCCGGTCGATCCGTCCCTCGCGTGGAGTATCAGTCATACCGGTCTGACCAGGCGCTCCGGCGGAACTCATCGGTCGAGGACCGCCCCGCGGATCTCGGCGGCCGCCGCGTCGAACCGGTCGGCCAGCACCCCGTAGGTGAACGCGTTCTCGACCCGGCCGGACTCGGCCATCGACCGGACGAAGTCCGACGCCACCGCGAGGTCCTGGTGCTCGCCGAGGGTCGTCTGCACCTTCTTGGCCCGCTTGGCGATCGCGGCCGCCTTGGGCCGCGCCGGCTCGAGGAGGTCGCTCGCGTAGCGCAGGCGCTTGGCGGCCTTGCGGGTCTGGTGCAGGCCGTGTGCGTCGGTCGCTTCGGTCAGCCGGCGTCGGACCTTCTTCCGGGCCTTCCGCAGCGTCGTGCCGGGGCGGACCCGAGCGTCGTCGCGAACCGGCACCGACGCGTACCAGCGCACCAGGGTGGCCATGATCCCCCGGTACCGCGGCTCCTTGGCGGCCCGTCGCCACTCCTCGAGTCCGGCTCGACGCGCCGACCGCAGCTCGCGAACGATCTCGTCCGCGACCGGACCCACGACGTCCTGCGGTGCGAGGTCGTCGAGGGCTCCGGCCAGCCGGCGACCGAGAATGTCGGCGTCGCGGATCGGGGAGAGCAGCCCGGCCAGCCAGCCCAGGTCCTCGTCGAACGACTCCGGCGCCTCGTCGACCACGTGGTCGAACAGGCGCAGGGTGCTCCGCAGCCGGCGGATGCCCACGCGCGTGGCGTGCACCGCCGTCGGCGTGGGGTCGTCGCGCAGCCCGACGTCGCCGAGGAGGATGGCCGCGCACTGGTCGCGCAGGTAGGTCGCGACGACGGCCGGCAGCCCCTCGGGCTCGACCCTGGGCGGCTCGCCGAGGACGTGGGTGATCTTGCGGGTCACGGCGGCGGGCCGAGCGCCGTGGAGGAGCGCGGTGACGCGCTCGAGGTCGTCCTCGTCGCCGGCCGATCCGAGCTCGACCTCCACCTCACGCCAGACGACGGGGTACGCGTCGGCGCCGGCGGGCGTGCCGGTCACCCGGTCGTCGGCCAGCTCGACGACCAGCTCGCCGGCGGCGTCGAGGACGTGGGTCGTCCGTCGCGTCGTGCGGATGGTCGCGACCGGACGGACCGCGTCCTCCCCCACGACCCCCACCAGCCGCCGACGCAGCGCGGCCGGCAGGGATCCGGCCGCGGCCCGGCTCTGGACCTCGGTCCGGGCGTCACCCGCCGGGATCTTGAGATGCCACCCCGCATCCACGCCACCCTGCCGGTGGCGCAGCGTCATCCCGAGCAGCCGGAGGGTCGAGCGCTGGGTGTCGTAGTACGTCGCCTTCAGCTCGTGCTCGGCGGTCTCGACCCTTCCACCCGTGGGAACCAGTGCGGAGAGGTCCGGGACCTCCCAGGCGTCGTCGACGTCAAAGGTCACCTCCCGTTCACGGTGGTGCTCGACGCTCACGATCCCACTGTGCCGGTCATCGGGGGCTGACCGCCAGCCGGGCCACTCGCCCCCGCTCGCCCGACGCCCAGCAACCGCCGTCGGCCGCGCACTCGACGCTGTCGAAGCTGCCGGTGTCGAACGAGGACCACGTCCGTCCGGCGTCGGTCGTCACGTCGGATCCGGTCGGACCGACCGCCAGCGCGACGTCGTCTTCGCCCGGCAGCCACGCCGACCCGGACCGGTACCCGGACGGGGACACGGCGGCCCGGTCCCAGGTCGACCCGCCGTCATCGCTCCACGCCGCGTTGCCCAGGTTGCTGGTGGGGTTGCCGAGGTCGCCGCCCAGGGCGATGCCATGGGAACGGTCCTGGAACCGCACCGAGAACGCTCCGGCCGCGGGCCCTTTGGCCAGTGGCACCGTCGTCACCGACCAGGAATGACCTCGGTCCTGGCTGACGAGGACGTGCGGCCCGTCCTCCCCGCCCGAGGCGAGGTAGGTCGTCTGGTCCTGGCCGGCCGTGAGGCAGGTGCCGCTGGCGGCGAACGCGAACTCGTTGGCCCCGGCGGGCGGCATCCCGGACGGGTCGACCAGCGACCAGGTGTGACCGCCGTCGGTCGTCTCCTGGAGCCGGAACGCGCCGTCGACGGGGTCGCTGAGGGCCAGCCCGCGCTGCGGCGTGCTGAACGCCAGGCAGTCGTAGAAGGACGCCTGGTCCTCGTTCCGGAAGGCCAGCGTCCACGAGGCACCCCCGTCGTCGGTGACGTAGATCCGCGAGTCGGTCCCGTTCCCGACGGAGAGGATCACCGCGTGCCGGTCCGAGGTCGCCTCGACGTCCCGGAAGTCCAGTCCGCCGATGTCCGGCGGGCCGACCGACGCCCACGTGGCGCCGCTGTCCGTCGTGCGGAGGACGACGCCGGTGCCGCCCACCCAGGAGACGGTGTCCGAGACCGCGGAGAGGCCGCGGAACCGTGCGTCGCTGCCGGTCGGCGTCAACACCCAGGACACCGCGACGTCGGTTCGGCCACTCGCGGTCGTGTCCGGGCCCCGGTCGGCCACGGCGACCGAGCCGGTGACCCCGACGGCGACGGCGGTCGCGGCCACGGCAACCGCTACTCGCCGCCGGAACCGAGACATACGGTCCTCAGTGGCGGCTGACCACGAGCCTGGCCACGCGGCCCTGCTCGCCAGAGGCCCAGCAGGAGCCGTCTCGGGCGCACTCGACGCTGTCGAAGCTGCCGCCGTCGAACGGCGCCCAGGAGCGGCCGGCATCAACGGTCACGTCCGACCCGGTCGGGCCGACGGCTAGCGCGACGTCCCGCTCATGAGTCAGCCAGGCCGAGCCGGACCGGTACCCCGGCGGCGCCACGTCGGCCGCGTGCCAGGTGGCGCCACCGTCGCTGCTCCACGCGGCCGTCTTGGTGCCGTCGTCCGGCTTCAGGAAGTCGCCTCCGACGACGATGCCGTTGCGGCGGTCCTGGAAGCGCACCGAGAAGATTCCGGCCGCGTCCCCGCCGACGACCTGACCCACCGAGGTGACCGACCAGGTCTGGCCACGGTCGGTGCTCGCGAACACCCGCGGTTCCGCGATACCGCCCGAGCCGATGTAGAGGGTCTGCCCCTGGCCGGCGGTCAGACAGGTCCCGCTCGCGGCGAAGGCGAACTCGCCCTGGAGCGCCGGGGGCATCCCCGCGGGATCCACGAGCGACCAGGTGTGGCCGCCGTCGCGGGTCTCCTGTAGCCGGAACTTGCCGTCGACGGGGTCGCTCAACGCGAACCCGCGCAGGTTGGTGGTGAACGCCATGCAGTCGTAGAACGCGACCTGGTCCTGGTTCTGGAACGCGAGCTGCCACGTACCCCCACCGTCGTCGGTGACGTAGATGCGCGAGTCGGTCCCGTTCCCGATGGACATGATCACCGCGTGCTGAGCCGAGGTGGCCTCGATGTCGCGGAACTGCAGCGCGTCAGTCCCGGGCGGCCCCACCGAGGCCCACGTGGCGCCGCTGTCGGTGGTGCGCAGGACGGTGCCGGTCGTGCCGCTGACCCAGGCCACCTTGCGGCTGACCGCCGACAGCCCCCGGAAGCGTTCCGCGCTGCCGGTCGGAGTGAGCTGCCAGGAGAGGTCGTCGGCAGAGATCCGCGCGGCGGCGGAGCCTGGAGTTCCGGAGGCGGCCTCCGCCACCGGCGCGACGCCCACCATCCCCAACAGGAGTCCGACGAAGCCGGTGACGGCGACTGACAACCGCAGCGATCGAGTCATGATCCGAACGTAGCGCTCCGCTCGGGTGGGCGGCACCCGCAGCGTTACAGGTCTGCGAAGGTTCCTGCGGTCCCTACCCAAAGCGCCCCGTTGTTTGACACGCTCACCGGCATGAAGAGCACCATGCAGACGACACCGTTGTTGATCTCGCAGCTCCTGCGCTACGGGACCACCCTCCACGCCGACCAGGAGGTCGTCACGTGGACCGCCGAGGGTGGTCGCCGGCTCAGCTTCGCCGATCTCGGGACGCAGGCCGCCCAGCTGGCCCACGCCCTTCGGGGCCTCGGGGTGACCGGTGACCAGCGCGTCGCCACGTTCATGTGGAACAACGCCGAGCACCTGACCGCCTACCTCGCCGTCCCGTCGATGGGCGCCGTGCTCCACGCCCTCAACATCCGGCTCTTCCCCGAGCAGCTGCTCTACGTCACGACCCACGGCGGAAGCGAGGTCGTCATCGTCGACAACACCCTCGCCGCCCCGTTCGCCAAGCTGCTCGCCCACCTGGGGACGATCCGCCACGTCATCGTCAACGGGCCCGTCGACGCCGAGACCCGGGCCGCGCTGGAGAGCGCCCCGCACGTCGAGGGCGTCCACGACTACACCGACCTGATCAGTGGTCAGCCGGAGACCTTCGACTGGCCCGAGGACATCGACGAGAACGACGCGTCGTCCATGTGCTACACCTCCGGGACGACGGGCAACCCGAAGGGCGTCGCCTACTCGCACCGCAGCAACTACCTGCACGCGCTCTCCGACGCCTACAGCCTCGGGGTCCGCGAGGGTGACCGCAGCCTGGTCGTCGTCCCGCTGTTCCACGCCAACGCCTGGGGCTTCCCCTACATCGCCATGCTGGCCGGCACCTCGCTGATCATGCCGGACCGGTTCCTCCAGGCCGAGCCGCTCGCGGCGATGATGGAGGCCGAGAAGGTCTCCACCGGCGCCGGCGTCCCCACCATCTGGAACGACCTCCTCCGCTACCTCGACGAGCACCCCGAGAAGGCGGCCACCTGCTACCGCCTCATGGTCGGGGGCTCCGCGGCTCCCCCGGCGATGATCCGGGCCTACCAGGAGCGCCACGACATCGAGATCATCCACGGCTGGGGGATGACCGAGATGTCCCCGGTCGGGACGCTCGCCATCCCGCCCGCCGCGGCGGAGAAGGGCAGCGACGAGTACTGGCGCTACCGCGCGGCCCA
Organism: uncultured Actinomycetota bacterium; assembly: GCA_963757225.1. Classification (GTDB taxonomy): domain Bacteria; phylum Actinomycetota; class Actinomycetes; order Actinomycetales; family Dermatophilaceae; genus Lapillicoccus. Next base: position 59,662 of record CAVWQU010000035.1, read on the forward strand.
GGGCCGGTTCCTCGTCGGCGTCGAGGGCCGCCTGATCGGCCCGGACGGCGAGGAGCAGCCGTGGGACGGTGAGTCGGTCGGCGAGCTCGAGGTCCGAGGCCCGTGGATCACCGCGTCCTACTTCATGAACGGCACCGAGAACGACACCGACCGGCGCGAGATGGCGGCCAAGTTCAGCGATGACGGCTGGCTGCGGACCGGCGACGTCGGAGCGCTGAGCAAGGACGGCTTCCTCTTCCTGACCGACCGCTCCAAGGACGTCATCAAGTCCGGTGGCGAGTGGATCTCCTCCGTCGACCTGGAGAACGCCCTGATGGGCCACCCGTCGGTCCAGGAGGCGTCGGTCGTCGGGGTCCCCGACGAGAAGTGGGGGGAGCGCCCGCTCGCCTCGGTGGTCGTCATCGAGGGCCAGTCCGTGACGCCCGACGAGCTCGCCGACTTCCTCGAGGGCAAGGTCGCGCACTGGCAGGTCCCGGAGCGCTGGGCGTTCATCGAGGAGGTCCCGAAGACCTCGGTCGGCAAGTTCGACAAGAAGGTGATCCGCAAGCGCTACGCGGACGGCGAGCTCGACGTCAAGCAGCTCTCGTAAGGCGTGACCGAGCTGCCCGACCCCGCCCTCCTCGTCCTCGTCGGGGCGTCGGGGTCGGGCAAGTCCACGTGGGCGTCGTCCCGCTACCGCGCGGCCGAGGTCGTCTCCTCCGACGCGTTGCGCGAGGTGGTCGGCAGCGGCCCGGCCGATCTCGACGCCTCGGTCGACTCCTTCGACCTGCTCGACCGGATCGTCGCTGCGCGGGCCGGCCGCCGGCTGACGGTGGTCGTCGACACCCTGGGGCTCGACCCGGTGCGACGAGCCGCATACCTCGCCGTCGCCCGGTCGGCAGGTCTGCCGGCGGTGGCCGTCGTGCTCGACACTCCCGCGCCGGTATGCCGCGCCCGCAACACCCAGCGCGACCGGCCGGTCCCGGCCGCGGTGCTCACCACCCAGCTGCGCCGGATGCGCACCGTGGTGGACGAGCTGGCGGCCGAGGGCTGGGACCTCGTCCAGGTGGTCGTCGACACCGCGACCCCCGAGCCACGACGCGCGACCGCCGTGGTGCCGCCGTCCCGCGGCCGGCCGCTCGAGGGCGTCTTCCTCCAGGTGAGCGCCTTCCCGTGGGGCGAGAACCCGTCGGCGTGGCTGCGCGACATCGCGCTGCGAGCGGCGGAGGTCGGGTTCGCCGGGCTGTCCCTCATGGACCACCTCGTCCAGATCCCGCAGGTCGCGCGGGCGTGGGACCCGATCCCCGAACCCTGGGTGACGCTCGGCCACCTCGCCGCACTCGACACCGAGCTCCGACTCGGGACGCTGGTGTCGCCCGTCACCCTGCACCACGCCGGCGTCCTGGCGAAGCAGGCGGCCACGCTGGACGTGCTCTCCGGCGGGCGGGCGTTCTGCGGCGTCGGGGCCGGCTGGTTCGAGCGGGAGCACCTCGGGTACGGCGTGCCCTTCCCCTCTCCGCGGGAGCGGCTCGACGCCCTCGCTACGACCATCGAGACGATGCGTGCGCTCTGGGCGCCAGGGACGAAGTCGTATGCGGGTGAACGCGTTTCGCTGCCCGAGACCACCTTCTATCCCCGGCCCGTCGGCGAGCTTCCCGTCCTCGTCGGCGGCTCAGGAGCACGGACCCTGCGGATCGCCGGGGCCCTCGGCGACGCCACCAACGTCTCGTCGGACGAGGCGCTGCTCCCGGGTCGGATCGCGACGGTGCGGTCCGCCGCTGAGCGGGCCGGACGAGATCCGGGCGCTGTCGCCATCACCGTGCTCGACGTCGCCGTGGTCGGGACGTCACGGGACGACACCGCCCGGCGCGTGGAGCGCCTCCGGGGCCGGACACCGGCGGCCACGTATGCGGCTCGCCACCACGCTGGGGAGCCGGCCGCCCACGCGGAGCGCTACGCCCGGCTGCGGGAGGCCGGGGTGAGCGCGATGTTCCTCGCGATCCCGGACCTCGCGAGTGGCGACGATCTCGACCGGTGTGTGCCCCTGACGCGCTAGTTTCGAGCGCATGCAGACACGCACCGTGGGCACGACGATGCCCGTCCTCGAGGTCACGCTCGCGCCGGGCGAGCGCATCATCGCCGAGGGCGGCGAGATCGGCTGGCTCACTCCCGGCCTCGGCATGGAGACCTCGACCCGCTTCGGCTCCGGCGGCAAGGGCGGCTTCATGAGCGGCCTCAAGCGGGTCCTCGGCGGAGGGCAGCTGTTCCTCACCGAGTACGCCGCCCCGTCCAACGGCGGCGGCTTCGTGGCCTTCACCGCCAAGCTGCCCGGCGTGATCCGCGAGCTGCGGATCGATCCCGCCGACCACTACATGGTCCAGTCCGAGTCCTACACGTGCAGCACGCCCGACGTCGAGATCTCCGTGGGCCTGCAGAAGAAGCTCGGAGCGGGCATCTTCGGCGGTGCCGGCCTGGTCTTCCAGAAGCTGTCCGGCAACGGCACGGCCTGGGTGCAGCTGTCCGGCGAGATCGTCGAGTACGACCTCGTCGCCGGCCAGTCCCTGCTCGTCCACCCCGGGCACCTCGCGCTCTACCGCGCGGAGATGGAGCTGTCGTTCGCGTCGATGAAGGGCGTCAAGAACAAGCTGTTCGGCGACTCGATGATGCTCGCCCAGATCCACGGTCCCGGCCACGTCTGGCTCCAGTCGATGACACCCCAGAAGCTCGCGTCGGCCATCGAGCCCTACCTCCCGGACAAGACGACCACGACGAGCTCGTCCGACTCATAGCTCGACTGCACCAGCTGAGGCGGCGCGCCGCCTCAGCTGGTGATGTCCTTGCCGGAGAACCGGGCCCACGCCAGCAGCCAGAACACGGCCGCATACGCCGCGTCGACACCCAGCCCGCGCAGGACGTTGTCCCAGAACGGCGGGTCACGCAGGAGGTCCGAGAAGGACAGCCACTCGTGGACGATCAACCACGGGTGCAGCCACGCCAGCTGGGGCACCGCGTCGAGGATCCAGGACAGGATCGTGAAGATCATCAGGGCGATGGTCGCCGCGATCGGCTGCTCGGTGAGCGTCGAGATGAACAGCCCGACCGCGGCGAGCCCGGCGATGCAGGCGCTCAGGTAGAGGACGACGAGCAGCAGGCGACCGAGCGCGGCGGGGAAGTCGAGCTGGTTCCCCGAGAGCGTGGTCAGCGGCCCGGTGCCGAACAGGGCGATGCCGATGATCCCGCCCGCGACGGCCACCGTGGCGACGCCCCAGAGCGCGCCGATGCACAGCGAGGCGTACTTGACCGCGAGCAGCCGGGTCCGGCTCACGGGGACCGTCAGCAGGTAGCGGAGGGTGCCGATGTTGGCCTCGCCCGCGACGGCGTCCCCGGCCAGCATGGAGATCGCGAGGGGCAGGAAGATCGTCATCTCGACCCCCAGCGCCGCGAGCGGCACGAACAGCCCGTTCGACGTGACCGAGTCGAGGAAGTCGGGGCCGCCGCCCTCGCCGCCGCCGTTGGACAGCTTCACCGAGATGGCGAGGACGATCGGCACGGCCGCCAGGACGAGGAGTCCCATCTGGTTGCGGCGCCGGCCGCCGATGAGCCGGATCTCGGACCGGAGGAGACGGGTCGACACCAGGCGCTTGCGCGGGAGCGACGGCGCCGTGTCCTGGACGCCGGCCTCAGCCGCTGACATCGAAGCCCTCCCCCGTGAGGCCGACGAACAGGTCCTCGAGACTCGGCGTGGTCACGGCGAACCCGCGCACCGGTACCCCCGCGCGGACGAGCGCCGCGAGCAGGTCCTCCGGCCGGTGGTCGCCCGGACTGCCCCGAACCTCACCGTCGACCGTCACCAGGTCGGTGACCCCCAGCCGATCGAGCTCCGCGGTGGCGGCCGAGGGCTGCGCCGTTACGACGCGCACCGTCGTCACCTGCGTCTCTCGCAGCGTCTCTACCGGGCCCTGCCCCACGAGCCGCCCCTCGCTCATGATCCCCAGATGGGTGCAGATCTGTTCCACCTCCGAGAGCAGGTGGCTGGAGATGAGCACGGTGGCGCCGTCCTGCGCGAGGGACTCCACGAGGTGCCGGACCTCGCGCGTCCCCTGCGGGTCGAGGCCGTTGGTCGGCTCGTCGAGGATGAGCAGGTCGCGCGGCTGGAGAAGCGTCGAGGCGATGGCCAGCCGCTGCCGCATACCGAGCGAGTAGGCGCGGTAGCGCTTCGTCGCCGCCGCGAGCAGCCCGACCCGGTCGAGGGCGCGGTCGATCCGTCGCGCGCTGGTATGCGGGTCGGACCAGGCGTCGGCCGCGTCGAGCCGGGCGAGGTTCGACCGTCCGGAGAGGTACGGGTGGAAGGCCGGGCCCTCGACGAGCGCGCCGACCCGGGGCAGGGCCAGCCCGGCCTCTCCGGGGATGGGATGACCGAGCAGCGCGCTCGAGCCCGACGTCGGTGTCACGAGGCCGAGGAGCAGCCGGATGGTCGTGGTCTTGCCCGAGCCGTTGGGACCGAGGAAGCCGTAGACCGCTCCGCGCGGCACGACCATGTCGATCCCGTCGACGGCCGCGCGGGCGCCGAACCGCTTCGTCAGCGCCGTGGTGACGACCGCGTCGTCCGCGTCGTCGGTGGCGACGGGGATCGCCGCGGTCCCCTGCTCGACCTCGGCGGCCGGCAGCGTCACGAGGCGCTGAGCGCCGCGAACAGGGCGTCCGGCGCGACCGCGCCCACGGCGACGCGTCCGTCATCGGTCAGCACGGCCGAGAAGAGGGAGCCGTCGATCACGCGACCCTTGCCCCACGCGCCGGAGACCTCCGGGATCGCGCCGAGGATGCCCTGGAGCCCACCGGCCTGACCGGCTTGGCCGGGCTGACCGGACTGGGCGTTCGCGCCGAGGTCGGGGACGGTGGCGACGACCACCCGCTCCCATCCGGTGCCGACGATCTTGGGCTCCGGTGCCGCCGGCTTCGCCGGGCTGGTGACCGTCCCGCCGGGGGTGTCGCCACCCTCGGTGACCGTCGTCCCGGGCGGCGGCGTGAAGGCGAACTGACGGGCGTCCGGCGTGGCGAAGTCGACGGCGGTGAACCCGACCTCGACGGCTGGGTTGGCGAGCTTGGTCGAGTAGACCTGGACCCGGAGCGGGACGTGCGTGTCGGCGTCGACAGCGATGCGGACCTGCGCGACGCGGGTCGCCGTGGAGCGCGGGTCGAGGACGAGCTCGTAGGCCTGCCGCCCGGCGACGACCGCCGTACCGGCGACCGTGACCTCCGTGGTCGGGTCGATCGCGGCGAGCGCCTGACGCGCCGCCTCGTCCGGAGTTGTGGGCAGGTCGGTCGGCGACATCGACGGGGTGCCGCCGGGTGCCGTCTTCGCGTCGAGGGTGTGGTGCGTCGCGCTCTTGTCCTGGCTGGACCACACCCAGACGTCGGAGCCGTTACGGATGATGTCGGACTCGCCGGACCCGGCCACCAGGGCGACGCGCGCCTTGGTCGGACCGTCGGCCCACACCCGCCAGGTATGCGTGCCGCCCAGGACGGACGCGAGGCCCGCACCGCCCGAGGGTGCGACCGCTCCGCCGACGGCCTGCCCCGACAGGCCGGGGAGCTGGGGCAGCCCGAGGTTGGCCGTCTGGACCACAGTCCCCGACAGGCTGCGCTCGGTCGCCGTCCGCACGTCGACGAGCAGCTGTGCTGCCGTGCGTGCTGGAAGGCCCGAGTCGGCGCTCGCGGTACGCGACGCGACGAGGCTGCCGGCGGCGATGAGGAGGACGGCGCCGGCGGGGACCGCCCATCGGGCACGGGGATGGTCGACGAACAGGCTCACCCGGCCATTGTCCGGTGCGGGACCTGAGAGGGTCCTGAGAGGCCGGCGCCGGAGGCCGGGTCAGCGTCGCGGCGTCAGGCGAAGGGTGGCGGTCCGCGACGCCGGGGTGAGGACGCTGGCGACCACGGAGCCGGAGTAGCGGCGGTACTTGTCGCGGTAGGCGGCGTCGATCCGGCCGGCCAGCGCGGAGTCGTCGCTCGCGTCCTCCACGTCGACGTCGGCCGCCACTCCTGCGGCGGTGACGTGGGCCCGATCGGTCGCCCGGACGTGCCGGTACCAGGGACCGTCCACGCCCTTCACCGCGCGGACGTAGACCGCGCCCCCGTCGGTGACCATCCACATCGTGACCGCGGGCCGGGCCGAGCCGTCACGCCGGATGCTGGCGACGTGGATCTCGTCCTCGGTGCTGAGCCGGTCGATCTCGACCTCGGTCCAGGCGGTCATCGCAGCAGGTGCGGGGTGCCGACGCTGCCGAGCTCCGCGATACCCCGAGCGGCGTTGGCCCGCAGGTCGGCGAACCGCCACGCGCGAAGCGGGAGTCGTTCCCGGGTCGGGTAGGACGAGCGGCCCACCAGGGCAAGGAGGACGTACCACCCGCCGAGGATGCCGGCGCCGAGGAGCAGCAGCGCGATCACGACCATGGGGACCTCCGACGCGTCGCACGCCGGTGTGCGACCTGCTCGCGAACGTATCACCGCCACTTAATTGGCCCAACCAGCTGCCGCGGAGTTGGCCCGGTCACCGGTCCGCTCGAACCTTAACGTGGAACCCATGACTTCCACCGCCATCGCCTCCGACCCCGTGAGCGTCCCTGTCCGTCTCGACGTCGACACCCACGCGGCTGCCTTCAGCAAGGCCATGAGCCACCTCGATAACGTCGCCACCGCCCAGCTCGACAAGGTCGGCATCGCGCCCGGCCTACGCGACCTCCTCCGACTGCGGGCGTCCCAGCTCAACGGCTGCGCGTACTGCGTGGACACGCATCACCACGACGCGCGCGCCGCCGGCGAGAGCGAGCAGCGGGTCGCGTCCGTGGCGGTCTGGCGCGAGTCGCCGTTCTTCACCGCCCGTGAGCGGGCCGCCCTCGCCTTCACCGAGTCGGTCACGCTGGTTGCCCAGACCCGCGTCCCCACCGACGACTACGACGCGCTCGCGGAGCACTTCAGCCCGGACGAGATCGGCGCTCTCCTGTCGCTCATCGTCGCCATCAACGCCTGGAACGCGCTATCGGTCGCGTCGCGCGCCTGGGCTCCGGAACTGCGCGACGCCTAAGCAGCGGCAACGTCCCTCCGTTCGAGAGGGTGTGCCTACCGGACCAGGCGGTCCGGTTCACCCGGTTGGTCGGCCGGCGTACCGCACCCTGACGCGCAGGTCATCGGGGAGCGAGTTCGGTGTGCCTACACCGATTTTGCTCCCCGGCACGGAGCGAGAGACTCGGCGGAGGCAACCGGCGGTGGCCGAGCCGGAGCGTCACAGCGTCGCCGCGTGGCAGGGTGTGCGCGTGCGACTGCTCCTGGTCGAGGACGAGCCCGGGATGGCGGCGGCCCTGGTGCGCGGGCTCGGCGCCGAGGGCTACGTGGTCGACCACGTCGCCGAGGGCGTGGCCGGGCTGGAGGCCGCGCGGTTCGGCGCATACGACGTCGTGGTCCTCGACATCATGTTGCCCGGCCTGTCGGGCTACTCCCTCGTGCGAACGTTGCGCGAGGAGGAGAACTGGGTGCCGGTGCTGCTGCTGTCGGCCAAGGACGGTGAGCACGACGTGGCGGACGGCCTCGACTACGGCGCGGACGACTACCTGACGAAGCCGTTCTCGTTCGTGGTCCTCCTGGCCCGGCTGCGGTCGCTGCTGCGTCGGGACACCGGCCCGCGTCCCACGGTGCTCGAGTCCGGCGGCCTCTCCCTCGACCCGGCGACGCACCGGGTCCAGGCCGACGGCACCGACGTCGAGCTCTCGCCGCGCGAGTTCCTGCTGCTGGAGCATCTGCTGCGCGCGGCGCCCGCCGTCGTCGGCAAGGAGGAGCTCCTCGACCGGGTATGGGCCTCGGGCGACGACGCGAACGTCGTCGAGGTCTATGTGGGCTACCTGCGACGCAAGCTCGGTCGCGAGCGCATCGAGACGGTGCGCGGAGTGGGTTATCGGGTCGCCGGCTGATGGTCTCCCGGCTCGAGCGCATCAGCCTGCGGGGTCGGCTCATGACCATCGGCGTGCTGGGTGTCGCCGGAGCCCTGGTCCTCGGCGGGGTGATCCTCTACCTCGTGCTCGCCACGTCGCTGACCCGGACCGTGCAGTCGGAGGCGCTGGCGAGCGCGCGCGAGGTGGGTCTCCTGGTCGGCTCCGGACGCACCCCCGACCCGGTCCCGGCCTCGGGCGCGCAAGTGGTGCAGGTGCTCTCGGCCGACAACCGCGTCGTCACCGGTTCGCTCACCGCCGACCGGCTCACGGCCCTGGTGACACCCGAGGAGAAGGCGCGGGCTGTGGCCGGCAACGTCGTCGTCGTGCCCGGCAACCGGGCCGGCCTGTCGGGCAGCCTCCAGGTCAGTGCGGTCGAGGCGGTGTCGGGCACCGACCGGGTCACGGTCGTCGCGGCGCTGCCCACGGCAGACCTCGAGTCGGCGACGAGCACGCTGCGGAACCTGCTGTTCATCGTCTTTCCGCTGCTGCTCCTCGTCTGTGCCCTGATCGCGTGGCGGGTCATCGGGGCGGCCCTGAGGCCCGTGGAGGAGCTGCGCAGCGGGGCGTCGCGGATCGACGGCTCGTCCACCGACGAGCGGCTCGCGGTGCCGCCGACCGGTGACGAGATCGCGGCCCTGGCCACGACGCTGAACGAGATGCTCGACCGGGTCGCCACCGCGCGCCGGACCCAGCGGGCCTTTGTCGCCGACGCCGCTCACGAGCTGCGCAGCCCGCTCGCGACGATGCGGACGCAGCTCGAGGTGGCGACCCGGCTCGGTGAGGGCGGCCGGCTTCCGGCCGACCAGATGCCCGAGGTCGCCCGGCTCTCGGCGCTCGTCGAGGACCTGCTGCTGCTCGCCCGCGCCGACGATGACCGGTCGGCCCGGCAGGTCAGTGCCCCGGTCGGGCTGAGACGGCTCGTCGCGGACGTCGCCGGCCGGTATGCGGCGGCACGGGTTCCGGTGCGCTGGAGCGTCGCGGACCGGCTGGGTTCGGTCACGGTGCTGGCCTCGTACGACGACCTCTACCGCGCACTGACCAACCTCGTCGACAACGCCGTCCGGCACGCCTCGTCGGGGGTGGACGTCGCCGTCGAGGCGAGCGGCGACAGAGCGCTGGTGTCCGTGGCCGACGACGGCAACGGCATACCCGAGGAGGACCGGGACCTGGTCTTCGACCGTTTCACCCGACTCGACGAGGCGCGGGACCGCGACAGCGGTGGCACCGGTCTGGGTCTGGCGATCGCCCGAGAGCTGTTGCGGCGCAACGGCGCTCACATCCATCTTGAGGACGCTGCTCCGGGGGTCCGCGCTGTGGTCACCTTCGTGGCACCGTCCGCCGGGTCGTGACCGACGCCGTATTCGGCCGTTCCGGCTCGGTATCCATGTACAGGGCGGCCCGGTTCTTCCTGGCGAACGCCGGGCTGAGAGGTCGGGTCGTCGTGGCGAGCAGTCGCAGCACGGGTGGTGGGATGTGGCGTGGGTGCCCCCAGCCTCGCGTCTGCCCGAGCGCACCCGCCAGCTCGTTCATCGTCATGGGCGGCCCGGAGATATCGAGGATCTGCCCGCGTAGAGAGGTGTCGGTGGCGGCGAGGACCACCTGGGCAGCAACGTCGACAGCGGAGACGAAGCCGATGGGTTGCTGTCCGTTCCCGAAGATCATCGGTCGACCCGACCGGCCGGCGGTCTGGGTCAGGACAGCGATCCAGGTCTCGAGGAACGGCGCTGAGCGAACGATGGTCCACGGCACGCCGCTGTTCTTCAGGTGCCGCTCCGCCTCGGCCTTGGCCCGGAAGAGGTCGACCGGGCTCTCCTCGGACGCGGCGATCACGGACACCAGGACCACGTGCGCGCCGTTGGCCTTGGCGGCGTCGACCAGGGCGGCGTTGCCGCGGCGGTCAACCTCGGCGGGTCCCGCCCCTCGACCACCCAGGAACCCGTGCGCCGCGCAGACGACGACGGACGCCCCCGCCACCAACGGGTCCAGCCCGTCCGGTCGGCGCAGGTCCGCGGCGCACACCTCGACCTCCTCGCCGAGGATCGCCTGGGCGCGTGCGACGTCGCGACTGAGGACCCGGACCTGCTGACCCGCGCTCGTCAGGGCCGAGACCACGTGGCGACCCAGCACACCGCTACCGCCGGCGACGACGATCATGTCGTTGCGCCGGCATGGGTCTGCTGCTGGATCGTCTCATCGATCGACGAAGGCGTCTCGTCCACCGGTTCGAGGTAGAACCGCGCCGACGCCGCCCGGTCGTCGGCCAGCCGGAACACGATGACGCCTCGCAGCCAGTGGTCCGTGTGATCGAGGCGGGTTCCGGTCATCTCCCACTCGGACCAGATCTCCTGACCGTTCACCGCATGGTTCAGCACCACGGCGTGGACGTCGGGGACGAAGGTGAAGATCTGCTCCCAGTTGGAGCGAACCTGGTCGTTCCCCTGGAACCCGCGGCTGGGATGCGCCGGAGTCTCGTTGCGGTACCCCGTGGCGAAGCAGTCGACCAGCGCGTCGAGGTCGTGGGCGTTGGTGGCGTCCACCAGCCGGCTCAGGAAGGGATGGATGTCGGCCGCCATGATCGCCTCAATTTCAGTACACTTATCTGTATCTAATACTCGAGTATGGGACGGGCCATGACCCACGTCAAGAGGCGCTACGACGGAGCGGCGCGTCGGGCCAGAGCGGAGCAGCTCGGGCGCCTGCTGATCGACACGGCCCGGGAGCAGTTCCTGACCAACGGCTATGCCACCACGACGATCACGACGGTCGCCCAGGCCTGCGGAGTGTCCGTCGAGTCCGTCTATCGACGGTTTCCCGGCAAGGCCGCGCTGTTCCGAGCCGTCGTCGAGCAGGCGCTCCGGGGAGACGGCCCGGTCCCGGCAGAGGAGCGCTCCGACGAGCTGCCCTCGGCCGACCTCCACACCCTGCTCCGCGGCTGGGGGCGGCTGTCAACCGAGGTCGCTCCGCGGGTGGCTCCGCTGTTGCTCCTCGTCCAGGCCGCGGCCAGCGCATGACCCCGAGCTCACCGACCTGGCCCGAGAGCTCGACCACAGCCGCCTCCTGCGGATGACCGACAACGCCCGTCGTCTCGCGCTGGCCGGGCACCTGCCGCCATCGATGTCCGTGGCCCAGGCCGCCGACCTGCTATGGACCTACAGCTCCCCGGAGACCTACGACCTCCTCGTCCAACGACGCGGCTGGAGCCTCGAGCGCTACCGACAGTTCATCGTCGCCGGCCTCAGCGGTCATCTCGGGCTCAGCGAGCCGTGAGCTCCTTGGCGACCAGCTCGGCGATCTGCGCGGTATTGAGGGCCGCCCCCTTGCGGAGGTTGTCGCCGCAGACGAACAGCTCCAGGGTGTTGGGGAAGTCCAGAGCCTGACGGAGCCGGCCGACGAACGTCGGGTCGGCGCCGACGACATCGGCAGGAGTGGGGAACTCACCCACAGCGGGGTCGTCGAGGACGACCACGCTCGGCGCCTCCTCGAGCGCCTGGCGCGCGGCGTCGACGGTGATCGGCTGCGCGAAGACGGCGTGGACGGCCAGGGAGTGCGTCGTGACCACCGGAACCCGGACACACGTGGCCGACACCTTGAGGTCGGGGATGTCGAGGATCTTGCGCGACTCGTTGCGGACCTTGAGCTCCTCGGACGACCAGCCGTCGTCCTTGAGCGAGCCGGCCCAGGGGACGACGTTCATCGCCAGCGGGGCGGGGAACGGAGAGTCGGGACCGAGCTTGTCGAGGATCTCGCGACGGACGTCACCGGTCCGGGTGCCGAGCTCGCGGTTGCCGCCGACGACCTGGAGCTCGTCGTGCAGGCGGTCGATCCCGGGCTGTCCGGCTCCGGACGCCGCCTGGTACGACGAGACGACCAGCTCGGTGAGCTGCCACCGGCGGTGCAGGGCGCCGAGGGCGTCCATCATCGTCAGCGTCGTGCAGTTGGGGTTGGCGATGATGCCCTTGGGGCGGTTCCTGACGGCGTCGGGGTTGACCTCGGGGACGACCAGCGGCACGTCGGGGTCCATCCGGAACGACCCCGAGTTGTCCACCACGACAACGCCTTTCGCGGCCGCGATGGGCGCCCACTCGGCGGACACCTCGTCGGGGACGTCGAACATCGCGACGTCGACCCCGTCGAACACCTCAGGGGCCAGTGCCACCACCTCGACCTGCTCGCCGCGGACGTCGAGCAACCTGCCCGCGGACCGCGCCGAGGCCACGAGACGGATCTCACCCCAGACGTCCTCCCTGCTGGAGAGGATCTGCCGCATCACCGTGCCGACGGCGCCGGTGGCGCCGACCAGCGCGAGGGTGGGCTTGCGCATACTCATCTGCCCGTACCTCCGTAGACCACGGCCTCTCCGTCGGTCGAGTCGAGCCCGAAGGCCGTGTGGACCGCCCGCACCGCGTCGTCGAGCTGGTCGTCACGGGTGACGACCGAGACGCGGATCTCGGAGGTCGAGATCATCTCGATGTTGATGCCGGCGTCGGCGAGCGCCTGGAACAGGGTGGCCGAGACGCCCGGGTGCGACCGCATACCGGCGCCGATCAGCGAGAGCTTGCCGATGTGGTCGTCGTAGAGCAGCGTCGCGAAGCCGACCTGGTGCTGGATCTGCGAGAGGGCCTGCATCCCGGTCTGACCGTCGGTCTTGGGCAAGGTGAACGAGATGTCGGTCAGTCCGGTCTCGGATGCGGAGACGTTCTGGACGATCATGTCGATGTTGATCTCGGCGCGAGCGACGGCCTGGAAGATCTCCGCGGCCATGCCGGCCCGGTCCGGGACGCCGACGACCGTGATCTTGGCCTCGCCACGGTCGTGGGCGACGCCGGCGATGATCGGGGCTTCCACGGTGCCTCCTTCGGGGTCCTGCTGGGGCTTGTCGGTGATCCAGGTTCCCTCGTTCGGGGAGAACGAGGAGCGGACGTGGATCGGCATGTCGAAGCGCCGGGCATACTCGACACACCGCAGGTGCAGGATCTTGGCGCCGCAGGCCGCCATCTCGAGCATCTCCTCGTTGCTGAGGTGATGGATCTTGCGGGCGTTGAGGACGATCCGCGGGTCGGCGGTGAAGACGCCGTCGACGTCGCTGTAGATCTCGCAGACGTCGGCGTTGAGCGCGGCGGCCAAGGCCACCGCGGTGGTGTCGGAGCCGCCGCGGCCGAGGGTGGTGATGTCCTTGGTGTCCTGGCTGACGCCCTGGAACCCGGCCACGATCGCGATGTGGCCGGCGTTCAGAGCGGTCTGGATCCGGCCCGGGGTCACGTCGATGATCCGCGCCTTGCCGTGGACGGCGTCGGTGATGACGCCGGCCTGGCTGCCGGTGAAGGACCGGGCCTCGTGGCCCAGGTTGGCGATGGCCATGGCCAGCAGGGCCATCGAGATGCGCTCGCCGCTGGTGAGGAGCATGTCGAGCTCGCGGCCCGGGGGCAGCGGTGTGACCTGGTTCGCGAGGTCGAGGAGCTCGTCGGTGGTGTCCCCCATGGCGGAGACCACCACGCATACGGCACTGCCGGCCTTGCGGGTCTCGACGATCCGGCGGGCGACGCGCTTGATGCTCTCCGCGTCCGCCACCGAGGAGCCGCCGAACTTCTGCACCACCAGGCTCACGGCGACACTTGCTCTCTCGACGGCACGGACGTTTGATCGGGTCGGAAGAGCCAGTTTATCGGGGGTCCCGCGGCGCCTCGACGGGCTCCGGACAGTGAGATGGCTTCGCGAGACGACCGAGGTCAGGGGCCGGATCCGGCGGCGCTGAGCCGCCAGGCGCCGCTCGGCTGCCGCCGCAGCGTGTAGAACCACAGGTGGTCACCGTCCTGGAGGCTGTCGTCGCCGCCCTTGAGGGTCAGGGTGGCCGCCAGCACGACCCGGTCGGGGCTCGGCTGCGACTGGTAGGAGTCGGCGCGGTACCCCTCGACGTTCACCCGACCGCACAGCTCACCGTCGTTGAGGAAGTGGTCGACACCGTAGGCGTTGCTGGTCTCGCAGTCTCCCGCCTGCAGGGCGAGCAGGTATGCGTCGAGCACCTGCCGCGGCGTCGCCCCCGGCGAGGTCAGGGACTTGGGCGCCGTGCTGCAGGCGGCCAGGCCGCCGAGGAGCCCGAGCATCCCGGCCGAACACACCGTCACGGTGACCGCATCACGAGCCCGGTTCGAGACCGGGATCGTTGGTCGAAGACGCACGAGATCGAGAGTTTCACGGTTGCCTGAACCCCACCTCGGTACGGCACCTCAGTACGGGGGCGGGTCCTCGAACGGGTTCGTTGCTGCGACCAGGGTGGCGGCCCGGTCGACCTCGGCGTCGGTGACCGGTCGGCCCAGCGGGTCGTCGTAGCGATGCCGGCCGGTCAGGTAGCTGCGGCCCGAGCAGGTCCTCCAGAGCGTGACACCATCACCGTCGGTGGTGGCGATCCAGGTGCCGCGGGTCTTGTGGTTGTGGTGCCGACGGTCCCTGGAGCACAGGTTGACGATCGCCGTCGGACCCGCCGGCCACGGTCTGCTGTGGTCGACGTCGCAGCGGTGCGCCGCCGTCGTGCAGCCCGGCGCCGTGCACACGCCGTCCAGGGCCGCGATGACGGTCGACATGGCCGCTGTCGGCCGGTAGCGGTAGGTGGTCAGGTCCAGCGCGGCTCCGGTGACCGGGTCGGTCACGAGCCGGCGCCAGACCGAGCCGCGGGCGGTGGCCAGCTGGCGGGCGTGCTCCCCCGACACGTACCCGTAGCCGGGAATCTCGCCGACGCCGTGCTCCTCACCGAGCAAGGTGCCCAAGGAGACGACGATGCTGACCCGGGCCGCCGGTGCCTGCCCCACGAAGGTGGCCGCGGTGGGGACCGGGACGTCCGCCGCGCCGTCGCAGGACACCCAGCCGTAGAGGAGCAGGTCCAGGGCTACGTCGCTGCGGAGCTGGGTCAGCGTCCGGGAGTCCCCATCGCTGCGCAGTCGTCGGGCCGTATCCTCGACGCGCTCCATCGCCGCCGCGACCCGGCCGGCCTCGCCGGTCACCGTCAGGCAGCCGGTGCCGATGGGGTCGACCGAGGCGTAGGCGGTGCGCTCGGCCACGGCGTCGTTCTTGGCCGGTGCCGGATCCGGCGTGTGCAACGCCACCTGGCGGCGCAGCTCCCGCCGGAACGAGCGGTCGGTGCGGATGCTCCCGTCGCGGTTCGGCGCGAGCAGCCGCTCGGTGATCGCGTGGACCTCCTCCGCGCCGAGCCCACGGGTGTCGTGGTGGATGCGGATCGCCCGGTCCAGGGACACTCGGCCCTGACCCAGGGCCGCGTGCAGCAGCTGGGCCCGGCCGTCCACGTCCACCGCCAGGTCGAGCCGGCGCTCGACCTGCCACTGCGGCAGCCCGGTCGCCAACACCACCTCGTCGACCGCCGCGATGTCGGACTCGGCTCGCAGCACATGGGGCGGTAGGCCTCGACCGATCGGGCCGGACAGGTCGTCGGTCATCCGCACCTGCTCACCCACGGCCTCGCGCAGGCGTCGCAACGCCACCAAGCCCTGGAGGTCGGCCCACGCCTTGACCTGCTCCACCGCCTCGAGGATCCGCAGCTCCTCTTCGACCCATTGCTGAGACTCGTCGTCGTCGACGCGGCGGCCGTGGAGGACGGCGGATCGGACGGCCCATGCCGCCGCCGACACCTCGGCCGGCTGCACGAGCCGGTCGACGGCGGCGTCCACCAGCGGCGGCATCTCGATGCGGTCGGCCGTCCCCACCCTCATGTCGCCTCCCTCTCGAACGTCTGTTCGATTCTACGCTCGACGCGCCGCTCACACAAGCGTCAGTCGACCGAATTTCCTTGGGAGACAGCGCAGTTCATCCACATGGCCTGTTCACTTCATCCCAGCCGTCCCGCCAGTACCAGCGACCACAGCAGGGCGACGAACGCCGCAACACTGAGCACGACGCGTACGAGGTTCCACCTCACCCAACGGCTCTCGGCGAACTCCGTCCGCGCCGCCCCCACGTCGATGACGTCCGCGTCCCCCGCGGCCTTCAACCGGTCGTTCGCCGGCACGTTGACGCCCACCGTGATCCCGACGGTTACGAGGTCGAGCACCAGCGACACGACCACCCACACCAGCACCGGGCGCGCCTCCTCACCCAGGTGCAGCAGGACCGCCGCCAGCGTCAGCACCGGCGCCCCGAGGAACCCACTGACCATGAACCACGGGTTCACGATCGCCCGGTCCAGCGCCTGGAACCCCGCCACGAACGTCCGGTCACCAGCCCGCCCGAGGCCCGGCATGACGGTATGCGCGTAGAACACGTAGACCCCTGCCACCAGGCCGCTGGTCAGGGTCGCGAGGAGCAGCACGAGCGTGGGCACGCCGCCATTGTGGCGGCCCCCACCCTCACCGAGACGCCAGGGCCGGGAACGGGATCGGACACTCCGGAGACCCCGCGCACTCGTCCAGGTCACGACAGCCGGCCGTCAGCGCCGCCGCCAGGGAGGCTTCGACGACCCGCAGGTCGTCGATCCGAGACCGTACCTCGGCGAGCTTCTCCTCGATGTGCGCTGACAGGTCGCCGTCGCCGGGACGACGGTGTCGGGCGCCGTGACGGTGGACGCCGACCTCCAGCAGGTCGGCGATCTCGGCCAGCGTGAACCCGAGCCGTGCGGCCGCCCGGATCACCCGCAGCCGCGTCACGTCGGCCTCGGAGTAGAGACGATGGCCGCCGAGCGACCGGTCCGGCGCCGGCATCAGGCCTCGCCGTTCGTAGTAGCGCAGGCTCTCCACACCCACCCCCGACGCCCGGGCGACCTCACCCGCTCGCATACCGGTCATCGAGCCGGCCCCACCAGCGAGCGCGCCCTCCGGCCCAGCGCGGCCACCACCTCCGCGTGCTCGGTGTCGGTCGTCACGGCGAGGAGCAGGGTCGAGGAGGTGACGGTGAGCCCGAAGACGAGGAAGTCGCAGCACTGCGCCTCCCGGTCGGCCAGGTCGGCCACCACGGACGATCGCCCGGGAGCGGGAGCCAGGTCGACGCATACCCCTCCCTCGACCGGCCGCACCGACCGGACCGCCGTCGCGAACAGCGCGTCCCACTCGGCCACGCGTTCCGGCTGCGCGGCCGGGTCGAGCGTGCAGGCGGCCGGCGAGCACCAGTCCAGGTCGAGGTCCATGCGTCGACGGTAAACCCGTACCTGGGTACGGAGTTCAAGGACCTACGGGTGCAGCGCGTCGAACTCCGCGGAGGACACGGTCTCCTCGTCGGCGTCGAGCCGCAGGTGCGCGAGCACCGACTGGATCACCCGCAGCGAGCTGGCCGCACGGTCACCCCACGTCGACAGGTAGGAGAACTGCCACCACCAGAGCGCCTCGATGGGCCGCCCGTCGTCGTAGTGGCTCAGCCCGTGGTTCAGGGCCACGACGATCTCCATCACGTCATTGGACAACGACCCGCGGGTGAGCTCGACGTGAGTCACGGGGTCGACGACGTCGGCGTAGTCGTCGAGGCCGTCGAGCAGGTTCAGCAGGCTGGCCCGCAACGGGTCGACATCCGGGTCGGGGCCCGGGTCCGGCTCGAACCGCTCGACCGGGACGACGTCCTGGATCGCACCCAACCGGGACCCGGTCAGCAACAGCTGAGCGGTCGCGAGAAGGAGCAGCGGCAGAGCGGTGTCGGCCACCTGCCCCGAGGCCACCTCGGTGACCGTGGTGATGTAGTTCCGCGCATCGGCAGCGGACTCGGCCGCGATGGCCCGCAGCTCCTCGCGCTCGGTCGCATCCCCGGCGGTCACGTCGGGTTCTCGTCACTCATGCATCGGCCGCCGTCCCTCGAAGGCCCTGCCCAGGGTCACCTCGTCAGCGTATTCAAGATCGCCGCCGACGGGCAGTCCGGACGCCAACCGGGTGATGTCCAAACCGGTGCCGCGCAATGACCGCGAGATGTAGGTCGCCGTGGCCTCGCCCTGGATGTTGGGGTCGGTGGCGATGATGAGCTCCGTGACCGTGCCGTCGGCGAGGCGCTGCAGCAGCTCGCGGATCGACAGATCCTCCGGCCCGATCCCGTCCATCGGCGAGATAGCGCCGCCCAGCACGTGGTAGGTCCCCCGGAACTCGCGGGTCCGCTCGACCGCCACGACGTCCTTGGGCTCCTCGACGACGCAGATCTTCGTCTGGTCGCGACGCGGGTCGGAGCAGATCCGGCAGAGCTCCTGCTCCGCCACGTTGCCGCAGCGCGCGCAGAACCGGATCGTCGCCTTGACCTGCGTGAGAACGGTCGTCAGCCGGAGAACCTCCTCCGGGTCGGCGCGCAGGAGATGGAACGCGATCCGCTGAGCCGACTTCGGGCCGATCCCCGGAAGTCGCCCCAGCTCGTCGATCAGGTCCTGCACAACGCCCTCGTACACGGCCGTCATCGTAGGCGGCGAGGGTGTCAGCCTCCTGGAGGCGGGTCACTCGGCGGGCTGCAGGTTCGCCGACCACCGCTCCTCGATCCGCCCCAGACGCCATATCAACAGCGCGACGACCCACGTCACGACGAACAGCCCCACGATCCAGTAGCCGACGTACTCGAGGTCGACCGAGGCCAGCGACGCGAAGGGGCCCGTGGTGACGTCGAGCTTCTCGGTCAGGATCGATGCCAGCTCGATCACCCCGATGACGAGCGCGACCGCGACCGACAGCGCCGTGACGGTGATGTTGTAGTAGATCTTCCGGACCGGCTTGGCGAACGCCCACCCGTAGGCGAAGTTCATGAACGAGCCGTCGATCGTGTCGAGGAGCGACATCCCGGCCGCGAACAGCACCGGCAGCGTGAGGATCGCCCACCACGGGAGGCCGGACGCGGCGGCACCGCCGGCGACGACCAGCAGCCCGACCTCGGTCACCGTGTCGAACCCGAGCCCGAACAGCAGCCCCACGGGGTACATGTGCCACGGCTTGGTGACGGCCTTGGTGACCCGGCCGAGGATGCGGTTCATGAACCCGCGCTTGTCGAGCTGCTCCTCGAGCTCGGCCTCGACGTAGTGTCCGGTCCGCATCTTCCGGAACACCTTGAGGATCCCGACCAGGGCGGCCAGGTTGATCAGGCCGATGGCCACCAGGAAGACCCCGGAGACCGCGGTGCCCCAGACGCCGGTGACCTGCTGCAGCGTGGACTGGTCGTCCTCGATCGCGCCGGCCAGGGCCCGGATGCCCAGGGCCAGCAGCGCGACCATGATGAACACCACCGAGCTGTGGCCGAGGCTGAACCAGAAGCCCACGCTCATCGGCCGCTTCCCCTCGGTCATCAGCTTGCGGGTGGTGTTGTCGATCGCCGCGATGTGGTCGGCGTCGAAGGCGTGCCGCAGACCGAGCGTGTAGGCGGTGACGCCCAGGCCGATGTTGAACAGCTGCCCGCTGACCTGGTACTCCTGCGGCGCGACGAGCGCGATCAACGTGCCCCAGCCGACCAGGTGCAGCACCAGGATGACGGTGGCCATCCCGACGACGGAACGGCGCTCCTCACGGGTGAGGTGGAGGCGACGACGCCTCGCCTGGTTCGACGGGGTCGGGGTCAGGGTCGTCACGCCGTCACCCTAAGGACGGCGTGCGGCTTATTGCAAGTGGTTCGCGATAAGCCGGACCGAACAGACAGGGTCAGGTTCCGAGCTGCGGTCCCGGTTCGGACGGGATCTCGTTGTAGCCGTCGGCGCGCTCCTGGCCGGACAGCGTGGCGATGGCCTCCATGATCTCGTCGGTCACCTCACGCCGCGCGCGGCCCTGCGGCACCCCCGCATACCGCTCGGTGAACTCCAGCGGTGCCCCGAAGGTGACGCTGACCTTGGCCAGCCGCGGGAAGCGGGCGTCGACGGGCTGGATGTCCTGTGTCCCCGAGAGCGCGACCGGCACGACCGGCACCTTGGCCGTCAGCGCCAGGAACCCGACCCCGGTGCGGCCGCGGTACAGGCGGCCGTCTCGCGACCGGGTGCCCTCGGGGTAGATGCCGAACGCCTCCCCCTCGCCGAGCACCTTCAGCGCGGCGTCGAGCGACTCCTGCGCGGCCCGCGAGGAGTGCCGGTCGACCGGGATCGCTCCGAGGCCCTCGAAGACCTCGCGGCTGATGAACCCGCGGACGCCGGTCCCCGTGAAGTAGTCGTCCTTCGCCAGGTAGTGCACCTGCCGGGGCGCGGCGAGCGGGATCGCGAAGGAGTCGATGAACGACAGGTGGTTGCTCGCGAGGATCACCCCGCCGGTCTTGGGGACGTTCTCGGTCCCCACGATCGTCGGCCGGTACAGCACGCGGCTGAGGGGCTTCAGGACGACGTGTCCCAGCCGGTAGAGCATGCGCCGACCCTAGTGGCCGCCCCGGGCGCCGACCGAGACGTCCCATCGGCCGGTATGCCGGTACGCGGGCCAGCCCTAGGCTGGCTGGAACCCTCGGGAGGAGTACGCGTGCGCCGAGTACCGGTCTCGACCGACCTCGTCACCCGGCTCTCGACGACCACGCCGGGACAGCCGAGCAGCCAGCAGGAGGTCCTGCTCGAGCTGCGCCGGGTCATCCTGGCGGGCAACGCCTCGCCGGGGACGCCGATCCCGCTGGACGAGGTGGCCCGGTTCTTCGACTGCAGCCTCATCCCGGTGCGCGAGTCCCTCAAGACGTTGATCGGCGAGGGCCTGGTCGACCACGAACCGCGCGGCGGCTACCGCGTCGCCCGGCTGACCGGGGACGAGCTGCGTGAGTTCTACGTGATCCGCGAGGCGCTCGAGTCGGCCGCGCTTCGGGCCTCGGTCCGCAACGCCACCGTCGCCGACGACGCGACGGCGGCCGAGATCCATGCCGACCTCGCGGCGGCCATCGCGGCCGGCGACTACGGCGCATACCACCGCGACAGCCGGCGTTTCCACATCGCTCTCGTCGAGCCGTCGGGGATGCACCGGCTGCTCCACATGTTCGAAATGGCTTGGAACATCACGGAACCCGCGCGTCCCATGTCGCGGGTGACCGACGACGAACGCGACCGGATGCACGCCGACCACGCCGACATGCTCGAGGCGTTCCTGGCGCGCGACGCGGACGAGCTGGTGCGGCGTTCGGCGGATCACTACCAGCGTCTGGAACGAGCGGTCGACACCCTCTGAGGCGCGGCCCCACCCAGCCGAGCGCCGCATACGCAACCGGTATATCCGAGATATATCCCTGCGGAAACCTGCCGGAAACCGTTGCAGCGCTACCTTTCCGGTTCATCTCGACCGTGTGCATCCGCCCGAGAGGAACCCCAATGACCGACACCATCGACACACCGGCTCCGCCCAGCGCTGAGCATCCCGCCGGTGTCGGCGTCATCAAGCCCGGCTACCACCCGCGCCTGACCAACGACGACCTCGCGCCCCTGCGCGACCAGAACTGGACCTGGTACAACATCTTCGCGTTCTGGATGTCCGACGTGCACAGCGTCGGCGGCTACGTCACCGCCGGCTCGCTGTTCGCCCTCGGCCTCACCAGCTGGCAGGTGTTCATCTGCCTCATCGTGGGCATCTCGATCGTGCTGTTCTTCTGCAACCTCGTCGCCAAACCGTCGCAGCGCACCGGGGTCCCGTTCCCCGTCATCTGTCGCTCGGTGTTCGGCGTGGTCGGCGCCAACATCCCCGCCATCATCCGCGGCCTCATCGCGGTCGCCTGGTACGGCATCCAGACCTACCTCGCCTCGGCTGCGCTGGACATCCTGCTGGTCCGCGTGTGGCCGGCGCTCGAGCCCTACGGCGACGTCACCCAGCACGGGTTCCTCGGGCTGTCCACGCTCGGGTACTTCACGTTCGCGCTGCTGTGGGTCCTGCAGGCCGCCGTCTTCTGGACCGGCATGGACACCATCCGCAAGTTCATCGACTTCTGCGGCCCCGCCGTCTACGTGGTCATGGTGGTGCTCTGCCTCTACCTGCTGTCCAAGGCGAACTGGAACGTCAGCCTCAACCTGTCGAGCGAGCAGCTCTCCGGGTCCGCCGTCATCACGACCATGTGTGCGGCGACGGCTCTCGTCGTCTCGTACTTCTCCGGACCGATGCTGAACTTCGGCGACTTCTCGCGCTACGGCAAGACGTTCAAGGCGGTCAAGCGCGGCAACTTCTGGGGTCTGCCGGTCAACTTCACGATGTTCTCGGTGCTCACCGTGCTCACCGCCGCGGCGACCCTCCCCGTCTACGGCGAGCTCATCACCGACCCGGTCAAGACGGTCGGCAAGATCGACAACACGTTTGCGATCGTGTTGGCAGCCTTGACGTTCACGACGGCGACCATCGGCATCAACATCGTCGCCAACTTCGTGTCACCCGCGTTCGACTTCTCGCACGTCAACCCGCAGAAGATCTCGTGGCGGACCGGCGGCATGATCGCGGCCGTCGGCTCGGTTCTCATCACGCCGTGGAACCTCTACAAGAACCCCGACACCATCCACTACACGCTGGACACCCTCGGCGCGTTCATCGGCCCGCTCTTCGGGGTGCTCATCGCCCACTACTACCTGGTGCACAAGCAGAAGGTGGTCATCGACGACCTGTTCACCATGGACGAGAAGGGCGTCTACCACTACACCCGCGGGTTCAACCCGTCGGCCGTGTGGGCCACGGCTATTGCCGCCGTGGTCGCCATCTGCTGCGTGTTCGTGCCGGGCATCAACCAGGCGACCGACTACAGCTGGTTCATCGGCTGTGGGCTCGGCCTGGCGATCTACTACCTGCTGGCGATCCGCGCCGGCGTCGACCGTGTCGTCGCCGACCGTGAGGGCGACGACGTGGTGGTGGGCTGAGCCATGCGGATCCGCGTCATCAACCCGAACACCACGTGGTCGATGACCCGCCTCATCGGCGAGTGCGCGTCGGCGGTGGCCCCGGCCGGGGTCACCGTCGAGGCGGTGTCGCCGTCGATGGGCCCCGCGTCGATCGAGAGCCACTACGACGAGGCGCTGGCGGTTCCCGGCATCCTCGCGGAGGTCGCCCGCGGTGAGGCCGAGGGCGTCGACGGCTACGTCATCGCCTGCTTCGGCGACCCCGGGCTCGAGGCCGCCCGCGAGCTGGCCCGCGGACCGGTCGTCGGGATCGCGGAGGCCGGTATGCGGGCCGCCACCTACCTGGGACGGTCGTTCAGCGTCGTGACGACACTGGCGCGCACCCGCGGGCGAGCGTGGGACCTCGCCTCGACGTACGGCGTGGAGCGGGCCTGCCGAGGCGTCCACGCCTGCGAGATCCCGGTCCTGGAGCTCGAGACGTCACCCGACGCCCAGGAGCGGATCACCCAGGCGTGCCGCGAGGCGCTGGCGCTCGACGAGTCCGACGTGATCGTCCTCGGCTGTGCCGGCATGGCCGACCTCTGCGCGCACATCTCCGAGGCGATCGGCGCGCCGGTCGTCGACGGCGTGGCCGCGGCGGTCGTCACCGTCGAGGGGCTGGTCCGGCTCGGCCTACGGACGAGCGGGATCAACGAGTATGCGACGCCGCCGGCCAAGGCCTACACCGGCCTCCTGGCGGAGTTCCAGCTGGGCGAGGTCCCAGCCGCCCAGCGCCCTCCGTTGGGGAGCGAAATGGGTGCGCCAGCACCCATTTCGCTCCCCAGTGAACGGTCCAGGCGCTAGTTCTCCAGCTCGCCGAGGAACTGGCCGCCGAGCACCCGTTCGACGACGGCGCGACCGTCGGACGACGAGGTGGCGATGTTCTCGTCGTCGTCACTGACGGCGTCGTCGGGAGAGCCGCTGCGGACGTCGGGGCCGCTGGATCGAGCCGGGGTAGGCGGGTCCTTGGGCGCGGACGGCGGCGGCAAGCGGCGGGCAGCCGGTCTCGGGGCCGCGGGCGTCTCGGCCGGGCGGGCCGTCGGCGGGGCGGGCGCAGATGCGGTGGGCGACGGGGTGGCGCGGCGGTCCTCGGCGCTCGGAACGAAGTCCGGTGGCGCCCCGGGCTGGGTCCAGGGGTCCGCCTCCGGTTCGGGCCACGGCTCGGGTTCGGGGGAGCGGGAGGGCGCCGACCGCTGGTCGCCCGGACCCGGACCGGTCGTGCGACGGTCGGAGCCCGCCTCCGGCATCGGCACCCCCTCCACGGGGACGTCGACGCCGATCTCGTCGATGAGAGCCTGCCGCACCAGCTCGGCGTGGTTGCCGGCACGGAACGTGTTGACCAGCCCCACCGTGGCGATCCCGAGGAGGAGCCGCTTCCCGTCGTAGTCGACGATCTGGGCGTGCTGGGACAGGAACGTCCACGTCACCCGCCGCATCGTGAAGATCCGGGCCAGCACGTCCGGCCAGACTCGGCGCAGGGCCGCCGTGTCGAGACCGCTGCTCTCCTCGGCCGGGCCCGCCACCGTCGGTGCGGCAACCTCGGTGGGACGCTCGGGTGGCGAGCGCCGCTCCTGCGGACCGGACTGCGGGCGAGCGGTGTCCGGGTCCGGAGGCGCCGAGGCGATGGTCTCGCGCGGGCCGGCGGCCGACGTGGGCGCGGACCTCCGCGAGGGTGGCGCGGCTGCCGTCGTCGCTGCGGGAGCCCTTCTCGCCGACGACGACTGGGCGGACTCGGCGGGGTCGGCGGGGCTCGACTCCGGCGGCCGGGCCGACGACGGGACCCCGCCGAGGTCGAGGCGGCGTTCGAGGCGGTCGAGACGAGCCGCATACCCGCTCGGACCGGACGCCGCCGGCAGCAGGATTCGTGCGCAGATGAGCTCGAGCTGCATCCGCGGCGCCGTGGCACCGGTCATCTCGGTGAGACCGGCGTTGACGATGTCGGCCGCGCGGGTCAGGGCGCCCGGCCCGAACCGGGACTGCTGGCCACGCATGCGTTCCAGCTGGTCCTCGGGCACCCCGCGCAGCACCGACGCCGCGCCGTCGGGCACGGCCGCGACGATGATGAGGTCGCGCAGCCGCTCGAGCAGGTCCTCGACGAACCGGCGCGGGTCGTGCCCGGACTCGATGACCTTGTCGATCTGGGTGAACACCGCCGCGCCGTCGCCCGCGGCGAGCGCGTCGATCGTGGCGTCGAGGAGCTCACCGTCGGTGAAGCCCAGTAGCGACGCGGCGCCCTCGTAGGTCAGCCCCTCGTCGCCGGACCCGGCGATGAGCTGGTCGAGGACCGACAGCGAGTCACGGACCGAGCCGCCACCGGCCCGGGTCACGAACCCCAGCACGCCCGGCGCCACGGCGACCTTCTCCAGCCGGCAGAGCTCCTCCATGTAGGCGGTCAGCTGCGCCGGTGGAACCAGCCGGAAGGGGTAGTGGTGGGTGCGCGAGCGGATCGTCCCGATGACCTTGTCCGGCTCGGTCGTCGCGAAGACGAACTTCACGTGCTCCGGCGGCTCCTCGACGATCTTCAGCAGGGCGTTGAAGCCCTGGGACGACACCATGTGCGCCTCGTCGATGATGTAGATCTTGTAGCGGCTCTGAGCCGGCCCGTAGGACGCGCGCTCGCGCAGGTCGCGGGCGTCGTCGACGCCACCGTGCGAGGCGGCGTCGATCTCGATGACGTCGACGGTGCCGGCCCCACCTCGGGCGAGTGCCACGCACGAGTCGCACACCCCGCAGGGGTCGGGGGTCGGCCCCTGCTCGCAGTTGAGGCAACGGGCCAGGATCCGCGCGCTCGTCGTCTTGCCGCAGCCGCGCGGACCGCTGAAGAGGTAGGCGTGACCCACCCGACCGGTGCGCAACGCCTGCATGAGCGGTTCGGTGACGTGCTCCTGGCCGATGACGTCACGGAACGTCTCCGGCCGGTAGCGGCGGTACAACGCGGTGGTCACCCACGAACCCTAGTCGCGCCGACGGACACCGGGCCGGCGCCATGAACAGGCCCCGTTCCGACGATCCGGAGCCGTCAGGTCGGCGTCGGCCCGGCGACATTGCATGCGCCGTTCACGCACGTGAAGGTCCGGCTCGCCGAGTCGTCGCCGCCGCCGTCGCCGGGGGTGAGGACCGCCGTCACGGTGACCGGCTGGCCGTCCGGAGGCGTCGACAGGCCGAGGAACCGCTGGCTGGACGCGCCGGCGAGGATGACCGGAACCGTGCACCGCAGCCCCCCGGGAACGACGGCGCACCCCTCCCCCGTGGAGACGAACCGAGCCGGTCCGGTCACCGTGACCAGCAGCGAGCGCCCGGCCGAGGAGGCCTGGTTGCCCAGGTTGCGGACCTGCGTCACCACGCTGATCTGGTTCGCGGCTCCAGCGACCGAGGCGACCCGCGGCAGGGTCACCGCCAGTCCGGGCGGTGCGGGCGCCGTCGTGGTCGACGTCGTCCGCGTCGTCGTCGTGGCACTGGTCGTGGCAGTGGTCGTGGGACTGGTCGAGCTCGTGGTCGGTGTGGGTGGGGTGGGGTCCGGAGGCCGGACGATGCTTCGTGCCACCCAGGCGAAGACACCGATCAGCAGCACCACCAGCGCGCCGATCAGGAGAGCCCGGGGGATGCGCCGGCGGTCGTGCCGTTCCGTCGAGGTGGGCGGCGGCGGTCCTATCTCGTCCGAGGTCGGCGAGCGCCGGCCGAGCTCGTCGACGGCGACGACGCTGTATGCGGGGCCGGGCTCGGACGGTCGCGTTACCGCCGTCTGCGCGTCGATGAACTCCGGCTCACTGGTCTCGCCGACCAGGGCACCGTCGCGGTAGACCTCGTACCGGACCGCAGCGGCGCCGGCGACCGGCGCCCAGGAGAGGACGAGTCCACCAGGGCCCGAGGCGGCCTGTAGCGCGACGGGCCGCGGGAGCGGAGCGCTCAACGCCTCCACGCGAGCCGTCTCCTGGGCGACATCGCGGTCCCAGGCGAAGAGCGTGCCGTCGGTGGCGCGCAGATAGAGGACCGGCGTGGCCCACTCGTTGCGACTGGTGGTGAGGATCGCCTGCCGGGCGAGCGTGACGGCGGCATCGACCGGCTGGCTCGAGGTCAGCGCGAGGTAGGTGGCGTTGCTGAAGGCGATCGCGGCCTTGTCGCTGATCTCGAACTGCATCGCCACCACCGCGGGGATCCCGGTCTCCACCAACGTGATTGCCGTGGTGGCGTACGGGTCGACCTCGCTGATGCGCGCGCCGTCACAGGAGTTGAGCAGGGCCAGCCGGACCGGCGCGTTGGAGAGGATGACGCCGAGGTCGTGCCCGGGTACCCAGTCCGCGCGGCCGTACCGGTCGGTGAAGGCCAGCACCCCTTCGCCGGACTCCGGGTCGACGCCG
The DNA here is from genome assembly GCA_963757225.1 of uncultured Actinomycetota bacterium. Taxonomy (GTDB): domain Bacteria; phylum Actinomycetota; class Actinomycetes; order Actinomycetales; family Dermatophilaceae; genus Lapillicoccus. The sequence goes on from CAVWQU010000035.1 coordinate 86,730, forward strand.
CCGTGGCCGGTGAAGTGGAAGACGTGGTACACCTCGGCCAGGAGGGCCTCCCGGACGGCGTCGAGCGTCGCGACCGGGAGCCGGGTGACGACCAGCCGGCCGCTGTCGAGGTGGGGCCGCAACGCCGTCGTGAGGCAGCGCCACTCCTGGTCCCCGTCGATCTCCCCGAGGTCGGTCGGGCCGGCCGTCACGACAAGCATCCGCATACCGCCGTCGACGACGAGGGGCGGCACTGGCTCGGGGACGTCGACCTGACGGACGGTCGGGTACTTCGCATACTGGCTCGGGAACCGGTGTCGCTCCGGGTCGTAGAGCACCTCCCACGGCAGGTGAGCGAGCTCCGGCACAGCGGTCAGGCGTACGCGGAGGCGAAGCCCTCGACCGGCGTCGGACTGGCCCGCGAGGCAATCGCGGAAGCTCCGCAGCACGGCGCCGCGGAAGACCGCGTCGAAGAGGCCACTGCCGACGTCGCGGAGGTCCGGTGTGACCCGCGGCTCGTGGCGGGCAACTCCCCGAGTCTCGTTCATCAGCCGGACCAGCTCGCGCAGCCCGTCGACGTCCACGCCGGGCATCACGACCGGCTCCGGTGGCGTCGGACCGACCGGCGAGCTGGACACCCGGGCGGTCAGGCCCGCTGCGACCCGCTCCAGGACGACCTCGAAGTCGTCGTATGCGAGTCGTTCCATGGCACTCCTCGGTAGGCCACCCCGAGAGCGGATGATACGGACCACCCGTCCGGAGAGCGCTCTCCCTCTAGCATGCGCTGATGGGGAGGAAGCCCGGGGCGGCCACCACCAGGCGGGTCGAGCCCGACCCGGTGCCGGAGCGCGAGACTCGCCGCACCCCCACCCTGGAGACCGTCGCGCGCCTGGCCGGCGTCTCGCGGGCCACGGTCTCCCGCGTGGTCAACGGCGACGCGCGGGTCGCCGAGCGGCTGCGGGTGGCGGTGGACGAGGCGGTCCAGGAGCTCGGCTTCGTCCCGAACCCGGCCGCCCGGTCCCTCGCCACCCGCCGAACCGGATCGGTCGCCCTCGTCATGCGCGAACCGGCGGACTTCGGCGTGACCGACGCCTACCTGTCCCGGATGGTCGTGGCCCTCAGCCACGCACTGTCCGACGTCGACCTCCAGCTGGTGGTGCTCATGGCGGCGGGTGGCGAGACGGACCCGCGCGTCGCCGCATACGCCCGGAGCCACGTCGACGGCGTCGTGCTCATCTCGGTGCACGACGGCGACGAGCTCCCCGGCACGCTGGCCGCATGGGACGTCCCGCTGGTCATCGGCGGGCGCACGAGGCAGCCCCTCCCGGGCGCGACCAGCGTCGACGTCGACAACGTCGCGGGTGCCGGGATGGCGGCCCGCCGCCTGCTCGAGCGACGGCGACGCCGGTTCGGGCTCATCACCGGGCCGGTCGACACGTGTTCGAGCAACGACCGCGAGGCCGGCTTCCGGCGAGCGCTCGAGCAGGCCGACGTCCGACTGGAGCACGTGGCCCACGGCGACTGGACGGCGGCCAGCGGGGAGCAGGCGATGCGCGAGCTCCTCCGTGGAGCCCCCGACCTCGACGGGGTGTTCGCCGCGAGCGACCTCATGGCCATGGGCGCGCTGCACGCCGCCGCGCAGGCCGGACGGCGGGTGCCCGACGACGTGGCGGTCGTCGGGTTCGACGACATCGACATGGCGGCCCACACCTCTCCGCCGCTGACGACCGTCCGGCAGCCCTCGACCGCTCAGGCCGGGCGGATGGTGGAGATTCTCCTCGACAAGATCGCCGGGCGGGAGACGCCGGCGAGCGTGGTGCTGGAGGTGGAGCTCGTGGGTCGCGACTCGGCCTGACCGGGCTCGACTCGGTCCGGGACGCGAAGACACCCCACGTACCTGGAAGAGCCCACCTGCCCTTGCTGCATTCCTGCCCTGGGGGAGTTCAGTGAGGTACCACCACGCGGGGTGCCGTCGTCCAGTCTAGACGAACTCGACGGGTGCTCTCACGCCTGGCCCGGGACCACCGGCGCCTCGGGGACGGCGTCCTCGGCCTCGCGCACACCGTTGACGCGGGCCGGCAGGCGGCGCTCGGCGACCAGGGCGAGCCACGCGACGAGCACGCACCCGCCGACGAGCATGGCGATGTAGAAGGCGTTCCAGTCGTGACCGATGAGGACGCCCGCGACCGCCGGGCCGACCACGGAGGCCGACTGCCAGGCGATGCTCATCACCGCGTTGTAGCGACCGCGCAGGTGGTCGGGTGCGAGGTCGTTGACCATCGCGGGCAGGGTCGGTTGGTAGAACGTCTCGCCGAAGCCGAACACCGCCGCGCACAGCCCGAACAGGATGGCCGCGGCGACGGTGCCGGGGACCAGGCCGGTGAGGCCGAGGGCGAGGAACGACAGCGCCCAGACACCCGACATGAGGACGAGGACTCGCGTGCGCCGTCGTCCCTCGATGCGCTGGAGCACGAAGAGCTGGAACAGGACGATGACCGCCGTGTTGGCGGCGAACGCCAGACCGAGGGCCTGCGTCGAGATGCCGCCGACCTCGCGCCCGAACGCCGGCAGACCGGTGTTGAGCTGGCCGTAGCCCACGAACGACGCGACGAAGACGATGGCGAGGACCAGCAGCAGCGAACGGTCACGCAGCACCGCGCGGTAGCCGGTCTGGGCGACGACGCCGTCGTCGACCCCCTCGTCGGCGGAAGGCGCCGGCGGACGGTGCACGTGGCGAAGCGGACCGAGGAAGATCGCCAGCGGTGCCAGGAAGGTCGCCGCGTCGATGAGGTAGATCGCGACGAACGTCTCCGGTCGCGTCACGTCGACGAAGAGACCGCCGAGGATGCCACCGATCCCGATGCCGAGGTTGAGCAGCGTGAAGTTGACGCCGAAGTAGCGCTGCCGCAGGTGGCTCGGGATGATCGTGCCGATCAGGGTCTGGATGGCCGGCCAGATGACGCCGCCGGAGAAACCGAGCAGCACGCAGCCGATAGCCGCCCGCAGCTCGGTCGTCGCCGACGCCAGCGTGATCTGCGCGACGATCTGGACCAACAGCGAGCCGATGACCACGACCCGCGGCCCGATCCGGTCGATGAGCGTGCCGATGGGCCCGACGACGAGCAGGCCGACGAGGGCGGGCAGCGCGAGCAGCACACCGACCCGGGCGAGCTCGAAGCCGCGCACCTCGTGCAGGTAGACCACGTTGAACGGCAAAACCAGGCCGGTGCCGATGAAGTCGACGATGATCGTCGACAGGAGGTAGCGGCCCTCCTTCGGCAGGTCCAGCCAGAACGAGCGCAGCGTCAGACGGTCGCTGGTAGCGGCGGGCGTCGACATCAGGCCACTCTCTCGTCGGGGGCTGACACCCTCAACCGGATTTCAGCCGCCGCCGCGACCTCGGATAGCCTGCGCGGCGGAGGATTCGCATAGTGGCCTAGTGCGCACGCTTGGAAAGCGTGTTGAGTGAAAGCTCTCAGGGGTTCGAATCCCCTATCCTCCGCGGAGAAACGCGAGCCAGCAGGAGACGCACGCCGCGAGGACGGCGAGGTGGATGAGGGTGTGCTGGACGTCCGGGACGATGGGGCTGCGGCCCAACCGCGGGAGAACCGTGACGTTGTGGGCATACTCCCGCGTGTAGGCCTCCTCGGTGATCTCTCCCCGCCTGACGCCGGTCAGCCACGGAACCCACCAGTTCACGATCCCGATGAGGAGGACGCCGGAGTACCAGATCGCGCCCGCCAGGACGACCCAGCGCCAACCCTGCTGGAGGGCGATCACGACCAGCACGCCCGCCGGCACGTGGACGAGATCGCCGACCAGTCGGTCGCGCACCGGTGCGCCCCGAATGTTCCGGTTCAGCGGCGTGGGCACCCAGTCGAAGAACACGATCAGGCCCACGGCCAGCGCCACAGCCAGCTCGGCCCAGTTGAGCATGGGCCGACGCTAGTGGTCGTGAAGGCCGGAACGCGCCAGTTCGTGAAGGGCGCTCTCGAGCGGGGCCATCGCGACCAGCCTCACCGGGATTTGAGACGTCACCACGTCGCCGCGAGCTAGCGAACCGCTCCGCGCGCGAGCCGGCCCAGCTCGCGGTTGAAGCGTCCCGCGTCCTCGGTGAACGGCATGTGACCCACCTCGTCGTACCAGGACGCCTCGGCGGTCGGACAGACCTGCAGGACGTGCTCCGCCATCGATGCGGACACGATCTGGTCCTCACGGCCGTGGCTCACGAGGACCGGCACCCGCATGGTCGTCAGCACGTCGTCCGAGTCGATCTGACGCGAGATCAACGCGCCCAGCACCTGAGGCGGCACGGCCACGCTGCCGGAGAGCCCGATCTCCAGCTCCTCCTGGCTCAGCGGCTGCACGGTCATGCTCCGCCAGAATCGACGCAGCGCCGCGATCCGCGTCGGCAGGTCCGGGTCGGCGCCTCCCGGTGCGTGGGCCAGGAATGCCGGCCCGATGTCGTCGAAGCGTTCGTTGAGGGTGACAGCGGACCCCACGAGGTTGACCGCCGAGATGTCGTCCTGACCGCACTCGCGGACGAAGTCGCACACGACGAAGCCGCCGTAGGACCAGGCCACCAACGTCGGACGGTCCAGCTCGCGCTGGTCGATGACGGCGGCGATGTCCGCGGCCCAGAGGCGCGGCTGTTGGTACTGCTCGGCGTCGAGCGGCTTGTCGGACATCCCGTGGCCGCGCAGGTCCAGCGCCACGAGACGGAACTCGTCGGCCAGCTCACTCGCGACCTGGTCCTTCCAGCACAGGTGGTTGCCCGACCAGCCATGGATCATGAGGATCGGCGGAGCGTCGGGTGGGCCCCACTCCCGGACGTGGATGCGAGTGCCCCCGCCCCCGATGACCGTGGTCGTGGTCGGCGGCGCTGTCGTCTGCTGGGTCGTCTGCTGGGTCGTCATGTCAAGCCTTCTTCCCCCGCTTCGCGGACGGTCCGCGAGCTCGGCACCAGCCTGCGTCGACGACCTTGCGGCGACCTGTCGTGGGCCTTGCCGCGGGTCTACCGTGAGTCGATGGAGTTCCGGCTCCTCGGCGCTCTGGAGGTGGCGCTCGACGACGACCTTCTGAGGATCGACGGCGCGCTGCAACGACGGCTCCTCGCCGTCCTGCTGGTGCATGCGCGAACCGTGGTCTCGGTCGACCAGCTGGTCGACGTGCTCTGGGGACAGCACCCGCCCGTCGACGCGAGGCAAGGCCTCTGGACCAACGTGGCTCGGCTCCGCCGCGCCCTCTCCGGTCCCCAGGACAGGACAGGACCGGCTCCCCTCCTGACGCGGTCACCGGGCTACCTGCTGGACGTGGAGCCGGACCAGGTGGACGCCGGCCGGTTCGAGGCCCTGGCCGCCGCCGCGTCCCACCTCATGGTCGATCAGCCGGCCGCGGCGGGTGAGCTCCTCGACCGGGCGCTCGCGCTGTGGCGCGGCCCCGCGCTCCAGGAGTTCGCGGAGGAGCCGTTCGCCGCCACCGAGGCGGCGCGACTGGAGGAACTACGGCTGGCGGTGACCGAAGAGCGCTTCGAGATCGACCTTCGGATCGGAGACGAGCATGAGCTGGCCGGGCGGCTAGGGGCATACACGCAAGAGCACCCGTTCCGTGAGCGGCCTCGAGCCCAGCTGATGCTGGTCCTCTACCGGTGCGGCCGCCAGGCGGAGGCCCTGGAGGCGTACCGGGCCTATCGCGCGCTGCTCGACCACGAGCTCGGTGTCGAGCCGTCGCAGAGGCTGCGTGACCGACAGACCGACATCCTCCGGCACGCCCCGGGTCTGGACCGCGAGCCGCCAGCAGCTGACGGAGGCAACGGTGGCAGCTCCACGCCGGCACCGACCCGGCCACGCGCCTCGCCGGCATCGGTCCTGCCACCCGAGCTGACGAGCTTCGTCGGCCGCGATCAGGACGTGGCTGACGCTGTCGCGGCGCTGGCGGCCTCACGGCTGGTCACCCTCACCGGCGTCGGTGGAGTGGGCAAGACGCGGCTCGCCATGAGGGCGGCGGCGGCATCAGGCCCGTTCGCCGATGGCGTCTCCTGGTGCGAGCTCGCCCCGGTGACCGATCCCTCGGCGGCCAGTGCCGCCGTGGCGACCGCGCTGGGGGTGCGCCGACCGGCCGAGACCGGCGTCGTCGAGTCGGTGGTGGACTTCCTCTCGCTGCGGCACATGCTGCTGGTCCTCGACAACTGCGAGCACCTCCTGGACGGCATCCGACCCTTGGTGGAGTCGCTGCTGCGTGGTTGCCCACGCCTGGTGGTTCTCGCGACGAGCCGGACGAGGCTGGGAGTCGCCGGCGAGCACGTACGCCCGGTCGCGCCGCTGCCGGTGCCCCCGCCATCGGCTCGACCCGACCGGACGACCCCGGCGGTTGCCCTGTTCGCCGAGCGCGCCCGAGCCGTCCGTCCGGACCTCAGTCTCGACGGGGACAACCTCGGCACCATCGTCGACATCTGCCGACAGCTGGACGGCCTGCCGCTGGCCCTCGAGCTGGCCGCCGCCCGGATCCGGTCGCTCAACCCCACCGACCTGGTGGAGCGGATGCCCAGCCGCCTGGACATCCGGTCGCCGCTGGACGACGAGACCGGCCGCCACGCCAGCCTCCGCGCCGTCCTCGACTGGTCCTACCAGCTGCTGTCCGCCGACCAACAGGGCCTCTTCAACCGCCTGTCGGTGTTCGCTGGAGGCTTCGACCTGACCGCGGCAGAGGCCGTGTGTGGCGGGGACGGCCTGGAACGGGACGACATCGTCGACCTGTTGACCTCGCTGGTCGACGCCTCGATGGTCACAGTCGGGTCGACCGCCGACCGCGCCCGGTACACCCTGCTCGAGACGCTCCGCCAGTACGGTGCACAGCACCTCGAAGGCCGTGACGCCGAAGCCGTCCGTGTCGCGCACGCCGGCCACTACGCGGCCTTCGCCGAGCAGGCCGACCGCTCGCTGCGCGGGCCCCAGGAGGCGCGGTGGGTCAGCATCGTCGACGACGAGCTGGACAACTGTCGGGTGGCCTTTCGAACGATGGTCGACACGGCTGACTGCGACGCTGCGCTCCGGCTGTCGCGAGGGCTCCGGTACTACATGCTCTTTCGCTATCGGGACGAGGTCGTGTCGTGGGGGGAACGCAGCCTGGACATCCCGGGCGCTACCGAGCACCCGCTGTACGCGGAGGTATGCGGTGCGGTCGGCGAAGGGGTCACGGTGCGCGGGGAGATGGCTCGGGCCACGGCTTTCGCCGAACGCGGGCTACGCCTCCTCGGCGACCCGGACGACCCTCGACGGATGTTCGGCCTCCGGGCGGCGGGGATGGTCTCCCTGTACGTCGGAAGGCTGGACGACGGTCTCCACCAGCACGCCGAGATGCTGCGTCTCGCGCGCCTGCACGATCACCCGTACGAGGCCGGCATGGCGCTCCTGGGTCTGGCGCAGTCGCGTACCTACGCCGGAGACCCCGCCCAAGGACTGGAGTACGCCGAGGAGCAGTACCGCGTGGTCCGACCCCTCGGCAACCCCTCCATGCTCGCGCTGGCGTGGTACGACCAGGCGGAGGCGCTGGCGGGCCTCGACCCGGACCAGGCGATCGAGGCGTACCGGCGGGCCGTGAACCTGGCCGCATCCGCCGGGAGCACCTTCGTGGAGGGGATCGCCCTGGTCGGTCTGGCCTCGCTGCTGGGGCGGTCCGGCGAGCCGAGCCTCGCCCTGCCCCTGTTCCGCTCGATCATCGTCCGCTGGCGCCGGATGGGGGTGTGGCACCACCAGTGGACGACGCTGCGCAATCTCGTCCAGCTGTTCCTGCGCACCGAGAGCTGGGAGAACGCCGCTGTCCTGGTCGGGGCGATCGCTGCGGGCGGCACGGCCACGCCGGCGTTCGGGGCGGACGCCGCCCTCATGCAGGCCGCCGTCGACCGGCTCGAGTCGGTGTTGGGGTCACCGCGATGGGAGGTCGCGCGAAACCGCGGGATGGCCATGTCCGCCGACGAGACCGTGACCTTCGCCGGTGACACCATCGACCAGGAGATCGCTCGTACGACCTCGTGAGATCAAGGGGTCGCCTCGCCTGCGCCGACATCGGGGCCGGCCCGGTCACCCGCGCTGGAGGTATGCGGCGTGGCCCCTCAGCTCCAGGCCGGCGGCCAGGTGCTCGGCCAGCAGCACGGCGCCGTCCAGCCCGGTCCCGGCCGGCGGCTGGACGTCCAGTCCGAGCGATGCCGCCTCCGCGTCGAAGGCCGCGCGCACCGGAGCGGCGCTCAACAGACCACCGGTACGCGACAGGCGTACCCCGTCGATCCCCGAGGCCGCCGCCGCGAGGGAGTGGGCCAGCTCGCGTCCGGCCTGCGCACAGATCCGGGCCGCGACCTCGTCGGTCGCGGCCAGCCCGGTCACGAGCGGCGCGACGCCGGCGATCACGGCGATGGAGTCGGACCGGGTCATGGCGAGGCGCGGCCACATCCCCGGCGGTCCGAGCTGCTCGGTCGCGGCGACAAGGAGCGCCTCTCCGCCCGGGGTGACGCCGTCGAGGGTCATCAGGGCGGCCTCGAGTGCCCGGAGGCCGACCCAGACCGACGAGCCGCGGTCGCCGAGGACGTGGCCCCAGCCGTCGACCCGCCGCCACACCTGCTCGAAGTCGGTCGCGAAGGCGACCGCGCCGGTTCCCGCGGCCACGACCGCACCCGGACGGACCGACCCCACGGCGCCGACCATGGCGGCGAGGGCGTCGCCGCATACCCAGACCTCGTGAGCGCCCAGGCGCTCGCGGACCAGCGCGACGACCTGGGCCGGATCGGCCAGGGCCAGGAGCCCGCGCATCGACCACACCAGGACCTCCGGCCCGGCCGGAACGAGCGGGACCACGGAGTCGACGAGGGCCTCCACGTCGATGCCGGCGGCCCCGATGTGCAGGCCGGCCCCCGACCGGACCGGGCCCGCCACGCCGTCGGCGACCGACTGGCAGCGCAGTCCGGACCCGCCGACGTCCACGCCGACGACGACACCCAACCGGACTCCTAGCGCGTCGGGGTGACGGCGCCGAGAGCGGCCGCGACCGACCCCCCGTGCGCGTCGAGAAGGGCCCGGGCCTCGGCCGCGGGGATGTCGGTGAGCAGGTGCAGGAGCGCCGGCTTGAGCTCGCCACCGGCCTCGGCCAGGGCCGCCTGCGCGGACTCCTCGTCGACGCCGGTCGCCTCGCGCAGGATGCGCACGACCCGCCCTCGCAGCTTGGCGTTGGTCGCCACGACATCGACCATGAGGTTCGACCAGGTCCGCCCGAGGGCGATCATCACCGACGTCGAGAAGCCGTTGAGGACGAGCTTGAGCGCGGTCCCGGCCTTGAGGCGCGTCGACCCGGTGACGACCTCCGGGCCGGTCGCGGGGGCGATGACGTAGTCGGCCAGCGCCGCGATCTCCGACTCCGAGTGCGCGGTGACCAGGGCGGTGAGCGCCCCCCGCTCTCGCGCGACGGTGAGGGCGCCGCGGACGTACGGCGTGCGCCCCGAGGCGGTCAGTCCGATGGCCACGTCGTTCGGACCGAGGACCTCCGCCTCTCGGCGGCCGGCCTCCTCGTCGTCCTCGACGTTCTCGACCGCGGCGAGCAGGGCCTCGGCCCCACCGGCGTGGTGGGCGGTGAACAAGCCGACCGGCGAGTTGAACGTCGGCATGAGCTCGGCGGCGTCGAGCACGGCGAGCCGGCCCGACGTCCCGGCCCCGAAGTAGTGCACCCCGCCGCCCGCCCGGATCCGCGCGACCGCCGCGTCGACCAGCCGGGCCAGCTCGGGCAGCACCGCCGACACGGCGGTCGGGACCGTGGAGTCCTCGGCGTTGAGCAGCTGGAGTACCTCGAGGGTGGGCAACCGGTCGATGTGCACCGAGGCCGGGTTGCGGTCCTCCGTCGGCGCACTGACGTTGACGGCGTCCTCCACGCTGCGGATGGTAGTTTCCTCCACGACCACGGTCAATCACGCCAACGACTGACGCCACCCACGGCGCAGCCTCTCAGACGTGGTGGCCGGCGACGGCCGCCCGGGTCTCGGCGACGGCTTTGGTCGCCCGGTCGAGGTCGCGGTGGGCGACGGCGATGTAGAGGCAGTCCACGACGGTGAGCGCGGCGATCCGGCTCGCGGTCGCTCCGGACCGGAGCGAGGTCTCGCGGGCCGCGGTCGTGAGGACGATGTCGGCGGTCCCGACCAGCCGCGAGAGCGGGAAGTTGGTGATCGCGATCGTCGTGGCCCCGCGGCTGCGGGCCTTGGCCAGCGACTCGATGGTCTCCTTGGTGGTCCCCGAGTGCGAGATGCCGATGGCCACGTCGCCCGGACCCAGGAGGGTGGCGCTGGTCAGCGCGACGTGCGGGTCGTTCCAGGCGAAGGCCAGCACCCCGATCCGGTGCAGCTTCTGCTGGGCGTCGAGCGCCACGACGCCACTCGCCGCGATCCCGTAGAGGTCGACCCGGGTGGCCCCGGCGATCGCGTCGGCCGCCCGGGTCAGGGCGTCCCGGTCGAGCTGCTGTGCCGTCTCCTCGACGGCGCTCGCGTCCGCGTAGGCGACCTTGGAGATGATGTCGTCGACGCTGTCGTCCTGGTTGATGTCGCTCTGCGACGCCGTGAGCAGCCGGGGCTGGGCCGACTCCGCGGCCAGCGCGAGCCGGAGCTGGGGGTAGCCGGGCATCCCCAGCCGCTTGCAGAAGCGGAGCACCGTCGTCTCCGACGTGCGCGCGGCGTCGGCCAGCTCGCTGATCGTCAGCGCGGCCGCCGCGCGCGGGTCGGCCAGGACGCGCTCTGCGACGCGGTCCTCCGCCGGCGAGAGGGACGGTCGCAGCCCGCGCAGCCGGACGAGCAAGCCGGCCGGCGACTCGGGCTCGACCCGAGGCGGCCGGGAGGTGCTCCGTGCACGACCTGCCATGCCCACCACGCTAATGGAGCGGCATACGCGCTGTCCTCGAAGTCCGGCGAGCGCGATCAGGCGGCCCGGGTCCCGCGCTGGCACACTGTCGCCATGGCAGCCAGGGGCCGCGACGCCGGCGGCGACCCCGCTCCCTCGCTCGGGGAGTTCCTGCGGGAGCGCCGGATGCGGCTGCAACCGGAGGAGCTCGGCCTCCGCCGGGCTCGCGGGCAGCGGAGTTCGGCCGACCCGGGGCTGCGCCGCGAGGAGGTCGCCGAGCTCGCCGACATCTCCGTCGCCTACTACACCTTCATCGAGCGAGGCCGCGACGTACGGCCCTCGAAGGAGGTGCTGCGGTCCATCGGGAGGGCACTGAACCTCACGGCCGGCGAGCAACGGCAGCTGCAGGGCCTGCGCACCGGCGAGCCGCCGCGGCGCCAGCCGATCCTCACCGAGATCGGCGAGGAGGTGCACGAGCTCGTCGACGTGCTCGACCCCAACCCCACCTACACGATGAACGCCCGCTGGGACCTCCTGCACTGGAACCGGGCCGCGGAGCTGCTCTTCACGAACTGGCACCGCCGGCCGCCGGAAGAGCAGAACATGCTCTGGTTCTACCTCTGCGACCCGTATGCGCGCCGGCTCTACGTCGACTGGGAGGCCGAGGCCCGCAACCAGGTCGCGCACTTCCGCGAGTCGTACTCCCAGTTCGGCCACGACCCGTCGTTCATGGCGTTGCTCGAGGAGGTCTTCACGGTCACCCCTGAGGCCCGGACCTGGTGGGAGCGTCACGACGGCGCGCCGAACCGCAGTGGTATCAAGCGGGTTCGGCTTCCGGACCACCGCGAGGTGGGCCTGCGCCAGCTCGTGCTCGAGGTCGCCGACAACCCGGAGATCCAGGTCGTGACGTACTTCGCAGGATGGGACGACAACGAGGACGACGGCGAGGACGACTCCGACGACTGACCGGCCCCGCCCCGCGTTGCACCGCCGGCTCGGCGTGCGCGACGCCGTCGTCGTCGGACTCGGGTCGATGGTGGGCGCCGGGGTGTTCTCGGCGTTCGGTCCCGCCGCGGCGGCTGCGGGTTCCGCGCTGCTCATCGGGCTGGTCGTTGCGGCCGGGGTCGCCTGGTGCAACGCGACGGCGTCGGCGCAGCTGGCCGCGCAGTACCCGACCTCGGGGGGCACCTACGTCTACGGCCGGGAGCGGCTCGGCCCGTGGTGGGGGTTCGTCGCCGGGTGGGGGTTCGTCGTCGGCAAGACCGCGTCGTGCGCAGCCATGGCCCTCACCGTGGCGACGTACGCCCTCGGCGGCGACGCCCGGGCCACCCGGTTCCTGGCCATCGCCGCCGTGGTCGGCCTGACCGTCGTCAACCTCCGCGGGATCACGCGGACCGCCCGGCTGGCCACCGTGCTCGTCGTCCTGACCATCGGGATCCTGGGCGTCACGCTCGTCGTCATCGGCGTCGGGAACCGCACGTGGCACTCGCCGTTCGAGTCGCTCGGGTCGTCCTCCGCATACGGGATCCTGCAGTCGGCCGGGCTGCTGTTCTTCGCCTTCGCGGGCTACGCGCGGATCGCGACGCTGGGCGAGGAGGTCCGCGACCCGCAGACGACGATCCCGCGGGCCATCCCGCGGGCCCTCGCGATCGTCGTGGTCCTCTACGCCGTCGTCGGGGTCGTCCTGCTGGCGGTGCTCGGCCCGGAGGGCGTGGCGCAGGCGGACCTGCCCCTACTCGCGGCGGCCGAGCAGGCCGGCGTGAGCTGGATGGGATCCGCCGTGCGGGTGGCGGCGGTCCTGGCCAGCCTCGGGGCCCTGCTCGGGCTCGTCGCGGGGGTCAGTCGGACCGTGCTGGCGATGGCCCGCGAGCGCGACCTGCCGCGCGGGTTGGCCCAGGTCGACGAGCGGCATGGCGTGCCCCAGACCGCGCTCGTGGCCGTGTGCGCCGTCGTGGTGCTGCTCGTGGTGGCGTTCGACGTGCGAGCGGTGATCGGGTTCTCGTCGTTCGGCGTCCTCGTCTACTACGCGGTGGCCAACGCGTCGGCGGTCACCCAGGACGCGGCGCACCGACGCTGGCCGCGAGCGCTGCACCTGGTGGGCATCGTCGGATGCCTCGTACTGGTCGTGACGCTCCCGTGGGGTGCCGTCACGGTGGGGGTATGCGTGCTCGCCGTCGGCGTCGTGGGTCGCCTGACCGCGCACCGGTTCCGCGCGGGCTCCTGACGTCCCGCTTCCAGACGTCCGTTGTTCCCAGTTCCGGACCGGTGGAGGTGCGAAAACTCGCGACAACGGGCGTCCGGAAGCGGGAGAGGTCAGCGGCGACGGGCCGTCCCGAAGAGGTTCCGGGTGATCTCCCGACCGAACGCCGTACCGGCGGACCGCAGCATCGACTTGACCGCGGAGTTGCCGAGGACCGACTCGACCACCGTCGGTTGGGCCGCCTGGCGCTTGGCCGCCGCCGCTGCCTCCTTCTCGGCCGCGACCCGTGCTCGTTCGGCCTCCTTCTCGGCGGCCACCCGGGCCTTCTCCGCTGCCACCTGGGCCTTCTCGGCCTCCTTGGCCGCCGCCGCGTCGGCCTTGGCCTGGGCCTGCGCGGCCGCGGCGTCAGCCTTGGCCTGCGCCTCGGCGGCGGCCGCGGCGGCTGCGGCGGCCGCCTGCTCCTGCGTTGCCGCGGAGAGCGTCTCGTAGGCCGACTCGCGGTCCTGCGCCGTCGCGTACGCCGCGTTGAGCGGGCTGGCCGAGATGATCTGTGTCATCGTCTCGGTCGGCGCCGGCGCCATCAGCGACTCCGGGGCGCGCATCCGGGTCCACGCGACCGGCGTGGGCGCGCCCTTCTCGGAGAGCACGGTGATGACCGCCTCGCCGGTGCCGAGCGAGGTGAGTACCTTGCTGAGGTCGTAGTCGCTCGTGGGGTACGTCGAGACCGCCGCCTTGAGCGCCTTGGCATCGTCCGGGGTGAACGCGCGCAGGGCGTGCTGGACCCGGTTGCCGAGCTGGGCCAGCACGTCGCCCGGAACGTCCTTGGGCGACTGCGTGACGAAGAAGATGCCGACGCCCTTGGACCGGATCAGCCGGACCGTCTGCTGGATCGCGTCGAGGAACTGCTTCGACGCCTCGTTGAACAGCAGGTGGGCCTCGTCGAAGAAGAAGACCAGCTTGGGCTTCTCGAGGTCTCCCACCTCGGGCAGGTCGTGGTACATGTCGGCCAGCAGCCACATGAGGAAGGTCGAGAACAACGCGGGGCGGTCCTGGACCGCCGGCAGCTCGAGCATCGTCACCATGCCGCGGCCGTCCGCGGCCGAGCGCAACAGGCTGGCGGTGTCGAACTCCGGCAGCCCGAAGAAGACGTCGGCGCCCTGCGCGGAGAACGTGATCAGCTCGCGCAGGATCACCCCGGCGGTGGCCGCGGACAGACCGCCCAGCTCCTTGAGGTCGCCCTTGCCCTCGTCGGAGGTGAGGTAGGAGATGACCTCACGCAGGTCCTTCAGGTCGTCGATGAGGAGGCCGCGCTGGTCGGCGTAGTGGAAGACGAGACCGAGGCTCGACTCCTGGGTCGCGTTGAGCCCCAGCACCTTCGACATGAGCACCGGTCCGAACGACGTCACCGACGTGCGGATCGGGACGCCCTGGCCCATCCCGCCGAGCGAGAGGTACTCGACGGGGTAGCCCTTCGGCTCCCACGCGAGTCCCATGCTGGCGCAGCGTTCTTCGATCTTCGGGTTCGGCTCTCCCGCGACGGCCATGCCGCTGAGGTCGCCCTTGATGTCGGCGAGGAACACCGGGACGCCCTGGGCCGCGAGCTGCTCGGCCATCAGCTGGAGGGTCTTGGTCTTGCCCGTGCCGGTCGCGCCGGCGACCAGGCCGTGCCGGTTCATGACCGACAGCGGGATCCGCACCTTGGCCTCGGGGTAGATGGTGTCCTCGAACACTGCACTGCCGAACAGCAAGGAGGGAGTGTCGAACCCGTACCCTGCGGTGATCGTCGCGATCTGCTCGGGAACCGGCCCCTCGGGGTTGGTGGCGGCCGGCGCGGGGGGCGCCGACGGTGCCGACGGTGCCGACGGCGCGGACGGAGGTGGCGTGGGCGAGGTCGCGTCGGTCACGTTTCGCATGCTAGTCCGCGAGATTCCGCACCAACCGGTCACAACGACGCGTCACCTTAGACTGCGGCGATGATCTTCAAGGCCATCGGCGACACGCGCCCCTACCCCGACCACGGGCGCGTCACGGCGAAGGACTGGTCCGATGTCGCGCCCCGGCTGGTGCGGTTGCAGGAGCTCGTCACGACGAAGACCACGCTGGATCTCGGGATGCTGCTGTCCGAGGACTCGACGTTCTACGGGGACCTGTTCGCCCACGTCGTGGAGTGGAAGGGCGACCTCTACCTCGAGGACGGCCTGCATCGAGCGCTGCGGGCCGCTCTGCAACAGCGTCCGACCCTCCACGCACGGGTCCTCGTGCTTCACTAACCCCCGTGAGTCACGTGGTCGAGTCTGCGGCGTCGCAGCGGCACCGGAGGAACCGGCGCACCGCGATCATCCTCATCGTGCTGGTGGCCGTCCTGGGCGGCGCCTTCTACTACGCCGCCTCGTACTTCAACCGGCCGTCGAGCCCGGCCGCGGCGTCCGACTGCCCCACCGGCGACTTCACCGCCGGAGCGGCGGCACCGCTGACTCCCGCACAGGTCACGGTCAACGTCTACAACTCCACCAACCGGGCCGGCCTCGCCGCCGCCACCGCCAAGGACGTCAAGGCTCGCGGCTTCGTCATCGCCCAGGTCGCCAACGACCCGTCGAAGAAGAAGATCGACGGGCCGGCCGAGGTCCGGTTCGGCCCCAACGGGAAGGCCGCCGCCGAGCTGGTGGTCAAGCTGGTGGACGGCGCGACGCCGACGCAGGACACCCGAGCCGATGCGACCGTGGACCTCGTCATCGGCAACGGGTTCAAGGCGCTGGCGGTCACAGCGACGGCCACCGCCACGGCCGTGGCGCCGAACCCCTGCTGAGGCTCAGCGCTTCGACGCTCGCGCCGCGACCGCGGCGATGGCCAGCTCGTAGCCCTGGGTGCCCAGCCCCACGATCACACCGGTGACCACGGCCGACAGGTACGAGTGGTGCCGGAACGGTTCGCGCGCATGGACATTGGAGATGTGCACCTCCACGACCGGACACGTCACCGTGGCCAGGGCGTCGCGGATCGCCACGGAGGTGTGCGTGTAGGCGCCGGCGTTGATGACGATCCCGGCGCCGTGGCGCACGTCCTGGACCATGTCGACGAGCTCGCCCTCGCGGTTGCTCTGGCGGCAGTCGACGTCGAACCCGAGCCCGTCGGCGTATGCGGCGCAGCGCGCCTCGACGTCGGCGAGGGTCTCCGACCCGTAGACGTCCGGATCGCGCTCGCCCAGCAGGTTGAGGTTCGGGCCGTTGAGGACGGCGATCACCGGTCGGGCCATGTCGGCCTTTCTACACGGCTTTTCAGACGGTGACGACACCGTCCACGACGACGAACTGCTGTGTCGCCAGCGGCCGGGTCGCGGGACCCGACGTGACCTCCCCGGTCAGCGAGAACGCGCTCCCGTGGCAGGGGCACGAGATGGTGCCGCTGGCGACGGTGTCCACCAGGCAGCCCTGGTGGGTGCAGACCGCGCTGAGGACGCGGACCTCGTTCGCCGCGGGCCGGGTCACGACCAGCTGGCGGTCGGCGAGGATCGCGCCGC
Organism: uncultured Actinomycetota bacterium; assembly: GCA_963757225.1. Lineage (GTDB taxonomy): Bacteria > Actinomycetota > Actinomycetes > Actinomycetales > Dermatophilaceae > Lapillicoccus. The sequence continues at coordinate 103,291 of CAVWQU010000035.1, forward strand.
CGCCGACCGGGAGGTCGGCCACCGTGGCGATCACGGTCCGGGAGACGCCGGTGGCCGGCGCCTGGGCTTCCGGTGCGGGCCCGGCCGGTGCGAGAGCCGGTGCGACGCGGCCCTTGCCGTAGCCGGCGCACCCGCCGACGGCGGTGACGCAGAGCGCCGCAGCGCCGCAGAGGACCGGCCGACGGCCCGGCATACCGGTGGTCGGTGAGGTGGTCATCGGAGGACTCCCGTCGTGGTGAAGTACCAGAGCGCCGACGTGAGCCACAGCCCGGCCAGCGCGGTGAACAGCAGGCCGCCGAGGACGGGAAGGGTCCAGCCCGGAACGGCCTTCGGACGCAGCGCGAGCATCTTGGTGGTGAAGGCGCCGAAGAACAGGCAGCCGAGCAGCGAGTGGGCCAGCACACGAGCGTTGGCGTGCTCAAACCCGAACGCGTAGAGGCAGTGCGTCACCACGGGCAGGGTGGCGAGGACGGCGAGGCGACCGGTCCACCGGTGCAGCGGCGCGACCCACGGCCGGTCGCCGAGGCCGAACCAGCCCCACATCCCCGAGCCGGTCACGACCTGGACCACGGCGAGCGCGACCGCGACCGTGGTCAGCCAGGACTTGGCCACGGCGCCGGTCGAAAAGCCGCCGATGCTGATGCCGTACTGCGCCGGCTCGTGAACCGACCCGTAGACCCCGAGCGCCACCGCGACGCCGATGCCGGCGACGACGGGTATGGCGAGAACGGCGAGCGCTGTCCGGCTCGTCGCGAGGGTCTTGACGTCAGAAGCGGTCATCGCCGCTCACCTCCTGGGGGTATGCCGGCCGGCCGTCGAGCGTGACGGCCTGTCCGGGGACGAGGACCGGAGCGGGCGCGACGACGCCGGCGCGGGACCGGAGCCCGACCTGGGTGCCGTCGGGCTGGACGATCCAGCCGACCGTCGTGCCGTTGGTCGCGTCGAGCCGGTAGAGCCCGGCGGGCGCGGAGGCCAGAGCCGCGGTGACGTCGACGGGTCGGCCGTGAACCGTGCCGGTCACGTGCAGAGCGCCGGCGACCACCTCGGTCACCAGCCGGTCAGCGCCCGCGGTGAGGGTCGCGGTCGTCCCGTCGGCCGTGCCGGTGAGCCAGGACTCGACCGCCCGGCCGTCGCACACGTAGGCGGCCACCTTCCCGTCGCGGACGGCCACGGCCACGCTGGTGCGCCGGGCGGCGTCGCGGCCGACGTAGACGGCGGCGGACAGGTATGCGACCGCTGTCGCCGGCGTGGTCGGCACGACGCTGGTGCTGGCCGACGCCGTGGTCGTCGTGGGCGATGGCACTGAGGTCGTGGACGTGGTCGGGGCAGCCGTCGGGGCCGGCGTAGCCGCCTGCGCGACGGCCGCCGGGGTCTCGGCACGGGTGCGCAGGGGATCGGTGAGCGCGTCGACGGTGAGCAGGCCCGCCCCGACCAGGGCGGCGGCGGCCAGCGTGACGACGGGCCCGACGGTCGAGGCGGCACTCATTGCTGCGGCTCCCAGTCCGGGGAGTCGATGGACGGCCAGCGGCAGGCGGCGGTGGCGCCGTAACGGGCCGAACGGGCCATGGCGGGAGGCGTGGTGCGGAACATGACGCCACGGTCGCGTCCCGCGCCAGGGTCGCACATGGGGAACGCACCTCAGATCGGGTACGCCCCACCTCAGAGGCCCTCAGCGCTCCTCAGGAGCCTGCTGTCGGCGTCTGCTGAAGGGCCGGTATCGTCCCCGCAAAGACAGCCGGCGAGGATTTCGACAGAGGGTTGAGCATCCGGCGCGAGGTGCTCGGCGACGAGCTCGTCGACGCGAACCTGACGAGGAAGTACTGGTGCACGTCACCATCTACTGCGGAACAGCCGCCAGTCCTTTCTGGCCGGGCATGAGGCGCGCGAGCGGCCGGGGCAGTTCCCGCCCAGTAGAGCACCGCCCTCCGTTAAGTCTGGAGGCAGTGTGGGTGGTTCCGCTGCGTCCGCAAGCCCTTGGGGAAGAAGCCGGTCATGGGGGCCACCCGATAGGGCTACGGCGCGACCGCGACGCCGATGGAGTACGCGCCACCGAACTTGGGTGCGCCGTGTTGGTAGAAGTTGTCGAGGTCGGTGATGGTGAACCCGGCAGCGGCGACGGTCCGTGCAACAGGGAGCGTGAGTCGGCAGCCACCGAGCAGGCGTTGTTCAAGGGGGTCGAGTCGGCGTTGCCGGCGTTGCACCGAATCGTCCGGCGCCAGACCGTGTTCGACGAAGTGGAACGTGCCGCCGGGTTTGAGCACCCGGCGTACTTCGGCGAGGGCAGCGGCTGGGTCGGGGATCGTGCACAGGGTCCAGGTCGACAGCGCCGTGTCGCAGCTGTCGTCGGGGAGGGGCAGCGACTGCCCGTCCAGGCCGGACCAGCGGACAGGCACGGGGGATGCCTTGAGCCGCTTGTCGGCGAGTCTCCACGCCACCTCGGAAGGGTCGACGGCCACGACGCTGTTGATCGCCTCTGGGTAGAAGGGCACATTCAGACCGGATCCGAAGCCGATCTCCAGGACGTCTCCGACCAGGCCGGCGCAGACGCGCCGACGATGCGGTTCGGCGTTCTTGTCCGCGCACATCACGTTGATCATCCGCGGGAGGATCTGCCGGCGGTAGAACCCCATCCCGTGCTCGGTGCTGGTGCGGGTCATCGGGTGTCCTCTCGGCGGTGCGTCTCTGCACACGCTAGGAAGTCATCCGGACGCCGTCATGAGGCGTTCGCCCCATCTCGGGCGTGACCGCGCCGGTCAGTGGTGTCTCACCTCGAACGACCCGACCAGACCGTGCTGGGTCGCCCACAAGGTCGCGGCCGCCCGGCTTCTGACCGCGATCTTGAGGTACACGTGTTCCACGTGGTTGGAGGCGGTCTTCTGCGTGATCTGGAGCCGGCGCGCAATCTGCTTGTTGGTCAGCCCGTGGGCCACCAGCCCCAACACCTCCACCTCGCGCGCTGTCAGGCCGGCCGGCCCCGCATGACGGGTGGGGGCGCGATGGCCCGCGGCCGTCATCACCGCATCCACGGCGGCCCCGTCCAGACGACCCGCTCGCACCTCCTGCCGCAGGTGCGCGCCGGCCTGCGCGGCGGTCAACGTCGGTCGGTGCGGGCGGCCCTCGGTCTTGGCGTGATAGGCGTCGGCGGCCGCCAGGATCCGGTCCGCAGTGCCCAGTGAGGCAGCCGTCAGCCCGGTCGGGTACCCCGACCCGTCCAGCCGCTCGTGGTGGCGGGCAGCGATGTCGCGGCTGCGGTCCAACCCGGTCACCCGGGCGAGCATCCGTTCCGTCAGGTAGGGATGCAGCCGGACCCGCTCGAACTCCGCGTTCGTCAACAGACCGGGCTTGTCCCAGACGGCATTCGACACACCGAGGCGACCGAGGTCGTGGATCAGCCCGGCACGGCGGATGTTGGTGACCTCATCCGCCGGCAGGTCGCAGATCCGAGCCGCCTCCGCGGCCAGCGTGGCCACCCCCCGGGAGTGTCCGGCGAACTGAGGTGACTTCTGGTCGACGAGGTCGGCCATCGCCAGGAGGACCGCGTCGAGTTCGGTACCACCGACCCGTTGCGACAGAGCCGGGTCGAGAGCCAGGACGGCGTCCCACTCCGAGGCCTGGTCCAAGCCGTCCAGCAGCTGCCGAGCGTCCTGTCGGAACAGGTCGACGGCGGTCGGGTCGAAGTACGTCCCCCGATGGCGCAGACTCATCGAACGGGCTGCCTCGACCCCGTGGCGACGGCTGAAGACCTCAACGGGACCGGCGAGCTGGACCAGCCTCGCCGGCAGCGAGATCGCCGCCCCACGCAGATGTTCGGGCTCGCCCTTGCCGTCCCACTGCTCGTACGCCTGATGTACGGCCGCCGCGACCGGCTCACCCAAGCCGATCCGCGCGGCGAACTCGGCGCCGAGCTCGCAGTGGGTCCGCAGGAACTCGCTGACCAGGGCGTGACCGCTCAGCGGAAACTCCGCCAATCGTCTGATGCGCTGCGCACCGCTTCCATGGGACCCGACGCGACGCACCAGGAAAGCCACGGTCTGTGCCGTGTTCATGCCGAGGGTCTCGTACCCGTCGCCCTTGAACGAGATGTCATCCCCGAACCAGCGAGCCTGCTCCGCCGCATCCGCGTGACACCACGAGTTCATCATCAGACCCAGGTAGTACGTCGCCCGACGGTCCTCATCGCTGGCCCCGGCCAGGTCCGCCAGCCTCAGCGCTATCACGGTCTGGCGCATACAGTGCGCCATCGGCTGTCCCAACCCGAGATCAGCGGCATACGACAGAGTCGCGACCAGCTCTGCCACGCTCACGCCGTCCGGGACCGGCCCGAGAGCCATCCTGCAACCGTACCCGCGGACGGACGGACGGCCCGGGTCGGGACGAGGACAAGGATGCCCGCCTGACGCCGCCACTACCTCTGGCGTCGGGAAGATGGGGCGAACACCTCATGACATCCGGCGTGACTGCTGTGCACCCTGATCCAACCCGCACCGCGCCGAAGGGAGACGGTCATGAGCACGGTCCCAGGCTGGGAGGTGGTCGAGTCCGGGCCGTCCGACGCCGAGCACACCGTCCTGCTGCTCCCCGGCGGATGGTGCACCGCATTGTTCTACGACGAGCTGATGGCCGAGCCGGCGGTGGCCGGTCTTCGGCTGATCGCGGTGACCCTCCCCGGGAACGGCGGCACCCCACCCCCTGATGACCTGAGCATGGAGAGCTACGCCAGACTCACCGCCGACCTCGCGGCCCACCGGCACTGCGACGTCGTGGTCGGTCACAGCCTCGGCGCCAACGTGGCCCTGGAGATGGCCGGATCCGGAGCCTTTGCCGGACCGGTGGTGCTGCTGGCACCGTGCTTCTCGCGCCGCGACGAAGCGATGGTCATCAGGGTGCTGGACCGGCTGGCCCTCGTGCTGGGCCATCTCCCGTTCAGGGTCATGCGCACGATGATGCGCTTCGCCGTACGAGACACCCCGCTTCCACCCGCACGTCTCGCCGTTCTTGTGGGCGAGCTGCAGAAGAACGACCCGAAAGTCATGCGCAGCGGCATCCGCCGATACCTGCAGTACCTGGACCGGCATGGGTCCGTTGCCACTCGTTTGGGCGCTTCAGGTGTGCCCGCCTGGGTGGTCCACGGCGAAAGCGGCGACGGCGGTATCACCATGGATGAGCGACGCACCCTGCAGGCCTACCCGCAGGTCCGGATCGTCACCATCCCCGGGAGGAGCTTCTTCACACCCAGCGAGCAGCCCGCACTCGTAGCCGACCTGGTCGTCAGCTCAGTCCGGGAAGTGACCCCGACCCACCACCAGCCGGAGCAGCCTCACCACTGAACTCCCCTCGCGACGAGAACGACATACAGCGGATGAGAGCGGACCAGGCACGACTCAACCCCTCGCCGGAAGCCGACGAGGGGCTGATGTTTACTCAGTTTGGCGGTGGCGGTGGGATTTGAACCCACGGTGGAGTTACCCCCACACACGCTTTCGAGGCGTGCTCCTTAGGCCGCTCGGACACGCCACCGCCGGGAAGGCTACCGGAGCCGCCGCGCGGCGAAGAAATCGAGCAGCAGCCGCGCGCACTCCTCCTGGCGGACCCCGCCGACGACCTCGACCCGGTGGTTCGCGCGCGGGTCGCGGGCCACGTCCCACACCGAGCCGCAGGCACCGGCCTTGGGGTCGAACGCCCCGAACACGCATACCGGCACGCGAGCCAGCACCATCGCCCCGGCGCACATCACGCACGGCTCGAGGGTGACCACGAGGGTGCAGCCGATGAGGCGCCAGGACCCCAGCACCTGCGCGGCGGCGCGGATCGCGACGATCTCCGCGTGCCCCGTCGGGTCCTCCCAGGCCTCGCGGACGTTGTGGCCCTCGCCGATCACCTCGCCCGACGGACCGACGACGACCGCCCCCACCGGCACGTCACCGGCCTGCTCCGCCACGGCGGCCAGCGCCAGCGGGCGGGCCATCCACGCGGCGTACCGGTCGTCCTGCACGCGCTAAGTTTCCCGCATGCGCGTGCACGTGGCCGACCACCAGCTCATCTCGCACAAGCTGACCTACCTGCGAGACAAGCGCACCGACTCGCCGACGTTCCGGCGCCTCGTCGACGAGCTGGTGACCCTGCTCGCCTACGAGGCCACCCGCGAGGTGCGCGTCGAGCCGTTCGACATCGAGACCCCGGTCGCGCCGACGACGGGCATCCGGCTGGCCAGCCCGCGGCCCCTCGTCGTGCCCATCCTGCGCGCCGGCCTGGGCATGCTCGACGGGATGGTCCGGCTCCTGCCGACGGCGGAGGTCGGTTTCCTGGGCATGATGCGCAACGAGGAGACCCTCGAGGCGACCACGTATGCGAACCGGCTGCCGGACAACCTGCACGGACGCCAGTGCTACGTCCTCGACCCGATGCTGGCCACCGGCGGGACCCTGGCGATGGCCATCCGCTACCTCGTGGACCGTGGCGCGGACGACATCACCGCGATCACCCTCCTCGCGGCACCGGAGGGCATCGCCCACATCGAGGAGCGCCTGGGCAACCTCGGCGTCCCCCTCAGCCTGGTCACGGGCGCGGTCGACGAGCGGCTGAACGACCAGGGCTACATCGTCCCGGGTCTCGGCGATGCCGGCGACCGGCTGTACGGGCTCGTCTGAGCCGCGACGACGCCCGGGCGCGCCTCGATCGTCACATCAGCCCCATGCGGCACACTGACGTTCAGGTTCTGCCCAGCCCCACGCCTACCGCCCCGATCCGTCCCCCACGAGGAGCCGCCCGATGAGCCGAGTGCGGAAGATCCTGGGCTGGGTGCTGCTCGCGTACGTCGTCTACGCGATCGTCAAGTCGCCGACGCAGGCGGCCGACGTGGTGAAGACGTCCTTCGAGATCCTCGCCGAGGGTGTCCGGTCGATCTTCGCCTTCTTCGACTCGCTCATCGCCCGGTAGCGACCGCGCGCATGCGACGGCGTCGCGACCCGCACCTCCAACGGTTCCTCCTCGAAGGGGAGCGCGTGGTCGTCGACGTGCGGCAGCACTGGGGGGTCATCGCCCTCCCTATCGTCTACACCCTCGCCGGCCTGTTCGTCACCATGTGGGTCGACGCTCGCATCCGGGTCGACGGTGGCGGCGTAGCGCGACTGCTCTGGCTGCTCTGGTTCGTCCTCCTCGGGTGGCTGGGGTTCCAGGTCGCCCAGTGGCGGCACGACCGGTTCATCGCCACCGACAAGCGCCTCCTGCTCAACTACGGTCTGCTCAACCAGAAGGTCGCCATGATGCCCCTCATCAAGGTGACCGACATGTCGTACCAGCGCTCGGTGCCCGGGCGGATCTTCGGCTACGGCCGGTTCGTCCTCGAAAGTGCTGGCCAGGACCAGGCGCTGCGTCAGGTCGACTGGGTCCCCCACCCCGACGTCACGTACCGGATCCTCTGTACCGAGATCTTCGGCGTGCCCAGCCGGGAGCGGGTGACCGACCCCGACCGGGACGACGGGTACCTCGACGACGGGACCGGCGCGCCAGCGGTGGCACCGGCACCGCCGGTGGTCGGCCCGCTGGCCGGTGCCGTGGTGCGGGCGGCCGGATCAAGTGCGCCGGGAGGATCGGGTATGGGGCCGGGCGGGTCCGCGGTCGACGAGCGCTGGTCGTACTCGCGGGCCATCCCGCTCCACCAGTACGGGGACTCAGCGCCTATGCCGAGCGGCGAGGTCATCTACAGCAGCGACGCGGAACGACGCCGGCGCCGGGAGGCCGACACCGGTCCGATCCCCCAGACGCCACCGCCCGGGACGGACGACGAGGTCACAGGGCCTTGATGATGTCCTCGACGCGCTCCTTGGCGTCGCCGAAGAGCATCGAGCTGTTGTCCCGGAAGAACAGCGGGTTCTGCACTCCCGCATAACCGGCAGCCATGGACCGCTTGAAGACGATGACGTCCTTGGCGTTCCAGACCTCGAGCACCGGCATACCGGCGATCGGTGAGGTGGGGTCCTCGGCGGCAGCGGGGTTGACGGTGTCGTTGGCGCCGATGACGAGGACGACGTCGGTCGAGGGGAAGTCCTCGTTGATCTCGTCCATCTCGAGGACGATGTCGTAGGGCACCTTGGCCTCGGCGAGGAGCACGTTCATGTGGCCGGGCAGCCGGCCCGCGACCGGGTGGATGCCGAACCGGACCTCGATGCCGCGTTCGCGCAGCTTGTGGGTGAGGTCGGCCACCGGGTACTGCGCCTGGGCGACCGCCATCCCGTAGCCGGGCGTGATGACGACGCTTCCGGCGTCCTTGAGCAGGTCGGCGACGTCGACGGCCGAGGTCTCACGGTGCTCGCCGTAGTCGGTGTCGTCCGACGCCGCGACGGCGCCGGAGCCGAACCCGCCGGCGATGACCGACACGAACGACCGGTTCATCGCCTGGCACATGATGTAGGACAGGTAGGCACCGGAGGACCCGACGAGGGCACCGGTGACGATGAGCAGGTCGTTGCCGAGCATGAAGCCGGCCGCGGCGGCGGCCCACCCGGAGTAGCTGTTGAGCATCGACACGACCACGGGCATGTCTCCGCCGCCGATCGAGGCGACCAGGTGCCAGCCGAAGGCCAGGGCGACGACGGTCATGACGATGAGCGGGACCGCGCCACCGGTGAGCACGAACCAGACCAGCAGGCCGGCCGCGACCAGCAGGGCGAACAGGTTCATGACGTGCCGGCCCGGCAGCATGAGGGGCTTGCTCGGGATCCGGGCGCTGAGCTTGAGGAACGCGACGATCGAGCCGGTCAGGGTGACGGCGCCGATGAAGATGCCGAGGAACACCTCGGTGAGGTGGACCGCGTCGTGGCCGGCGGCGGTCTCGGCGCTCTCCGCGAGCAGCCACGTGTTGTAGCCGACCAGCACAGCAGCCAGGCCGACGAAGCTGTGCAGCATCGCGATGAGCTGCGGCATCCCGGTCATCTCGACGCGCAGCGCTCGCCACACCCCGATCGAGCCACCGACGACCATCGGCAGGAACACCAGGACGGCCTGCCAGCCGACGGCATACCCGCGGTTGTCGAAGACCACCCAGATCGTGGCGACGAGAGCCACGGCCATGCCGACCATGCCGTAGGTGTTGCCGGTCTTGGCCGTCTCGTGCTTGGACAGGCCGGCCAGGCTGAGGACGAAGAGCAGGGCGGCGACGATGTAGGCGACCGCGACGATCCCGGTGGCGGACATCGCTCACGCCCTCCGGAACATCTGGAGCATCCGCCGGGTCACGGTGAACCCACCGAACACGTTGATGCTGGCCACGAGGATCCCGGCCACGGCGAGGACGGTGACGAGCGGGTTCGGGTAGACCACCTGCAGCAGCGCGCCGATGACGATGATCCCGCTGATGGCGTTGGTGACCGACATCAGCGGTGTGTGCAGCGCGTGGTGGACGTTGGTGATGACGTAGAACCCGACGACGACGGCGAGCGCGAACACGGTCAGGTGGCCGAGCAGCTCGGACGGGGAGTATGCGCCGAGAAGGCCGAGCAGCAGGGCGGCCACGACGAGGAGGACGTTGCGCCGCCGGGGGTTGGGGGCCTTCTTCTCGACGGGTGTCCGGACCGCGACCGGCTTCACGGGGGCGGCGGCGGAGACCTGGACCGGTGGTGGCGGCCAGAGCAGCTCGCCGTCCCGGACCACCGTCATACCCCGGACGACCTGGTCGTCCATGTCGAGCACGGGCTGCCCGTCCTTACCCGGCGTGAGCAGCTTGAGCAGGTTGACGAGGTTGGTGGCGAACAGCTGGGACGACTGCGTCGGCAGCCGGCCGGCCAGGTCGGTGTAGCCGATGATGCGCACGCCGTTGTCGCTGACCACCAGCTGGTCGGCGACCGACAGCTCGCAGTTGCCGCCGTTGGCGGCGGCCATGTCGACGATGACGCTGCCCGGCTTCATCGTGGCGACCATGTCGGCCGTGATGAGCCGCGGTGCCGGCCGGCCGGGGATCAGGGCGGTGGTGATGATGATGTCGACGTCGGCGGCCTGGGCCGCATACAGCTCGGCGGCCTTGCGGTCGAAGTCCTCGGACGTCTGCCGGGCGTAGCCGTCGGCACTCGCCTGGGACTCCTCCTCGGACCGCTCGACGCGCAAGAACTCGGCGCCCATCGACTCGACCTGCTCGCCGACCTCGGGGCGGGCGTCGAAGGCGCGCACCATCGCGCCGAGGCTGCCGGCGGTGCCGATGGCGGCGAGCCCGGCGACGCCGGCGCCGACGACGAGCACCTTGGCCGGCGGGACCTTGCCGGCGGCGGTGACCTGGCCGGTGAACAGGCTGCCGAACTCGTGGGCCGCCTCGATGACCGCGCGGTACCCGGCGATGTTGGCCATCGAGCTGAGCACGTCCAGTGACTGCGCGCGGGAGATGCGCGGCACGGCGTCCATGGCGAGGACGGTGATCCGCCGGGCCGCGAGCTTGGCGACAAGGTCGGGGTCGATGGCCGGGCTGACCAGGCTGGCCAGGATCGCGCCGTCGCGCAGGCGGGCGATCTCCTCGTCGGACGGGGCGTTGATCTTGAGGACCAGGTCGCTGGCCCAGACGTCGTCCCGGTCGCCGACGCGTGCGCCGGCCTGCCTCGTAGGCGGCGTCGGCGAAGCTGGCGCGGGCACCGGCTCCGGACTCGACGACGACCTCGTAACCCAGGCCCCGCAGCTGCTCGACGGTCTTCGGGGTCGCGGCGACGCGCGTCTCCCCCGCCCGGGACTCGGACGGGACACCGATCTGCTGTGCGGTCGACATGCCACTCCGCCCTGGGGTCCGACTGGGTCGCGGCGAGGGTATCCAATGACCGCGTCGCCACTCCGGCCGGACATGCTGGAGGCCCGCGAGACAGGGGACACATCGCGGGCCTTCAGCTGCTGAGGGGCTCAGACGCAGTTGACGTCTAAACCACTTCAGCCTAACCGAGGCGGGGCCGACAACGGGCTCTAACGCTCACAAACCAGGTCGCGTCGCGAACATCTCGCCGTCCTCGGGCCAGCCGCCGACGTAGGACAGGGCCCCGTCGACGCCGACGAGCCGGGCCGGGAGACCGAATTCCGCGAGTCGGGTGAGGCCTCCGTCGACGAGGGCGACGGCCGACCAGGTGGCGGCGGTGACGCAGTCCTGGGCGACCACGGTGGCCGTGCGTTCGCCGGCGGCCGACGCCGCGGTGACCACGGCGAGGCCGGTCGGGACCGCGACGAGGGCGGCCGACGCATACCGGTCCTGCCCGTTTTGCCCCTTGTGCCCGTTGCGCCCGTCTCCGACGAGGATCTCCCAGGCGCCGCCTCCGGCCGGGCCGGCGGTCGCGATGTCGCCGCCGAGGCTGACGAGGACGCCGACGTCGAGGACGTCGGCCACCACCGCCGCGCACCGGTCGGCGGCCCAGGCGCGGGCGATGGTGTCGAGGTCCAGCTCGACCCCGCGGGGGACGCAGCACGGTCTGGTGCAGGTTCGTCGAGCTCGATGCCACGCCAGGGTTCGGCGTCGCCGACGGGACGAAGGGCGCGGCCCAGGGTCGGGTCCAGGGCGCCGTCGCTGACGTCCGCCGCGCGGAGGGCGGCGGCGAGGATCGCGGCCAGCGTGCCACTGATCCTCGTTCGCCGGCCATGGGGCAGCGTCGACGACCTCGGCGTCGCGCCGCCCACGGCTCGCGGCGAGCTCGACGTGGGCCAGCTCGCTCTCGACCAGACGTCGAGCCGACGGCAGCGCGTGCGGGTCCGCCGTGACGACGCGCATGGTCGTGGACCAGAGCGGCCACTCGTAGGCCGGTCCGTGCAGGGCGGTGCGCGGGTCGTGGTCGATCCGGTTCGCCGGGCGGTCGTGGAGAAACGGCATCGGCTGGGCTCCCATCACGAGCCTCCTCGGGGGACGCGGTCGGCCCGATGCCGACCTGACCCTCCCGAGAGTGGGCCCGCCCCCTAGGCGATGGCTGTGCACCTTCTGAGCACCCCGCCTGAGCCTCGCGGGCCGCCGGCCGCCCGCCGCCCGCACGCCGCACCACCACCTCCGCGCAATTGCGTCCAGATGGCGGCCGATCCGGGCCGAACCGCCTCCACCTCCGCGCAATTGCGCGCAGGTGGCGGCCGATCCGGGCCGAAGCCCCACCACATGAGCGCAATTGCCTTCACGCGGCGTGACCGGACGAGCCGCGACCGCGCCGGGTCCGCAACAAGTGACAACGAGGTCAGTGGTTGCGGGGAGGACGCCGATCCGCCCGCAACAGCCGACAGGTCGGTCAGTTGTTGCGGGGCGGAGCGGGTGGCGGAGCGGGGTCAGTCGGTGAGCAGGGCGGTCACGACCTCGTCGGGGACCGCGCCTTCGCCGAACGGGCGCTTGCCGACCAGGGCCTGCGCCTCGTCGGCCGTGAGTCCCGCGCCGGAGGTCAGCACCTGGACGGCGTGGCTCTCCGGCAGCAGGTCCAGCCAGCGGACCACGGCCGCGTGCAACGACGCCTCGTCGACCTCACCGTTGACCCGCAGCCGGGCCAGTCCGCCGTCCGGGTAGACGTCCAGCCGAACGTGGGTCACGGGGGCGTCGGGTCGGACCCGGAAGAAGTGCCGCGTGTCGGGCTGGAGCCGCGTCTTGGGGACCAGCTCCTCCCAGGTCGACGGATCGTCGACGTCGCCGGTGGCCTCGTTGACGCCGGACAGCCGGGCCCAGCCGGCCGCGTTGCCGACGAAGTAGGACGTGTCGACCTCGATCCGCCGAACGAGGCCCGGAGCGGCCAAGGCGACCGTCACGTGGTCGTTGCCACCGTCACGGCGACGCGCGTTCTCCCAGCCCTCGCCCATGATCCGGGCGCGGCCGGGCAGCAGGATCTGGGTGGGCGACGAGTAGAACATGTTGGAGCAGTCGACGACCGCGCCACCGTTCTCCAGCCCGGCCAGATCCACCGTCCCGGTGAGGAACCGCGGGTCCGGGACCGGCTCGCCGTGGACCCGGAACCGGGCCACGCCACCGTCGGGGAAGATCGACAGCCGGATGTGCGTGAAGCGGCGCTCGTCGGTGACCTCGAAGTAGTTGTCGGTATCGCCCTTGATCGGCGACTTCTCGACGAGGGTCACCCAGTCGGCGGACTCGAGCTCAGCGTCGGAGGGGTGCCACTCGAACGACGCGGCCTCGACCGACGCGTGCGGCGGGTAGTTGCCCTTGAACCACGAGGTGTCGATGTCCACCCCCCGCACGACTCCGGGCACGCCGAGCCGGACGATCGCCCAGTCGTGACCGTCCTCGCGGCGACGGCGGGTCTCCCAGCCGTCGTACACCTTGCCCTTATGCCCGAAGTCCTCGGTCGAGAAGACCGCGCGGGCCGGCGTGATGAGGTTCTCGCGCTGCGCGAACAGCTCGTCGTTCGCGTAGACCACGCTCCCCGCGAGCGCCCGGGACGCGAGGTCCGGCAGTGCGGCGAATGGCGGAGCCTCGTTGCTCCGGGCGGTGACGCGGTACTTCTTCATCGTTTCCTACTCTCCTCTGGTCAGCTGACGGCCGCGGGGCGGTCCGGCGACGTCGATACGGATGCCGCGCAGCCAGGTGCTGCGGACGGTCCCCGTGAGGGTCCGACCGGCATACGGGGTGATGGGGTTCCTGTGGTGCAGGCGCGTGGCGTCGATGACCTGCTGGGCGTCGGGGGCGAAGACGGCGAAGTCGGCGTCGGCACCGACCGCGATCCGGCCCTTGTGGGTGAGCCCGGTCTGGTCGGCGGGGCCGCGTGACATCCACCCGACGACGTCGGCCAGCGTGAAGCCGCGCTGCCGCGCCTCGGTCCAGACCGCCGACAGCCCGAGCTGGAGCGACGAGATGCCGCCCCAGGCGGTGCCGAAGTCGCCGGTGTCGAAGTGCTTGAGGTCGGCGGTCGAGGGTGAGTGGTCGGAGACGACGATGTCGATCGTCCCGTCCCGCAACCCCTCCCACAGCAGGTCGCGGTTCGCGGACTCGCGGATCGGCGGGCAGCACTTGTACTGCGTGGCGCCCTCCGGGATCTCCTCCGACGTGAAGGTGAGGTAGTGCGGGCAGGTCTCCGCGGAGATGCGCACGCCGTCCGCCTCGGCCTGCCGGATCAGCGGCAGCGCGTCGGAGCTCGAGACGTGGAGGATATGGATGCGGCAGCCGGTCGCCCGGGACTGCTCGATGAGGTGCTGGATCGCGAGGTTCTCGGCCTCACGCGGCCTCGACGCGAGGAACTCGGAGTATGCGCGTCCGCCGGCGTTGGCCGCGTGGTCGATCTCGTCGGGGTCCTCGGCGTGGACGATGAGCAGGCCGTCGAACGCGGCGATCTCGCGCATCGCCGCCTCGACCTCGGCCGGCGACAGCGCCGGGAACTCGTCGACCCCCGAGTGCAGCAGGAAGCACTTGAACCCGAAGACCCCGGACTCGTGCAGCGGCCGCAGGTCGGCGAGGTTGCCCGGCACGGCACCACCCCAGAACCCCACGTCCACCCACGTCTCACCGTCGGCCGCCTTGCGCTTGACCTCCAGGGCCGCGACGTCGACGGTCGGCGGGATGCTGTTGAGCGGCATGTCGACGATGGTGGTAACCCCACCGGCGGCGGCCGCCTTGGTCGCGGTCTCGAACCCCTCCCACTCGGTACGTCCCGGGTCGTTGACGTGAACGTGGGAGTCGACGATCCCGGGCAGCAGGACCTCGTCGGAGCCCAGCTCGACGACGGCCGCCGCGCGTTCGCCGAGGTCGGACCCCGGCGCCTCGACGGCCACGATGCGCCCGTCCTTGACCGCGACGTCGGCGCCGCGCTCGCCGTCGGGCAGGACCGCGCGCCCGGCTCGCACCAGCAGGTCGTAGTCGCTCATGGTGTCGCTCCCGTCTCTGCGCTCTGGGTCGTGACCAGCCTCTCCCGCGCCAAGCGCTCGCCGAGCCGTTCCACCAGGGTGGCCGCCTCGTCGAAGCAGCGCTGCGGGTCGGGCTCGATGTCGCTCAGCGCGTAGGCGGCGTGGATGCCGGCCCCACGCAACCGGTCGGCGTCGAGAGTGGTGCGTCCGCAGACCGCGACGACGGGTATGCCCCGGGCGGCGGCCGCCGCGGCCACACCGGCGGGGGCCTTGCCGTGCAGGGTCTGCTCGTCGAGAGACCCCTCCCCCGTGACGACCAGGTCGTCGGGCGTGAGCTGCTCCAGTGCGGCCCCGAACCCCACCAGGTCGAGCAGCAGGTCGATCCCGGATCGGATACTCGCGCCCAGTACCGCGACCGCACCGAACCCGACCCCGCCCGCGGCGCCCGCTCCCGCGTGGTGCCGATCGTCACGGCCGGTGACCTCCTCGACCACGTCGGCCCAGTGCGCGAGCGCGGCGTCGAGCTGAGCGACCTGTTCGGGCGAGGCGCCCTTCTGGGGTCCGTAGACCGCCGCCGCGCCCCGTCCACCGAGGAGCGGGTTGTCGACGTCGGAGGCGACGGTGACGGTGATGCCCTCCATCCGGCTGCGCAGGGCGCCGAGGTCAAGGCGGTCGAGGTCGGCCAGGGCGGCGCCGCCGTCGGGAAGGTCGTCATGGTGCGCGTCGAGCAGCCGGCCCCCGAGGGCGGCCACCATGCCGGCGCCGCCGTCGGTGCTCGCGCTGCCGCCGATGCCGAGAACCACCTGCGTACAACCGGCGTCGAGGGCCGCGCCGATGACCTCGCCGAGACCGCGGCTGGTCGCGGTGAGCGGCTCGCGCCGGCCATCGGGCAGCCGCCAGAGTCCGGACACGTCGGCCATCTCGACGACCGCAGTCTCACCTCGACGCGCGTACGCCGTCTCGACCGGTTCCCCGGTGGGCCCGGTCGCGCTGACCGGCACCTTCTCGAACCCCGCCGAGACCGCGGCGTCCACCGTCCCGTCGCCACCGTCCGCGACCGGGACGGTCACGACGGTGGCGTCCGACACCCGGCCGATGCCGGCGGTGAGCGCGGCGGCGACCTGGGCGGCGGTCAGCGACCCCTTGAACTTGTCGGAGGCGATGAGGACGGTGGGCACGGCGGTGACGTCAGTCCAGGAGAGCGATGGCGGTGGGAGCGTCGAGGCCGCGCTCGGCGAGGTCCTCGAACTCGACGACGCCGTCGATCTCGGCCCCCATCGACACGTTGGTCACGCGCTCGAGGATGACCTCGACCACGACCGGCACCTCGAACTCGACCATGAGCTTCTTCGCCGTCTCCAGCGCCGGCAGGATGTCGTCGGGCTCGAAGACGCGAATCGCCTTGCAGCCCAACCCTTCCGACACCTTGACAAAGTCGACGCCATAGCCGTTGAGCTCCGGAGCGTTGATGTTGTCGAAGGACAGCTGCACGCAGTAGTCCATCTCGAACCCCCGCTGCGACTGCCGGATCAGGCCGAGGTAGGCGTTGTTCACGACCACGTGGATGTAGGGGATCTTGAACTGTGCACCGACGGCGAGCTCCTCGAGGAGGAACTGGAAGTCGTAGTCACCGGACAGCGCCACGACCGTGGAGTCGGGGTCGGCCGTGGCCACCCCGAGTGCCGCGGGCAGCGTCCACCCGAGCGGCCCGGCCTGTCCGGCGTTGATCCAGTGCCGCGGCTTGAACACGTGGAGCAGCTGGGCCGCCTGGATCTGCGACAGCCCGATGGTCGAGACGTAGCGGGTGTCCGGCCCGAACGCCTTGTTCATCTCCTGGTAGACCCGCTGCGGCTTGATCGGCACCACGTCGAATGACGTCTTGCGCTGCATCGTCCCCTTGCGCTGCTGGCACGACTTGGCCCAGACCCCGTAGTCAGGGATGCGGGCGTCGTCCTTCCACTCCTTGGCCACCTCGACGAGGGTCGCGAGGGCCTCCCCGGCGTCGGACACGACCGAGTAGTCGGGGGCGAACACCCGGCCGATCTGGGTCGGCTCGATGTCGATGTGCACGAAGGTGCGGCCCTTGGTGTAGGTGTCGACGCTGCCGGTATGCCGGTTGGCCCAGCGGTTGCCGATGCCGAGGACGAAGTCCGACTCGAGCATGGTCGCGTTGCCGTAGCGGTGCGACGTCTGCAGGCCCACCATGCCGGCGTTCAGCTGGTGGTCGTCCGGGATCGTGCCCCAGCCCATCAGGGTCGGGACGACGGGGACGCCGGTGACCTCAGCCAGCTCGACGAGCAGGTCCGCCGCGTCGGCGTTGATGATGCCGCCGCCGGCGACAAGGAGCGGGTGCTCCGCCGCGGTGAGCATGGTGAGGATCTTCTCGGCCTGGGCGCGGGTGGTCCTCGGCTTGGCCACCGGGAGCGGCTCGTAGGTCTCGATGTCGAACTCGATCTCGGCGAGCTGCACGTCGATCGGCAGGTCGATGAGCACCGGGCCGGGACGGCCGGACCGCATCAGCTGGAACGCCTTCTGGAAGGTGCCCGGGACCTGGGCCGGCTCGAGGACGGTGACCGCCCACTTGGACACCGGAGCCGCGATCGACGCGATGTCGACGGCCTGGAAGTCCTCCTTGTGGAGCTTGGCGACCGGCGCCTGCCCGGTGATGCAGAGGATCGGGATGGAGTCGGCGATCGCCGCGTAGAGGCCCGTGATCATGTCGGTACCGGCGGGGCCGGAGGTGCCGATGCAGATGCCGATGTTGCCGGCCTTGGCGCGGGTGTAGCCCTCGGCCATGTGGGAGGCGGCCTCGACGTGGCGGGCGAGGATGTGGTTGATGCCGCCGTGGTCCTTCATGGCCCGGTAGAAGGGGTTGATCGCCGCGCCTGGCAGCCCGAAGGTCTGGGTGGCGCCCTCCTTCTCAAGGATGAGGACCGCCGCGTCCACGGAACGCATACGGGTCATGACGACGACTCCTCGCTGCGGCCGCTGAGCCGCTCCACGCCCTTGAGGAGGGCCGAGTGGTCGAGACCACCGTCGCCGTTGGCCCGGGCGGAGGCCATCAGCTGAGCCACGAGGGCGGCCACCGGCACCACGACGCCGGCCTCGCGTGCAGCCGAGGTGACGATGCCCATGTCCTTGTGGTGCAGGTCGATCCGGAAGCCGGGCTCGAACGAGCCGTTGACCATGTTCTGCTTCTTCTGGTTGAGGACGGCGGAGCCGGCCAGGCCGCCACCGAGCACCTCCAGCGCCGACTCGAGGTCGACGTCGTAGGCCTTGAGGAAGACGACCGCCTCGGCGAGCGCCTGGATGTTGGTCGCCACGATGAGCTGGTTCGCGGCCTTGACGGTCTGGCCGGAGCCGCTTCCGCCGACGTGGACGACGGTCTTGCCGACGGTCTCGAGCAGCGGGCGGGCCTCCTCGACGTCCTTCGCGTCGCCGCCGACCATGATCGACAGCACCGCGTCCTTCGCACCCTTTTCGCCGCCGGAGACCGGGGCGTCGATGAGCCGGAAGCCGCGCTCCCTGGCCGCCTGGGCCAGCTCGACGGTGACGTCGGGGCGGATGCTGGAGAAGTCGACGATGAGCGTGCCGGGCTTGGCGCTGTCGAAGACGCCACCCTCACCCTCGAGGACCTCGCGGACGTCCGGCGAGTCGGGAACCATGATGCAGACGACGTCGGCGTCGGCCACGGCTTCCTTGATGGAGCCCGCACCCTTGCCGCCGGCGGCCTCGAGGTCCTCGTAGTTGGGGTGCCGGTTGATCCCGGTCACCGTGTGCCCGGCCTTGGCCAGGTGCCCGGCCATGGGGTTGCCCATGATGCCGAGGCCGATGAAGGCGACGTTGGTCATTGTGCGAATCTCCTTGCGTCTCAGGCGTGTCAGGGGTTCAGCGACGCTCGACCGGAAGCCAGGCGAGGCTTTCCACGGTCGTGGTCGTGGGTTTGTACTCGAGGCCGACGTAGCCGGCGTATCCCGCCTTCTCCAGCTCGGCCAGCCACCGGTCGAGCGGCAGGTCGCCCGAGCCCGGCTCGCCACGACCGGGGGCGTCGGCGATCTGGACGTGCGCGATCCGGTCGGCGTGGCCGGCGATGGCCGCGTCCACGTCGTCGCCGTTGTTGGCCAGGTGGAACAGGTCGCAGAGGAAGCCGACGTTGGCTGTCCCGGTGGCCCGGACGCGGTCCACGACGCCGACCGCGTCGTCGGCGGTCCGCAGCGGGTAGGGCTTCGGGCCGCTCACCGGCTCGACCAGGACGGTCGCGCCCAGGCGGTCGGCGGCCTTCGCCGCGTACGCGAGGTTCTCGGCCCCGAGGTCGTCCTGCTGGCCCGGCGTGGCGTCGTCGACGCGGTTGCCGTAGAGGGCGTTGAACGCCCTGGTGCCCAGCCGCTCGCCGATGCCGAGGGTGACCTCGACGTTGTCACGGAACTGCTGGGAGCGGCTCGGGATCGACAGCACCCCGCAGTCGGGACCCGCGAGGTCACCGGCGAAGAAGTTGAGCCCGGCGAGCTGCACTCCGGCGTCCTGCACGGCGGTGACGAAGGCGTCGATCTCGGCGTCGCCCGGGACCGGCTGGTCCGGCCAGGGCCACCAGAACTCGACGGTGTCGAAGCCGGCGGCCTTGGCGGCCGCCGGGCGCTCCAGGAGCGGGACCTCGGTGAAGAGCATCGAGCAGTTCGCCAGGTAGCGCAGCGAGTGGGACGTCATCGTCGGATCTCCATTGTTTCCGTTATGCGGAAATGATCTTTTGTATTACGGAAGAGAGTATGTCGGTTCGCTGGCCATCTCGTCAACCCGAGCCGGGGGCGGGACGCGCTCGGCGGTCAGCAGAAGCCGGCGACCCCGACCCACGCGGCGTCGGCGGTCGGCGCCCCCTTGCGCTGGATGGTGGCCTCGATCAGGCCGTACGGACGGTCGGCGGCGTAGAACACCTCGCCCGGGTTGTCCAGGCCACAGAACGACAGGTCCGACAGGAAGTGGTGCTTGTTGGGGCACGAGAACTTGATCTCGTCGATCTGCGGGTGACGGTCGATCACGGCGGCCGCCATGTCATACAGGTCCTGCTGCAACGCGTTCGAGTACCCCTGGGAGAACTCGGTGAGGATGGTCTGCTTGACACTGTCGTAGACGGCGTTGTAGTCGACCTCCGTGGTGTTGTAGCGCCACCTGGTGGCGATGTCCGTGGCCAGGATCCGGTCGTCGGTCTCCTTCAGCGTCGTGTACTGGTCCTTCGGGTAGCCGGCGAACCCCGACTCTGTCGTCTTCATCACCGTCAGGCCGTGGAAGCCGGAGAGCATGGTGTCGGTGTCGCCGTCGCGAACGAGCACAGCCGTCCGAACCTCCGGTGCACCTCGGTAGAAGGCATGGTCGTGGTCGTTGATCCGGGTCCAGCCGAAGAGCTCGGCCGCCCACCGGCCGCCGGTCACCCAGTCGAAGTCGCCGGTGAAGTGGTCAGCGAGCCGCCGGAGGAACTCCTCCGGAGAGCCGATCCCGTCCTTCGCGAAGGCGAAGATGGTGTTCTTCTGGGTGTCCGTTGCGACGACGTGGGCATTGTCGCCCTTCGTGTGCGCCGCCTCGAAGTCGCCGCGTAGCTGCGAGGTGACGTTGAGGTCGGTGACCTCGTGGCGTGCTGTGTCGCGCACGACGCGGACCACGCGGTTCTCGGCCTTGCCGTACTGGTTCGCGGCGAGGATGACGTCGGTCATGGGGTGTCCTTTCGTTGGGCAGAGCGGACCCGCGGGTCGGCTCAGCTGCCTCGGTAAGTGGTGTAGGAGTACGGGCTGAGCAGGAGGGGGATGTGGTAGTGCGCCTGGTCCGCCTCGACGGTGAACAGGACCGCGACGGACGGGTGGAAGGAGGTGACGCCGCGAGCCGCGAAGTACGCGCCGGACCCGAACGTCACCGAGTAGTCCCCGGGGTCGAGACGCGTCGGGCCCAGGTCACCGACACGACCGTCGTCGTCGGTGACCGCCTCGGCGATCAGCGTCCCGGCGGCGTCCGTCAGCCGGATGGCGACGCCGTCGGCCGGGCGGCCGGCCGCCGCGTCGAGCACGTGGGCGGTGACGTAGCTGCGGCTCACGGGTTGCCCTCGTAGCGCTGGCCGCGGGCGGCCGGGCCTTGCGGGTCGAGGCGGGCCTCGTCGGCCTCGGAGATCGCGGCCGGTGCCGGTCCCTCGGCGAAGATCGGGGCCTCGGTCTCGCCCGGGCGGCCGACGATGTTGAACACCAGGTTGAGCAGCACTGCGGTCAGGGCCGCCGCGGTGATCCCCGAGTCGAAGATGACGGTGAACCAGGACGGGAACTCGTCGTAGAACGTCGGCACGGCGATGGGGATGATGCCCATGCCCAGGGAGAAGGCGACGATCACGATGTTGGCGTTGCCCGAGAAGTCGACCCGGCTGAGGGTGCGGATGCCGCTCGCGGCAACGGTGCCGAAGAGGGCGATCCCGGCGCCGCCGAGGACCGGCAGGGGCACGAGGGCGACCAGCGCGCCGAGGACCGGGAAGAGGCCGAGGAACACGAGGATGCCACCGCCGACCGCCACGACGAACCGGCTCTTGATCCCGGTGATGGCGACGAGTCCCACGTTCTGCGCGAACGCGCTCACCGAGAAGCCGTTGAAGACGCTGGCGACCGCGGTGGCGAGCATGTCGGCCCGCAGGCCGTTGGTGACCTGCTGCCGGTCGGCGGGCTTGTCGATCACCTGGCCGATCGCGAGGATGTCGGCGGTCGTCTCGGTCATGATGACGAGCATCACCACCACCATGGAGATGGTGGCCCCCACGGCGAAGGTGGGCAGGCCGAAGTGGAACGGTGTCGTGAGCTGGAAGATCGAGGCGTTGGCGATGTTGCCGAAGTTGGTCAGGCCGAACGGGATGGCCACCACCGTGCCGAGTACGAGGCCGAGCAGGATCGCGACGCGGCTGAGGAAGGGCGGCATCCAGCGGTAGATCACGACGATGATGAGCATCGTGATCGCGGCCAGCGCGATGTTCTTCGGAGCGCCGAAGTTTGGGGTCACCCCGGGGGTCCCTCCGCCCGCCCAGCGGATCGCGACCGGCAGCAGTGAGATGCCGATGACCGTGATGACCGTTCCCGTGACGACCTCGGGGAAGAAGCGCAGCAGCTTGGTGAAGACGGGGGCGATGACGAACCCGATAACGCCGGAGAGCAGCAGCGCGCCGAGGATCGCGTTGAGCCCGACCGTGCCGCCGCCCGCGTCCGCACCGATGGCCAGCATCGTCGACACGGCGGCGAAGGACGTGCCCTGGACGATGGGCTGGCGAGCCCCGATCCGCCACACGCCCAGCGTCTGCAGCAGGGTCGCGACTCCGGACATGAACAGTCCGGCCGAGACGAGGTAGGTGATGTCGGTGGGGCTCAGCTTGAGGGCCGTGCCGACGATGAGAGGGACGGCGACGACCCCGGCATACATGCTGAGCACGTGTTGCAGCCCGTAGAGGAACATCTGCGGGAAGGGCAGGGTCTGGTCGACCGGATGCCGTGGGGCAGCGACGTCAGTGGCGCTGGACATACGAGACCTCCGTTGGTCAGGTACCGGCTCCGAAGGAGCCAAGGTCAGGGAGTGCGGGTGGTCAGGGAGTGCGTCGTCGGGCGAGCTGGGCGAGGCGGGAGCGTTCGACGCCGATGTCCTCGGCCAGCTCGGTCTCGCTGACCGCGCCGCACTCGATGCCCCGCAGGACGAACCCGGCGAGGGCGACGGCGGTGGCCGGCTCGTCGAGGAACTGGGAGTCCTGCTGGCCGAGGTAGGCCTTCAGCCGGGCCGCCGCGCTGGCGAGCCCGTCGCGGTAGAAGGCGTAGGTCGCCGCATACCGGGTGGGCAGCTGGGCCGGGTGCAGGTCCCAGCCCTGGTAGTAGCCGCGTTCGAGCGAACGGCGGACCAGGCGGGAGTGGAGGCTCCAGCCCCGGCGGACCGCGGCGTCGTCGCCGACCGGGAGGACGTTGGTCGAGCCGTCGGACACGAAGACACCGGTGCCGGCCGCCGCGACCTGCATGACCGCCTTGGCGTAGTCCGCGACGGCGTGCTCCATGCTCTGGTACTCCGCCGAGACCCCGGTGGATGCGGAGTAGTCGTAGGTGCCGTAGTGGAGCCCGGTGCAGCGGCCGGCGGCGGCGTGGATCATCCGCGCGACGAGCGCGG
Organism: uncultured Actinomycetota bacterium; assembly: GCA_963757225.1. Classification (GTDB taxonomy): domain Bacteria; phylum Actinomycetota; class Actinomycetes; order Actinomycetales; family Dermatophilaceae; genus Lapillicoccus. The sequence continues at coordinate 126,220 of CAVWQU010000035.1, forward strand.
ACCCGTCGGACCCGAGGATCGCCTGCGGCGTCTCGACCTGGATCTCGAAGCCGAGCCGGCCGGCGGGCAGGGTATGCGCGTCCTCCAGCCACTGACAGGCGGTCACCATGGCCTGGACCTGGTCGACCGACGTCACCTTGGGCAGCGTGAGCAGCAGGCCGTCGGTCAGCCCGCCCGCGCGGACCAGCTCGCCGAGGAACAGGTCGAGGGTGCGCAGGCCGCGTCGCCGAGTGGGCGCCTCGAACGACTTGAACCGGATCCCGTGGAACGGCGCGGAGTTCCCGTCGTGAACCGACTGCGCCAGTGCCCTGGCGGCGGCGACCGCGGCGGCGTCCTCCTCGGCGTCCGGCCGGTGGCCGAACCCGTCCTCGAAGTCGATCCTCAGGTCCTCGATGGGCTCGGTCTCGAGCTTCCGGCGCACCAGCGGGTAGACCACCGAGGTGACCTCGACCGGCATACCCGCCGCGTCGGCGAGCTGCTCCGGCGTGCCGCCGTGCGCGTCGAGCGCCGCGAGCGCCTCGCGTCCCCAGTCCGACACGGTGGTGGCGGAGTAGCGGTCGGCGGGCACGTAGACGGTGTGCACCGGCTGGCGCACGCCGCGGTCGCCCGGGTAGTGCTCGGCGAGCGCGGCGTCGGCCGCGGCGAGCTGCTCGTCGAGGGTGTCGGCGAGGCGGCTCACCCCGGCTGACGTCGCGGTGCTCATGTCGAGGCCGCCTCGTAGGCCGGGAGGGTCAGGAAGTCGACGTAGTCGTCGGCCAGCGCGACCTGCTCCAGCACGCGGAACGCGGTGTCGAAGTTGCGGTCGTCGTAGCCGTCCCCCAGCTCGGCGCGGATGGCTCCGTGCTCCTGCTCCATGACCTCGCGGACCAGCTCGGCGGTGATGAGGGTTCCGTCGTCGAGCCGCGACTCGTTGTGGACCCACTGCCAGATCTGGGACCGCGAGATCTCGGCCGTCGCGGCGTCCTCCATGAGGTTGTGGATGCCGACGGCCCCGAGTCCGCCGAGCCACGCCTCGAGGTATCGCGCCGCTACCTCGACGTTGCCGGTCAAACCGGCCCGGGTGATCTGACCCTCCGCCGAGGCGATGTCGAGCAGGTCGTCGGCGGTGACGTGGACGTCCTCGCGCAGGACGTCGAGCTGGTTCGGCCGGTCGCCGAGGATGCCGTCGAAGACCTCCTGGCAGACGGGCACGAGGTCGGGGTGGGCGACCCACGAGCCGTCGAACCCCTGGCTGGCCTCGCGCTGCTTGTCCTCGCGGACCTTGGCGAAGGCCCGCTCGTTGGCCTCCTTGTCCTTGCGGCTCGGGATGAAGGCCGACATGCCGCCGATGGCGAAGGCGCCGCGCCGGTGACAGGTCTGGACCAGCAGCTCGGCGTAGGCGCGCATGAACGGCGTCGGCATCCCGATGAGACCCCGGTCGGGCAGGACGAACTCGGGACCGCTGTCGCGGAAGTACTTGATGATGCTGAAGAGGTAGTCCCAGCGACCGGCGTTGAGACCCGAGGCGTGGTCGCGCAGCTCATAGAGGATCTCGTCCATCTCGAACGCCGCCGGGATGGTCTCGATGAGCACCGTCGCGCGCACCGTGCCGTAGGGGATCCCGAGCCGCTGCTCCGCGAAGGTGAAGACGTCGTTCCAGAGCCGCGCCTCGAGGTGGCTCTCGGTCTTGGGTAGATAGAAATACGGACCGCTGCCGCGGTCGAGCAGCTCCTGCGCGTTGTGGAAGAAGTAGAGACCGAAATCGACCAGGGCGCCGACGACCGGGTTCCCGTCGACCACGAGATGCTTCTCGTCGAAGTGCCACCCGCGGGGCCGCATCACGATGGTGGCCAGGCGCCGGTCGGTGCGCAGCGCATACTCCTTGCCCTTCTCGTTCGTGAAGGAGATGTCGCGCCGGATCGCGTCGCGGAGGTTGACCTGGCCGCCGATCACGTTGTGCCAGTGGGGAGTACTCGCGTCCTCCATGTCGGCCAGCCAGACCCGGGCACCGGAGTTCAGGGCGTTGATCGTCATCTTGCGGTCGGTCGGACCGGTCATCTCGACGCGCCGGTCGACGAGGTCCTCCGGAGCCGGCGCGACCCGCCACTCGCCATCGCGTATCGCCTGCGTCTCCGGGAGGAAGTCGAGCCGGCCGGTGCGGGACACCTGGTCGCGGCGGGTCCTCCGGGCCGCCAGGAGCTCGTCGCGCGTCGCGACGAACTCGCGCTGCAGCGCGGCGAGGAAGTCGAGCGCCTCTGCCGTGAGGATCTGGTCCTGTCCGTCGACGGGCGGGCCCGTGACCTCGACGGGTGATGAGGACTCAGAGGACACTGGTGGCTCCTTCCTTGGGGCCGTGCGGCTGGTATGAGGGAACGGTGTCGTCGAGCGAGTGGTCGACCTCGACGACGGCCGGGGAGGCGTTCCCCTGCCGGGTCGCGGCCTCGCGGACCGCGTGGGCGACGGCCGGCGCGACGGCCGGGTCGAAGACCGACGGGACGATGTAGCTGCTGTTCAGCTCGCCCTGCTCGACACAGCCGGCGATGGCGCGCGCGGCGGCGAGCATCACCTCCTGGGTGATCTCCCGGGCGCCCGCGTCGAGCATGCCGCGGAAGAAGCCGGGGAAGGCCAGGACGTTGTTGATCTGGTTCGGGAAGTCCGAACGGCCGGTGGCGACCACGGCCGCGGTCCGGCCGGCCTCCAACGGGTCCACCTCGGGGTCGGGGTTGGCGAGGGCGAAGACGATCGCGTCGTCGTTCATCGTCGCGACGTCCTCGCCGGTGAGCAGCCCCGGAGCCGAGACGCCGATGAAGACGTCGGCGCCGGCGAGCACCTCGGCCAGCGTGCCGGCCTGGCGGTCGCCGTTGGTGTTCTGCGCGATCCACCGCCGGGCGGGCTCCTGGTGCTCCTGACCGGAGTGGAGCGCACCCTTGCGGTCGCAGGCGACGATGTGGCCCACGCCCTGCGCGTGGAGCAGCGTGATGATCGCGTGTCCGGCGGCACCGACGCCGCTGATGACGACGCGCACGTCCTCGATCCGCTTGCCGACCACCTTGAGCGCGTTGGTGAGGGCGGCGAGGACGACGATGGCCGTGCCGTGCTGGTCGTCGTGGAAGACGGGGATGTCCAGCTCGTCGCGCAGCCGCCGCTCGATCTCGAAGCAGCGCGGGGCGGCGATGTCCTCGAGGTTGATGCCGCCGTAGACCGGGGCGATGAGCTTGACCGTGCGGATGATCTCCTCGGTGTCCTGGGTGTCGAGGCATACCGGCCAGGCGCTGACGCCGGCGAACTGCTTGAACAGGGCCGCCTTGCCCTCCATCACCGGGAGGGCGGCGTAGGGGCCGATGTTGCCGAGGCCGAGGACCGCCGACCCGTCGGTGACGACGGCCACGGTGTTGCGCTTGATGGTGAGGCGGCGGACGTCCTCGGGGTTCTTGGCGATGGCGAGACAGACGCGGGCGACGCCGGGGGTGTAGGCGCGGGAGAGGTCGTCGCGGTTCTTCAGCGGGACGCGCGGGTTGACCTCGAGCTTGCCGCCCAGGTGCATGAGGAAGGTCCGGTCGCTGACCTTGCGGACGGTGACGCCTGGCACCTCGGCCAGCTCGGCGACGATCGTGTCGGCGTGCTCGGCGTCCGACGCGTTGCAGGTGACGTCGACGACGAGGCGGTCGGCGTGCGACTCCACCACGTCGAGGGCCGTCAGGACGCCCTTGGCCGTGCTCACCGCGGCGACGAGGCCGCTGGTGGCCCCGGAGGAGGAGGGGGTCTCCACGCGGACCGTGATCGCATAGCCAGGACTGGGTGTCGCCATTGACTGTCTCCCTTGCGCCGAGTTTTCGTATTGCGGATACTATTGTCTGTGTTGCGGAACTTCAACTAGTTGTTGATATATCTGGTCGAGGGCCCGCGACGAGCACCTACTCTTTCGCTATACGGAAACTTTGGGAAGAACACGTCGAGGAGGACGGATGAGCGCGTCAGTGGCGTCGTCGGTGGCAGACGCCGCCGAACCGGCCGGGAAGGGGCCGCCGCGCTCCGGCACGGTGCAGTCCATCGAGCGGGCGTTCGGGCTGCTGGAGACCATGGCCGACCACGGCGGCACGATGGGCCTGTCCCAGCTCGCGGCCGAGTCCGGGCTGCCCCTCCCGACCATCCACCGGCTGCTGCGCACCCTCGTCGACCTCGGCTACCTGCGCCAGGACTCCAGCCGTCAGTACGTCCTGGCGCCTCGTCTGATCCGGCTGGGGGAGAGCTCCGGGGCGATGCTCAGCGTCTGGGCCAAGCCGCACCTCGACCGGCTGGTCGACGAGCTCGGCGAGTCGGCCAACCTCGCCATGCTCGACGGCGACGAGATCGTCTACGTCGCCCAGGCGCAGTCACGGCGCTCCATGCGGATGTTCACCGAGGTCGGTCGTCGGGTCCTGCCCCACTGCACGGCCGTCGGCAAGGCGATCATGGCGCGGATGCCCGAGGACCAGGTCCTGGACCTGTTGCGGCGCACCGGCATGCCGGTCCACACCGAGCACACGATCACCGACCCCGAGGCGTTCGCCACGGCCCTGCTCTGGGTCGACGAGCACGGTTACGCCATCGACGACGAGGAGCAGGAGCACGGCGTGCGCTGCGTCGCGGTGGCGGTACCCGACGCCCCGACCAAGCTGGGCCTCTCGGTCAGCGGGCCGGCCACCCGGATGACACCGGCGGTCATCGAGCGTGCCGTGCCGATCCTGCGCGAGGCCGCCGCCGCCCTCTCCCGCGACCTCGCCTGACCTGACCCGGTCCCGCTTCCGGACGCCCGTTGTTGCCAGTCTGAGCGGTCCGGAAGCGGGAAAACCGGCAACAACGGGCGTCTGGAAGCGGCTACATCTGGTCGGGGGCGCCGACTCCGAGCAGCCCGAGGCCCTCGACGAGCACCGCGAGAGTGAGGCCGCTGAGGGCCAGCCGCGACTCGCGCAGCTCGGCGTCCTCGGCCTTGAGCACCGGGTGGTGCTCGTAGAACGTCGAGAACGCCTGCGCCAGGTCGAAGAGGTAGGCGGCGAGCCGGTGCGGCTCGAGCTCGTCACCGACCTGCGCCACCACCGACCCGTACTCCAGCAGCGCGAGGGCCAGGTCACGCTCGCCGGCGTCGCGGACGACCACCCGGCGGCGCTCGCCGCCGGCGCCCTCGGTCGTGGGGTCGAGGCCCGCGTTCCGGAAGATCGAGCGCACCCGCGCCGCGGCATACTGCAGGTAGGGGCCGGTGTTGCCGGTCAGTGCGACCATCCGGTCGAGGTCGAAGACGTACTCGCTGTCGTGGGCGACGGACAGGTCGGCGTACTTGACGGCGCCGATGCCGATCTGCGGGGCGATCGCCGCGCGGACCGTCTCGGGCAGGTCGGGCCGGGCGTCGTCGAGGACGCGTCGGGCGGCCGTGACCGCCTCGTCGAGGAGGCCGCTGAGCCGTGGCGTCTCCCCCGACCGGGTCCGCAGCAGCTTGCGGTCCTTGCCGAGGACGTTGCCGATCTGGACGTGGATCGGGCGCGCGCCGTCCGGGAGCCAGCCGGCCAGCCGGGCCGTCTCCCACACCATCTGGAAGTGCAGGGCCTGGGTCACGCCGACGACGTAGACGATCCGGTCGCCGTGCAGCTGGTTGGCGCGGTAGCGGATCGTGGCGAGGTCGGTGACGCCGTAGCCGTAGCCACCGTCGGACTTGCGGATGATCAGCGGGACCGGCTTGCCCTCGCGCCCGGTGTAGCCGTCGAGGAACACGCAGAGCGCCCCCTCGCTGACCCGCGCGATCCCCTTGGCCTCGAGCTCGTCACAGATGGCCGCCAGCTCGGCGTTGTAGCGGGACTCGCCGTAGAGGTCGGCGTCGGTGAGCGCGACGCCCATGACGTCGTACACCCGGTTGAGGTAGTGCTTGGACAGGTCGACGACCTCGCTCCAGAGGCGCATCGTGTCGGGGTCCCCCGCCTGGAGCGAGACGACGCGAGCCCGCGCCCGGGCGGCAAAGGCCGGGTCGCGGTCGAAGTCGGCGCGGGCCGCCTGGTAGAACGCGTTCGGGTCGGTCTCGAGCAGGCCGGCCTCGGCTGATCCCTCGCCGACGTCGAGGAGGTGCTCGATGAGCATGCCGAACGGCGTGCCCCAGTCGCCGATGTGGTTCTGCCGGATCACGACGTGCCCCAGGCGTTCCAGGGTGCGAGCGAGGGCGTCTCCGACCACGGTCGTACGCAGGTGCCCGACGTGCATCTCCTTGGCCACGTTGGGGGAGGAGTAGTCGATCGGGATGTTCTCGGCCTGCTGCCGGGGGACGCCGAGCCGCGGGTCGGCGGCCATCTCCCCGACCGCGCCGGCCAGCCAGTCGTTGGTGAGGGTGATGTTGAGGAACCCCGGTCCGCTGATCTCGACCGGCTCAGCGATCCCGTCGAGGTCGAGCCGAGCGGAGACCTGGGCCGCAACCTCGCGCGGCGACATCCGGAGCTTCTTGGCCAGAGCCAGCGGCGCGTTGGCCTGGAGGTCCGCGAACTGGGAGGGCCGCAGCACCGGGTCGGCGTCGCGCAGCTCCGGGTACTCGTCTCCGAACGCCGCGGCGATGGCCGCGGTGACGCGGGGAGCGACGATCTCGGACGGGGACGGCATGGCCACAAGGCTATGGGTGAGTACCCATTCGGAGGATCCCGGGTATCGCCCGTCCCGGGGACACTGTCGGCATGACCGATCCCTGGACGTTGCCGGCGGCGTCGCCGGCATCCGGGTCCCCGCAGCAGGCGGGCGAACCCGTGTCCTTGGGGGAGCCCCTACCGCCCCATCTCGGCGAGCTGCCGCCGGACGTCGCCACGCACTTCCCGCACGGCACCGAGGCCGGGTGGCGTCCGGACCCGAACGTCGCCGGCCAGCTCCGGCTGTGGGACGGACGGCACTGGACCGAGCACGTCCGGCCGTTGGACCCGGTGGCCGAGGAGCAGCGGATCGCACCACCGATCCGGACGAACGAGGGGGTACGGGCTTGGGCGCTCATCGCCCAGCTGATGCTGGCCCTCTCCGTCCTGGCCTCCTGCGTCTCGCTGCTGTGGTGGATCGCGACGCTCAACACACTGCAGATCTGGAGCATGCAGCCGGGGGACGTGCACGAGGACGACGCCCGGTCACTGCTGCGAACGATGATCCTGCTGTTCCTGGCCCTGCTGCTCGTCGTGTTCCTCAGCTGGGTGTTCGTCCTGGTCTGGGTCGGGGTCTCCCGCAACGACCGGCACATGAACAAGCGGCTGATCCGCGGGTCGATGGTCGGCACCGTGCTCGGGTGCTTCGTCCCGTTGCTCAACATCCGCATCGCGTGGCGGACGCTGACCGACCTCTACCAGGCGTCCGACCCGCGGCGCATCGGCCACGGGCCGACCACCGCGTCGCGCGCGGCACCGCCGATCGTCATCGCCTTCTGCGCGCTCTACTTCTTCCCCGCCTGGATCCAGTCGATCGCCCTCATTCGCATCCGAGAGGCCCTCGGCACGGTCGACTACCTTCGCGACCTCATCTTCGCCTTCATCATCAGCACGGCTCTCGGCGTGGCCGCGACCGTCTGCCTGATCCTCATCATCACGAGGGTCACCGACAATCTCCGGGGGCGGGCGCCCGCCGCCGGTGCGGAGACCGCGAGACCCGTCGCTGCGCAGTTCACGCGCATGTGACGCCTCGGCGGTCGATCGGGGGACACCGGCGCGGCATACCAGGGCAGGGGGAGGGTATGCCGCGCCGGTGGCAGTCGGGCGGCGCGCCGGTGCTACGCCTGGGCGGCCAGCCCTAGGTCGGCGATGGTCTTCTCCCGCATCTCGACCTTGCGGACCTTGCCCGTCACGGTCATCGGGAACTCGCCGACGATCTGGACGTAGCGCGGGATCTTGTAGTGCGCCAGCTTGCCGGTCGCGAACGCGCGGACCGCCTCGGCGGTGAGCGGCTCGGCCCCCTCGCGCATCCGGACCCAGGCGCAGAGCTCCTCCCCGTACCGCTCGTCCGGGACGCCGATGACCTGGGCGTCGAGGATGTCGGGGTGGGTGTAGAGGAACTCCTCGATCTCCCTCGGGTAGATGTTCTCCCCGCCGCGGATGACCATGTCCTTGATCCGGCCGGTGATCTGCACGTAGCCGTCCTCGCCCATGACGGCGATGTCGCCGGTGTGCATCCACCCGTCCACGAGGACCTCGTCGGTCTTGTCCTGCTGCTCCCAGTAGCCGAGCATCACCGAGTAGCCCTTGGTGCAGAACTCGCCCGGCTCGCCGCGGGGCAGCGTCTCGTCGGTGGTGGGGTCGACCACCTTGATCTCCAGGTTCGGACCGACCCGGCCGACGGTGCCGACCATGTGGTCGAACGAGTCGTCGGTGCGGGTCTGCGTCGAGACCGGTGAGGTCTCGGTCATGCCGTAGCAGATGGTCATCTCCTCGATCCCCGACGCGATGACCTTCTTCATCAGCTCGGCCGGGCACGGCGAGCCGGCCATGATTCCGGTCCGGATGGTGGAGACGTCGTAGTCGGCGAAGTTCGGCAGGGACCACTCGGCGATGAACATGGTCGGCACGCCGTAGAGCGAGGTGGCCTTCTCGTCCTGGCAGGCCTGGAGGGTCTTGGCGGGGTCGAAGCCGGGCGCCGGGATGATCATCGCCGCCCCGTGAGTGGAGCAGGCGAGGTTGCCCATGACCATCCCGAAGCAGTGGTAGAAGGGCACCGGGATGCAGACCCGGTCGGCCTCGGTGTAGCGACACAGCTCGCCGACGAAGAACCCGTTGTTGAGGATGTTCCGGTGGCTGAGGGTCGCGCCCTTGGGGAACCCCGTCGTCCCCGAGGTGTACTGGATGTTGATCGCCTCGGTGTTGGTGAGGCTCGCCTGGATCTGCGCCAGACCGTCGGGGCTGACCCGCTCGGCGCCGGCGAGCAGGTCGCGCCAGCTGTCGGTGCCGATGAGGACGACCTGCTCGAGCCCGGCGACGTCGCCCCGCACCTCCTCGATCATCGCCGCGTAGTCGCTGGTCTTGAACGACGGGGCGGCCACGATCATCCGGATCCCGGCCTGGCCGAGGACGTACTTCAGCTCGTGGGTCCGGTAGGCCGGGTTGATGTTGACGAGGACCGCGCCCATCTTCGCCGTGGCGAACTGGACAATGGTCCACTCGGCGCAGTTCGGCGCCCAGATGCCGACGCGGTCGCCCTTCCCGATGCCCGCCGCGACGAAGCCACGGGCGGCGACGTCGACGTCGCGCTGCAGTTCGGCCCAGGTCCACCGCCGGCCCTGCTCGACGTCGACGAGCGCCTCACGGTCCGGGAACCGCGCGACCGTGGCGTCGAAGCTGTCGCCGATGGTCTGCTCGATGAGGGGGACGTCGGTCTCACCGGCGGTGTGCGACAGGGTGGCTTCGGCGGGCATCGGCGACCTCCGTGACATCGGAACAGGCGGGCGCTCGGCATCGAGCGGGGGCATACCCGAGTATGCCGCTCGACCGCCGGTCGCACGCCTGCCCGATCTGACAGTGGGCCGATCGGGGAGCGCCTGAGAGGCGCGGGACTAGCCGAGCTCGGATGCCACGACCACGAGATCGGCCCGGTCACGGGTCGAGAGGATCCGCGCGGCGTTGCTCTGGTCCGGGCCGAGGGCCCAGGACTGCGCCGTGTCGGGGTCCTTGCCGAACTCGGTATGCCGCGCCACCAGCCGACGGACCCGCTCCTGGTCCGCGAGGTCGACGAACCACACCTCGTCGAAGAGGACGCGGACCCGAGGCCAGGGGTCGTCCTCCAGGAGCAGGTAGTTGCCCTCGCTGACGACGACACGGGCCGACCCGGGGATGGCGATGGCGGCCGCCACCGGCTGTTCGAGGACCCGCTCGAAGCCGGGCACGTAGACCGTTGCCGGGTCGCCGGACCGCAGCCGGGTCATCGTCGCGAGGAAGCCGTGCCCGTCGAAGGTCTCGGGCGCGCCCTTCCTGCCGCGCAGGCCGAGGGCGTCGAGCTGCACGTCGGCGAGGTGGAACCCGTCCATCGGGAGGTGGGCCACGGCCGCGTCGCCCATCCGGTCCGCCAGCGCCGCCACGAGATCCTCGGCGAGCGTCGTCTTCCCGGCACCGGGAGCGCCGGCGACCCCGATGGCGATCCGACCGTCCGCCCCCGCCCGGTCGAGGCGTGCCGTCACCCGCCGGACCAGCGCCTCGAGGTCCGGCGGCGAGAGCAGGCGTGAGCGCGGCATACCGGCATTGTCCTGAACGAGCGGGTCCGAGGAGCGCACCGCCCACGACGTGACGCAGGACACACTGGTTTCGGACGGCAACGAATTGCGTGGGGAATGGATGGCGCGCTACGTTAGTTGAAACTTCAACAAGCCTCGCACCCCACCCGAAAGGACCCATTCCGATGGCTCTGTTCAACCGTACGTCGTCCGCCCTGGCGGAGGAAGCCCCGGTCGCCTCCAACGTCTCCGGTGACTACGTCCTCGACCCGGCTCACACCCGGATCGGGTTCTCCGCCCGCCACGCGATGGTGACCAAGGTCCGCGGCCAGTTCGACGAGTTCGAGGGCACCGCCCACGTCGACGCCGACAACCCCGCGAGCTCGATCGTCGCCGTGACCATCCAGGCCGCGAGCGTCACGACCGGCCAGGCCCAGCGCGACGGCCACCTGAAGACCCCTGACTTCTTCGACATCGAGACCTACCCGGAGATCCGCTTCGTCTCGACCGACGTCGAGCGCGACGGCACCGAGTGGAGCATCACCGGCGACCTCACCATCAACGCCGTGACCAAGCCCGTCACCGTCCTCTTCGAGGAGACTGGTACGGCGAAGGACCCGTTCGGCAACCTCCGCGCCGGTTTCGAGGGTTCGGTCACCATCAACCGTGGCGACTGGGGCCTGGCGTTCAACGCCGCGCTCGAGACCGGTGGCGTCCTCGTCTCCGAGAAGGTCACCCTGGAGTTCGACATCTCGGCGATCCGCCAGCCGGCCTGACGCCTCACGGCTCAGCACGCAGACAGGGCCGCTCCCCACCGGGGAGCGGCCCTGCTCTGTCTGCGCGGCCGGGAGGGCGGTCAGCCCTCCTTGTTGGCCAGGGCCACGAGGACGCCGGCCAGCGCGAAGTACTTGTTGGAGCCGAGCTCGGCGATCGTGTCGATCCCGAGGTGCTCCTTGAGGGCCGCGTCGTCCGCCGCCGTGAGACCGGCCAGGGCCGACGGCGGTGCCGCGAGGATCTCCGCAAGGCTCTTGTCCTCGTACGCCTTGTCGAGCCCCTTGGAGAGGTTGACCTGCACCATGCCTGACTCCTTCACCACACCGTGGACGACCCCCGCCGGACGGCGGTACGTGGTCATCGTAGGCGGGTGAACCGGTCGGTCGACGGCGCTACGGAGTGCGGATCAGGCAGCTGTTCGGGGGCTGGCCGTCCTTCGGGAACGCGATCGCCAGAGCCTCGGCGGTCCGGTGCCCCCGCTCCTTCCACCCGGTGCTCGTGTAGTGCGTCTTGTCCTTGGCGAACCAGTTGTCCTGCACCTCGGCCGCCCAGTCGTAGACCCGCATGTTCGGGTAGCGCTGGCAGGCGGCCACGAGGGCGTCGTTGAACTTGACCATCTGGTTCTCGGCGTAGGCCGTCTTGGTCAGGAGCGTCTTCACGGTGAGCCACATGACCGGCTCGTTGCCCACGTGCTGCATGAGGATGTCGATCCGCTTGTCCAGCGGGGTGTTGCCGCCCACGGCCTGGTTCGCCGCCTCGTTCAGGCCCATGGCGAACACCCAGCAGCCGTGGAAGCCGGCCTTCTGGCGGGTCTCGACGCCGTCCTCGGCGTTGGGCTGGTTGTTCCAGCGCTCGACGATGGACCGCGCCCCGAGGATGTCGGTGAAGACGGTCTTGGCGCCGAAGTCCTTGTACTGCGCGTCGATCCGGTCGGCGGCGTTGGGGAGGGCCGCCGGGTCCATCAGGCCCAGCGAGGTCGAGTCACCGATGTGGGTGACGCCGGAGCACGACGTCTGCAGCGAGGCGGGGTCGACCGGGGCAGCGGTCGTCGTCGTGGCCGCCGGCGCGGGGGCGGCGGAGGTGGTGGCGGTGCCCGACGGCGTCTCCGCGGTGGGGTCGGGCGGCGTGTAGCCGGCCCCGCCGGCGCCGCCGTCGGCCGTGGTCTGGGCCGCCGAGCTGCTGCTGGACGGGCCCATGACGGTGAGGGCGGTCAGGCCGGCCGTGGCTACGAGGACGAGAGCAAGGACGTTGCCGAGCAGCGGCGTCCCGCGGCCCCGGCTGGCCGAGCGGGTCTGCTGACCGGCCCACGCGCGGTGCTCGCGACCGCGTCGCAGGGCGCCGAGCAGCCCGCGACGGCGGATGGGGTCCTCGACCAGCGACCAGCTGAGCGCGGCGAGCGCCACGATGATCACGCAGAGGAGGACCGGCCGCCACGGTGAGTCCTCGAGGACGGACTCGGGCAGGAAGACGATGACCGGTAGGTGCCAGAGGTAGATGCCGTAGGACCGCTCACCGATCCACCGCAGCGGCAGCACGCCGACCGCCTTGCCGACGAGGCTGGCGGGGTGGGTCGACACCGCGATGAGCAGGGCGGTGGCCAGCGACAGGAGGAGGATCCCGCCGCGGTAGAGGAACATCGAGTACTCGTCGGTCCGGGTCAGCAGCAGCGCGATGGCGATCAGGGCGATCACCCCGGCACTGTCGAGCACGACCCGGCCGCGCATCGGCAGCTTCGCAGAGAGCTTGCCCGGCCGCCACAGCATCGCCAGCGCCGCCCCGACGAGCAGGCCACCGGCGCGCGTGTCGGTGCCCTCGTAGGCGCGGGTGTTGTCGAAGCCCGGCGTGGCGATCAGCCACATCGCGACGAAGGAGAGCACCGCGAGACCCAGGGTCACCAGCGCAGCGCGGTCCCAGCGCTTGCGGAACAGCGCGATGAGGCCCCAGACCATGAGCGGCCAGAACACGTAGAACTGCTCCTCGACCGCTAGCGACCAGAGGTGGTCAAGAGGGCCGGGCCCGTTGAACCGGGCGAAGTACGAGACGCCCAGGCCGATCGTCGTCCAGTTGCTCACGTAGAACAGGGCCGCGACCGTCTCGGCCCCGCGGACGCCGAGCTCGCCGGGGTTGCTCAGCGCCGTGACCGCCAGCACGACGATGAGCACCAGGATCACGGCCGGCAGCAGCCGGCGCGCCCGGCGCAGCCAGAAGTGGCGGAGATCCAGCTCACCGGTGCGCTCGACCGTCGAGCGCAGGATGCCCGTGATGAGGAACCCGCTCAGGGTGAAGAAGATGCCGACGCCGAGCAGGCCACCGGGAACGGCGTCCGAGCCCAGGTGGTAGGCGACCACTGCGGCCACCGCGATGGCGCGCAGACCGTCCAGCGCGGGCAGGTAGGTGCCCTTGTTGTCGATCGGGCGGGGCATGGGCTCCTCATGCGGGGAGGACGGGCGGGGAGGGGGTTCTGGTTCGGTCGGTCGCTGCCGGACACCCGGCCGTGCGGTGGAACCCGAGACCCGATGTCCGTCCGTCGATGGTACGGGTCCTCGCGGTGACTCCCGGGTAACCACGGGCCGTGGTGCCCCCGTGGCGCGGCGAGCACCAGACCTCGACCGAACGCGACCGGAGGAGTGTAACGGCTTCGCAACGCTGCTCCGGCCGTCGTCTCGTTCCGACCTGGCGCGGACGTCCGACTGAGAGGCCGGCGAACACCAGCAGTGCGGCGGCGACGAACAGCCCACTCACCGTCACGTCCGACCCACCGGACACCGTGAGCCCCACGGGGCTCAGGAGCACCACGGCGAGGATCGTGACATGGCCGGCTCGGGAGCGGTCAGCACCCATACCCCTCCCGCAGGGTGATAGACCCGCTCGACCGTGGCGTGGTACTTGCTACTCGTGACGGAGAACGCGGTCGGGTGGCGGTCGGTCGAGCAACGGGCCGCCGAGGGCAGGGCCGAGCGGGACCGGATGCCCCGCGAGCGGCACGCCGAGCTGGTGCCGACCGAACACCACGCGGTCGACCTGGTCCTGGGGCAGGAGGCGGACCGCCTCCAGAACCTGCTGCCGATCAGGCACGGCCGGATGCTCGCCTCGCCGTTCGCCTTCTACCGCGGGTCGGCGGTCGTCATGGCCTACGACCTGGCCGCGGGTCCGCAGACCTCGCTCACGTCCCAGGTGTGCGGCGACGCGCACCTCAGCAACTTCGGCCTCTACGGGTCGCCGGAGCGCCGGCTGGTCTTCGACCTCAACGACTTCGACGAGACGTGGACCGGCCCGTTCGAGTGGGACGTCAAACGGCTCGCGGCGAGCGTCGAGCTCGCCGCGCGGGCCAACGACTACCCGGCGAAGCGGCGACGCGCGATCGTCGTGCAGTGCGTCCGCGCCTACCGGGAGGCCATGCGCACCTACGCAAGCCAGCGCACGCTGGACGTCTGGTATGCCCACGTCACCGCCCAGACGGACGTCCCCGAGCTGCTCGACACCCTCGACAAGAACAGCCGCAAGGCGTTCACCCGGACCATCGACAAGGCCCGGACGCGCGACAGCCTGGGTTCGCGGCGCAAGCTCGCCGAGACGGTCGACGGCCGGCTGCGCCTGGTCAGCCGCCCGCCGCTGGTCATCCCGAGCCGAGACCTCGACTTCGGGCCCGGACCGGAGGCGTTGGAGGGGTGGATCACGACGCTGATCGACGAGTACGCCACGACCCTGTCGGCGAACCGGCGCCAGCTGCTGCAGCAATACCGGTTCGTCGACATCGCGCTCAAGGTGGTCGGTGTCGGCAGCGTCGGCACCCGGTCGTGGGTCGTGCTGATGGTGGGCCGGGACGAGGACGACCCGCTCTTCCTCCAGGCCAAGGAGGCCGTCCGGTCCGTCCTCGACGTGGCCCTGGGCTCGCGGGCTCTCGACCACCACGGGCAGCGGGTGGTCGAGGGGCAGCGGATCATGCAGGCGGTGAGCGACGTCCTGCTCGGGTGGCAGCGCGCGACCCGTGACGGCGTCAGCACCGACTACTACGTGCGTCAGCTGCAGGACTGGAAGGGCTCGCTGGAGGTCGAAGGCATCCCGGCGTCGGTCCTCGAACGGTATGCGCGGATCTGCGCCGAGACCCTCGCTCGCGCCCATGCGCGGTCCGGCGACCGCATCGCCATCGCCGCCTACCTCGGCGGTGGCGACGCCTTCGACCACGCGGTCGGCGAGTTCGCCGCGGCCTATGCCGACAAGGCCGAGGCCGACCACGCCGCACTGCGGCAGGCGGCCGCCGACGGCCGGATCCAGGCCGAGTACGACGTCTAGTCACCCCACGACGTTCTCCGCTCCGCTCCGATACTTCGCGGGGACCCCGTCTCGCCGCTCGACCGCCTCGCGTGCCACGATGAGTCGATGGCGACGGTGACGGAGAACGACGTCGCGGAGCTCATCGCCCGCTTCGCCGACGCGGCCGACGCGTACATCCGCGGCGACCACCAGCGCTACTTCGCGCTGTTCGACCACCCCGACGACTACACGCTGATGCCGCCCTTCGGCGGCGAGACGCGGCGCGGGTTCGGTCTCACCGAGAAGGACATCGACGAGGGCGGCCGGTTCTTTGCCTCCGGCGAGGCCACGCTCGACGTCGAGCACTGGTACGCATCGGGCGACCTGGTCGTCCTGGCCGCGATCGAGCGGCAGCACGGCGTCGTCGGCGGCCTGCCGGACCAGGACATGTCGCTGCGGGTCACGGTGGTCTTCCGGCGGGGCGGCGACCGCTGGCAGATCGTGCACCGCCACGCCGACCCGCTGGTCCGGACCATCCCGTTCGAGCACTTCGCCCAGCTGGCTCGCGGGCTGGACTGACTCACCGTCGGGGTCCATCAGACGGTGGAACCGCGATCGCCGGGTCGGATACCCGGTCGGGCAACCGGATCGGTCGTGATCACCACCCGATCGGTGACCTGACCGGGTACACGAACAGCCTTACCCCCGGTCGGGTGGATGCGCGGGTCAGTCCGACGTGTCGGCGCTCGGCGGCTCGAGCCGGGCGAGCTCGTCGTCGCTCAGCGCGAGGCTCGCCGCCGCCACGTTCTCCTCCAGGTGCGCCACCGACGACGTGCCGGGAATGAGCAGGACGTTGGGCGACCGCGCCAGGAGCCAGGCCAGACCGACCTGCGCCGGCGTGACACCCCGCTCCGCGGCGAGGGCCGTCACCGGCGGGTGGTCGGTGACGCTGGCGATGTGGGCGAACGCGGAGCCGAGCGGGAAGTACGGGACGTAGGCGACGCCGGTCTCGGCGCACCGGTCGAGGACGGGCGTGTCGCTCTGGTCAAGCAGGCTGAACGCATTCTGGACACACACGATCTGGGCCTGCGCGATGGCGATCTCCACCTGGGCAAGAGTCACGGTGGAGACCCCGACCCCGCCGATCTTCCCTTCGTCGCGCAGGGCGACCATCTCGGCCAGCTGGTCCTCCAGCGGCACGTCGTCGCCCGGCCGCGCGTCCCGATGCGTGTCCATACGACGCAGGTTCACGACGGCGAGGCGTTCCGTGCCGAGGCTGCGCAGGTTCGCCTCCACGTCCTCGCGCAGCTGCTCGGGTCGCTGGGCGACGGTCCACCCACCACTGGCGTCGCGGCGGGCGCCGACCTTCGAAACGAGCGCGAGGTCGTCGGCGTACGGGTGGAGCGCCTCGCGGATGAGGGCGTTGGCGACGTCCGGACCGTAGAACTGGGCGGTGTCGATGTGGTCGACGCCGAGCTCAACGGCCCGGCGCAGGACCCGCACCGCCTCCTCGTGGTCACGCGGGGGGCCGATGACGCCGGGCCCGGGCAGCTGCATCGCGCCGTAGCCCAGGCGCCGGACGGTCAGCCCGCCGAGCGGGAACGTGCCGGCTTCGCCGGCGGGGGTCGTGGTGGTCTCGGTCACCGTTTCGACGCTAGTCCGCCCCCCTGGACCCCGTCCGACGGGTCAGGCGACGAGGCAGAACGGGTGGCCGGCCAGGTCGGCGAAGACCCGGAAGCGCTCGCCGCCGCCCTCCAAGCGGGTCGCCCCGCGCTCGAGCACCACGGCCTCGGCAGCGTCGAGGTCGCGGACCAGCAGGTCGAGGTGGGCCTGCTGCGGGTAGGCCGGGTCGGGCCACCGGGGCGGGGTGAAGTCGCCGACCTGCTGGAACATCACGCTTCGTCCGTCGGCCGAGATCAGGGCACCTTCGGGACCGTCATACGTGACGTCACCGCCGGTGAGGTCGGCGTAGAAGTGCGCCAGCGCCGAGGCGTCCGGGGCGTCGATGGTGACGGCGAAGAGGGTCATCACCGGCCCGACACCGTCCGCCTGGCACAGGTCGAACGGGTGACCCGCCGGATCGGTCAGGGTGACCCAGCTCGCGCCGTCCGCCAGGCGGGTCGCACCGAGAGCGACCGCGCGCTCGGCCGCCGCCTGGTGGTCGTCGACCTGCAGGTCAAGATGGAACTGCTGCGGACGCTCCTGACCCGGCCACTGGGGAGCGATGTGGTCGGGGGCGTGCTGGAACTCGACCTCCTGCCCGTCGGGGGCCCGGAGGCCGAACCGGTCGGCGTTCCGACGGACGACCTCCCAGCCGGTCAGCTCGGCGTAGAACGTCCCGACCCGGTCGATGTCCGGGGCGTCGAAGATCGAGATGTCCATCTGGGCGATCTGGTCCATGGAGGCATCCTGCACCGCACCGCCGACAGAGCCTCTGGGGGGACGTCCGGCGATAGCCTCACCCATGGCATCGACCTCGGCCTCCGCCGGCCTGGCCCGCCACGTCCGCCGATCGGTGGCCTGGCACCGCTTCCGGGAGTACGTCAACGGTGCGCTGTGGGTCCTGCCCACCGCCGCCGCGCTGGTGGCCCTGGCCGCGGGCTACGTGATGTCGCAGGTGACGCACGACCCGGACTCGCTCATCGACCGCCTGGCGTTCCAGGGCACCGGCGACGACGCCCGCGCGCTGCTCATCACGGTGAGCAGCACCGTGGTGACGGTCATCGCGCTGGTCCTCGGGCTGACTGTCGTGGCGCTCCAGCTCTCCTCCACGCAGTTCTCGCCGCGGCTGCTGCGCAACTTCCTCCGGGACCGCGCGACCCAGGTGGTCCTGAGCGCGTTCACCGCCACGTTCGTCTACAGCGCGGCCGGCCTGTTCACCGTCGGCCTCGCGGGAGGGTCACGCACCGAGGAGTTCCCGCGGCTCGCCATCAGCGGGTCGATCCTGCTGCTGTTCATCAGCCTCGGCTTCGTCGTCTACTTCGCCGACCACCTCGCGCACTCGATCCAGATCGACGCCATCAACCGCCGGATCGAGCGCAACACCCGCCGCACCATCGTCCAGGAGGGGTCGGCGTCGGTGGAGGAGGTCGCGCCGCGGGCGCCCGAGTGGGCGGTGCCGTTGGTCGGGCGGAGCTCGGGCTACATCCAGACCGTCCACCCCGAGCTGTTGCTGCCGCTGGCGGCCGAGACCGACGTCACCATCGGCCTGCGGCACCGGGTCGGCCAGCACGTCGTCGCGGGCACCGTGATCGGCTGGGTGTGGACCGCGTCGGCGGCCGATCCGGCGCCCAGCGCCGCGGTGTTCGAGGAGTCGGTCCTTCCGGACATCAGTGTCGGCTTCGAGCGGACCATCGAGCAGGACATCGGGTTCGGCATCCGCCAGCAGACCGACATCGCGTGCAAGGCCCTCTCCGCGGCGATCAACGACCCTTACACCGCGGTGCAGGCCATCGAGCACCTCGCCGTCGTCTACTGCGACCTCGCCGTCCGACCGCTCGGCGCCAAGGTGCTCCACGGACCCGGCGGTCGGGGTCGCGTCGTGGTGCCCGGCAACACGTTCGAGGACTACGTCCGGTTCGTCAGCGACGTCCTCGGCCGCTACGGCGCGAACGACGTCAGCGTGATGCTCGCCCTCGTCGGTCTGCTCCGGAACTGCGTCGAGGTGCTCCCGCCCGGTTCGCCGCGGCTGCCGATCCTCGACGAGGCTGCCGTGGTCGCCCTGGCCGACGCAGAGCGGGCGATGCCCCGCGCCTCCGACGTGGAGCGTGTTCGAGCGGCGGTCACGTCGCTCCGGCGCACGATGGACGTGCGTCAGGGGTCATCGGCGCAGGCGGGTCGGGGGTAGCGTCCCGGCCGCGCCGTGACGAGCGACCTGCTGCGCCGCGATCATCGACTGGGCCAGCGGCGTCTGGCGGTAGAGGACGGACCGGCCGGAGCGCCGGCTCACCACGAGCCCGCTTCCCCGCAGGACCGAGAGGTGCTGGTTGACCGACCCCGGGCTCTGGCCGAGCTCCCGGGCGATCTGAGTCGTCGAGAGCGGAACCGCGGTGAGCTCGAGGATCGCCGCGCGGGTCCGGCCGAGCAGCGCCGCCAGCGGCTCGTCGTCGTTCCGGTCCATGACGGTCAGCCCCTCCCAGACCCGGGCCACGCCGCGGGCCGCGTAGGTCAGGCCGAACCGGTCGCCCTGCCCGTCGTCGAGGACCAGTCCGGGCCACGCGAACACCGACGGGGTCAGGGTCATCGCGTGGGCCTCGTAGGTGGAGCTCGCGTGGTGCGGCTTGTCCACCTTGAGGAGGTTTCCCTCGAGACTCACCTCGGGATGCAGGTCCTGGAGCAACGCATACAGGCCGCCGTTCATCTGGGCGGCGACGCGGTAGGACACGTCGTCCTCCAGCACCGCACACATCCGGGTCCAGAACGGCTCGATGGCCGCATCCCAGTAGTCCCACAGCGCCTCGGCGAGCAGCCCGGGGCCCCGCGCGCCCGCGGCGATGAGCTCCTGCACGCGTCGGGGTTGGGACGGCTCGTCCTGCCAGATCTCGTCGAGGTCCTTCCTCAGCTCGTCCGGCGAGACCTGCGTCAGCCCGCGGAGCTGCTCCTCGATGGTGACCTGCGGTCCCGGCGACGGCGGAATCAGGCAGCTGACGATCCACTTCCCCTGCGGCGCCACCGCCATGAGAAGTGGCAGGTCGACCCCGTCGAGGCGGCCCCTCGCCTCACGCAGCCACGGGCCGTGGATGTGGTTCGGGTGCGGGCAGCTCAGCAGCCGCAGGCTCAGAGTCGCCTCGGCCAGCGGCGAGAACGTGAACCGCGTGCTGCCCAGCACGTCGGTGTTGAGCACGTAGGTGATCACCGGTACCCCCTCACCTCGTCGACCCGAGCTCCATACCGACCATGGTGACGCGCCTGGTCGCCCGGTTCCTCGATTCGGCGACACCGAAATCGTTGTCACCCGTCACCTACCGGAGCGCACCCTGTTGCACGCCAAGCCAGCGACCGTCCCGCGGGAGATCGGGTCGGTCCAGTGCCGGGGGTGACCGAGCCGAGGAGTGACGGATCATGGTGGTGTCCAGGACGAGGGCCGGGCTGCTGTTGGCGGCCGCGGTATGCGTGTCGGTGGCGGCCTGCGGTGGCGGCGGGTCGGGAGGTACGGCCACCGGAGGGAGCGCGCAGGCTTCCGGGCAGAAGGGCGGGACGCTCTACGTCATCAACACCGGGCCGCACAACGGACTCGACCCGCAGGCGAGCTACGTCGGCTCCGACCTCGAGTTCGCCTCGCGCGTGTATGCGCGCAGCCTGGTCACGTACTCGGTCGGGGAGAACGCGAAGCTCATCCCGGACCTGGCCACCGACACCGGCCAGATGTCCGACGGTGGCAAGACGTGGACCTTCACGATGGTGGACACGGCGAAGTGGCAGGACGGTCAGAAGGTCACCTGCGACGACGTCAAGTACGGCATCTCGCGGACCTTCGCGACCGACGTGATCTCCAACGGCCCGACCTACATCCTCAACTTCCTCGACGTCCCGAGCGACGCCGACGGCGCCCCGGTCTACAAGGGCCCCTACACGAACGCCGGCCAGGCCGACTTCGACAAGGCGATCACCTGCGCCGGACAGACCCTGACCCTGCACTTCAAGAAGCCCTGGGCCGACTTCAACTACGCGGTGGCCTCTCTCGCCGCGTACTCGCCGGTCCGCAAGGACAAGGACAAGGGCGACAAGTCCCTGTTCGACGTGTTCAGTAACGGCCCCTACCAGCTCGAGGGCACCTTCGACCCGAACAAGGGCGGCACCTGGGTGCGGAACCCCAACTGGGACGAGAAGACCGATCCGATACGAAAGGCGTTGCCGGACAAGATCGTCGACATCGAGGGGATCCAGAGCGAGCAGATCTACCAGCGGCTGCTGGCCGACGGCGGCGAGGACAAGAACGCCATCACCTTCGTCACGGCGCCGGCATCCATCCTCCCGCAGATCGCCTCGAACCCCTCGGCCGCTCAGCGGGCGACGAACCCCCCGGCGCCGTTCGTGGACTACATCCAGCCGAACGTCACGTCGGAGGCCATGAAGGACCCCAAGGTCCGCCAGGCCTTCGCCATGGCGACCAACCGCGACGCCTACGTCACGGCCAACGGTGGCAAGCAGGTCATGACGCCGAGCTACTCCGTCTGCAACCCCGCACTGCCCTGCTACAGCAAGGACTTCAACCCGTTCGGCGCTCCCACGGCCGGTGACGCGGCCGCGGCGAAGAAGGTCCTTCAGGACGCCGGCAAGACGCTCCCGATCACCATCACGGTGGTCTACCGCAAGACGGCCACCCGCGACGCGGCGCTGGCCGCGCTCAAGCAGACCTGGGACCAGGCCGGGTTCAACGTCACCCTCGACGGCGTTGCCAGCTCCGGGTACTACCGGACCATCTCGGCCGTCGCGCAGAAGTCGAAGGACGCCTTCTGGGCCAGCTGGGGCGCCGACTGGCCGTCGGGGTCGACGGTCCTGCCGCCGCTGTTCGACGGCCGGATCAACCTGACGCCGACCAGCTCGAACCAGGACTACGGCTGGTACAACAGCGACACCGTCAACGCGGCGATCGACGCGGCCTACCTGATCCCCGACACCGCCGCCCGTGAGAAGGCGTGGAGCGAGGTCGACCAGCAGATCAGCAAGGACGGAGCGGTCGTCCCGCTGACCAGCCAGAAGTTCACCTACGTCCGCGGCTCCAACATCAAGGGGTACTCGGAGAACCAGCTGTTCGGCGGCTTCCCCGACCTCGCCACGATCGCGGTCCAGTAGCCGCGGCCCCGCAAGGTCACCCCTGGTCCAGCATCGCCACGGCCTCCGCAACCGTGGCGATGCTGCCCACGGTGATCGGGTCGAGAACCAGCTGGACGTGGACGGCGCCGGCGGCTGCCAGCGCGTGCAGGTGGTCGGCGATGGCGGCCGGCTCGCCGGGAACGGGTGTCACGGCGGTCTGGTAGCTCGAGTCGCCCATCACCCGCCCCGCACCGCCGGCGAGCTGGACGAGGACCGCGGCGGTCGCCCCGACTGCTGCCGGTGACCGTCCGGCTTCCGCCGCCGCCGACTCGACCCGCTCCCGCAGCATCGCGAACTCGGTCGGGGAGTTGCCGTAGTCGCTCCACCACGCGTTCCAGAGGTCCGCATACGGAAGGGCGATCCGCATCATCCGAGAGCCGGTCGATCCGAGCATGATCGGTGGGCCGCCGGGGCGGGCCGGGCCGGGGTCGAGGAGGCAGTCGGCGACGTCGTAGTAGGTCCCGTGGAAGTCGACCCGGCCGTCTCGCAAGAGCGTCCGGATGACCGTGAAGGCCTCCTCGAACCGGGAGATGCGGTGGTCGAAGGGGAACCCGAACGCGGTGTACTCCCGCTCGTTCCACCCAGCGCCGAGGCCGAGGATCAGCCGGCCGCCGGAGATCCCGTCGACGGTGGCGGCCATCTTGGCCAGCATCGCCGGGGCGTGGAACCCCGTCGACGCGACGAACGGGCCCAGCTCGATGCGCGAGGTCACAGCCGCGATCGCCGCCAGCGAGGTCCACACCTCCCACGGCCCGCGGGTGACCCCGCCGGGCAGGTCGTAGAGCAGGTGGTCACCGAGCCAGAGCGAGTCGAGACCGCCGTCCTCGGCCGTCCGGGCCATGGTCAGCAGCTCGGGCCACTCGACTCGGCGCTCGACCTCGGGGAGCTGCACGCCGACGCGCAGCGGCCGGCTCATCGGGTGCGGGGTCCGGTCGGAGCCGTCATGAGGCCATCAAACCGCCTGGCTCCGACGGCTCCGACGCGGGTGTGACCTCAGCCGTTCGCGGCGACGCCGATCCGGTGACCCTGGTCGTCGGCGAAGACCCCGAAGCTGGTGCCCGGAACGGTCTGCACCGGCTGGACGATGCTGCCGCCCAGACCTTCGGCCTTGGCCAGGGTCGCCGCCACGTCCTCGACGGCGACGAAGAACAGCACCTCGTCCTCGGCGCTCTGCCGGGGGCTGATGGCGACGTAGGTGCCGCCCTCAGCACCGGTGTCGATGAAGGTGTAACCGGGGAAGGCGCCCTCGGACGCGACCTTCCAGCCGAAGAGGTCGGCGAAGAACTGACGGGTGGCGTCGGGATCGGCGGACCGGATCTCGGCGTGGACGACGGGGTGGGTCATGGCTGGACTCCTCTGGGAGCCACCGGTCACCGACCGGTGGGAGACGACGGGCGGGTATGCGCCTTACCCGTACGACGCACGCCACCGGGCCGGATCGACAGCGACCGCGGACCGATCACCCTTCGTTGTCGCGGACGCGGGCCACCACCCGTTCCTGGAGGGCGTGCAAGGCGTGCCGGCGCGCTCCGTCGAGCGCCGGCGCATCGGTCACCCTCGCCCTCCGAACCGGCGCTCGGCGAGGGAGCCGGCCGAACGACTCCTCGACCGCGGCGAGGAGCCCGGGGTGGGCGCCCCACTCCCCTCCGATGACGATGACCCGCGGGTCGGTCAGGGCGACGACGGCGGCGAGCACGCCACTCACCGCCGCACCGAGGACTCCCAGGAGCTGACGCGCCGAGGCGCCGCCGCTGTCGACCCGCGCGAGGAGGGCCTCGACGTCCACCGCGCTGGTCCCGGCGGTCCGCATACCCACGAGCTCGAAGACCTCGGTCAGCGGAACGGACCGGCCGCCCGGGCCGGTCGTGAGGATGTGCGTGATCTCGCCGGTCAGGCCGTGGTGACCGCGCCGCACCTCGCCGTCGCTGACGACCGCGCACCCGAGCCCCTCGCCGAGGTGGACGTAGGCGAAGTCGTCGAGCTCGCCAGGGGCCGCAGCGGCGGCCTCGGCCCGAGCCGCCCAGTTGACGTCGTTGTCCACGACGACCGGGCCCGTGACGTTCGGCCGCAGGATGGTGACCGGGTCGAGGGCCCCGATCAGGAACGGCGAGTCGGGCAGGTGAACGAGCCGCCCCGACCGCCGGTCCACGGGGTCCGCGGCGCTGACCACCGCGAGGACGGCCTGCACCGACGACTCGTCGCAGGCCTGCGCGACGGCGGCATCCAGCGCCCTCCGCACGCGGCCGGCCCGACTGGTATGCGGCACCGGCCGGATGCTCCGTCCGAGGACGGTGCCGCGCACGTCGACCACCTCGGCGACGACGCCCTGCGGCGCGATGCCGACGACGAGGGCGGCCCCGACGTCCGATGCCAGGGCGTAGTAGGAACCGACCCGGCCGCGCCCGCTGGTGCGGGCCCCGGTGTCGCGCACGAGGTCGGTCGCCTCCAGGCGGCGAACGCTCTCGGAGATGGTCGGCCGCGAGATCCCGGTCTCGGTCGCCAGCTCGGCGCGGGTCAGGCGCTCGTGCGCCATCAGGGCTCGCAACACGTGCTCGTCGGTCAGGGACGAGAGCAGCTGCAAGGAGGGTTTGGTCGCTGGCACCGAACCAGTCTAGTTAGGACTCTTGCGCAATGGTGGGATCGAACCCTATAGTTCTAGTAAGGAATCCTATTTAAAGGAGTGGACGCGATGTCGATGGTCAACGAGCTGGTCCAGCAACGGGAGACGGCCACGGAGCTTCCTCCGTTGCCGCACTGGGAGAGCACCCCCGACGACCTCCGGGAGGCGACCCGCACGACCAAGGCCGCCCTCCGCCGGCGGATCGAGGCCTCTGGCCGCACGGTGGAGCAGGTCTTCGCCGTCATCGAGGAGCGCGTCACACGGCGGGTCGAGGAGATCGAGGCCGCGCTGGAGAATGCCGAGAATGCCTGGCCCGTGGTCGAGTTCGCCGACATCGAGTCGGGTCGGGTCAGCGCGGCCGATCTGGCCCTGCTGCAGCGACGAGGCTGTCTCGTGGTCCGCGGCCACTTCCCCCGCGAGCAGGCCCTCGGCTGGGACCGCGGCATCGTCGACTACGTGGAGCGAAACCGGTTCTTCGAGACCTACCAGGGGCCGGCCGACGACTTCTTCGGCAGCGTCGGCTCGAAACCCGAGATCTACCCCGTCTACTGGTCACCCGCCCAGATGGAGGCCCGGCAGCACGACCGGATGGCCACCGTCCAGTCCTTCCTCAACGCCCAGTGGAAGAGCAGCTCGGAGGGCGTCCAGTGGTTCGACCCCGACCGCGACTCGCTCTACCCCGACCGGATCCGCCGGCGGCCCCCGGGCGCCGACTCCGGTGGCCTGGGCACGCACCTCGACCCGGGCACCCTCGACCTCTGGATGACGCGGGCCTACCAGAAGGCGTTCCGCCACCTCTTCGACGGGAGCGTGGAGCAGTACGACCCGTGGGACGCGGCGTACCGCACCGCTGGACCGCAGTACCCCGGCTCCACCATGTGCTCGGCGTTCCGCACCTTCCAGGGCTGGACCGCCCTGTCCGACATGGACCACGACCAGGGCGTCCTGCATACCGTCCCGATACCTGAGGCCATGGGATACCTCATGCTGCGACCGTTGCTCGGCGACGTTCCCGAGGACGACATGTGCGGCGTCACCACCAACCAGACCTTTCCCGCCAGCGAGAAGTGGCACTCCCTCCTGCTGCGTGCCTCGGCCGGGATCCCGGACGTCAAGGCCGGCGACTCGGTGTGGTGGCACTGCGACATGATCCACAGCGTCGCTCCGGTCACCGACCAGAAGGGCTGGGGCAACGTCATCTACATCCCGGCGGCGCCCTGGTGCCCCCGGAACGAGGAGTACAGCGCCAGCGTGCGCGACGCCTTCGCCACCGGCTCGAGCCCCAGCGACTTCCCGGAGGAGGACTACGAGCGCGACTGGGTGGGCCGGTTCACTGCCGAGAAGCTCAACCGCACCGGCCGCCGGGGCCTCGGCCTCGACTGACCCAGAGTCGAGTGTTGCCAGTACGTCCGCGGCCAGGCACGATCGGGCGGTGCGCAGCTACCAGGTCGAGGTGCGGTGGGACGGCCAGCCGGTTCCTGACGTGACGAGCGTGTCCCCACTGCGGACCACGACCGACGTCATCACCTACCGAGACGTCGCCGGCGGGATCTACAAGCTGCCCGGTCGGGTGGACACCGTTCCGGTGACCCTGCAGCGCGGAGTCAGCGCGGACCTGGCCTTCGACGTCTGGGCGACCGGCCCCGGCCTCAAGAAGGAGGTGCAGCTCCGCCTCACCGACGCCACGGACGGTCTCGTCGTCACCTACCTCCTGCACGGCTGCTGGGTATGCGACTACGCCGTCGCCCCCGACCCGGAGACCGGTGCGGTGGTCGAGTCGCTCACGCTGTCGGTCAACCGATGGGAGCGGGTCACACCCCCGCTGGACGAGCTGGCCGAACGCTGGGCCTCGGAGCGCGGCGCCACCGTGCAGCACGTGCACCTCGCCGAGCTGCTGACCGGGCGCATCGAGGAGACCGAGAAGCGGCTCGAGCACCTGCTGGCCGAAGCCGATGCGGCCGGGTCGATCCTCTTCTTCGACGAGGCGGACGCGATCTTCGCTCGGCGGACCGACGTCCAGGACAGCCACGACCGGTACCAGGCAACCGAGCTGGACATCGTGACCGACCGGCTCGCCAGAGCCGACCGTCCGGTCCTCGTCATGCCTCCGCCGGATCCGACGTGAGGTGAATGGGATGACGCGAAGCCGGACGGTCCTGGGCAGCGCCCTCGTGCTCGTGGCGGCCCTCGGGGCCTGTTCGTCGCCCGCGCCCACGGCAGGGGGCGGGACGACCAGCTCCGCGGCCGCCGCCACGACCACCAGCGCCGCGACCGGTGACTTCGCCGCGCGCGTCACGGTCGGCGGAAGGCAGGTCTACCTGGAGTGCCATGGCTCGGGCCGGCCCACCGTCGTGCTGCAGTCGGGGTACGGCAACGGCGCCGACATCTGGAGTGCCGCCACGGCCCATGCACCGGCCGTGGCCCCCGGGCTGGCCACGACGAACCGGGTCTGTGCCTACGACCGCCCTGGCACCATCCTGTCGGTCGACGCCACGGCCAACCCGCTGCCCTCGGTCCTGCCCGGCCGCAGCGACCAGGTGACCATGCCGCGCACCGCTGCCGCCGTGGTCACCGAGTGGCACGACGCGCTCGCCGCGGCGGGGGTACCGGGTCCCTACCTCCTGGTCGGTCACTCCGTCGGTGGCCTGTTCACCCTGCTCTACGCGCGGACCTACCCCGACCAGGTGGCCGGCATGGTCCTCGTCGACGCGACGCCGCCGGCGTTCGCCACGTTGCTGCCTGCGACGTCAGAGACCCTGCTCAGCGACTCCCTGAAGGCCCCCAGCCCCATCCCCGGATACCAGTACGAGGGCTACGGCTTCGCCGACATCCTCGCCTCCATCGACGCGGCCCCGGCCCTGCGACCGGCCCCCACGACCCTGCTCTTCGCCGGACGCCAACAGCAGTCATCGGACCCGGGGACCCAACGGCTCCTCGACGACGTCGCCCGCGTGCAGGACCAGGCGCGGGCCCAGTTCGCCGCCGGCATCCCCGGCGTCACGACGACGCTGGTGCCCGACGCCAGCCACTACATCCAGGTCGAGCGGCCGGACGCGGTCATCGAGGCGGTCCGGGCGGTGGCGAGCAAAGCCCCGTAGTCCGGGCTCAGGGAGTGAACGGGACGACGCCGGCCGGGCAAGTGGCTCCTGGTGCCGGCAGGGACCGGTCGATGAGATAGCGCTCGCGGTAGCCGGCGCCGCACGCGCCGTTGTTGAGCAACGTGGTGTGACCGTAGCCCTCGGTGATCACGACCCGGCTCCCGGCGATCAGCCGCGCCACGGTGTCGGCGTTGTCAGCCGGGGTGATCGGGTCGTAGCGCGTGTTCATCACCAGGGCGGGGTACGCCGGCCGGCTGTGGAACGACCCGGTGTAGCGGTCGGCGTCGCGAGCCGGCCAGAACGTGCAGCCGAAGGTGAAGTACGTCAGCCACGTGCCGGCGTAGGGCGTCCGCCGATCGGCCCGCTGGGCGATTCCCGGGTAGATCACGGGCTGGTGCGGGTTGCTCGTCTCGCCGCACACGCTGGCCAGCTGAGCCTCCTGCGTGTTGTCGTAGGCGTCCTCGACCGCATTGGCAGACAGCGACGTCAGCTGCTGCGCCGCGTCGCCGAGCCGAGCGGTGTAGATGTCCTGCAGCAGCTCGCCCGTCGTCGACCACTGGTCCGTGAAGAACAGCCCCCTGAACGTGGCGGCCAACAGCGTCCCGTACTCGACGACGTCACCACCGGGCAGGACGACCGGCTGCTGGCGGACCCGCGCCACGAGCTCGCCGAACTTCGCCGCCGGATCGCCGCCGGTGGCGAAGGCGCACCGAGCCGGGCCGGCGGCCGCACACAACGTGAAGAACTGCTGCAGCGTCGCCCACCCGCCGTCCGCTCCGTTGGACCGCAGGAACGGTGTGCTTCCGCCGGAGCGGTAGGCCGGCGCGTCGAAGTTCCCGTCCAGCACCATCGCCCGGACGTTGCCCGGGAACATGGCGGCGTACGTGGTGCCGAGGTAGGTGCCGTAGGAGATGCCGTCGTACGAGATCTGCCGGTCACCGACCGCCTGTCGCAGCAGGTCGAGGTCGCGCGCGACGTTCGCGGTCGACAGGTGTTCCAGCAGGTCGCCGTTGCGCTGGGCGCAGCGGGTGGCGAAGTCGCGGGCCGCCGTCACCCGCTCGGCGAGCTGTCCTGGATCGTTCGGCGCGGTCTTGAGCAAGATGCTGGCTTCGGCCGACTGCTCCGTCGTGTCGTAGCAGCGCACCGGGGTGCTGCCGCCGACTCCGCGCGGGTCCATCCCGACAATGTCGAAACGTGCGCGCACCGCCGGGGAGTAGATCGTCCGGCCCAGGTCCCGCACGATCTGCACGGCCGACGTGCCGGGGCCGCCGGGGTTGATGAACAGCGACCCGATCCGGTGCTGTTGGTCCGAGGCCGGAAGCCGGAGCAGGGCCAGCGGGATCGAGGTGCCCTGCGGCTGGTCGTAGTCGAGCGGCACCTGAGCGGTGGTGCACTCGAACCCGTCCCCGCAGTCGCGCCAGTGCAACGTCGGCACGGGCGCACCGTTGACGCCTCGCGGCGCCGCCGCGGCCGTGGGCGCCGCGGCAACCGTGGCGGCCAGCAGGGCCGCGGCCAGCGCCCCTCCGATGAGACGTATGCGCAGGGGCATGAGATCTCCCGTCCGGATGCCTCGGGCGGCGACCCGGTATCCCCCGCCCTTCGGCCACGGTGGCATCCCTCGAGGGTCAGAGCCATAGACCTGGGTCCATGCGCGACCGCCATGGACTTGGGCCCATGCCGAGAGTCCCGTTCTTCTGCGACCCTGGCCGTATGCAGCCGACCGGCACTGGTCGAACGGGTGATCCGCGCCAGCTGCCGACGGCCCTGCTCCTGCTCTCGGTGGCCGTCGCCGCCATTGCCGCAGGAGAGATCGCGCTGCTCGCCGCCTACGGCAACGGCGCCCCCTTCGAGCTGCTGGTGCTGGTGCCCCTCGTCGGGTGCGTCTACACGGCCGCCGGGATCCTGGCGTGGATCCGTAGGCCGGCCAACGGAATGGGGCCGTTGCTGTGCATCGGCGGACTGGTCTGGCTCGCCGCCAGCGCGGTCAACATCGCGATACCGGCGTTCATCGCCATCGGGTCGGTGACGCAGACCCTGCCGACCGCACTCGCCGTGCACGCCCTGCTGGCCTACCCGTCGGGTCGGTTGCGGACCACGCCGTCCCGCGTCCTGACGGTCGCCGCCTACCTCGCGACGACCGTGCTGCAGGCGCCGCTGTACCTGTTCGGCGCCTCCTGGTCGGACCCCGACGTCCTGCTCGTAGCCGACCGGCCCGACCTCCTCGCCGTGGGGCAACGCCTCCAGGGCTATGCCGGCCTCGTGATCCTCGTGGCGACCGGCGCGCTCCTGGTGCGGAGGCTGGTCGCCACGGATCAGCGGCATCGACGGTTCCTGCTGCCGGTGTATGGGTGCGGCGCGGTCGTCCTGGTGGCCACCACCTCGAGCGCGACCCTCGCCCGGATGTTCGCCATCGACCCCGTCACGCTCGGGACCTTCCAGCTCTTCATCAGCATGTTGCTTCCGGCCGCCTTCGTCACCGGCCTCCTGGCCGGAGGCTTCGAACCCACCCGCGAGCTCGACCAGCTCGGTGCATGGCTCGGGGCACCGGACGAGCATCGCCTCAGCCTCCGCGACGCCCTCGCCCGTACGGTCGGGGACCCGACGCTGACGCTGGCCTACCACGTGGGACAGGGGTGGGTCGACGCCGACGGTCTCGCCGTCGACCTCCCGGACGCCGGTTCCCTTCGCCGTGCCGTCTCGGTCAAGCTGGACGAGCGACCGGTCGCGGCGATCGTCTACGACGCCACCTTGATCGCCGACCCCGAACCCGTCCGAGCGGCCGGGCGCGTCGCAGCGATCGCGCTGGACCGGGAACGACTGACCGCGCAGCTGCTGGCCAGCCAGGAGGAGCTACGCGACTCGCGTACCCGCTTGGTCGAGGCCGGGGACCGGGAGCGACGGCGTCTGGCCCAGGACCTGCACGACCGCCTGCAAGGACGGTTGACCCTGCTCGCGCTGCGGGTCGGGAGCGCGTCCCCCGGCGACGATCTGAGCGAGATCCGCCGCGGTCTCGACGAGTCGATCACCGAGCTGCGCTGGCTCGTGCAGGGCGTCATGCCCTCGCTCCTGGTCGAACGCGGGCTGCTGGCCGCCGTCGAGGACATGACCGACCGGCTGCCCCTGCGCACGGTCCTCGACCTCGACGAGGTGGCCGTCCTCGACGTCAACGGGAACCGCGTCGACGACCGGCTGCCCTCCTCGGTCGAAGGGACGGCCTACTCGGTGATCGCCGAAGCCCTGACCAATGCGGTGAAGCACTCGGCGGCGAGCACGTTGACCGTCCTCATCCGGCGCGACGACGGCCGGCTGCGCATCGAGATCACCGACGACGGGGTCGGTGGCGCCCGCCCCTCGGGGGGCACCGGGCTGCGCGGGATGAGCGACCGGGTCCAAGCGTTGGGCGGCACCCTCGTCATCGACAGCCCACCGGGCGCTGGAACCCGGGTGCGCGTGGAGATGGCATGCGCGTCCTGATCGGCGAGGACGAGACGCTGCTCCGCGAGGGACTCAGTCTCGTGCTGTCGCAACAGGGGATGGACGTCGTCGGCGCGGTCGCGGACGCGGAGTCGCTCGTGGCGATGGCCTCGGTCGAGGAACCGGACCTGGTGCTCACCGACATCCGGATGCCACCTACGGGCACCGACGACGGCTTGCGGGCCGCGCTGCGTATCCGAGCGGGTCGACCGGGTAC
The DNA here is from genome assembly GCA_963757225.1 of uncultured Actinomycetota bacterium. GTDB lineage: Bacteria > Actinomycetota > Actinomycetes > Actinomycetales > Dermatophilaceae > Lapillicoccus. Next base: position 157,632 of record CAVWQU010000035.1, read on the forward strand.
GGCGGTCGTGGTGCTGTCGCAGTTCGTCCAGCGCCGGTACGCGGTCGAGCTGCTCGCCGACCACGCCGCCGGCGTCGGCTACCTGCTCAAGCAGCGGATCCTCGACGTCCCGGCCTTCTGCCGAGAGCTGCGCAGGGTCACCGCCGGCGGCACCGCCCTGGACCCGGAAGTGGTGGCGTTGATGATGACCCGCAGCCTCCGCGACGACGAGGCGCTCGACTCGTTGACTCCTCGGCGCCGGGAGGTCCTCGCCCTGATCGCCGAGGGTCTCAACAACGCCGCCATCGCCCGTCGGCTCGGCATCTCGGAGAAGGCCGTCGTCGTGCACACCTCGGGCATCTACGACGCGCTCGGCATCCCCGTCGACGGCGACGAGCACCGGCGCGTCCTGGCCGTGGTGCGCTATCTCGGACGCTGATCCGCTCAGGCGCCGGGCCCTCTGGCGTCCCGCCGAGCCGCGGCGATCACCTGTCGGATCGATTGACTGACCAGGGCCGGCTGGTCGACGTGGATGTTGTGCTCGCTCTGCTGGGCGATGCGGTGGCGCGCGCCGGGCACCAGCGCGGTCAGGTCGTCCTGTGCGGCCTGGAACGCGCGCTCCAACGCCGCGAGCGGGTAGGTCGTCGGGAAGCCGAACGGGTTAGGGAAACGCTTCTCGTTGCGCGAGTGCTCGAGGACGATCAGAGGCATCGGGCGGAGGGGCTGCTGGACGCGGGCGATGCGCATCGCAGCAGCGGTGGCGGCCACGTCGAACTCGAGCCCGGGCAGCTGGTACTGGTCGGGTGTCAGGAGCGCTTCGAACGCCTCGTAGAAGATCTCGTGGGCCGCGTCGACGGAGACGAAGCCGACTACCTGGTCGGGGTAGGTGCCGGCGTAGAGCCGGCTCACCAGGCCGCCCATCGAGTGGCCGACCAGGACGTACGGTCCCGGGACGTGAGCGGCGGCCAGCAACGCGTGCAGGTCGCCGACCATCTGGGAGATCGGGCGCGGCAGTGGCACCGGGTCGCTGCGGCTGGGCTGTCCCGTGGGAGAGACGGTGCCCGGTCGGTCGTATGCGCAGACGCGCGTGTAGCGGGCCACGGCCTCCATCACCGGAGTCTGGTGCGACCCCGGCAGACGCAGGCTCCAGACGTCGGACGTGTCGCCGCCACCGGCCTCCAGCACGACGGTGGGCGACCCCTGGCCACGACACTCCAGGTACAACCGCCGACCGCCGTCGATCTCCACCAGCCCCGAGAAGTCGCCTCGAGGGGCCGTCGTCGGTCGGGTCGGAGCGGTCGCGCCCGCGACCGGTGCCTGCGCCACCGTCAGCCCGCCCACCGCCAGCATGACCGCACCAAGACTCACGAGCGATCGTCGGAGCGCAGCCATCGGCCCAGCGTCGCAGAACAGCGGCCGTGCGCCATAGACCCAGGTCCATGGATATGGGGCTGTTTCGCCGCCCGTCATGCTGAGGCCATGGCGGAGCTTCTCGGCACGGGCTCGACGCACGCTGGGCTGGGAGGCCGCCCGTTCACGGTGGGGGTACTCACTCCCCATACGACACCCGGACCCGAGATCGAGATCCCGGCCATGTCGTCGGGACGGGTCGGCACGAAAGTCTCCCGGGTCAGTGGCCCGTCAACCATGGAGGAGGCCGCGGCCGCGCTGGTCGAGTCGTCGGTCGACGCCCTGGCCTACGCGTCGACGAGCTCGGGCTACCTGATCGGGTTCGATGCCGAGACGGACATGGTCCAGCGTCTCCGAGACCGATGGGCGCGGCCCGCCGCGTCGAGCTCCTGGGCGGCCGTGCGCGCCTTGCGGGCGTACGGGATCGAACGAGTCGCCCTGGTCCACCCGCCCTGGTTCGACGACGAGACCAACGACCTGGGGGCGACCTACTTCCGGGCCCAAGGCTTCGACGCGGTCGCCCTGCGCGCCGAGAGCCTGCCGGACGACCCGGCTGACGTGCGTCCCGGACCGGTCGCCGACTGGGTCAGCCGCCACCTCGGCGACGAGACCGAGGCGGTCTTCCTCGGCGGGAACGGCTTCCACGCAGCGGAGGCGGTCGACCCGATCGAACGCCGTACCGGTCGGCTGGTCCTCGAGTCGAACCAGGTGCTCCTCTGGTCGATCCTCGACGCGAGTCGGACCACCCTGGACATCACCGGGTACGGAAGGCTCCTCCGGGACGCGGTGCCGGGACCGAAGCCCACCGGGCACTCGTAGGGTCCGCTCCACCGCATGGTCCATCAGCCGGTGGTCGCGCGGCGCGCTCTGAGCAGCCACCAGGCCACCGCGGCCGCGACGAGGAGCACCACCGACACCACGATCATCGCGAGGGTGAAGCCCTGCACGTATGCGTCGGCTGCCGCGTCCACCGCCGCCGCTCGTTGCGCCGGGCTCAGCGCGGTCAGCAGCGCATCGGCGTCGTCGCCTCCAGCCAGCAGGGCGTCGAGGGCCTGCCGGTCGGCGTGGTCGAAGCTGGCGTCCACCGTGCGGAGCAGCTCGCCGCGCGTGGTGTGCTCGGTGGTCGTGACGACGATCCCCAGGGCGGCGACTCCGAGGACCGCGCCGACCTGGCGGGACTGGGTCGCGAGCGCGGCGGCCAAGCCACGGGCCTGCGCCGAGATCGCGCCAACGGCACCGGCGGTGCCGGCGATCGTCGCGACCGGTCGAGCGACCCCGAAGGCCAGCAGTGGAAGGAGCAGCAGCAGGACGTTGCGTTCCCGCGACAGCAGCGCGATCGCCAGCAGAGACGCCGAACCGAGCAACAGGGCGCCGACGGTCAGCCCTCGCGTGCCGCGGCGGTCGGTCGCCCGGCCGACGCGGCCCGCCAGGAACGGTGCGACGACAACGGCCGGCAGGCACAACGCGCCCGCCACGGCGGGAGAGAAGCCGAGCACGTGCTGCAGGTACAGCGTGAAGTACACGGTCAGACCGAGGATGGCGAGCTGGAAGGTCAGCAGCGCCGCCAAGGACCCCGCCACCGAGGGGATCCGGAGCAGCCTCAGGTCGACGAGCGGTGCGGCCGCCCGGTGCTCGACGACGACAAAGCCGGCGAGCGCGACCACGGCGACCAGGGCCGTCACACCCGTGACGACCGGCGCCGAGGTCTGGACCTGCAACAGGGCCGTCGTCATCGCCCCCAGCCCGAACACCAGCAATACCAGGCCGGCTACGTCGAGGGCTTCTCGCCGCTCGACGTGTGACTCGGGCATCCACCGCGCCGCGACCACCAACACCACCAGGATCGGCAGGAGGTTCACGGCGAAGACGGAGCGCCAGCCGAAGACCTCGGTGAGCACGCCGCCGAGGACCGGACCCGCGGCGAGGAACACCGTCGCGCCCGTGGAGATGATGCCGAGTGCCCAACCTCGGCGCTCCTCCGGCACCACGAGCGTGGCGTTGGCGTAACCCAGGGGAACGAGCAGGGCAGCTCCGACGCCCTGTACGCCGCGTGCGCCGATCAGCACACCGGCGGTCGGGGCGAGAGCACACATGGCGGAGCCGACCGCGAAGACTCCAGCTCCGACCAGGAACGTCCGGCGCCGGCCATGCACGTCGGCGAGGCGGCCCGCCGCCGCCATCAACGAAGCGAGCGCCAGGAGGTACGCGCCCATCACCCACTGGAGCTCCAGGCTCGACATACCCAGATCCGCCTGAATCGCCCGCAGAGCGGTGACGACGGCCGTCTCGTCCAGGAACGCCAACCCGACGGCCAGGCTTGCCACCAGCAGCACCGCCCGCTGCTGCGTCGTGAGCGTGCCCGACACGCGGTCAGCCTAGCCAGCGCCTGGCGGCCAAACGCGGGAGGGCACCAGCGTCGTACGGCTCCTCGGCGGAGAAGCCACCGGTGCGTACGGCCGGCGACGGTATGCCTGCGCGCCGCGTCGACGGACCCCGGCGACGGTCTTCGGCCAGCTACGAGGGAGGGCTCACCCGAGGCGATCCGACCCGACGCCACGGTCGCGAGTCGAGAGTCCCAGGTATGACCATCCACGAGACCAGCGACATCGAGGTCCTGTCCGCCACCCAGGGCGCGGAGCTGCTGCGCGAGAGCGTCGTCGTCGATGGCCGCGCCCACGAGATCGGGGGGTAGACGAGGCCCTCCGGGCGCTGCGGCTCCCACTCCTGCCCTGGCATCCCGGGGAGCAAGCCCCGGCCAGAGTGCCGAAGGCGAGTTGCACTCCGAGCCCGACGTTACGTCGGATCGTTCCGCCCGGTCGCACCGAACCGCTCGGACCGGTGGCGCAGCGCCGTGACCTCGGTGCTCTCGGTCATCGTCGGATGCTCCTTCGAACGGCCGGCGAACCACGACGCATACGCGCCGGCCAAGGGGTACGCCGTGAGTCCGTGAGCCATGACGGACAACGCAACCGTGATGCTGACGACCGTCTGCAGCAGAGCGGACTCCGCGAGGGACCCGTCCTCGACGATGAGCAGGACGAAGACGATCGACGCCAGGCCGCGCGGACCGAACCAACCGAGGAAGGCCACCGTGGTCCCTCGCATTCTCATGCCGATCATCGCCAGCGCGACGGGGACCATGCGGACCGCCGTCAGGCTCAGCACCGCATACACGACGATGGTCCAGCTCAGAACGCCCAGAGCGGGGCCGAGGAGCACCGCTCCGAACATGAGGAAGGTCAAGGCGTTGAGCAGCTCCCCGGATTCCTCCGCGAAACGCGTGGTCGACTCCGCGCCCGGTCCGCCGACGACGCCGAAGGCGATTCCGGCGACGAAGGCGGCGATGAAACCGCTGCCGCCGAGCGTGACCGCGGCGGTGTACGCCAGGACCGGCGTGGCGACCGAGGCGATCTGCTGCCAGCTCGGGTTCGCCCAGCCGCGCGCGACGGCGTGCCGCAGCACCCAGGCGCCGAGAACCCCGGCGACGATCCCGCCGATGGCACCGAAGCCGATCTCCTCGAGGAGGATCCGGACCGGCTCGATGTGGGCGCTGTCCTCCTCCGCGGCTGCCAGGGTCAGGAAGATGATGAGGAGCGGCACACAGACACCGTCGTTGAGACCGCTCTCGACGTTTAGGCCCTGACGGATCCGCGACGGGAGCTTCCGGTTGCTGATGACTGGGAGCCCGAGGGCGGCGTCCGTCGGGGCCAGCATCGTCGCCAGGGCCGCCGCGGTCCAGACATTGAGATCCGGGAACATCAGCATCCCGACCACCGTGCCGGCGATGATGGTCAGTGGCAGACCGATCCCCAGCAGGCGCACGGGAACCGCGGCCTCATGCCGCAGTCGAGGCAGTCTCACCCGGACCGCATCCGTGAACAGGACCACCGCGAGGGTCGCCTCCGCCAGGTACCGGATGATCACGCTCGCCGGACCGAGGTCGACCAGGTGGAGGACCCGGTTGCCGATGACCAGCCCGACGATGGCGAAGACCATCGCCTGAGTGACCACCGACCGCTGAAGCCGCCCCGACACGGCGCCGTACCCGATGAGCAGCACGGCCACGATGGGCAAGAGCCAGTCGCTCACGCGCACTCCTGGGGTCGGGGTTCGGGCCCCCCATCGTGGCCCTCGGCGTCGACGTTCGGCGTCATCCGCTGCGGACGAGAGTCGGACGCGGTCCGCCGACGCCCCGGCCGGTCTCTCCTCGCTCGAGCGGGACGTGAACTCCGACGAGGCTCTGCGCGCGGGCGCACGGCGCGGCACCGCGCGCCGTCCGGCACTCCTCGAGTAAGGCCCTGCCCCGCGTCTCCGCAGGTCAGGGCCCCAACCGTCTGTCTCAACACAGAGCGCGCCCGAAGGGATTCGAACCCCTAACCTTCTGATCCGTAGGAAACCCGGATTTCGTCCAGGTCGTCTCGTCCAGTTCTGGCACGTCCGTGACCTGCGGAAACGTCCAACACCTTCGTGCTAGGTGGTCCCGTTGGTCCAGCCAGTGCCGACCCATCCGCAGCCGTTCCTACAGATTTCCTACAGCTTCCCCGCGCCCACGCCTCCCCTTCTGGTTCACGTGGCTGTCGTCAGCCGCTCGTGGATCCCGGGTCTCCGACAGGCTCGCGCTACGGGATCAGGTCCGGGACGTGTCGAGCGGTCAGCCGGTAGGGCTGTTCGTGGTGCCGGTCGTGCCGGTCGTCGGCGGCGCGGGTGGCACCGGTGAGTTGACGTAGATCTGGTCCAGCACCTTCAGCATGAGCACCACGGCCGTGTACTGGTTGTTCAACGCCATGGTGAGGTTGCCCCAGATGACGAGGGTCATGTCGTTGTTCGGGTCGTAGAGCGCTTCGCTGTTGAAGCCTGGAGTCTGGCCGCCGTGCAGGTCGATGACGTTCTGTCCCCATCGAAGCTCGGCGATCCCGTACCCGTACCAGTTGTACGAGTTCTTGGGGTTTTCCATCTTCGCGCTGTCCTGCCAGATCTTCTGGTACTCGGCGTTGAACACCTTGCCTCCCCCCAGGGCCCGGATCCACGTGGCGAGGTCGGCGGCGGTGGAGGTGACGGCTCCGGCCGCGAAGGAGAAGGAGTGGTTGATGTCGGTGTAGTCCTTCGGTTTCAGCGTCCCGGCCTTCGCCTCCGCCTCCTGCGCCGGGGTGTACGGAGGCCGGCCCGTCATCATGGTCGAGGAGCTGCCGTAGAGGTACCCGTGCGAGAACGGCTCGGGGATCGTGCTGGACGTTACTGGTTGGAACATCGTGTTGGTCAGGCCCAGGGGCTTGAACAGCCGGTTCTCGAACACCGTGGCCAGCGGCTTGCCCTCGAGCTGTTCGACGATCAGTCCGAGGATGACGAAGTTGGTGTTGCTGTACTCGTAGTCGGCGCCGGGCGCGAAGTTCGGCGGGTGGGCGAAGGCGATGTCCAGCAGCTCTTGCGGCGTCCACGCCCTCGTCGGCGTGTTGTCGAGGCTGTTGACGATGGTGTCGGAGTCGGTGAAGCTGTAGAGGCCGCTGCGCATCTCCAGGAGCTGAGCGATGGTGATGTTGGCGCCGTTGGGAACCTGAGGAACGTACTTCGACACGGGGTCGTCGAGCCGCAGCCTGCCGTCTTGAGCCAGGAGCAGGGTCGCCGCCGACGTCATCGTCTTGGTCACCGACGCGATGCGGAAGTGGGTGTCGACGGTGGGCAGCTTCTGCTCCCCGATGGTGGTGGTGCCGGACGCGGCCGTGAACTCGCCTTGCGGCGTGCGCAGCAGCACCATGAAGCCCGGCACCATCAGCTGGCGTGCCGTCTCGTCCACCAGGGACTGCAGGGCGGCCTTGTCGATCGTCTTCAAGCCCGAGGCCGCCGCGGTCGTTGCCGACGGTGTGGTGGCGGGGGTCGGGGCCGAGCTGCACGCCGCGGCGAAGAGGACGAGAGCGGTGGCCACGGCAGCGACCGACGCGCGCCGACGGGCTGCGCGACTCAGGCGAGGTCCGGTCATCGCGGTGCCGCCGTCGAGCTCTGTTCGATGGAAGGTCTCATCTTCGGTCCTCCTGGGTCGGGCGGTGTCGGATCGGCGTGCAGCGCGGACGCCATTCGTGCGAACCACAACGGGTTGATCACGTCGTCCTCGTCGCGCAGCATCGAGGGGTCGTAGCCCGGGTCGAGGCAGTTGATCTCGCCCTCGGACTCGTCGGGATCGTGGAACCGGAGCGACAGCATCGGCCCGACGCGGCGGATGACGCCGCTCGACGCGTCCACGGCGACCAGCCGGTCACGCAGCGTGTGCAGCTCGCCCACGCCGGCCACGGTGAATCCGAGGTGGTCCAACCGACCGCGTTCGAACATCGCCGGACTGAAGCCGTTGATCGTCGGGTCGTACCCGGGCAGCTCGAAGACGTGCAGCATGACCTCCCCGGCGGAGAGCACGGCCTGGCGCCCGTGTCCCCGGCCGGCGCCGAGAACCAGGGTCGTCTCGAGCCCGATGACCTCCTCGTAGAAGGCGCGGTAGCCGTCCAGGTCCCCGGTCACCACCGCGACGTGGCTGACGCCGCACGGCACGCTCACCGAGCTGCGGTCCGTGTGGGTCCCCATACCCAGGAGGCGTTCACCGGGGTGGAACGAATCGTTCCATGCGGTTCCGAACGGGGGTCAGGCGGAGCGCCCTTCGGTGCTGTCCACCCGCCACGACATCGCAGCGGCGGGGTCCGGCAGGTAGATACAACGCCCGCCGGTGCGGACCGACTCGTCGAGGTGGGCTCCGAGCAGCGGTGCCTGGTGGGCGACCGCCGCGATCGCCCGTCGAAGGCTGCGCACCACGTTGATGCGGGCCCGCTCGACGTCGGACCCGGTCGGACGGTCGCGACCGCCGAGGCCGACCGCGCGCTTCAGCTCTCGCAGCAGGGCGTCCATCTCGACGTGCGCCCGTTCGCTGCCGATCGGGTCGTTGCCCGCTTCGGCGTTGTCGATCTCGGCCTGCAGCTCCACCAGTCGGCGGCGGTACTCCCGCTTCGCCCGGGCGTCCAGGCCGGCGCCCAGGTCAGCGGCGATCGACGCGGGCGTCCGGCCGGTGAGGTCGAGGACCGTCAACTCGACGCCCGGCGAGGCCAACAGCCGAGCGAGCTGCCTCAGGCCGTTGCTGTCGGGCAGCCGAGCGTGGCCGAACGGTGTGTCGAAGGTCCACGTGGGACCGTCGCACTGCACCCACGCGGTGAACGGCGGGTCGGGCGGCGAAACGTCCTGCCCCGATCGGAGGACGCCGCACGCGAGCGCGAGAGCCTGGGCCTCGGCCCGCAGGGCTTCCGGCTCACCGTCGCTACCGCCTGCCTGCTCGACCGCCTCGGCCAGGTGGTCGAGGCAGTGGACCAGCAGGGGTGGGGAGGGCATCGACCTCGCGAGTGCCACGGCGTCCCGGTGATGACGGATGGAGGCCGTGATGTCACCGTCCAGCGCCGCGAGGCGGCCCATGACGTCGTCGACCGGGAGGCCGGCACTGTGGCCGCCACCGACGTTGAGCAGTCCGGCGTACGGCCGCAGGGCCTGGTAGCAGCGGGCGGCGTAGGCGGTGGCCCCCGCCCGCGCGACGGTGTCGGAGAAGACCCTCAGCAGGTTGTCCCCGGTCATCGACCGCAGCAGCAGTTCCGGCTCGGGTCCGTAACGGTGCAGGACATCGTGCATGCTCGCGCTGTCGCCGAACAGCTGGGCGCCGAACCCGCGTTGCACCTGGAAGACCGGCGAGGGCACGTCCGCGATCATCTCCGAGGTAACGCGGTGGAGCTCCTCGGCGGCGGCGTCGGGGTGGCGGTACAGGTCGAACAGCATCACCCGATGGATGGCCTCGCACCCCGTGACGACCACCGCCTCGACATGCCCGGTGCCGACGCGCACCGCCTCCTCCATCGACGCGACGGCCGCCTCGCGACTCCCGCTGAGCGCCAGAAGCGTCGTTCGCTGTACCAGCGTGGTATGCCGCCAGCCGGGTGACGGCAGGAGGGCGGCGAGCACCTCGGCGCGCGACAGCGCGAGGTTGGCCGCGCCGAGGTCGCCGCGGTTCAGGTAGTAGCCGGCGCGGCGCTGGTGCCCGCTCATGGCCAGGTCGGGCCGCCCGGCCCGCACAGCGATGCTGACCACCTCGTCGGCCGCTACCAGGCTGGCGTCGATCTCCGCCGGGCTCGTCGGCGCCATCGAGTGGTCCAGCAGGGCCTGGGCGACGAGGACCGGGTCGCCCGTCGACCGAGCCACCGCCACCGCCTCGTCGGCCCACGCCCGCACCTGGTCGGTCGCGTCGACATCGGCGCGACCGACGATGGTCAGGCGCCCGAGCAGGGTCGCCCGGAGATGACGCTCGTCGGGCGGCAGGGTCCGAAGGGCGTCCTCCAGCCGTCGCATACGGGGCAGGTCGGGCACGAATGCCGAGGCATACAGGTTGGCGCCGATCTCGGCGCGGGCCCGGAGCACCGGGTCCGATGCGGAGCGGGCCAGATCGGCGGCCATCTGGTAGCTCGACAGCGCCCTGTCGAGGTCGCCGAGCCAGGTCAGGACGTCGGCCAAGTCGAGCGCGACCCGCACGCGCAACTCTGGACGGTCGACGCACGCGGCGGCTGCCTGTTCGGCCTCCGCCAGCAGCCCGGCGGCCCGCGCCTGCCGGTTCGCCGCCACGAGCTCCGCCGCGACCTCGCACGTCGTCGGGACGGCGTCGGCGATCTCGGCGGCGGTCGTGGCGGCCCTCACCCGGTGGCCCGCCGCCGAGGCCCGCGCGTCGAGGCCGCCCACGGCCTCCCACGCTGACGCCAGCCGCGCGTCGAGCGCGTGGGTGTCGAGAAGGCCCGCTGCGGTCTCGGCGAACAACGCATGACGGAAGTGCACGCCGACGGGCGACACCTGGTCGAGAACCCCCGCGAAAAGGGCCGGCTCGAGCAGCTCCCCCAAGGCTCCGCTGGACCGGCCGGTCGCCGTCGCGATCAACCCGAGCGGCGCACCGGGACCGGCGACCGCGGCGGTGGCCAGGCCCAGCAAGGTCGCCTCCTCGAAGCGCTCGAACGACCCCTGGAGGACCTCGCTGATCACCCCGCTCCCACCCGGGGAGCGTACGAGCTCCTGGACGAACAACGGGTTGCCGCCGGTGCGGGCGTGCAGGTCGACGGCATCGATCGCGCTGTCGGACGAGCCGGCCGTCTCCGCCACGGCCAGCTGGTGAACGGCGTCGACGTCAAGCCCGTTGAGGGTGATCACCCGCGAAGCCCTGCGTAGGTCCTCCAAGGGGGGCATGTCCACTTCGTGGTCACGGCTGGTGGCGATGAACGCGATCGGGGCGTTGTCCAAGGCTCGGGGTAGGTGCTGGAGAACCCAGATGGCCGTGGGATCGGACCAGTGGACGTCCTCGAGGACGACCAGCGCCGGCGCGCACGCCGACAGCGCGCCGGTGAGGTTCTCCAGGTAGTCCCATCGACGCACCTCGGCCGAGAGCGTGAGGTCTCGAAACGGCTCGATCCCGAGCGCGCGATGCACTCCGCGCCAGAGCTCCATCGGCTCCCGCCAGGCCCGGTCGGAGTTGCCCCTGAGTACCCGCATGTCCGCGGTACGCGCGATCGCCGCCGCTTCGTTCACCAGACGGGTCTTGCCGATTCCAGGTTCGCCAACCACCAGGGTGATGAGAGACCGCCCCGATCGGGCGGTGCGGAGAGACGTCTGGAGCAACGCCGCCTCGCGCTCCCGGCCGACCAGCGCGCCCGGGAGTGCCGAACCATTCAACCGGTCCCCGGCCCGCACGGCCCCATAGTCTCAGAACACGAACTGTCTGGCACCGATCTCGATTGGCGCTGGTGATTCGGGATCACCCCACGCCGTCCCCAATCAGACCTTCGTCACAGCGCCGAGTAGAACGTCACAAGGGAAGTCTGCTGTGTCGGCTGACGGGCGAGCGACCCGACTTTGCGGATCTGAACAGTGGCCAAGGTGCGTCCCTCGATCCGTCGGTGGATCACGCCTGCGTCTGACTGGTGCAGACGGACGGCCGGCGCTCCTGAGCGTTATGGAGCAGCCTGAGCGGGGGTTGAGGCTTGTTTCGGACTCACTTCTGATCGTGAAACGGAGAGTCAGAACGACTCAAGCCCTCGACACACGGATCAGACGGACGCCTTCTCACCAGATGGACCAACGCGAACTCACCGGACGACCCAGACCGGCTCTCCGTCGGTCCGAGGGCGCCCAGGAGCCTGCTTCTGTAGGAAATGCGCGCCATCGACAGGCTTTCGGCCGTGTCGCTCGCACCCGAATCGACATGTCTCCGCAGGTCACAGCCCACTGGTGATGCGCGCCCGAAGGGATTCGAACCCCCAACCTTCTGATCCGTAGGAAACCCGGATTTCGTCCAGGTCGTCTCGTCCAGTTCTGGCACGTCCGTGACCTGCGGAAACGTCCGACCGCTTGGTGCTACGTCGTCCCGCTGGTCCAGCCGGTGCCGACGCGTCCGCAGCGGTTCCTACAGATTTCCTACAGACTCGACGCCACACCGCCCAGGCGGCCGAGCTCGCCGCTAGCGAGTGTGCCCCCTATCGCCCAGAGAGGGCGTGCTCGCGGAGGTGCTGCAGTCGCCGGGCAGTGGTAGTGGTGTGCCTTCTGGCCTAACCGAAAGTCAGCCGCTCTAATGTTCGAGCAGAACGTTCGAGCCAGGCCCTCGCACACTGCGTAGCCCCGTCTTTCAGGTTGAGGCTTTGTGGTGCTCGGCGACGGCCTCTCCCAGAACCACCTCGGCGAAAGAGGCATTTGGCGGAGCGAGGCGTTCGGCGAACGCGGCGAGGTTCAACCGGCCTCCGGTGGCCCTATGAAAGCCTGAGTACAGCGGATCGAGGTTGCCCTGGAAGTACGCCTCGCCGAGCTGGGCGTCGGTCACGACGAGAAGATTGACGAGTGTCTCCGCGACGCTGCGTTGCTCCTCGTACGGCGAATCGGTCCGGACCAGCTCGTTTTGGCCGGCGAGCCCGGCGATGGCGAGGCGGGTGAAGTATTCCGTCACTCCCTCGTTCAACGACCTTCCGAGCATCTCTCGGAAAGTTCGATGGGACAACAGATGAAGGGCCTCGTGGTATTCGACGCCGGTGCCGAGATGTGTGAGCTGGACCAAGATGTCGTCCTCGAGACGCAGACCAGGGACAAACGATTCTGAGACAAACGTCTTGTTGTCGCGGATCTTGGCTCTCGCAATCTCTTTCGGACCCGACGGCAGCTTCCTGAGGACGTGAGCGGCGCCCATCTGGTCGCGTGTCACATAGTGAATGTGCTGGTCCGTCAGCCACACCTTATCCGGCACGTAGTGGCCAATTACGGGTGACTCGGCGAACGTCTTCATTATTGTTGCGGCTGGCACTGTCACCGCAACATGGGCTGCCCTTGCCTTCTCGGAGTCGGAAGTATCTGCACCCAGAAGAGCGGCCAGCGTGACGGCGACAGGTCCGATCCCCGGCACAGAGATAAGGATTTCGAAGGGCGTCCCGTCCTCCGAGCCTTCGCCTTTTACCTGAAGCTTCTCATAGTCTCCCTTCGGTACAACGACGACGCGTTTATCGCCCTCAACAACGCCTTGAGCGTCATTGGGCAAGGAGACCTTGTTCCTCGCTTCAATATCAGCTTTTTGTTGCAACAAGAAGGTCGCCTGCACTTCGGGCTCGTACGCAGCGGCCATTTCATCGATCGCCTGCAGCGTTGTCGCATAAATGGGGTCGACGAGCTCGCCGCGATCGATCCACAGCAAGTTCTGTTCTCCCGTGTTGGACGGTCCCTTGGCCAACACGAGCGGTCGGCCGCCGGACTGGGCCCACGTCCCCGGGTCAACCAGCAGAACATCGTTGGTCACGTCCCAATAGCTGATCGACTTTGGGGAGTTAGCCATGATCGGCGCGCCGACGCCCCGGTCCGCTGTGCACTCAAACGATGTCAACGCCTTCTCCAGATCCTGGCTGTGATTTTCAGCCAGGTCCGGGCTCAGCCTCCAACCTTTCATGAACGTGGACATCGCTTCCCTCCCGGACGATCTGTCTCGAAGCCGTTGGCGCGAGCGGCGTTTGGCACGGACTACGATCTATAGTCCTCGGGTAACGCCCGTACCGGGGCAAAACAGGCACAAGACGGTCAAGGCGACGCAAGCCCACACCGGCGCGCCCAATGCCGGCGTACCCCGCTCCGGCACCAGGAGGACGCCCGCGAACGGCGGCGCCGACAAGGCGCAGCTGGCCAGTATCCGCGACTAGGTCCCGCGCCAACGGCCGCCACGGCTCAGAATGAGTGCGCATCAGCGCAACGATCCAGAGGCCCTACCAACAAGCCAACTAGAACCAGCCGGGCTCTTTGCTGGACCCCTCCATCCGCCACGGAGGCGAGGGCCCACCAAGTAGCACGCTTCCGCCCAGAAGGGCGTGGTCCTGACGGTGCTGTACGTCGCCCACAAGGACGCGGGTTCACGGCGCCGACAAGGCACGCCTTCCAGTCGACGCCACAATGCCGCCCGCACGTTAACTGACGCCGGACGGCGACGCGGTGCTCCACAGGATCCTCGACCGGCTCGGAGAGGTCGTCGTGGGCAAGCCGACTGCCGGATGGGCCCTGCGCCGGAACCTCACGGTTCATGGCCTCAGCGACCCGCTGGACTACCTCCGCGTGCGCCGCAGTACTCGCTCGCCGACACCGAACTTGGCTCGAGTGCCCGACGTTCGTCTGCTCGGCCGAAGCCGAGTCTTCGACCGGCGGGACGACGTCCTTGCCCGGTCGCGCGGTTGCGGCCGACCTCCGGTCTGGTTCACTGAGTCGGTGAGCGAGGACCGGTCGGTGGTACTCATCCACGGCGTCTCGTCAAGCCACCTGACCTGGTGGCGGAACGCACAGGACCTGACCGACCTGCACTGGCGGGTGCAGACCGTCGACCTGCTCGGCCACGGTGACCGCGCCGACCGCGGCAACGACGACCTGCGGGTCGACGACCTCGCCCGGGACGTGCTCGAGCAGCTGGCGGAACCGGTCGACCTGCTCGTCGGTCACTCCCTTGGGGCCATCGTGGCGCTCACCGTCGTGACAATGGCGCCCCATCAGACCTCGGCCCTGATCATCGAGGACCCGCCCGCATCCGCTGCAGTCCTCGACCTCGGCGAGACTGCCGACCAGCTGACGGTCACCGTGGACAAGACCCGGCACGACCCGCAAGCCGCGGCCGACGCCGTGTTGCGCGAAAACCCGATGTGGTCTGTAGTCGACGCCTCGAACTCGGTCCAGAACCGGCTACGCCTGGACCTCGAGCGAATATGTCGGCTGCTGCGAACCGCCGACTGGGACCTGCCGACCCTCGTCGCGGGCTGCCCTGTGCCGCTGCACCTCCTCGTGGCGACTCAGAACAGCGCGCTTGTCGACCCGGACCGGACGGCGGTCACCAGGCTGCTGGGGGACGGACGGGTAAGCGTGCTCGACAGCGGGCACGACATCCACCGGGACCGACCCGCCCTGTGGTTGCACGAAACGCTGCGCTTTGCCGGCGACCGTCGGGGGTGAGCACCCGATGACGAGCATGAGGCGAAACACCGAGCCGAGAGCGCGGCCCGCCGACTCCCAAATCGCGGCGCAACCACGCCGCAGCGAGGCGGAGTCGGCCAACGCCCGGGTCCTCGCCCTGGTCAGGGTTTCGGCTGTCCGCGCATCCTTTGGCGCTCGCCCCAGAACCGGTTGAGCCTGGCGACGATCCCATGTGCATACGAAACGATCGGCTCGGCTGGTTCGACGGCGAGCGCTCCGGTGACGATCGCGGTTCGCACCATTTCGGACATGCGCTGGGAGTAAGAGGTTCCGGCACTTGAGTCTGGGTCCTTGACCGCAGACACGCCGCGCAGCATCGGCGCGGGTGTGGTGAAGTGCGGTACGTCAGCGGCGAAGTAGGTCTCCGGGTCGGCCAGTTCCGTCTGCAGCCCGTAGAACCATCTCAGCACCCGCCCGGCCGCCGGTGCGGTCTTGCAGTAGGTGACCATCGTGTCCCGCCGCCACCGCATGTCCGGGAAGGCGAACTTGTATGCGGCCACACCTCCGAGGTTCGCCAATTCGTCCTGCCGGTCCCAGACGTAGTCGACACCCTGGTCAGTGAGATTGGCGTAGACCCTGAATTCGAAGGTACCCCGTTCGGCGTGCTCGAGTTTGAAGACCTCCTCCTCTTCGAGCTGGGCCTCGGTGAGGCTGCCCAAGCGTGTCTTGGCGGTCGACTTCATCATGTACAGGTAGAGGTCCTCCCGTTTGGGGCCCGGCGTGAGGTTGGCGCGGGCTGACATGTCGGTCAGGGTGATCGAGAAGTCCTGACTGAACCCGACGTCCATCGCCTCCCTCCTCATCTCGCGATAGGTGCTCCTGATGAGGCCCAGCGTCCGCTTCCTGGCGGCGACAAAGTCGTACTTCGGCTTCTCGGCCTGGAGGATCGCCAGGAGCAGCGATCGAAACCTCTCTGACTGATAGCCACGCTCCTGCAGCCGCTGGTCCAGCGCACGCTTTGTCGCCTCGCTGTCGAACATCAGCGCCACCTCATCCCCCACTTGGCCGTCAGCCCTAGCTCCAGGCACACCATGGAGGGTCTCTCCAGGTCCGCCCCTCGAGTAACGATGGTGACCCGTTGCGCTGGACGACACACCGCAATTCGGTCAATTCGCTCGACTTCCTCGAATCGTCCGGCTGCCTCGTCCACAGCGTGACTTGGACAGTCATCTGGTAACTGCTCGGCCTGAGCCGGAGCGACACCCAGCCCACCGGAGCACCATCGCCGCCCGGCCATGACAACCTCGAAGTCCGAGACCTCCATCGGTCCTTGGCACGCGAGAGCCGTGCCCGGTGGCGGGTCGCACGGTCGGATGACATCGGCAGCCGCCGTCACACCTCCACCGTGACCATCGAGCGTACGGCGCCCCGGTGGGCACCCGGCCTCGGGTGCAAGCCACCGCGACCGTCCTGTTCAGCAAGCCGATCCTTACGCCAATCCCCACCTGGTTTACTGCCGACCTGAATGGCCGGCCAGCCGAATGCAGGCGACAGGACTTCCATGTCGGTCATGGCCCTTCATTCGCCATTAGCGAACGTCCACATGGAACTGGTCGCCCTCCGAGATGCGGTCGCCACACCAGTGCGCACCCGTCATGGGTGCGTGTGAACAGGCAATCGTCACCGAGCCAGACAACCGCGGCGGTGTAGTCGGCGAAACTTGCATAACCTCAGCGCCTTGTGATGGTCGCGGCTATTTTCCTTCCCGTTGACCCTCCAAAGGCACACTGATATCGCCTGCGGCTCACCGGAACTGGTCGGTCGTGGGTCCGTTGTCGGCCGTCGTCGGTACGGTTGCCCGGCCTCTGGCGAATCCTGTCGATCGCCGGGGTCGCAGTGGCTCGGCGTCGCCGCCCGGGCGTGTCGGCTACGTCTCGGGCTTTAGAATGCCTGATGGAGCACCCGCGATAGGCCGGTCTCGGGCCTGAAGAGGGCTGTTCTCGGGGGGTGCTGGCGATGGCTAAGACGACGTTGGACGTCCCCCTTTACCTTCGGGCTACGCTGGAAACAGCCACCTAGCCCGAGGAGTCGTCATGGCCGGATCATTTCTCTTCACCCGTGACAGCGCGGGACAGCTCGGCGGAGAAGCCAACGTCCAACCACTGCTGCGCTCTGTCCACAACGACAGCGCTCCCACCCTCGATGCGGCGGTGGCTACGGCGGCGCAGAACAAGCTCGTCAGGGTCGACGGGGCCACCGTCTACATGGAGCCCGACGTTGCGCTCATGATGATCGGGCGCAAGTCCGAGCTCAGAGAGCAGCTCGCACCGGACGGCGGAAGCATGACGTACAGGCAGATCCGCTCGAGCGACAAGACCAGCGACGTGTTCTTGTACTACATGAAGTACGAGCCCTCGATGCTCCAGACCGACTACGTCTACGTCCTCGCCGGGCCCACCTACTGGAACAACACCTTCGGAGCGGACCTGACCAGGGTGAACACCAAGGACATGAACGGCCGCAGCTACAGCCTCGACCTCGGGCCCAACCCGGCTGGTAACAAGCCGGATCCCCGAATGATCATCGACCACATCAAGACCCTCAAGAACTAGACAGGACACACGAGTACCCGGGTTCTCCGGCAGCCAGTTTCCGCTTCGCCTGCGCCATCGGAACCGGCCGCGGTTGGCCGTTCACCTCAACGAACACAATTGGACCAGACGAGTCGACCCAGTGCAGGCCGAAGGTGAGCAGCCTGTCGGTCAGCAGGTCGTCGGTGAACCAGCCGGTCTGAGCCGGTGGACGCCCCGCGGATCCATCTCGGTGGGCAACGCTAGGCCGGCAACCATGACGCTTGCCGGCCTGGGCGGCAATCGGGTTTGGGGGCATGGGCTGAGCCCACGGCAAGATTCCCTCAAGGCCGGCCTCGGTCAGACGATTGGCCAGCCGGTCGATCAGACGATGGAACACGTTCGGATCCCTCGACGTAGTCGAAGTCCATGAGCACGTCCCCGCCGATTTCTGCGAGTGCGGATATCGCGAGCGGCGGTCGGCTTGATGCCACCAGCCGAACCGGTCGTAGCAGTCGGTGTGGCCGCGGCTAACCCGCTGCGCGACCTCGGCCCCCTCGCCGTCGTCTGCTCGGAAGGTGACGGCCGCCCGCTGGCCACGGTTGCTGACAGTGGCCACCCGACACAGCCGGGCGTCGACCCGGATTGTTGGCGCCACCGCGAAGGTACAAGAAGCTCCTGCCGGTCCACGGATGCATGCTGAAAGCCAGTGAAGCTCTCCCGCGGCGTCGACGGCAGGTCACAGGTGGAGATCGTCGGCTAGGACACCCTGCGGCGGAACACCCTAGCGTGCAGGCAGCTCGTCTTCGGACCTGAGCCAATCGGAGAGGACGGAAGCGGTTCCTGGCAGGGAGCCTCCTACTGGCTCATGGATGGCGTTCGTTCGGGTGGCCCGAAATCGACGTAGCCGAGCTCGAGCAGCTCCCCTAGACACTTCACGCCCCCCTTGTAAACCTCCTTGTCCCCGTTGAAGTGATGGGCGCCGTAGAGGATGAGGCACCCAACGGTGCCCGTGTCCTTGGTGATGGCTGTGAACCGTTCCGCTGCGTGAGCATCACGCTTTTCGAGGCTCTTCCAGTGCGGTTTGTTGCGGATATCCAGGTCGATGTAGTGAACCGGAACGAGGTGCTTCAGCGCGATCGTGGCTACCTCACCAAGTGCGACCTCGTTGGGGTATTGCGGGCCAGCCGCGGAGACTAGATCAGCAATCTCCGATTCGTAGGTCTTACTACTCTTCGGTCTGCTGACCGCGGCGTTCAGCTTCTCTTGTTCGTTGCTGTTGCATTCAAGGAACAGTCGTCGCACGAACCCGTCCTTGATCAGCCGTATCGTCACGTCCCTGGCTCGACGTTGATGGTGAGCCTCACCCACTCCGACCGCATAACCGCGAAGACGCCTCACCGCGGCCGCGTAGTGAGCCTCGTCCATCTTCTCGTTATTGAGTCGAATCAGCTCCTGGATCGACTGTTCATCGATGTTCTCCCAGGCCATGACGGTCTCCCTCACGTCGGCAACGCTCATGCCCAGAATGTCCCGATGTGCGGTGGTGCACAACCACCGGGCCTGGGCCGGACAGCGGTCGAGTCCCACTCCACCACCAGGCATTACGGCCGCCGCGTTCGCGTTCCGGGCGAGCTGGTCAACTGCTCCCGACTTGGTCAGGGTTTCGGCTCGCCCAGCATCGAACTCGAGTCGCTCCAGAACTCGTTGAGCCGGGCGACGATCCCCCCCACGTACGAGGCGGTCGTCGCTTTGGCTCCGTCGTCGATGGCGCCGTCCACTCCAGCGACGATGGCGATCCGCACCAAGTCGGCCATGCGCTGCGAGTACGAGCCCCCCGCACTGGCTCTCGAATCCTCGACCGAGGAGACCCCTCGCAGCCCCGGCGCGGGTGCGGTGAAATGGGGTACGTCCGCGGCGAAGGAAGTGGTCGGGTCGGCCATACCCGTCTGGAGCCCCTCGAACCACGCAATGACACCAGCGGTGGCTTCCGAGGTGGTGCAGTAGATGACCATCGTGTCCCGCCGCCACCGCGAACCTGGCTTCGCGAACTTGTACCCGACCACGCCCGCGATCTCGGCAGCTGATCCGCCTGGGGCTGCACGTGGTTGACACCGTCATCAGTGAGGTTGGCATAGACCCTGAACCGGTAGGTACCTGAGGCGACGTCGGTGACATCGTGCACGTTGGTCGCCGCGAGCTCGGTGTCGGTGAGGCTGCCCAGGCCTTTCTTGGCGGTCGACTTCATCATGTAGAGGTAGAGGTCGTCCCGGTTGCCTTCGGGTTCGAGGTTGGCGCGGGTCGCCATGTCCGCGAGCGCGATCGAGAAGTGTTCGCTGAAGCCGACGGCCATCGCCTCCTTGCGCATCTCGACATACGTGTTCTTGAGGAGGGCCAGCGCCCGCGTCTTCGCCGCAGGAAGGCCATACTCCTGTTCCTCGGCGTCGATGAGATCCAGAAGCAGCGACCGGTACAGCTTCGACTGCACACCAAACTCGCTCAGCCGCTGATCCAGCGCAGCTTCCGTCGCCTCGCTGTCGAACATCCGCGCTACCTCCTCCCGATCCCCGCACCGGGTCCGGGCTCCAGCCACAACATGACGACCTCCTCGAGTCGCTATTCGTCTATGAATGGTGACGCGTCTCCCGGGTCCCGACACCGCAATGCGGTCAATCCCCTCAATCCGGTTGAACTGCTTGCCGAGGAGCCGGTCCGAGAGCCGCGCCCCGACGACGGTCCAGCGCGGCGACACCGAAGAGTTGTCTCGTCGTCGCGATGTGGAGGATGGTCTCGAGGGCGCGCCTGCCACCGCCAGTGCCACACCAGCTACCACCGGGCGCCCTGCTCCGGCGCCCTGCTCCGGCGCCCTGCTCCGGCGCCCGCCCGGCGTCCTGCTCCGGCGTCCTGCTCCGGCGCTGCGGCGGCCCGACGGTTCTACGCTGGCCTGGCGAGCGAATTTTGGCGCGCGACCGCTGACGAAGGGGTGGGGCAGATGTCGGATATCGACGCAATCCTCAAACAGGTACCGATGGAGCAGGTGGCCGCCGCCCTGGGCATCGACGTCCGCGCGGCGGAAGCGGCGACCCGCGTCGTGATCCCCGCTCTGCTCGGCGGAATGCAGGCGAACGCGTCAGACCCGGCGGGCGCTGCGTCGCTGGCCGACGCAGTCGCGAGCCACGATACGTCGGCGCTCGGCGCCGACCTCGACCACATCGACACCAGCGACGGTCAGCGGATCGTCGAGAACGTCTTCGGTGACCAGGCCATCCAGGTGGCGGCCCGGATCGCGGGGATGTCCGGTCTACCGGGGGCCGGCGTCATCGAGAAGCTGCTGCCGATCGTCGCGCCGATCGTCATGGCGTACCTGGCCAAGAAGCTGATGAGTGATCGCGCGAAGTCGACCCGCTCCGCGGTGACCCGCGGGGTCGGCGGCCTCGCCGGGAAGGCGGCCGCGGGCTCCGGTGCCGGGGCCGCGGCGATGGGGGAGGCACTCGGGTCGATGCGGCGCGGCGGCCGGGCCGGCAAGGACAGCGGCGAGGCGGGTGACGGGATCGGCGACCTCATCGGCGAGACGCTGGGTGATGGCGGCAGTCAGACACGACCTGAGACGCCCGTGGGGCACGTTGTGGGCGGGGTCCTCGGTGGGCTCCTCGGCGGCGGCAAGCGGTAGCTCGTCGACTGGTCACCGAGGTCCGTGAGGCCCCTATGTCATGTGGCGCCGGTGGGCGCCTCGTCGGAGTCCCGTGGGGTTAGTCCATAGGCCTCTAGTTCGAGGGCGGCCAGGGCCAGGAGGGTGGGCTTGTCGGCGCGAAGGAAACCACCGACCACGTCGTCCCCCAGAGGCATGAGCCGGTCCATCGGCAATGTGGTCAACGCGCGCAGGGCAAATAGCTGGAGACCCCCAGGCCGCCCGAGCCACTGCTGGGCGTTCGTCGCCCGGCGCGCAAAGCGATACCTGATCAACGCCCATGGCCCCGCGATCAGCAGGATGGGGATGAGAGCGACGAACAGACCCGCCGTCCGGGAGAACTGGTCGATAGTCATGCCCAGCGAGGCGCCCGCGTCGGCGAGGGTCTGCCCCGCAGCAGAGATGGCATCGAACGGCACCCGCAGCGCGTCCCCGATGCCGAACGGGGCGCCGCCGACACTGCTCGCGGCTCCCGCCATGTTGACCTTGATCGAGTCGCCCGCCGCCGTCAGCTCGGTGGCCGCAGGTCGGACCTGCTGGATGCCGTTGTAGACGTTCCAGCCGGCCCAGACGCAGAGGATGACCCAGATGAGAACCAGGACGTCCGCGAGGATCTGGTTCTGCCGCCGCGCCGCGTTGTCCGCGTAGTACTTCATAGACGTGAACGAGGCCAAGGAGGTCGAAGAACTCATGGAAGGCTCCTAGGAGAAGAGAAGGGTGCTCGTTGACCGGTAACGACACCAACGTTCCTCCGCCGGCGCTCGCCACTGGGGCGAAAAGGCGCAAAAAGGATGCCGGCGACGGGGTGAGCCGGAGAAGTGCACCCTGACGAGTGCACGTACCGGTGATCAGGGTTTCGGCTTGCCCAGCACCTCGTTCGGGTCGCTCCAGAACTCGTTGAGCCGCGCGACGATCCCCTCCACACACGAAGCGGTCGTCGCTTTGGCTCCATCGTCGATGACGCGGTCCACTCCCGCTTCGATCGCGGTCCGCACCATGTTGGCCATGCGCTGGCCGTACGAGCCTTCATCACCCGGATCCGGGTCCTCAGCCGCGGACACTCCTCGCAGCCCCGGGCCGGATCTCGTGAAGGGGGGTACGTCCTCGGCGAAGAGGTGGCCAGGTCGGCGATACCCGTTTGCAGCCTATCGAAGCACGCCAGTACACCGGCTGTCGCCTGCGCGGTGGTGCAGTAGATGACCATCGTTGTCCCGCCGCCAGTACACCGCTGACCCGACCCTCCCGGGGAGTGTCCCCTTCCGCCGCGAATGCGGCAGTGTCCCGTTCCGCCGCCTGTCGGGCTCTCATGCAGCAGCCTGGTGAGTCGATGTGTCGCCAACCACTCACTGCAACAATACTTGGCTCACCGGGACGGCCGGTGCCCCGACGACGGCCGTGAGCAGGGCGGTGGCTGTGAACACATGTAACCGGCTCGCGGTTGCGGGCGGCCTCGCCGCGTTGGTCGGTGGGCTGTTATGGGCCGTCAAGGCTGCCGCCATCATGGCTACGCGCGTTCAGCCGCCGATCGTCTATGAGATCGCACCGCTGTTCTTTCCCATCGCCGTTGTGGGGCTGTACGCCCTGCTCAATGACCGTCGTTCATGGCTCGCCCGCGCTGGACTGACGTCCGCGTTCGCTGCCGAGCTGGCCGCTGTTGCATCCGTTCTTGGACTGTTCCTGGGTCCAGCCGAGTGGACGCCGACCGGCCCTGAGGGGTCAAGACCGGTCACTGTCCTTACCCCGTTCATCGCTTTGGCTGCCTACGGAGCGCTCCTGGGTCTTCTACTTGTCGGCATCGTTGTCCGCCGGACAGGCTCCCTGCCTGGCAAGTGGGCGGCCCTTCCCATGGTTCTAGCCGCGACAGCCATCCCCCTCATCGTCTTTGGCGTCGTTCTGCAGGCGATCAACGAGCGACTGTTTGAATTGCCGACCCTGTTTATCGGACTCGAGTGGATCGCCCTGGGTGCCGCCATGGTGAGGACCTCTCGGTTTACCACTCGAACAACAGCCTCTGCCTGACCTTGCCACCGGCGTCGTCCCAGATGCGCACAAAAGTTAAGCCTCGCTGGTCCACTCCGTTCCGGACGGATGTGCGTAGCCGCGAGAGCGGCGTCCCACTCCGCCGCGATGCGGGTGGGCTGCTGGCTGGCCATTCTGCACAGGCTGCGCGGGGCCCTACGCCTCGGATGAGCGCCGCGGGTGCGGCCCATCGGGCGGCCAGGCCGGTCTTTGAGTCGCGTCAGTCGACGTTTCACCTGTCGGTGTATTTTTTGATGGTGGCGGTGATCGCCGAGTCTCTTGGCACCGTTGACCCGGCCGCCGGGTTCTTGGACAGGACAACCGAGTTCGAGTCGATCACGGGTAGTCGGTTGGCCCCGAGTGCATCGTTGGCGGGCATCACGTGCAGACCGGCGGCCCGCCAGAGGTCTTGGGCCCTCTGGTAGTCCCTGCCGACGGCATCCGGGACGGTGATGCTGCTTGAGGCGCCGGTTGGCTGAGTTGCTTGCGGGGCGGGCGTTGCTGGTGCGGCTGCCGGTGGGCGCGACGGGGTGACCGTGACCGTCGCGGTGGCGGTGACGGTGGCGGGGGGTGCGGCAACCGTGACTGTCGGCGCGGGGTTGCGGCTACGGGTGTTGCGGTGGAAGCACCGGAGGAGCCGTGCATCCGAGACCCCGCGAGCAGGCCGACAAGCGCGGCGACAGCGACCGCCGGGAGGAGCCATGGGCGGAACCTCCCTGGGACCGGTTGAGTCTCGGTTGTTGGCGTGGTTGGTGAGGGGGCCCGGCAGGTTCACCGTCAGCCGGGCGGTATACGGCACCGCTTGGAGCGGAGGGGACTGGGTGCGCGGCGGTGACCGCGGGCTGGGGTTCGTCCCGCGCGTCGTGCTCGGTCCACTGCGTGCCGTCCCAGTACCGTCGCCGTCCGTCCGGCACCAGGTAATACCCCGCTGGGGCGGATCCAGGTGGTCGCTTCTCATCCGTGTCCTGCCTACACGTCGATGCTTCTGGGTGCCGTTGGGCATGTGTCGCCGTGGGCCTCCCCAACGGCCAGCCGATCTCCGGTGGGCGCCGGTGTGGCCCCCGCTTCAGAGGCCCGTTTGCTTCACACCGTATTCGGCCTGCTGAGCGGTGAACCCCTCAAACTTCAGTTGCGCCACGAGACTCGAATGGGAGAAGGAGGAGAACTTCAGGTAATCCGCGGCACTTTTGGCGGCTTGCTCGTTCCAGTCGGCGTTCAACTTGTCGACGCCATAAGTTGCGTCCGCAGTGGAGAAGCCCTCGAACTCCAGCTGATGGATCAACCCGGAACGGGAGAAGGCCTGGAACTGAAGATAATCTCTCGCACTCCTAACTGCATTCTGTTGACTGACCGTCCCCGCGGCAGCCTTGTCCGCGGCCCTTGTCGCGGCAGCCTTGTCCGCGGCGGCCTTGTCCGCGGCGGCCTTGTCGGCGGCGGCCTTGTCGGCGGCGGCCTTGTCGGCGGCGGCCTTGTCGGCGGCGGCCTTGTCGGCGGCAGCCTTGTCCGCGGCGGCCTTGTCGGCGGCAGCCTTGTCGGCGGCAGCCTTGTCCGCGGCGGCCTTGTCGGCGGCGGCCTTGTCCGCGGCGGCCTTGTCGGCGGCAGTGCTGGTCGCCGGGCTGCCAGCGGCAGTCTGGCTTGCGCTGACAGGGCTCGCGATGGGCTGAACCGTGGTACGGGAAGACCCGTTACTACCGAGGATCCCGATGAGCAGGAACATGGCGAAGAACGCCAGAAGTCCCGTCGCGAACTTATGCTCGGAAAACCAAATCCGTTTCTCCGGCAGCGGGACGGTAGCGCCTGGCGCCAACAACAGCGTCGGTTGAGCGGCAACGGTGGGACGATCCTGCGGGCTGGCTGTGGCACCTGGTCCCCTGGGGGTGGGCTGAGTCCACTGGCTCCCCCCACCGAACCGAGGGGTACCGTCCGCGTTCCAATACGGACCTGCTTGGCCCTGTAAGCTCGGCCCCCCGTCGGCAGATCCAGGAGATGCCCCCGGCCGCGGCTCCGCTCCCGCCGTGCCACCGTTTCCTCCGAGGACAGGCGGCTGGGCAGGGGTATCCCGATACAGGGTCGTCCACTCGCTCCCGTCCCAATAGCGCAGGCGACCGTTCTCAGCCGGGTAGAAACCGGCGGGAGCCAGGCCCCCTGGTTGGTTCGTCACGTCGAAGCCCCTCTGCTTTGCCCTGGATCGGACCCCTGAGGGCCCCAAAGGAGTCGGCCGACAGCCGAGCAGCCATGAACCCTGCCCCGCCCCGAGAATGCCCGACGGGCAGGTTCCTCCGACACCAGCCGTTCGGCTATCAACCCTGGGTTGACCATCCCGCTCCCCGCTGGGACCCATCGCTTGCCTTGCCTAACCCGGCCTCCAGGGATAGTGCATCCGAGGCAGGTGGCTTTGCTCAGCGCCAAATAGCGGCGGTGTTGACCTCCGCCAACCACCAGGGCCAACAGCGCTCAACTCCTCTGGAGCCCATTGCATTGCCCAGCGAGAAGACGCATCAGACGACTCACTGGGACTGCGGACCCCGCCCGAGCTGCACGAGCCTCCGGTTGTACAGAGAACGGACGTTCGATGACACGCTCTGAACGTCCCCAGTCGGCCGCGACGGATGCTCAAGGGCGAGGGGAAGGTGACCCACTTCCGCCGCGTGTGCAGCATCTCGTCGGCGGTGGAGGTGTCAGTTGTCGTGGAGGGTCCAGTATGCGCGGGGGTCGCGGGCGGATTTGCCGTGCCAGGTAACGAGGTTCTCGGCTTCGAGGGCGCGGAGTCTCTTTGTGGTCGCTGGCCGGCTGAGGCCGATGGCTTCGGCGATGTCGCCGGTCCCTAGGCCTCTTCCGGCGGCGCGGAGGATGTCGAGGATGTCTTGGGATCCTCGTGGCAGTCGTTGCGCTTGGCCGGCGTGGAGGCGGGGCAGTGCCGCCAGGACCAGACGCACGCTTCCGCCGCCTTGCTTGTAGACGGGGTCGGTCAGGCCGACGCGGCGCATCTCCTCGAAGATGCGCTTGATCCCTTCGCCCAGTTCCCGGCCGATACGCAGGTCCGCGCAGACGCGGGCGATCCGCGGGTTCCTGGCGAACCGGCTGATCAGCAGCGGTGAGGCCGGGTTCGCCAGGCCGGGGAACCGGCCGGGGCTCTCGATCTCGACCCGGTCGGGGTAGATCTCGACCCGGATGTGGTCGCCGGCCAGGCTGTAGGAGCGGTGGATAACGGCGTTGACCACGCCTTCAAGCCAGGCGTCCCGAGGCACGATCGGCTGCGCCTCGAACAGGCCCGAGTCGGCCAGGGCGCGTCGTTGCGGGATCAGCTCGCTGATGGCGTGGGCGGCCTGTTGGATGGCGGTCGGGATCGGGCCTTCGATCCGCACGTCCGCGCCCTCCTGCACCCCGAGCCGGGCGCCGGTGCCGCGTTGGCTGGTCAGGAACTTGATGACCCGGATGTAGGCCCTGCGGGAACAGCTGCTGAGGATGCGCCGCGAACAGCAGGTAGCCGCCGTTGGTCAGGTCCCCCTTCGTGGTGAGCAGGCTGCGCGCCGACAGCAGCTGCCTGGTCGTTCCCGTGGCGCCGGTCCGGGACCGGTAGTTCTTGATGAGCCCGTCGTCGAGAACCTCAACTCCAACACCGGGCGCTGGTTGTCCGTCGTACTGGCTCTGTCCCTTGTCGAACTGAAGCTCCTGCCGGGCGGCGAAACCCAACCGTCGAGACTCGTCACCGACCCGCAGGTACACCTCCCCGTTTGTCAGCTCATGGACCACCTCGCTGGGGTCGACCCGGATCACCAGCAGGCTGTCGGTCTCGCCGTCTTGGTTGCGGCACCGCTGCTGGTCGAAGCGAGCCCGCACCGGTGGGACGGTGAAGTCCATCGGGGCTTGGCGGAGCTCGTTCAGCTTGCCGAGGTGGTTTCGCAGGCCCTCAACCTGTCCGGCCGCGATCCCGACCACGATCACCCCGCCCTCGGCATTGGCCAACGCCACTAGGGGCCGGCCCAGATCCTTCGCGTGGATCCTGATCGACTTGCGTTCGAACCACTGGTCCTCGGCGATGGCGGCCAGCCGGGCGCCCACCTCATCCAGGGGTGCGGCCAGCGCGGCGTCGACATCGTTCGCGGTCACGAGAACCTACTCCAAACTGTTTCAAGTAGGTTTCGAGTAGAGACGCACGCGCGGCGCAGTGCTCGAGGTCCGGGGCCAGGAGCGCTGCCGCCTCCCCAAGAGCGGTACTTGAACGACGACGCTTCAAGCCTCGAAACGCCGCGTTCAAGTAGAACGAGCGCGACGCCCATGACGCTGTGCCAGAGACCGTCAACGATGAAGCTCATGCACGTCACCGTGCCTTCTGATCGTGGAACGGGAAATCAGAAGCCTCAGACGTCCAGGTGAGACAACAGGTCGGACGCGTCCGCACAAGATGGACCAAATGGCACTCTTCGGACGCCGAGTCACCCCGAGGAGCCCACTTCGCCGGCCCGCGACAGCAACGTCTGTAGGAAATGCAAACCGCCGGATAGCCCCGCGACATCGCCGAGGGACACGGAATCAGAAGGTCTGCGCAGGTCAGACTGCACATCTGTAGGCGCGCCCGAAGGGATTCGAACCCCCAACCTTCTGATCCGTAGTCAGATGCTCTATCCGTTGAGCTACGGGCGCAGGCCGTCGTCGTGGCCGGACGAGCCGGACCCGACGGCGACGCGCCAGACTATCGCCTCGCGGTGGGGGCGGCGAAATCGGCGCGAGCCATGAGGCGCACCAACGATTTCAGCGAGCTTGCCGCCGGAACGTCGCAACTTTCGGAAAGCCTTGCCGGGTTCGGACTTTGTGACTGGATTCACGAGTGAAGGCCTCACATCGGCCGGGCGACGCCGGCCCGCTCAGCGTACGGTGACCCATCAAGTGTTCCAGCATGTGGACAAGTGAAGGCGGACCGACATGACCACCGAGACCTCCCGAACCCCCGACACGCTGGCCGGCGGCACCACGCATACCCGCCTGCAGGCCTGGGTCGACGAGGTCGCCGCCCTCACCACGCCCGCCGAGGTCGTCTGGGTCACCGGGTCGGACCCGGAGTGGGCTCGGCTGACCGACCGGCTCGTCGAGGCCGGCACGTTCACCCGCCTGGACCCCGCGACCAAGCCCAACAGCTTCTACGCCCGCTCCACGCCCAACGACGTCGCCCGTGTCGAGGACCGCACCTACATCTGCTCGCGCGAGGAGAAGGACGCCGGACCCACCAACAACTGGATGGACCCGGAGGAGATGAAGGACCTCATGCGCGGCCTGTATGCGGGCTGCATGCGAGGTCGGACGATGTACGTCATCCCGTTCGTCATGGGCCACCTCAACTCCCCCAACCCGATGTTCGGCGTCGAGATCACCGACTCGGAGTACGTCGTCGTCTCGATGCGGGTGATGTCGCGCTGTGGCGTCAACGTGCTGCGCCGGATGGAGGAGACGCAGGCCGACTACGTCCCAGGCCTGCACTCGGTCGGCGCCCCGCTCGAGCCCGGCCAGCAGGACGTCCGGTGGCCGTGCAGCGACACGAAGTACATCGTCCACTTCCCGGAGGAGCGGACCATCTGGTCCTACGGCTCGGGCTACGGCGGCAACGCCCTCCTGGGCAAGAAGTGCTACGCCCTGCGCATCGCCAGTGCCATGGCTCGCGACGAGGGCTGGCTGGCCGAGCACATGCTCATCCTCAAGCTCATCTCACCGGAGCAGCAGGTCTACTACATCGCCGCGGCCTTCCCGAGCGCCTGCGGCAAGACCAACCTCGCCATGCTGCAGCCGACCATCCCCGGGTGGACGGTCGAGACGCTCGGCGACGACATCGCGTGGATGCGGTTCGGGGAGGACGGCCGGCTGTATGCGGTCAACCCCGAGTTCGGCTTCTTCGGCGTCGCGCCGGGCACCAACGAGAAGACCAACCCCAACGCGATGCGCACCATCGAGAAGGGCAACTCGGTGTTCACCAACGTCGCGCTGACCGACGACGGCGACATCTGGTGGGAGGGCATGGAACACGAGCCGGCTCACGCCCTGTCGTGGAAGGGCGAGGACTGGACGCCCGACAGCGAGGAGCTCAGCTCGCACCCGAACAGCCGCTACTGCACTCCGATCCGCCAGTGCCCGATCCTCGCCGACGAGTACGACGACCCCCAGGGCGTGCCGATCTCGGCGATCTTCTTCGGCGGCCGGCGCAAGACGACGGTCCCGCTCGTGACCGAGTCGCGCGACTGGGTGCACGGGACGTTCATGGGCGCGACCCTCTCCTCGGAGACCACCGCGGCGGCCACCGGTGAGGTCGGCGTCGTGCGTCGCGACCCGATGGCCATGCTCCCGTTCATCGGGTACAACGCCGGCGACTACTTCTCGCACTGGATCGAGGTCGGCAAGGACGCCGACTCCGCCAAGCTCCCGAAGATCTTCTACGTCAACTGGTTCCGGCGTCAGAAGACCAGCGGAGGCGGCTCCGGTGACTTCTTGTGGCCCGGGTTCGGCGAGAACGCGCGCGTCCTCAAGTGGGCCATCGAGCGGATCGAGGGCAAGGCGGCCGCGGTGGAGACGCCGATCGGCCACGTGCCCACCCCGGAGTCGCTTGACACCGACGGTCTCGAGATGACGCCGGCGGAGCTCGAGGCGGCCCTCGCGGTCGACGTCGACGAGTGGCGCGCGGAGATCCCGGAGATCGAGGCGTGGTTCGAGAAGATCGGCGACTCGCTGCCGACACAGCTCCAGGTCGAGCTCGACGGCCTCAAGGCGCGGCTGGGGCTCGACTGAGCGCATACCCCGGCATCATGACGACGCCCCCCGACCGGAACCGGTCGGGGGGCGTCGCCGTAAGGCGTGGTGGTCAGACCGCGGTAACGCGCTCCGCCTGCGGGCCCTTCGGGCCCTGGGTGATGTCGAACTCGACGCGCTGGGCCTCGTCGAGCGAACGGTAGCCGTTCGACTCGATGGCCGAGTAGTGGACGAACACGTCAGGTCCGCCACCGTCCTGCGCGATGAAGCCGAAGCCCTTCTCGGCGTTGAACCACTTCACGGTGCCTTGTGCCATGGGGGTAACTCTTTTCCTGATTTAGCGAGGGGCCTACGGGTTCGTATGCCCTCTGGCTGCGATCTGACCCCAACGGCGTCGGGCGGGAGCCCGGGCCAAAAAGAAAGGCCCGCGCGGGCGGGCCGTTCGTCAAGCGAGGAACTGTCACTGCAACCACGGCAACCGTAGCAGGGTTCTGCCCCTGAGCGAACACGGGGACCGCCGCAATCGAGGCCGGGGTGGGGCGGGGTCGCCGCAGGTCAGCGGCCTGATCGCCCCTGGCCCGGGCCGAAGCCCTGCTGTCCGGGTGGCACTCCGGGCTGCTGGCCGGGCGCCTGCTGCTGGCCCGGTCCCTGGTGCTGACCCGGGCCACCGCCACGGAACTGACGGTTCGGACCGCCTGGACCGAACCCCGGGCCGGAGCGCTGGTCGGAGGGGGCGGCGATCCCGGACGGGGACGCGGCGGCCGCGGCGATGGCGCCGGCGCTGGTCAGCGCCAGCGCGATGGCGGCGATCGCCGCGGTCCGCTTACCACTCCAGCGAGGGGCCTCGACCGGCGTGGCGGCCACCGGCGCGTACGGAGCGTCCCGGGGCACGGTGTCCTGGATCTCCGAGCGCGGCGGCTGAGGAATGGGCACGGTCGGCGCCGGAGGCGGAACGGTGAACCCGGGCGGCGGGGAGCCCGGTGGCTGGGCGGTCACGACAGCAGGCTGGCCTCCGCTCCTGTGATGAACCTGTGGCGCACGTATCGGGGTGCTGGCCTCGCCCCGCCCGACGATGCCCGTGACCACAGAGCGCCCACAGTAAAGGCATAGCATCGACATACCGCCTGCCAAGACAGCCGCGTCACAGTGAGGACATGAACACGCTCCCTGCCCGCGCCCAGAAGCTCATGCGCCCCGACGGCACTGCGCCGCGG
Source organism: uncultured Actinomycetota bacterium (assembly GCA_963757225.1). GTDB lineage: Bacteria > Actinomycetota > Actinomycetes > Actinomycetales > Dermatophilaceae > Lapillicoccus. The sequence continues at coordinate 188,711 of CAVWQU010000035.1, forward strand.
GTGCTCGTCGTCGACGACGAGCACAACCTGACCGAGCTGCTCAGCATGGCGTTGCGCTACGAGGGCTGGGAGGTCAAGTCGGCGGGAACCGGAATGGCTGCCGTCCGGGCCGCCCGGGAGTTCGAGCCGGATGCCGTAGCGCTCGACATGATGCTGCCCGACATGGACGGCATGGAGGTGCTGCGCCGGATGCGCGAGCACAACCAGCGGATCCCCGTCCTGTTCCTCACAGCGCGGGACGCGGTCGAGGACCGCATCGCCGGTCTCACCGCCGGCGGCGACGACTACGTCACCAAGCCGTTCAGCCTCGAGGAGGTCGTCGCCCGGCTCCGCGCGCTAATGCGCCGCACGGCCGTGATCGCGGCCGACGAGGAGGACTCGATGATCGTCGTCGGGGACCTGACCCTCGACGAGGACAGCCACGAGGTCATCCGCGGCGGCACGACGATCCAGCTGACCGCGACCGAGTTCGAGCTGCTGCGCTATCTCATGCGCAACCCCAAGCGAGTCCTGTCCAAGGCGCAGATCCTCGACCGGGTCTGGAACTACGACTTCGGCGGCCAGGCCAACGTCGTCGAGCTCTACATCTCTTACTTGCGCAAGAAGATCGACGTCGGCCGCGAGCCGATGATCCACACCATGCGAGGCGTGGGCTATGTCCTCAAGCCTGCGAGCTGAGCGGCACGACGCTGCGCTCGTCGAGCCCGTCCAGCCCGATGCGGTCATCGAGCCGACCACCGGGTCGGCTCGGACGTCACGCCCCCGCTGGGCGACGCCCGGCTCATGGACGCTGCGGAGCAAGCTCGTCGCGTCGATGCTCGTCCTCTTCTTCGTCGTCAGCGTCCTCACCGGTGCCACGACCGTGTTGTTCCTGCGCCAGGTCCTGACCAGCCAGACGGACCAGCAGCTGATGGGTTCGATCAGCCGGATCCGAGCCATCGGTATCCCGACCCCCGGGCGCGGCGGTCCGGGTGACCAAGGGCTCACCGCAGCGCTGAGCACGGACGGGTCGTTCCCCTCCCAGGGGTATGCGCAGGGCCGAGACCCGGGAAGCGGGACGGAGAAGCTCGGCGACGACGTCCTCGCCGCGCTCTCAGCAGGGGGCCTTGGCCCCACCCCGACGACCATCCAGCTGACGGATCTCGGCACCTACCGGGTCATGGCTCAGGTGGGAACCATCTCGATCCCCGGCAGCCCGCCGTACCCGGCGGTCGTCGTCGTCGGACTCCCCCTTGCCAAGCAGAATGCGACCATCGTCAACACCGGCCTCGCCGTCACCGGCGGGGTGCTCCTCGGGCTGGTCATCGTCGGCATCGGCGGGATGTGGCTGGTCCGAAGGAACCTGCGGCCCCTCGACCGGGTGGCGGCGACGGCGACCCGTGTCGCGCGGATGCCGCTGTCCGAGGGCAAGGTCGACATCGTTGAACGGGTCCCGGCGCCGGACACCGACACCCGGACCGAGGTCGGCCAGGTCGGCGCGGCGCTCAACGAGATGCTCGACCACATCGACCACGCGTTCAACCAGCGCCAGAAGAGCGAGGAACGGGTCCGCCAGTTCGTCGCCGACGCCAGCCACGAGCTACGGACACCCCTCGCCTCGATCCGCGGGTATGCGGAGCTGACCCGCCGCGAACAGGAGCCGGTCCCCCAGGGGGTCACCTACGCGATCGGCCGGGTCGAGTCGGAGGCGATCCGGATGACCGCCTTGGTCGACGACCTGCTGCTCCTCGCCCGCCTCGACGCGGGCCGCCCCCTCGACCACGAGACGGTGGACCTCACCGAGATGGTGGTCAACGCGGTCAGCGACGCCCATGCCGCCTCGCCCGACCACGTCTGGCAGCTCGACCTGCCCGACGAGCCGGTCGAGGTCCAGGGCGACCCCGCGCGGCTGCACCAGATCGTCGCCAACCTGCTCGGCAACGCCCGAACGCATACGGCGCCCGGCACCGTCGTGCGCACCAGCATCGTCCGCGACGCCGCGCAGGTCCGGCTCATGGTCCGCGACAACGGTCCGGGAGTACCCGCCGAGCTGCAGCCCGACGTCTTCCAGCGGTTCGCGCGCGGTGACACCTCACGCAACCGGGCCGCCGGAAGCACCGGGCTGGGTCTGTCCATCGTCGCGGCCGTCGCGCAGGCCCACGGTGGGTCCGTCTCCCTCGACAGCGAGCCCGGCGACACCACCTTCACCGTCCTGCTCCCCGCCTGACGACGGGGAGCGGTCCGGCCGCAGTCGCGCATACAGCAGGACAGCCGGGCTGAGCACCACCGCGCTCGCCACAAGGGCGGTGGAGGTACTCGTCCGGTTGGCGAGCGCGCCGAGCGGCGGCCCGCCGACGACCTGACCTATGGCGTCGAGCTGTGAGGTCATCGAGATGACTGTCGCGCGGGTCCGGGACTCCAGGTGCCGGTGCAGCCACGCCGAGCGGATCGGCGCCGCTAGGGCCCCGGCGGCGCCGCGTCCCCACAGCGCGGCGAGCACGAGCCAGATGCCGCCGCCGAGGGCCACCGCGAGGACGAAGACCACCTGGAGACCGACCAGCGAGGCGAGCAGCCAGGTCGGGTGCTCGGCCCCGACCAGCCGGGGTGCCACCCGGTTGACGACCAGCGACACGACGAGCGACACCAGCGTGCCGGCGAGCGCGATCGCCGTGAACCACACCACGGCACCGTCGAACCCGGCCACGTCGGGCAGGGCGAAGGACTCCAGGACCCGAACCGTCCAGAGCCGGTCGAAGGCCTCACTGGCCAGGCCCACGACCAGGGCAACGAGGGCGACCGTCCGGACCACGGGACGGCGCCGAGCCACCCGCAGACCCTCCCGAGCCGTCCCGAGCAGGTGGCGGAACGTGTCGCGCTGCGCCGCGGGGGTGCGGTGGAAGTGCTCCTCAGGCATGACGAGCAACAGCACCACAGCCAGGAGGACGAGGCCGGCGCCCGAGGCGGCGACCGGGACACCCAGGCCGAGCAGCCCCAGTCCTCCCGCGGTCAGCGTGGCGGCGACGGTGAGGGCGAGGGCGAGCTGCGTCTCCCGGGTGAACACCGGGCCGACGGCGTCCTCACCGATCTCGTCGGCGAGCCACGCCTGGTCGGCGCCGGACAGGAACGTCGACCCGGTTCCCCACACCACCTGGGCGACCAGCACCGCGGCGAAGGTCGGGACGAGGCCCTGGAGCAGCATCCCGCCCCCGAGCAACGCGACGCCGATGACCACCGACAGCCGGCGGCTGTAGAGGTCGGCGACGACGCCCGTCGGGATCTCGAAGAGGAAGCAGGTGGCCTCGAGGACGGTGCCGACGAGGACCAGCTGCAGCGGGCTGAGACCGACGACGGTGACGTAGTAGACCTGGTTGAGGGTGAAGGCGAGGACGAGGAGGAACGACGTCCCGCCGCCCAGCAGGTAGTAGACGGACTGGGGACGGGCCGGTCGCCACGGTCGCGAGAGTAGGCGGATGAGCATCGGAGCTCCTGACGGGGTCCAGACGGGTCAACGGACGGGCGTGTCGTGCTCCGTCCAGTGGAGACCGGGCCGCCTCGAGGGCGCGCCAGAGCCGGCCTCCACGCGGGAGCACGTCGTCAGGACGAGGTTGTCATCGCCTCCAGGGTAGAACCGAACGGCGGTCGGCGGCCATCGGATAAACCGGTGGTCGACAGCCCCTCGACCGGGCCACCCTGGTCGACATGACCCGCCTGCACGTCGCTCCGCTCGACGTCGACGACCCGGCTGACGTCGATCGGGTGGTCGGTGTGCTCAGGGCGGCCGACGCGGTCGACCGGCCGTGGAACCCGGGCTTCTCGGCGGCGGTGGTCAAGGTCCTGGCCACGCACGGATGGGACGGCGACCCCGAGCGGTTCTTCCTGGGCCGGGACGCCGACGGAACCCTGGTCGCCGCCGGCTGGGTGGTCCTGCCCACGCGCGACAACCTCAACGCGGCACTGGTCGGGGTCCGCGTCGTTCCCGCCCACCGCGGGAAGGGGGTCGGCTCCGCGTTCGTCGAGCACCTCGAGCGGGTCGCGGCGGCGGCCGGCCGGACGCGGTTCTTCGGCGGTGGGCCCGAGTCCGACGCGGGCCGCCGGTTCGCCGAGGCCCGCGGGTACGCGGTGGCCTCGGTAGGGATGACGCGGCGCGTGGACCTCGGTGAGGTGTCCGCGGACGCGGTCCAGGCGGCCTTCGACGAGGCCGAGCCTCATGCCCGGGGGTACGAGCTCGTCCGGCTGGCCGGACCCCTGCCGACGGAGCTGATGGAGGCGTACGTCGAGGCGGTCTCCGCCATCAACGACGCCCCGCTCGACGACCTGGACATCGACGACGAGGTCTTCGACGGCGACCGGGTCCAGGCATACGAGCAGGGGCAGCTGTTGAGCGGACACCGGCTCTACCGGGTGCTCGCACGGCACCGGGACACCGGCGCCATCGCCGGGCACACCGTCGTGGCCGTCGAGACCGAGCGGCCGCACCTCGGTGACCAGCACGACACGACCGTCGTCGGCGCGCACCGGGGGCACCGGCTCGGGCTGCTACTCAAGGCCGACATGATGCGGTGGCTGCGCGACGTCGAGCCGGCGCTCCGCTTCATCTCGACACAGAATGCCGCCTCGAACACCCACATGATCGGCGTCAACGAGCGCCTCGGGTACCGCGTCATGGGCCGGTCCACGGAGTACCAGCGCGACCTTCCCGACACGGTGCCGGCCTCATCGCGAGGTGCTGGAAGCGTCACAGGAGCCGCATAGCCCCGGTCGGGATCGTCGCCTGCATGAACTCGACGACCCTGACTCGTTCCCTGCTGGAGTCGCCCTCCGCCGCCGCTCCCGCCACGCCCCGCGGCGCCGGCCGGGGGCAGCGCCTCTGGCGCGGGTCGCCGACGGACCCGGCGTGGGCTCGTCCCGCCCTCATCGGTCTCCTGGTCGCCACCGCGGCCCTCTACCTGTACAACCTCACCGCGAGCGGGTGGGCGAACTCGTTCTACTCCGCGGCGGTGCAGGCGGGTTCGGCCAACTGGGAGGCGTTCTTCTTCGGCTCCTCGGACGCCGCGAACTCGATCACCGTCGACAAGCCTCCGGCCGCGCTGTGGGTCATGGCCCTGTCGGTCAAGGTCTTCGGGCTGAACTCGTTCGCGATCCTGTTCCCGCAGGTGGTTATGGGCGTGGCGAGCGTCGGGGTCCTCTACACGACGGTCAGGAAGGGCTTCGGCGCTCAGGCCGGCCTCATCGCCGGCGCCGTCCTCGCGCTCACCCCCGTCGCCGTGCTGATGTTCCGCTTCAACAACCCGGACGCGCTGCTCACCTTGCTCATGGTCCTCGCGGCCTGGGCGACGATGAAGTCCATCGAGAAGACCTCGCCCAGGTGGTTCATGGTCGTCGGCGTCTTCATCGGGCTGGCCTTCCTCACCAAGACCCTCCAGGCGTTCCTCGTCGTGCCGGGCTTCGCGTTGGCGTACCTCGTCGCGGCGAGGACCTCGCTGCCGAAGCGGATCTGGCACGTCGTCCTCGGCGGCCTCTCGATCGTCCTCTCGGCCGGCTGGTGGGTGGCCGTCGTCGAGCTCCTGCCCGCGAGCGTGCGGCCCTACATCGGCGGCTCCCAGAACAACTCGTTCCTCGAGCTGACCTTCGGCTACAACGGGCTCGGCCGGATCACCGGTGACGAGACCGGATCGGTCGGCGGCGGCGGTGGCGGCGGCGGTAACTGGGGCGCCACCGGTCTGGGCCGGCTGTTCAACGCCGAGATCGGCGGCCAGATCTCCTGGTTCATCCCGGCCGCCTTGATCCTGCTCACCGCCGGCCTCTACCTCCGTGGCCGGCGGCCACGGACCGACACGCGGCGCGCCGCATACCTCGTCTGGGGCGCCTGGCTCGTCGTGACCGTCCTGACCTTCTCGCTGATGGCCGGCATCTTCCACGCGTACTACACGGTGGCCCTCGCGCCGGCGGTCGCCGCCCTCGTGGGGATGGGCGCCGTCGAGGCGTGGGAGCGTCGCGAGAGCCCCATCGGGGCGATCACGCTGGCCGTGGCGACCGCTGCGACCTCGGTCTGGGGATTCGTACTCCTCTCCCGCACCGTCGAGTGGAACGCCTGGCTGCGCATCGTGGTCCTCGCGGTCGGTCTCGTGGCGGCGCTCGGCTTCCTCGTCCTCGGGCGGATCCACCGACGGGCGGTCCCCGTGGTCGTCGGCGCCGCGCTGTTCGCGACCCTGCTCGGCCCGGCGGCCTACTCCGTCCAGACCGTGGCGACCGGGCACTCGGGGTCGATCGTCGACGCCGGGCCCACGGTCGCCGGTGGGACGGGCGGTCCGGGCGGCGGCGCGCGAGGTGGCCAGGCTCCCGGCGGCGCGACGCAGGGCCAGGCGCCCGGCGCGGCGCCGGGGCAGGCTCCCGGCGCGGCCCAGGTCCCTGGCGGCACGACGCAGGGGCGCGGCGGCGCCGGTGGCATGGGCGGTCTGCTCGACGCCTCAACCCCCAGCACGGCGGTGGTCTCGGCCCTCGCGGCCGACGCCGACCAGTACACCTGGGTCGCCGCGGCGATCGGTTCGCAGAACGCCGCCGGGCTGCAGCTCGGCACCCAGCTGCCGGTGATGGCCATCGGCGGGTTCAACGGCAGCGACCCGTCTCCGACGCTCGCGCAGTTCCAGGCCTACGTCCAGTCGGGGCAGATCCACTATTTCCTCGCGGGCGGCGGCTTCGGCGGCGGGGGCCAGAGCGGCGGGAGCAACGTCTCGTCACAGATCTCCACCTGGGTCCAGCAGAGCTTCACCGCGGTGACCATCGGGGGCAGCACGTTCTACGACCTGACCCAGCCGGTCTCGGGTGGCACGGGCAGCACCGGCAGCACCACGGGGACGGTGTGACGTGGCGACGGCCCTGGTGACGCCCCTGGAGTCGTCCACGCTGGTCCGCCACGGCCTCCGCGGCCAGGTCGCCCGGTTCGCGGTCATCGGCGCCGCCAGCACGGCCCTCCACCTGGGCGTGCTGGCCGCCCTCACCGGCCCGCTGGGCGTCCAGGTGGCCAACCTGGTCGGGCTGGTCGTCTCGACGGTCGCCAACACGGCCGCCAACCGAGCGTGGACCTTCCAGGTCCGGGGCCGGCAGCAGATGGGCCGGCAGCACCTCCAGGCCCTCGCGGTCTTCGCGATCACCTGGGCGTGCAGCAGCGCGGCCCTGGAGCTGCTCGCGGTCGCGTGGCCGCACGCCTCGACGCTGACGGCGGTGGCGGTCGTCGGCGCAGCCAACGCCGTCTCGACGGTGGCCCGGTTCACGGCGATGCGGGGGTGGATATTCCGGTCGCGCGGCTGACCGCCAGAACGCCGAGAACCCCAGGTGCGACCTGGGGTTCTCGGACGTTCGCGCTCGGAGCGCGGAGGCGGCGGGATTTGAACCCGCGAGGGGTGTTATCCCCAACCCGCTTAGCAGGCGGGCGCACTAGGCCACTATGCGACGCCTCCAGCTCGGGACCGTCGAACGGACGAGCACCGATGAGCCAGCACAGGCTACCGGGGGCGGCAGGGTTGCCCCAAACGGGTGGTCCCCAGCTGTGGCCAGGCCCACACCCGCACCCGCAACCTTTCCGCGCGCCGAAACGTACATCACCATGGGCCCGAGATCCGACAGGTATGCTCGCCCGCCGAGAGACGAATTGCGTGTGGGAAGGTGTGCATGGCGGAGCAGACTGACGTCCGCCCGGTTGGGGCGCGGACGCGTCGCCGCCGGCACGTGCGTCGCCAGACCCGCCGGTCGCTCATCCACACGACCCTGGCGCTGGTTCCGGGCGCCGGTCTCCTCGGCACGCGCTACCGCCGGCTGGGCTGGGTCATGCTCGGCCTGCTCGCCGCGATCGTCATCGTGGTGACGCTCTTCGTGCTCGCCAAGGGAGCCGTCTCGGCCGCCCTCAACGTCGCCGTTCGGCCGGACGCGCTGCTCGCCGTCGCCGGCCTGACCGTCGTCGGGGCCCTGGTCTGGATCTTCTCGATCATCCTCACCCACCGCGGCACGGCGCCCGACCGCGTCGATGGAAGCAACCCCTGGGGGCTGCGCCTGTTCACCGCCTTCATCTGCCTGCTGGTGGCCATCCCGTCCTTCCAGGTGGTGCGCTACTCGCTCATCCAGCGCGATGTCGTCAGCACGGTCTTCACCGGGCCGGCCGTGGGCGGTCTGACTCCGTCGGCCCTGCAGACCGCGACGCCCGAGGCCCAGGCGCCGGACCCCTGGGCCGACGTCGACCGGGTCAACCTGCTGCTGCTCGGTTCGGACGCCGGCAACGACCGCGAAGGCACCCGCACCGACTCCATGGTCGAGGTGAGCATCGACCCCCAGACCGGCAACGCGGTCCTCATCAGCATCCCGCGCAGCCTGGAGCGGGCACCCTTCCCCGCCAGCAACCCGCTGCACAAGCTCTACCCCAACGGCTACTACTGTCCCGGAGCCGCGCCCGGCAACGAGTGCCTCATCAACGCCGTCTGGTCGGTGGCCGAGGACAACAAGGCCCTGTTCAAGAACGACCCGAACCCGGGTCTGACGACCATCCGCGACGTCATCGGCGAGGTCACCGGGCTGCACGTGGACTACTCCACGGTGATCGACCTGGCCGGCTTCCAGAACCTGGTGGACGCCATGGGCGGCGTGACGGTCAACGTCACCGAGCGCCTGCCGATCGAGGGCTACCACACGAGCAGCGGCGGGGTGGCCGGGATCCAGGCCTGGATCGAGAAGGGCACGCAGAAGCTCGACGGCTACCACGCGCTCTGGTACGCGCGCTCGCGCCTGCTGTCCGACGACTTCTCCCGCATGCGCCGGCAGCGCTGCCTGATCGGTGCGCTTCTCGACCAGGTCAACCCGGTCAGCATGCTGTCGCAGTACCCCCAGCTGGCCCAGGTGGCCAAGGAGAACATCGCGACCGACATCCCGGTGGCTCAGCTGCCGGCGTGGGTCGACCTCGTGCAGCGGATCCAGAAGGGGTCCATCACGTCGCTGACGTTCACGTCCGACAACATCAGCCCGGCCAACCCCAACTTCGCCAAGATGCGGCAGATGGTCGAGGCGGCCATCGCCCCGGCGCCGACCACGCCGAGCACCACCTCGGCACCGCCGACGTCGGCCAAGAGCACGCCGGGCAAGAGCACCACCTCCAGCCCGACGACGACACCGACCGTCGCCGGCGGCGTGGTCGACGTCCGCAACGCCTGCTGACCCGATCGCCCGACGACGGTGCACGACGCAACCAGCCCCCGGACATGCGATCCGGGGGCTGGTCACTGCGGTGGGCCGTAGCCCACCGTCACGAGTTCAGAGAGGCCGAACGGCGTCGGCCTGAGGACCCTTGGGTCCCTGCGTGACCTCGAACTCCACTCGCTGCGCCTCGTCGAGGCTGCGGTAGCCGTTGGACTGGATCGCGGAATAGTGCACGAAGACGTCGGGACCGCCGCCGTCCTGCGCAATGAATCCGAAACCCTTCTCGGCGTTGAACCACTTCACGGTGCCCTGAGCCATCTGGGTAACTACTTCTTTCTGTCTGGCCAAGGACGTGCACACCTCGCGCACGTCCGGCTGCCGTCGTGCCCCGGAGGAACGCGCTCCGGCTCTGCGAGACAAGCAAGACCCGCCACATCTCTGCAGCGGGCCGACTTCTTCGACGAGCGAGGAACTTGCAACTGCAACCGGGAAAAACCTAGCAGAGCGAATGCGCGTGTGGCGGTTCAGAATGACCGACTTTTCACGCCTCGCGCGGCACCCCGCGGAGGGCCACTCGCGGCGCTCGGTCGCCCCGGATCGTGGCCACCATGTCGGCCGTGCGCCGGGTGGCCAGGACGTCGTGCGCGCGGAAGACCGTGGCGCCCAGCCACGCCGCCACCGCGGTCGCCGCGAGACTCCCCTCGAGGCGGTCGTCGGCCGGCAAGTCCAAGCTCTCGCCGACGAAATCCTTGCGGGACAACGCTTGCAGCACCGGAAATCCGATCGCGACGACGTCCGCTGTGTGCCGAAGTACCAGCAGGGAGTGCGCCGTCGTCTTGCCGAAGTCAAGGGTCGGGTCGACGAGGATGCGCTCCCCCGGTACCCCCGCGGCCAGCGCCGCCTCGGCCCCGCGCCGCAGGGTCGCGACGACGTCGCGCACGACGCCGAGCGGGTCGGGCCCGTAGCTGACATCCACGGGGTCGGTCCGGGGCGGCAGCCCTCCGGTATGCGACACGACGACCCCCGCCCCCAGCTCGGCGGCGACGCGCACCAGCTCGGCGTCGTGCCCCGCCCACGTGTCGTTGACGAGGTCGAGGCCCACGGAGGCCGCCGCCCGGGCGACCTCCGACCGCCAGGTGTCGAGGCTCAGGACCAGGTCGGGGTATGCCGCTCGCGCGCGCTCGAGGAACGGCAGCACCCGGTCGATCTCCTGCGCCGCCGACACCGGCGCACCCTCCTGGCCGGCCCGAACGCCACCCACGTCGACGATGTCCGCCCCCTGCCCGACCGCCTCGTCGAGGGCGCGCATCGCGGAGTCGAGGTCGGCGTGACGGCTGCCCGCGAAGAACGAGTCGTCGGTGCGGTTGACGATGGCCATGACCGCCGGTCGACCCGCGTCGAAGACCCGGCCCCGCAGCAGGAGCGGAGCCGGCTGGACGAGCGTCAGGTCGGCCGCCGGGTGACTCACCCAGCCATGCTGTCACCCGGCCGTGGGGCGTCCTGGAAGGGGTTGGGGATGGCCTCGATCAACCGTCGGGTGTAGTCGTCCTCCGGCTCACGGATCACTCGCAGCGAGGGTCCGGTCTCGACGACCACACCCTCGTTGAGGACGATGACCTCGTCCGAGAGCATCCGCGCGCTCAGCAGGTCGTGGGTGATGTAGAGGATGCCGACGTCGCTGGTCTGGACGAGGTTGTTGAGCAGCTCGAGGATCTCGGCGCGGATCGACACGTCGAGGCTCGAGATCGGCTCGTCGGCGACGATGAGCTCGGGCTGCGCGGCGAGCGCCCGGGCGATGACGACCCGCTGTCGCTGGCCGCCCGACAGCTCGTAGGCGAACCGGTTCCGGTAGCGGTCGGGCGGGGTGAGCGCGACCGTCTCCAGCAGCTCGTCGACGCGGGCCTGCGCCGCCTTGCCCCGCAGTCCCTGGTGGTTGGCCAGGGGGCGGGCCAGCGTGTAGCCGAGGGTCTTGCTCGGGTTGAGCGACGAGTACGGGTCCTGGAAGACCATCTGGACGTGTTGTCGATACCTCCGCAGCGCTCGGCCGCGGAACTTCGCGACCTCCTGCTCGCCCTCCTTGCCGTGGAACACGATCCGGCCGCTGGTCGGGCTCTCGACTCCCGTGATCATCCGGGCCAGCGTCGACTTCCCGCTGCCGCTCTGTCCGACCAGGGCGGTGACCTCCCCTTTTCGCAGGACGAAGCTGACGTCCCGCGACGCCTCCGTCCGGCTCACCGTGA
>CAVWQU010000036.1:0-109564 GCA_963757225.1 uncultured Actinomycetota bacterium
GACCAGCGCCTCATCGCGCTGGCGCAGGTCCGGCAGCTGGGCGTCGTCCGCGACGAGTCCGGCCGGGTCACGTCGCTCCCCCACGTGGAGCGCGCGATCTCCAACTGCCTCGAGGCCATTCGCCGGGCGCGTGCCGGTCGGGGCGCCAAGGGCGCCCGGCTCGACATGAACCACGTCTGGCTCCAGGTGTGGCCGGTCATCGACGCCGAGGTCGACCAGCTCACCGCCGTCCAGAACAGCATCGCGCCACTCACGGCGGGCGCCGGGATCGAGGAGATCCGCGCGGACGGCCGGGTGGCCGGGCCGAACGGGTCGGTGACGCCGATCTCGGCGCGGTTCTTCTACCAGGCCGGTTCCGGGGTCACCTCCAACGTCGGCCTGCCGGCGACCGAGATGCTCAAGCCGATCGACGACTACCAGCAGAAGGTGCTGCGGGCACGCCGCCGCGGGACGGTCTACCCCTACGAGATGCAGGGTCTGGTGGCCGGCGTGGGCGGGTCGTCGGTCGAGTACGACCTCGACGACAGCGGACGGCTCGCCCCTGTCGACCGACCGCCGGGACTCAACAAGGCCGGCATCATCGTCGGCGTCGTCACGACGCGAACCCCCTTGCACCCGGAGGGAGTTCGCCGGGTCGTGCTCAGCGGCGACCCCACCCGCGCACTGGGCGCGGTGTCGGAGGCGGAGTGCGCGCGGATCATCGCCGCGCTCGACCTCGCCGAGGAGCTCGACGTCCCGGTCGAGTGGTACGCCCTGTCCGCCGGCGCGCGGATCTCGATGGACTCGGGCACCGAGAACATGGACTGGGTCGCCCGGGGGCTGAAGCGGATCATCGAGTTCACCCAGGCCGGTCGCGAGATCAACATCGTGGTCGCCGGGATCAACGTCGGGGCGCAGCCCTACTGGAACGCCGAAGCGACGATGCTGATGCACACCAAGGGCATCCTCGTCATGACGCCGGACAGCGCCATGGTGCTCACCGGGAAGCAGTCCCTGGACTTCTCCGGTGGCGTCTCGGCGGAGGACAACTTCGGCATCGGTGGGTACGACCGGGTCATGGGCCCGAACGGACAGGCGCAGTACTGGGCGTCGAACCTCGGCAGCGCGCTGCAGATCCTCCTCGCCCACTACGACCACACGTACGCGGCGCCGGGCGAGTCCGGACCCCGCCGGGCCGAGACCACCGACCCGGCCGACCGCGACGTCTCGCCCTACCCGCACGCGCTGGACGGCAGCGACTTCACGACGGTCGGCGACATCTTCTCCTCCCGGACCAACCCGGACCGCAAGAAGGCGTTCGACATCCGCACCCTGATGCGCGCCGTCGCCGACCAGGACCACCCGACGCTGGAGCGCTGGGCCGGCATGGCCGACGCCGAGACCGCCGTCGTCCAGGACGCTCACCTCGGTGGGTTCCCGGTGCTGCTGCTGGGGATCGAGAGTCGGTCGGTCCCGCGACGCGGGTTCCCGCCCACCGACGGCCCCGACGTCTACACGGCCGGGACCCTGTTCCCGAAGTCCTCGAAGAAGGCCGCCCGGGCGATCAACGCGGCGAGCGGGAACCGCCCGCTCGTCGTGCTGGCCAACCTGTCCGGGTTCGACGGGTCACCGGACTCGATGCGTGGCCTGCAGCTCGAGTACGGCGCCGAGATCGGCCGGGCCATCGTCAACTTCGACGGGCCGATCGTCTTCGCCGTGATTTCGCGGTACCACGGTGGTGCGTTCGTGGTGTTCTCCAAGGCGCTCAACCCGCGGATGACCGTGCTCGCGGTCGAGGGCTCGTATGCGTCGGTGATCGGTGGCGCCCCGGCCGCGGCGGTGGTGTTCGCCGGCGACGTCGACGCGCGGACCGAGGCCGACGAGCGGGTCCGGGCGGCCGAGGTGCGGGCCGACCAGGCCGCGCCGGCCGAGCGGGCCGGGCTCGTCGCCGCGGCTGCCGAGACCCGCTCAGCGGTGCGCTCGGAGAAGCTGGGCCAGGTGGCGTCCGAGTTCGACGCGGTCCACAGCATCCACCGCGCGGTCGAGGTCGGTTCGGTGGACGAGGTGATCAAGGCCAGCGAGCTGCGGCCGAAGATCATCGCCGCGCTCGAGGCCCGCCTGGCCTGAGCCGCGGCTGACCTCCGACCGACCGGCCCACGGCCGACCTCCGACCGTCGAACCGGCACCAGTCGACTCGGCCACGGCGGGTCGAGCGCGACACACCGCATACCCCGCCGGTATGCCACGCCGGTGCCGGTCCGGCGAGCGGCGAGAGATCGGGCTCAGACGAGGGAGAGGGCCAGCCCGTCGAGGATGTCGTGCTCGCTCGAGACCACGGTGAGCTGGTCGCCGCGGCCGGACCGCTCGGCCACCTCGCGGATCACCACGTCCCACACCAGCGCGCCCGCGCCGATGACGTCCACCCGACCCGGATGCATGAACGGAAGCGCCGCCCGGTGGGCCCGGGTCATCCCGAGCAGGTCCCGGGCCGCCGCCCGTCATCCGCGACACCGGGGTCACGGCGAGGTGGATCCGGCGCGGGTCGTAGTAGGGCAGGGACCACGCCTGCGCCGTCACGGTCGTCACGCTGCCGGCCAGTCCGACCAGCGTCCGCACACCGTCGACCGGAACCGCCTGCAACGCAACGGAGACCGCCGCTTCGACGTCCCTGGACGCGGCCGCGATCTCGTCCTCCGTGGGCGGGTCGGAGTGCAGGTGGCGCTCGGTCATCCGCACGCAGCCGATGTCCACCGACCGCGCCGCCTCCACCGAACCGGTACCCCGGACGAACTCCGTGGAGCCTCCGCCCAGGTCCACCACGAGGTAGGGCCCGTCGATCCCCGCCGCGACCACGTCCCCCGTGGCCCCACGGAACGACAGCGCCGCCTCCTCGTCCCCCGTGATCACCTCCGGTGTGGTCCCGAAGACCCCGAATGCCTCCCGCACACCCGCGACGAACTCGGCCGCGTTGGCGGCGTCCCGCGACGCCGACGTCGCGGCGAACCGCACCGCCTCGGCCCCCAGCGAGGCGCACTGACCCGCATACTCCCGCGACATGGCGAGGGTCCGCTCCATCGCCTCCGGGTCGATACGGCCGGTCCGGTCGACGCCGTAGCCGAGGCGCACGATCTCCATCCGGCGCAGGACGTCGGTCAGCGCGCCGGTCTCCCGGTCGACGTCGGCCACGAGCAGGCGGATGGAGTTGGTCCCGCAGTCGATCGCACCGACCCGGACGAGCCGGCCGGATTCAGCCATCCGTCGCCTCGAGGGCCGCTGCCGCGCAGCTGGTCGGCTCCCACCAGTTGTCGAGCCGCTCCAGCACCTCGTCTCCGAACACGTTCACGCCCGGCCCCCGTGCGAGCGCGTGGGCGGCGAGAACGTGCAGGCACTTGACCCGGTCGGGCATGCCGCCGGCCGAGATCCCGGCGATCTCCTCGACGTCGCCGAGCTCGCCACGGTGGGTGAGGTAGTCGTCGTGTGCGGCCCGATAGCGCTCGGCGAGAACGGAGTCCGTGGCCAGGCGCTCCTCCATCGACCTCATCAGCCCGGCCGACTCGAGGGTGCTGACCAGACCGGTGAGGCGAGGACAGGTCGCGTAGTACGTCGTCGGGAACGGCGTCCCGTCCGGCAGCCGCGGCACGGTGCGGACAACGTCCGGTTCACCGCACGCGCACCGGTGCGCGACCGACACGACGCCGCGCATCTCCCGCCCGCGCTGCCGAGAGGCGGCGGCAAGGTCGGCGGCGCTGAGGCTCACTTGTCGGGGACCGGAGCCATGCCCGCGCTGGGCTGGTCGGCCAGCTTGACGGACTGCCACACCTGGCCGTACCAGGGGGCGTTCGCGTCCGCCTGCGGTGCGGCGACCACCGCGGACGTCGGCGGCTTCGGGACCTCGGTCGCCGGATCGATGACGCTGTAGGACCGGTCGCCCACCTTGACGAACTTCAGCCGCTCCCGCGCCTGCTGCTCGACGTAGGCCGGGTCGGCCCACCGCGCCTGCTCCCGCTGCAGGTCGGCGACGCTCTGCTGCTGCTGGACGACCTTGTCCTGAAGCGCCGCGATCTCGCCGCGCTGCCGCAACAACGAGCGTGCGGTCGGGGCCAGGGTGACGGCCAGGACCACGAGGATGGTCACGAGGATCGCGCCGCGCACCCATGTCGAGCTGCCTCGCTCCTCGACCGGTACGGCGGTCCGGCCGCGCGAGGCGGTCGCCGGACGTGATGACGGCGACCGGCCGCCGCTGGGCCGTGACGGGCCGGTGCTGCGCGAGCGGGACGGGCTCGGGCGGCCCGCCGTCCGCGGCGGCCGTGCGGCACTCTTCGGGGTCGCCGACGTCGCCGGGATCCGACGGGCGGCCGAGGGGGCTCGGTGTGGAGGTGCGCCGACGAGGCGTCGGCGCCGCGCCGCCCGTTCGGGTCCCGCTCATCCTCGCTGCACCTCCCCCGTCTCCGTCGCGTGGCCTGAGCGCCGCGCTCAGGACTCCTCGACGGCCACCGCGGCGCCGCCGGCCGTCCAGCCCGCGAACCGGGGGAAGGCGCCGGCACCCGCGTACACCGCGGCGTCGTCGAGCTCCTCCTCGATGCGCAGCAGCTGGTTGTACTTGGCCACCCGCTCGGACCGTGCCGGCGCTCCGCTCTTGATCTGCCCGCAGTTGGTCGCGACGGCGAGGTCGGCGATCGTCGTGTCCTCGGTCTCGCCCGAACGGTGGCTCATCATGCAGCGGTACCCGTTGGTCTGGGCCAGGGTGACCGCGTCGAGGGTCTCGGTGAGCGACCCGATCTGGTTGACCTTGACCAGCAGCGCGTTCGCGGTGCCGGTCGAGATGCCGCGCTGCAGCCGCTCGGGGTTCGTCACGAAGAGGTCGTCGCCGACGATCTGCACCCGGGAGCCAAGCCGGTCGGTCATCGCCTTCCAGCCGTCCCAGTCCTCCTCGTTGAGGGGGTCCTCGATGGAGACGAGCGGGTAGTCCTCGAGCAGCTGCTCGTAGTAGTCGATCATCTCCTCGGACGACTTCGTCGCCCCCTCGAACGCGTAGCCGTCGTCACCGTGGAACTCCGACGCCGCGACGTCGAGCGCCAGCGCGATGTCGGTGCCCGGCGGTGTAGCCGGCCTTGTCGATCGCCTCGAGGATGAGGTCGAGCGCGGCCCGGTTGGACTCGAGGTTGGGGGCGAACCCGCCCTCGTCGCCGAGACCGGTGGCGAGCCCGCGGGACTTCAGCACCGACTTGAGGTGGTGGTAGACCTCCGCACCCCACCGCAGCGCCTCGCTGAACGAGGGCGCCCCGATCGGCGCGATCATGAACTCCTGGATGTCGACGTTGGAGTCGGCGTGCGAGCCGCCGTTGATGATGTTCATCATCGGCACCGGGAGGACGTGCGCGTTGGGTCCACCGACGTAGCGGAACAACGGCAGACCGGCCGAGTCGGCGGCCGCGCGGGCCACGGCGAGCGAGACCCCGAGGATGGCGTTGGCGCCGAGGTTCTCCTTGTTGGCCGACGCGTCGAGCCGGATCATCTCCGCGTCGATCAGCCGCTGTTCGCTCGCGTCGAACCCGACCAGCCGCGGGTGGATGTCGTCGAGCACGGCGTCGACGGCGCCGGCGACGCCTTTGCCGAGGTAGCGGGCGTCGTCGCCGTCACGGCGCTCGGACGCCTCGAAGGCTCCGGTCGAGGCGCCCGACGGGACCGCGGCCCGGGCGATCGTCCCGTCGTCGAGGGCCACCTCGACCTCGACGGTGGGGTTGCCGCGCGAGTCGAGGATCTCGCGGGCTCCGACTGCCTCGATGCTGGCCACGTGGGCTCCTGTCTGAGGGTGGGTATCCGGGCAGCGACCACCGTCGCTCCCGGGGCGGACCTTGCGTCGTCAGCGTAGTCGTCAGGCCGGTTCGGACGGCGGACCGACCCGCTCCACGAGACCGCGCAGCGCACCGCGCAAGGCGGTGTCCGGGTCGACGCCGGCGGCGGTCAGCTCGGCCACCAGGGCGAGCAGCCGGGCACCGGGTTCGTCGCCCGTGGCCGCCTCCGTGAGGAGGTCGTCGAGCCCGGCCTTGCGCAGTCGCGAGGCGACCTTCGTCGCGCGGGCGAGCGGCGGCATACCGGCCGGAACGCCGCGCAGGGGGTCGGAACCCACGGGTCCGTCGGCCGCCGCCGCCTGCTCGGCCGCCTTGATCGCCTCCCAGCTGGTCTCCACCTCGCCCGGCGTGGAGGCGGAACCGCCGGCGAAGACGTGCGGGTGCCGCCGGACCAGCTTGGCGACGATGCCCGCGGCGACGTCGTCGATGTCGAACGGCGCCTCGGGGTCCTCCTCGGCCACCCGCGCGTGGAAGGCGACCTGGAGCAGGACGTCGCCCAGCTCCTCGACCATGTGGTCGCGGTCGCCGGACTCCAGCGCCTCGGCCGCCTCGTGCGCCTCCTCGACGAGGTAGGGCACCAGGCTGGTATGCGTCTGCGCGCGGTCCCAGGGGCAGCCCCCGGGCGAGCGCAGCCGGTCCATGACGGCGACGAGGTCGAGCAGCCGCCCACCCGGGACGTCGTGCGAACCCGAGGAGCACCTCCACGTCGGGGGCGGCCGGCAACCTGGAGACCTCGCCGGCGACGACGTCGGTGAGGCCGGGGTCGCCGTCCGAGGAGACGACCCAGACGACCTGGGCACCCGCGGCGGCGCGGCTGACGAGGTCGCGACCGAGCCAGGTCGCGGCGACCTCCGGCGGCACGACGACGGTCACGCCCGAGTCGCGCAGCGCCTCGACCTGCGGCTCGCCCTCGTGGCCGAGCACGACGTCGGCGGTGTCGAGCACCTGCCACGCCTCGCGGGTCAGCAGGCCGGACCCGACCCGAGGACTGGTGAGCAGGAGGAACAGGCGACCCGTCACTGGCCGGTGGACGTGCCCGTCGGGCTGGGCGCCGGCTCCTGCGACGGAGCGTGGCGTCGTGGCGCCGTCTCCGGGCGCCGCGGTCGGCTTGATCCAGTTGTCGTCGGCCGCGAGGAACCCGCCCGTGGTGGGGTCCCAGGTGCCGAACCGCGGGTCCAGCTGCACGTCGGCCTTCTTCAGCTGGTCGAGGATGGCGGTGACGTCGGTCTCGGTGAGCGGGCCGCCCTGGGCGAGGACGATCGACGTCGCGACGAAGTCCTTGGTGGCCTGGCTGGCGTTGGGGATCTTCTGGATGGTGGAGTTGTAGCGCGCGTCGGGCGTCCAGCTGCCCGAGGACTTGACCTGGTTCAGGACGAACGGGGAGAGGATCAGCACGCCCAGCACGTCGGCGTCCTTGACCGGCGTCGACCACCACGCCGTGTCGGTGGGCGCATGGCCGACGTTGACCGTCGTCCCGCTGTCGCCCTGGTTCGCTCCGTAGGTCTGACCCTGGTAGGTCACGACGTCCCCGGTCACGTAGCGGGTGGTGCCGTCCCACTCGCCGCGGTTGGGCCCGAAGAGGATGAGACCGTTGGTGAACTCGCTGGACACCTGGGCGACCGTCGCGTCCGAGATCGCGGTGCCGTTGACGTAGGCCGCCGTGCTGGCCTTGGCGAAGGTCGTGCAGCCGGTCAGGGCCAGGGTCGCCGCGAGGATGGCCGCCGCGAGCGCTCCCGCCCGGCGCGTGCGTCCCCGCCGTCCCACCAAGTGGCCCACCGGCATACCGACACCCTCCCAAGCGACCAGACCGAGATCCGTACCCGTCGGGCCGGAATCACACGAGCGCGCCCATTGTGCCCTAGCCGGACTGGGCGGCGGACGAAGCGATCCGGGCGGCGTCGCCGATGCCGTCCAGGAACACCGCTCGCACCAGGTCGGACGCCCACGTGAGGACCGCGTCGTCACGGAGCGGGGTACCGCCGACCCGTGCCGTCGTCGGCTGCGGGACGAGGATCGTGCCCAGGGCCTCCTTGACGATCGAGCCCGGGTAGAGCCGCTGCAGCCGCAGCTGCTGGCTCTCTCGGAGCTGGGCCGGCCCGAACCGCACCGTCCGGCCCTGGACGGCGATGTCGCCGATCCCGGCCGAGCGGGCGACGGTCCGCAGCCGCGCGACCTCGAGCAGGTTCCGGACCGGCTCGGGCGGCGCCCCGTAGCGGTCGCGCAGCTCCTCCTCGATCTCGGTGAGCTCCTTCTCGTCGATGACCGCGGCGAGCTTCTTGTAGGCCTCGAGTCGCAGCCGCTCGCCCGGCACGTAGTCGTGCGGCAGGTGCGCGTCGACGGGCAGCTCGATCTTGATCTCCTGGAGCTGGGTCTGACCCTCGCCCTTGAAGTCGGCGACCGCCTCGCCGACCAGCCGCACGTAGAGGTCGAACCCGACCCCCTCGATGTGCCCGGACTGCTCGCCGCCGAGGAGGTTGCCCGCGCCGCGGATCTCCAGGTCCTTCATGGCCACCTGAATGCCGGCGCCGAGGTCGGTGTGGCTGGCGATCGTCATCAGCCGGTCGTGGGCCGTCTCGGTCAGCGGCTTCTCCGGCGGGTACATGAAGTAGGCGTAGGCGCGCTCACGGCCGCGGCCGACCCGGCCCCTCAGCTGGTGCAGCTGGCTCAGCCCGAGGACGTCGGCGCGGTCGACGATGAGGGTGTTGGCGTTGGAGATGTCGAGCCCGGTCTCGACGATCGTCGTGCAGACCAGGACGTCGAAGCGCTTCTCCCAGAAGTCCAGGACGACCTGCTCCAGCCGGTTCTCGCCCATCTGGCCGTGGGCGGTGGCGATGCGGGCCTCGGGGACCAGCTCGCGCAGCCGCGACGCCGCGCGCTCGATCGAGCTGACCTTGTTGTGGACGAAGAAGACCTGGCCCTCGCGCAGCAGCTCACGCCGGATCGCCGCAGTGACCTGCTTCTCCTCGTAGCCGCCGACGTAGGTCAGCACCGGGTGCCGTTCCTCCGGAGGCGTGGCCAGGGTGGACATCTCGCGGATCCCGGTCACCGCCATCTCCAGGGTGCGCGGGATCGGCGTGGCCGACATGGCGAGGACGTCGACGGCGGTCCGGAGCGTCTTGAGCTGCTCCTTGTGCTCCACGCCGAACCGCTGCTCCTCGTCGACGACGACGAGGCCGAGGTCCTTGAACCGGACCTCCGAGCCCAGCAGCCGGTGGGTGCCGATGACCAGGTCGACCCGACCGTCGGCGAGGCCCTCGAGCACCTCGCGAGCCTCCTTGTCGGTCTGGAACCGGCTGAGCGCCTTGACGGTGACCGGGAACGGCGCGTAGCGCTCCGAGAAGGTGTTGTAGTGCTGGGTGACCAGCAGCGTGGTCGGGACGAGGATCGCGACCTGCTTGCCCTCCTGGACCGCCTTGAACGCGGCCCGCACCGCGATCTCGGTCTTGCCGTAGCCGACGTCGCCACAGATGAGGCGGTCCATGGGGACCTCCTTCTCCATGTCGGCCTTGACCTCGTCGATCGAGGACAGCTGGTCGGGCGTCTCGACGTAGGCGAAGGCGTCCTCCAGCTCGCGCTGCCAGGGCGTGTCCGGGCCGAACGCGTGGCCCTTGGTCGCCATCCGCGCGCTGTAGAGGCGGATGAGGTCCGCCGCGATCTGGCGGACGTAGCGCCGGGCCCGGGCCTTGGTCTTGTGCCAGTCGGAGCCGCCGAGCTTGTTCAGCGTGGGCGCCTCGCCGCCGACGTACTTGGTGACCTGGTCCAGCTGGTCGGTCGGGACGTACAGCCGGTCGGCGGGCTGGCCGCGCTTCGAGGACGCGTACTCGATGACGAGGTACTCGCGGGTGGCGTTCTGGATGGTCCGCTGGACCATCTCCACGAACCGGCCCACCCCGTGCTGCTCGTGGACGACGTAGTCGCCGGGTCGCAGCTGGAGCGGGTCGACCTGGTTGCGCCGCCGTGACGGCATCCGGCGCATGTCCTTGGTGCCGCTGCTACCGGGCTGGCCGGTGAGGTCGGCCTCGGTGACGACAACGAGCCGCTGCTGCGCGTCGACGAACCCCCGTCCGAGCGAACCGGTGGTCACGTGGACCAGGCCGGGCGAGACCTCCCCATCGGCCGAGTCGAGCGTCGAGGGGACGTCGTGCTCACCGAGGACCTCGTGCACGCGGCGGGCGAGTCCGTGCCCGTCGGTGACCACGACGACCCGCCAGCCGTCGGCGACCCAGCGGCGCAGCTGGTCGACGGCGGCGTCGGTGTCACCGCGGAACGGTTCGACGTCGGTGGTGGCGAGGTTGACCCGCTCCACAAGGTCGCTGTCGTCGGAGTCGGCGGGGTCGGCGAACTCGGCGAGCTCGGCGTCGCTCGCGAACGAGGTCAGCGTCCACCACGGCAGGTCCAGCGTCCGCGCGTGCTCGCGCAGCTCGGCGAGGCTCCAGAAGGACGCGCTCCCGAGCACGTTCTGGAGGTCGACGGGGACGGCGCTGCCGGCCGCGGCACCGACCCAGCTGGCCTCGAGGAACTCGGCGCTGGTCGCGACGAGGTCGTGGGCCCGCGTCCGGACGCGTTCGGGGTCGACCAGGACGACGAGCGAGCGGTCGGGGAGCACGTCGAGGACCGACTGCATACCCCCGGCGTTGTCGAGGAGGACCGGCATGAGCGACTCCATGCCCTCGACGGCGATCCCCTCGGCCAGCTTGGCCAGTATGTCGGCCACCCCGGGCAGCTCGGCCGCCAGGCTTCGGGCCCGCTCTCGGACCGCGCCGGTGAGGAGCAGCTCGCGACAGGGCGGGGCCCACAGGCCGTGCTGGGCGATCTCCAGGCTGCGCTGGTCGGCCACCTTGAACCAGCGGACCTCCTCGACGGTGTCGCCCCAGAACTCGACCCGGACCGGGTGCTCCTCGGTCGGTGGGAAGACGTCGAGGATGCCGCCGCGGACGGCGAACTCTCCGCGGCGCTCGACCAGGTCGGTACGCGTGTAGGCGGCGGCCGCGAGGGCGTCGACGACGTCCTCCAGAGGTGCCTCGTCACCGGGTCTGAGCGCGACGGGCGCCAGCTCGCCCAGCCCGCGGGCGATCGGCTGCAGGACCGCGCGCACCGGGGCGACGACGACCGAGAGCGGCCCGTACGCGGCATCGGCGGGGTCCGGGTGGGCCAGCCGCCGGAGGACGGCCAGGCGTCGGCCCACCGTGTCGCTGCGCGGGCTGAGCCGCTCGTGCGGGAGGGTCTCCCAGCTGGGGAAGGTGGCGACCACGTCGCTGGGCAGCAGGCAGGTCAGGGCTTCGGCGAGGTCGTCCGCTTCGCGAGTGGTGGCCGTCACGAGCAGGATCGGCGGAGCGGAGGGGCGCTGCTCGACGAGGGACGCGACGACGAAGGCCCGGGCGCCGCCGCTGACCGCCACATCGACGAACGGAAGGCGACCGACGACGGCGTCGCGCAGCACGGACGCCGCCGGCGCCTTGCGGGCCCAGAGGTCGGCCAGTCCGTCGCTCGGTCGGTCCGAACCCCGCCGCGGTGCGGCGGAAGCCTGCTGAGTCATCGAGGAAGGAACCTCACGTGTGTGTTGGGCGAGGGGGGCACCCGCCGGTTCGCAATGACGTCGCCGGTCGGACGCTCATGCCAGGCTAGGCTGCGGCTGTCCGTCGCGGTGAACCCCATCTCACGGCTGCGAATTCCCCCCGTTCCCGGCATGTCCTGACTCGTCCCGGGTTAGCCTGCTCGCCGTGCAGGGGTCAAGGCACGACGTGGAGCCCTTCCATATCTCGCGACGGCAGTTGCTCGCGCTCTTCGGTGGCGCGGCTGCCGCTGTCGGCATGTCCGGATGTCAGCGGGCGGAGGCTCCTCAGCTCTATTCGGTCGCGCAGTGGCGCCAGGAGCGCGGCGACCGCTACCTGATCGGACACCGCGGTTCTGGGGACGTGGTCCCCGAACATACCCTCGAGTCATACCAGGCGGCGCTCGACTGGGGCGCGAAGGCGCTGGAGATCTCGGTGGTGATGACGAGTGACGGCGTCCTGTTGTGCCAGCACGACCTGACCTACGACCGGACGACGAACCTCAAGGGCAAGGTCAGCAGCCAACCGTCCAGCGTCCTCATCGACGGCCGCGTCAACATCGACCGTCTCGGCCCGCGATGGCAGGGCGACCGCCGTCCGCGCATCTCGAGGCTCGACGACGTCCTGCGCAAGGTCGGCCGCCAAGCGGTTTTCTGCATCGAGCCCAAGGACGACTCCGCCTACCCCGCGATGACCCGGATGATCGAGGAACAGGGACTGCACGACGCCGCCATCCTCAAGCTCAACTACACGTCGCCACGCATTCCCATGGCGAAGGAGGCCGGTTACCCGGTCTTCGCCTACATCGGTAACGCCGATGACGCGACGGCCCCGACGATCAAGGACCTCGCCTCACGCTTGGACGCGACGCAGGACGTGCTCGTGCTGCCGGCGACCGGTCGCGACGGTCCCATCGCCGACAGCACGATCGACGCGGCCGTCGCCACCGGGGTCCCGGTGTGGGTCTTCCCGGTGCACCGCCGCTGGGAGGTGGAGTACTTCTTCAGTCGCGGCGTCGCCGGTCTTTTGGCGTCGAGCTACGGCTACCTGTCCAAGTTCGTCCAGCCCCTCCAGGCGACCGACTGGGAGTCCGGCGCCATCGCATCAGGTGAGATGACCCAGTTCCCGGACTCCGACGCGTCGGGGCTGCAGTGGCCCGAGCCCGGTGTGATCGCCTTGGCCGCACAACGCCGTCAGGCCTTTGTGACCCTCGGCCAGCTGGCCCCGATGGAGCGACCGACCGGGCCCTATCAGGTGGACGTGGACATCCGCGTGGACGCCATGCCCGAGGACGATGGCTCCAACTTCACCCTGGCCTTCGGGCACACGGACGACAAGTACTACGAGCATCGGCAGGGCACGTCGGACGGGTACCACGCGATGTTGCGGATGGACGGGACGATGGAGCTGCGGGTGCATCGTGCCGGGTCGGAGAGCGGCTCGGAGCTGGGGAAGAACGTCCCAGGACCACCTCCGGCCGTCGGGACGTGGATCGGCCTGCGCCTGAACGTAGGCCCGAAGGACATCGCCTGGACCCGCACCGACACGGGCGCGACCGTCACTGCACAGAACAGTGAGTTTCGCGGCGATGTGATGCACATCGGACGTTCAGCGACGGACGGCAAGGTCTCCGTGCGATCCCTCCGGCTGAGTTGACCAAAACGGCCACATCCGGATCGATCACCACGTATCGTTTTCCTCAGTAGCAGTCGGCCGGGGGGTCGGGTACTGCGCGGGATCGATTGTGGGAGGGAAGCTCCGACCCGGGGCTCATGTCATGGTGCACTCAGCCCTGGCGCGACAGCGCTGGACCGTGCCGTCTGCGCTCGAAGCGTTGCAGAACGCCCAGAAGCCGCCGCACGGCACCGCCGCTTACTCGCGTTTCGTCAACCGTCCGATCGGACGCCGGCTCGCTGCCGTGGCGGCCGCCTGGGGCTGGACGCCCAACGCCGTTTCCGCGGTGAGCGCGGCCTGCTCCCTCCTCGGCATCGTCCTGCTGGCCGTCGCCGGCTCGAGCGTCCTCGTGGGCGTGTCGGTCGCGCTCCTGCTGGCGCTCGGGTATGCGTGGGACTCCGCCGACGGGCAGGTTGCCCGGTTGACGGGCACGGGCTCGGTGTTCGGCGAGTGGCTCGACCACATGATCGACTGCACCAAGATCAGCGCGCTGCACATCGCCGTGGGCGTCCACCTGCTGCGGTTCACTGACCTGCCCGCTGCCTGGCTGCTGCTGCCCGCTCTCTACCTTCTGGTCTCGAACGTCCTGTTCTTCGGGATGATCCTCACCGACCAGCTGCGACGGGCGACCGGGACGGCCAAGGGGACCACGGCCGGTTCGTTGTCCGTGCTGCGCTCCCTGGCCATCCTGCCGAGTGACTACGGGGCACTGTGTGTCGTCTTCGTCGCGCTCGCGTGGCCGGCGCTGTTCCTCGGCCTCTACACCTTCATGCTGCTGGGCAGCGCCCTGCTGCTCGTCGCAGCGGTCGTGCGCTGGTCGGCGATGCTGCGCTCGATCGATCGGAGCCGTACCTCATGACCCGACTGGAGTCAGTCACCACCGTCCGCGGCTACGTGCCCGGTGTCTTCGACATGTTCCACGTCGGACATCTCAACATCGTCCGACAGGCCCGGGAGCAGTGCGACTATCTCATCGTCGGGGTTGTCTCCGACGAGGTCGTCGCCGGGATCAAGGGCCGCGCGCCGGTGGTCCCGCTGGAGGAACGCATCGAGATCGTCGCCGCGTTGCGGGACGTCGACGAGGTCGTCGTCGACGAGCACGCCGACAAGTTCGACGCCTGGCGCGAGCTGCACTACGACGTGATCTTCAAGGGCGACGACTGGCGGGGGACTCCGAAGGGTCGCAAGCTCGAGGAGGACCTGGGAGAGGTCGGCGCCCGGCTGGTCTACTTCCCCTACACCCGGCACACCTCGAGCACGATCCTGCGCGCCGCCCTCGACGACATGGTGCACCCGACCACCTGGCCGCCGGAGTGGGCGGCGGTGGCACGGTCCACGACCGGCGAGCGGCCGGCCGAGGCGATCGCCAGCGAAGCCGCTTCATGAAGACGCAGCCAACGGTCCACATCCTCGGCACTCACGGCGTACCCGCAGCGTATGGCGGGTTCGAGACGGCCGCCGAGAACGTCGGCCTGCACCTCGCCGCCAAGGGCTGGCGCGTCGTCGTCTACTGCCAGCTCCCGGGTTCGGGAGCGACCACGACCGACGAGTGGAAGGGCATCGAGCGGGTCCTCATCCACGAGAAGCGGGAAGGGTGGCTGGGAACCGCCTCTTTCGACCGGCGCTCCATCGCCTACCTTCTTCGCCGCCGCCGTCCGGGTGACGTGTGCCTGACGTTCGGCTACAACACCGGCGTCTTCAACATCGCGCAGCGAGTCATGGGCATTCCCAACGTCATCAACATGGACGGCATGGAGTGGACCCGCCGTCGGTGGGGTCTGGCCAAGCAGGGCATCCTCCTCGGCAACGAGCGGTTCGCCGGCGCGGTCGGCACGGTGCTCATCGGGGACCACCCGATCATCACGACGTACCTGCAGCGGCACTTCGGTCGCAAGCGGGTGACGACGATCGCCTACGGCGCCTACCCCATGGCGGGGGCGCCGGAAGCGCCGGTACGCGGGCTCGGCCTCACCCCGGGTGACTACGCCACGATGATCTGCCGCCCCATCCCGGAGAACTCGGTTCTCGAGATCGTCACGGCCTGGAGCGCTCGCCGCCGAGGGCTGCCTCTGGTCGTCCTCGGCAACTTCGACCGCTCCGACGCCTACCACGCCAGCGTGCTCGATGCCGCGAGCGACGAGGTCCACTTCCCCGGCGCCATCTACGACCCCGAGACGGTGTCGGCGCTGCGGTTTCACGGACGGGTCTATCTGCACGGTCACACCGTCGGCGGCACGAACCCGTCCCTGGTCGAGGCGATGGCGGCCGGCAACGCGGTCATCGCGCAGGACAACGGCTACAACCGCTTCGTCGCGGGCGAGGGCAACCGCTACTTCACGGACGCCACCGACCTCGCCGAATCCCTCGACCTTCTCGTCGACGACGGCCCGACGCTGCGCCGCATGGGCGAGTCCAGCCGCGAACGCCACGCGGCCCAGTACACCTGGGAACACATCGGCGACCTCTACGAACAGGCGCTCGAGCGAGCGTTGGCCCACGGAAGGACCTCACGATGATCAAGGTGGCCGTTGTCGGCCTCGGCAAGATGGGACTCTCGCACCTGTCGATGGTGCGGGCCCATCCCGACGTCGACCTGGTCGGTGTCTGCGACTCCACCGGCTACCTGCTCGACGTCCTGTCGAAGTACACGGGGGTGTCGACGTTCAGCGACCTCGACGAGATGCTGACGACCGTGCGACCCGACGCCGTCGTGATCGCCACCCCGTCACACCTGCACGCGTCGATGGTGCGCACGGCTCTGGAGCACGGCGTTCACGTCTTCTGCGAGAAGCCGCTGTTCCTCGACCCCCTCGACAACGACGAGCTCCCCTCGCTGGCCGCCGAACGTGGGCTGGTGACGCAGGTGGGCTACCACAACCGCTTCGTCGGCACCTTCCGCGAGGTCAAGCGGCTCCTCGACGCCGGGGTTCTGGGCACGGTCACCAACGTCATGGCCGAGGCCTACGGGCCCGTGGTCCTCAAGCCGGCCGGCCGCAGCTGGCGCAGCCGGCGGGCGTCGGGGGGCGGTTGCCTCTACGACTACGCCGCTCACCCGCTGGACCTGCTCACCTGGTACTTCGGTGAGCCGTCGGGGGTGTCCGGCAGCACGATGACCAGCATCTTCTCGAAGGACATCGACGACGCGGTGACGTCGACCGTCCGGTTCGCGGACACCATGACGGCACAGCTGAGCGCCAACTGGTCCGACGAGTCCAAGCGCAAGATGACCACGAGCATCCGCATCTGGGGCACCTTCGGCCACCTCGAGGCAGACCGGCAAAGCCTGAAGGTCTACCTGCGCAGCACCGCACCGGTGCCGGAGGGCTACGAGCCGGGCTGGAACGTCAAGTACACGACCGAGCTCACCGAGAGCACCTGGTTCTACCTGCGCGGCGAGGAGTACAGCGCGCAGGTGGACGAGTTCGTCCGGCGTGTCCATGAGGGCCAGCTCGACGGCGTCAGCACGTTCGCCTCCGCGTCGGTGACCGACCGTGTCATCGCCATGATCGCCTCCGATGCGCTGGCCAGGCCCACGGGCGACATCGCGCCGGCCGCGGTCCACACCCACGCCTCCAGGCCGGCCACGGACGGTGGTCGACTCCCGGCCGCCGGCCACTGGCGCCGACGGCTGCGCCATCTCGCCTCCTCAGCCAGACAACAGACCCTAGGAAGGTGGTCACGTTGAGCACGCTGCTCGCTGCACGCCCGATGGACCGCCTTCTCTTCGGCGACAACCAGTTCTTCGGCGTCAACCACATGTCGGAGGACAAGGCGCTGGCCCAGCAGATGCGCTTCCAGAAGCTGGACTCGATCCTTGACGTCCTCGACGCCGCGTACGACGAGGGGGTACGCACCTTCATGTGCACCACCCACGAGCGGGTGGCCGAGATCTGCGACGTGGCCCGCCGGGAGCCGGAGCGCTACGCGGGCATGGCGTTCTACCCGTGCATGCCCTACGCGCACAAGTACGCGAACGCCGTGACCGACGACGGGTTCCTGGGCGCGGTTCGTAAGTTCCTGCCCGACGAGGGCTACCTCGACGCGGCGATGCGCGGGACCAAGTCCCTGGCCAGCCGAGACGTCGAAGGCTTGGCCACCCTGCTCGTCGATGCCGAGCTCAAGATGTTCAAGGGCCTCGACACTCCCGTCGTCTGGATGCAGAACGTCGTGGTCGACCTGCTCCTCGGGCTCGGCTTCTACGACGCCTTCCGGATGTTCTCGGACCATGTCCGGGACCGACACGGTGCTGAGGCCGGCTTCATCACCATGAACCTGCCGATGTTGCTAGGGGCCCTGGAGACGGTCGGGGTGCAGAATCCGCTGGTGTGCTCCAACATCAACAAGCTGGGCTTCCGCATGTCCGGGGGCGTGGACGCATATCGCGACGCCCTCGAGAGCACGCCGTTCCGTGCCGTCGCCATGTCGGTCTTCGCGTCGGGGGCCATCCCGGCACGCGAGGCGATCGAATGGGTGACGTCACAGCCCAACGTCCAGTCCATCGTCTTCGGTGCCTCCAGCCGAGCCAACATCGCGTCAACCCGTCGCCTCGTCGACGAGTGTTGGCCGACGCCGGCCCACGTCGACGTCGCCCTGACCTGAAACC
This sequence comes from uncultured Actinomycetota bacterium, assembly GCA_963757225.1. Taxonomy (GTDB): domain Bacteria; phylum Actinomycetota; class Actinomycetes; order Actinomycetales; family Dermatophilaceae; genus Lapillicoccus. The sequence continues at coordinate 17,661 of CAVWQU010000036.1, forward strand.
GTCCGCATGCCTCCCTTGAAAGTACGTGAAGCGCGATGACCATCGGCGCATACCTGCTCATCCTTCGTCGCCACTGGATCGCCCTCGTCGTCATGACGTTGCTGGGGACGGCGGCGGCCGTCGGCATCACCGCCGTGACGCCGAAGGTCTACGCCGCCACGACCACGCAGTTCGTCCGTGGCGTTCCGGGCGCCAGTGCCACGGCGGAGTACCAGGCCGCCCAGTTCGCCACCTCACGGGCCAAGTCCTACAGTGCGCTGATCGGCAACCCCGACGTGCTCAGCGGGGTCATCGACCAGCTCGGACTGAAGATGAGCCCGGCCGAGCTCTACTCCCGGCTCACCGTCGACAACCCCACCGACACCGTCCTCATCAACGTGACGGCCCGGGGGACGACGGCGGCCGAGGCACAGTCGATCTCCGTGTCGGCGGCGGACAACCTGGCCAAGCTGATCATCCGGCTCGAGTCCGCCGGCGCCACCGGCGGCAAGTCCCCGATCGACGTACAGACCGCCGTGCCCGCTCCCCTGCCAACCAGTCCTACCTCGCCTCGACCGATCCTCAACCTCGCCGTCGGCACGATGCTGGGCCTCGCTCTGGGTTCCATCCTCGCGCTGATTCTCGACTCCCGCCGACGCATCCGGCTCCGGGTCCGGCCGCGGAAGCCGAGGGTCCGGCCGCTTCGGGCCCGCGTCGGAGACGTGTCTCCGAAGGGTGCTTCGCCCGTCGGGGTCGAGCGTCCGGAGCCGACCGCGCCCGCCAAGCTGGCAGTGCTGGCCAAGGCCACCGACGACCCGGCTGAGGCCAGCCGGTCGGAGGCGCTGCCCGTCGGTCCCGGCAGTCGCTGAGTGTTGGTCGGACCCACGTTGTGAGACCGGTGACCACGGCCACGCGGATGAGCGGCCCCCCCACTCGCGGGCACTCGCGAGCGGAGATCGGCGCCCACCTCGTGTGGGTGCTGATCTTGGCGTCCACGATTCCGTGGCGCAAGAACGTCTACTACGACGGCGGCGCTGATGCGGTCGTCCTCGGGAAGGCCGCGCTCAGCCTGCTCGCACTGGCCCTGGCCGCCTACCTGGCTCGAGATGGTCTGCGACGGCTGGCGGTTCCGGTCGCCCCCGTGCTGTTGCTCGTCGCCTATCTCGGCGTCACGGTCATCGGCGGGTATGCCAGTGAGCAGCTCTCGGCCGCGCTCGTCCTGGCCGTCCGGGTGGCCATCCTTGCGTCGGTGGTCGTCCTGCTCTATGCGCGATTCCCCGGACGAGTCGTGCTGGGGTCCCTCGTCCACGTCCTGGCGGCAATCACCGTGCTGGCCACCCTGTCGGGACTGCCGTCGGCCGCATCGGGACGGCTTCAGGGCGCGATCCCGCCGCTGAACCCCAACGAGCTCGCGCTCATGGCGTCCGTCTGCCTGCTGTGGACCTTCGCCAAGATGGTCCGGGCCCAGGAGACCGCCTTCGACCTCGCCTGCCTCGCCGCCTGCGCAGGGGTGGTCCTCCTGACCGGCTCCCGGGCGAGTCTGGCGGCCCTGTGCGTGGCGATCGTCGCGATGGCGCTCAAAGCGAGCGCCTTCACTCCTCGCAGCTTCGCCGTCACGGCCCTGCTGGCGCCGGTCCTGGCCTACGTCGCTGTCGGTACGGATCTGCTGTCCTCGGTGTTCCTTCGAGGCGGCGAGCGCGGAGTCACCACCCTCAGCAACCGGACGATCGCGTGGGACGCCGCGCTGACCTCGGACCGCGACCCCTGGCAGACCTGGTTCGGTGCCGGCCTCTCCCAGAAGAAGATCAGCGTCCCAGGTCAGTGGTGGAACACCCAGCTGCTCGACAGCAGCTGGATCTCGGCGATCGTGCAGGGCGGCCTGATCGGCGCGACGATCGTGGTGGTCATGGTGCTGACGACGCTCTACTGCGCGGCCCGTGCACCGCGCACGGCCCAGGGAGCGCTGTGGCTCGGCCTGGTCGTCCTGCTCGCCGGACGCGCCTTCCTCGAGAGCGGTCTTTTCGACAGCACCACCGCCTTCGCCCTCTTCATGGTCGTGGCGTTCGGGTGCCGGGAGCGGCCCGACACGCCCGTGGCTCAACCACCTCCTTCGCCGGCCCTGCGGCTTGTCACGCCGCTGCGCGGGTGAACTCTCCCCATGGGGGTGCCGCGACAGGCGCAGCACCCCCACTGGGAGCGAGTCGCTATCGAACCCAGCGCATACCCGACACGTCGGCGTTGTACTGAGTCAGTACGCGGTCGACGTCCCTCTGCCCGACCGGCTGGGTCGGGTCATAGCTCACCCGGATCTCACTGGTGACCGTGCCCTTGGCGGTGTCCACGTGCACGATGCGCACCGGGTTGTCCTTCGCGTGGAGCGCCTGCAGGAAGGCCGCGGTCCGGTGGCCGTCAGCAGCAGTGAGGTTGGTTTCGGTCGCGGCTCCCACGTGACCTGAGAAGGTCATCACGACATTCGGGTAGTCATCGAGCGCCGCCCACAACGTGGAGGGCGCCGTGGCTCCGTAGCCCCCGTTGCTGGTCGACACGGACCCGTTGCCTTCCAAGAAGGCGTGAGTCAGCACGATGACGTTGTCCTTCGGATGGCTGGCGACGACATCCTTGGCCCACGTGATCACCTGCGGTCGCGGCCACAGCTCGAGATCCAACACGAGCCAGCTCAGCCCGCCCGCCTGGAACGTCCGGAACCCGTTGTCGGACTTACCGGGCTCGAAGAGCCCCTCGAGGCCCAACCGGGACGGCGGGTAGTACGCGTTCCAGGTGCTGGTGTCGCGCACGGCCACATTGGCGCTCACACCGGGACAGGCCGAGCCACCCGGGCAGACCGCACCGGTGTCGTGGTTGCCCACGGCGGCGATGAACGGCAGTCCGGCGTCGGTCAACGGCGTCAGCCGAGCGGAGTTGTTGCGGTACTGGTAGTGGTCGGGGGTGTCCCAGTTCTGCAGGTCACCGCTGTGGAGGACCCAGCGCAGGTCCAGGGCCGCCCGGTTGTTCAGCAGCCACGAGACCCGCTTCGGCATCCGCTGGTCGGTGTCGCCCACCTCGTTCTGGGTGTCGGGCATGACGGCGAAGGAGAACGTGGTGTCGGTTGCCGGCGGCGGCGGGGGTGGCGGCGGCGGGGGTGGCGGAGGAGTCGTTTCCGGCCCTCCCGGGACGTTGAACGCCACCCCCAACGAGGACCAGCCGTCGGCCTCGAGAGCGCTGCGCTCGTCATCGAGGGCGACGCGGTGAACGCCGTTCTTGATGTAGGTGTACACGGGCTGGGTGCAGTCGGAGATGGGCTCCGGCGCCGCGAAGAAGTTGACGCCCTGGTCCTTGTAGCCCTGCGCGGTCGCGTCCGCCAGGTCGGCGGATCCGGCGCTCGCCCAGGTGAAGTCGTGCACCGTCGGGCTGTACAGCCGGTGTACCGGTGCCAGGCCCTCACCGGCCGCGACCGCCGCCTGGAACCCTTCCAGGTCGGTGGTGAAGCCGTACTGCTCCGCCGAGCCGGCCTCTGAGTCCCAGAGCGTCAGCAGGTCGCCGCCCGTCGCCGGTCGGATGAGGTGTGACACGGACGTGGCCATGGCCGGGCAGCCGTCCGTGTCCGCCCGGGCCGGTCCCGAGGTCACGAGCGTCGTGGTGGCGACCGTAAGAAGAGCTATGCCGCCGGCCCAGAACCGCCGGGGTGTGCGGGGTGTCGGTCTCATGTCGCCTCTCTTTCGACCGGCGTGGGTGCCGGCCTTGGGGGGTTGGTCGGTTGGGACGAGCCGCCGGCCGGCTGCGAGCCGGTCGTCGGTGTTGGCTGGTACCCCCCACTCGCTAACAGCTCGTCCAGCACCGCGCCCAGCTCCCGCTGGAACCGGAGCGGGGCGAACCGCTGACTGATCTCCTCGATGTCCTCGGCGGCCTCGGCGCTGACGTCCCCCCACTGCGCGAGCAGTCGCTGTACGGCGTCGGCGATCGCACCCGGGTCGTCCACGGGGACGGGGATGGCGCTGCGTAGTCCGGCCATGGCCTCTCGCAGACCGCTGTGGTCGCTCGCGACGACCGGCCGCCCCGCCAGGGCCGCCTCGATCACCACGTTGCCGAACGACTCCTCCGCCCGTGACGGCACGAGCAGGATGTCGGTGTCCTCCAGGACCGGCCACACGCTCGACAGGAAACCCGTGAAGGTGACTGCAGCCGTGAGGCCCGCCGACTCGACCTGCTCCTCGAGCTGGCGCTCGTACCACTCGTACCCGGGGAAGGTGTCCCCCACCACGCGCAACGTGGACCGAACTCCTCGCCGGGCCAGCTCCGAGACGCCGCTGATGGCGACGTCGACACCCTTCCGGGGGGAGAGACGGCCGATGTACGCGAGGCGGGGCACGTCAACGACGGGGCGAGCAGGACGCCACTCCGGTGGTCCGGCGACGCCGTTGTAGACGACGCGTGACCCACGAGCCGCGCGACCTTTGCCGACGCGTACGGCGGCCCGGCTCGTCTCGCTGTTGAAGACGACGCGTCGAGCCAACCGCGTCGGTAGCTCCAGTCCCCAGCGAGCCAGCGGGTTCACCGACATCTCCGCCTCGTGGACGTGGTTCACCGAAGGGATGCGCATCGCCGCGGCGACGACCAGCCACATCGGGATGCTGAGGGTGTTCACGTAGAGGACGTCCGGCCGAACCTCTCGGACGAGCCGCGTCATGGGGCCGATGCCGCGCCCGACGGCGGCCGCAAGAGCCAAGAGCCCACGGGGGCTCAGATGACTCTTGCGAACCACCGGACTCGGACAGACGACGAACTGGGCGCCGGCCGCCTCAACCATGCGGCGAAGCGGACCGTCGACGGACGCCGTGACGACGACGTCCCACCCTTGGTCCACCAGCCCTCGGACCGCTTCGACCATCATGCGGTCCGAGCCATACACGTCGGCCGACGGGTTCGCGATGAGGACGGACCTAGGCGCCAAGGCTCACCCTTGCGGGTCGAGCCCGGCTGCCGGGCGGTCGCCGGAGCCGACCCACGAGGGCCGTCACCATCTGCCGACGTGGGTCGTGCCCGCGGGCTGTCCCGCGATCGACGCGATATCGGACGGGAGCGGCACCGCGATCTGAGCCTGGAGCGCCTGGAGCGTGTCGGTGAGCGCGCCGGTCGACGTGACTGCTGCCGATCCGGTGTACTCGCGGCTGCGGCGATCCTGGCCCGTCCGGGTCGTGAACTGGGAGAGGCTGGTGAAGACGAGCGGGTTGGTCGACCCGCTGGACCAGACCACGAGCCACTGAGGAGTCGACGCGGCGGCTCGCTGGTAGACGTTCCCGTCCGAGGTGATGCCCATTCCCTCGGCACTCTGGCGGTAGCCGTAGTCCTCCACGCAGAGCAGGCACTGTGCGGACCCCGACCCGTACGCCACGACGTTGTTGCGCAGCGTGATGGGCCCCAGTGTCCAGGGCATGGTCGGGTCTGGGAAGGGCTGCCGCGGATCGACCGCCTGGTCGCGAGAGTTCGTGTTGCGGCGGGTGTCCTGGGGCAGATAGAGCGGCCGCGCGACGTTGCCGACGAAGGTGTTGTTCCAGATCTTGACGTCGGACGTGTTGTTGATCTTCGCGCCCTCCATCTGGTTGCGGGCGATGAGGTTGTTGACGATGACCGCCTTGGCCGAGATCTCGAGGAACATCCCGTCGCCCGAGTTGTCGCTGAAGCTGGAACCGCGCAGGACGGTGTCGTAGACGGACAGGTCCTCCCAGAACCCGTGGCCGTAGTTGCCGGAGAAGCTGCTGTTGCTGACACGCACGCCGCGGGTGGCACCCAGCTTGGCGCCTCCGGAGACCGGTGCGATGTTGAAGTGCTCGTCGTTGTTCTTGGTCGACAGGACCGACGTCATGACGAGCCGGTCGGCGAACCGTCCGTGGATGCCGAGCATGCCGCTGCCGCGCACCGTCACGTGGTCGAGCACCGCGTCGGAGGTCAGCACACCGAGCCCGGTCGTGGCGGCGTCCTCGACCGCGACGTTCTCCAGCCGGATATTCGTGGCCTCCAGGGTCACGGAGGCGATGTCCGGCACCGAGGGTGCGTAGCGGCGGATCCCGATGCCTCGCAGGACGGTGCCCTGCCCGCGCACCGACATGGCCTTCACCAAGGTGCTCGCGTCAACAGCGTGGCCGCGCGGGTCGCTGCCGATGAACAGCTGCGACGTGGCCTCGTTGAGGTAGAAGGTGCCGGCGGTGACCTGGTTGCGGGATTTGACCTGCTGCAGAGCCACGCCGTCGACGAAGACCTGGTCGGGATACGAGGCCATCGGGTAGGTGGTGTTGACGAAGGCCCAGTTGGGAGTGCTCGAGTCCGGCGCTCCACGGGTGTAGGTCGGGCTGTGGTCGAAGCGGGTGGTCCACCCGTCGCGCCGCCAGGCCGAACCGTCCTGGACCCACCCGGTGACGGACTCGGACCCATCGAGCCAGGCCGCCTCGTTCGGGTAGCTCTGGACCGTCAGCGCCTTGCCCTGGATGGTGACCGTCTCGTGGTAGCGACCCGCGCGCAGCACCACGGTGCCGCCGGACGGCGCGAGTGCCACGGCGCGGGCGACCGTCCGGACCGGTGAGCCCACGGCGCCCGACGCCGCGTCGTTGCCCGACGGGGAGACGTAGATCGCCCCGGACGGCGCCGGGTAGGACGTCGTTCCCACCGGCGCGGCGCCCGGACTCCCGGTGGCCGGAGCCGGTGGCGCCGGCGGGGTGGGCGACGTCGGCGGTGTCGACGAACCGGAGGTGGCCGGTACGTAGAAGGCAGAGCCCTCGAGGGACCAGCCCTGGCTGGTCAGGGTGGACCCGGCGGAGGCCAGCGAGAGCCGGTGGACCCCGGCGGACACGTAGGAGTTGACGGCCTGCGTGCCGCTGAGGGGCGAGGCAGCCGCGAAGAAGTTCGTGCCCTGATCCTGATATCCGGCTCTGACCAAGGTGGCCAGCGTGCTGGACCCCTCGAGGGCCCAGGTGAAGTCGGCCCCCGTGGACCGGAACAGCCGGTGCACGGGGGTGAGGCCGGACAGGGCCGCGGTCGACGCCTTGAACGGCGTACCCAGGTTGGTCGTGAAGTTGTACGTCGCGGCCGCCCTGCTGGCTTCGTCCGCCCACGGAGTGACGAGGTTGGCCTTGGTCGCCGGGTTGACCCGTTGGTACAGGGGCGCGGTCATGGCGGCGACAGGGTCGGGCCCGGCCTGGGCCAGCGGGAGCGCGGTGGAGGAGATGAGCACCACCGCGCTCGCGACCAGGGCGGCCTTGAGACCGGACTTCACGGTTGGGGGCATTCGACACGTCCTTGCGTCGGTGGTTCGGCGCATCGTGCCAACACCGGACGCACGACGAGGAGCCGCGACGATCCTGGTGCCTCAGCGCAGAACGGGAGGAAGAACGTCACACCGCCAGGGGTACGGTGCGACAGCGCGCCAAAGTATCTGTTGCCGGGCCCTCTTCGCCAGGACCTCCCGACCAGTAGATCGGGGCAAACCACCACATCCGACCGTTTCTAGGTCCAAGTATGACGGTTCGGTAGCGAATTTCTTACCAACTCATGACCTGTCTGGCGCTTTCCCGCCTCTCGGCATGACGGAGCCGGGCCGGCGACGTGTCGACGTCGCCGGCCCGGCTCGTTGGTCCGGGCCGCTGCCCGGTGGGAGTGCTACGGACGGCTCGGGCCCACCCAGAGGTCGTCCAGGTTGAACAGCGCAGGACCGTTGGTCGCGCTCGAGGACAGGTACAGGTAGAACGCCACCGCACCCGCGGACTGCAGCCCGCTGGTGTTGTCGGTCACGTTCAGCGTCCACGCAGCGGGCTCGGTCGTGCCGTCCTTCCACGCCTTGAGCCGCAGGGTCGTCGGGGAGGTACCGACGGCCTGGACCCGAACCTGCAGCTTGTCGTTCGCGGCCATCGTGACCCCGGGCAGGACGACCGTCGACGAGACTGCCGTCTCCGTGCCGGCGACCATCTTGGTCAGTACCACGACGACCGTCCCGTCCGACCGGAACTGCACCTTGCCCCGGTAGTCGGTGGTGGCGCCCACCTGACGGGCGATGACGCTGAAGTAGTCTCCGCCGCCGGTTGCGATCTTGCTGCTCGCCAGCGCCACCGCGACCTCGGTGTCGGTCTTGGACACACTCGGCAAGATCGCGGTGCCGCTGCCGCCGGCCGCCAGGCTGACGCTGCCCACGCCGCTGCCCACGGACCACTTGGGCAGGGCCCCCGACACTGTCCAGGCGCCGCCGAGGTCGGCGGTGCCCCAGCCGTTGGCCGTGGTGCGCTCGAAGGCGTCCTTGGCGTATGCCGGGTCGACCGGTGCGGTGACGGTCACCTGCTGGGTGGTGCTGTTGGTGGCGCCCTTGTCGTCGGTCACCGTCAGCTTCACCGGGTAGGTGCCCGCCGAACCGAACGGGTGACTGGCCGTCACCCCGGTCGCCGTCCCTCCGTCACCGAAGTCCCACGCATACGAGGCGACGGTGCCATCCGGGTCCGAGGACGTCGACCCGTTCACCGACGTCGTCAGGTTGGACTCGGTGTGCGTGAACGCCGCGACCGGCGGCTGGTTGGCCGGCGGTGCGGTGACGGTCACCTGCTGGGTGGTGCTGTTGGTGGCGCCCTTGTCGTCGGTCACCGTCAGCTTCACCGGGTAGGTGCCCGCCGAACCGAACGGGTGACTGGCCGTCACCCCGGTCGCCGTCGCTCCGTCACCGAAGTCCCACGCATACGAGGCGACGGTGCCATCCGGGTCCGAGGACGTCGACGCGTTCACCGACGTCGTCAGGTTGGACTCGGTGTGGCTGAACGCCGCGACCGGCGGCTGGTTGGCCGGCGGTGCGGTGACGGTCACCTGCTGGGTGGTGCTGTTGGTGGCGCCCTTGTCGTCGGTCACCGTCAGCTTCACCGGGTAGGTGCCCGCCGAACCGAACGGGTGACTGGCCGTCACCCCGGTCGCCGTCGCTCCGTCACCGAAGTCCCACGCATACGAGGCGACGGTGCCATCCGGGTCCGAGGACGTCGACCCGTTCACCGACGTCGTCAGGCCCGACTCCGTGTGCGTGAACGCTGCCGTCGGCGCCTGGTTCGGGAGGTTGCCACCGCCGGCCGCGAAGTGCTGCTGCACCGTGGCGGCGCTCAGCGCCGAGGAGTAGATCGCGACCTCGTCGATGGAGCCGGCGAACCAGTCACTGCTGTTGCCGCCCCACGTCGTGTCACCACCCACGCGCCAGTACCCGTCGTAGGCCTGGGCCTGCGTCTGCCCGTTGGTGCCGGTCAGCTGACCGTCGACGTAGAGCTTCATACCGTCGGATCCCTGGGTGGCCACCATGTGGTGCCAGTTGCCGTCGTTGTAGCTCAGAGGCGTGTCGATGACGTTGGTGAACCCGGTCCAGACACCGAAGCGCAGGCGACCGTCGTCGAACATATAGACGTGCCGGTCGTAGGCACCGCTGTTGCCGGACTGGGCGTTGCCGAACCCGATCAGCTTGCCACCGGAGTTCGTCGTGGTCTTGAACCACAGCTCCTCCGAGTAGACCGTCGGGTTGCTGACCCCGGCCGCCGAGGCGACAGGGCCCGTCGTGCCGTTGAACGTCACGGCCGTGTTCGGCGTACCCGAGACCGCCCCCGGCGTTCCGTAGGTGGTCCCTCCGTTGTAGACGCCGGGGAACTCATTCGGTGACGAGTCGGCCGCGGTCGGAGCCCGAGGCCTCACCCAGGCGCCAGTACAGGTCCGGGGACGAGTCCCAGATCGCGCCGCCGTAGGCGTCGCTCGGGCGGGTGGGGACGTTGAGCGTGCGGCCGCTGGCCGTGTAGTGCTGCTGCACCTTCGTCAGCGGCAGCGACGTCGGGTAGATGGCGACGTCGTCGATCGTCCCGTTGAAGTACGGGTTGCCGTTCCACGCGCTGTCACCACCGATGCGCCAGTACCCGTTGTAGGGCTGAGCGGTCGAGGTCCCGCCGTTGTGGCCGATCTTCTTCCCGTCCACGTAGAGCGTGGGACCGGTGGCGTCCATGGTTCCCACGACGTGATGCCACTGGCCGTCGTTGAGGCTGTTGGCCGTGTTGACGGTGTAGCTGCCGTTGTTGTAGACGCCGAACCAGACCTTTCCGTCCGGAGACATGTAGACGTGGCGGTCGTAGTTGTTGCTCGTCCCGGTCGGCTGGTCGCCGAAGCTGACGATCTTGCCGCCGGTCGTCGAGGTGGTCTTGAACCACGCCTCGAGCGAGAACACGTTCGGCCCAGGCGCTGCCACGGAGTTGACCGCATACCCGCTGCTGCCGTCGAAGGCGGTAGCCCCGTCGGCGTCACCGGTGATGGCGCCGGACTGACCGCGGGTGTAGCCGCCGGACAACGTCGCATCGTCGAACCCGGCCCAGTCCAGGGCCGAGCTGCCGGACGGCTCACCGAGGCGCCAGAAGTCGCTCGCCCCGTCACCGGTCACCGTGTTCGCGTAGGCGCTCGGCGACCCGTTGGCGATGGTCACCGTGTTGGAGATCGGGCTCCACAGGGTGTTGCCGTTCGGGTCGGTGATCCGCACCTGGTACTTGTGCGTCGAGCCCGCGGCGAGGTTCTTGTCGATGAACCCCATCTTCGGCAGGGTCCAGAAGTTGGAGTCGCCGGTGGTCGAGTAGACCCAGGTGTTGTTGTCGCGCAGGACGTCATAGGTCAGGGTGTGGTCGTCCATGTCCCACGCCGAGCCCCAGCTCACGCGGGCCGTGCCCGCTGACAGCGAAACGGCGTTGGTCGGGGGCGTCGGCGTCGCCGGCGTGGTGGAGTAGCTCGGGCCCGACTTGTTCGGCGCCCCGGCACGCGCGCGGAAGCGCACGATGCCCTGCTGCGCGACGTTGTTGACCCGCGGGAACTCACCGCCGTAGACGACCCACTGGCCGTCGGGTCGAGGCGTCGACGGCCCACGCGGCCTGACCGGCGCTGGTGTAGGAGCCGAACGCGAAGTTCGGGTACCAGTGCAGCGGGCTGGCGTAGGCGACACCGACCAGCCCATTGCGGCCGGCCCAGCCGTAGGCGTCGTCCTTTGTCGAGTTGCCGGTGGCGTGCGAGTACTGCGCCGCGGCCTTCTGCCAACGCACGCGCGGGTTGGTGTCGGGCCACGCGCCGACGACGGTGCAGTCGTGCTGGTGCGACGCGTTGTAGAGCACGTCGCCGGCCGGGGCGATGTCGTAGGTGTCACCCAGGCAGTCGTTGGCCCAGTTGATCTGACCCGACGTGGGGTCGATCGCGAACGTGCCCTCCCAGTCAGCCGTTCCGTTCTGCGTAAAGCTGTAGGCGGTGCCGTAGACCTGCTCTCCGTCGGCCTTGACGGACGTGATGGCGCCGTCGGCGCCGCCGTCACGGATCCTGTCCTGCGCGGGCCACGGGTTGACCGAGGCGTCGGACGCCATGAGCGATCCCATGCCGTAGGCCGGCTGGCCGTTGAGGGTGGTGAACGACCCGGCGGGGATGACCCGGGTCAGGTCGGGCGACATCGTCATCGCCCAGACGTACCCGCCCGCAGCCGCGGGGGCCCAAGCGCTCATCGCGCCGCTGCTGGTCGAGAAGGCCGCCAGGCGGGTGCGGGCGACGCCGTTCGCCGACGGGAAGTTGCCGCCGACGTAGACGGTGGAGGGCGTGATGCCGAGCCCGCGCACCTGCCCGCCGATGTTGGGCGGGACGAAGCCGCCCCCAGTCACGAGGGAGCCGTCGGCCGGGTTGAGGGCCGCGAGGTGACCGCGGGCCGTGCCGTTGACGGTCGTGAAGTCGCCGCCGACCCAGAGGCGGCTGCCGTCGGCGGACGCCCGGATGACGAGGCCCTGCGCGTTGAGCCCCGGGTTCGTGCTGAAGGCGGCGACCCGGTCCCCCGTCGAGAGCCGGTAGGCGAAGATGTTGTTGGCGACGACCTCACCGGCGCCGCCCGCGGCCACCCCCGGTGGCCTGGCGCGCGTGAAGGAGCCGGTGACGTAGACAGTGTCGCCGACGATGGCCTGGCTCCACACGACACCGTTGATCTGCCAGCTCGGCAGGGCGTCGGCCGTCACCGTCGGCGGCGGCGGCGCCTGGACGGCCGGAGCGGCCGGAGCGGCCGCGGTTCGGCGTGCACCACGCCGACCAGGCCGATACCGCTCAGGGCTGCGACGCCGACCGCCACAGTGGCGTTGCGAATCCAGCGAGATGCACGAGCGTTCATGCTCATTCCTCTGTTTCGTGGCCACCTGACGGCGGCGGTCTCCCCATGAGTTGTTGCTGTGTACTGCCGCGCGCTGTCGCGCGCCTCCCCCTGTTTCACGGCCGCATCGGTCCCACCCAGAGCTCGTCGTACGTGAAGGACACCGGCCCGTTGGTGGTGCTCGCGCTGACGTAGCTGTAGAGGCCCACGGCGCCTGCGGTCTGCAGGCTGGCCGTCGCGTCGGTGGTGGTGCTCTGCCACGCGGCCGGCTCGGTCGCCCCGTCCTTCCAGACCTTCGCCTGGAGGGTCGTCGGCGACGTCCCGGTCGCCTGGAACCGGATGCGCAGCTTGTCACCGGCGTTGTAGGTCAGTCCCGCCACGGTCGTCGTGGTCAGTACCGTCTCGGTGCCGTTGTCGGTGCGGGCGAGGTAGAGCGTGACCACACCGCCGACACCCGTGCGGACCTTGGCCCGGTAGTCGGTCGTGGCGTTGACCTGCCGGCCGATGACCGACACGTACTGGCCGCCGCCGGTCGGGGCCTTGTCCGTGCTGGCCACGACGGCGACCTCGGTCGAGGTGTTGGTCACCCCGGACAGCGACACCGTGCCCGACCCACCCGTCGCGAGGGTCACCTTGGCGGTGCCCCCTCCGACGGAGTAGCGGCTCGCCGTGCCGCTGACCGTCCAGGCACCGCCGATGTCGGCGGTCCCCCACCCGTTCGCGACGGTACGAGCGAAGTCGTCCTGGGCGTAGGCGGGGTTCTTGGCGACGACGATGTCGACCGTCTTCGTCGCCGTCTTGCCGCCGTCGTCGGTCACGGTGAGCGTGACCGGGTAGGTGCCGGGCGTCGTGTAGGTGTGGCTCGACGAGGCGCCGGTTGCCGTGCCGCCGTCCCCGAAGCTCCACGCGTAGGACGCGATGGTGCCGTCGGGGTCGCTCGAGGCACTGGCGTCGACGTCCAGCTTGAGGAAGGCCTCGGTATGCGTGAACGAGGCCGTGGGCGCGAGGTTCACCGGCCCGGTGACGGTCACCTGCTGCGTCAGCGTGCCCTTGCCGCCGTTGGCGTCGGTAACGGTCAGCACGACTGCGTAGGTCCCGTCGGCGACGTAGGCGTGGCTCGCCGTGGCACCACTGGCCGTCGCGCCGTCACCGAAGTCCCAGGCGTAGGTCAGTGCGGTGTTCTCGGGATCGCTGGACGCGCTGCCGTCGACGTTGACCGTACGGAGGTTCTCGGTGTGCGTGAAGGTGGCCGTCGGCGGCTGGTTCGCCACCACCGCGACGGTGGCCGTCGTGGTCGCGGTCGCCGTGCCGTTGTCGGTCACGGTCAGCGTGACCGTGTAGGAACCCGCCGCGGCGTAGTGGTGCTGCGCCGTGGCACCGGTGGCCGTCCCGCCGTCCCCGAAGTCCCACGCGTAGGAGGTCAGTGTCCCGTCGGGGTCGGTGGAGCCGGCCGCGTCGACCGTGAGGTCGAGGAACGACTCGGTGTGCGTGAACGCGGCGGTGGGCGCCTGGTTCTTGACCACGGTGACCGACTGCGACGTGGTGGCCGCAGCCCCACGGTCGTCGGTGACCGTCAGCGTCACCGGGTAGCTGCCGGCGGCGGCGTAGGCGTGCTGCGCGGTGGCTCCCGTGCCCGTGGTCCCGTCCCCGAAGTTCCATGCGTAGCTGGCGATCGTGCCGTCCTTGTCCGCGGACGTGGACCCGTTCACCGCCACGTTGAGGTAGCTCTCGGTGTGCGTGAAGGCGGCCGTGGGCGGCTTGTTCGGCAGCTGGCGGCCGGACGCGGCGTAGTGCGCCTCGACGCGTTCCACCGGAAGGGCGGAGGCGTAGACAGCGACCTCGTCGATGGTGGCCTTGACGTAGTTGCTGGACGTGCCGCCGAAGGTGGCGTCCCCGCCGACCCGCCAGTAGCCGGTGTTGCTCTGCGCGCCGGTCGCCGCGTTGGACGCGGCCAACACGCTGTCGACGTAGAGCTTCATGCCCGCCGCGCCTTGCGTGGCGACGACGTGGTGCCACTGCCCGTCGTTGTAGGCAGTCGTCGTCTCGGCGAGAGCACGGGTGCCCGGGTTCACGCCGAACTGCAGGCGGCCGTTGTTCAGCAACACCACCTGACGGTCGTACTTGGTGCTGATGCCGGTGGCCGCGTTGCCGAAGCCGATGAGCTTGCCACCGGTCGTCGAGGTCGACTTGAACCAGAGCTCCGCCGAGTACGTCGAGGGAGAGCTCGCCGTCTGGGAGTTCACCACGACGCCGTTCGTGCCGGTGAAGGTCGCCGCGGTGCTGCCCGCGAGCGCTCCGGCCGCCCCCCAGCCGACAGCGAGGGTCCCGCCGACGGTGCCGCTCTGACCGCTGGGCGACGCGTCGGAGGCGGTCGTCCCGGAGGCCTCGTTCAGGCGCCAGAAGAGGTCGGGCGCGTCCGCGGCGACGGCGGCACCGTAACCGTCGGTGGGGGTGGAGCTCCAGTTGGCGGCCCGACCCGACGACGTGTAGTGGCCCTGGAGCTGCTGCTGGGTGAGCGCCGAGGGGTAGACCGCGACCTCGTCCACCGAACCCGAGAGCGCAGCGTTGGACGGCTTGTTGGGCAGGCCACTGGTCTGGTCGGCGAGGATCCGCCAGTACCCGGAGAAGGTGTTCATCGCCACGGGTGCCTGGTCGCGGCCGACTCGCCGACCGTCGACGAAGAGGCTGACGCCGGAGCCGTCGGCCGTCGCCGCGAGGTGGTGCCACTGACCGTCGTTGACCGCCTTGGCCGAGGTGACCGAGCGCCACGCCCCGTTGTTGAGGCCGAAGTTCACCTTGCCGGAGTTGTCGAGGTACAGGACCGTGTCGTTGGTGCCGGTCGCGCTGGTGCCCGACGAGCTGTCCCCGAAGCCGAGCACGCGGCCACCGCTGGACGACGTGGTCTTGACCCACGCCTCGACCGTGACCGCGGTGGGGTGGGCCTCGGCGAGCGTCGTGTAGACCTTCGGGTTGGCCCCTCCGGTGCTCGAGATCGCGGAATTGTCGGCCATCGCCCCTGCGGCACCGAACGTGGTGCTCGACGAGGTGCCATCGGCGAAGCCGGCGGCGTCGACGATGCCGGGCCCGGTGTCGCCGAGCTTCCAGAGGTGGCTGGCGCCGTCGGCGCGCACCGCCTGGGTGTAGGCGGACGGCGCGGTGCTGGAGACGGTGACCGGGGCCGAGGCGAGGCTCCACTGAACGTTGCCGTCGCTGTCCTTGACCCGGATCTTGTAGGTGTGGGTCGAACCCGGGGCCAGCCCGGTGTCGACGAAGCCCATCCCCGGGAGCTGCCAGAAGGTGCTGCTCTGCGTCAACGTCGCGATGGACGCGCCGCCATCGCGGTAGATGTCATAGGTGAGGTCCTTGTCGTCCCGGTCCCAGGTGCTGTTCCACCGGATCCGTGCGGTGCCGGACTCCGCGGACGTCACCGTCGGGTTCATCCCGGCGGTGTAGACCGGCTTCTGGCTCGGGCCGGCAACGCCCCGGTTGGCGAAGCGGACCAGACCCTGCTGGGCGACGCCGTTGACGGTCGGGAACTCCCCGGCGAGGACGAGGTAGTCCCCCGAACCGGAGACGGACCATGCCGCCTGGCGGTCCGCCGTGTAGCTACCGAAGTCCAGGTCGGGGAACCACTGCAGAAGTCCCGCGTACGGAAGTCCGGTGAAGTCCCACCCGTAGGCGTCCTTCTGCGTGATGGTGCCGGTCGGATGGATCGGCGCGGCCATCGCCTTCTGCCAGCGGGACCGCGGGTTGGTGTCGGGGAACCCGCCGACCACCGAGCAGTTGTGCACGTGGCCCACCGAGTAGAGGGCCGAGTTGAGGACGAAGGTGTCGTAGGTGTCGCCGAGACAGTCGTTCACCCAGTTGATGGCCCCGGTGTTGGGGTCCGCCGCGAAGGTGCCCTCGAACGCCGCCCCGTCGCCGAAGGCGTAACCGCCTCCGTAGACCTGGGTGCCGTCGGTCTTGAGGGTCGTGATGGCGCCGTTGAGCCCGGCCGACCGGATCCGCTCGGACGCCGCCCAGGGCAGCGTCGCGCCGGTCGCCGCGTCGAGGGCGCCCATCCCGTATGCCGCAGCGCCGTTCAGGGTCGAGAACGAGCCACCGACCAGCACTCGGCTGTTGTCCGGCGACATGGTCATGGTCCAGACGTAGCCGCCGGTCCCCTCGGCCGTCGGAGACCACGGCGTCATCGCCCCGTTGGAGACGGCGAACGCGGCCAGCGAGGACTTGGCGATCCCGTTCGCCGAAGGGAAGTTCCCGCCGACGTAGACGGTGTCGGACGTGATCCCGAAGCCGCGCACCTGGCCGCCGACGTTGGGAGCCCACGAGGAGACGAGGGAGTTGTCGGACGTCCTGAAGGCCGCAACGTGCCCGTGCGGAATACCGTCCACGGTGCTGAAGTCACCACCGACGTAGATACGGGATCCGTCCGGTGACGCCGTCACCACGAGGCCCTGCGCGTCGAGGCTGTGGTCGAAGGAGGCCACCCGGTTGCCGGTGGTGAGGTCGAAGGCGAAGAGGTTGTTGGCGGTCACCTCGCCGGGACCACCGACAGGGACGCCCGGCGGCCGGGCCTTGGTGAAGCTGCCGGTGACGTAGACCGTGTTGCCGACGATCGCTTGGCTCCAGACGACACCGTTGATCTGCCAGGTGGGCAGCACCGCGGCCGACACGGTGGACCCGGCGGGGGCCGGATCCGCCTGAGCGAACGGAGCAGCCACACCGGCGGCCACGACCGTGATCGCGGTCGCGACAAGTCCGATGAGGAGTCGTCGCACGTGGTTCCGGTGGGACCGGAGGGGCAGGGTCATCGGGAAACCGCCTGGGATCGGGGTACGGACGAGTGAAGTCGCTGGGAGTCGGTCGCGGAGGGCGCCGGCGGCTGCATCAGGAGCGGACGCAGGACAAGGACGCGCACGAGGATGCCGCCCACCACCAGACCGATGGCCAGGGTCACCGGAGCGACGGTGGCCGGCATCTGGAACAGGAGGAGGCCGGCCGCTGCCAGAGACAGCCCGACACCTGAGTCCACAAGGCGGACCAGGAAGACCGCCCGTTGCCGCCCTCGAGCGGCGCAGAGGCTCGCGAAGGGCTGCAGCGTTGCGGATGCAGCGGCGTACAGACCCCAACAGAAGACGGTCAGTGCGGAGATCGGCACCGCGTTCCCGGCCACCAGGCGGCCCACGTAGGGCACGGCGAGCGCGGCGATCACGCTGGCAACGACGAGGCTGACGGACATCACCACCGCTGCCCGCTTCGCTCGCGAGACCAGGACCGGAAGAGGTGCCGCCTTGTCGCGCGCGTAGGACGCCAGCAGGTAGGAGCCGAGCCCTTGTACGAGAAGGATCGCCGGAGCGACGAGGATCCGAGCCGCCTCGATCTCACCCAAGGCGGCGGTACCCGCAGCCACGATGACGACGGTCCGGAAGACGGTCAGCACGCCCGGATTGATCGCAACCTGCGCGCCTCGCCACCCGCCGAAGGCGGCAACGGCGCCGAAGCTCGAGCCCCGGAGGCTGACCACCCGGCGCTCCGTCGCGGGCAGCATCGCCAACGCGACCAGGCAGGCGCCGGCCTGACCGACGGCCAGACCGACGAGAAGGGTCGTGAGAGACACCGTCGCGACGATCGACGAGAAGGCGACGACTGCCAGCGCGACCACCAGGGCCGTGGTGTCGACCACCACGAGTCGCCAGAACCGAAGCTCGGCCATGAACAGGCGGCGCAGGATCTCTTCGGCCTGGAAGAGCAGCGCGGCGGCGGCGAACGCCACCCCCTGAGGCACCGTGAGCATGCCGGTGACCACGAGCGCCACCGAACCGACGACCGATGAGCCGAACATCAGGAGCAGCGCCCACCACTGGAGGGCGGCGCGGATGCCGCGGTCCTCCCGGTCCAGCACGGTCAGGGAGTCTCCGACGACGCCACCCACCAGGGCGGTGGCCATGATGATGATGCCGAAGCAGAGGGCGAAGGACCCGAGCCCCGTCGCGCCGAGCAGGTGTGCGGCGAGGATCTGGAGTCCGAAGCTGCCGGCCGCCTGCCAGAGCTGAGCGAACATCGCACCGGCCGCGCTCGACCGGACGGCGCGGGTGACCCGTGGCCGCCAGGTCGAGGAGGTCATGACGGGGTCACCGCGCCGGTGAACGTGGCCGAGGAGTGGACGGCGTCGAAGTCGATGATCATGGTCACGTTGCCGAGCTCGGAGACAGGGACCGCGAATCCGTAGCTGGCCGTAGCCTTCGCGCCGGGAGCCAGGACCCCGCTGAAGTCCACCGTTCCTGCGCTCGGCGTGTAGACCGGCGCTGCCAGCTGCTTGCTCCCGCCGTAGAAGGTGGTGACCACCACGGAGTTCAGGTCGATGGGCTGTCCACTGCCGTTGGTGAGCTCGAGGTCGAACTTGACGAACTCACGCCCCGCGAACACTCCCGGTCCATTGCCGGACTCGACCTGCTTGGCCGCCTTGGTGATCGACATGACCGTGTTGTCGCCGTACTTGACGGGCACCGAGAAGGAGACGCTGTCAGCGGTCACGGCCGGCTTCTCCGGCTGGCCGGATCGCACCACCTTGGCCGGGGCGGCACTGAGCGTGTTGGGCAGGGGCGGTTCCAGCGTCGCCGGGGAGCCGTCCCCGTTGTCGTTCGGGGGCGTCGGCGTCGAGCCGGCCGACGGAGCGTCGGTGGCACTGGTCGCACCCCCGTTCGGGCGCGCGGCATCCCCCGTCGTACATCCGGCGGCGCCCACCGCGAGCCCCGCGACGAGGGCGATGGCGGCAAGGATCTGCCCGCCACGCCGACGACGAGCCGCCGACGACCCCTTCGACATGTCTTCCGCGCGATGTGCTTGCGTCATCCGGACGCGCGCACGCGCAGCATCAATCTTCACCAATGACCCCACGAACCTTCTACTACTCCCGCCCCAGGGCACGCTTGCCCCGGGTCCCCCGAGATATCCCAGATGGGAGCCTGACGCATGAGGGTGGATGCGAACGACCGTTTCGTGATAAATGGTCTGTTCGGACTAGCCTCGGTCACGCTGGTCGGTGGACGCGTCCCGTCCCCAATCGGACGACAAGACAGTGGAATTCGGATGTTATCCGACTTATCGGACCGCTGTCCTCAGGGGGCGTGGAACCGTTGCTGCGTCTCCAGCAGGCCGACCTCGACCAGCGACTCGACCGCGTCGGCCGCGACCTCGATGGTCAGCGGCAGCTCCCGACGCTCAGTGGCGTTGAAGTCGCGCAGGACGTGGTCGGCGGGGTCCATCCGCCCGGGCGGGCGACCAATGCCGACGCGCACGCGCAGGTAGTCCTTCGTCCCGAGGGAGGCACTGACCGACCGGAGCCCGTTGTGGCCGCCCTCGCCGCCGCCGCGCTTGACGCGGACGACCTCGGCCGGCAGGTCCAGCTCGTCGTGGACGACGACCAAGCGCTCCACGGGGACGCGGAAGTAGGTCAGCAGGCCGACGACGGGGCCCCCTGACTCGTTCATGTAGGTCATCGGGACCGCGAGCACCGCTCGGGCTCCCGGCCGGCCGCCGGTGGACCCCAGCCGCACCTCGTCGACGGCCGCCCGAGAACGGTGGGACTTGAACGTGGGCGCCGCCGAGTCGTGTCGGCGGGCCAGCTCGCGGACGACCATCGCGCCGACGTTGTGCCGGTTTCCGGCATACCTCGGCCCCGGGTTACCGAGCCCGACGACCAGCCAGGGCTCGGTACTCCCGGTTCCGGTACTGCCCGTCACCGACTCGACGTCCGAGGCACGGTTCCCTCGTCGCTAGCTCAGGTGCTCAGGAGTCGGACGAGCCCGACGCGGCGCCATCGTCGGCCGAACCTTCGTCGGTGCCGCCCTGCTGCTCTGCAGCCTCGGCCTCCTCGGCGTCCGTCGGCTCGTGCTCGATGCCCGCCTCGGCTTCGGCCTCGGCCAGCTCCGACTCGAGCGCCTCGGCGGAGATCTGTTGGGTGATGTTGACGACGAGCACGTCGCCGTCGGTGACCAGCTCGGCTCCCTCGGGAAGGTCCAGCTGCGAGGCCAGGATCTGGGTGCCGGCCGCGAGCCCATCGATGGACACGGTGACGTGGCCTGGAATGTTCGTCGCCAGGACCTCGAGCTGCACGGTCTGGGCGTCGACCGTGACGACGGTCTCGGCAGCAGCCTCCCCTTCGGTGGTGACGGGGACGTCGACCGTCACCTTCTCGTCGCGGCGCACCACGACGAGGTCCACGTGCTCGATGACCGGCTTGATCGGGTCACGCTGCACGTCCTTGGCCAGTGCCAGCTGGCTGTCGCCGTCGAGCTCGATGCTGAGCAGAGCGTTGGCGGACTTCAACGCCATCATCGTGTCGTGGCCCGGGAGCGTGATGTGCACGGGCGCGGTTCCATGGCCGTAGATCACCGCCGGAATCTTGTGGTCACGACGGATCCTGCGCGCCGCCCCCTTGCCGAACTGGGTGCGCGTCTCCGCGATGAGCGTGATCTCGGGCATGTGCGGTCTCCTGCAGACGTCGGGTGGCCAGTGGCCTCGTGGCGGGCCTCGACGCGGGACGCAACACGGACTGGGGCGGCCGGACGTGATCCTGGTGACCGCCTAGTCGATCACGGACGTTCAGCCGGCCGGTCGGCCGCGCTCCGTCCCTCGCCGAGGCAACCGCACAATCGTAGGCGAGCGCGCCGCATACGGGAAATCACGCGGGGAGGGAGCGTTCGCCGAGCCGGACGGCAACCACACCGGCGACGACCACCGCGCCGCCGGCCAGCTGGACCAGCCCCGGCAGCTCGCCGAGCAGGAGCCACGCGAAGACGATGGCGAAGAGCACCTCGCTCAGCCCCACGAACGAGGCCACGGTGGCGCCCAGGCGGCGGACCGCATACGTGCCGAGCAGGTAGGCGAACGCCGCGGCGACCAGCGCGAGCTCGGCGACCGCCACCCACCACGGCAGCGCCTGACCCGCGACGACGACGTCCGCGGTGCGGAACTCGAGGGGCACCAGCCCCGTGGCACCGACGACGCCCAGGGCCAAGGCGCCGACGCCCATCCCGAAGCCGGCCAGCGCGACCGGCGGCAGGCCCCCGTCGCCGTGGGACGACGCGACGAAGTAGGCGGCCAGACCGACGGCGGCGAGGAGTCCCCACATCACACCGACGAGGTCGGGTGGGCTCTGACCGGCGATGTCGAGGACGAGCCCCAGCCCGGCCAGCGCCACCACCGCCCCGACGAGGGTCAGCCGGCTCGGAGCCCGGCGGGTGCGCAGCCACACCCAGAGCACGACGAGCACCGTCCCGGAGTACTCCAGGAGCAGGGCGACGCCCACCGACAGCGTCCCGACCGCATTGAAGTAGGCCACCTGGCAACCGGCGACGGCGACGAGGCCGAACACGAGGATGACCGGCAGGTTGGCCCGGACGACGGGCCAGCGGCCGCGGCACGCGAGCACCGCCGGGACGGTCAGCACGAGGGCAGCGATCCCGACCCGCAGCAGGACGATGGCCCCGCTGCTCCAGCCGGTGGTCAGCAGCGCCTTGGCGAAGGGTCCGGAGGTCCCGAACGCCGCGGCGGTGACGACCGCGGCGACGAGGCCGAGGTCGGCCCGTCGCACCGGAAGGCGGCCTCGCGTCGGCGCGAGCCTGCTCGTCGTCGAGACCGTCTCGGTCGTCATCGGGTCCTCCTCCGGATGTCATGGGTGAAAAGCCTTATACTCATGACACTAGAGGCCCGTCCTGTCAGGAGTCAAGATGCTGTTCACTCATGACACCGCGGTGTCCCTCATGGGTGCCGCGGCCCTGGTCAACACGATGGAGGGGTCGGTGCCCGGCGACGACGACGTCGACCGGCTGACCACGCCCGACGAGCTGGACACCTTCTACGGATCGTGGCAGTGGACCGGCAGCCGGGCCGAGGGGCACCAGGCCCGGGCGAAGGAGCTGCGCGACGTCCGCGCACTGCGACCGCGCCTGCGCGAGCTGTGGTTCCTGGACGAGGACGGCGCCGTCGAGGCGGTCAACGCGCTGCTGCGCGACGGCCACGCCCTGCCCCAGCTGGTGAAGCACGACGCGTGGGAGTACCACCTGCACGCGACGTCGCGCGAGGCGCCACTGGCCACCCGGATGGCCGTCGAGTGCGCCATGGCTCTCGTGGACGTCATCCGGGCCGGCGAGCTGGACCGGCTGAAGCTCTGCGACGCCGAGGACTGTGACGACGTGCTCGTCGACCTGTCCAAGAACCGCTCTCGCCGGTTCTGTGACGGCGGATGCGGCAACCGGGCCAACGTCGCCGCCTACCGCGCCCGCAGGGCGGGAGCGACCGGCTAGGCGCGTCCGTCGAAGAGGCTGGTGACCGAACCGTCCTCGAACACCTCGCGGATCGCCCTGCTGATCAGTGGGGCGATCGACAGCACGGTCAGCTTGTCGAACATGCGGTCGGCCGGGATCGGCAGCGTGTCGGTGACGATGATCTCGGCGGCGCTGCAGTTCTTCAGCCGGTCGACCGCCGGCCCGGACAGGATCGCGTGGGTGGCGGCGATGACGACGCCGGCCGCGCCGGCCCCGAACAGGGCGTCGGCCGCCTTGGTGATGGTGCCGCCGGTGTCGATCATGTCGTCGACGAGGACGCAGATCCGGCCCTCCACCGCGCCGACGACGCGGTTGGCCACCGACTCGTTGGGCCGGTTGATGTCGCGGGTCTTGTGGATGAAGGCCAGCGGCGCTCCGCCGAGCCGCTCGGACCACTGCTCGGCCACCCGGATCCGGCCGGCGTCGGGCGAGACCACCGCGAGCTGCTGGTCGCCGTAGTGCTCGGCGACGTAGTCGGCGAGGATCGGCAGCGCCATCAGGTGGTCGACCGGCCCGTCGAAGAATCCCTGGATCTGCGCGGTATGCAGGTCGACGGCCATGAGCCGGTCGGCGCCGGCCTGCTTGAACAGGTCGGCCATCAGGCGGGCCGAGATGGGCTCCCGGCCGCGGTGCTTCTTGTCCTGCCGCGCGTAGCCGTAGAAGGGAAGCACGACGGTGATCCGCTTGGCGGACGCCCGTTTCAGCGCGTCGACCATGATCAGCTGCTCCATGATCCACTGGTTGATCGGCGCGGTGTGGCTCTGGATCACGAAGGCGTCCGACCCGCGGACCGACTCCTCGTAGCGCACGTAGATCTCGCCGTTGGCGAAGTCGTAGGCGCTGGTCGGCACGAGGTCGGTGCCGAGCTCGTCCGCGACCTGGTCGGCCAGCTCGGGGTGCGCGCGGCCCGAGAAGACCATGAGGTTCTTCTGGGTCGTCTTGATGATCCCGGTCACGGTGTCGGCTCCGTCGCGTCGCGATCCCTGGCTCGTCGGCGCTCGACCCAGCCGTCGATGTTGCGTTGGCGGCCGCGGGCGACGGCGAGATCGCCGTCCTTGACGTCCTCTGTTATCGCGGAACCCGCTGCCACGTAAGCGTTTCCGGCGATGTCCACCGGCGCGACGATCACCGAGTTGCTCCCGACGAAGGTGCCCGCCCCGACGCTGGAATGGTGCTTCGTCACGCCGTCGTAGTTGGCGAAGATCGTTCCGGCGCCGATGTTGGCCTTCTCCCCGATGGTGACGTCACCCGCATACGTGAGGTGCGGGACCTTGGCCCCAGCGGCGATCTGCGCGTTCTTCGTCTCGACGAAGCCGCCGATCTTGCCCTTGGCGCCCAGCTCGGTGCCGGGGCGGAGGTAGGAGAACGGCCCGACGTCGGCGCCGGGCCCGATCACCGCGAGAAGGGCCTGGGTGCGGACGACGGTGGCGCCGTCGCCGACCTCGACGTCCTCGAGGGTGGTGTCGGGTCCGATGACGCAGTCGGCGCCGATCGTGCTGGCTCCGTGGATCTGGGTATGCGGCCGGATGACGGTGTCGGTGCCGACGGTGACCGTCGCGTCGATCCAGGTCGTCGCCGGGTCCACGACAGTGGCGCCGTCGCGCATGACCCGCTCGAGGGTCCGCCGGTTGAGCTCGGCTCCGAGCCGGGCGAGCTGGACCCGGTCGTTGACGCCCTCGGTCTGCCACACGTCGTCGACGAGGTGGGCCTGGACGGTCCGACCCGCCGCATGGGCGATCCCGACCACGTCGGTGAGGTACTTCTCCCCCTGGGCGTTGTGGCTCCCGACGGCGGCCAGCGACTCCCGCAGCGCCGTCAGCTCGAACGCGTAGAGGCCGGAGTTCACCTCGGCGACGGCGAGCTGCTCGGGGGTGGCGTCCTTCTGCTCGACGATCGCGACGACGCCGCCGTCCGGCCCGCGCAGGACGCGGCCGTAGCCCGTGGGGTCGGCCAGGCTGGCGGTCACGAGCGTCACCGCGGAGGACGCCGCGGTGTGGGCCGCGAGCAGGTCGACCAGCGTCTCGGAGGTCAGCAGCGGGACGTCACCGTAGGTCACGAGCACGGTGCCGTCGAGGTCGGGCGGCAGCCGGTCGAGGGCACACTCCACCGCCCGTCCCGTGCCGGGGACCTCGTCCTGGTCGGCGACGAGGACGTCGGGGTCGAGGGCCGTCACGTGCTCCGCGACGAGGTCGCGGTGGTGGCGCACGACGACGACGAGGTGGTCGGGACGCGTGCCGCGTGCGGCGGAGACCGCGTGCTCCACGAGGGACCGCCCACCGATCGAGTGCAGGACCTTCGGCCGACGGGACCGCATCCGCGTTCCCTCGCCCGCCGCGAGGACGATGACGGCGGCGGGGCGAAGAGTGGTCACAGCAGGTGGCTCCCAGGGTCGGTCAGAGGGCGGGAACGACCTCCGAGGCTGCGCGACGGGGCCAGTCCTCATCGTACCCAGAGGGCGGGCGAGGCCCCGCGGCCGGAAGCTCCCCGGGATGGAATCGAACCATCGTCGCTAGTCCTGATTCAAAGTCAGGCGGGCCCTGCCAGCAGACCAACCGGGGATCAACGTCACAACGCTAGTCGACCGGGCGGGTGGCTCAGAGGCGCGCAGCGGAACACCGCGACGTCCGCGGCCTGCCAGTCGGCGTGGTCGTTGCGCCAGCCCAGGCGGTCGTGGAACTGCGGTGCGGCGTTGGCCATGGCGTGGCCGATGACGTTGGCGGTGGGGATCCCGAACTGCGACTGGAGACTGCGAACCAGCGCGAGGGCCGCACCCACCTGTGCCGGCCGACCGAGGATCTGCTGGTCCGCCCACGTGGCCGACGAGCCGCCCTCCTGGACCATCTCGATCCCGATCGCCTGGTCGTTCAGGCCGATGGTGTGCCGGCAGCGGACCGACGTCGGGACGAGCTGGTAGACCGTGCCGTCCTTGTCGATGACGTAGTGCGAGCACGTTCCGGGCAGCTCACCCATGTTGACGGTGTCGGCGGCGAACGTCGCCCTGGCGCCCGCCCAGGTCCCGCCGGCCGTGTAGTGGAGCACGATCATCGTCGGTGTCAGCTGCCAGCTCGCGGTGCCGTAGTGACGTGCGGAGTAGGCCGCCATCTCCTGCTGCCGGCTCGCCGGGTAGGCGATCGGAGCCTGGACCACCCGCAGGGTGGCGGGGACCGCCGCCGGAGGGGCGGCCGGAGACGGCGTGGGCGTCGCGGTGAGCGTCCGCGTCGGCGTGCCCGCGGGCGCCGCCTGTCGGGTGATCTCCAGCGGCGCCGGGCCCGTGGACGACGGTGCCGAGCCGGTGAACACGGGGGCCGGCACCCCCTGGTCGGCCACGGCCGGAGCGCTGGCTCCACGCGGTTCGTCCGACGCGGCGACCGTGGGCTGAGCCACGTAGCCGGCCGTCTCGGTCCCGCAGGACGCCGTGCCGACAGCGGTGAGCAGTGCGCACACGAGCGCACCCGCATACCGAGCCCGCTGCCCCGTCACCACCTCACGGTAACGGCACAATGGCGGCATGAGCCCACGGGACACGGACGGCGTGCGGTCCCGGATGACGGGCCCGCAGCGTCGCGAGCAGCTGCTCGAGGTCGGCCGGAAGCTGTTCGCCGACAAGGGTTTCGAGGGGACCAGCGTCGAGGAGATCGCCGCCAAGGCGGGCGTGTCGAAGCCGGTCGTCTACGAGCACTTCGGGGGCAAGGAGGGCCTGTACGCCGTCGTCGTCGACCGCGAGATCCGGACCCTGCTCGACGGGATCGACATGGCTCTGCGGGCCGAGACGACCTCCCGGGGGCTGCTCGAAGCCGCCGCGCTGGCGTTGCTCGACTACATCGAGGGGTCGACCGACGGGTTCCGGATCCTCGTCCGCGACTCTCCCGCCGGACAGTCGACCGGGTCGTTCGCGAGCCTCATCAGCGACGTGGCGAGCCAGGTGGAGCACCTGCTCGCGGCCGAGTTCAAGTCGCGCCGGCTGGACCCCAAGACGGCCCCGCTCTACGCGCAGATGCTGGTCGGCATGGTGGCCCTGACCGGGCAGTGGTGGCTGGACTCGCGCAAGTTCAAGAAGGCCGACGTCGCGGCCCATCTGGTCAACCTCGCGTGGAACGGCCTCAGCGGGCTGGAGTCGAAGCCGCGGCTCAGCAGCCGGCGCTGACCGCTCAGCCCGGCTTGTGCCCCACGGCGAAGATCCGGCTGAAGCCGAGGACGACGCCGTGCGGCTCACGCGGGTAGGCGGTGTCGAGGGCCTCGGTGTACTCGTCGAGGAACGCCCTCCGTTCCTGCTCACCGGCCAGGACGTCGAGCACCGGACGTAGCCCTGTGCCGCGCACCCACTCGAGCACCGGGGACCGCTGGGCGCCCGCCGGGTCGAGGACGTGCTCGTAGGTCGTCTCCCACACGTCGGGCTCGAGGCCCTGCTCGGCGAGGGCGCGCAGGTACGCATGCGGGGTCGCGATGTGGGTCAGCCGGTCCAGCGCCGGCGCCAGCTCGGCCGCTCGGGGCTGGCGGGCCGCCACCTCCCGCATCAGCGCGTGCGACGGTGCGTCGAAGTTGTTCGGCACCTGCATGGCGAACCAGCCGCCGGGTGTCAGGGCCTCGACCCACCGCGGCAGGAGGTCGAGATGCCCCGGAACCCACTGGAGGGCGGCGTTGCTGACGAGGACGTCGACCGGGGCGTCGAGCGAGGCCGGCTCCCACTCCTCCGCCCGGGCCTCCACCCACTCGACCCGGCCGTGCTCGTCGAGGCCGCGGGCGGCCTCGAGCATCTGCGGGGAGGAGTCGACGCCGACCACCCGGGCGTGCGGCCAGCGGTCGGCGAGGCTCATGGTCAGCGGGCCGTCGCCGCAGCCGAGGTCGACCACCACGTCCGGGGCGGTCGCGGCGACGCGGGCCAGCAGGTCGACGAACGGGCGACCGCGGTGGGAGCCGAACAACGCGTACTGCTGCGGGTCCCAGGCCATGACGGACTCCCTCGATGCTCGTCTTGATCTCTTGACGTCAAGATACTTGACGGCGGCTAGACTCCGCAACGTGACCGCTCAACCGGCGCCCTCCGGCGACGAGGTCGACCGGATCGTCGTCGCCTGGGCCCGAGAACGGCCCGACCTCGACGTGGCGCCACTCCAGGTGCTCTCCCGGATCTCCCGGCTGGCCCGGCACCTCGACCTCGCCCGGAGCGCCGCCTTCGCCGAGCGAGGCCTCGAGCTGTGGGAGTTCGACGTGCTCTCGGCGCTGCGCCGGTCCGGGCCGCCCTACCAGCTCTCCCCCGGCCAGCTGGTCCTCCAGACCCTGGTCACGTCCGGGACGATGACCAACCGCGTGGACCGGCTGACGGCCCGCGGGTTCGTCGAGCGCAGCCCGGACCCGAACGACCGCCGCGGCGTCATCGTCGCCCTGACCGAGGCCGGCCGGGAGACCGTCGACGCGGCCCTGGCCGACCTACTGTCCCGGGAGCGTGAGCTGCTTTCACGGCTCTCCGAGCGCGACCGTTCCACGCTTGCGTCACTGCTGCGGGAGCTGCTCGAGCCGTTCGACGCCTGACGCCTACCCCGGGAGCAGCGCGCGGCTCATCGAGCGGCCGAGGTAGTCCGCATACGCCGTGGCCGACCAGCCCCGCTGGCGGACCAGGAGGTCCCACAGCTCGTAGCTCGTGTGCGTCCAGACGATGTCACGGGCGCGGGTCGGCGAGAGCCCGGAGCGCAGCGGCCCGAGCGCTCGCACCGACTCGACCACCAGCTGCGCTACCGCGAGGCGGCCGGCCGGGTTCGCGCGGAGATGGCGCAGCACGACGCCGGGACCGAGGGCGCGGACCTGCTCGAGCAGCTGGCCCGCACCCGGCGGCTGGTGCCGCGGCTGGACGGCGCCGGCAGGAAACGGGTCGCGGCGGTCAGCCCGCCGTCTCGGCCGCGCTGAGCCATTCCGTCTCCAGGTCCTCGCGCTCGCGTTGCATCGCGCGCAGGTCCGCGTCGAGGCGGAGCACGACCTGGTGGTCCGCCGCGCTGCGGGCCATCTCGTCGTGCAGCCGGGCCTCCTCCGCGCTGATCCGGTCGAGCCGCCGCTCGATCCGCGACATTTCCTTGCGGGCGGCGCGGACGTCGGCGGCGCTGGCGGCGGCGGGTTCACCAGCGGTTCGTGGTGTCTCGAGCCGGTTTTCCGAGCGGTCCAGAGCACGACTCGGGAGAGCAGCGGCGGTG
Source organism: uncultured Actinomycetota bacterium (assembly GCA_963757225.1). Taxonomy (GTDB): domain Bacteria; phylum Actinomycetota; class Actinomycetes; order Actinomycetales; family Dermatophilaceae; genus Lapillicoccus. The sequence continues at coordinate 46,292 of CAVWQU010000036.1, forward strand.
ACGGCGGCGGCGCGGAGGCGGAGGTACTCGTCGACCCCGCCGGGCAGGTCCCGGACCCGGCCGTCCCCGAGGAGCGCGACCTGGTGGTCGGCGACCCGCTCGAGGAGGTACCGGTCGTGCGAGACGACGATGAGGGTCCCGGCCCAGCCGTCGAGCACGTCCTCGAGCGAGGTCAACGTGTCGATGTCGAGGTCGTTGGTCGGCTCGTCGAGGATGAGGACGTTGGGCTCGGTCATCAGCAGCCGCAGCAGCTGAAGCCGCCGCCGCTCGCCACCGGACAGGTCGCCCACGCGGGTCTGCTGGCGGCCGCCGGTGAACCCCAACCGCGTCGCGAGCTGGCTGGCCGTCACCTCCTTGCCGCCGAGAGTGGTGAACGCCCGGACGTCCTCGACCGCCTCGATGACCCGCCACGCCGCATACGTCTCGAGCTCACGCACCTCCTGGGTGAGGAAGGCGATGACGACGGTCTTGCCGATCCGGCGACGGCCGGACGTCAGCGGCTGGTCGCCGGTGACGGCGCGCAGCAGGGTCGACTTCCCCGACCCGTTCACGCCGACGACCCCCACCCGCTCACCGGGCGCGAGCCGCCACGTCACGTCGTCGAGGATGAGCCGGTCGCCGAGCTCCACCGACGCGTCGACGAGGTCGACGACGTCCTTGCCCAGCCGCCGCGTCGCGAAGCGCACCAGGGACACGTCGTCGCGCGGCGGCGGCTCGTTCTCGATCAGCGCGTTGGCGGCGTCGATCCGGAACCGGGGCTTGCTGGTCCGGGCCGGCGGTCCGCGTCGCAGCCAGGCCAGCTCCTTGCGCAGCAGGTTTCCGCGGCGTTCCTCGACCACGGCGGAGAGCCGGTCGCGCTCGGCGCGGGCCAGGACGTAGGCGGCATACCCGCCCTCGTAGGACTGGACCGACCCGTCGGTGACCTCCCACGTCAGCATGGCCACCGCATCGAGGAACCACCGGTCGTGGGTCACCGCGACGACCGCGGCGTCCGGCCGGGTCCGGTGGGTCACGAGGTGGTCCGCGAGCCAGGCGACGCCCTCCACGTCGAGGTGGTTCGTCGGCTCGTCGAGCAGCAGCAGGTCGGGATCGGCGACGAGCAGCCGGGCGAGTGCGAGCCGACGCCGCTCGCCCCCGGACAGCGGCCCGACGACGGCGTCGAGGCCGCCGACCGACGGCGCCCCCACCCCGCCGAGCAGCCCGGTGAGGACGTCGCGGATCCGCGCATCGCCGGCCCAGACGTGTTCGGGCAGGTCGCCGACGACCGCCGCCCGCACGGTCCAGGCCGGGTCGAGGGTGTCGACCTGGCTCAGCAGCCCGACCGTCGTCCCGCCCGCCCGGGTGACCCGGCCGGAGTCGACCGGCTGCTCTCCGGCGAGGACGCGCAGCAGCGTCGACTTGCCGCCGCCGTTGCGGCCGACCACCCCGATCCGCTGACCGGTGCCGACGCCGGTCGACACCGCGTCGAGGACCGCCGTGGTCCCGTAGACGACGGTCGCGTTCTCGAGGGCGACGAGGTTGGCCATGCGCGGTGAGGAGGAGGTATGCGGCGGGTCAGGCCCGGGCGGTGGGGCCGGGGACGACCTGCGCACCGTGCACGGGACCCTTGGCCCGGCGGACCTCGCCGGCGACGCCCGCCGCGGACAGCGAGACGCAGAGGTCGAGGGCGGCCTCGGGCGAGTCGGTGAGGAAGGCGACCGTGGGACCGGAGCCCGACACGATTCCGCCGATCGCGCCGTACTCGAGACCGGCGACGAGGACGTCGCCGAGGTCGGGCTGCAACGAGACGGCGGCGTCGCTGAGGTCGTTGGTCAGCGCGGCGCCGAGCGCGTCGGTGTCGCCGGAGCGCAGCGCGGTCATCATGTCCGCCGACGGCTCTGGGTGAGGGATGCGGACGTTGCCGCGCAGCCGGTCGCACTCCGCGTAGACGGCCGGCGTAGAGAGGCCGGTCGTGCTGACGGCGAGAACCCAGTGGTACGTGCCCCGCGCCAGCACCGGGGCCAGCCGCTCGCCGCGACCCGAGCCCACGGCGATCCCGCCGGTGAGCGACGAACGGGATGTCGCTGCCGAGCTCGGCCGCCGTCTCGAGCAGGTCGTCGCGGGGCAGGCCGAGCCCCCAGAGGTGGTCGCAGGCCAGCAGGGCGCCGGCCGCATCGGCCGAGCCGCCGGCCATCCCGCCGGCCACCGGGATCTCCTTGTGGATCACCACGGTCACCGGCTCGTCGACGCCCACCTGCTCGGCGAGCATCCGGGCGGCCCGCAGGGCCAGGTTGCTGGCGTCGGTGGGGACCCGGTCGGCGTAGGGACCGTGGACGACGACCGACCAGTCGTCGGCGGGGACCACGGTGACCTCGTCGTGCAGACCGACGGCCATGTAGACGGTGGCGACCTCGTGGAAGCCGTCGGCCCGTCGCGGGCCTACCTTGAGCTCGAGGTTGACCTTGGCCGGTGCGCGGACGGTCACCGACCGTCGCGTCGTGGCAGCTGAGGTCACGGCCTCACCCTATGGCAGCGTCGATTCCTCGCCATCGGGCTGCTTCGCGGCGGCGATCGCCGCGAACGCCGCGATGTCGAGCTGCTCGCCGCGGGCTCCGGGGTCGACGCCGGCCGCCCGCAGGATCGCCTCGGCGGCCGGTGCTCCACCGGCCCAACCGGCCAGGGCGGCCCGCAGCGTCTTGCGCCGCTGCGCGAAGGCGGCGTCGACGCACCGGAACACCTCCTCGCGGGTCGCCGTCGTCTCCGGTGGCGGCCGGCGGACCATCTCGACGAGACCGGAGTCCACGTTCGGAACCGGCCAGAACACGCTTCGTGGCACCGTCCCCGCGAGCCTCACGTCCGCATACCAGGCCGCCTTGAGGCTGGGCACTCCGTAGGTGCGCGAGCCCGGCCGCGCGGCCAGCCGCTCCGCGACCTCGAGCTGGACCATGACCAGCACGCGCCGCAGCGTGGGGAGGTGCTGGAGGAACGTCAGCACGACCGGGACGGAGACGTTGTAGGGCAGGTTGGCCACCAGGGCGGTCGGCTGCGGGTCGGGCAGGGCGGTCAGCCGCAACGCGTCGGCGTGGACGACGGTGAGTCGTTCGGTATGCGCCGGCTGCAGCCGCGCGACGGTGCCGGGCAGGGCCGCGGCCAGGGACGGGTCGACCTCCACCGCGGTGACGTGGGCGACCTCGGGGAGGAGGGCGAGGGTGAGCGAGCCGAGACCCGGACCGACCTCGACCACCACGTCGTCGGGACCGACGCCGGCCAGCCGGACGATCCGCCGCACCGTGTTGGCGTCAACGACGAAGTTCTGGCCCCACTGCTTGGTGGGCCGCAGACCGAGCCGACCGGCGAGGTCACGGACCTGCGCAGCGCCCAGAAGCTCCGGGGAACCGTTCATCCCCGGAGCTTCTGGGTGTCTCGCTGCTGGTGCGCGGTCAGGGCTTGCAGGTCCAGGGCTTGAGGCCGAGATCCGCGTAGAGCCGGTTCGCGACGGTGATCTGCTGCTCGCGGGTAGCCAGGCTCGGCAGCGGAGCGAAGTCGTCGCCGTGCCAGCTCAGCCACGACTGCTTGAGGAACTGCAGGCCGCCGTAGTAGCCGGTGCCCAGGTCGAGGTTCCACCGCTGGCCGGACTCGCACCAGGCGATCTTGTCCCACATCGCCGCGTTGGCGAGGTTGAGGCCGGCGCCGGACCTGGGTGCGGTGGTGGTCGGAGCCGGAGCCGGAGCCGGAGCCGCCGCGACGGGCGCCGCCGCCTTGGTGCCGACCGCGACGACCTGGCCGACGGGGCTCTTGGAGACCTGCGCGTTGGTCAGGGTGCGGGACTCGAGCTTCCCGTCGACCCACACCTCGTCGTAGGTGACGGTCTGCTCGCCGGCGACACCCTTGGTGGTCGTCTTGGTCGTGCCCTTGGCCAGGGTGGCGTCGTCCTGGTTGGTCACCGTGAAGGCGACCGGCTTGGTCTCGTTGACCGACTTCTTCTCGACGCGGTTGACGGTGACCGCCAGGCCCTCGGTCAGCGGGGTCTCGGGGGCCGGGCTGACCCGGTCCTGCGCACCGAGGGTGACCTCGAGCTGCTGGAGCGCGTCGGCGACGGTCGGCCCGGTGCTGGCGACGGTCTTGCTGCCGCCGTCGACGGAGACCGTGACGTTCTTGGGGGTGGTGATGGTGAGCGCCAGGCCGGACCGGCCGAGCGGCTCGGACCGCGAGACCGAGAGCTTCGCGGAGTCGGCGCGGATGCCGAGCTCGGCGAGGGCGCCGTCGACCGACGTGGCGGTCGTCCAGTAGTCGGTGGTGGCGCCGTCCTGGGTGACGGTGAGCTTGCGGCCGTAGCGGACGACGACCGTGTCGCCGTCACTCAGGGGCGCGTCGGCGGCGGGCTGCACGATGTCGTGCTCGCCGACCGGGACGTCCTGCTTCGCGAGCAGGTCGCCGACGGTGCTGCCGAACACGTGCACCGACGAGGTGGCACCGTCCAGGGACAGGCTCACGGCCTTGTCGTACTGGGCCATGGACAGGGCGCCGACGGCCACGACGGCCACGGCCGCGCCCTGGGCGGCCCAACGGAGAGGACGAGAGATCAAGGGGGCTCCAAAGGTGGTTCTTCCCGGGTGGAGCTCGGCCGGTCGTCCCTCACGCCGCGTGACGCGAAAGGGGGCCGCAGTTGGCCCCCGTGGACGCCGGCCGCGGGTCTCGCCCCCGGCCAACGGCCTCCACTGTCCACGAACCGTCACCCAAAGGTCAAATTTTGGTAACGGTCGCGTGGTGGATGTGACAGACGCGACATCTGGTGTGCATGGGCTTCCGGATCAGCTCCAGGAGCCGTAGACCCGCTCCGAGTTCGCCGAGATCGCCGTGCAGAGGGTCGGGACGTCGACGGTGAGGACCCCGGCCATCGCGCGCACCGTGAGGGGCACGAGGTATGACGCGTTGGTGGCGCCGCGGTAGGGCGTGGGGGTGAGGTACGGCGCGTCGGTCTCGACCAGCAGATGCTCCAGCGGCGTCACCGCGAGGGCGTCCCGCAGCCCGGTCGCGTTCTTGAACGTCACTGTCCCGGCGAACGACAGGAGGTAACCGCGCTCGACCGCCGCTCGGGCCATCCGCGCGTCACCGGAGAAGCAGTGCAGGACGGTATGCGACGGCGCCCCCTCCTCGTCGAGGATCCTCATGACGTCGTCGTGGGCGTCGCGGTCGTGGATCTGCAGGGCCAGACCGGTCCGCTTGGCGAGGTCGATGTGCCAGCGGAACGCGTTCTGCTGCAACGGAATGCCGTCGGGTCCGGTCCGGAAGTAGTCCAGTCCCGTCTCGCCGACGACCCGGATCCTGGGGTGCCACGCGAGCGCCTCGACCTCGGCCAGCGCGTCCTCCAGCTCCCCCGTGGCCGTCAGGCGCGGCACCTCGTTGGGGTGCACGGCGACGCCGCCGAGCAGCGCCGCGTAGCTCGTCCACCATCTCCCGCGTGAGCCGGACGCCGGCCGGGTCACAGCCGACCTGGACGAGCCGGGTCACCCCTACGGCCGCGGCCGCCGCGATGGCCTCGGCGGTCGGGAGCGCCTCCTCCCCCTCGCGCGCGATGTCGAGGTGCACGTGGTTGTCCACGACCGGGATCGGCAGCGGGTCGGGTGCTGGGGGCCGCTCGTCCCGGGGGTGGTCACCGACGGAGCGGTGCGGGGTCACCCGACGGCACCCGGAGGGTCGAACTTCCGGAAGACCGGTGCCGGCTTGGCGATCGGCGTCCCGACGACGACGGGCCGCGACTCCCACCTCGGCGTCGCGGAGTAGTCGCCGGTGATGACGGGGTAGGCCGGGCCGCCGTCGAGGTCGTCGACGACGTCGAGCCGCGGCATCGGCACGAGGTCGCCCTCGCCGCCGAGGACCCGGTGGATCGCGTTCGCGCTGTGCGGGAGGAAGGGCGACATCAGGGTGTTGAGGTCGGTGACGACCTGAGCGAGGACGTGCAGGATCGTGCCGAGGCGCTCGCGCTCGTCGTCGGCCTTGAGCCGGAACGGCTCGGTCTTGCTGACGTAGGCGTTGGCCTCGCCGACCAGCCGCATCGCCTCGGCCGTGGCCGCCCGGACCCGCTGCCGCTCGAGGAGGCCGCCGACGGTCTCGAACCCGCCGCGGACCGCGGAGAGCAGGTCCTCGTCGACCGCCTCCAACGGCCCGGCCGCCGGGATCTCGCCGAACTGCTTGTGGATCATCGTCGCGGTCCGGTTGACGAGGTTGCCCCAGCCGGCGACGAGCTCGGAGTTGTTGCGCTGGACGAACGCCGCCCAGGTGAACTCGGCGTCCTGGCTCTCCGGGCCGGCCGCACAGATGAAGTAGCGCAGCGGGTCGGGACCGTAGTCGCGCAGCACGTCGCGCACGTAGACGACGTGCCCCCGGGAGCTGGAGAACTGCTCCTCCCCCATGGTGAGGAACTGCGACGCCACCACCTCGGTCGGCAGGTTGAGCACGCCGTACTCCCCGGGCGTACCGCCCTTGTCGCCGCGGCCCGCATACGCGAGGAGCTCCGCTGGCCAGATGAGCGAGTGGAAGGTGATGTTGTCCTTGCCCTGGAAGTAGTACGAGCGCGCCTCGGGGTCGTTCCACCACTCACGCCAGCGCTCGGGGTCGCCGGTGCGACGGGCCCACTCGATGGAGGCGGAGAGGTAGCCGACGACGGCGTCGAACCACACGTAGAACCGCTTGGTCGGCTGGTCGCGCCAGCCCTCGATGGGGACCGGAATCCCCCAGTCGAGGTCGCGGGTCATCGCCCGCGGGCGCACCTCCTCGAGCAGCCCCTTGGAGAAGTTGAGGACGGACGGCCGCCAGGTGCCGGACGCCTCGCGCTCGTCGAGCCACTCGCGCGATGGCGCCGGCGAGGGCCGGCAGGTCGAGGAAGAAGTGCTGGGTCTCGACGAACGCCGGGACCTCGCCGTTGATCCGCGAATGCGGCTCGATGAGGTCGGTGGCGTCGAGCTGGTTGCCGCAGTTGTCGCACTGGTCGCCGCGGGCCTGGCCGTAGCCGCAGATCGGGCAGGTGCCCTCGATGTAGCGGTCGGGCAGTGTCCGGCCGGTCGACGGGCTGATCGCGCCGCGGGTGGTCTGCTCGACCATGTAGCCGTTGCGCCAGTCGCCGGTGAACAGCTCCTGCGCGACGGCGTAGTGGTTGAGGGTCGTCGTCCGCGTGAAGAGGTCGTAGGCCAGCCCGAGGTCGGTGAGGTCCTCGGCGATGACCCGGTTGTAGCGGTCCGCGAGCTCGCGCGGGCTCACGCCCTCCTTGTCGGCCTCGACGAGGATCGGCGTCCCGTGCTCGTCGGTTCCGCTGACCATGAGGACGTCGTGGCCGGCCATCCGCATGTAGCGGCTGAAGACGTCGGACGGCACCCCGAACCCGGCCACGTGGCCGATGTGGCGTGGCCCGTTGGCGTAGGGCCAGGCGACGGCGGACAGGACATGAGCCATACCGCTCAGCCTATGGCGCGTCCGCCACCGACTTTCCCGTCGGCCTTCCCGCTTCCAACCCGAGGTTGTTGCGAGTTTCCGGGCCCTCTGCCGCCGGAAACTCAGCACAGCTCCGGGTTGGAAGCGGGAAGCGTCAGGCGAGGAACTGGCGGATCAGGTCGGGGTCGACCTCGTGGGCCAGCCCGACCGCCCTCTCGACCGGGACGTCGAAGGCGGTGTAGCCCTGCTTGCCCGCCGCGGTGGTCGCGGTGAGGTGGGCCAGCCCGACCCGGCGCTGGAACCACGACGACCGGACGTTCCAGCCGATGATCCCCGTGCGCTGCACGACGTCGCGTCGCCGGACGAACGACCCGGACCGGACCACGAGGTGCTCGGGCGTCAGGTGGTGTCCCAGACCCGCATACCGGTCGCGGGCGACGAACGGCATGACCAGGATCGGGGTGAAGGCCGCCACGGCGATGCCGATCGGCCACTGTCGCCACAGGGTGAGCAGCAGCGCGATCAGCACGAGAGCCAGCGGCGGCCAGAGGGCGCGGACGTAGCGGCGGCGGCGCGCACTCGGGCCGTGGGGGGTCAGTGGGGCCGCGAGGGCCTCGGGGTCGGCCACGACCTCGGCGGCCACCTGCTCGACGACCCGGCGGGGGGCCGGCGGGACCAGCCAGGCGGTGCCGCGGCGGTCCTCCCGCTTGCTGAGGCCCGTGGTGATGACGTGCAGCCGTCCACCGCCGACCAGCCGCAGCCCGAGGGGCTCGCCGACCTCGAGGCCGCGGATCCGCTTCTCCTCGATGCTCGACTCGCGGCTGGTGAGCAGCCCGCGGGTGATGTGGAGCGTGCCGCCGCTGTGCCGGACCAGCCGGAACCGCCAGAACTGCAGGACGTAGCCGATCACCGACAGCACCGTGACGACGACGAGCACGGCGACGATCCCGACCAGCGTGTCGACCCACCACGCGTAGTCACCGATGCGGTCGACCGCCTCGGTGAGGACGCCGCGCTCGAGGATGCGGGTGATGAACTGGTTGGCGAACCCGAAGATGGCCAGCGCCGAGACGACCCCGGTCATCGTCACCGGCGCGTACCGCACCCACCGCGGGTCCAGCCGCACCAGCTCGGTCTCGGTGTCGACGACCGGTGCGGAAGGAGCGAGGACCGGCGGCTGGAGCGCGTACGGCTCCCCCGTCGGCGGTGGCGCGTCGGTCGCGGCGGGCATGCCGGTCGTCGCCTGCCGCAGATGGATGAGCTCCTCGCGCAGGTGCCGCGCCTCGGGGAGGGTGAGCGCGTCGAGGACCAGGCGCTCGCCGTGACCGGTGCCGGCGGTGCCGAGCTCGACCTTGCCCAGCCCCAGCACCCGGTGGATCGGCGATGACGTGACGTCGACGGTCCGCACCCGGTCGGCGGGCGTGGCGAGGATCTGCTTGTTCAGTAACCCTTTTCGCAGCTCGATCTGACCGTTGACGATGCGGTAGCGCGTCGTGAGGTAGCGCAGCAGGACCACCCCGACGACGAGGGGGATGAACACCCACTCGAACCAGCTCTGCCCGCTGTCGTTGCTGCGGCCCAGGATGATGATGCCGAAGAGCACCGGCAAGCAGCCGGAAGGTCTCCTGGACCAGGTGGACGAGCAGCATCCGCGGGTCCAGCCGGCGCCAGTCGGTCTCCAGGTCGGACAGGGCGGCGACGGCCAGGGGGCTGGCGGGGTTCGTGACCGGCTCGGTCACGTCGCGTCCCCGCGTTCGGCGATGGTGAGCGCGGTGAGGTCCTCGACGAGGTGCCGCGCCACGTCGAGGTCGAGACCGTGGATCTTCAACGGTCCGGCGGCGGACGCGGTCGTCACCGTCACGCTGGCCAGACCCAGTGCCTGGGCCACCGGACCCCGGGTCATGTCGACGGTCTGGATCCGGCTCACCGGCGCGATCCGCCGCTCCTGGTCGAGCCAGCCGGTCTGGGTGTAGACGGCGGTCTCGGTGTGCTCCCAGCGGTGCACGCGGTAGCGCCACACCGGCATGATCGACAGGTAGAGGACGGTGACGACGAGCCACACGCCACCGACCACCAGGTGCGGGGTCCGCGACCGCGCCCCGTCGACGAACCACCACAGCACCTGCCCGCCCAGCAGCAGGAGCATGAGGAAGGCGCCCTCGACGAGCCACATCAACCGGGCCCGCGGGCTGACGAGGTGCGCCGGCTCGCGCAGCCGCAACGGCTGGGCCTGCTCGCTCATCCCCGTCCTTCCGCAGTCCGTTCACCCGTCCGACGACGGATCGGACCGGTTCGTTCCCCCGACCGTATGCCAGCCGCTCCCGTCGCCGAGGCCGCCCTCACCACGCCGGTGTCGGCCCGCCACGCAGGAACTGGACGAGCAGCGGGTTCACCACCTCCGGCGACTCGATCGGCAGCCCGTGCGTACCGGGCAGGACGGCGAGCCGCGCGTCGGCGAGCGCGGTGGCCACCGCCTGGGAGTGGCCAAGGGTGACCTCGTCGCGGTCGCCCTGGAGGACGAGGGTCGGCACCGCGACGCCGCGCAGCGTGGCGAGGTCGATCTCCGGCTCGGTGAGGATCATCTGGAGGGTCTTCGCGTGGACGACCGGGAAGTGCTCGCCGCCGTCCGGGCTGACCCGGGCGTACTCGTCGCGCAGGAAGCCGAGGGCGTCGGGCGAGGACAGGTCCTGCTCGAGGGTGCTGCCCGGCCGCTTGCCGCCGGAGTTGTAGTACTGGCCGATCAGCACCATCCGGCGGACCAGGTCGGGGCGCCGTTGGGCCACGAGCAGCGCCACGACGGCCCCGTCGCTCCAGCCGACCAGGTGCGCAGGAGTCTCGACCTCCTGGTCGAGGTAGGCGATGGTGTCGTCGGCCATCACCGAGTACGTGAGCGGGCCTTCCACGTCCGGGGTACGCATGTGGCCCCGGCGCTCGGGCACGTGCACCCGGTAGCCCGCCGCGACGAGGAACGGCGTCTGCGCGAAGAACGAGGTGGCCCCGCCGAACGCCCCGTGCAGCAGGGCGACCGCTTCGCCCTCGCCGGTGATCTCGTGCCAGGTCCGCAGACCCGCGACCTCGACGTATGCGGCGGTGTCGGCCATCGGCCGGTCTCCTCTCAGCGGGCGGCCAGGGCCGCGTCGTACAGCGCCTTCTTGGACAGTCCGGTCTGTGCGGCGAGGTCGGCGCTGACGTCCTTGAGCCGCTCGCCGGCGGCGACCCGCTCCAGGATGGTCGGGACCACGTCGCCGACCTCCGTGGCCGCTCCCCGCAGACCGGCGACAACGACGGTGATCTCGCCGCGGGCGTGCTCCTCGGCCCACGCGGTGAGCTCGGTGAGGGTGCCCCGTCGCACCTCCTCGTAGGTCTTGGTCAGCTCCCGGCAGACCGCTGCGTTCCGGTCGGGGCCGAACGCCTCGGCCAGGGCCGCGAGCATGACGGCCAGGCGGTGCGGCGCCTCGAAGAACACCATGGTGCGTCGTTCCTCGCGCAGCTCGGCGAGGGCCCGGGCCCGCTCCCCCGGCTTGCGCGGGAGGAAGCCCTCGAAGCAGAACCGGTCCACCGGCATACCGGACACCGCTAGCGCCATCAGCACCGCGCTCGGTCCGGGAACGCACGTCACCGGCACGCCCGCCCGAATGGCGGCGCGGACCAGGCGATAACCCGGGTCGGACACCGACGGCATCCCCGCGTCGGTCACGAGCACGACGCGGTCGCCCTCGAGGAGCCGGTCCACGAGCTCACGCGTCCGGGACGCCTCGTTGTGCTCGTGGTAGCTCAGCGTCCGGCCGCGCAGCTCCACCTCGAGGTCCGCGGCCAGGCGGCGCAGCCGGCGGGTGTCCTCCGCGGCGAGCACGTCGGCGCGGGCCAGCTCGTCGCGCAGCCGCGGAGACGCATCCCGCGGGTGCCCGATGGGCGTGGCGGCGAGGACCAGCGTGCCGAGCGTGGTCGGGGAGGTCACGGCGGCATCCTCTCCCACGCGCCGTCCGGGACAAACCGCCCTAGGCTGGGGGCTTCGCGAGAGTTTGTTCCGCCACCCTCCGGAGGTGCCCGCCATCAGCGAGAGCTCCCGACTCCTCTCCGCCCTGCTGGACGACAGCCGTGCCGTCCACGACGACCTGCGCGACCTGCGGCGGGCCCTCCACCGACATCCCGAGATCGGCCTCGACCTGCCGCGGACTCAGGAGCGGGTGCTCGCCGCCCTCGACGGTCTGGCGCTGGAGACCAACCTGGGCCGGGCCTCGACGTCGGTCACCGCAGTGCTGCGCGGCGGTGCGACCCCGGCCGATGGGCCGCGCCCGGTCGTCCTGCTGCGGGCCGACATGGACGCCCTGCCGGTGCAGGAGCTCGCCGACGTCGACTATCGCTCGGAGGTGGACGGCGTCATGCACGGCTGCGGCCACGACCTCCACACGGCGATGCTGGTCGGTGCCGCGCGGCTGCTCGACGCCCACCGCGACGAGCTGCCCGGCGACGTCGTGCTGATGTTCCAGCCGGGTGAGGAGGGGTGGGCCGGCGCGAAGGTGATGATCGACGAGGGCGTCCTCGACGCCGCGGGCCGCCGCGTCGACGCCGCATACGGGATGCACGTCTTCTCGACGATGGCGCCGCACGGCATCTTCGTCACCAAGTCCGGCCCGATGCTGGCCGCCTCCGACGGGCTCGCGGTGACCGTCAAGGGGACGGGCGGCCACGGCTCCGCGCCACACGCCGCCCTGGACCCGGTGCCCGCCGCCGCCGAGATGGTCACCGCCCTCCAGGTCACCGCGACGCGCACCTTCGACGCCTTCGACCCGGTCGTCGTCACGGTCGGCGTCATCCGAGCCGGTACCCGCCGCAACGTCATCCCGGACGAGGCCTACCTCGAGGCCACGGTGCGGACGTTCTCCGCTGAGAGCCGCGAGCGCGCGGCCGAGGTCCTCCCCCGGCTGGTGCGCGGAGTGGCCGCCGCCCACGGGCTGGAGGTCGACGTGACCTACACCCCGGAGTACCCCGTCACGGTCAACGACGCGGACGAGACGACGTTCGCGGGTGACCTCATCGACCAGCTGTTCGGCGAGCCGCGCCACCGGCGCTGGACGCGACCGCTGTCGGCCTCCGAGGACTTCTCGTTCGTCCTCGAGCAGGTGCCGGGAACGTTCGTCGGCCTGGCCGCCCCACCCGAGGGGGCCGACCTGCGGACGGCCGAGTTCAACCACTCCCCCCGCGCGGTCTTCGACGACGGCGTCCTCGCGGACGGCGCGGCCCTGTACGCCGCGCTGGCCGTCGCCCGGCTGCACCAGCTCGCGACGCAGGGGGACTGACCCTAAACCCCGACGAGAGGAGTCCCGATGTCTCAGGCGACGGTCCAGGACGACCGGGCGACGACGCGAAAGTCGTTCGCCGGCACCGGAATCGGCAACGCACTCGAATGGTACGACTGGGGCGTCTACTCGACGCTGACGCTGTTCATCGCCGCCCACATGTTCTCCAAGAGCGACCCCACGTCGGCGTTGCTGTCGACCCTGGCCGTCTTCGCGGTGGGGTTCTTCGCCCGGCCGCTCGGGGGGCTGATCTTCGGCCGGATCGCCGACCGTCGGGGACGCAAGTTCAGTCTCATGCTGTCGATCGCGCTGGCCAGCGTGGGCAGTCTGCTCATCGGCATCGCCCCGACCTACGACGCCGTCGGCGTGTTCGCCTCTCTGGTCCTCCTGGCCGCCCGGCTGATGCAGGGACTCGCCCATGGTGGTGAGCTCCCGGCGGCCCAGACGTACCTGTCGGAGAAGGCGCCGCCGGAACGCCGCGGCCTGTGGTCGAGCTGGATCTACTTCTCCGGGACCGTCGGCAACCTGACCGGTCTCCTGCTCACCGCGCTGCTCACGACGACGCTGAGCAAGGACGCCATGGACGCGTGGGGCTGGCGCGTCCCGTTCCTCGCCGGCGCCCTGCTCGGCCTCTACGGCCTGGTCCTGCGCCGGAGCATGACCGAGACCCAGGTCTTCGAGACGGACGTGGAGAAGTCCCCGGACGTGAGATCTCTCTGGTCGTCCATCGCCGCGCACCGCAGGCAGGCGTTGCAGGTCATCGGCATGACCTGCGGGTTCACCGTCATCTACTACGTGTGGGCGATCAACGCGCCTGCCTACGCCCAGACCACGTTGAAGATCGACCCGACCTCGGCCCTCTGGGCCGGGGTGGTCGGCAACGTCGTCTTCCTCGTCGCGCTCCCGCTCTGGGGGAAGGTCTCGGACCGCGTCGGGCGTAAGCCGGTCCTCCTCGGGGCGCTCGTGGCCGCCGTGGTGCTGTACATCCCGATGAACGCCATCCTCAAGGACTCGGCGTGGCAGCTCGCGCTGACCATGAGCGTCATGCTGGCGGTCATCGCCGGCGTGGCGTCGATCGCGCCGGCGGTCTACGCCGAGATGTTCCCGACCCACGTCCGCGCCGCCGGGTTCGGGTTCCCCTACTCGATCGCCATCGCGCTGTTCGGCGGGACGGCTCCCTTCTTGCAGGCCTGGATGGCCGAGCACTTCCAGTCGACGGCGGTGTTCCCGTTCTACGCCATCGCGCTCATGCTCGTCTCGGGCGCGACGATCCTCACGCTGCCGGAGACGAAGGGGATCGACCTGCACGAGGGCGACCGCGAGCGCGCCGCCGTCCAGGGGTAGCGACCGCACCGGTTCGGCCGCTGGGGACGCGGGTTAGGGTCGCTCATGCCCGCACCCGGTCGCCGCGCCCTCGTCGTGGCCGCCCTCGTGGGACTGCTCCTCACGCTGCTGTACGCCGGTGCCCCGAGCGCGTTCGCCGCCACCGACGCGGCCACCGGGGACACCACCGAGACGACGATCTCGGTGCCCGTCCGGGCCGAGCCGGACGGCAGCGCGGTCACCCTCGACGCCAGCGTGTTCACTCCGACGTCGGCGGGACCGCATCCCGCGGTGCTCCTCGCGCACGGCTTCGGCGGGAGCAAGGCCGACCTCGCGGACCGGGCCCGAGACTTCGCCGGTCGGGGCTACGTCGTGCTCACCTACTCGGCGCGCGGGTTCGGGGGGTCCGGTGGCCGGATCCACCTCGACGACCCGGACTACGAGATCGCCGACGCCCGCGCCCTCGTCGACCTCCTCGCCGCGCGACCGGATGTCCGCCTCGACGGTCCCGGCGATCCCCGCGTCGGCGTGGCCGGCGGCTCCTACGGGGGCGCCCTCGCGCTGATGCTCGGCGCCACCGACAAGCGGGTGGACGCGGTCGCCGCGTCGATCACCTGGAACGACCTCGCCGAAGCCTTCTTCCCGCAACAGGCGACCACCGGCGCCGCTCCCACGTCGCCCGCCCACCTCGAGCCGATCGCGACGCCCGGTCCGTTCAAGCAGCTCTGGGCGTCGACGTTCTTCCAGTCGGCCAACGCCGGGGCCGCGCGGTCCGGTACCGGCGGGGCGGCCACCTCGCCGGTGTGCGGCCGCTTCGACCCGACGGTCTGCCGCCTGTTCCTCGCGGCCGCCGAGTCGGGCCAGCCCAGCCCCGAGCTGCTGGACCTGCTGCGGGCGCACAGCCCCCGGCCGCTGTTGACCGGCCTCACGGCGCCGACCTACCTGGTGCAGGGGATGGCCGACTCGCTCTTCGGGATCGCCCAGGCCGACGCGACCGCGCGGGCCCTGACGGCCCAGGGCACGCCGGTCGCGGTGCGCTGGATGGACGGTGGGCACGACGGGACGAGCAGCACCGCGGCGAGCGACGAGGACTCGGTGCGCACCTGGCTCGGTCGCTACCTCGCTGCCGACAACGCCTCGGCGGCGGCCGGCCTCCCCCTGCCCGCCTTCGTCTACGCGACCCCGATCCCGCGCCGCCAGACCGTCGCCCCCCTGCTCGAGTCGGGCTCCTACGTCGGGTCGTCGACCACCGCCACCCTCCCGCTCGACGCCGGCTCGGCTCGCCCGGTCCTCACCCCGCCCGGAGGCGAGCCCGCCGCGATCACCGGCATACCGGGTGGTGCCGCCGCGCTGGGCACGAACCTTCCGACCTACCCGCTCGCCGCCCTTCCGGGGCAGTCGACCGCCTTCGACTCGCCCCCGCTCACCGAGCGGACGTCGGTCGTCGGGGCCCCGCGGGTCCGGCTCACCATCACCTCCACGGCGACGTCGGCGACCCTGTTCCTCAGCCTGTGGCAGGTGACCGGTGGCGTCCCGACGTTCCCGCGCCGCCTCGTCGCTCCCGTCACCGTGCCGACCACGCCCGGGCAGCCGACGACCGTCGACATCGCGCTACCCGCGGCGACGTGGACGTTCGAGTCCGGCAGCGTGGTGCGGCTGCTCGTCACGGCGACCGACTCGGCGTATGCGGGGCCACGCACCGCGCGCGCGGACCGGATCGCCCTCGACGGGCCAGGACTCACCATTCCCGTCGTCGCCGGCACGACCTTCGCCGCGGAGTCGGACGCCGACACCGAGGCCGTCGGGGTGGCGATCGCCATCGGCGTCGCGCTGCTCGCCTTGGCCGCGCTCGCCTGGTGGCACCGGCGGCAACGCCGGGACACTCCGCCACGCCCCGACCTCGCCGACACCCCGCTCGTGGTCGCCAACCTCGTCAAGACCTACCAGGACGGGCACCGGGCCGTCGACGACGTCTCGTGGACCGCCGAACGCGGCCAAGTCGTGGGCCTGCTCGGGCCGAACGGGGCCGGCAAGACCACGACGCTGCGGATGGTCATGGGCCTCATCCGGCCGGACTCCGGGACCGTTCACGTCCTCGGCGAGCCCATCAGCGCCGGGGCCCCGGTCCTCGCCCGCGTCGGCGCGCTCATCGAGGGGCCCGGCTTCCTCCCGCACCTGACCGGACGGCAGAACTTGCACGCCTACTGGGCCGCGACCGGGCGGCCCGAGGCCGACGCCGCCTACGAGGAAGCCCTTGACGTCGCCGCGCTGGGTGGGGCGGTGGACCGCCCGGTCCGTTCGTACTCGCACGGCATGAAGCAGCGCCTCGGCATCGCCCAGGCGATGCTCGGCCTGCCCGACGTCCTGGTGCTCGACGAGCCGACCAACGGCCTGGACCCGCCGCAAATCGCGGCGATGCGCCCGATCCTGCACCGGTATGCGTCGACCGGCCGCACCGTCGTCGTGTCCAGCCACCTGCTCGCGGAGGTCGAGATGACCTGTTCGCACGTCGTCGTCATGCACGCCGGGCGGGTCGTGACGAGCGGTACCGTCGCGGACCTCGTCGACAGCGCCGACACCACCGTCGTCCTGCTCGGACCGGGCAGCGACGTCGACCGGCTGGTGTCGCGGCTGCGCGCCACCGAGGGCATCACCGACATCGACGTCGAGCCCGACCCGGTCGAGCCTCGCGTCGTCGTCACGGCCGACCTGCCGCGGGCCGACGTCGTCCGCGCGGTGGCCGAGACCGGTGTCGACATCGTCGGGATCTCCAGCCGCAAGCACCTGGAGGACGTCTTCCTCGGTGTCATCGCGGCGGCTCAGGGGGCGGCAGCGTCCACCGGGTCCAGCCCGGAGGGCGACGGTCCCCGGTCGCTGTCCGACCGGCTGCGTCAGGTGCGCGCCCGATGAGCGCGACCGCGGGCGCCCGCCCGACGCTGCCGGAGACGGTGCGCCGGCCGCTCTCCTGGCGGGCCGAGGTGGGGCGCCAGCTGCGCCGCCGCCGGACGCTGTGGTCGTTCGTCCTCATCTTCGCGCTCCCGGTCGTCCTCGTCATCGCGTTCGCGATCGGTGGTGGCGGTCCCTCCGGCAACACCGTGGCCGGCCTGGCCAAGGTGGGCGCGGCGAACTTCGCCATCTTCGCCATCTCGGCGTCGGCGTCGTTCCTCCTGGTCGTCCTCACCGCCCTGTTCGTCGGCGACGCCGTGCCGTCGGAGGCGTCGTGGTCGACGCTGCGCTATCTGCTCGTCGCTCCGGTCCCGCGCGCCCGGCTGCTGACCAGCAAGCTCGTCGTGGCGTTCGTGACCGCCGCTGTCGCCGTGGCTGTGCTGTCGCTCTGGTCGCTGCTGGTCGGCGGGATCGCTTACGGCTGGGCGCCGTTCACCAACCCGGCCGGCGGGGTGCTCGAGTGGTCCGAGTTCCTCCCGCGGTTCGCCGTCATCGTCGGCTACCTCGTGGTCTACCTGCTCCAGGTCGGCGCCATCGCGTTCTGGCTGAGCACCCGCACCGACGCGCCGCTGGCGGCCGTCGGCGGCGCCGTCATGGTGACGATCGTGTCGTCGATCCTCAGCCAGATCGAGACCCTCGGCGGCTGGCGCAACGGCCTGCCGATGTACTACGCGCGCTCCTGGTCCGACGCCCTGGCGCCGCAGATCGACTGGACCGGTATGCGCCACGGCGTCCTCTGGTCACTCCTCTACACCGTGGTCCTGGTCGGCCTCGCCTACCGGCACTTCCGCCGCAAGGACATCCTCAGCTGACGTCGGTGGACGGCTGTCGACCCCCCGCGATCCCCTCTGGGGAGCGAAATCGGGGCCAGCGCACCACTTTCGCTCCCCACAAACCGCGCGGGTCGACGATCGTGGTCGATTGCCGACCCCCTGGGGTCCAGAAGCGACACGATCCGACGCGGCGGCGTGGCCTCAGTGGCCCAGGCAGTCCTCCAGGTCGAGCAGGCAGATCGGGCAGGTCTTGAGCGAACGGACCAGCTCGACCGGCTCCGGGACCACTCGCTTCACCGCCACGGAGCGGGGTCGGGTGACCGGGCGTTCCACCGGCTCGGCGTGGTCGCCGGTGAGGTAGTCGAACGCATACTTCCGGACGCTGCTGAAGATGTGGAGGTCGTCGAGCGGCTTGGTGAGCGTCTCGGTGCTCGGCACCAGGTCGAACCGGACCTTGTTGGACGTGCCGCTCGGCACCGGGACGTTGGCGTGTCCGACGATCTCGAACACCCCGAGCTGGATGTTGCGCTGGCCCACCGCCACCAGGCGGGTGAAGAACTTCGCCTTGTCCGAGGCGACCACCCAGTCCCCGCTCGCCGCTTCCTGCACGCCGCGGTGCTCGGTCTGGGTGATCTTGACGATGATGAGGTCGTTCTCCACGGTGGCGCCCTGCTCCCTTGGTGGGTCGTCCCACCCGGTCCGACGACGGGGTGGAGACCCCAGCCTCCTCCCTACCGGCGGGACGTGCGGTCACGATCTGGCCGGAAGGGCTGACAGGCTGGAGAGATGAGCAGCGACGAGCAGACGGAAGGGATCGACTGGGCGGCCCAGGCCGTCGACCAGCTCGACTGGCACTGGCGCACCCAGCTGCGGCCCCGGCTCGACGGGCTGACCGACGAGGAGTACCTCTGGGAGCCCACCCCGGGTGCCTGGAACGTCCACCTCGCCGAGGGTGGCGGCGCCGCGACCATCGACTTCGCGTACCCCGAACCGACCCCGGCACCCGTGACGACGATCGCCTGGCAGCTGGCGCACGTCATCGTCGGCTGCCTCGACGCGCGCAGCGCCAGCCACTTCGGCGGGCCACCGGTCGACTACGCCACCTTCCCCTACGCCGCGACGGCCGACGAAGCCCTCGCCCAGCTCGACGAGGCGTATGCGCGCTGGCTCGCCGGCGTCCGCGGCTGGCAGGCCGACGGGAGCATGGGCCTTCCGGTCGGCGAGGCCGAAGGCCCGTGGGCCGAGTTCCCGCGCGGCGCGCTGGTCCTGCACATCAACCGCGAGGTCATCCACCACGCCGCCCACATCGCCGCCCTGCGGGACCTCTGGGCGCACCGCAACGACTGAGAGGACCACCGACATGCCGGGCAACGCTCCCCCCGTCGCCACCGAGCGCGAGGCGATCAGCGTCTTCCTGCGCCAGCAGCACGACGGCATCCGGTTCGCCGCCTACGGCCTCACGGACGAGCAGGCCCACCACGTGCCGTCGCGGAGCGCCATCAGCATCGCAAACCTGGTCCGGCACGTGACGATCACTGAGCGGGTCTGGTTGCAGCGCGTCCGAACCGGCAGTGCCGTGAACGACTACGGAGACGACTGGAACGCCGACGGCGAGGCGATCGAGGATCTGCTCGCCGCATTCGACGCGGTCGCCCATGACGCGGAGGCGGCCGCGCTGGACGAGTCACTGGACCTGGACCAGCCGGTACCGGTACCTCGGGACGCGCCCTGGTTCCCGAAGGACATCGACGCGTGGTCGGTGCGGTGGGTCTACTTCCACCTCATCGAGGAGGTGGCCCGTCACGCCGGGCACGCCGACATCGTCCGCGAGCACGTCGACGGGGCGACGATGTACGAGCTGATGGCCGGCGCCGAGGGCTGGCCCGCGACACCCTGGCTCACTCCGTGGCGGCCTCCAGGAGGTCGGCGCGGATCTCGGTCTTGAGCACCTTGCCGACCTTGGAACGGGGCAGGTCGCTCCAGATCTCCACCTGCTTGGGCGCCTTGACGCTGCCGAGCCGCGCCTTGACGAACGCCGTCAGCTCCGCGGTGTCGGCCGACTGACCCGCTCGCAGCGTGACCACCGCGGTCACCCGCTCGCCCCAGTGCGCGTCGGGAAGGCCGACGACGGCACAGTCCTGCACCGCCGGGTGCTCCATCAGCGCCTGCTCGACCTCGGTCGAGTAGACGTTGAACCCGCCGGTGATGACCATGTCCTTGGCCCGGTCGACGATGAAGAGGTAACCGTCCTCGTCGAGGAACCCGATGTCGCCGGTGTGGTGCCAGCCGAACGCCGACGCCTGCGCGGTGGCCTCCGGGTTCTGGTAGTAGCCGGCCATCACCAGCGACCCGCGCGCGACGATCTCGCCACGCTCGCCCTGCGGCATCAGCTCACCGTCCGGACCCATCACCGCCACCGTCACCAGCGGGCTCGGCCGCCCCGCCGACGAGAGCCGCTCGGTCGCCACCGACCCGTCGGCGCGGAAGTGGTCCCGCGGCGGCAGCGTCGAGATCATCATCGGCGCCTCGGTCTGCCCGAACAGCTGGCCCATGACCGGCCCGATCCTCCGCAGCGCCTCCTCGAGCCGGGCCGTCGACATCGGGGCCGCGCCGTACCAGAAGCACTGCAACGACGAGAGACTCGCGGTATCGAGCGCCGGATGGTCGAGCACCATGTAGATCAGCGTCGGCGGCAGGAAGGTATGCGTGACGCCGTGCCGGCCGATGAGGTCGAGGAACGCCGGGACGTCGGGGGCGCGCATCACCACGACCTCACCACCGAGGGACAGCACCGGGAAGCAGAGCACCCCGGCGGCGTGGGTCAGCGGCGCGAGCGCGAGGTAGACCGGCCGCCCCTCGAACGGGTAGCTCATCAGCGTGATCGCCGTCATCGCCTCGAGGTTGTGGCCGGTGAGGACCACGCCCTTGGGCCGGCCCGTCGTCCCGCCGGTCCCGACGATCATCGCGACGTCGTCGACCGGCTCGCCGGACCCGTCGACCCCGGCTCCGTCCGGCCAGGAACTCGTCCCAGCCCAGCGCCCCCGGGACGTCGCCGTCCAGGCATACCCACGTGTGGACGCCCGGAAGCTCATCGCGGATCTTCTCGACGAGACCCGCGAACGACGCCTGGAACACCAGCGCGCGGCAGTCGAACAGGTCGAGCAGCTCCCGGTTCTCGGCCGCCTCGTTGCGCGGGTTGACCGGGCACCACACGGCGCCGGCCCGGCTGATCCCGAAGACGCTGGTGAAGGCCACCGGGTCGTTGGCCGAGAGGATCGCCACCGTGTCGCCCGGCCGAACCCCTCGCGCCACCAACGCCGAGGCCACCCGCTCGCTGAGGGCCACGACGTCGGCGTAGGACGTGCTCTGACCGTCGACGGTGAGGCAGGGGGCGCCGGGACCCAGCGACGCCCCCTTCTCGAGGTACTCGACCAACCGCACCTCAGCGCTCCACGGTGAGCACCGGCTCCATCACCAGCCCGTATGCGCGCAGCACCCCGAGCAGCTCGCGGTGCCCGAACGCCTGGCAGCCCGAGGCGAACCCGACCCGCTTGGGCGGCTGCTGGAGGAGCGAGTACGCCGCGTACGCCTGCATGAGGCCGGTCTGCTTGTAGTTCTGGTTACCGTGGATGACGCAGTGCGCCCGGCCGAGCGGTCCGGAGGCGTGCACCGAGTCGAGGGACTTGTTGACCCGGGCGTTCTCGCGGGGCGGCATCTGGTTCATGACCTGGGCCGCGGTGGCCTGCAGCGCCTCGTACTGCTCGTCGGCCTCCATGTCCTTGGTCGCCTCGAGAGCCGCGGCGACGATCTGCGGGACGCCGAGCATCAGCGCGCGGTTGAAGACCCCGCCGAGCGCCCGGACGTTGGCGACCCGCGGGTCGCGCTTGAACCACACCGGATGCGAGGTGCCGCCCCACGGCAGCGCGAGGGCGAGCTCGTGCTGGCCGGGCACGACGAGGGTCATCAGGCCGAGCTCGGGGTCCCATTCCTTGTAGGTGTTCTGCTCGAGGTAGTGCGCTGCGGAGGTGGCGGCGTTGGCGAGGATCGTCATCGTCGAGGCGATCGTCGGGCTGCCGCCCCAGAACACGGCGATGTCGAGGGTGTCGAGCCCCGGCTGCTCCAGGCACAGCTGCGCGGCGATCTCCCCGGTCGTGTACATCTGGGCCACGCCCGGAGCGAGCAGCAGGCCGGCCGCCGCGAAGTCGGCGCCGTACGTCTCGTCGCAGGTGATCAGCCAGTCCTGCTCGCCCGTCGTGTCGAGGTAGTGGACGCCGGCCTTGAGGCAGGCCTCGACGACCACCGGGCCGAGCTTGCTGAACGGACCGACCGTGTTGCAGACCACCGAGGCGCCCGCGAACAGGTCGGCCAGCGCGTCGACGTCGTGCTCGACCGCCTCGATCTCGTAGTCGGCGGTCTCGATGCCGGCCACGTGGCCGGACATCGCGTCCTGGAGCTTGTCCTTGTCGCGGCCCGCGGCCACGAACGGCAGGTGGTAGTCGCGCAGATACTCGCAGATGAGGCGGCCGGTGTAACCGGAGGCGCCGTAGACGACGACGGGCTTGGTCGTGGTTCCGGTCATGGCGCTCACATCCCCATTCCGCCGTCGACGGCCAGGCCGGCGCCGGTGACGAAGCGAGCGGCGTCCGAGGCGAGGAACACCACGGCGTCGGCCATGTCGGACACCTCACCCAGACGTCCGGCCGGGGTGAGCCCGATGACCGCGCCCACGGCCTCCTCCGGCGACGGGAACAGCCCGATCGCGGCGACGTCGTTGGCCAGGCCCGCGCCCATCGCGGTCGGGACCAGCCCGGGGTAGATGCAGTTGACGCGGACGCCGTAGCCGAGCTTGCCGGCCTCCATGGCGGCGACCCGGGTCAGCCGGTCCACGCCCGACTTCGTCGCGGAGTAGACGCCGATGCCGGGGAAGGCGATCGTCGCGGCCACCGAGGCGACGTTGACGACGGCCCCGCCGTTGCCGGCCACCCCGCCGGGCCGCATGGCCAGGAACGCGTGCTTGATGCCGAGCGACGTGCCGAGCAGGTTGACCTCGAGCTGGCGGCGCACCGCGTCGGGGTCCAGGTCGACGAACAGGCTGGTGATCTCGATGCCGGCGTTGTTGACGACGATGTCCAGACCGCCCAGCTGGCCGGCCGCGTCCGCGACGGCCGCGGCCCAGCTCTCGTCGTCGGTCACGTCGAGGTGGACGAAGCCGTGCCCCTCCCCCAGTGCCTCGGCGACCTTCGGGCCGAGGTCGTCCTGCACGTCCGCGACGACGACGTGCGCGCCGGCGGCGGCGAGCGCCTGGGCCATCCCCTCGCCGAGTCCCTGTGCCCCACCCGTGACCAGGGCCTTGCGCCCGGTCAGGTCGAAAACCGTCATACCGACTCCTTTGTCGAAGCTGCGTGGTCTCGCCATCGCCGACTGCCCCCACACTCGGCTTGACGAGTGTCAAGACTCTCCTGGACAGTTGTCAAGACTCTGCTGGACACCTGTCAAGAAACCACCGGTATGCCCCGTAAACTGCGCGCATGAGCACGGCCACCGCCCGACGGGCCCAACGCCCCGCGGACCGCTTCGACGAGCGCCGCGACCAGCTGGCCGAGTCGGCGCTGCTCACCCTCGGCGAGCTCGGCTACGCCCGCGCGAGCCTGCGCGAGATCGCCGCCAACTCCCCGTTCAGCCACGGCGTCGTGCACTACTACTTCAACGACAAGATCGAGCTGATCGTCTACTGCGTGCGCTACTACAAGGCGCGCTGTGTCCACCGCTACGACGCGGTGGTGTCCGACTCGACCTCCGGCCCGGGGCTGCTCGACGCGTTCGCCGCCAAGCTCCGCGAGACGCTCGAGGACGAGGCGCCGATGCACCGGCTCTGGTACGACCTGCGCACCCAGAGCATGTTCGAGGAGTCGCTGCGCGAGGCGGTGACGATGATCGACCACGCGCTGGAGGAGATGATCTGGCGGGTCGTCTCGCGCTACGCCGAGCTGATGGACCGTCCCGTGCTCGCCACCCCGGCCGCCGCCTACGGGATGCTCGACGGCCTTTTCCAGCAGACGCTGCTGGCCGTGGGCGCCGGGAGCGAGACCGCGCTCGACACGCTCGACGAGCAGGTGCACGCGCTGATGCCGCTGCTGCTCGGACCCAAGACTCCTGGACATCACGGCTAGCCGAGCCTCCCGGCATACAGTCGCGTCGTGAGCTCGACCGACGCGACGGACGTCCCCGCGGCGCCGTCGCCCGTCGCTCCGGAGCAGCGCGGGGGGCTCAGCCGCGAGATCCTGCTCGTCCTCGGGCTGTCGCTCGGGTCGTCGGCGGTATACGCGGTCCTCGCGATCGTCGACCGGCTGACCAAGCAGATCCCGCTCAGTGGGCAGTCCTCCTCGCTCAACAACTCGGTGACCCCCGACCGGCCGTGGCTCGACCTCGCGTACCAGCTGGTGGCGATCGGGTTCGGCATCATGCCCGTGCTCCTCGCGCTCTACCTGCTGCGCCGGGTGGACCCGCCGGTCCCGTATGCGCCGACGCGCTTCCTCGGGTTCGACCTGCGCCGGCCGTGGGCCGACCTGGGCGGGGGCGTCGCGCTGGCGGCGGTCATCGGCATCCCCGGGCTCGGCCTGTACGTCGCGGCGCGGGCCCTGGGGATCAACACGCAGGTGGCCGCGGCCAACCTCACCGCGCAGTGGTGGACCATCCCCGTGCTGGTGCTGTCGGCGTTCCAGAACGCGGCACTGGAGGAGGTCGTCGTCGTGGGGTACCTCATGACGCGGCTGCGCCAGCTGGCGTGGCGGACGGGATGGGTCGTGGCGACGTCGGCGTTGCTGCGGGGGACATACCACCTGTACCAGGGGTTCGGCGCCTTCGTCGGGAACGCGATCATGGGCGTCGTGTTCGGGCTGGTGTACGTGCGGTGGAAGCGGGTCATGCCACTGGTGGTCGCGCACGCGATCCTCGACATGGTCGCGTTCATCGGCTACACGCTCGCCAAGGACCACATCAGCTGGCTGCGCTGATGGGCACCGCCGAGGCAGGGCACGGGCACGCGCACACGCCCCCGGACCACCGCGGACGGCTGGCCGTCGTGCTGGCGATCACCTCCGTGGTCCTCGTGGCCGAGGTCGTCGGTGCCGTGCTGTCCGGCTCGTTGGCGCTCTTCGCCGACGCCGGGCACATGCTCAGCGACGTGGCCGGGCTGTCGCTGGCCTGGTTCGCCGCGACGCTGTCCCGGCGGGCGCCGACCGACCAGCGGACGTGGGGGTACCGACGGGCCGAAGTGCTCGCCGCGGCCGGGCAGGCGGCCGTGCTCCTGGCGGTGGGCGGCTTCATCCTCGTCGAGGGGATCCGGCGGCTGTTCGAACCACCCGAGGTCACGACGGGGCTGATGGTCGTGTTCGGCGTCATCGGCCTGCTCGGGAACGTCGCCTCGATGGCGGTGCTGGCGAGCGCGCGCAACAGCAACCTCAACCTCCGGGCGGCGTTCCTCGAGGTGGTGAACGACGCGCTCGGCTCGGTGGCCGTGATCGTCGCGGCCGTCGTGATCGCGCTGACCGGTTGGCTGCGGGCGGACGCGCTGGCGTCGATCCTTATCGGGTCACTCATCGTGCCGCGGACGATCAAGCTGCTGCGGGAGAGCATCGACGTGCTCATGGAGGCGACGCCGAAGCAGATCGACCTCGCGGCGGTGCGGGCGCGGCTGCTGGCCACGCCACACGTCCACGACGTGCACGAGCTCCACGTCAGCCAGGTCGCGACGGGGCTTCCGGTGCTCACCGCTCACGTCGTGGTGGACGAGTCGTGCTTCGCCGCGGGTGACCTGCCCCGGATGCTCGACCAGATGCAGGGTCGGCTCGCCCGCGACTTCTCGCTGCAGCACTCGACGATCCAGTTCGAGACGGCCGCCCACGCCGAGCACGAGCGCCCCGAGCACGACTGACCCCGCCGCTTCCCGCTTCCAGACGCTCGTTGTTGCGAGTTTCGGGCGTCTGCGCGTCCCGAAACTGGTAACAACGCCGGTCTGGAAGCGGGGAAGGCGCGTCGGGAACGCTAGGCGCGTCGCATACCCTGCACCCCGTGGTCGAGACCGAGGGGCAGCTGCGCCGCCGCCTGCTCGGGGAGCCACCAGGGCAGGTGCTGTTCGGCTGGCTCGGCCCCCTGATCGCCGCCGTCATCGGCGGCATCTTGCGGTTCTGGAACCTCGGCGACCCCCACCAGCTGGTCTTCGACGAGACGTACTACGTCAAGCAGGGCTGGTCGATGATCCTGTTCGGCGTCGAGATGCGCAACGACCCCGTCCTCAACGACGCCAAGCAGATCGACCAGAACTTCACCGCCGGCAACGTGCTCAAGGTCTACGACCCGACCACCGGCGACCTCGTCGTCCATCCCCCGGTCGGCAAGTGGCTGATCGGCTGGGGCGAGCAGCTGTTCGGGATCGACAACAGCTTCGGCTGGCGGTTCGCAGTCTGCGTCATGGGTGTCCTGTCGATCCTCATGATCGGGCGCGCGGCGCGGCGACTGTTCGGCTCGTCACTCCTTGGCACCGTCGCCGCCCTCATGCTCGCGTTCGAGGGACACCACTTCGTCCACTCCCGGACCGGCCTCCTGGACCTCATCCTCATGTTCTGGGCGTTCGCGGCGTTCTGCTTCCTCCTCATCGACCGCGACGAGTCCCGCAAGATCCTGGCCCGCAAGGTCGCCGGCCTGGACCCCGCCGGCCTGGCGGCCCTCGGTCCCTGGGGTCCGTCGATGGGCTGGCGGCCGTGGCGGCTCGCAGCCGGCGTATGCCTCGGGCTGGCCTGCGGGACCAAGTGGTCCGGGGCGTACTTCCTCGTCGTCTTCGGGCTGATGACCGTGCTCTGGGACATGGGCGCTCGGCGGGCCGCCGGTATCCACCGATGGAAGACCGCCTGGCTGGTCAAGGACACGCCGCTGGCGTTCCTGTGGATGGCCGTGACCAGCGTGGTCGTCTACTGCCTCAGCTGGTGGGGCTGGTTCGCCACCGACATCGGCTACAACCGGCAGTGGGCCGACACGCACCCCGCCGAACCGGGCTGGGGCTGGGTCCCCGACTCCGTCCGGTCGTGGTGGAACTACCACGCCCAGATCCTCGACTTCCACACCCACCTGGTGTCCGACCACCCGTACAAGACCAACCCGTGGTCGTGGCTGATCCAGGGCCGGCCGACGTCGTTCTTCTACGAGGGCCCGAAGCAGGGCGAGCAGGGCTGCCTCGTGGAGAGCTGCTCCAAGGCGATCTCCTCGATCGGGACGCCGTCGATCTGGTGGGCCGCCACGCTGGCGATCTTCGTCCTGCTGTTCATGTGGGCCCTGCGTCGCGACTGGCGCGCGGGCGCGATCCTGGCCGGGTTCCTGGGCGGGTACGTGCCGTGGTTCCTCCTCGGCGACCGGACCATCTACTCGTTCTACGCCGTCGCCTTCGTGCCCTACGTCGTCCTCGCCTGCGTCTACGTGCTCGGCCTGCTCATCGGCGGCCCCCGGGCGCGGCCCCTACGGCGCAAGGTCGGGCTCGGCGTCACCGGCGCGTTCCTGGTGGTCGAGATCGTCCTTTTCGCGTTCTTCTGGCCGATCTACACCGCGCAGGTCGTGCCCTACTCGTTCTGGAGCGCACACATGTGGTTCCCCAGCTGGATCTGAGCCGCTCCCCGACTTGATAGGCAAGTGGATACTTGCCTATTGTGGAGCCATGGACGACCGGTCCGGTCTGCTGTTCAAGGCTCTCGCCGACGAGACCCGCCGGGTGATCCTCGACGAGCTGACCGACCGCGACGGCCAGTCGCTGTTCGAGCTCTGTTCGCGCCTCACCATGCGGCACGGGATCACCTCGAGCCGTCAGGCCATCTCGCAGCACCTCGCGGTCCTCGAGGAGGCCGGCCTGGTCACCTCGCGCCGCGACGGTCGCACCAAGCTCCACCACCTCGACACCACCCCGCTCCGGGCCCTCACCGAGCGGTGGCCGCTCCCATGAACATCCGCGCCCAACAAGGAGATCCGGTATGCCTCGCATCACCACCGCCAGCGTCCTCGTCGACGACCAGGCCAAGGCCCTGGCGTTCTACACCGACGTCCTCGGCTTCCGGCCCAAGACCGACGTCCCCCTCGGGGAGTTCCGGTGGCTGACCGTCGTCAGCCCCGAGGTGCCCGACGGCGTCGAGCTCCTGCTCGAGCCCGACGAGCACCCGGCGGTCAAGCCGTTCAAGGCCGCCCTCGTGGCCGACGGGATCCCGCTCACCTCGTTCGGGGTGGACGACCTCGACGCGGTGCACGAGGACCTCGTGGCCAAGGGCGTGACGATCGTGCAGCCGCCGACCGACATGGGGCCCGTGCGCACCCTCGTCCTCGACGACACCTGCGGGAACCTCATCCAACTGGCGCAGATGACCGGCTGACCGGGGGCGGTGGTGGGTGGTCGACGGGGAAGTTTTAGATTGCAACTATCTCGTCGTCCATCACCAGGAGCACCCCATGAACCTCGGCGCCGTCGCGCGACAGCTCCCCCAGCGCCTGGCCACCGGCGCCTACATCCTGCACAGCGGCCTGGACAAGTGGCGGGGCTCGCCCCAGCAGGCCGAGGGCGTGCACGGGACGGCGGCCGGCGCGTACCCGTTCCTCGCCAACATCCCGCCGACGACGTTCCTGCGGGCCCTGGCGGTCGGGGAGATCGCCGTCGGCTCGCTGCTCCTGCTGCCCTTCGTCCCGAACCGCGTCGCCGGAACCGCCCTGACCGGGTTCTCGGGCGCCCTCGTCGGCATGTACCTGCTTACGCCGGAGATGCGCCGGCCGGCGAGCGTATGGCCGTCGCCGAAGGGCATCGCCGTGAGCAAGGACGTGTGGATGCTCGGCATCGGCGCCGGGCTGGTCCTGGACTCGGTGATATAGACAGTCCAGACTTGACAGTCTGGACTGTCGAAAATATGGTCGACGTATGCCCCTCGCCCGACCGCTGTCGCCCTCCTCGGTACAGGCGGCCCGCGACCTCCGGGTGGCGCTCAGCCGACTGCGCCGTCGGCTGGTCGACCTCGCCGACACGAGGGAGCTGACCCCGTCCCAGCTGTCGGTGCTGAGCCGCCTGGGCAAGGAGGGGCCGGCCTCGGCCAGCGACCTCGCCGCGGCCGAACGGATCCGGCCACAGTCGGTGGCCGCCACCCTGGCGGTCCTCGAGGAGCGCGGGCTCGTCGTCCGTCGCCCCGACCCCGACGACGGCCGCCGCCAGCTGGTGTCGCTGAGCCGCGAGGGGACCGCGCTGTTCGACGACCGTCGCCGACACCGGGAGGAATGGCTGAGCCGAGTCCTGGAGGAGCGGCTCACCGAGTCGGAGCGCCAGACCGTCATCGAGGCGGCGACCCTCCTCGACCGGCTGACCCACCCGTGACGTCGCTGACCGACCGGATCCACGCCCTGCGCGGTCCTCGGCGACGCCACCGCGTTCGACCGGCGCCTCATCGCCCCGGTGATCCTCGGGGCCCTGCTCAACCCGGTGAACTCGTCGATGCTCGCCGTGGCCCTGGTCCCCATCGGGATGGCCTTCGGCGCCCCGCCCTCGGACACCGTCTGGCTGGTCACCGGGCTCTACCTCGCCACGGCCGTCGGCCAGCCGGTGGTCGGCCGCCTCGTCGACCGCTACGGACCCCGGCCCCTGTACCTCCTGGGCGCGGCGGTGGTCGGTCTCGCCGGCATCCTCGGCGCCGTCGCCCCGAACCTCGGCACGTTGGTGCTGGCCCGCGTCCTCATCGGCATCGGCACCTGCGCGGGCTACCCGGCCGCGATGTACCTCATCCGCCGCGAGGCCGACCGGACCGGGATGCCCAGCCCCAGCGGCATCCTCGCCGCGCTGGCCGTGTCGACCCAGGTCACCGCCGTCATCGGCCCGACCCTCGGCGGCTTCCTCATCGGGTTCGGAGGCTGGCGGACGATCTTCCTCGTCAACGTCCCCCTCGCCCTAGCGTCCCTGATCCTCGGCTGGCGTCGGCTGCCGCGCATCCCGACCGTCCAGCCCGCCCCTGGCGAGCCCACCGGCTTCGACGTTCCCGGGATCGTCGCCTTCGCCGTCGCGCTCGTGACCCTGATGCTCTTCCTCGCGAACCCCGACCTCGGGCACTGGTACCTCCTCGTGGTCGTCGTCGCGGCCGGCGTCGCCTTCGTGTGGCGGGAGCTGAACACCGGGTCGCCGTTCCTCGACCTGCGGGTCCTCGCGGGCAACGTGCCCCTGCTGGCCACCTACGCGCGTCAGCTTCTCGCGCTGACCGTCTCCTACGGCTTCCTCTACGGCTACACCCAGTGGCTCGAGGCGGCTCGCGGTCTCAGTGCGTCGCAGACCGGGCTGGTCCTGCTCCCGATGTTCCTGGTCGGCGTGATCGTCACCACCGTCTCGGGGCGACGTCCCGAGGTGTGGCTGAAGCTGGTCGTCGGAGGCTCGGTGCTCGTCGTCGCCTGCGCGGCCGTGCTGACCCTCAGCGCGACCAGCTCGATCGGGGTCCTCATCGCGCTGTCCCTGGTCCTGGGCGTCCCCCAGGGCCTCGTCAGCCTGGCCAACCAGAACGCCCTGTACCACCAGGCCGACCCTGAGCGGATCGGTGCCTCCGCCGGGCTGCTGCGGACGTTCACCTACCTCGGTGCGCTCGTCGCGTCGGCCGCCAACGGCGCGTTCTTCGGCACCACCGTCGACACCACCGGCCTGCACGAGCTGGCCGGCTTCCTCGTCGGCTGCGCCGTCCTGCTCCTCGTTGTCACCCTGGTCGACCGTTCGCTCCGACGGATCGGCCGAACCGTTGCTATGGAAGGAAACCCATGACCATCACGGACATCGACCCGCATACCGCCCTCGTCCTCATCGACCTCCAGGCCGGGATTTTGGGAGCGCCGACCCAGCCGTATGCGGCGGCGCAGGTCCTGGACCGCGCCGTCCGGCTGGCCGACGGGTTCCGGGCCCGCAGCCTGCCGGTGGTGCTCGTCCGCGTGACCGCTCGCCCCGACGGCGCCGACGTCACGCCCGGCCGGACCGAGACGCCGCGCCCCGCGGGCCGGCCGGAGGGCTGGGACCTCCTCGCCGACGAGCTCACCGGGCACGAGGACGACATCGTCGTGACCAAGCGCAACTGGGGCGCCTTCCACGGGACCGACCTCGACGTCCAGCTCCGGCGACGAGGCGTGACGCAGGTCGTGATCGGCGGCATCGCCACGAGCATGGGCGTCGAGTCGACGGCCCGCGCCGCGCACGAGCACGGGTACCACGTCACCCTCGCCACGGACGCGATGGCCGACATGTCGGCGGCGACGCACCAGAACAGTGTCGAGCGGATCTTCCCGCGGCTCGGTCAGACCGGGACGACCGACGAGATTCTGGCGCTGCTCGAGACGATATCCGCCACCCGCTGACCCGGCCGCCGCCCAGCTCTCCGCAGCACTAGAGCGAGCGGACGAAGTCCCGCACGAGCGCGGCAACGACCCCGGGCGCCCGGTCGCTGGCCCCGTGTCCCTGCTTCGGCATCACCGCGACGGGTCGCGCTGCGGGGAGGACCGCGGCCAGTCGGTCGGTGCGCTCGCGCAGGTGGGCCGGGCTCTTCGCCCCGGTCATGAGCAGGACGGGCACGGAGATCGCGGCGTACGCCTCGAGCCGGTTCCCGAGCCGGTTGATCGCCTCGGTGTCGTCGATCTGACGCGGGACGAAGGACCTCATCGTGCCGTTGACCCGCACCATCGCCGGCATGAGCCAACCGACGGCTCTCGGCATGCCGACCATGCGGGTGATGAAGATCCGCAGCGCGGCACCGGGCCGGCCCCGCTCGAGCGCGGCGCGGGCGTCGGCCAGTCCGGTCTCGCCACCGATCGGGGCGTCGAGGACGAGCGGCGGTTCGTAGACCATCCCGCCGCGGAAGGGACCGCTGTCCCGCACCAGCGTCTCCAGCGCGACGACCGCGCCCGACGAGTGTCCGACGATGACCGCCGGCTCCCCGATCTCGGCGGCCAGGGCGAGCAGGTCGTCGACCTCCCGGGCGATGTCGGTCACCGGGTCGGCCGGCAGCTCAGTTCGGTAGAGCCGGCGCCGGATCCGGACCACCCGGAACGACGGCGTCAGCTCGGCGGCGACCTTCGCCCAGGCCGACTCGTCGCTGAGGCCGCCATGGACGACGAGGACGACGGGTCCGGCGCCCTCATCGACGTAGACCACACCGGCGGGGTCGTCGGTGGCGAGGTGCTTCAGCACGTCGGCCACGCTATCGAGCCGGAGCGGGGCCGGATCCGCAGAATGGCCCTGTGGCCCTGGCCCTGTGTCTGCTGTTCGACCGGCGCACCGATCGGCTGGTCCGCGCGCTGTGGGAGCGGCTGGAGGCCCAGGGAGTGGCGACGCTGCTGACGCATACCCATGGGCGGCACCGGCCGCACCTCTCCTACGCCGTCCTGCGCGACGGTGACGTCGACACGGTGCAGGCGGCGCTGCGCCCGCTGCCGGACGGCGGGTCCGCCGAGGTCACCGCCCAGGGCAGCGTCGTGTTCCCGCGGGGCCGGGTCGCGCTGGCCTGCGCCGCGCCGGCCGAGGTCGTGGCTCGACAGGAGCGGGTCGTCGTGGCCCTGCGCGCCGCGGGCCTGGAGCTGCATCACCACTACGAGCCGGGCCGGTGGGTGCCGCACGTGTCGGTCGCGACCAGTGCCAGCGCCGACCAGCTGCCGATCGTGGTCGGTGCGGTGTCCGACGTGCTGCCGCTGCGGCTGCACGCCGACCGGGCGGCGATCATCGAGACGGGGACCGGCGGGATCTGGCCGCTGCCGCACCCCCCGTGACCGTTGGTCGGAGTCGATAGCGTCGGAGCATGGTGGAGTACGTCCAGGCCGACCTGCACGGTTCCCGCTTCCACGACGTCGACCTCAGTGGGTCCGAGTTCCGCGCGGTGTTCCTGCGCGACGTCGCCATGCGCGGGTGCATCCTCCTCGATGTCACCATCGACGCCGAGGTGCGCAACCTCGTGGTCAACGGCGTCGACGTCGCTCCGCTCGTCGAGACCGAGCTCGACCGCCGCTACCCCGAGCGCGCCCGGATGCGGCCCACCGACCCGGCCGGGTTCCGTGAGGCGTGGGACATCGTCGAACGGCTCTGGGCGGGCACCGTCGACCGGGCCAGAGGGTTCGCCCCGGACCAGCTGCACGCGTCGGTGGACGACGAGTGGTCGTTCGTGGAGACCCAACGGCACCTCGTCTTCGCCACGGACGCCTGGGTTCGCCGCACCATCCTCGGCGACCCGGCGCCGTGGGACCCGCTGGACCTGCCCTGGGACGAGATGCCGGACGCTCCAGGCGTCCCGCGCGACCGCACAGTCCAGCCGTCGCTCGACGAGGTGCTCCGACTGCGGCACGACCGGATGAGCACGGTCCGGCACGTGATCGACGGTCTCACGACGCAGTCCCTGGCGGCGTCGACCGAGGCGGTCGACGGGCCGGGCTGGCCTCCGCCGCAGAGCTTCCCGGTCTCCGAGTGCCTGCTCATCGTGCTCAACGAGGAGTGGCAGCATCGGCTCTACGCGGAGCGCGATCTCGACGCCCTGGAGTCGCGAGCCGGCTGACCGTGCTCACTCCAGGCCGTCGGCGGCGACCCGGACCCGCAGCAGCACCTGCAGCTCCAGGGCCCGTTCTCGCCACGTCGGGCCGAGCACCCGGTCGATGACCGCCAGCCGTTGGTACAGCGTGTTGACATGGACCCCGAGCGCGGGGGCCGTCGCCGACGGGCGCTGCCCGTGCTCGAGGTAGGCGGCGAGGGTCGCGGTCAGGGGCACGCCGCGCCGGCGCTCCTCGGCCAGCAGCGGACCCAGCTCGCGGCGCAGCTGCTGGGCCAGCTCGCGCGGACCGGTGTGGCTGAGCAGGATCCCGAACACCCCGAGGTCGTCGGCCCGCGCGATCCCGGCGCGCCGCCCGAGCGCGGCGAGTGCGCGGGCGGTCCGGGCGGCGTCGAGGTAGGCATCCCGGAAGGTGAGGGCGCCGGCCACCGGACCGGCCAGGCCCGCGACCGGGCCGCCGACCGGCCAGACGTCGACCCAGTCGGTGCGGTGGCGCACGAGCAGGACGGCCTGGTCGCGGTATGCGGCGGAGGTCGCCTCGCGCAGGGCCTCCAGCGCCTGCCGCAGGGCGGGGACCATCGTGGGGTCGTCGACGACGATGACGTCGTGTGGGCGCCTCGGGTCGAGGCCGGCGCCGCGCATCCGCTCCCGGTCACGGCGGGCGTCGCCCTCCCGCCGGCTGACCAGGTCGATGGTCGCGATGTCGCGGCCCAGCTCCGACGCCCGGGCCGCCTGCCGCGCCTCGGCGATGGTCAGCGCGATGATCGGTGCGGCCCGCTCCAGGACCAGCCGGGTCGCGTCGCGGTCCGCCTCGGCGGTCGGGGCGACCAGCACGCCGAGCAGCCGCTTGGCCGCGAGCACCGGCTGGGCGACGAGGCCGTCGCCGTCGACCGGCATACCGTCACCGCCCTCGCCGACCGCCTCGAGGACGACCTCGACGGCCGCTGACGGCGCCGTCCGGCCGGCGGCGACCCACACCAGATCGCCGGACGTGAGCGACCGGAGCAGAGCGAGGATGACGTCGAGGTCGCCGCCCTCGAGGACGACGGTGGTCAGCTGCTCGTCGAGCCGGAGCGCCTGCTGCAGTGCGGCGTTGCTCCGGGCCAGCTGCTCCCGGGACCGGGCGTTGTCGATGGCCACGGAGGCCTGGCTGGCGAGCGCCTGTAGCAGGGCCACCTCGTCCTCGGTGAAGTGCCGCTCGGTGCGCTTGGCGGCGAGCAGCGCGCCGATGACCCGCCCCCGCACGGCCAGCGGGACCCCCAGCAGGCCGCGCAGTCCCTCGGCCGACGCGGCGTCGTCGGCGATCGGGCGGTGGACGATGCGCTTCTCGGACACGTAGTCGGGGGTCCACATCGGGGCGTTGGCGGCGGCCACCCGCCCGATCAGGCCGGCGTCGGCCGGAAGGCGGACGCCGACCAGCTGCGCCGTGCGCTGGCCACTCGCGACGTCGATCCTCAGGGCGTCGCCGTCGAGCAGGGCCAGGTAGGTCAGGTCGACCCCGAGCAGCCGGCGGGCCTCGTGGACCACCCCCTGGAGCAGGTCGGCGGGGTCGTGGACGGTCGCCAGCTGCTGGGCGATGTCGTTGAGCGCCGAGAGCTCGACGATGCGCCGGCGGCGTTGCTGCAGCAGGCCCGACACCGTGGCCGCCGCCCGCTCCTCGCGCGCGACCCGGCCCGGCGGGTCACCGGACCCCAGCAGCTGTTCCCGGTGCGCCAGCAGGTCCGCCGCGGTCGCCTCGGTGGCGAGCAGCTCGACCCAGTCGCGGGCACGGGGCACGGGACGATGGTGCCGCAGAGTAGACGAAATCTCTACTCACACGCTCAACGATGGACAGTTCGACCGTGGTGGAGCAACAACGCACGACCCTACGGTTTGGGAAGCCGCACCGACGACCCAAGGACCACCCGTGACGCTCACCCTCACCGAGACCTCCGCCTCGGGCCCGTCCGCCGCTTCGCGGCTGACCGACGCCGAGGTCCGCGAGCACCTGGTCCAGCTGCTCGGCGCGAAGGTCGTCACCGGCGAGGAGGCTCGCGCCCGCTACAGCCACGACGAGGCCGAATGGGCCCCCTACGTGGTCCCGGCCGCCGTCGTCCGCGCGGTGCGCGCCGACGACGTCGCCACCACCGTCCGGTTCTGCGCCGCATACGGCATCCCTGTCGTCCCCCGTGGCGCCGGCACCGGTCTCTCCGGTGGGGCGAACGCCATGGCGGGCTGCGTCGTCGTCGCCCTCGACGCGATGGACCGCATCCTCGAGATCGACCCGGTCGAGCGGTTCGCCGTCGTCGAGCCCGGGGTCGTCAACGACCGGCTGCGCGCGGCAAGCGCCGAGTACGGCCTCTGGTACCCGCCGGACCCGGCCAGCGCGCCGTGGTCGACCATCGGTGGCAACGTCGCGACCAACGCCGGAGGGGTCTGCTGCCTCAAGTACGGCGTGACCGGCGACTACGTCCTCGGCCTCGAGGTCGTCACCGGCACCGGCGAGATCGTCCGGCTCGGCCGGCGGACGGCCAAGGGCGTGGCCGGTTACGACCTCACCTCCCTCATGGTCGGTTCCGAGGGCACGCTGGGCATCGTCACGCAGGTGACCGTCCGGCTGCGCCCCGTCCAGGCGCCGGAGCGCACGGTCGTCGGGTTCTTCTCCACCACCGTCGCCGCGGGTGACGCCGTCGTCGCCGTGGCGCAGGCCGGCCTCATCCCGTCGGCCCTCGAGCTGCTCGACCGGCACTGCCTCGAGGCGGTCAACGACTGGAAGAACCTCGGCCTCGAGGCCGACGCGGCGGTCATCCTCCTGGCCCGGGTTGACGACGCCGGCGCCGCGGGCGACGCGATCGCCGAGCAGGTCCAGGCCTGTTTCGACTCGGCCGGCTCGACGTTCAGTGCGGTGTCGAGCGACCGCCAGGAGGCCGACGCGCTGTTCGCGGCCCGGCGGCTGGCCTACCCCGCCGTCGAGCGGCTCGGCCCGGTCCTCACCGAGGACGTCTGCGTCCCGGTGCTGCGGATCCCGGAGATGCTCGGCCGGATCGACGAGATCGGCCGCCGCCACGACGTCCTCATCGCCAACATCGCCCACGCCGGCGACGGCAACCTGCACCCGCTGATCATCACGCCCCCCGGGGACGAGGCCGCCCGAGACCGGGCTCAGCTCGCCTTCGCCGAGATCATCGACGCCGCGCTCGCTGTCGGTGGCACGGTCACCGGCGAGCACGGCGTGGGGCTGCTCAAGCGCGACGGCCTCGTCGCGGAGATCTCGCCCGCCGTCGCCGACCTCCACGTCGCCATCCGCGACGCCCTCGACCCGCACCGGATCCTCAACCCCGGCAAGGTCATCGACCGCTGACCATCCCGACTGATCAGACCGCTCGACCCGCCCCACCCGCTCGACCCGTCCCGCCCACCATGTCACCGCGTCCACAGGAGTATCCGATGACCACGACCATCCCGGTCCAGCTCGACGAGACGGCGGTGTCCGACGTGTCCGGCGCGACCGACGTCCACGCCGACGTCGCCGCCTCGACCACCAAGCTGACCAAGCCGCTGCGCCGCACCGCGATCGGCATCTCGGCCCTGCTGACCTCCCTGGTCGCCATCAACTCCGGTGGCATGGGGGTTCTCATCCCCGACCTCGTCGCCAAGCTGGATGCCGCGAACAAGGTCACGAACCTGGCCATCGTCGCGACCGTCGCCTTCGTCGTGACGATCATCGCGCAGCCGCTCGCCGGGGCCTTGTCCGACGCGACGCGCAGCCGGTTCGGCCGTCGCTCGCCGTGGATCGTCTTCGGCGCCCTGCTGGCCGGCGGGTTCACCATCGGCCTCCCGCTGGCCGCGTCCTCGCTGGCGATGATCACCGTCACCTGGGTCCTCGTGCAGGTCGGGGTCAACGCGGTCCTCGCCGCGGCGCAGGCCATCGTGCCCGACCGGTTCGCCCCCTCGCAGCGCGGTGCCGCATCCAGCCTCGTCGGCGTCGGCGTGACCGTCGGCAACGCCGTCGGTGCCGGCATCGCCGGCGGACTCGCGGTCCAGGGCAAGCTCCCGTACGCGGTCCTCGGCCTGCTGCTCCTCGTCGTCGCCGGCGTCTTCGTCCTGGTGAACCGTGAGGCCTCGAACGTGGACGTCCCGCGAGCAGCGTTCTCCTGGAAGACGTTCCTCAAGGGCTTCTGGGTGAACCCCCGCAAGCACCCCGACTTCGCCTGGGCCTTCGCGGCGCGCTTCCTCATGGTCATCGGGTTCGCCGCCGGCACCACCTACGGCCTCTACACCCTGCGCGACTACATCGGCCTGGACGAAGCCACCTCGAACGCCGTCGTCGCCCAGATGGCCGTCGTGCTCCTGCTCGGCACCTTCATCTCCGCCGCCGTGAGCGGCAAGCTCTCGGACAAGACCGGCCGCCGCAAGCCGTTCATCGTGTGGGCCTCGGTCATCATGGCCGCCTCGTTCGTCCTGCCGCTGGCGTGGCCGACGGTCACCTCGATGCTCGCCTACTCCTTTGTCATGGGTCTCGGGTTCGGCACCTACATCGCCATCGACCTGGCCCTCATGACCGAGGTCCTGCCCGCCACCGTCGGCGGCGAGGAGTCGGCGGGTCGCGACCTCGCCATCCTCGGCATCGCCACGACCATCCCGCAGGCCATCACCCCCGCTCTCGCCGGCGCCCTCATCACGATCTTCGGCGGCTACCAGATCACCTTCATCGCCGGAGCCGTGTTCGTCCTGCTGGGCATCGTCGCGATCATCCCCATCCGCTCGGTGCGCTGACCCGCATACCCTGGGCAACCGCCGCACAGACCGGCCCGGACCCCTCGCCGCGAGGCGAGGGGTCCGGCCCTCTCCCGAAGGATGTCGATGCCGCAGTTCCGCACCACCGACGACGTCACCCTCGCCTACACCGACGAGGGTGACGGCGTGCCCGTGGTCCTCGTCGCCGGCTTCCTCGCCGCCGCGACGAGCTGGCACTTCACGACCCGGGCCCTGGTCGACGCCGGCTACCGCGTCATCGCCGTCGACCGGCGCAACCATGGCGCGTCGGAGGGCCCGGACCACGGGCAGCGGCTCGCGCGTCACGGCAAGGACCTGCAGGAGCTGCTCGACGCGCTCGGCATCGACGAGGCCTACCTCGTCGGCGGCTCGATGGGCGCCAGCTCGATCTGGGCGTACCTCGACCTCTTCGGGTACGCGCGCTGCCTCGGCATGGTCTCGGTCGACCAGACGCCGAAGATGGTGAACCGCGACGGATGGGAGAGCGGGTTCTACGGGCTCACCGCCGAGAACGTCGGCACGTTCTTCGACGCCGGCATCCCGCCGACCGGTCGCGGGGCCGGCATGGAGAAGACCATCGCCGGGGTGACCGCGATCGCCGCCGCGACCGGGGCGAACCCGATGGGTGGAGACGCGGCGTCCCCGACCACCCTCCCCCTGCTGCGCGACCACGCGGCGGCGGACTGGCGAGACGTCGTCACGCGCGCGACCTGCCCGATGCTGCTCGTCGCGGGCGCCGAGAGCCAGTTCTGGCCGTCCTCCCACGCCACCGACCTGGCGGCGCTCAACGAGAAGGTCGAGGCCGTGGTCCTCGCGGGCTGCGGCCACCCGGTGAACCTCGACGACCCCGAGGCGTTCAACACGACTCTGTTGCGGTTCCTCGCCGCCTGACGCAAGCGCGGGCCTTCAGGGTTGGGCCCGCCGTCACGGGGTACCTCTGACCCGTGACGCGATTCGGCTACACCCTGATGACGGAGCAGAGCGGCCCCAAGGACCTCGTCCGCTACGCCTCGGCGGCCGAGGATGCCGGCTTCGACCTGCTCGTGTCCAGCGACCACTACTTCCCATGGCTGTCGGCTCAGGGGCACTCGCCGTATGCGTGGACGGTCCTCGGCGCTGTCGCCCAGGTGACGCGACGGGTCGAGCTGATGACCTACGTGACCTGCCCGACCATGCGCTACCACCCGGCCGTGGTGGCGCAGAAGGCCGCCACGTTGCAGATCCTGGCCGACGGCCGGTTCACGCTGGGCCTCGGCGCCGGCGAGAACCTCAACGAGCACATCGTCGGTGAGGGCTGGCCCACCGTCGACACCCGCCAGGCGATGCTCGGCGAGGCCATCCGGATCATCCGCGAGCTCCACAGCGGCGAGCTGGTGACCTTCCGAGGCGACTACTTTGACGTCGACTCCGCGCGGATCTGGGACCTGCCCGAGGGCGGCGTCCCGATCGGCGTCGCGGCCGGTGGCACCAAGGCGGTCGAGGAGCTCGGCCCGCTCGCCGACCACCTCATCGCGACCGAGCCCGACGGCGAGATCCTCGAGGCGTGGAACGCGCTCGACGACCGCCCGCGCATCGGGCACGGAGCTCGGGCCATCGGCCAGATCCCGGTCAGCTGGGACCCCGACAGCGTCGACGCGGCGGTCGAGCGAGCGCACGACCAGTTCCGCTGGTTCGGCGGCGGCTGGGCGGTCAACGCGGACCTGCCGACCACGGCGGGCTTCGCCGCGGCGTCGCAGTACGTCCGGCCCGAGGACGTCGCCTCCTCGATCCCCTGTGGGCCGGACCTCGACGCGGTCGTCGAGGCGGTACGGCCGTTCTGGGAGGCCGGGTTCACGGACGTCGCCCTCGTCCAGGTCGGCGATGAGCTCCAGGACCGGTTCCTGGCAGAGGTGGCAGAACCCCTGTTGACGCGGCTGAGGGAGGCCGCACCGACAGGGTGACCGGCTCGGGGCCTGAGTGCCGACGGCGGGGTATGCAGGGGGCCATCCCCGCCGTCGGTCACAGGTTCGCGGCGGAATGCGTGAGGCGACCCGCGAGCAGGGTGGCGGCGACCGCCATCTCGCGGAGCACGCGCGCCGCCTCGACTGAGTCTGCTGTCGGTGCAAGGGGATCCGCATCGAGGAGGACGAGATCCCCCGGGCTGCCGACGTCGAGGGTCGACCGGCCGTCCGTGCTCGCGGCGAGCGCCTCGGCGGGGGTGAGCGACTCCGCCGGGTTCCACGGATCGCGACCATCGGCCGAGCGGTGCACGGCCGCGGCCATGGCCAGCCACGGGTCGAGCGGGGCCACGGGAGCGTCGGAGCCGAGCGCCAGGGTGACGCCGGCCTCGAGCATCGAGCGCAGCGCGAAGCAGCGGTCGGCCCGGTCACCCCACAGCCGCAACGTCGTGTCGCGGTCGTCGAGGAGGTGCGCCGGCTGGACGCTGGCGCGGACCCCTAGCCGGGCCATTCGGGGGAGATCCTCCAGGCGGACCAGCTGGGCGTGCTCGATGCCGCCGACCGCTCCGGTCGCCGCGAAGGCCTGGAGGGCCAGGTCGACGGCGCCGTCGCCGATCGCGTGCAGGGCGATCTCCAGGCCACCCGCGTGCGCCCTCGCCAGCAGCTGGGTCATCTCGTCGAGGTCGTAGTTCTGCCGCCCTCGGGTGAGGTGCCGGCCGTCGGCGTCGGGGTAAGGGTCGCAGCAGCGCGCCGTCCGGGTGTTGAGGGAGCCGTCGGAGATCAGCTTGAACGGGCCCATCACCAGCAGGTCGCCGTCGTCGGTCAGCGCGTCACCGGTGCGGACGCCCGCGGCGAGCAGGTCGTCGAGCGCGTCCGGGTAGACCGACGCCCGCACCCGGACCAGGTCGAGCCCGGCCGCGAACCGGCTGGGCCACTGGCGGTAGCTCGTCGGCATCTCCAGGTCGACCACCCCCGTGATCCCGCGCGCAGCGGCGTCGGCCATCGCCGACCGCAGCGCTGCCTCCCCCGCGCCGCCTACCTCGATCTCCTCCAGCAACGCGCTGATCGCCGGCTGGAGACCGAACCAGTCGTTCTCCTCCAGTGGCCCGGTGACGCCGCCGACTCCCAGCAGCCCGAGCGCGGCGCTGTTGAGCCAGCCGTTGTGGGCGTCGCCG
This sequence comes from uncultured Actinomycetota bacterium, assembly GCA_963757225.1. Taxonomy (GTDB): domain Bacteria; phylum Actinomycetota; class Actinomycetes; order Actinomycetales; family Dermatophilaceae; genus Lapillicoccus. The sequence continues at coordinate 87,471 of CAVWQU010000036.1, forward strand.
CTGGTGAGCACCACGGGGACGTCGCCGGTGGCCGCGTCGAGCTCGGCGACGGTCCCGAGCCGGTTCCACGCGCCGGACCGGTACCCGAACCCGCTGACCAGGCGCGGGTTCTCGGCATCCAGTGCCGCGAGGTGGTCGGCCACACGACGCGTCACGTCGTCCGGCCCCTTCGTCCCGGCCAGGTCGACGGTGGCCCGCGTCCGGGACCACGTGGTGAGGTGGACGTGGTGGTCCCACAGCCCGGGGATCGCCCACCGGCCCGCGGCGTCGACGACCTCGTCCGAGTTGGCGACCGGCAGGTCCGGGCCCACCTCGGTGACCACGCCGTCGGTGATCCGCAGGTCGACCGGCCGGTCCCTTAAGGCGGCGACCGGCATACCAACGCCCACCGGCACGAGGCGCGCCCGGCGGACGAGCACACCGTGGGACGGCCTCGGCGGGGTCACCGGGCGAGTCTGCCGGGTCGGCCGTCGCGCCGCTCGGGCGACTGCTCGGGCGCTTGCTCTGTCGCCTCCTCGTTGAGCTGTTCGAGGGAGTGGCCGGCCGTGGACACGCCGAAGACCAGGACGCCTACAACTCCCACCGCCAGGACCGCGCAGGTCATCCCGAACACGCCGCCGAAGCCGAGCGAGCTCGCGGTGAAGCCGATGATCGCCGGAGCACTGATCGACCCGAGACGCCCGAAGGCGCTGGCCAGCCCCGTGGCGGTGGTCCGCGTCCACGTCGGGAACAGCTCGGGGGTGTAGGCGTAGGTCGCGGCGATGCTGCCGTTGAGGAAGAAGGACAGCAGGGCGCCGGACGCCATGATCGACGGGGGTGTGGAGCTCTGGCTCAGCCAGAACGCCGCCGCGGCTCCCCCGAACAGGCAGAGCGCGATGGTGCGCTTCCGGTCGAGCCGGTCACTGAGCCACGCTCCCGTGAAGTACCCGGGGATCTGGGCGAGGTAGATGACGAGGGAGAAGTCGAAGCTCCTCGTCACCGTGATCCCCTGCTGGATGAGCAGTGTGGGGATCCAGGTGAAGAAGCCGTAGAACGCGAACACGTTGACGAACCAGACCAGCCAGACGACGGCGGTGCGACGGCGCATACTCCGCCCCCAGAGGTACCGAAGGCTGGCCCAGAGGCCGGCCTTCGTCACCTCGACGTCTCCGTCGGCGGCGTCAGTGACCGGCGGCAGCGGTCGTCCCGTGGCCCGCCGCACCTTGTCCTCGAACGCGACCACGACCAGCTCCGCCTCCACCCGGCGACCGTGGGCCAGCAGGTACCGCGGGGACTCGAGCAGCGAGCGACGCCACCACAGCAGCAGCACGATGGGGACCGCGGTGACGACCTGCGCCCAGCGCCACCCGGCGTCGGAGACGGGGACGACGAACCGGCCGAGGAGCGCGGCGGCGACGTAGCCGAAGGAGAAGAACCCTGCGAGGCAGCCGACGAACCAGCCCCGGCGCGCGGGCGGGACGAACTCCGCGAGGTACGGCGCGACGATGACGCTCTCGGCCCCGATGCCGACCCCGGCCAGGATGCGCGCGGCGGCGAACACTTCGTAGCTCGGTGCGAGGGCGGCCACCATGGTGCAGACCGCGTAGACCGCCAGGGCCCACATCATGATCGGGCGGCGACCGACCCGGTCGCCGAGCGTCCCCGCGACCAGGGCTCCGACGAGGTAGCCGACCGGGCTGGCAGCGGCGAGCAACCCGAGGGCGCCGTTGTCGAGCCCCCACTCGCGCGCCATGCTCGGCAGGAGGAACGCGACGAGGGCGTTGTCGGCCCCGTCGAACGTGTAGCCCAGCCCGCCGATCACCAGCAGCGCATAGTGCGGACGGCTGAACGGCAGTCGGTCCATCCGGGCGAGCAGCGACATGGCAGGAGCCATCATCGTCTAGACCCAGATCGCGCTGGGCCAGCCGTCGCTGAACACCTCCGGCGCGTCGGGCAGCGACGGCGCGTCGCCGCTTGTGACCCAGCGGCCGGACCATCCACCACCGCGGCGTCCAGCACGTCGTCGGTACCGGCTCCCGTGACGACGGTCCCGACATCGATTCCGACGCCGGCCCTGGGTGCACCTCGACGACCCGGTATGCGTGACGCCGGGTGAACGTCGCGACCTCCTCGTTCGTCGGCGTGAAGGTGAACGCCTGGATCGAGATGCCCTCGCCGGCGCGCGCGTGGTTCACGGCGCTGGCGCGCGCGGTACACGGCGATGGCGCGCGCGTGGGTCCGCTCCGCGAGTGCGGACACGTCATGAACAGTGACGAGCGCCGTGGATCACCCGGTCCGGGTGGGCGGACAGGAGGCTCGCCGTGGCAATCTCACTGACATGTCGACCACCACGGACGTCCCTGACGCTCTACCCGGACGGTTGGGGGAGGTGCGCAAGGACGGTGAGCTGCCGCGCCGCGAGGACCTCGGTCTGGTGTTCGACGAGCTCGACTACCAGTTGGCCTGCCAGGCCTACCTCTGGGCCTTGCCCCTGGTCTCCTACGCGCAGTGGCAGAAGGTCCACCGCGAGACGTTCGGCGCGACGAGCTACGACCTGGTGCGGTACCTGTCCTACGCGGACCGGCTCGGGCTCATCACGGCCAACGCCACGACCCCGTACATCCTCGCCTTCGTCGACCTCTCCGAGACCGGGCCACTGGTCATCGAGGTCCCGCCCGGCGCGACGGCGGGTGGGTTCAGCGACTTCTGGCAGCGCGAGTTCGCGATCCTGGGCGAGATGGGACCCGACGAGGGGCGTGGAGGTCGGCACCTGATCCTGCCGCCGGGGGCGGCCGATGTGGACGCCGGCGACCTCTACGTCCATCGGTCGACCGGGACGAACGTCATGTTCGGGTTCCGCACCTTGGACCCCGACCCCGAGCGGTCGGATGCCCTGGTCCACGGCGTGCGGATCTCACCGTTCGACGGCCGGGACGCAGTGGCCACCCGGATCGTGTCCCCGGACGGCCGGCCCTGGAGCGGCGACCAGCCGCGGGGGCTGGACTACTGGGTGCGGCTGCACGACATCTACCAGCGGGAGGTCGTCGACGAGCGCGACCGCCTCTACCTCGGCATGCTGCACCAGCTCGGGATCGACAAGGGACGTCCGTTCGCGCCGGACGACCGGCTCACGGCCATCCTCACGGCGGCGACCGAGGCGGGCGAGCTGATGGCGCAGGCCAACGCGTTCGCGAAGCGGTTCCCGGATGCCCGGTACTGGCCCGACCGGCAGTGGGACCTCGTCGTACAGCTGGACCACTCCGACCAGCGCGCCACCGACTACGACCAGCTGCTGGAGCGCGCCGCGTGGTTCTACGAGGCGGTCAGCTTCTCGGCGGCGATGAAGAGCCAGACTCCGGGAAGGGGACAGGCGTACCTCGCCTCCTACACCGACGCCTCCGGCGCGTGGCTCGACGGTGGCCGCCGCTACACGCTGCACGTCCCAGCTGACCCGCCCGCCCAGCTGTTCTGGTCGGCCACCGTCTACGACGTCGATACCCGATGCCTGATCGACAACGAGCAGCAGCGCGGCGACCGGGGGTCACGCGACGCCGATGTCGCGATGAACGAGGACGGCTCGGTCGACCTCTGGTTCGGGCCCGAGGCCCCGGAGGGCCGGGGGCCGAACTGGGTCCAGACGGTTCCCGGGCGGCACTGGTTCTCGTACTTCCGGCTCTACGGTCCGCTGGAGCCGTACTTCGACCGGACCTGGAAGCTCGGGGACATCACCGCGGTCTGAGCGCGGTGGCGGACCGAGCGGCTCGCGGTCGGTGCCCGACACCAGGGGCCTCTTCTCCAGCCGGCGACATCGCGGGGGCGCACCGTGGCCAGCATCCGCTTAGCCTGCCCGGTGCTGATGTCCTTCTTCGCCTGCCCTGGAAGCAGTTCGGCCAGCAGGGCCTGCAACCGGTCCACGGTCTGAATCCGACGCCGGGTCAACGCCTCGCGCCGGTCCACCAGCATCCGCAGCGCCTCGAGCTGACCGTCGACCCGCAGCCCCCGCCGCCGCGGCTGCGGACCGCGACCATCGCAATCGAGTGGGCGTCGTGGGCGTCGGTCTTGCGGTTGTGGCCGGTGTCGAACAGCCGGACCCTGGCCGCTAGCTTCGCCGGCACGTCCACGACCTGCTCGCCGGACTCCAGGAGCCGCTGCGCCAACGGCCGGCCGACCCCATTCGCTCCCTACCGCCCACACCCGCCCCGGCCAGGCCTTGGCGTACCTGCGCATCGCGGAGTACCCGGCCCGGTCGGTGGCGAACCGGCCCGAGCCGAGCATCCGTTCGTGGCCGTCGACGACCTCGATCGTGGCCGACAACTTGTGCGGATCAACCCCGATGATCACCTGCTCCAACTGCTGCATGTGCTACTCCGCCTAGCGTCGTGATGAAGGACGGCGAGGTGGGCAGCGCTACGACGAGCAGGGCAGTCCCTTCTTGAGCCACGCCTCGTCACGGCACCCGGCGGGCAGCAGACCGGTGGTGAGCCACACCGACGAAACTGATGGGCAGCCCAATAGAGAGCACCCCGCCGAGCACCTAGACCGAGTTTGGCCAGCCACCGGCCCTACGGCGAGTCTCTCGTAGCCCATTTAGACGCCGGTATCGGGTCGGTTGTTCCTCGCAAACGGCCAACGCTCACTGGCCTACCGCCACCTCACGCCGGGCGTTAGGCTCTCGCTGATGAGTGGGACCGGGGCGGATGCCTCGCCGCAGCGGTGGCGGACATATGTGCCTGGTCTGGCGGTGGTCACGTCTTACCAGCGGCAGTGGCTGACCAAGGACGTCGTCGCGGGACTGGTCCTGTCGGCGCTGTTGGTACCGCAGGGGATGGCGTACGCCGACCTGGCCGGGCTCCCTGCCGTGACCGGGCTTTACACCTCGATCCTGTGCCTCCTCGCGTACGCCGTGTTCGGACCTTCCCGGGTGCTGGTGCTGGGCCCCGACTCGTCGCTGGGCCCGATGATCGCGGCGACAATCCTCCCGCTCATGCTCGCGGGCGGTGATCCCGTGCGGGCCGTGGCGCTGGCCTCGCTGCTCGCGGTGCTGGTGGGCGTGATCATGGTGGCTGCGGGGCTGGCGAAGTTCGGGTTCGTCGCGGACTTGTTGTCCAAGCCGACCCAGATCGGTTACATGAACGGGCTGGCGCTGACGATCATCGTTGGCCAGCTGCCGAAGCTTCTGGGGTTCTCGGTGGACGCCGACGGGCTCGTCGCCGAGGCCCGCGCCTTCGTGTCGGGGTTGGCGCAGGGTGACGCCAACACCACGGCTGCCGTGGTTGGGGTCGCCTCGCTCGCGGGGATCCTGCTGCTGAATCGGCTACTGCCGAAGCTGCCGAGTGTCCTCATCGTGGTGGTGCTGGCCGCCGCAGCGGTCAACGCGTTGAACCTGCAGGAACACGGGGTCGACACGGTTGGCGTGATTCCGCAGGGCTTCCCACCGTTCACGATCCCCGCTGTCACGTGGGGTGACCTGCCGCCGCTGCTGCTGGGCGCGTTCGCGATCGCCGTCGTAGCACTGGCGGACACTATGTCCACGGCGTCCGCGTTCGCGGCTCGTCGCGGGGAGCAGGTGCGGGGCAACCAGGAGATGGTCGGGATCGGCGCCGCGAACATCGCTGCCGGCTTCTTCCAGGGCTTCCCGGTCAGCACCAGCGGGTCGCGGACGGCGGTCGCCGAGCAGGCCGGGTCCCGCTCCCAGGTCACCGGAGTGGTCGGTGCCGGCGTCATCACCTTGGTCCTGGTATTCGCCACCGGGGCGATGGAGTTCGTCCCGCAACCAACGTTGGGCGCGATCGTCATCGTGGCGGCACTGTCGCTGGCCGATGTCGCCGGGACGCGTCGCCTCTGGCGGCAGCGCCGAATGGAGTTCGCCCTGTCGGTGATCGCGCTGCTCGGCGTGGCTCTTCTCGGTGTACTGCCCGGCATTCTCATCGCGGTGGGCCTGTCCATCCTCAACGTGTTCCGCCGTACCTGGTGGCCGCACCACACCGAGCTCGGCCGGGTCGAGGGCGTCGCCGGCCTGCACGACACGGAGCGGTATCCCGACGCCGAGCTGTTGCCGGGTCTGGTCGTCTACCGCTTCGACGCACCTCTGATCTTCGCGAACGCGCGGATGTTCGGCGAGGCGATGCGTGGGATCGCCCAGAAGCACCAGGACCTGCGATGGATCGTCATCGCTGCCGAGCCCATCACCGACGTTGACACCACCGCCTCCGACATGCTGCACGAGCTCGACCTCTGGCTCAACGAGCGCGGTGTGTCGCTCGTCTTCGCCGAGATGAAGGATCCGGTGCGTGAGAAGATCGAGCGGTACGAGCTGACCGACACGATCGACCCCGGCCACTTCTTCCCAACACTCGAGGCGGCACTCGCCGAGTATGTCCGGCAGACAGGCGCGGTTTGGCCGATTGGGGGGGCGGGGTCGTGACCACGACCGGCGCGGGTGGCAAGCCCAGCATGTTGCGCCGGGCCGCGGCGGCGGTTGCGCTTGTGGCTCTGTGTGCCGCCTTGGTCTATCTCGCCGTGTCGGCGCTCTCCCGCTGGGACGTGTTACTGGCGAGCGTCGTTTCGCTCGGGGTCACCGTGATCGCCGCGTGGTACATCCTGTCCCGGCGGGGGGTAGCCCGTGCCGTTGCCGCGGGCGTCGCTGCGCTCGCGCTGCTGGTGTTCCTCGCAGTCGTCATCGCGAGTGAGAGCGTTGTCGTGCTCGTGGTTGGGCTGACGCTCGCGGCGGTGTCGGTCGCCGCGGCGAGCTACGCCTTGATCCCGGCTTCGCCGTCCATTGCCGCCGAGCGCGCGCCACAGGCGAAGTATCCCGTTCTGCTGATGAATCTGAAGTCCGGTGGAGGAAAGGCCGAGCGGTTCAGATTGGTCGAGCTGTGTCGGCAGCGCGGCATCGAGCCAGTCGTGCTGCGGCCGGGCGACGATTTGCGTCAGCTGGCCGAGGACGCTGTCGCGCGCGGCGCCGACCTGCTCGGGATGGCGGGCGGTGATGGCTCCCAGGCGCTCGTCGCCTCTGTCGCGAGTCAGCATGGCATTCCCTTCGTCGTCGTTCCGGCCGGGACCCGGAACCATTTCGCCCTCGACCTAGGCCTCGACCGGGCGGACGTCCCGGGGGCACTGGACGCGTACGAGGATGGAGTTGACACCGTTGTCGACCTTGCCGAGATCAATGGACGCGTCTTCGTCAACAACGCGTCGATGGGGGTGTACGCCAAGATCGTCCAGTCCGGGGATTACCGGGACGCCAAGGTGCAGACAGCGGCGTCCATGCTGCCGGACCTGCTCGGGCCGAAGGCGACGCCACTTGACCTGCGCTTCACCCTGCCATCGGGCCAGGAGGCGAATGGCGCGCAGCTCCTGCTCGTGTCCAACAACCCCTACGCCCTGGCGCGCCTGCGTGGCGGCGGCACCCGCGAGCGTCTCGACCGCGGCGTGCTGGGCATCGCGTTCGTGCGGGTGGCCTCGGCAGGGGAGGCAGAAGAGCTCGCCGCCTTGGAGGCCTCGGGCCGCGTCCAGCGCTTCTCCACCTGGAGCGAGTGGACCGCGTCCGAGTTCGAGGTGCGCTCCTCGCATCCCGTGGAGGTCGGTGTCGATGGGGAAGCCCTGACCCTCCAGCCACCGCTGCGCTTCATCACTCGGCCGGGCGCGCTGACCATCCGACTGCCGCTCAGTGCCCCCGGGCGGTCACCCGCCGCACGCACCGTCCGGGTCATGACCAAACCAACCGTGGTTGCGCTGTGGCAGACAGTCCTAGGCCGTCCGAGTGGGACCCGATGAGCGGCCTTACGCCCGTGGAGCCGGTCGAGGAACGGCTCGCCGATCGCCTCAGCGCTCGGCATGGAGACGCGCCGCCGTCTTGGGACGTGCGAGTCCTCAGGGAGCTCGGCCACCTCGACCGCGCCGCCTACCGGGCCGTAGCGGATCTCTCCACGCCGGGGTTGGACCGTCCCCTGCGTCGGGTGTCGAAACTGGCGAACTTCTCCAAGCCGTGGTTCGTCGTTGCGGGAGCGCTCGCCCTCTTCGGCGGGCCCCGGGGGCGTCGTGCCGCCGTGATCGGGGTGGCCGCGATCGGCGTCACCTCGCTCGTGGTCAATCAGCCGATGAAGCTGGCCGGCAGGCGCGGCCGCCCCGACCGCACCGGGATGGGCGTCCCCAAGAACCGCTGGGTGCGGATGCCGACCTCGACCTCATTTCCCTCCGGGCATTCGGCATCGGCGGCCGCGTTCGCTGTCGCGGTCGGAGACGTGCTGCCACAACTCAACGTGCCGCTGCGGCTCGCCGCCACGGTTGTAGCCTTCTCACGCGTTTACACCGGCGTTCACTACCCCGGTGACGTCGTCGTAGGTGTAGCCGTCGGGGCCCTGCTCGGACGGGCAACCTCGAAAGCGGCTCGATGGCTGCGCCCCATTTCGTTGTCACCACCTGGCGTCGCGTAAGCGCCGTCGCGAGGGCCTCGGCTGGTTTGACTTGGCCGTCACCTTTGCCGGCTGCGCCACCTCCTCGTCGCGGTGGGCCTGGCCTGCATGGACTTCCCGACCAGGTAGCGGCGATCGGTGGCCGACCGTCCTCGGGGTTGGGGAAGACGCCGACTCGGCGCCTGCCCCCGTCAAACCTCCTGGTTGACCCGCTCGAGAGAGGTCGCCGGACCAGATCTTCTTCCACTGCCCGACCGGGAGTGAAGTGAAAGCGTTGCGTCGTCTGAATGATCCCACCGCATGGTTTCGACGACGGGACTGCCTTCTTGGGGTCCCCCGCGGGTGCCGAAAGCATGCGGGCGATGACCGCGAGCTGGGAGTGCACGTGCTCGGTGTCGGGCCGGGCGAAGATGGTGGGGACCGCTCCGGCTTTGGGTCCCCGCTTTGCGGGGGCCATCTCGGCGTTGCCCTTCGGGTTCCCTCGCGCGAAGGTTGCGGCAGCTCTGAGCTGAGCCACGACTGTGCGGCGCCCCGCCGGCTGCCGCGCACACGGTGGGACACGCAGACTATGGGATTCCGCCCCAGCGTCCGTTCCATTGCGACAGCATCCTTCGCGCCTGCCAGCGGACTCGCTGGACTCCCTCCGTCCACGGACGAAAGCTCGCTCTTCCCGGGGACGTGCCGCCCACGGACATCGCCATGGAAACGCGCAGGCAGCCATGCGCACGGCTTGCCCTGCAAGCCTTTCGGGCTCACTCTTGGTTGTTGTCAACCGATGGTCTGGGACGTCCCCGACCAGGGGGTTCTTCGGTTTAGCTGGGGCGGTAGTAGCAGCGGTCTCAGTCTGCGCCGGTGCCGACGGCCCCCTTCCTCTGCGATCGTCGGTCCAGAGTTTGCCTGCGGAACACCACGCCCGATCACCGCTCGCTTCACGCCCCTCCCGGGCGAGACGAGATCGACGGCGTGCCCACGAACCATCAGCCTCGAGGCGTTCGCCACGATCACTCCTTGAGGAGCACGGCAATTCGCCGCGGCGACGGGTCGAAGAGGTACGCGCTGAGCAGGCCGACGCCGACTCCGAGGGCGTAACCGGCGGCGACCTCGGTGAGTGTGTGCACGCCGAGCATGAGCCGGTCGAGCCCGACGACGAGCACCATCAACACGCCGACCACCAGGACGAGGCGGCGTCCAGCCCGAGTGCGGAGGTAGATGGCCGACAGGACGCACGCGGCGGTGGCGGCCGCCGCGATGTTCGACGCGTGGCCGCTCGGCATCGCGCTCGAGGCGTACTGCAGGATCGGGTCCTCAACCACCGGTCTGGGCAGGTCCACGATCAGCTTGAGCAGGCTGGTGACCAGGATCGTCCCCAGGATTGCCAGCACGACGTAGATCGCGGCCCGATTCTGCCTCCTGGCCAGCAGCAGCCCAGCCACCACGGCGGTCCCGACCAGACTGGCGACCGTGCCGAACGCGTAAGAGAGCCACACCAGCGGGCCCTCCAGCCAGGGCGCGGAGTCCCGCCACCAGTCGGGACCGATCTGCACAACCTGGTCCCAGCGGTTGAGGGTCTCCGGGGACCGCCTGGCCAAGACGCACAGTGTCAAGCACATCAGGATGCTGGCGGAGCCCCAGAGCATGAACCGCCGACGGGCGGAAGCCGCGAAGGCCACACCCGCCAAGGTATGTCCTCAGCTGGCATAGGGGGACCAGAGGACCGGACACCACGCCCAAGGCGAATGTCCTCGACAGGGATGACGACGTCACCAGCGCCGCTGCGGTACGGGACGAGATGCGGGGCGGGCACCAGGTCGGCATTGTCGGCCGAAGACGACGAGGAGGCCGAGGTGCTGGCGACCTGCCGGATGTACTTCTCCTGCTCGGCTCGCGCCCGGAACCCAAACCCGTCGAGGAGCCCGTGCGCGGACCTGTCTCCCCGTGAACCACGACGAGACTGGCGCCCGCACCGAAAGGTACCGCTGTGGACCAGGGCGTGCCACATCAGCGACCCACCCAGGCCGCGCCGCTGCCACCCCTCATCGACACCAAGCCGGGACACCAACACTGCCGACACCGGCACCCGGCCCTAGCTCCACATCCCCGACTGCGTCACCGACGGCGCGGACTGCACCTGGAACGACCCCAACCGGTACAGCCCCACCACCCGACCGCCGACAGTGGCCACCGGCACCACCACCCCGACCTGACGGTCCGCCGCGACCGCGTCCTGCCGCAGCCACGCCTCGATCGCCGGATCGTCACAGCAGAACGCTGACCAGTCGTGCCGCTCGCGATCGATGCGTGCGACGTGGACACGATCCACAAGCCGCGGTCTCCCAGCCGCCCCGCGCCCCAATCGACCCGTGGCCAACTCGCCGGCCCAACGGGTCATGAACAGAGCCGCCACGCTTGTCGGGACCAGAAGGACTCGACTGAGTTCGCGCCAGTGCCGCAGGGATTTGCCGTGGCCGGCGATGGCGGTCACCGACCCCGATGCCGGCTGACTGAATGGACTGAGTGTCGACGCGGACCACACGTGATGCCTAGACGAGATCGTGACCACGCTGGCCGTGAAGGATGTCCCTCGAGGAGGTCGGGCGTGGCGTCCTCCTGAGTCAGCGGTTCACTGGGTGGCTGCTACGTCAAGGATGTCGGCAAGGCGCGGAAGGCGTTCGAGGACGTCGTCCGGAGGCGGTCCGTCGGTGACGACGGCCGAGATCTGGTCCCAGCCGCATAGGTGGACGGGCGCCGAGGCGAGGAACTTGCTCCGGTCGACGAGCAGGATGACCCGGTCGGCGATTGACATGAGGGCGAGCTTGGTCGGTCGTTCGTTGTCGGTGGAGACGTAGATGCCCTGGTCATCGACCGCGGCCGCGCCGAGCAGCAGCGTCTGGACACGGAGCCCGGCGACCGCGGCGACGGTCCGAGGTCCGATGAACGCCTGGCTCTCCCCCAGGAGCTCGCCCCCCAGTCCGACCACACGCCCCAGTCCTCGGCTGAGCATCAGCTGCATCACCGGGATCGAGTGCGTGACCACGGTGCCCCGGAACGAGTCCGGAAGAGCCTGGACCACGGCGTAGGTCGTCGTGCCGGCGTCCACGGCGATGGTGGCGCGCAACGACAGTGACCGCGCGACCGCCTCCCCGATGGCGCGCTTGCCGGTCGCGTGCTCCTCGGCCCGGCCGGTGAAGGCCGGCGAGTGCGGTGACGTGGACAGGGCGCTGACACCACCGTGGACGATCCGGACCGTGCCCTGCTGAGCGAGCTTGCGCAGATCTCGGCGCACGGTCATGTCCGAGACACCCAGCCGGCGGGTCAGCTCCGTGACGGAGACGAACCCGGCGTCGCCCACGGCGCTGAGGATGGCCCGACGGCGTTCGGGCGCGCTGTCGTAGCGCAGTGTCGTGGCCTCGTTCGCCTCGGCCGGCTGATCCCCCACGGCGCCAGCATACGCGAGGTAAGTCACAAGAAAGTGTTGACTTTCCAACAACAACTGTTAGAGTCTCAACATCGTAGATCCCAGCACGAAGGAGTGCGAGAGCACCATGGCGACCAGCCCCACGAGCTCCCCGAGTCTCGTCGACGCCGTCTTCGTCGGCGTGGCCACCTTCGACGCCATCGCGCTCGTGGACCGGTTCCCCGCTCCCGACGACCGAGTGGTCGCCTCCGAGGTGGCGTATGCGGGAGGTGGCCCCGCTGCCACGGCCGCCGTCGCCGCGTCCCGGCTCGGGGTCCGAGCGGCGTTCGTCGGCACCGTCGGTGACGACGCCAACGGTCGCGCCATCCTCACCGGGCTCGTGGACGAGGATGTCGACGTCAGCGGGGTCACCGTCCTCGCGGGGTTGCCGTCGGCGGCCAGCGTCGTCATCGTCGACCGGGTCCGCGACAGCCGGGCCATCTGCAACCAGCCGGCACCGCGCATCGACATCACCGCGGGACTCGGCCTCATCGCCTCGAGCCCCGTCGTCCATGTCGACCACGCGGGCTGGGGGTCGGTCGCCGCGGCCGGGGTCCTCCGCGCGGGCCAGCTGCTCTCGGTGGACGCCGGCAACCCCATCCCCGGCTTCACACCCCGAGGGGTGGGCCTCTACGCGCCGACCGTCGAGGCGCTCCGCCTCACCTACGGCGCGGACCGCACGGTTCCCGACCTCCTCGCCCTGGCCGTCGCCGAGGGCTGTGACGTCGTCGTCGCCACCGACGGAGCCCGAGGCTCGTCCGCGCTCACCGCCGCGGGCGAGACGGCCTCTGCGCCGGCGCACCCGAGCCCGATCCTCAGCACCCTGGGCGCCGGCGACGTCTTCCACGGCGCCCTCGTCGCCGCCGTCGTCAAGGGCCTGACCCTCGACCAGCAGCTCGCCTTCGCCAACGTCACCGCCGCCCTGTCCTGCCGCGGCCTCGACGGTCGTTCTCGCATCCCGTCGCTCGCCGAGGTCGAAGCGGCCATGCCGGCGAACGCTCACTGACACCGACCAGCCAGTCACCCACCAGGAGAACCGATGACCGACGTCACCCACCCCACTCCCACCGCCCGAAGCGCCGGGCTGGCGCGGGTGGCCCGGCCCAGCGGCGCGTTCGCCATGCTCGCCGTCGACCAGCGCGAGGCCATGCGGGCCATGTTCGCGGAGCACCAGGCCGCGCCGGTCACCGACCAGCAGCTCACCGACTTCAAGGTCGCCGCGACGCGGGCTCTCACCCCGTACGCCTCGGCCGTCCTCGTCGACAAGCAGTTCGCCTTCGACGCGGTGGTCGACGCGGACGCCGTCGCTCCCACGTGTGGGCTCATCGCCGCGGCCGACCGATTCATCGAGGGCAACGGCGAGTTCGTCACCGCCGTCGAGATCGACCACGACGTGGACCCGGCCGTCGTCCGTGACCAAGGTGCTGTCGCGATGAAGCTCCTCGTCATCCACCGTCCCGACGAGCCCTCCGCCACCCGCGTCGCGATGGTCGAGGAGTTCGTCGACCGGTGCCGCTCCGCCGGCCTGGTGAGCATCATCGAGCCGGTCGCCAAGGCCCCGCGCCGGGGCGGCGCCTGGGACTGGGACGACTGCGTCGTCGAGGCGGCGAAGGAGCTCGGCTCCCTCGGTGCCGACCTCTACAAGGCCGAGGTCCCGCTCAAGGGCCAGGGCCCGGCGGACGAGATCCGGCGTCGCTGCGCGCAGATCACCAACGCCGTCTCGTCACCGTGGGTCGTCCTCTCGTCCGGCGTCCCCGCGGACCTCTTCCCTCAGGCCGTGGAGCTCGCGTGTCGTGAAGGAGCATCCGGGTTCCTCGCCGGACGCGCGGTCTGGGCGGCCGTCATCGGCAGCGACGACGTCGAGCGCGACCTGGTCGAGGTGTCCATCCCGCGCCTGCAGCGCCTCGGCGAGCTCGTCGACGAGATCGTGCAGCGATGACCACCGCCACAGCGCCGCGGGTCGTGCTCGTCCCTACCGCGCGGCCCACCTTCGCCGTCGACGTGGCCCGCTCTCTGGCCGCCGACGCACGCGCATTGCTCGTCGAGCTCGGCGCGGAGGTCGTCGGGCCCGAGGACCTCGTCATGACGCCCGAGGACGTCGAGGCGGCGAAGCCCTTCCTGGCCGAGGGTGCCGACCTCGTCGTCAACGTCTGCGCCTCGTTCTCCGACGCCACGCCGGCCCTTGAGCTCTACGGCGACCTGGACCAGCCGGTCCTGCTGTGGTCGTTCCGCGAGCCCGGCCCGGTCGGGGACCGGCTCTGGCTCAACTCGATGTGTGGCGCCAACCTCTTCGGCCACGCCCTCGTGGTCCATGCCGGCCGGACGCCACACCTGGTCCTCGGCAACCCCGACGAGCCGGGCACGCGACGAGCGCTCGCCGAGGCGCTCGCCGGCCGCCTGCCGGAGCGGGTGGACCTGCCGGCGAACCGCGGCCCGCGCGCCGACGCTGCCACCGTCGTCCCCGCCCTCGAGTCACTGCGGGGCCGCCGGCTGGGCCTCGTCGGCGACGCCCCGCCCGGGTTCACCCCCAGCCAGTACGACGGCGCGCTGGTGGCCTCGCTATTCGGCATCGAGGTCCAGCAGCTCGACATCGACGCGATGTTCGACCGCGTTCGCACCGTGGACGACGTCGTCGCGAAGTCGGAGTATGCGTCGGCCGTCGCCGCGCAGCCGTCGCTCGGGACCGTCGACGCCGACCAGGCACTGACCTCCGCGCGGATCACCACGGCGATGCGCGACTGGCGGGACGAGGGAGCGCTCGACGGCATGGCCATTCGCTGCTGGCCCGAGTTCCCCAACGAGCTGGGCGCCTGTCCCTGCTCCTCACTCTCCCGCGTCGCGGACGAGAGCACGCCGACCGCATGCGAGCGTGACGTCTACGGCGCCGTGACCATGCTCCTGATGGAGGCGCTCGGCTCCGGGACGACGTACCTCGTCGACACCGTCGACCTCGACACCGAGGCGAACATCGTCCGGCTCTGGCACTGCGGCGCGGCGGCCACCTCCCTGGCCGCGGACCCGTCGGACGCGACCCAGTTCACGCACTGCAACCGCAAGCTCGGGGTCGCCGGCAACTTCCCGCTGAAGACCGGTCCGGTCGTCATGGCCCGGCTCACCGAGGACCCCGCTCGTCCAGGAACGCTCCGGCTGCTGCTCGCGTCCGGCGAGTCGGTGGCCGAGCCGAACCGGTTCCAGGGCAACACCGCCGCAGTCCGCCTCGACGGCGACGCGGAGCAGTTCGTCACCGGCCTCGTCACCGGAGGCTTCCCGCACCACACCGTCCTCGCGTGGACCGACGTACGCCCGCAGCTGCGGGCCGCCGCCGACCACCTGGGGATCGCCGTCATCGACTGGTAGCAGCAGAGCAGGACCGAGGAGACAACGATGTCCGAGAAGTTCACCATCGACCGGCGGCGCTTCCTCACCGGGCTGGGTGCCCTGGGAACGGCCGGCGCCCTGACCGCCTGCGTGGGGCCGACGATCACGTCCCGCGGCAGCGCGACCGCCGGCGGACCCGGCGCCAGCGCGCTGCTCCTGCCCGCCGTCGACACCAAGCCCGCGACCGGCACGATCTCGTTCGCCCACTGGCGAGCCGAGGACAAGGCGGTCTTCGACACCCTCATCGCGACGTTCGTCAAGGCGAACCCGCAGGCGAAGATCACCCAGGACATCTCGCCGTCGAACGACTACCAGAGCACCGCGCTGCAGAAGGTCAAGGGCGGCAACATCGGGAACGCCTTCACGGCGTTCCGCGGCGCGCAGTTCGTCAACATGGTCAAGGCCGGCCTGTACGCGGGTCTTGGCGCCCAGCCGTTCGTGGACGGCTACTTCGCCGAGCTCATCAAGGCCGGCCAGGATCCCAGCCGGGCCCAGATGGGTCTGCCCTACCAGCTGGTCTTCAACATGCCCATCTACAACGAGGACGCCTTCGCCAAGGCGGGTGTCACGTCCCTGCCCGAGGACTGGGACGGGTTCCTCGCGCTGTGCGAGAAGCTCAAGGGAGCGGGCTTCGTCCCGATCGCGTGGCCCGGCGGGGAGCCGGCGAACTCGGGCCAGCTCATCAACTCGATGGTCATGAACAACATGCCCACCGACACCGCGTTCGCCGATATCGAGGCCGGTACGCGGAAGGTCACGGACGACTGGTTCCTGCTGACCCTCAAGCAGTACCAGCAGCTGGCGCCGTTCTTCGAGCCCAACTCCACCGGTACGGCGTCGGAGCCGCTGCAGCAGATGTTCGCCAGCGGCCAGGCCGCCATGCTCGCCACCGGCTCGTTCCACCTCAGCGCGGTCCGCAAGCTCGGCGCGAAGTTCCCCATCAACCTCATTGCCCCGATCACGGTGACCAAGGACAAGGCGAAGTACGAGGGGATCTACAACGCGACCTTCATCCTCGGCGTCAACACCGCCGGCACGGCGCAGGACACCGCCGTCAAGTGGCTCCAGTTCCTCTCCGACCCGGTCAACGCCGCGGTGTACGCGAACGGGACGTCGCAGCACCTCACGGTCAAGAACGTCGACTACACCAACGCTGACCTCAAGCACACCGCGCCCTGGCTGCTGAAGAAGACCCTGCTCGCCCCGCGGTTCCAGTTCAACAACCTCGACATCCGCAACGCCGTGGAGGCCGCGTGCGTCGCCGTCGTCGGCGGCACTGCTCCCGAGCAGGCGGCCCAGCAGGCGCAGACCGTCATCGACCAGAAGCGGAAGTGACCATGGCCACGACGCTCACCTCGCCGAGCCAGGCCAAGGGCCCGGAGACGGCCGACACCCAGCCGAAGCCCAAGGGCCGCAACCCCATGGCCGCGCACCCCGCCCTGTGGCTGTTCCCGATCCCCGCTCTCGTGCTCTACATCGCCTTCTTCGTCGTCCCCACGATCCAGGGGGTCGTCTACGCGGTTACCGACTGGGACGGCTTCAGCCCGACCGCGCAGTTCGTCGGCCTGGACAACTTCACGACCATCCTCACGTCGGACGACCTGTTCCGGAACGCACTCAGCAACAACATCAAGTTCATGCTGGTCGTCGTCATCTTCCAGACGATCTTCTCGCTGGCACTGGGCGTCTACCTGACCAAGAACACCAAGTCCTCGGTCGCCCTGCGGTCGCTCTACTTCTTCCCGACCATCCTCTCCAGCGTCTCGGTCGCCTTCATCTGGAAGTTCGTCTACGACCCGAACTTCGGCCTCATCAACACCGTGCTGGGTGCCGTCGGGCTGGACCGCTTCCAGAGCGCCTTCCTCGGCAACGACAACCAGGCCATCTACTGGGTCGCCATCACCCAGGTGTGGTTCCACGTCGGCCAGATGATGATCATCTACGTCGCCGGGCTCCAGCAGATCCCCCAGGAGCTCTACGAGTCGGCCGAGATCGACGGAGCGAGCCGCTGGCAGCAGTTCCGCTACGTCACGCTGCCGATGGTCGCTCCCGCCACGGCCATCGTCATGGCCTACACGACGGTCCAGTCGTTCAAGGCCTTCGACCTCATCCTCGGCCTCGGCGGCAACCCGCCCAAGGGATCACTCGACATCCTGTCGACCCGCATCTACGCCGGCTTCGCGAACTCCCAGTTCGGTTACGCCGCAGCCGAGTCCCTCATCTTCATGGCCCTCATCGCCGCCATCACCTGGCTGCAGCGGCGAGCCGTCAAGGCCAGCAACCCGGACGTCTGAGGAGAACGCCATGACCTACAACCTGACCCGTCGCGTGGTGCTCGGGATCTACGCCGTCCTCGTCATCGTCCCGCTGGTCGTCGTCATCTTCGGCAGCTTCAAGACCAGCCAGGACCTCTTCGCGTCGCCCTTCGCCCCACCGACGAGCTGGCAGTTCGACAACTACAGCAAGATCGTCGGCGAGTCCGGGCTCGGCGTGGCGTTCCGCAACAGCGTCATCGTCACCGGCTGCTCGGTGCCGCTCACGCTCTTCATCGCCAGCCTGGCGTCCTACGGGATCGCTCGCATCCCCGGCTGGAAGAGCGGCCTGCTCTTCGGGTTCTTCGTCCTCGGCATGGCGGTTCCCGCCCAGGCCAACATGATCCCGCAGTACGTGCAGTTCGAGACCTTCGGACTGACCGACTCGCTCGTCGGGCTGATCCTCATCAACATCGTCGTGACGCTCCCGATCGCGGTGTTCATCATGACCGGGTTCCTCAAGACGCTGCCCAAGGAGCTGTTCGAGGCGGCCGCCGTCGATGGATCCGGCCCCTGGCGCACGTACCGGTCCATCGTGATCCCGGTGTCCGTGCCCTCGCTCTCCGCGACGGCCATCTTCCTCTTCGTCATCCACTGGAACGACCTGCTCTACCCGCTGCTGTTCATCCAGGACGCGGCGAAGCGCACCATCCCCGTGGCCCTCCTGTCGTTCCAGGGCGAGTTCCTCACCGACTACCCGCTGCTGTTCACCGGCGTCGTCGTGGCCTCCGCGCCCATCGTCCTCGCCTACGTGTTCCTGCAGCGCTACTTCGTCGCCGGCATCACCGCCGGCGCCGTGAAGGGTTGACCATGACCGACACCGACACCGCAGTCCTGCTTCGCCGCGTTCGCGGCGTGCGCGCCGACGAGGCCGGCGTCACCCTCGACATCGACGCCCTCCCCGGCGTCCAGCTCGGCATGATGCCGGGCTGGCTCACGGGCGAGCCGTTGGAGGCGCAGGGAGTCGAGACCCAGATGCCGAACCTTCCCGACATCACCCTCCCTCCCACCGACGTGACGGCGTATGCGTTGCGGGTCACCGCTCCGCAGCCCCGCTGCCTGCGGCTGGTCCTCGCCCCCGCGGGGAACGCCGCCCTCGATGACGACGGCACCGGTCTCGGCATCGTCGTCGACGCGACGCCGGATCCATCCACGCTCGACGTCGAGGAGCACGAGGACCGCGTCGTCCTCCAGGGCGGGGGCCTGCGGCTGACGGTGGGCCGGGCTCCATTCACCCTGATGTTGACGGACGCCGAGAGCGGCGCCACCGTACTGCGCACCGCGGACCGGCTGCGCCAGGTCGCCGGGCTGCTGACCGCGCCGTCCGTCGTCGTCGACCGGAACGCGACCACGCTCAGCCTGGAGCTCGGCCCGGACGAGGACATCCTCGGCTTCGGCGAGCAGTTCAGCCGCCTGGTCAAGAACGGCCAGAAGCTGCGGCTGCGCAGCGAGGACGCCTGCGGCACCGGCACGGGGATGGCCTACAAGCCGGTCCCGGTGTGGCACTCGTCGCGCGGCTACACCGGATTCGTCAACACCGGTGCCGTCGTCACCGCCGACGTAGGGCACTCCCGCCCATCCGTCCTGTCGATCGGCGTGGACGACCCGGTCATCGACCTCTACGTCGTCGCCGGTGCCGACCCCGCGGCCCGGCTCACCGCATACACCGCCCTGACCGGCAGGCCGGACGTCCCGCAGCCGTGGGCCTTCGGCTACTGGATGGGGCGCTGCCGCTACCACACCAGCGAGGAGATGCTCGAGGTCGGCCGGACGATGCGGGAGCACGACGTGCCGCTCGACGTGTTGCACCTGGACCCCGACTGGCTCGTCGTCGACCGGCTCAACACCGACTTCATCTGGAACACCTCGCGGTTCGGCGACCGCAAGCAGTTCGTCACCGACCTCGCGGACCTCGGGATCCGGCTGTCGGTGTGGGAGCTCCCCTACCTCGACCCCGCCTCGCCGATCTTCGAGCACGCCCAGCGCGAGGGCTACCTCGTCAAGCGGACCGACGGCAGCCTGGCGTCGATCGTGAAGACGCCGACCCCCGATGGGCGGATGCGCGCGCTCATCGACTTCACCAACCCGGAGGCACGGCGCTGGTGGCAGGAGATGCACCGCGAGTTCCTGGACGACGGCGTGGCCGTGTTCAAGACCGACTTCGGCGAGGCGCTGCCCGACGACGTCGCTCTCCACGACGGGACGCCCCCGCACCAGGCCCACAACCTCTATCCGTTGCGTTACAACGGCGCCGTCTCGGACGCGATCCGCGAGTTCACCGACCGGCCGCCGCTGGTCTGGGGTCGCAGTGGGTGGGCCGGTTCGCAGCGCTACCCCGGCCAGTGGGGCGGGGACGCCGAGTCGACGGTCGCCGGGATGCAGGCGACGGTCCGTGGCGGACTCTCGTACGCCATGAGTGCTCCGGGGTTCTGGAGCCACGACATCGGCGGGTTCTTCGGTCCCGAGCTGACCCCCGCCCTCTACGTGCGGTGGACCCAGCTCGGTGCGCTGTCGCCGCTGATGCGAGCGCACGGGCTGCGACCCCGCGAGCCCTGGGCTTTCGGCGACGAGGCGCTGCGCATCTGCCGTGACTGGGTCCGGCTCCGCTACTCGCTCCTCCCCTACCTCTGGCAGGTCGCCAACGAGTCCGCCAACAACGGCTGGCCGGTGATGCGCCCGCTCGGCTTCCACTATCCCGAGGACCGCGTCGCCCGGAGCGTCGACGACAGCTTCCTGGTCGGCCAGGACCTGCTCGTCGTGCCGGTGTTCGACGACGCCGACCAGCCAGTCAGCCGGACGTTCTACGTGCCGCAAGGCCGGTGGTACGACCTCGAGGACGGAACCACCTTCACGGGTCCTGCCTTCCACACCGTCGACGTGCCGCTCGACCGGATGCCGCTACTCGTCCGCGAGGGTGCCGTCATCCCGCGCGTCGACGTCGACGCGACGGTCCGTTCGGTCGCCGATCTCCTCGAGCGGCCCTGGCACCAACACGTCTACGGCGACGTCGACGTGACCGGACGGACGTGGGTCGGCTTCGACGGCTCGCCGCTGGCCGCCGACGGCGAGGTCGTCCGCCATGGCGGCTGACGCGGACCGCTGGGCGGATCTCCCGGAGAAGCTGTCAGCGCTGGTGTCCATGGCCCGCGACCGGGGCCTCGACACCCTCGTCCTCCGCGACCCGGCGAACCTCACCTGGTTCCTCGGAGGACGGGTCAACGTCCCCCAGACGCTCGACACCGCGTGCCTGGACGTCGTCGTGGACTGTGCGAGCCAGCCTCGCATCA
Source organism: uncultured Actinomycetota bacterium (assembly GCA_963757225.1). GTDB lineage: Bacteria > Actinomycetota > Actinomycetes > Actinomycetales > Dermatophilaceae > Lapillicoccus. The sequence goes on from CAVWQU010000036.1 coordinate 108,295, forward strand.
CCCTCGTCACCAACGCGATCGAGGCGCCACGGCTGCGTGACACCGAGCTCGCTGGGCTCGACGCCACGTGGGACGTCGTCGCCTGGTGGGAGGGCCGCGACCCGAGGCTTCCCCACGGCACCCACGTCGGCTGTGACCGCCCGCTGCCGGACGCAGCCCCGGTGGCGGCGGACCTCGCTCTGTTGCGGCGCCGCCTCACCGACCGGCAGCGGCGGCTGATGCGGGAGGTATGCGGTGACGCGGCGGCCGCAGCCGCCGCCGCGGCGGCCGCACTCACGCCCGCGACGACCGAGTACCAGGCAGCCGGACTTCTGGCGCGTGAGCTCCTCGACCGCGAGCTCGACCCGATCGTCCTCCTCGTCGGCGGCGCGCCGCACCTCGAGGCGCACCGCCACCCGCTGCCCACCGGCGACCCCCTGGGGGCCCGCGGCATGCTCGTCGCCTGCGGCCGACGGCACGGCCTCGTCGCGAGCGTCACCCGGATCGTCTCGTTCGAGCCGCTCCGCTCCGACGAGCGGGACGCCTACGAGCGCCTGCTGCACGTCGAGCAGGCCTTCCTCGACGCCTCCCGGGTAGGCGCCCGCCTGGGCGACGTCGTCGCGGCCGGCACCGCCGCATACCGTGCGCACGGGTTCAGCCCGGACGAGTGGCACCGCCACCACCAGGGCGGCTTCAGCGGCTTCCAACCCCGTGAGTTTCCCGCGTCACCAGCCAGCGACGAGGTCGTAACGGAAGGCGCGGTACTCGCATGGAACCCCAGTGGCGGCGGCTGGAAGGTCGAGGACACCACCCTCGTGGAGGCCGCCGGTCCCGAGACCCTGGTCCACGACGACGCGTGGCCGACCGTGAAGGTCGGGGACCGGCTCCGGCCGGACGTCCTCGTCCGCTGACCCCACCGATCCGTTGACATCCAACCCGACTCGCCAAGGAGCATCCTCGTGACCACGATCGCCAGCCACCTCGTCGACGGCACCTGGGAGGACGGCGACAGCACCGTCGACGTGACCAACCCCGCCGACGGCAGCGTCGTCGGCCGGCTGGCGTGGGGCGACGCGAAGACAGCCCAGCGCGCGGCCGACGCGGCCGCCCGAGCGTTCGCCGACTGGGCCGACCTGCCGCCGCGGCGACGGGCCGACATCCTCCTCGAGGCGAGCAGGCTGATCGCCGAGCGGGCCGACTCCATCGGTGACACGCTGGCCCGCGAGGCCGGCAAGCGTCGCCCTGAGGCCGTCGGAGAGCTGGCCTTCAGCGCCGAGTACTTCCGCTGGTT
>CAVWQU010000037.1:0-127859 GCA_963757225.1 uncultured Actinomycetota bacterium
CGTGAACACGTCGTAGTCCCGGGCCTCGATCTTCTCGAGGATCCGCGCGTAGAGCTCCCGAGCCGTCGCCACGCACCGGGCCGACGACGGCGGCAGCAACGGTATGCCGGTGTCCGCCTGCGCGTAGAGCTCGGGTTCCGGGCGATCTCGAACCGCATCAGCTCGCGCCAGGCCGGCGTCACCTCTCGCGCCCACGGGTCGGCCCCAAGACGCGCAGGTCCTCCTGGGGATGTAGACCCGGCCGCGGTCGAGGTCCTCGCCGACGTCGCGCAGGAAATTGGTCAGCTGGAAGGCGAACCCCAGTGCCCGAGCCGGCTCGAAGGCCTCCGGCGAACGGGGCCGCAGGACCGGCAGCATCATCTCCCCGATGACCGCGGCGGAGCCCTCCATGTAGGCGACGAGGTCGTCCCAGGTCTCGTAAGTGGTCGTCGTGAGGTCCTGGGCCATCGCTCCGAAGAACCGGTCGACGTTCTCGCGCGGGATGGCGCACCGGGCGAACGAGTCGCCGATGGCGGCCATGATCGGCTCGCCGACCGGGTCCCCGTCCATGGCCCGCACGGCGCGGCGCTGGAACGTCTCGAGGTTGGCCGTGGTCTGCGGCACGTGGTCGCCCTGCGTGGCCGACGGTGCGTCGACGATGTCGTCGGCCAGCCGGCACAGCGCGTAGACCGCATACACGTGCCGACGTCGTTCCGGCGGCAGCAGCATGGTGCCCCAGTAGTAGGTCGTCCCGTTGTCACGGGTGATCCGCGCCGCCTGCCGATAGCCCTCGGCCAGCAGGTCCGGCCCCGCGACCGTGGTGGTCACGACGCCCCCACGGGCGCTCGGTCGGGGGTCGGGAGGTAGGCCCGCACGCGCTCCGCCGCGAGCCGACCGCTGATCAGCACCATCGGCACGCCGACCCCCGGCACGGTGCCCGACCCCGCGAAGACCAGTCCGGCATCCGGCGCTCGACGTTCGGCGGCCGGAACGGACCGGTCTGCATGAAGGTGTGCGCCAGCGCGAACGGTGTCCCCGACGCCATGCCCATCGCCTGCCACTCCAGCGGCGTGACCAGCTCCTCCGTGACGACGTCGGTCGGATAGCCTTGCGCGATAAGGAAACCCATCAGGCGCTCACGCATCGGACCGCGTTCGCGGTGCCAGTCGACGGAGCCGCCCAAGTGAGGTACCGGCTCCAGCACGTAGAGCGTGGACCCGCCGGGCGCAGCGAGCGACGGGTCGGTCAGCGACGGGACGGTCACGAGGCGCGACGGGTCGGGCATCAGCTCGAGGTCGCCGATGAGCGCGTCGAAGGCCGAGTCCCACTCCGTCGCGAAGTGGATGTTGTGGTGGGCCGCGTCGGCCGGAGGGCCCCCCCGCGCCCCCACGTGCCAGACGACCGCCGACGGCGAGTACCGCCCGGACCGGACCGCCCGTGGCCCGCGCAGCCCCGGCAGCAGCCGCTCGTAGGCGACCGGCGTGTCGAGCGTGCACACGACGGCGTCGGCCCGAAGCCGCTCACCCCCACCGAGGTCCACCGCGGCCACCCGGCCGTTCGGACCGCGTTGGATCTCCTGAACCGTTGTCCCGTAACGGAACTCGGCGCCGCCCAGCTCCGCGGCCCGGGCCATGGCCACGGGGATCGCGCCCATACCCCCGTCGGGGAAGTAGACCCCGGCCACCGAGTCCATGTAGGTGATGACCGCGTAGATCGCGAGCGCCCGGCTCGGCGGCAGCCCCGCATACATCGCCTGGAAGCTGAACAGCCGGCGCAGGCGCTCGTCCTGGAACCGCTCGGCGACGACCGGCCCGAGCCGCCGGAACCCGCCCATGCGCAGCAGTCGGGCGGCGGCTCGCGGCGCGGACACCAGGTCCAGCGGCGAGTCGAAGTTGCGGTCGATGAAGTGCGGCATCTCCAGCTCGTAGAGCTCGCGCAGCCAGACGACGAACTCGTCGAACGCCGCGGCGTCCGCGGGCCCGCAGGTCGCGGCGATCTCGTCGTGCATCGCCTCGTGGCCGGCGCGGACGAGGATCTCGCTGCCGTCGGCGAAGGACGCCCGGTAGGCCGGATCCAGCCGGACCATCGGCAGCAGGTCCTCCAGCCGCGAGCCGGCCGCGCCCACGGCGTCGGCCAGGAGGTCCGGCATGGTCATCACCGTGGGGCCGGTGTCGAAGGTGTAGCCGTCACGGACGATCCGGCCCGCGCGACCTCCGGGGATGGTCTCGCGCTCGACGACGACGACCTCGTAACCCGCCCCGACCAGGTGGCAGGCGGCACTGAGGCCGGCCAGACCGGCGCCGACGACGACGACCCGGCTGCTCACCGCCCCAACGTACGCTGAGCACACCCCATCCAACGAGGGCAGGTGCGTATGGCGGAGCGGATCCGGCGGTCCTACGAGCTGCCCTGCTCCCCGGACGAGCTGCTCGCCGCCCTGGCCCGGCCGGAGGTGGTGCAGCGCCGCTCCGACGCCGACGGGCTCGGGACGCGGGTCCTCAAGCACGAGGCGTCCGACGACGCCGTGCGGATCGTCGTGTCGAGCGACGTCCCGCTCGACTGGCTGCCGTCGGCGGTCACCTCCCGGCTCGGTGGCACCCCGACGGTGGAGCGGATGGAGGAGTGGATGCGCTACCTGAAGGGGCTGCGCAGCCCGCTGGTCTTCGAGTTCGCCGGCCTTCCGGTCACCTGCCGCGGCAACCTCGTCCTGTCCCCGACCACCACCGGGAGCCGCCTGGACGCCGACCTGACCATCCAGGTCGACGTCCCGCTGTTCGGCGGGGCGGTCGAGCGGGCGGTGGCGCCACGGATCGTCACCGCTCTCGACGCGGAGGCGGCGTTCTACGACACGCTGCCCACGGCCGGCCGGTAGCGTCGCGCCATGACCCCGGAGGACGTCTTCCAGCTGACGCTGGTGGCCCTCGCCGGGGTGCTGGCCCCGATCATCGTGGCGACCCTGCGGCGGTTCGCGATCCCGTCGGTCGTCCTCGAGATCTCGTTCGGGATCGTGCTGGGTCCGCAGGTGCTGAACCTCGTCCAGCCGACCGGTCTCGTCGACGGGCTGTCGGTCCTCGGGCTGTCGATGCTGATGTTCCTCGCGGGCTACGAGCTCAAGCTCGACAACATCCGCGGTCGGCCGCTGCGGCTGGCCGGCCTCAGCTGGGCCCTGTCGGTCGTGCTGGCCGCCGCCCTCGGGCTGGGGCTGCACCTGGGCGGCAGCGAGAGCAACGCCATCGTCGTCCCCCTCGCGCTCACGACGACCGCGCTCGGGACGCTGCTTCCGGTTCTGCGCGACGCCGGGGTGCTGGGCACCCCGCTCGGCAAGTACGCGATGGCGCTGGGCAGCGTCGGCGAGTTCGGGCCGATCGTCCTCGTCGGCCTCCTCCTCACGGGCAGCGACCCGCTGCAGTCGCTCCTCGTGCTGGGGGCCTTCGCCGCGCTCATCGTCGGCTCCGCCTTCCTCGCCAACCGGTCGTGGGGTGAGCGGATCGTCACCTTCATCGCCAAGAGCCTGTGGGCCAGCTCGCAGCTGCCGATCCGGCTGACGCTGCTGTTCATGCTGGCGCTCGCGTCCATCGCCAACAGCTTCGGGATCGACGTGCTGCTGGGCGCGTTCGCCGCCGGCGTCGTCGTCCGGATCGCCGCCGCGAAGCACGACGACGAGGAGGACGAGACCGACGCCTCGTCGATCTTCGGCTTCAAGCTGGAGGGCATCGGCTTCGGGATGCTGGTCCCCATCTTCTTCGTCGTCAGCGGCACGCGGATCGACCTCAAGGCCCTGTTCAGCCAGCCCTCGTCCGCGTTGGTGGTGCCGGGGTTCCTGCTCCTCATGCTGGTGGTCCGGGCCATCCCGACGTTCTTCGTCTACCGCAAGGGCCTCGAGCGGGGCCAGCGCCGAGCGCTCGCGGTGATGTCGGCCACCGGACTCCCCCTCATTGTGGTCATCACGACGATCGCCACGGAGAACGACTACCTCAGCTCGGCCGACGCCGCCGCTATGGTCGCCGCCGGGATGCTGTCCGTCATCATCCTGCCCGCCGTGTCGATCGCGCTGCTCGGTCGCGTCCGCGAGACGCGGCCGATCGAGCCGGGCGCCGGCCTCTAGCGCGACGCGCCTATCGCTGCGCAGTCGCGACGGCGGCAGCTGCGAACCTGGCCAGCCCAGCCGCGTTGCCCCAACACCGCGCCGACGTCCAGCGCGGTGGCACAGGCGTGCAATGCCACGTCGACCCAGACCACCCTCACGGTGAGCCACCCGACTCCAGCGCTGCGTCGGTCCCTCCGACTGTCCGACGTCCGCGACAACGCATCGCTGTGAAAGGCGAGGCCGTCGAGCTCAACGAGCACCTTCTGGTCTTCGAACGCGGCGCTGTGGGACCCGTCCGCGATGTCGTCGAGCGCACTCGAGAGGACCGCTCGCCACGGATGCCGAGCGCGGCCACGTCGATGACCGTCTGCTCGACCGAGGTCCTCGGTGGCCACTGCCACGCCTGGGACGCGTCAACCGCCCCGACGGTGCGATACACCTTGACTCCCGGCGGTTCGACCATCCGGCGATCCGGCGACTGAGCGAGACACTGACATGGACCTGCTTCGGCACTCCCCTAGTTAGGCCGAGGCCGTGCGCGACGCTCCAATGCGACAGCACCGCGCCGCTGCGGCACGCGAGGACGCCGGCCGAGTTGGCGCTCTTCCAGTCGCGTCGGCCCGACTGGGTCAGGAAGACCTGACGCGGGCTTAGCCCGCATGCCAGCGCCCGCGCGCGGCTCACCACGCCGTTCTGGTGGGTGGCCAGCGCTGCGAGCGGGTCGGTTTCCACCGTGCCAGCGTCCCGGGCTGGGTGGTTCGGTCGTCCGCGTCATCCACAGGCCCAGCGGCACCCACCGCTCAGTGGAAGATCCACCACAGCCCACTGTGGTGGATCTTCCACTCCGTTCAGTCAGTCGGCCGTATTCAGCTCGTCGAGGAGGGCGAGGTCGTGCAGGTCCTGGGGACGGGGCGCATACCCCTCGTGCGCGGTGCGCTGGGCGGCGGCGGACACACACCCGACGACGATGCCGCCGACCCGGCCCGTGGTGAAGATCGCCGCGGGGTAGGAGAACTGGGTGCCCTCCGGCCCGGCCTGGACCCCGTTGCCTGCCGCGTCGAAGGCCACCGGGTGGACGTCCACCCAGCCGGAGCCGGCGCGGGCCAGCTCGACCCGGATCGGGCGCCAGTCGGTCTCCACGTCATAGCCGAGGTCGCCCAGCACCTCCAGGGTCACAGCCTCGTCGGCCGCGTCGACGAGCAGGTCGAGGTCGCGGTGCGGCCGCGTCTGCCGGCCGGCCAGCGCGTCGACGCCCCAGCCGCCGGACAGCCAGAACCGGACGCCGGCATCCGTGAGCCCGGCGCAGACCAGCACGGCCTGAGCGACGCCCGTCTCGTCCGTCACGTGCCCCATCATCGCGCGATACTGCCGCCATGCGGTTCGAGACGACCATGGCCCAGGCCGGCAACAACACCGGCATCCCGGTACCCGAGGAGGTCGTGACGGCTCTCGGCGGAGGCAAGCGCGCCGCCGTATCGGTCACGGTCAACGGGTACGCGTACCAGTCCACCCTCGCGTCCATGGGCGGCCGCTTCCTCATCCCGTTCAGCGCCGACAAGCGCACGGAGACCGGGATCGCCGGCGGCGACGCCATCGTCGTCGACCTCGAGCTGGACGCGGCACCACGAACGGTCGAGGTGCCGGCGGACCTGGCCGCAGCCCTCGACGCGGCCGGGCTGCGAGCGGCGTTCGACGCGCTGGCGCCGAGCCACCGCAAGGCGCACGTCACCGCGATCGAGGAGGCCAAGGCTGCCGCCACCCGCGAGCGCCGGATCGCCGCAGCGGTCACGAAGATCGGCGGCCCGTCCGCCTGACGTATTTCTTCGGATACTGGCGACAATTGCCATTTCCGGGAAAGGCACTTCGCTCGTTACCGCTCCATGTCACCATTCCGTTGTCGGAAGGGATCGGCATGGTTCCCACCTCGCGCAGTCGACGTTCCATCGCGTGTCTGGCGGTATTGGTCTGCAGCGTCATGGTCACCGCCGCCCGATGCACGACGCCGAAAGAGACTATTCAGCTCATCGAGGGCGCCGAATCGGTGGTCATCACTGTCGGTCGCGAGCCCCTGCCGAAGACACCGGTGTCCGACATCGACAACCAGATGTCCCAGTTGAGAAGCGTGGACGTCTCGACGATCACCGACGCCGACGCGGCACGGATCCAGGCCGCGACCGTCAACCTGCAGCGCATGTCGCGCGACGTGAACGTGGCGGCGGCCTACGCGCGAGCCGCCGAGACCGCGTGGGCCACGGCGACGAGTACCGCGCTGCCGGCAGCCGCCGAACGCACGGTCCGGAATTCCATCACCATCACGAATCCGAATCCGGACTTTATCGCTGACCTGAAAGAAGTGACGAAGGAAGCCATCACCGGAGTCATGTGCGACCAGGTACTCGATATCGCCTTTCCGAAAGGCGCCCCTGCTGGCCAGCAGCCAGGCATGGAAGTCGACTGGCAGGGAACGTTCAGCGAGGCCGCCATCACCTTGCTCGCTGGCCGCTTCAAGGTCCAAGCCGTCCGAAGCTCGGTCGAATGGGGCTTCTGGATGGAGAACGTCACGGACACGGCGACGACGATCCGGACGTCGCTCGCGGCCGACTTGGCCACACCCATCACCTTCGAGGCCCACCCGGCCCTCCCGGTCGCGGCGATGTACTACCCCCCGATCTGCCTCGCCCCTCCGAAGAAGTGACCGTCTCGGGCGGCTGCAGAGGGCTTGCCTAGGCTGGCGCGATGAGCGTCGCCTTCCTGTTCACGACCCTCGTCGTCGTCGCCACCCCCGGGGCCGGGGCGCTGTTCACCATCGGCGCCGGGCTCGGTCGCGGCCGTCGGGCCAGCCTCGTCGCGGCCGTCGGCTGCACGCTGGGGATCGTGCCGCACCTCGTCGCGGCCGCCACCGGGCTCGCCGCGCTGATGCACGCGAGCGCTCTGGCGTTCCAGGGCCTCAAGTACGCCGGCGTCGCCTACCTGCTGTTCCTCGCGTGGACGACGCTGCGCGACAAGGGCACGCTCGGCGTCGACGCGGCGGAGCCGTCGTCAGCGTGGCGGACGATCCGGCAGGCGGTCCTGCTCAACCTGCTCAACCCGAAGCTGACCATCTTCTTCGTCGCCTTCCTGCCCCAGTTCGTCCACCCGGACGAGCCGAACGCCGTGTGGCACCTGCTCGGTCTCAGTGGCGTGTTCATGCTGGTGACGCTCGTCGTCTTCGCGGCCTACGGCGTGTTCGCCGCGGCGATGCGCATCCGCGTCCTCGAGCGGCCCCGAGTGCTTGCGTGGCTGCGCCGGTCGTTCGCCGGCTCCTACGTCCTGCTCGCCGGCCGGCTGGCGGTGACCGACCGATGACCGCCGAGGTCACCTACGAGGGGGTCCTCGCCGCGGCGGAGGCGATCGCTCCACACCTGCCGCCGACCCCCGCCTGGTCCTACCCGCTGCTCGATCAGGCCACCGGCGTGAGGGTCGTCGTGAAGCACGAGAACGTCCAGCCGACGGGGGCGTTCAAGGTCCGTGGCGGGATCAACCTCGCGCTAACGCTGAATGCCGACGAGCGGGAGGCGGGACTCATCACGGCCTCGACGGGCAACCACGCGCAGTCGGTCTGCTACGGCGCACGCCTGGTCGGCGCGACCGCGGTCGTCGTCGTCCCGGCGTCGGCGCCGCCGAGCAAGGTCGCCGCCGTGCGGGCTCTCGGCGGCGAGGTCGTGGTCCACGGGCCGACGATGGACGAGGCGGTCGAGGAGGCGAAGCGGCTCGCCGGGGAACGAGGGCTCAAGTACGTCGACCCGGGCAACGAGCCGGCCATCGTGCACGGCCACGCCACGGTCTACCTCGAGCTGCTGCAACGCCATCCGGAGCTCGACGCGATCTACGTGCCGGTCGGCAGTGGCACCGGCGCGTCCGGTGCGTGCGTGGTCCGGGAGGCCCTCGCCCCGGACTGCCGCGTCATCGGCGTGCAGTCCTCGTCCGCCCCGGCCGCGTACACGGCCTGGCGCGAGGGCCGTCCGGCCCAGGTCCCGTGCCGGACCCGGTCGAGCGGCCTGGCGACCGGCACGAGCTACGCCCTGCCGCAACGGGTCATGGCCGGGCGTCTCGACGGTTTCGTCCTCGTCTCCGACGACGACCTCGACGTCGCGGCCGCCCTGCTGGCCAGCCACGCGCATACCCTCGCGGAGACCGCGGGATCGGCGGCATTGGCCGCCCTACTGGCCGACCCGGACCGGCCGCAGCGCTGCGCCGTGATCGTCACCGGGGGCAACGCGAGCGCGGCCGAGATCCGGGCCGTGGCGGACGCAGTTGGCGACGGGACCACCCACCCCTGAATGGTCCCGCCGCCGTTCCTGACCGTGCGCGGGAAGGGTCGGTCAGGGCTCGAGGGTGCCCAGCGGGCCGGCCGTGGCCGGGAACTGGGCGGTGTTGAAGACCTGGACCCCGGCGTTGTGCTCCCCGTTGAAGGGAGTCGTCGCGCCCGGGCACCCGGCCTTGGTGGCGTCGGCCGGCGAGTTGAACCAGATGCCGACGTGGAACGTGTGGATCGGCCCGAAGGCGGGGTTGCTCGTCGCGTCGGGCGTCGGCGAGGAGTGCACCGAGGGCGCCGGAGCGGTGTTCGGCGCGATGGCGAACGTCTCCTGGTTGAACCGGCCGACGTACTCCTGGTGGGCGAAGCCGAACCGGTTGGTCTCCAGGTCGCCCTGGTACCACGACACCCCGAACGGGGCGTTGGGCACCTGGATGACGAACGTGTCGAACTCGGTGTTGGCCGGCAGGCCCCACGCGTCGACGGTCATCCGCTCGACCGGGCCGTCGTGCTTGACGGTGACGCGAGCCGACGCATACGGGAGGCAGCCGGCGGCGACGATGCCCGGTGAGCGCTGGAGGGCGAAGTTGATCCGGCCCCCGGAGGCGTCCGCGCTCGACGTCTGGGCGAGCCCGAGCCCGGCGGTGGCAAGGGCGACGGCCCCCATGGCGATGGTGCGCTTCTTCATCAGATGTGTCCTGTCCTGTGATCGACCGAGCCCCTGCGACCCGGTGGTTGAGTGGTCGGCACCGCAGCGCGGGGCCGATGGGTGACGCCGTGGCCGAGCCCGCGGGGTGTCGGGACGACACCAGGAGCCGGACCGGCCACGGCGGCCCGGTTCAGCAGCACCCAGGAGAAGACCCGCGCGGCCATGGCCGGGGTCATCAGGCTCTGCGGCGCAGCGGTCATGTGGGCGACGCGGAGGAAGGCCCGCGCCACCGTCGGGTCATCGACGCCGGCGTACCGCAGCGCGGTGAGGTAGGAGCCGACCAGGCGGTCGGCCAGCGGCTTGCGTGCGGAGGTACCGGGTGCCGGTGGCATCCCGCCCACGACAATCTGCCACGGCGTGTCGATGTGCCGCGCGGCGCGGTGGAAGAACCGGCGGCCGAGGTCGGCGCGGCCCTCGCCCAGAGCGGTGCGCAGGGCGACGGCCTCGAGCGCCGCGGTGCTCATGCCCTGGCCGAACGCCGGGTCGAAGGAGCACAGCGCGTCACCGATGACGAGGATCCCGTCCGGGACGTCCACGAGTCGCTCGTAGCGGCGCCGCACGCTGGCCTGGAACCGGTAGGTGCAGCCGTCGTCGAGCGGGTCCAGCCGTTCCAGGATGGTGGCCATCGCCGGCGCCTCGAGCGTCCGGGCGTACGCGAGGAACTCGGGCAGCGCGGTCGGCGGGCGGACACCGTGGTACCCCGTGAGCCCCGCGATCCACTCGTCGTTCTCCTGGGCGATGAGGACGCCGGACCGGGCGATGGCGGCGCTGGCCGGCTGGAGGATCGCGAGCGCGGTGCCGGCGTCGCCCGGACGACGCCGGAACCGACGGGTGGCGTAGCTGATGTCGCAGCGGACCCGCTCCTCCTCGGGCGGCTGGAACCCCCTGCGCTCCAGCCACTCCGGGGTCCGCGAGGTGCGGCCCGGAGGCGTCGACGACGAGGTCCGCCTCCAGCCGCCGCGGGCTGCCCGGCCGGTCCACGCTGGACACGACCAGGCCGGTGACCCGGGCACCGTCCTCACTGAACGTCAGGTCGAGGACGGAGCTGCGGTCGTAGAACACGACGCCCGGCGTCTCGGCCACGCGGCGCCGGATGGTCCACTCGAGGAGCACCCGGCTGACCGCGACCGCGGTGAGCCCGCTGGTGCCGCTGGGATAGCGCGCCGTGCCCACGTAGTACTCCATCGACTCCTGGGCGTCGCCGGCCGTCGCTCCGGCCGCGACGAGGTCGGCGGTGAGCCCCGGGAGGAGCTCCTCCATCGCCTCGCGGCCGCCGGCCAGCAGCCCGTGGGCGTGCCGGATCTGCGGCACGCCCCCTCGGGCCACCGGTCCGTAGGGCAGCTCGTCGCGGTCGAGGACGATGACCTCGCGGTACGCCTCGCTCAGGGCTCGCGCGGCCAGCAGGCCGGCGATGCTCGAGCCGATGACCAGGGCGCGGTCGACGGTTCCGGTCATGAGGAGCCTCCTTGCGGGCGGGGTATGCGGGGGTCGGGCTAGGTGGTAGCGTGCAGCGGCGCGACGATCGCCCCGGCGAGGCCGCGGACCGCCGACACCGGGACGGTGGAGAACGACGGCTTGCCGGCGGTGAGGTCGGCGACCCGGGCCGTGCCGGCGTAGGGGCCGGGGCAGACCACGGCCTCCATGTCCTTGAGGCGCAGCGTGTTCAGCAGAGGGCCACCGGCCGACAGATCCGCAGCAGGTACTGCACGCCGAGGTGCTCCGAGTCGGGGACCGGGACCAGCTCGCAGGTCTGGTTCGTGGCGCCGGCTAGGTCGACCTTGGGGATCGCGCGGTTCAGCGTCCAGGTGTCGAGCCGGAGCCCGGTGCTGTTGGTGAGGACCGGTCCGACGATGAGGGTGTCGGTGCCGTCGTTGCCGTCGACGATGTCGTTGCCGTCGCCCGGGGACCAGATCGCGACGTCGTCGCCGTCGTCGGCCACCAGCACGTCGTCGCGCGCGGTCGCCGCCACGGTCCGGGCCGCCGACGAGGATGTCCGGACCGGGTCCGCCGAGCAGGGTGTCGCCGCCCTTGTTGCCGACCAGGAGGTCGGCGTTCCCGCGGCCGAAGAGCAGGTCGGTGTCGTTCATGTGCTGCGGCGCGGCCACGCCGGGCGGCTGGATGAACGGGTTCGACGCGTTGTCGTTGTCCTTCCCGATGTGGACGTCCTTGTCCGGGGTCCCGGGGTCCACGGTGGCCATCGCGGTCGCTGCGCTCGTCGCGAGCGCGACGGCGGCGAGCAGGGCAGCGCCGGTGAGCCGGCGGGAACGTGGGGTGGTGAGGGTCATCACAGGTCCTTTCGTGGGTGGCCCGAGGTCTCCCGAGTGGGTCGAGCGCTGACGAAAGGGTGCGGCGACGCGGCATACCGCGGACATCGGGTGCACGCCTTAGATGTGCCGGGCCATGCCTTAGTCGGCGAAACAGGGGTGACGCGACCGGGTCGGGCCCGTCATCATGAGGCGATGGTGGGACGTCCACCCGCGGCGTTCGTCGGGCGGGACGACGCCCTCGGGGTGCTCAGAACGGCCGTGCGCCGTGCCTCCGCGGGCCATCCCAGCGTGCTCATCGTCACCGGCGAGACCGGCGTCGGGAAGACCCGGCTGGTCCGCGAGCTCATCGACCAGGAGCGGGTCACCCTGCTCGCGGGCTCGTGCGTGCCGATGGCCGGCGACCCGTTGCCGTTCGCTCCGCTGACCCAGGCGCTGCGCCGCCTCGACCGGACCGGGACGCTGAACCTCCAGCTCGAACGGCTCCCGGAGCTCGCGCGGCTGGTGCCGGGCATCGCCCCGGCCAAGACCACCCGCACCGCCGACCTCGCCGCCGCGTCCCAGCTCGGGCTGTTCCAGTCGGTGCTCGACCTCGTCGACCGCCTCGGAGCCGCCGCTCCCGTCCTCCATGTCGTCGAGGACGTGCACTGGGCGGACCGGTCGACGCTGGACCTGGTGCGGTTCCTCGCCACCAACCTCACCAACGAGCGCGCCGTCCTGCTGGTGACGCTGCGCGCCGACGCGGTCGTCCCGGCGACGCCGCTCGCGCTCTGGGTCGCGGAGCTGGCCCGACTGGAGAACACCGAGCGGGTGGAGCTGAACCGCCTGGACCACGAGGCGACCGCTCGCTTGGTGCGCCAGCTGGCCGGGGACGCCGCCGATCCCGAGTTCGTCGAGACGACCCTCGCCCGATCCGCGGGCAACCCGCTGTTCGCGGAGCAGCTCGTGATGCAGGCCATGCAGAACCCGGGCCACCCGGCCCTGCTGCCCGCGACCCTGCACGAGCTGCTCCACGCCCGGGTGCACGCCCTTCCCGACGACACCCAGTCGGTGCTGCAGCGCGGCCGCCGTCATCGGCCGGCCCGCCCTCGTGCCGTTCCTCGCCGCCACGACCGGGACCCTCGTCGAGCAGACCGAGACGCTGCTCCGGCCGGCCATCGACCAGCACGTGGTCGAGATCCGCCGCGACGACACGATCGCGTTCCGGCACCCGGCGTTCGGCGAGGTCGTCTACGCGGAGCTGATGCCGGCGGAACGCCAGCGACTGCACCGAGCCGCCGCCGAGGCGCTCGAGCCCGCCGAGGGCCTCGGCACCGGGCAGCGCAGCTCGCTGGCCGGGGACGCCGTCTCCGGCGAGCTGGCCCGGCACTGGTTCGGGCGCCGGCGACTCGGAGCGCGCGCTGGACGCCGCCGTGGCGGCCGGCTGGGCGGCGGAGCGGATGTACGCGTTCGCCGACGCGTACACCAACTTCAGCCGCGCCATCGCCCTGATGGACGAGGTCACCGACACCGACCACGACCGGGTCCGGTTGCTCAAGCACGCCGGCCAGGCCGCCAGCCTCGTCGGGGACAGCCCGGAGGCCGTCCGGCTCGTCGAGTCGGCGTTGGCGCTCACGACGGACCGACCCGACCCGGGCCGCGCTGCTCACCCGGCTGGGGCTCATCCACTACCGCGCCGGCCGCGGGTCTCTCACCGAGAAGTGCCTGCGCGAGGCGCTGACCCTGCTGCCGCCGGACGAGGAGAGCGTGCTCGTGGCGCGGATCCACGCCGGGCTGGCCCTGTTCGGCGCGGCCTGGTCACGTCTCGACGTCGCTGAGCAGTCCTGCCGTCGGGGTCTCGAGGTCGCCCGGAAGGTCGGTGCCCGGCGCGAGGAGGGGCTGCTGGTCAACGCCTCCGGGCTCGTGGAGTCGGCTCACGGCGACATCGAGTCCGGCGCGAGGCTGCTGCGTCAGGCCCTGGCCATCGCGCTGGAGGTCGGCAATCCCGACGACCTCGCGACGGCCTACGTCAACCTGACTCACGTTCTCGGGCTCGGCGGCCGGGTCGACGAGATCGTCGTGGTCGCCCGCGAGGGCGCCGACGTCCTCACCCGGATGGGTCTGGCCCGCCAGCGGGTCAGCTTCCTCAAGGCCAACCTCGCCGAGGCCCTCGGCAACGCGGGGCGGATCGCCGAAGCCGGCCGCGTGATCGCCGAAGCGGTGTCGCAGCACCCCCGCGGGATCATGGCGGTGCCGGTCCTGTGGCAGGCCGGCCGCATCGCGATGACGCGCGGGGACCTCGACGAGGCGTGGGAGTGGCTCGAGCAGGCCCGGGTCATCGTCGAGGCGGAGAATGCCCCGGAGTCCTACCGCACGGTATCTCGTCGAGACGGGGGCGGAGGTGGAGCTGTGGGCCGGCCGGCCCGGTCGCCGCCTACGACCTCGTCGTCGAGGGCCTCGACCTCGTCCGCGGGACCGACGAGGCGGCGTACGCCGGCACCCTCGTCGCGCTTGGGGCTGCGCGCGCTCGCGACGGAGGCCGAGGCGCACCGCGACCGAGAGTCGCGCAAACGCCTCTCCGGTATGCGGCAGCCCCTCGACGACGCCGGCGCGTGGCCGGCCGCCAACCAGCCGCGAGGACGCGGCCGTCCACGCGTGGGCCCGCGCCGAGGCCACCCGGCTGGACCTCGCCAGCGACCCCGCCGCGTGGAGCCGGACCGCCACGGCCTGGCGAGCGCTGGGACGGCCGTTCCCCCGGGCGTACGCGCGGTGGCGGGAGGCGGAGGCTCGGCTCGACTCCGGAGTCGACGCGGTGGCGATCGACGCCCTGCGGGACGCGCATACCGCGGCGGTGGAGCTGGGCGCGGCGAGGCTGGTGCAGGAGTGCGAACGGCTGGCCGGCTGGCACCGGATCGACCTCGTCGCGGAGCCCGTGGAGGTCGAGCAGCACGCGCTGGACCGCTACGGGCTGACGCCCCGCGAGGTGGAGGTCCTCGCCGGCCTGTCGGCGGGGCGGACCAACCAGGAGATCGCCGACGAGCTGTTCATCAGCGTGAAGACGGCGAGCGTCCACGTGTCCAACATCCTGCGCAAGCTCGAGGTGGGCGGCCGCCAGGAGGCCGCCCGGGTGGCTCACCGGCTCGGCGTCTGACCCGATACCGCCCGAGCCTAGGCGAGGCAGACCTCTGCTCGAGCGCGAGGTCGAGCAGATTCCCGCAACGATCGACCACGTCGTCAGTTGTTGTGGAGCTGCTCAGGGCCCGTCCCCCGATCGGGGGACCCCGCGTTCATCCTCGGCGTCCACCGGCTGGTGGACGGAGTGCGGACGCGGTCCACGGGATCCTGATGGAGCACAGCAACCCCCGTTTTCTTCACAGCGGGGAGCGGGAACGCGTCGATCGGCGCGGGCCGCGCGGTGCTTCCGGGTCGCCACTGTGGTGGGGGCAGACGCGGAGGCCCGCCGGCCCGTCCGGTCGACGCGGGTAGGCGGGCAACGAGGATCAAGCCGGTCACCGTCATGGCCAAGTTGGATGGGGGGCGTGACGGCGACCGACGATCGCGCGACCGACACCTTCCTGGCCTTCGTGGATGTCCTTGCGGACAGCCTCGACGACCACGAGGTGTCCAGCGCGGACCTCGCGGCCCGCCTTTACCTGTCCCGGTTCCACGCGGACCGCCTGGTCCGCGGCGCCGCCGGTGAGCCACCCGGCGCGCTGCGTCGACGTGTCTTGCTGGAGCGGGCCGCATACCGGCTCGTCACCACGCGGGCGAGCGTGCTGGATGTCGCGGTCGAGGCCGGGTACGGCTCCAACGAGGCGTTCACCCGGGCGTTCAGCCGCGCGTACGGCGTCGCGCCGCGAGAGTTCCGCGCGCATCCCGGGCCGCTGCGCCTGGAGTCCCCGAACGCCGTCCACTTCCACCCACCCGGAGGGCTGCGGCTGCCCGGCCCCCACGACACCGCGAAGGTGACCGCGATGGACCTACTGCTGCGGATGGTCGAGCACCACGTCTGGCTCACGGGTCAGATGGTCGAGCGCGCCGACCGCCTCACCGACGCCCAGCTCGACGAGCCGATCGAGCTCAGCGTGGACGACGACGAGCAGACCCTGCGGTCGTTGCTGTCCCGGCTGGTCGGCCAGCTGGACATGTGGAACTGTGCCATGGCCACGCGGCCGTACGACTGGGCGGTCGAGGAGCACGAGTCGGTCACCCATCTGCGACGGCGCCTCGCCCGGGTCGGACCCGCCTACCTCGCCAACGTCCGCGAGGTCATCGACGACGGGAGGCTCGACGACACCTTCGTCGACGCGCTGTGCCAGCCGGCCGAGGTGTTCACGTATGCGGGCATGGTCGCCCACGTCCTCACCTTCGCCGCGCACCGCCGAACGCTGGCCGCCCTCGCGCTGGAGCACCACGGCGTCTCCGACCTCGGCTGGGGTGACCCGATGCGATGGGTCGCCGAACCGGCGACCTAGCGCTGGCCGAGACCGCGAACCGCGTTGCGCGACAGCAGCGAGAACCGGGAGCCGCTCGACAGGATGCTCCCGACCGACCGGTGCGACAGCAGCGACAGGAGGCTCACGGACGAGCCCGCGCAGCCGATCGAGAGGAACGACCCACTGCACCCGATCGACAGACACGATCCGACGCTGCCGATCGACAGCACCGATCCGGCCGACCCGATGGACAGCACGGAGTCCCGGGAGGCGATGGACCAGCGCGACGTGGGCATCCTTCACGATAGAGGCCCGATGAACGCCGCACCCGATGCGAGTCTGACGTCCATGAGCGCGCTGCGAACCGTCCTGACCGGGCTGTCCTTCGGAGAGTCGCCGCGGCGGCACGACGGGAGGCTGTTCGTCTCCGACTGGGGGCCGGCGAGGTCCTCGAGGTCGCCGACGACGGCTCGTCCGTGGTAACGGCCCGAGCCGAGGCGTTCCCGCTGTACGTCGACTTCCTGCCGGACGGGCGGATGCTGCTCGTCGCCGGACCGACGCTGCTGCGCC
Organism: uncultured Actinomycetota bacterium; assembly: GCA_963757225.1. Taxonomy (GTDB): domain Bacteria; phylum Actinomycetota; class Actinomycetes; order Actinomycetales; family Dermatophilaceae; genus Lapillicoccus. The sequence continues at coordinate 16,319 of CAVWQU010000037.1, forward strand.
AGGAGCCGGACCGTTCGCTGGTCCCGCACGCCGACCTCGGCGCGTTCGGCCCGACGCCGTTCAACGACATCGTCGTGGACGAACGCGGCAACGCCTACGTCAACAACATCGGCTTCGACTTCGGAGTGGGCGAGGTGCAGCCCGGCTGGGTGGTGTTGGTGCGAGCCGACGGCCAGGCCCGCCTGGTCGCGGACGGCCTGATGTTCCCGAACGGGATGGCCGTGACCGCGGACGGCCGGACGCTGGTCGTGGCGGAGTCGTACGCGAGCTGCCTGACCGCATACGACATCGACGAGGACGGCGGTCTCTCCGACCGTCGCGTGTGGGCGGACCTCGGCGAGGACAACCCGGATGGCATCTGCCTCGACGCGGCGGGCGCCGCCTGGTACGCGGACGTCCCCCACGGTCACTGCGTGCGGGTCGCGGAGGGCGGCGCGATCCTCCAGACCGTGGACCTGGGCCGGGCGGGTTCGCCTGCGTGCTGGGCGACGTTCCCGGAGCCGGTCACCCGTAGCCTGACCCGATGGGCGACCCCGACCTCGACGCGCGAGCGGCCGAGGCCGAACGGTCGGTGACGTCGCTGTTCGCGGGCCGTCTGCTCGGGCTTCCCGGAACGCACCTCGCGCGGGTCGAGCACCCGACGCGCGGTCGCGCCGACGCGCACTGGAACTACTGGTGGCAGGCGCACTACCTCGACTGCGTCGTCGACGCCGGCCTGCGCGCGATGCGGCTCGGCGACGCCGATGGGGCGGCCGATCGGGCTCGCCGTGGCGACCGGCTGCTGGCGACGATCCGGCTGCGCAACGTCGGCCGGTTCGCCAACGCCTTCTACGACGACATGGCCTGGCTGGCCCTGGCCGCGGGCCGGCTGGGGCTGCTGCACGCCGCACTGGGTCGGAGCAGCCCGGGGCGGCGGCTCCGGGTCTCCGAGCGGGTTCTCACGGCCCAGCTGCGCTCGGCCGTGACCGACGACCTCGGCGGCGGGGTGTTCTGGAACACCCACCGCGACTTCAAGAACGTGCCCGCCAGCGGCCCGGTCGCCCTGCACCTGGCCCGGCTCGGCGACGTCGAGGCCGCCCGGTCGCTCGTCGAGTGGATGTATGCCCGACTGTTCGACCCGGAGTCGGGCCTCTTCCTCGACGGGGTACGCGTGGTCGACGGTCACGAGGTCGTCGTCCGCGACGTCTACACCTACAACCAGGGCACCGTGCTCGGCGTGCTGACGACCCTCGCCGACGAGAGCAGCGGCGGCCGGGCGGCGGCCCTCGTCGACGCCGTGGACCAGGGGCTCACGACCGGGGAGCATCGGGTGCTCATCACCCACGGTGGCCACGACGGCGGCCTGTTCACCGGCATCCTCGCGCGGTACCTCGCGCTCACCGCGGCCGATCCGGCCGTCGACCCGCATACCGCCGCGACGGCCCGCCGGCTGGTCGAGGCGACCGCCGTCGGGTTCTGGGACGGCCGGGCCTCAGCGGCGAGCCGGTTCCCCGACGACGCCACCGGCACGGCCTCCGCCGAGGGCCGGCTCGAGCTGTCGACGCAGCTGCAGGCGTGGATGACCCTCGAGGCGGCCGCGGCGCTCGGGTGACGCGGCGGCCTCAGACCGCCGGGCGGAAGGTCTGCAGCTGCACGCCGTTCGCGTAGGTGGTCGAACCGACCAGCTCGAGCTTGGCCTTGGCCTCGACGTCGTCGGGGAAGATCCGCTTGCCGCTGCCGAGGATGACCGGCCAGACCATGAGCCGCCACTCGTCGACGAGCCCGCGGCGGTGCAGCTCGTGCACCAGCTGGGCGCTGCCCTGGACCACCAGCGGGCCGCCGTCGCCGTCACGCAGCGTCGCCACGGCGTCCACGTCGGGCAGGACGGTGGTGTTGTTCCACTCCGGGTCGGTGAGGGTGCCGGAGACGACGTACTTGGGCATGTCGTTGAACCGGTCGGCGAACGCGCCGTCACGCTCCGGCCATGACGCCGCGAACCCGTCGTAGGTGCGACGGCCGAGCAGCAACGCACCGGCCTCGTTCGCCTCGTCGAACTTGAAGGCGTACATCGTGTCGTCGGTCTCGATGTCGAAGGTCCAGCCCGCGTGACGGAAGTCCTCGTCTCCACCGGGCGCCTCCATGACGCCGTCCAGGGAGACGAACTCGGTGACGATGACGCTGCGCATGGGATGTCCTCTCGGGTCGTGGCTCCGGGCGGTGCCGCTCATCATCTCCACGTACGGCAGCGAACGGGCAGGACACTCGTCGGCCAGGATGTCGAGAACGTGACCTCGGCTCCGACGTCACTGGTGAGCGGGCCGACCGGGCCCGACGACGACCGACAGGAGCAGACCGTGAAGTACGTCATCCTCATCCACTCGAACCCGCAGCCCTGGGGGCACCCGACCAGCGACTTCCTCGCCGAGCACCAGGCCCTTCCGAAGGAGCAGCGCGACGCCGAGGTCGCGGGTTTCGAGGCGCTGCTCGCCGAGCTCTCCCAGAACGGCGAGCTGGTCGGCGGCGAACCGCTGGCGGCGCCGAGCACCGCCAAGCTCTACCGCTGGGACGCAGCCGGACGGCCGGTCGTTACCGACGGCCCGTACTCGGAGGCCAAGGAGCACTTCGCCGGGTTCTTCCTCGTGGACGTCGAGACCCAGCAGCGCGCCGAGGCCATCGCCGCTCGGCTGTCCGGACCCGGGGAGACCGTCGAGCTGCGGATGTCGATGTCCGACGGCGGCGACGACCAGTGACCACCGCGTGGTGACCAGCACCGAGCTCGAGGACGTGTGGCGGCGCGAGTCGCCGCACGTCCTCGCGGCGCTGCTCCGCCGGCACGGCGACTACGCCGACTGTGAGGACGCCGCCCAGGAGGCACTGACCGCCGCGTCCGAACAGTGGCCGACGGAGGGGATGCCGGACAACCCTCGGGGGTGGCTGGTCCGCGTCGCGTCCCGCCGCCTCGTCGACCGGGTCCGGTCCGACCGCGCGCGGACGGCTCGGGAGGAGACCGTCGGCACCGCCCAGGCCGCCGACGCCTTCGTCGCGCCGCCGGCCGACGAGGGCACCGAACCCGGCGACGACGCCCTCCTGCTCCTGCTGCTGTGCTGCCACCCCAGTCTCAGCCGGCCGTCGCAGGTGGCGCTGACCCTGCGGGCCGTCTCGGGTCTGCCCACCACCGCCATCGCCACGGCGTTCCTGGTCCCCGAGGCCACCATGGCGCAGCGGCTCAGCCGCGCCCGGACCACGTTGCGGACCAACGGAGCCCGCTTCGAGACGCCGACCGTCGACGAGCTGCCGACGCGCGTGGCCGCCGTCCTCGACGTGCTCTACCTCGTCTTCAACGAGGGGTATGCGCGGAGCTCCGGCACCACGCTCGTGGAGACCTCGCTGGCCGAGGAGGCGATCCGCCTCACCCGGCAGCTGCACGCATACCTCCCCGGCCACGACGAGGTCGCCGGTGCCCTGGCCCTCATGCTGCTCACCGACGCCCGTCGCGCGGCCCGGGTCGACCGGCGCGGGGACCTCGTCCCGCTGGCCGAGCAGGACCGCGACCGGTGGGACCGCGACCTCATCGACGAGGGCGTGGTGATCCTTGAGGCGGTGCTCCCGCGAGGGCACGTCGGCGCATACCAGCTGCAGGCGGCGATCGCCGCCGTGCACGCCGAGGCCACCCGCGCCGAGGACACCGACTGGGCGCAGATCGTGGTCCTCTACTCGATGCTGGCGGACATCGCCCCGAGCCCCGCGGTCACGGTGAACCGCGCGGTCGCCGTCGGGATGGCGAACGGGCCGGAGGCGGGCCTCGAGGCGCTGCAACCCCTCTCGGACGACCCCGCGCTGGACCGCTACCACCGGCTGCACGCCGTCCGCGCCCACCTGCTCGAGCGCGCAGGGGACCTCGCCGGGGCGGGCCGCGAGTATGCGCGCGCCGCCGAGCTGACCGCGAGCCGGCCGGAGCAGCGCTACCTCGCCCTCCGGCTGGCTCGGCTGGGTGAGGGGCAGACGAGGGCGTAGCCCGTCGATATCCTCGGGGCACCGGCGGCGTTGGCCGGGCAGCGAGGGTTCAGGAGACCGATCGGCCGTGGTGCGCAAGGGCAGTGCCAAGGTCACGCTCTCCGACGTGGCGGCGCGGGCCGGGGTGTCGGTGACGACCTCGTCCTTCGTGCTCTCCGGGCGCCGCGACATGCGTATCTCCGAAGCCACCCAGGAGCGGGTCCACCAGGCCGCCCGGGAGCTCAGCTACGTCCCGCGCCACCCGGCCGCCTCGTCGCTCCCGGTACGAGCGCCGTCCATCGGCCTGATCTCCGACACCGTCGGCACCGAGCCGTTCGCCGGCGAGCTGATCCGCGGGTGCGTGACGGCGGCCACCGAGCACGGGCACGCCCTACTGATGACCGAGACCGAGGGGCTGCGCGGCCTCGAGGTGTCGGAGAGCCGCGAGCTCGTCGACCGGGGCGTGGACCGGTTCCTCTACGCCTCGATGGCCATGCGCCTGACCACCTTGCCCCCGAACCTGCGCGGTAAGCCCACGGTCATGCTCAACTGCATCGACCGCCGGCGCACCGTTCCCTCGGTCGCTCCGGACGACCTGGCCGCTGGGAGCCGCGCGGCCGCCGAGCTGCTCGAGGCCGGTCACGGCGACCGGATCCTTCTGGTCGGCGAGGTCCCGACGTCGGTCTACCCGGGCCGGCAACGGCTCGAGGGCGTCCAGCTCACGCTCGAGGAGGCCGGCTGCACGCTGCTCGGGCACCTGGCCTGCAAGTGGTGGCCCACCGACGCGCGAGCCGCGATGCTGCGCCGCCTGGGTCACCCGACCGCGGTCAAACCGACCGCGGTCATCGCGATGAACGACCGCGTGGCCATGGGCGTCTACCAGGCGGCCCAGCAGCTCGGGCTCTCCATCCCCGGCGACCTGTCCGTGGTGTCGTTCGACGACTCCGACCTGGCACGGTGGCTGGACCCGGGCCTCTCCAGCCTGGCCATCCCCCACTACGAGATGGGGCGACGCGCCGTCGAGATCCTGCTCGACGACTCGGCGGGCGCCCGGATCGACCTGCTGCCCATGCCGTTCCGAGCGCGGGAGTCGGTGGCCCCGCCGGCCGTGGCTCGGCGTGGTCGCCGCCGGGGCGCCTGACCCCGTTATCGCGACGCGCTCGCGACCGGCTCCGGGACGGCGAACGCGGCGGCGTGGTCGCCGGCGAACTCGCGGAACGACTGCGGCAGCCGGCCGGTGACCGACTCGACGATCTCAGTCGTCGTCGCCTGGTCGCCGCGACGCAGCGCGGAGAAGACCGCGCCCAGCTGGTCGACGACGAACGGCGGCAGTCCCTGGTCGAGCATCCCCCGACGCGCCTCGTCCGGGTCGATGTCGAGGTAGGCGACGTCCCGGCCGAGCACGTCGGACAGGGACGCGGCGACGACGTCGTAGGTCACCGCAGCGGGACCGGTCACGAGGTACGTGTGGCCCTCGTGCCCGCCCTCGACGAGCGCTGCCGCTGCGACCGCAGCCACGTCACGGGGGTCGACCATGGAGATCCGTGCGCGAGCCGCAGGAGCGATGACGAGGCCGTGCGCGCGCACCGAGTCCGCGGCGGCGAACAGGTTCGTCATGAGGAAGCTCGGCTGGAGGACGACGGAGGGGATTCCCGACCGGCTCAGATGCCGCTCGATGAGCGCGTGCCAGTGCCAGAACGCGACCGGCGATCCGAGCTCGGCACCGCGGGCGGAGAGCTTGACGATGCGCCGCGCTCCGGCAGCCGCGGCCCGGTCGATGACCGTGCACTCGTGGTCGACCTGCTCGGCGACGTTCCCGCAGGCGAGGTAGACCGCGTCGACGCCGTCGAGCGCCTCGTCCAGGGAGGGGAGGTCGGCGAAGTCGCCCACGGCGACCTCGACCCGGTCCGGGAGGTCCACGGCGGAGGCGGGGTGGCGGACCAGGGCCCGTACCTGCACCGCCGGGTGGTCGGCGAGGAGAGCGGTGACGGTCCGGCCGACGTTGCCGGTCGCGGCGGTGACGAGGATGCGAGTCATGACGAGTGCCCTTCGGTGTGGATGACGTTGCGGTTGAAGCGGAAGAGGTTGTCCGGGTCGTACCGGCACTTGAGCCGGGCCAGCCGCGCGCGGTCGGTCGGCGAGTAGGCGGCGTCGACTCGCGCCGCGGTCGAGGGGCCGGCGTCGAGGAAGTTCAGGTACGCGTCGCCGGTGGCTTCCGGTCGAACGGCGGCGGCCACCCGGGCGAGGTGCTCGCGCAGCGCTCTCGCTGCTCCGGCCCCGGCGTCAGCCCGATGGCGTTGAGGCTGTATGCCGCGGACGTGTGCGCCATCGGGCTGAGCGCTCCGGGCGGACCGACCAGTGCGCCGCCGAGCTGGCGCAGCTCGAGCATCACCAGGGGGGACGCGGGTCCTTCGAGGTCCGCCAGAGCCGCTATCAGCTCGGGGGTGAGACCTCGCAGGAGGTCCGAGTGGCCCTCGGCGGCGAGCGGGTCGACCGGGTCCATGCTGACCGAACCGAGCTGGGCCGGTCGCATCGGGCCGAAGGTGTCCATGAGGGCCGGCCCGAGCGCCGCCCGCATCTCGTCGACGAGCCGGGCCCCCGTCGTGGGGGAACCCGCATACGCGCCGCGGATGAGGACGAAACGCTTGCCCCGCAACGGTTCCGGGACCGTCGGCAGCGGCGGGAACCCCCGGAGCGTGACCGCGGCGGTCAGCTCGTTCGGTGTCGTGGGCGCCCACCGGGCGAAGGCGGCGAGGACCTGGGCGGCCCGCTCGAGCGGGTAGAAGAGGTTGCCGGCGTACACCTCGTCGAGGGCGACGAGGCGGAGCTCGAGCTCGGTGACGATCCCGAAGTTGCCGGTGCCGCCGCGGATCCCCCAGAACAGGTCGGCGTTCTCGGTCTCGCTCGCGACGAGCATCTGGCCATCGGCGGTGACCACCCGGGCCCGGGTGACGTGGTGCGAGGAGAGGCCGAACGCCCTTCCCAGCCAACCGAACCCGCCGCCGAGCGTGTAGCCGACGACGCCGACGTGCGGGCTGGAACCGGGCAGACCGGTGAGCCCGTGGGCGTCGGCGAGCGGAAGGAGGTCGGTCCACCGGGCGCCGGCCTGGACCGTGGCCCGACGGGTCGTCGGGTCGACGTGGACGCCCCGCATACGCGAGGTGTTGACGAGGACGCCGCCGTCACACGGCGCCGTGACGCCGTGGCCGGTCGACATCACGCCGACGCCGAGGCCCTGATCCCGGGCGTAACCGACGGCCCACCGCACGTCGGCCTCGGTCTGGGCGAGGACCACGGCGGCGGGGTGCTGACGGGCGGAGAGGTTCCATCCCTGCGTCGCCTCGTCATAGCCGGTGTCGCCGGGTCGCCACAGGGTGCCGGTGAGGCCGTGGTCCAGAGATGTCGTCGTCATGGGGCGAGAGTGAGGGACGACGGCTGCGGTTCGGCTGCGGTCGTACCGGGGTCCTCGCGAAGTATCGGAGCGACGCGAAGAACTTCGTGGGGTGGTCGCGCGTATCGTCGCGGCATGGGGCTGGCCGTGCTCGGGCCGGTACGCCTGGACGGCCCGGACGGACCGGTACCCATCGAGGGGCGCAAGACGCGACAGGTACTGACCCTGCTCGCGCTCGCCGCTCCCCGTCCCCTGTCGGTCACGACGCTGGCCCGGGCGCTCTGGGACGACCCACCGCCGGCCGCCGTCAAGACGGTCCAGGCGCATCTGTCCCGGGTACGGAGGGCGCTCGCCGCGGCACGGCCCCCGGTCGGTGCGGTCGCCGGGAGCAGCGCGGGCTATCGGTTGGACGCGGAGCCGGACACCCTTGACGTCTTCGTCGTCGAGGACCGGCGCCGACGGGCACGGCTGGCCTCGCTGGCCGGCGACGACGAGACGGCCGAGCAGCTCCTGCGGGAGGCGTCCGAGACGTGGCGCGGCGAGCCGGAGCTCCCCTCGACGGTCGCCGGCGACGCCGAGTCCGACCGGCTGGCCGAGGAGCGGTCGTCTCTCGTCGAGGACCACCTGGAGGCGATGCTCGACGCGGGTCGCGCCGCGGAGGCGGTCGGTGACCTGGCCGCGCTCACCGCCGCGAGCCCGTTACGGGAACGCGCGTGGGAGCTACGGATCCGAGCGCTGTACCTCGCCGGCCGTCAGACCGAGGCCCTCGACGCGTACCGCGCGGTGCACCGGTACCTGCGCAACGAGGTGGGCGTCGAGCCGGGACCGGCCCTGCAGGCGCTGCACCGGGCGGTGCTCGGGCACAGGATTCCCGGTCCCGCGGGTCGGCGCCCTGACCCCGAGCCGGTCGTGGCGACCGTCGCGGCCGACGTGCCGCACTACGCGGAAGCGGGCGGGGTACACGTCGCCTACCGACGCTTCGGCGGCGGACCGGCCCCGATGCTCCTGATCAACCCGACGTTCATCCCCGTCGACGCCTACCTCGAGGAGCCGCGCGTCGCCGGCGCGGTCTCGGCCCTGGCGGCGGGACGCCGGCTGATCGCCCTCGACCGCCGCGGGCTCGGGCTCTCGGACCCGGTGAGCCCCGCCGCACCACCCAGCGTGGCGCAGTGGGTCGAGGACGCGGTGGCCGTACTCACGGCGAGCGAGGAGGACCGCGTCGACGTCTTCGGCAACGCGGACACCGCGATGGTGGCGCTGCTGCTCGCCGCCCGTTACCCGGAGCGGGTGCGGACGCTCACGCTGGTCAACGGGTACGCCCGGTTCACGGCGGCGCCGGGTTACCCGTTCGGGGTGGCGACCGAGGAGATGTCGCAGACGTTGCGGGGCATCCACACGCCGAGCGACGACCCGCCGGTCGACGTCGTCGCGTGGCGGATCCCGTCGGCGGCCGGCGACCCGCGGTTCCGCTCGTGGTGGGACACGGTCGGGCGGCGCGGGGCGAGCCCGCGGACCGCCGCGCTCGCGCATACGGCGATCGTCGAGGCCGACGTCCGTGACGCGGTCGGGCTGGTCGACGCGCCGGTGCTGTTGCTGACCCGGCTGGGCTGCGCCTCGTACGACCCCGGCCACGGGCGCTATCTCGAGGCGCACCTGCGCAACGCCACGCTCCGCGAGACCGAGGACCCGAACGACGCGTGGTTCATCGGCGACGTGGCATGGGTCGTGGAGCAGGTGGACCGGTTCACCGGTCTGCTGTAGACAGGCGCTCGTGTCCGTGACCCGCCCGCCGTTCGACCCGGAGCTCTCGCTGACGCTGGAGGCGATCCGCGACCGCCTCCCGCCGACGGTGACGCCGGAGATGGTCCAGCCGATGCGGGACGCGCCGCCGCCGGTCGGGATCGACGAGGTGCTCGCCGGCCGGCCGGTCACGCGAACCGACCACACCGTGCCGGGCCACGAGGGTGGTGAGATCGAGGCGACGGTGTTCGCGCGGGTCGGGCATACGGTCGCAGGGCCCGGAATCCTGCGGTTCCACGGTGGCGGGATGGTCATGGGCAGTCGTTTCGCCGGCATCGGCCAGACGCTCGACTGGGTCGAGCGGTTCGATGCGGTATGCGTCTCGGTCGACTACCGCCTCGCGCCCGAGCACCCCGATCCGTACCCGGTCGAGGACTGCTATGCCACGCTCGTCTGGGCCGTCGAGCACGCCGCCGATCTGGGTATCGACACCGGTCTCGTCGTCGTCACCGGGCCGAGTGCCGGCGGTGGTCTCGCGGCCGGCGTCGCGCTGCTCGCTCGTGACCGCGGCGGACCGGCGCTGCTGGGCCAGCTGCTCGTCTCCCCGATGCTCGACGACCGGAACGACACGGTCTCCGCACACCAGATCGACGGCGTCGGCGTGTGGGACCGCGGCAGCAACGAGATGGGCTGGAACGCCCTGCTCGGCGACCGCCGCAGGACCGACACCGTGTCGATCTACGCGGCGCCGGCCCGCGCGACCGACCTCGCCCGGCTGCCCTCGGCGTTCGTCGAGTGCGGCAGCGCCGAGGTGTTCCGGGACGAGGACGTCGCGTATGCGTCTGGCCTCTGGGCCGCGGGGAGCCAGGCGGAGCTGCACGTCTGGCCCGGCGGCTTCCACGCGAGCGACCAGCTGGCGCCGAACGCCCGGCTCTCCACGGACATGACGGCCGCCCGGGATGCCTGGATGGCGCGCCTCCTCGGCCTCTGATCGTCGGCGGTCACGCCAGGGGAGGATGGACGACAGCCGGATGTGGTCGATCCTCCCCACTGAAGGTCCAGCCTGGTCCGGGCTGCGTAGGTTGACATCTCATGAGTGACGTCGCCGACGCTGCCGTGGCCCTGACCGCCGAGCTGGTGGCGATCGACAGCGTGAACCCGGGACTCGCACCCGGCGCCGCCGGCGAGTCCCGGATCGTCCGCCACCTGGACGCGCGTCTCGGCCGAGCGGGCTTCACGACGCACATCGTCGAGGCGGCGACCTCGGGGCGACCCAGCCTCGTCGCCATCGGACCGGGGTCCGGCACGGATCCCACTGTGGTCCTCAACGGCCACCTCGACACCGTCGGGGTGGCCGGGATGCCGGCGCCGTTCGATCCGGCCCGCCAGGGCGACCGGCTCCGCGGACGGGGCGCGGCCGACATGAAGGGCGGCGTGGCTGCGATGGTCGTGGCGGCCGAGGCGCTGGCGGCCGCCCGCATCCCGCTCCGCATCGTCCTGGCGCTGGTCGCGGACGAGGAGGACGCCAGCCAGGGCAGTGAGGCGGTCATCGCCGCGTTACCCGCACTGGGCGTGCGGCCGGACGTCTGCCTCATCGGTGAGCCCACCGACCTCGTGCTCGCCCGGTCGTTGCGCGGGTTCGCCGTCGTCCGGGTCCGGTTCCAAGGTCGGGCGGCCCACAGCTCACAGCCCGCCCTCGGCGTCAACGCCGTGAGCCGGCTCGCCCGGTTCGTCACGGCGGTCGACGCGCGATCCGCAGCCGTGCGGGCGGCCGGCGGTGACCTCATGGTCACCGTCGCGCGCGGCGGCGACTCCCCGTTCGTCGTCCCCGCGGCGGCCGAGTGCCTCGTGGAGCGACGGACCGTCCCCGGCGAGGACGCCACGTCCGCGATCGCCGGGGTCCGCGAGCTGCTGGAGTCGGAGACGGACACCACCGCCGAGCTCGACGCATACCGGGACGCCTGGGAGCTCGACACCGAGGGGGCGGCGGCCGACCTGGCGACCCGGCTGGGCCGAGCCCTCGGGACCGGGTCGACCTTCGACGCGCCCTACTGGATGGAGGCGCCGCTGTGGCAGGCGGTCTGCCCGACGCTGGTCTGCGGACCGTCGGGCGGCGGCCTCCACGCGGCCGACGAGTGGGTCGACCTGCAGCAGGTACGCGCTCTCGCCGCGGCGCTCCCCGGCGTACTGACCGAATGGGCGGCCGCGCAACGTGCCCACTGACCCGCGCGGGCTGCGGCGGCAGGCACCGCTCCTCGACGCGTGGCTGCGCTTCCAGGAGGAGGCGCCGACCCCGTTCACCATCCCGGGCCACAAGCACCGCCGCGACCTGGTCGGCGACATCGTGGCCGGCGACGTACCGCTCTACGCCGGGCTCGACACGATGAAGCTGTCGCGCGGGGTGCTGGCCGACGCCGAGGTCCGCGCCGCCCGGCTGTGGGGTGCGGACGTATGCCGGTTCTCCGTCGGCGGCGCAACTCACGCGAACCAGGCGCTCGCGCTGGCCCTGGCCGAGGGCGGGGACGGCGGCCGGGTCGTGATCGGGCGGACCCTGCACCGGTCGATGCTGCTCGGCCTGGTCCTGGCCGGGCTCACGCCCGTGTGGGTGCGGCCCGAGGTGGACCCGGTGACCGGCCTTCCCGTGGGCGTCGCGCCGTCGGCCGTGGCCGATGCGCTCGCGGCCGCTCCCGACGCCCGGGCGGTGTTCGTGTCCGACCCCTCCTACGTGGGCACGGTCGGCGACGTCGCCGGTCTGGCCCACGTCGCGCACACGCATGGGGTCCCGCTGGTCGTGGACGCCGCGTGGGCCGCGCACTTCGGCTTCCACCCGGCCCTCCCCCGCCACGCCCTGCAGCTCGGCGCCGACGCGATGGTGGTCAGCGCCCACAAGACGCTTCCGGCGTGGAGCCAGGCGGCGCTGGTCCTCGCACGGACCGAGCGCATCGACCCGGCGCGCCTCGACGCGGGAGTCGAGGCCACCCAGACGACCAGCCCGGCCGGGGCCGTCCTCGCGAGCATCGACGCCGCACGAGCGCTGCTGGACAGCGAGGGCGCGGAACTCCTCGGCGCGGCCATCGGCGCCGTGGCGGTGGCGCGCGACCGGTTGCGCCAGGTCGACGGGCTCGTCGTCCTCGACGGTCCCGGCGTGGACCCGCTGAAGCTGACCCTGGTCCTCGGCGGCACCGGGGCCGACGGCATCGAGGTCGAGGGCGACCTGCTGGCCGCGGGCCTGCCGGTCGAGGCGGCGGAGCGCGACACGATCGTGGCGCAGGTGTCCCTCGCCGACGACCGGGTCACGCTCGGCCGGCTCACCGACGCGTTGGTGGGGTCGATCGCGCGGCACCGGGGCCCGCCGCGAGCGGTGGTGACCGGCGCGGCATACGCCGTGGAACCGGTGTCCGTCATCTCGCCTCGCAGTGCGTTCTTCGCCCCGAGCGAGACGGTCGAGGCGGGTCGGGCGGTCGGCCGGGTCACCGTCGAGCTGGTCGCGCCCTACCCGCCCGGCATCCCGATCCTGGCACCCGGTGAGGAGGTCACGGACGCGGCGCTCGATGCCCTGCGGCAGGCGCGCGCCGCGGGAGTGCGGATCGCGTATGCGGCGGATCCCACCCTCGCGACCCTGCGAGTGGTCCGGTAGCGGCTGTCACAGCCGGCCGGGCTGCCTCGTCTCGGGGACGGAAGCAGTCGCCTAGTCGAGGAGCGTGACGTGATGCGAGTGTTCGTGGCCGGCGGGAGCGGGGTCATCGGACGGATCCTGGTGCCACAGCTGGTGGCTCGAGGGCACGAGGTCACCGCGACGACGACGAGCGCCGACAAGCTGTCGATGTTGGGGGAGCTGGGCGCCGACGGCGTCGTCATGGACGGCCTGGACGCCGCAGCGGTCGGGGAGGCGGTCGCCGCGGCGGGGCCGGACGTGATCGTCAACCAGATGACCGCCCTGTCCGAGGCGCACGCCGGCCAGCCCAGCCTGAGGAACGCCGACCGCTTCTTCGCCGTCACCAACCGCCTGCGCAGCGAGGGCGTCGACCATCTGCTGGCCGCCGCCGAGGCGACCGGCGTGTCGCACGTCGTGACGCAGGGTCACGCCAGCATGAACGGGGTCCGTACCGGCGGATGGGTCAAGACCGAGGAGGACCCGCTGGAGGTGATCGAGGGGACGAAGGCGATCAACCGCATGGAGGACACCGTGGTGGCGGCCGGCGGCGCGGTGCTGCGGTACGGCGGGTTCTACGGGCCGGGCGCCAACGACGACCAGGTCCGGATGGTTCGGAGACGGATGTTCCCGCTCGTCGCGGACGGCACCGGCTACTTCTCCTGGGTGCACGTCGAGGACGCCGCGAGCGCCACGGTCCTCGCGGTGGAGCAGAAGGTGACGGGTGTGTTCAACATCGTGGACGACGAGCCGGCCCCGGTCAGCGCGTGGCTGCCCTACCTGGCCGAGTGCGCGGGGGCGAAGCCGCCGCGTCGAGTGCCGCGGTGGCTGGCCCGGTTGCTGGCCGGCGAGATGGCGGTGGGCATGATGACCGAGGGACGAGGCTTCTCCAACGCCAAGGCCAAGCGGGAGCTCGGCTGGCAGCCCCGGTACCCGTCGTGGCGACAAGGATTCGCAGAAGAGCTGACATGACCAAGAGCGACGACTTCGAGCAGCTGCGGCCGATGTTGTTCGCCATCGCCTACCGACTTCTCGGCAGCGTCGCCGAAGCCGAGGACGCGGTCCAGGAGTCCTGGCTGCGGTACGAGGCCGTGTCGACGCAGCCCCTCTCCCCCAAGGCCTACCTCTCCGCCGTCGTCACCCGCGTCTCGCTCGACGTCCTGCGCTCGGCGCGGGTGCGACGGGAGACCTACGTCGGGGAGTGGTTCCCGGAGCCGTTGCTCGACGACCTCTACGAGGACCCACAGCGGTCGGCGGAGCTGGCGGACTCGGTGTCGATGGCCGCCCTGCTGCTCCTCGAGCGGCTGACCCCGCTGGAGCGGGCGGTGTTCGTCCTGCGCGAGGTGTTCGCCTTCCCCTACCCCGAGGTCGCCGCCGCGGTGGGACGCTCGGAGGCGGCGTGCCGCCAGCTGGCGGCCCGGGCCCGCCGCCATGTCGAGCAGGGACGACCCCGGTTCGACGCGGACCGGCGAGAGCGTGACGAGCTGGCCGCCCGGTTCTTCGACGCCCTGCGCGACGGCGACGTCGACGGCCTGCGAGAGCTGCTCGCGGCCGACGTCCAGATGATCGGGGACGGCGGCGGCAAGGCACCGGCATTTGCACGGGCCGTGGCCGGAGCCGACAATGTGGCTCGCGTGCTCGCCATGGTGTTCCCGGCGCTCGCCGCCATCGACGCGACGGTCGAGCGCCGCGAGGTCAACGGCCAGCCGGGAGCGGTCCTTCGAGACTCCAGCGACCGGGTCGTCGGCACGATGTCGCTCGACGTCCTGGACGGCCGGATCCAGACCATCCGCTCGGTGGCCAACCCCGACAAGCTCGGGCACGTTGGCCCCGTCGCCGACGCCTGGGCCGTGGCTCGCGCGGTCAAGGACTACCGCCGAACTCAGTCGTGACCGCGGCCCTCAGACATCGAACACCGACCAGCAGATGTCGTTCCGCCTCCGCTGGTCGTCGAGCACCAGCTCGCGGACCGCGTCGGGGAGCTGGTCTCGCTGCCAATGACACTCACGGCGGCCCGCGTCCTCGCTCTCCGCGTCGGCCACGGCGGCGCGAGCGGCCTTGATCGCGTAGGCCGCCGCACCGAGATCGTGCTCGGCCACGTGCCCGACACAGGCGGCCTGACCGGCGGAGTATGCGGCCCACCGCGCCGGACCGCGCAGGTCCCGGGCCGCGCCCATCGCGTGGCCGCCCGCCGCCCGGGCCTGCATCATCCCGACCTCGCCGCGCGCCCATGCTCGGGCCTGCTCGATCGCCTCGCGCGGGCGCGCGTCTCCCGGCTGAGCCGACTCGAAGAGGTCGAGGACGTGCTCGGCGCAGGTCGCCGCCCAGCGGGCCAGCAGCTGGTGGTCGGCGTCCGTGAGGGTCCCGCCGCGGCGGACCGTCACGAGCCGAGGGTCCCGGGTCTGCGGGAGGATCACGGCGTCATGATGCCCGGCGCACCGGATAGCGCAGGTGGGTGACGCCGACGCCCGCGGTCACCGTGGGGTTGCCGAGGACGGCCGGCATACCGTCGAGGTGGTCGAAGAGGCGGACTCCGGAGCCGAGGAGCACGGCGGCGATGTCGACCTGGATCTCGTCGAGGAGACCGGCGTTGAGGCACTGCTGGATGGTGTCCGCGCCGTGGACGGCGACCGCCTTGTCGGCCGCTGCGGCCTTGGCCTGGCGCACCGCGCTGTCGATGCCGTCCGTGACGAAGTGGACGGAGGAGTCGGGGCGCGGCCATCCGGCCGGGACCTCGTGGGTGAGGACGTAGGCCGGTCCCCACGCGTGGTTCCCGCCCCAGCCCTGAGCGACGTCGAAGGTGCGTCGACCCGTGAGCACGGCACCGAGCCGGGCCGTGAGGTTGCGGAAGTGCTCGGCACTCGGCTCCGAGAAACGGAACGTCATCGGGTCCGAGCCCCCGGTGTCGAACTCGACGTCTCCCGAGCCGTACCAGTCGAAGACCTCGTCGACCCCGTCGTGGGCGTCGGCCACGAAGCCGTCGAGCGACATAGACATGATGGCGACAACGGTCGACATGGTGATGCTCCCTTCGGACGGTGGGCCGAGTCGTGGGGCCCTCATCATGTCCACGATCGGACCTGCTCCGGTCGGACACCTTCTCAGATCTGGGACGACTGTGACCGGAGTAACCGTCTGAGACGCGATTGACCTCTGTTGTGGGGTTTGACGCCCATTTTGGTCGATAACTGGTGATTTACCCCTGGCCGCGTCCGACGTCCGCGCCCTACGGTGAGAAGGCGCTGACCGGCGTCGGTCAGCATGTCCCACCGGCACGGAGGCCGACATGTCCGGACTGGCGTCATCAACCCGGACTGGCCGTCGGTCCGCCCTCCGGCTGCTGCGCCGGTCCACGCTGGCCGCCGCGGCTGGGGTGAGCCTCGTCCTCGTGGCCGGGGCGGTTCCGGCGGTAGCCGCCCCGGGGACGGTGACGACGACGTTCGTGTGCACCGGCGGGAACCAGACCTGGACCGTGCCCGCCGGGGTGACGTTCGCGGAGGTGCGGGTCGACGGGGCATCGGGCGGTGAACCTCGTGACGAATCGGCTCGTGGTGGTCGGACCACCGCGGCGATCGACCTGGTCCCGGGCACGACATACACCGTGGTCGTGGGCTGCCAGGGGACCATCAGCGACTCGGGCGGGTTCGGGTACGGCAGAGGCGGCGACGGGGGCTACGGCGGCATGGGCGCCGGCGGCGGGGGCGGTGGCGGGTCGGCGCTGCTCGCCTCCAGCCAGAACCCCTTGCTGGTGGCCGGGGGCGGGGGAGGCATGGTCTATTACGCACTGCAGCCCCTTGCCGTCGGCGGGGCCGGAGGCGGCACCGAGGGCGGCGGCGGTGGTGGGCGCGGCGGCGGCGGTGGCACCCAGACGAACCCCGGAGCCGGAGCACCGGGCAGCTACCCCGGGTTCGCCGGTCAACCCGGCTCCGGCCACGACGGCGGTGACGGCGGCGGCACCGACGACATCTGGTATCGCGGCGGAGCTGGCGGAGGCGGCGGCTGGCGCGGCGGAGGCGGCGGCGCGGGCGACTACGGTGGCGGCGGGGGCGGATCCGGATACGCCGCACCGGACCTCGAGGCTGATCTCGTCGGCGGCGGTGCCGACCTGGGCGGCGGCAGTGTGTCGTTCACCTATAACCGGCCGCCGAACACCGCGCCGGTGGCAACGGCCGACGCGTACTCGACGACGGAGGACACCACGCTGAGCGTGCCCGCGCCGGGGGTGCTGGTCAACGACACGGACGTTGACGGTGACGCGTTGACCCCTCTTGTCGTGTCGAGCCCGTCTCACGGGGAGATCGCCCTGGGCGGCGACGGGGCGCTCTCGTACGTCCCGGACGAGGACTTCAGCGGGGCTGACTCCTTCACCTACCAAGTCGTTGACGGTGAGCTGTACTCGAACGTCGTGACCGTCTCGCTGACCGTCTTTTCCGCGAACGACGCCCCGGTAGCGTCCGCAGACAACTACAGAACGACGGAGGACACTGCGCTGGTCGTGGCGGCGGCAGCGGGTGTGCTGCGCGACGACCGTGATGCGGATGGCGACGCCCTGACCGCGGAGCTGGTGTCCGGGCCGGCGCACGGCACGTTGGCTCTGAACGGGAACGGGTCGTTCACGTACACACCGGCGGCGGACTTCAACGGGCTGGACTCGTTCACGTACAAGGCCTTCGACGGGACGACGTTCTCCAACACGGTGGCGGTGTCGTTGAAGGTCACCGCGGTCAACGACACCCCCACCGCGGCGGACGACGCCTACACGACGGCGGAGGACACGGCGTTGACGGTGGCCGCCTCGGGGGTGCTGGGTAACGACACCGACGCTGACGGTGACCAGTTGACCGCGCAGCTGGCCACCGGCCCGGCCCACGGCACACTCACCCTGAACGCGGACGGGTCGTTCACCTATGTCCCGGCGGCGAACTACAACGGTCCGGACTCGTTCACCTACCGCGCCTCCGACGGGGCGGCGACGTCCGCCGCGGCGACGGTGTCGTTGACGGTCACCCCGGTCAACGACGCGCCGACCGCGACCAAGGACGCCTACTCGACGGCGGAGGACACGCCGTTGACCGTCGGCGTGCCGGGGGTGCTGGGCAACGACTCCGACGTCGACGGTCCGACGTTGACCGCCCAGCTGGTCACCGGCCCGGCCCACGGCACCTTGGCCCTGAACGCGAACGGGTCGTTCACGTACGCCCCGACGGCGAACTACAACGGACCGGACGCGTTCACCTACCGCGCCACCGACGGGACGCTGTCATCACCGACGGTGACCGTCACGTTGACCGTCACGGCGGTCAACGACGCCCCGACCGTGGTGGTCGGCAGCCCCGGGACCTGCGGCGGTGACGACCGGTCCGGCACCCTCCCGCTCACCGTCGCCGACGTAGAGAGCGGTGCTGGCGGTCTGACCCTGACCGCGGTCTCGTCGAACACGACGCTGGTCCCGAACAACCAGGTCACCTTCACCGGCACCGGAGCGAACCGGACCCTCAACGTGGCCACCGTGGCCGGACGTACCGGCACCGCGGTCGTCACCGTCACCGTCAGCGACGGGTCGACGACGGGCACCGTCACGGTCACCGTCAAGGCCGGCGGAGTCGGCGACGACGTCATCGCCGGCACGACCGGGGTGGACATGCTGTTCGGGCAGAACGGCAGCGACACCCTCACCGGCGGCGACGGCAACGACGTGCTCTGCGGCGGCTCCGGCAACGATGTCCTCAACGGGAGCGCCGGCAACGACACGCTCGGCGGGGGGCAGGGCAACGACACCCTCACCGGCGGCACCGGCGCTGACCGGTTCTCCGGCGGCTCCGGTTCCGACACCGCCACCGACCTCACCAGCAGCCAGGGAGACACTCAGGACGGCAGCATCCCCTAGAGCTGCCACCCAGGCTCGCCACCGTGTAGGCGCGAGGAAAGATCAAGCCCCTCGTCATTCGGGACGTCAGGATGTTGGCGAACGCCGAAAGGGCGTTCGTCGCGGAGGGACGCCATGGGCACGAGTCGGGTGATTCATGCCGAGGCCCAGACGAGCATCCGGCGGCCGGTCACCGTCGTGTTCCGCTGGTTGACCGACCCGGCCTTGGTACCGCAGTGGGTGACCGGCCTGGTGTCGTCGCGGCCCGTCGGGCCCGCTGAGGTGCGGCTGGGTGCGCGGTCGGTCGAGGAGGTCTCCATGCGTGGCCGAACGGTCACGATGGAGGCCGAGATCGTGGAGCTGGAGGATGGCCGCGTCATCGCCAGCCGGATCGAGACTCCTGACGGGCCACTGCTGTCCCGGTTCGTCCTGGACGACCTCGGGGCTGCGTGCCACGTGACTCACACCCTGACCGCGGAGATGAGTGATCACCGGTGGATTCCCTCGAGGTTGATCGCGGCGGGGATGACGCGGCAGATCCGGGGGGACCTCGTCGGTCTGACGCGACTCGTGGAGGGGGCCCGCTGACCCCGACCGAGACCCCGCTGCACGACGTCCTGCCCGCGTTGCTCCGCATCCAGGTGGACCTCGGCGCCGACCTGTCGACTCCGGCGCTGGCCGCGTCGACCGGCATGTCGCCCTCGCGGTTCCACGAGGTGTTCCGGCGGGCGACCGGGGAGACGGTCAAGCAGTACACCCTCCGCCTCCGGCTCGAGCGGGCAGCTCTTCGGCTCCTGACCGAGCGCACCAGCGTGACGACCATCGCGTTCGACCTCGGCTTCGGGTCGCACGAGGCGTTCACCCGCGCGTTTCGCCGGCACCACCAGTCGGCGCCGTCGGAGTTCCGCCGTCAGAGCCGGCCACCCGCGCTCGCGACGCACGACTCCGCCACGCCCGCGCTCGCAACCGGACTCGCGCGCGTCTCGACAAGCTCGGCGGTTCTCCTCCAAGCGGCTCACGTCGCCTTCGTTCGCCGCGTCGGGCCCTACGAGCTCATCGACCCCGACGAGTATGCGACGGTCCTGGGTTGGGTCGGGCGCAGCGGGCTCGACCCGATCGGTGTGGTCGGCATCGCCCACGACGCTCCCGGCATCACGCCCGCGGCGCGCCTTCGTTTCGACGTCGGAGTCCAGGTCACCCGCGCGTTCCAGAGCACTCGCGACGTCGGCTACCAGCTCTTGCCGGAGCGGTGGAGTGCCGCCACCTCGTACGTCGGTCCGTTCTCCGGCCTGGCCGCCGCCTACCACGCGGCGTTCCAGGGGGCATCCTCGCTGCAGGGCTTCGAGGTGCTCGGGCTTCCCGTCGAGGAGCGGTACCTCAGCAGCGCGCTGCTCACTCATCAGACGATCCAGACCACCCAGATCATGATCCCGCTCCGGCGCACTGTGCCCTGACTCGGCGCGGAGTCACAGCCCGCCGGACGTGCTGTCGCGCCGGCGAGCCACAGTCTCACTCGCGACTTCCGTGGTGTAGCCGCACCGGGGACACACCAGCAGGTCGACCCCCTCGGCGCTCGCGACGCGAAGGTGTGCGTGGTCGGCGCGCATCACCGCCGCTTGAGGTCACTACCGGTGTGAATGGTCCTCTCGCTCCGCCTGGATCGCGGAGATTCTGACGAAAAGGAATACGTGATACCGGCTCGCGGCCGTGACTCACTGAGCCAGATAGCCGCCGTCCACGGCGAGAACCTCGCCGGTGATGAAGCTGGCGCGGTCTGATGCAAGGAAGGCGATGGCCTGACCCACCTCGCGCGGATCGCCGAGGCGACCCATCGGATGCTGCGCCTCCATCTGGGTCACGTACTGGCGCCCGGACTCACTGCCGAGGATCACCTCGATCGCGTCAGTCCGGATCGTCCCCGGTGCCACCGCGTTCACGCGGATGCCACGTCCGGCCCACTCGACCGCCAGATGCTTGGTGAGTCCCGTGGCGACGAACTTCGCCGGTCCGTATGCGGCCTGTCCCGCCTGGCCGGCCAGCCCGCTGATCGACGACAGGTTCACGATGCTTCCGCTGCCCTGTTCGGCCATCACCCGGATGGCGGCGCGGCAGGTGAGGAACATGCCGCGGCCGTCGACGGCCATGACGTGGTCCCAGTCCTCCACCGTCGTCTGGTCGATGGTGCTGAGCGGGATCACCCCGGCATTGGCCACGAGGCAGTCCAGCCGGCCCCACGTCCGCGTAGCCGCCTCGATCATCGCCTCGGCATCGGCCGGCACCGAGACGTCTCCGACGACCGTGACGAGCTGGTCCGTGCCGCGCCCGGTGGCCACCACCGTCCGGTTCAACGCCTCGCCGTCGATGTCGGTGGCGACGACCCGGGCGCCCTCCTCGAGGAACACCTCGAGCGTCGCCTGTCCGATCCCGCGCGCCGCGCCCGTCACCACCGCGACCTTGTCGTCCAGGATTCCCACAGTGGTCGAGGCTAGGCCACGGTCGCGGTGGATCCGCGGGCCGGAACGAGCCGGGACGAGCCGGGCGCTCCCTTCCCCCGTTGTCGAGATGCTCTGGTCATGTCGGGCGGCCACGCTCGTCCGCTAGACAGCGTCAGGTTGCGGCGGCGATCGGATTCCGTGCGCGCGCTAGCGCCGTCTGCATGCCGCTGATGAGCGCCACGAACGCCTCGCGCCAGATCTCTTCCGCGCGGTCCGGTGGAAGTCCGTCCCGCAGCTCCAGGAGCGCCAGGCCCTCGCACAGGGCGTCGATCTTGATGGTTGCGTCCCGGACCTCGGGGTTGGTCAGGCCACCCTCCAGACCCAGAGCCCGACTCACGATCTCGACCAGGTCAGCCAGTGCCTTCAACCGCGCCGGGCGGAACCGCTCGGTGAGCAGGGGCGGTAGTTCTCCGGTGCGCTGGAACGCAATCCGGAACAGCGCCGGATGCTCCAGCGCCCACCGGCGAAAGTTGTCGACGATGGAGTTGACCAAGTCGGCCGCCGGGTCATCCGTTCGCGGATATCCGTTGACCCAGGAACCCAGCATCTCGAACGCGCGGTTGCCCAGCGCGACGAGCAGGCCCTCCTTGGACTCGAACAGGCTGTAGACCGCCCGCGTCGACGTTCCCGCCTGGTCGGCCACCCGCCGCACCGACAGCGCGTCGGGGCCGTCCGCGGCCACTATCCGCTCCGCCGCATCCACCAGTGCCTCAGCGGTCTCTTCGTCGTGAACCCGGGGACGACCCATATTGACAAGCATAGCGATACCTCGTTACGTTACGAAGTATCGTAACAGCGTGGCGAAATGATAGCCGGCCAGGAGGACAGGATGGGCACGGGATCAGGCGGACAAGGCACACCACCCTCGGCGGGCACTGGACCGCGCACGAGCGCAGGCGCACACCCACGAGGCGTTGACAACCAGCGACAGGAGTTCGAGGAACGCCGCCTGGCCGCGTTCCGACGCCGCGGGTTCTCCGGTGTCGGGCGACGAATCCCGGACCACTCCGGGCGACAGACCTACGTTCTGGTCAGCGAGGGCGAGTCGGCCTGCCCAACGGTTCTGGTCCACGGGGGCGTCGGCAACACCATCGAGTGGGCCGACCTCGCCCCCAAGCTGGGGAATCCGCTCGTCATCCCGGACCGGCCCGGCTTCGGCCTGTCCTACCCGACCGACTACCGCGGGCTGGATTTCCGGGCCGACGCGGCCCGGTGGCTGCACGAGCTGACCGACGGGCTCGGCGTCGACCAGATCGACCTGGTCGGAAACTCGATGGGCGGGTTCTTCGCGATCGCGTTCGCCGCGGCCCACCCCGATCGGGTCCGCCGACTCGTGCTGTCCGGCGCAGCGGGGGGCCTGTTCCCCAAACCCGGCCTCTTCCTCCAGCTCTGGGCGACCCCCGGTATCGGCGCGCTGATCTCCAGGATCCAGTTCCGCGACACTGAGACGCTGCGCAGGCGGGCCTTCGGCAGCTACCTGGTGCACCCCGAGAGCGTCGCCGCGGACCTCCTCGACGTCGCCCTACTCGGGATCAACCTGCCCGGAACCGCTAACACCAACCGGGCGATCCTCCAGTCGGTCGCCACCCTCCGAGGATGGCGCCCGGAACTGCGCCTCGACGACGCCCTGGCCGCGCTAGCGGTGCCCACACTCTTCGTCTGCGGCGAGCACGACCTACTCCGCCCACCCGACATCGCCCGAGAACTCGCCACCCGAATGCCCGACGCACGCATCACCGTCATCCCGGACGCCGGACACATCCCACACCTCGACCAACCGGAACTCGTGGCGGCAGCCCTCAACGATTTCCTCAGCCAGCCACCCCGCTGACCCCCGACCGAAACGGCCGCACATCGACACCAGCGCTCAACGGGCTACATCATTATCCGAGCGGACGTGCCACAGGTGCATAACGTTCGCTAGGTCTGAGAGTCAACGTCCGTTCTGACAAACGTCGCTGCATCTCGACAGTTCGCAAGGGATCAGGGCCAGCGACATCAAGGCTGTCTGGTCAGAAGCTGGGCGCCATGTTGGTGAACCGGCTGTAGTGGCCCTGGAACGCCAGCACGATCGTGTCGGTCGGACCGTTACGGTGCTTGGCCACGATCAGGTCGGCCTCACCCGCCCGCGGGCTCTCTCGCTCGTAGGCCTCCTCGCGGTGAAGCAGGATCACCATGTCCGCGTCCTGCTCGATCGAGTTGTGGACCGCGATCCCGTTCGCCACGAAGTTGTGACCGCCGGCCACGGTCGCGTCGAAGACCTCTTCGACTCCGTCCGCTTCCACCGACACGACTTCGTCCCACAGCACATCGTTCACGGCGTAGAGCTCCAGCTCAGCACTGTCGAGCACCTCCGCGACGCGGCCCAGCCGCTCCCGCGACGGGGCGTGTCGATAGAACGCGGACCCGTTGTACTGGACCCCGACTGCCTTCTGGAAATGCCGTTGAGTCATGCGCCGATCGGTCATCACCGTCTTGACCGTCTCCCACACCTCGACCGGGACCGTGTCGACGTTGGTGTTGGCCTTGGTCTCCCGGATGATCGCCAACAGGCGTTCGGCGGCGCGTCCACGAGATCCGTGCACCCCGATCTCCTGGAGGAACCGCCGCTGGCTGTCGGCTCCCGAGATGTCCAGGGTGTAACCGTCGCGATATCCCTTCTTGTGCGTGGTCCGAACCCTCGTTGATATCCCGAACCGCAGCAGTAGCCGGGAGAGGTCATCGACAAGCCGACGGGACGTGGACGCGTAGTAGATGCGACCACCCCGGCCCGTCTTGTTGACGGTCACGGAGCCGTCGGTGGCCCAGATGTGTCGGAGGAACAGCGCGATCTGACGCTTCGAGACGTGGAAGATCCCGTCGGGGACGAACTTCTCGTGGCTGCGCAGCCCGAACAGGTCGAGGGTGTCGAGCCACTGCGCGATGGGGTTGCGAACTCCATGGGTGAGCCGGAACGGCGACCGCAGACGCAGGGTCGTGCAGCGCGCCGCGGGATAGTCGTCTCGTACGGCCACCACGCCGAACGACAACGCGGCCGTGGTCACGGCGGCGAGGTTCTCCTCATCGATGCTCGCGTAGCGCAACGGCTGCCGGGCGACCATCGACCCGTCGCCCAGCATGTGGGCGAGAAGGACGACCTCATCGTCCTTCCACGGGTCGAACGCGTCCGGAGCTGGAGTATGCCGGGGCACCGCTAGCCGGTCACCGGTGCGGAGGTCCCCCAGGGCCCGCCACCCCGCATACGTGAGGAAGGGGTGGTTCTCGGTGGCTCGGACCTGCTTCCCCGAGGCGAGCGTCAGTCGGAAGACCGGACGTATGCCGGTGGAGAAGACGTGGGTCAGGTGCCGCCGGACGTAGCGCAACGACTCGTCGAGGGACCAGACCGGTATCTCGGTCTCCCCCGTGGCCAGCAGCTCGCCCATCGACATCTCGGCACCCGTGTCGGCCCGCAGAACTCGCGTCTCGGCAGTCAGGCAACCCGACTCCCGCAGGTCGGACATCTGCGGCTTCTTGTCGGTGCGCTGCTCGGGACCGCGGTTGAGCTGGGAGATCGCGACGACCGGGACCTCGAGCTCCTTGGCCAGGAGCTTGAGCGCTCGGGAGAACTCGGAGACCTCCTGCTGGCGCGACTCGACCTTCTTGCCGGACGACATCAGCTGCAGGTAGTCGATGACGACGAGCTTGAGGTTGTCGCGCTGCTTCAGTCGCCGACACTTCGCGCGGATCTCCATCAGCGACATGTTGGGCGAGTCGTCGATGAACAGAGGCGCCTCGGAGACTCGGCCCATCGTCGACGCCAGCCGGGTCCAGTCCTCCTCGCGCATGGTGCCCTTGCGCATGTGCTGCAGCTGGATTCCCGCCTCGGCCGACAGCAGCCGCATGGTGATCTCGGTCTTGCTCATCTCCAGCGAGAAGATCACCGAGGCCAGGTTGTGCCGGATCGACGCCGACCGGACGATGTCGAGGCCCAGGGTCGAGTTGTGGGTGGGGATCATGCCCTCACCGGCGAGATAGAGGTGGTCGTCGTTATCCACCTCGACGCACCTCACCGGCACCGACTCCAGGGCGATGACATCGGTGATGAACCGGTAGCCGTTGCGGACACCGACCGACGGGGGGCGCCGGGCGTCCTTGCGCGACAGACCGAAGACCTTGTCACTTGTCGTGAACCCGAGGATGAAGCAGACCGAAGACGACGCTGACCGCCCGTTGACGGGTTTGGTGGTCAAGGTCGGCTTGTAACCGAGAGAACGCGCCAGCTCGAGGACGTCCATCGCCAGGCGGCGGCTGGTCACCGCGAACTGGACCAGGCCGGCTGGACCGGCGAAGCCGTCGGTGTCGAGCAGCCCCGCAAGCAGGTCGCGTCGCTGCGCCTCGGACGCGCGGAGGTAGGTGTCGGGGATGTGCTTGTCGCCCAGCACACCCATGGTCCGGAGGATCGCTTTGACGGAGCCGTGGGTCTCACGGCAGGCAGGGCACCAGCCATACCCGGAGGTATGCGGACCGCCGCACCGACGACACGTCGGAGTCTCGTGTCGGCCGGCGTTCTCCGCCATTCGCCCGCCACACGACCGGCCGCAGGTCCGGACGGCCGCGCTAGCAGGGACGGACGACCTGCCGCAGACCTCGCAGGCCCGCGGCTCGGGCTGCACCTGAAGGTCCGGGACCATGATCCGGAACCGGATGCCGTCTCCCTGCTGCCGGACGTCATAGCCGGCCGCTCGGATACGGTCCAGCACCTGAGGGTCGGCGGACGTGATCATCGCGTCCGCGGTGTCGCCGTCACCCAACCAGGCGCCGAGCAGGTAGGGGTCCAGAGGCAGCTCCCGCGGCGTGAGTCGAAGGGGTTGAGCCACCGCGACCGCGTGGTTTGCGCGTCCATCGGCGCACCGAACGCTCGCCGCGATCTCCTCCGTCGTCTTCACCGCGGAGTGGTCCGCTGCCGACCACGACCCGACAGGAATCGACGTCCGAACCGTCAGGGCCTCGAGCACGTCACGCTTGGAGTACACAACCTCCGAGTGGAAGAACTGGCGCTTCGCTCCGCTCGCGTAGCGAGGCTCGCGTCCCCGACGGGTGATCGTCTTCACCGCGCTGTTGAACACGGTCAGGAACTCGGGTCCGATCTCGTCGAGGACCTCGCTTCGACACACCAGCACATCGGATGACGTGGACGCCCTTCTGGTCGCCTCAGCCAGCCGGCCGCGACTGTCTGGTCCCCAGTAGAACGACGTCGGCCGCCGTTCGCCAGCGGCACGGCGGGAGGCCCGCGTGGTCGTTACCCATTGATGGTGAGCGTCCGCGATGAGGGAGGTGCCGTCCGAGAAGCACACGCGGTAGCAGGGACGGTCGACCATGACGTCGGTCGTGGCGACGACTCGGGTCGGGCGCCCGTCGGCGCCGAGAAGCAGGTCGCCGACGGCGACGTCGCCCATCGTCGTCCACCCGAACGGGGTTGGTAGGCGTGTGTCCAGCGCCAGCGCCTTGCCGATCGCCGGCCGAGCGGCCAGGACGATCATCTGGCCCGGGTGAAGGCCGTTGGTCAGCGAGTCGAGGTCGGTGAATCCCGTTGGCACACCGGTCATCTCGCCGGACTTGCCGGAGGCGACCTCGATCTCGTCGACGGTCATCTCGAGGATGTCCCCGAGGCGGTGGTAGTCCTCGCCACCCCGCTTGTCGACGACCGCGTACACCTCGGCCTGCGCGGCGTTGACGATGTCCTCGACGTCGCCGCCGCCCTGCGCGTAGCCGAGCTGGACGATCTTCGTGCCGGCCTCGACCAGCCGGCGCAGCACCGCCCGCTCGGCCACGATCTGCGCGTAGTAGCCGGCGTTCGCGGCGGTCGGGACCGAGGAGATCAGCTGGTGGAGGTAGGCCTGCCCGCCGACCCGGCCGAGGTCGCCCCTCTTCCCGAGCTCGTCGGAGACGGTGATCGCGTCGGCCGGCTCGCCGCGGCCGTAGAGCGCGAGGACCGCGTCGAAGATCGCCTCGTGGGCCGGCCGGTAGAAGTCGGCCGAGCGGAGCACCTCGACGCAGTCGGCGATGGCGTCCTTGGACAGGAGCATGCCGCCGAGGACGGACTGCTCGGCATGCAGGTCCTGCGGAGGCAACCGGTCGTCGGTCGGCCCGTCGGTGCGCTGCGGGAAGAGCTCTTGGATGGTCACCTGGTCGCCACCGCGCCTCGTGTTCCTCTCCGAGCTGGCCGTTCGAACTGGTGTCCACCCATGGCACCATCGACCGCCGACAGCCACCGGATCAGGGTGGTTCGGGTTGGGCGACGCTGGCGCTCTGTCACGCTAGGGGTGACGGGCTGGGCGTTCAAACCCATCCTGTGGACCACGTGTGGACAACGGTGTGCACCACGCCGCACCACCCTGGGGACAACCTGGGGAGGGCCGGTGCATGGTTCTCCCAGGTTCGGCCGCGTTCGTGCGGGGCGACGTGCTCGGATCGTCGTCCACCCCCTGTGGACAACAGAAAGTCACGAAACAATTTCGGTGAGTCCACGCGGCGTGCCTAGAGTCGAGACATGTGCCGGAACATCCGCCAGCTCTACAACTTCGAGCCCCCCGCCACCACCGACGAGGTGCGGTCGGCCGCGCTCCAGTACGTGCGCAAGGTCTCGGGCTCGACCCGGCCCTCGCAGGCCAACCAGGCCGCCTTCGACGAGGCGGTCGAGGAGATCGCCCACGTGACCCAGCACCTCCTGGACCACCTGTCCACCACGGCGCCGCCGAAGAACCGGGAGATCGAGGCGGAGAAGGCCCGGGCCCGAGCCGCGGTGCGCTACGCCTGAGACCGCCCATCGCGACCTCGTCGAGACGGTCCGCGCCGAGCTCGCCCGGAACGCCGATCCCGAGAAGGCCGCCGGCCAGCAGCGCTACATGAAATCGGCGCTCCCCTACCGCGGCCTCACCGCACCGCGGCTCGGCGCCGTCCTGGGCCCGGTCCTCGCCGACCCCGGCTTCCGCATGGCCGACCGCGCGATGTGGGAGGCGACGGTCCGCACCCTCTGGGACGAGGTCGAGTACCGGGAGGAGTGGTATGCGGCGATCGCCCTCGCGCGGTACCCCGCCTACCGCCCATGGGTCGACAGCGACACCATGCCGCTCTGGCGGCACCTGGTCGTGACCGGCGCCTGGTGGGACGTCGTCGACGAGGTCGCCACGCATCTGGTGCGGGACGTGCTCGAGCGAGCACCCGACGTCGAGGGACTGCGGCTGCGCGAATGGGCCGTCGACGAGCACCTCTGGGTGCGCCGCAGCGCCATCATCAGCCAAGTGGGCCGCAAGGGCGCGCTCGACCAGGAGCTTCTCAGCGACGCCATCGAGCCGAACCTCGCCGACCGGGACTTCTTCATCCGCAAGGCGATCGGGTGGGCGTTGCGCGACCACGCGCGCGTCGCACCGGACTGGGTACGGACGTTCGTGGCGGCCCACGACGGAGACCTCTCGGGCCTGTCGCGACGCGAGGCTCTGCGGCACCTCAGCCCGGCAACCACTCCAGCAGCTTCGCCGACACCTCCGGACGGGTGAAGTACGACGAGTGGTCGACGCCGGCCTCCGCCGGGAACACCAGCGGGTCGGCGATCGGGAACCCGGCCACACCGTCGAGCCGGAACACCCCGTCGGTCGGGACGACGAGGTCGTTCTCGGCCTTCTGGAACACGAAGTCGGTCCCCGCGTTCCGGGCGATCCGGGCCAGCGACGCGCCTCGCACCGGCTGGTAGTTCGAGGCGATCGCCCGGTAGGTCGCCGTCGACCCCGGGGTCGTGTTGAACGCCTTGAGATACTCGCCCGCCGGGTCCATGGCCATGATCCCCTCCAGCCCGCCGAAGGCGCCGACCGTCAGCTGCTTGAGGATCGACAGCACCAGGCCCACGACGTCGGTCACGCCGGCGTCGGGGATGAACTGGGCGAGGTCGGTGACCCGGTCCATCAGCTGCGACAGGTGCGCCTTGTCCGCGAGCGCCGTTCCGGCGTTGGGCGCCGCGACCATGACGAGGTTCCGGACGGTGACCCGACCGGCCAGACCGATGTCGGCCCCCCGCTCGGCGAGAACCCGGGCCACCAACCCACCGCGCGAGTGGCTGACGATGTCGAGGGTCAGCGGCGCCCCGCCGCCGAGGGCCGTCAGCTGCTCGGCCAGCCACCGGATGTTGTCGTGGGGCGTCACCGAGATGGTGAAGTGGTCCAGCGCGAACACCCTTCCGCCGTAACGACGTCCGAGCTCGGTCAGGGTGGCGGCCGGGAGCTGGTCGAACGCGGTGTTGGACTGCGCGGTCGTGCCGTGGATGAACAGCAACGCCGCCCCGCCACCCACGCGTGTCCAGTCCGGGGCAGCGAACGCGGCCACGTCGGCGCGCTGGTAGTCGCCCGGGTCGAACCAGCGGACGAGGTTGCGCCGGTTCTTCTGCTCCCAGCGGGCCGCGAAGTAGTCGCCGACCTTCCCGAGGATCGGGTCGATGAGCGGGAACACGAGGATCTTGAACAGCTTCGAGCCGACGGCGCCGAGGATGCCACGCTGCCCGCCGGCCGAGTCCGGGTCCGCGAGGGTCACCTCGCGCGGCAGCCGGTAGGTCCGGCGGTCGCCACCCCGACTGACCACCTGGTCCGGAGGCACGTCGTCGGGAAGGTGCCACGACAGCGAACCGTCCTCCGCCGCGTACAGGAGCAGCTGGCCGTTGCCGCTCCCCGGTGGTGGGACCTCCACGACGATCTCGCTGCCCCCGCCGCCGCCGCGGCTGCCACCGGCGGTGTCCAGCTCGCGCTGGCCGGTGATCTCGACGGTGAGCTGCTCGACTACGCCCGCGTCGTCGAGCGCCCGCCGGAACGCCTCCGTCGAGCTCTCCGCTCCGCGCATCCCGGCCGTGCCGGGCTGGTACACCTCCACGCGGCCGCTGAGGCCGGGCGTGGAGATCCGCACGGCGCCGATGGTGACGGGAATGCCTTCGGGCCGCAGGTTCTCAGCCATCGCGCTCCTTCGTGGTGGGGATCAGCCGCGGTCGAGCCGCAGCCGCGGATGACCGAACACCTGGAAGGCGATCAGCGTCGCGTCGACCCCGGGCGTCTCGGCTTCCGCCGCGGCCTGCGTGTACTTCGCGCGCAGCGAACGCACTGCCTCGGCGGCCGAGACGCGAGTGTCCTCGGCTCCGTCGTCGGTGGCGCTCCACGTCGCGGCGTAGAACTCGCGGGCGCAGGTGGCGGCCGTGACGTCGTTGACGTTCCACAGCGGGGCCACGACGCCGGTGGCGCCGATCTGCAGCAGGGTGGAGGCGAAGCCGCCGTTGTCGGCGAGGACCCGCTTGTCGGAACCGACCTGACAGGCGTTGAGGAAGACGAACGGGCCGTCGTCGAGGCGCCCGTTGAGAACCTGGTCCGGCTTGAGGAACTGCGCCCTCGTCGTCAGCCGGCCGGCCGCGTCCTTGGCCAGCAGCACCAGGCCGCCCTCGTCCCCCTGGGAGTCGAACTGGCCGTGCAGCGCCACATGGAGGACGTCGGCCGACGGGTTGCCGCTGAGCAGGTTGACGACGTCGCCGAGTGAGGGCGTCACCGGCACGGTCGAGGTGAACAGCGTGGTGACGAAGTCGGCCTCCTCCTGGGCCTCCTTGAGCTCACCCCAGCCCATGACCCCGGTGTAGTCCGCGGTGAGGACGGCGGCCCGCTTCACCGCTACGGCCGACTTCGGGGTCGGACGCGGCCGCTTCTCGCTGAGCGGCCAGCGCGAGATCGCCGCGTGGGAGCCGAGGAACGGGGAGATACCACCCCACACGGTGTCCAGCGGCGGGTCGAAGACGGCGAGCTCCCACGGCAGCGTCACCTCCTCGGTCAGCAGCAGGATGGTGGGTGCGCTGGTGTGCGCCGGGTCCTCGACGACCTCGCGCACCACCGCCTCGATCCCCTCCGGGACGGCCCGCCCCATCCGCTTCGCCTTGCCGGCCAGCGAGAGGTAGTCCGCGAACGGCCCCTGCGACTGCGAGACCGTCTGCCGCATCTCGGTGACGAACCCCTGGAGGTCGGAGTCGAGGGTCGAGGACCGAGGGGCGTCGGGCACCGTCACGTCGGAGGACGCCGCATACGCCGTCCACACGAACTCCCCCGTCGCCGCGCCGTCCGAGGCGCAGATCGACAGGATGAGGTCCGGTTGGTCGGTGCCGAGCAACGGTTCGAGGTCCATCAGCGCGTCCGGGCCGGACTGCGGCGCCGCGGCAGCGGCCACGTCCTTCGCGTAGGGGACGACGACGACACTGCGCCAGGCGATCCCCACCACCTGGCCGCCGACGATGTAGTGCACCCCGATCCGCCGCTCGGTGGGCAGGTCGGGCCGGTACTGGGCCACGAACGACACGGTGGCGGTCGGGTAGGGGTCGGTATCGCTGACGCTGACCGTCGGTCGCGTATCCCCTTGCGCCGAAAGGGAGTTCGGGTCGTACACGAGGACCAGCTCGACCTCGGTCGTGGCGCCGGCCATGAACCGCATCGCGCCCGTCTGGGTGATCGCCGCGTCCTGGAACTTGCCCAGCCCCACGATGACGTCGAACGGCTCGTCGATAACCGCGACCTCGGGTCGGACGTCTCGGTGGGCGTCGATGTCGATGCGCGGGTAGGCGGCGCGCAGGACCCCGCCGCGCGGCTGCTCCGAGGTCGTCGGCGGGGTCGGCTTCACGGCGATCTCACGATGACCCGTCCCGCGCCAGACCGTCCCCGACGGCTGGGGGCGACCGCCGAGACCGATCTCGGCGTCCGCCCCGACCGGCTCCCCGACCGGCTCCCTGACGGGCTCCCCGACCGGCTCGCTGTCGCGCAGGGTGGCGACCCTCTCGAGTAGTTCGAGGACCCCGCGCGGGTCGGCGCCGCCACGGAGCGCGTCGAGGGCGCCGGAGAGCAGGCGTGACGACGAGGCGCGCGCCAGCAGCATGGCGACCAGCTCGCCGTCACGGTCGGACGGGTTCGCCCGGACCGTCTCGGTGACGACGCTCGCGACCGGCAACCGGCCCATCATCACGTCGCGGGTGGCGTCGACGACCGTGGTGAGCGCCGCCGTGCGCATCGCGCTGTCGGGCAGGGAGACCGAGGCCGTGACGAGGCCGCTGACCAGCGAGCCGGCGGCGTCGGCGGGCAGGTGCGCCAGGACGTCCCGAGCCGCCTGCCCGAGGCGGGCGGCCATCGTGGCGGCCGGCCCGGCCAGGAGCTGCGCCGACAGCGCGAGCGCGGCGTCCATCTGGTCGGGGGTCGCGGAGCCAGCCGTCGGGTCGTCGTCGTCGGAGGCGTCCGTATGCGCGTCCGCGGCGACCTGGGCGAGCAGCAGACCGGCCGGATCCTCCCGGCCGCGGATGGTCGCGGCGAGCTCGGCCCGCTCGTCGTCGGTCATCCCGAGGTTGACCAGCACCGTCCGGGCGCGGTCCAGGATCGCGGTGTCGTTCACCGCGACGACCTGGTCGGCCAGCGCGCACCACGCGTCCACTCCGGGCATGCGTCCCACGATCCTCACGGAGTCGTCGAGC
Organism: uncultured Actinomycetota bacterium; assembly: GCA_963757225.1. Taxonomy (GTDB): domain Bacteria; phylum Actinomycetota; class Actinomycetes; order Actinomycetales; family Dermatophilaceae; genus Lapillicoccus. Next base: position 48,938 of record CAVWQU010000037.1, read on the forward strand.
GAAGGGCAGATACCCCGCAACCGCCGGGGCATCCTCGATGCCTCCAGTTTCCGGTATGCGACGGACGTGGCGGAAGGGCCCTGGGTGGTCGACAACGGGACGAATGACCGGAAACCGGTACGGTCACAGCGGTATCATCGCGCCACCTCGCACCTCCACCAAGGGGTAAACGGGACCGTGCGAAAGGGCCGGCTATGGCCTCCAGGACCTATCAGAACTTCGACCTCCTGCTCGAAGCGGCGGAGGGCGATGCGTTCCGCGCCCGAGTGACGACGAGCCCGCTCGGCGAGAGCCCCAGCGGCCGGTTCACCCTCCCGTTCGACGCGACCCAGCTGGAGAACCTGCTGCTCAAGCTCGACCCCGGTCGCAGCGGCACCCGGCGAGCGGGCTCCGACCCGCAGAGCCAGGCCTCGATGGACCTCGGCGGTCCGCTGTTCGAGAGCGTCTTCTCCGAGGACATCATGCTGACCTGGCAGCGGTCCCAGGACTACGCCCGCGAACACGGCGACGGCCTGCGGCTACGACTCCGGCTCACGGACGCACCGTCGATCGCGGGCCTGCCCTGGGAGCTGCTCTACGACCGTCGGGGCAACACGTTCATCGCGCAGTCGGAGCGCACCCCCGTCGTCCGCTACCTCGAGGTACCCCAGCCGCCGCGGCCGCTGGCCGTGGACGGCGCGCTGCGCATCCTCGTCGTCATCTCCTCGCCCACCGACCTGCCCGAGCTCGACGTCGAGGCCGAGTGGCGACGGGTTCAGGACGCGCTCGCCACCAAGGTCGACGAGGGCACCGTGAAGATCGACCGGCTGCCGGCCCCGACGATCCAGGCGCTGTCGGCATGGTTGCGGCAGAACGACGTCCACATCCTGCACTTCATCGGACACGGTGACTACGACGACCGGATCCAGGACGGTGTCGTCTACTTCCAGGACCGCTACGGGCGCAGCACGAAGGTCAGCCCGACGGTGCTCGGCCCCTACCTGCGTGACCACGACCCGCTGCGGCTGGTGCTGCTCAACGCCTGCCAGTCCGCGCGGGTGGACACGACCGACCCGTTCAGCGGGATGGCGCAGGGCCTGGTCCAGCAGGACTGCACCGCGGTCGTCGCGATGCAGTTCCCCATCTCCGACGGCGCGGCGACGACGTTCACCGGCGAGTTCTACGGTGCGCTGGCCGACGGGTTCCCGGTCGACCAGGCCGCGACGAGCGCACGCAAGGCGCTCATCGCGGAGTATGCGGCGGAGTGGGCGACCCCGGTGCTGTTCCTTCGCGCGCCGGACGGCCGCGTGTTCGACCACATCGTCGCCCAGCCCACCGTGACGGCGGTGCCCACGCCGGCGCCCGTGGTCGAGCCCGAGGACGAGAAGCGGGCCCAGGAGGCGTTGGCGACCGACGCCCAGACGACGGAGACCACCCGCAAGTCCGCCGCGGAGCTCGCCGCCGAGCCGCCCCTCCCGCCGCCGCTCGGTGTCGAGCCCCCAGAGCTGAAGCCCGTCGTGACCCAGCAGGAAGCCGTTCCGGCGAAGGCACCGCTGCGCGGGGCGGCAGCGGCGACGGCCGCCACCATCGCGACACCGACACCGACACCGACACCGACACCGACACCGACACCGACGCGACCCATCCCGACGACGGCACCGACCACGGTGCCGACACCGCAGCCGACACCGCAGCCGACACCGCAGCCGACACCGCAGACGGCTCCGGTGGGCGGGCCCGCATACCCGCCACCGCAACCGAACTACCAGCCGCCGGCGCCGAACTACCAGCGTCCGCAAGGGGGCGGGACGGCCCAGGCACCCCCGCACTACGTCAACCCACCCACCCCGAAGCGGCGGTGGGGGCTGATCATCACGATCGTGCTCGCCGTCGTGGCCGTCGTCTTCGGCGGGCTGGCCTGGTACGGCTCGACCCTGCCGACGAAGGTCGACCCCACCAACAACAACGGCCAGTCGGCGAGCACCCTGTCCGGACCGAAGATCACCGCCGCGCACCTGACCACGCCGCCCAACATCGACGGCGACCCGACGGAGTGGCCCCAGTCCGCGGCCACGTTTGACAGCACCGATCTCGTCTTCGGCAACGAGTCGGGACTCGCCGGCACCTGGGCACTGGGCTGGGACACCCAGAACCTGTACTTCGTCGTCGGGGTCAAGGACCCGGAGCCGGTGGCCGCCGGAGCCGGCGACCCGTCGCAGCTGTTCAAGGGCGACGGTGTGAGCTTCGAGTTCGGGGTGGCGGTCCCCCAGAACGACAACGCGAGTCTCGAACAGGGCGACAAGCATGTGCTCATCGGGCTCGGGAACCTCGACGACGGTTCGGTCGTCAGCGGCATCAACGTGCCGAAGGGCTCCGTGTTCGCTCCCGGCCCGAAGTCGATCCAGGGCCTCCAGGCGGTCGCCCGGAAGACCAGCGAGGGCTACATCATCGAGGGTGCGATCCCCTGGGCGTCGCTGGGCGCCGAGGACATCGCCTCCGCCAACGAGTACGGCATGAACCTCAACGTCAGCGACTCCGTGCCGAGCGGCGCCCGCGCGGGCGAGCTCAACGCCATGGTGAGCAACAACCCGGCGCGGAAGGGCAACGACGCCCAGTTCCGCAGCAGCTGGGGCACGCTCACCCTGCAGGGCTGACGCGGGCAGCCCGTGGCGTCGCGGCGGTACGAGAACTTCGACCTGCTCGTCGAGGCGACCGGGGACGGCACCTACCGGTCGCGCGTCGCGGCCGGCCCGGTCGGAGCCGGAGCGAGTGCCACGTTCGCGATGCCGTTCGACGCGACCACGCTGGAGAACCTGCTCCTCAAGCTCGACCCGGGGCGCTCGCAGATGCGTCGGGCCGCGGCCGATCCGCGGCCCAGGGCGGCGGTCGAGCTGGGTGGCACCCTGTTCGACGCCGTTTTCGGCGAGGAGGTCCTGCTCGCGTGGACCCGTAGCCAGGACGCCACCCGCGACGCCGGCGAGGGCCTACGGCTGCGCCTCCAGCTCACCGACGCCCCGGCGATCGCCGGGCTGCCCTGGGAGCTGCTCTACGACCGGCGCACCAGCTCGTACCCCGCCCAGTCCGAACGCACGCCGTTGGTTCGGTACCTCGAGGTGGCCCAGCCGCCGCGGCCGCTGACCGTCGACGGACCGCTGCGGATCCTCGTCGTGCTCTCGTCACCGACGGATCTGCCCGAGCTCGACGTCGAGGCCGAGTGGCGGCGGATGCAGGACATGCTCGCGACGCGGGTGGCCGCCGGCGCCGTGCGGCTGGACCGCCTGCCGTCACCGACCACGACCGACCTCGCGGCGTGGCTCCGTTCCCACGAGGTCCACGTCCTGCACGTCGTCGGGCACGGCGACTACGACGACGCTCAGCAGGAGGGGGTCCTCTACTTCTGCGACCAGTACGGCCGCAGCGTCGCCGTCCCGCCCGGGGTTCTCGGCCCGCACCTCCACGACCACGACCCGCTGCGACTGGTCTTCCTCAACGCCTGCCAGTCCGGACGGCTCGGGGCGGCCGACCCGTTCAGCGGGATGGCGCAGCGGCTCGTCCAGCAGGACTGCACCGCGGTCGTCGCCATGCAGTTCCCGATCAGTGACGGAGCGGCCACCGCCTTCACCGGGGAGTTCTATGCGGCGCTGGCCGACGGTATGCCCGTCGACCAGGCGGTCACGAGCGCGCGTAAGGGCCTCCTGGCCGGGTACGCCGCGGAGTGGGCCACGCCGGTGCTCTACCTCAACGCCCCGGACGGCCAGGTGTTCCAGGGCGTGGCATCCCTTCCCGACGCGACCCCCATACCGGTGGCGGCCGCACTGCCGGACCCCCCGCCCACCACGCCTGCGCCACCCCTACCCGCCTCACCTCGGCCGGGCCGGGGCCGAGTCCTGGGGATCGCCGCGGCCGCCGCCGCGATCCTCGTCGCGGTCGTGGTCCTCGCGGTGACCCGGGCCGGATCGGGCGGGTCGCCCGAGGCGGGACCCCCTGCCGCCAGCCCATCAGCCGCCGCCACGGCGTCATCGACCTCCCCGGCCGGCGCGGCACCACCCGCTGTGGCAACCGCCTCGGTGACCTACCGTCCGGTGGAGGGGCCCCAGTTCGCGGCCCGACGACTGGGTGCCGCACCGACCATCGACGGGCGCGCCGACGACTGGCCGGCCACCGCACCGGTCGTCGCCGACCAGCTCGTCGCCGGGAACACCGCCACCGTCAAGGGTCTCTGGTCGCTCGGCTGGGACGCCGACAACCTGTACCTGCTCGTGCAGGTCGTCGATCCAGAGGTGACCACGTCGAACGCGGACAACCCGGCTCGGCTGTTCCAGGGTGACGCGGTGACCCTCCAGTTCGGCTCGGCGGGGGCCAACGCCGACGGCAGCAACCTCAGTCCAGGCGATGTGTCACTGTCGGTCGGACCCAGCGGCGGCGGGGCGGTCGCGGCCGTCACCGTCGGGTCGGGGCGGACCTTCGACGTCGACGCCGGCCGGGCCGCGCCCTCGGTCAATGCGGCCGTGGTGACGACCTCGGCGGGGTACACCGTGGAGGCGGCGGTCCCGTGGGCGGTCATCCAGCTCCCCGAGAGCGGCGGCCTCACCACGATGTACGCGGGTGCCCAGTTCGGCGCGAACCTCATCGCCGACGACGCGGATCCCACCGCCGGCAGCCCGACCGGGATCCGGTCGCGGGTCAGCAACAACCGCTACGTGGCGGACCACACCACCGGCGACGGCGGCTACCGGCGGTACTGGGGACTGCTGACGCTCGGATCGTGAGGGGCGCCGGTCGGGTCGGCGCCCCTGGCTAGGCTCGCGCGAGTGGGGCGGCGATGAGACGAGAGATCCTGCGGCTCGCGATCCCCGCCTTCCTCGCGCTGGTCGCCGAGCCGCTGTTCCTGCTCGCCGACTCGGCGATCGTGGGTCACCTCGGCACCGAGGCGCTGGCCGCCCTCGGCGTCGCCTCGTCGATCCTGCTGACGGCGACCGGCGTGTTCGTCTTCCTCGCCTATGGCACGACGAGTGTCGTGGCGCGGCGGCTCGGATCCGGTGACGAGACCGGGGCGGTAGCCGCCGGGGTGGACGGACTCTGGCTCTCGGTGGCGCTGGGCGCCGTGGCCGGCGTGGGGATGGCCGTCGCGGCGCCCTGGCTGTGCGCGGCGATCGGCGGCTCGCCCGGCGTACAGGAGCAGGCGACCATCTACCTGCGGATCTCGGCCATCGGCATACCGGGAATGCTCCTGGTCCTCGGTGCGACCGGGCTGCTGCGAGGGCTGCAGGACACCAGGACCCCGCTCGTGGTCGCGGTGGTCGGTTTCGGCGCCAACATCGTCCTCAACCTCGGGCTGGTCTACGGGCTGGGCCTGGGGATCGCCGGGTCGGCCATCGGCACCGTCCTCGCGCAGACCGGGATGGCCGTCGCTCTGGTCGTCACCGTGCTGCGCAAGGCGATCCGGCTCCGAGCGCCGCTGGCGCCGCATACGGCGGGGATCCTCTACGCGGCCCGCGGGGGCGTTCCCCTGCTTGTGCGGACGCTCGCCCTGCGCGGCACCATCATCGCCACGACGGTGGTCGCCGCGCGCTACGGCGACACCGTGCTGGCGGCCCACCAGATCGTGGCCATCGTGTGGAACGGACTGGCGTTCGCGCTGGACGCCCTGGCCATCGCGGCCCAGGCCATCACCGGCAAGGCGCTCGGCGCGGGGGACGTGGAACAGGCCGGCACGGCCGCCCGGACCATGGCGCGGTGGGGTGTCGGCGCGGGCGTCGTGACGGGCGTCGTGCTCCTTCCGCTGGCGCCGTTCATCGGTCGGCTGTTCAGCCCGGATCCCGCCGTCGTATCGGCGGCGGCCTGGGCGTTCGTGGTCGTCGCGGTGGTGCAGTGGCTGGCCGGGTTCGTGTTCGTCGTCGACGGGGTGCTCATGGGCGCCGGCGACACCGTCTGGCTGGCCGTCGCGATGGTGGGCGCGGGCGTGGTCTGGGTGCCGCTGACCTTGTGGGCCAGCGCCGGGGGCGCCGTCCTGCCGGGCGGGTTCGGCCAGCCGCTCGCCGGACTGTGGCTCTGGTTCGGCGGCGGGTTCATGGCAATGCGCGGGGTCGGCCTGTGGTGGCGGTTCCGGGCCGAGAGCTGGCTGGTCACCGGCGCCACCCGCTGACCGACATTCGGCGGCCCGCCGCCGCGTCACATAGCCTGTCGGCCGTGGCGCTCGACATCCTCGTGCCGTACTGGGGCGACCCCGATCTCATGCGCGAGACCGTCGAGAGCGTCTTCGCCCAGGAGCGGGACGACTGGCGGCTGCTCGTCGTCGACGACGCCTACCCGGACCGCCGGATCACCGACTGGCTGGCCGGGCTCGACGACCCGCGCGTGAGCGTCGTGCGCCACGAGGCCAACGTCGGGATCACGGCGAACTACCGCGAGTGCCTGGCCCGGGCGACGCAGGAGCACGTCGTCTTCCTCGGCTGTGACGACGTCCTGCTCCCGGACTACGTCGGCGTGGTCCTCGACGCCTTCGCGGCCGTCCCCGAGGCGGTCATGGTGCAGCCCGGAGTTCGCGTGGTCGACGAGACCGGGACGCCGTCCGCGGGTCTGGCCGACACCGTCAAGCAACGACTCCTCCGACCTCGCGGCGACGGCCGCTCCGTTTTGTCGGGTGAGGCGTTGGCCACCTCGCTGCTGCACGGGAACTGGCTCTACTGGCCGTCGATCTCCTTCCGGCGCAGCGCCGTCCAGGACATCGGGTTCCAGGTCGAGCTGCCCATCATCCAGGACTTCGCGCTCGAGCTCGACCTCGTCGCGCACGGCGGGACCCTCGTCATCGACCCCACGGTGTGCTTCCTCTACCGGCGGCACGCGGGCAGCGCCTCGTCGACGACCCTGGTCGACGGGACCCGGTTCGCCGACGAGCGGGCCTACTACGCGATGGCTGTCGACCAGATGCGGTCACTCGGCTGGCGCCGCGCGGAACGGGCGGCCCGCGCGCGGCTCACCTCACGGGCGCACGCCCTCAGCCTGCTCCCCGGTGTCGCCGCGCGCGGGCGGTGGGACGCCGCTCGGCAGCTGCTGCACCACGCGACCACCCGAACCTGAACCCGTTGCCGGAGAACGGAACCGGTGCCGCGCCCAGCGCAGCGACGGACGTTCGACCAGCCGCCAGCTGACGACGGCGACCGCCGCCGTGACGAGCGCCGCCAGCGCGTCGTAGGCGACCAACCCGAGGTGGTGCACACCGGCATACACGAGCAGCTGCTGCACCGGGAAGGCGTAGATGTAGACGCCGTAGGAGATGTCGTGCCGGCGAGCCACGACCGGCGACCGGAGCACCGTCGACAGCCACAACAGGACGTAGGCGATGAGCGGGGACGCTGCCTGCGCGCCCCAGTGGTCGACGGTCAGCACGAGCAGGGCGGCCGCAGCGAGCGCGGCCATGGCTGTCGCCGTGCGCAGCGGGACGCGCCCCAGCAACGCCCAGACGACGGCGCCGCCCAGGAACGCCGGCAGCAGCCGGGCCAGCAGCACGACGTCGGGGTAGGCGTCGGCTCCCCAGACGCCGACGCTCGCCCACGCGACCACGGAGGCCACGAAGGCGACGCCGATGAGCCATCGATGCCGCCGCACCACGGGAAGGCAGACCAGCAGCCCGATCAGCAGGTAGCAGAGGAACTCGAAGTACAGCGTCCACAGTGACCCGTTCCAGGCCCCGGGGTACGGGACCGCGGACGGCGTGCCCGCGACGTCGTAGGCGTTGATCCGCAGCGCGAGGTTCTCCAGGACGTATGCCGGTGGCGTGGTCGGCGTCGCGAGGAACCCGCTCCAGTCGCGCCCTTCCGCGGCCCAGGCGACCGGCGCGAAGACGCCGGCGGTGACCACCAGGCAGACGACGAACGCCGGGTAGATCCGGGCGACGCGCAGGACGAGATAGCGGCCGAGCGGGTTGGCGAACCGGCTCGCCGTGATGAGGTACCCACTGATGGTGAAGAACCCGAACACCGCCCAGCCACCGAGGTTCTCGCCCTGGAACGACGGGCCGGTCCCGACCCCGGACAGGTAGTAGCCGTGCGCCACGAGAACCAGGAGCGCCAGCCCGAGCCGGATCAGGTTGAGGGAGTTGCTGCGGACGTCGAGCTCGACGGTCCGGCCGCCGGCCCGTCGGGAGCGTGCGGTGGGCTCAGCGGTGATGGGCGTCCCATCGGGTGAAACCGGCGGACGTCGCGGCCTCCTCCGTCTCGAACCACACGTCGGCGGCCGAGCGGCTGTAGGTCGGCGAGTCCTCGGTGTAGAAGAGCAGCGAGTCGGCGTTGCCCTTGACCTTCCACCCCTCGGGCCCGGCCCCCCTGCGCCCGGGTACCGCCGATCCGGCGCCGTACTCGGACTCGCGGACCTCGCCGGCCGGGATCGACTCGGCCCGGGGTGCCGAGGTCGGCTCCTCGTCTGTGGACTCGTCGGGATCGTCGGTCTGCTCGTTCCCGAGGGTCTCGACGTAGCCCTCGTCGTGGCGGATCTCGGCGTCCTCCGCCTGCTCCTCCCGCTGCTCCTCCCGCTCCTCTTCCCGCTCCTCGTCCTCGGGCGTCGGTGCCTCGTCGTCGGTCACGTCGGAGGCCCGCGGCGGTGCCGCCGCGACGGGCGCGGGCTCGGGGGTGGGCTCCTCGTGCTCGTCGTGGTCGTCGTGCTCGTCGTGGTCGTCGTGGTCGTCGTGGCTCGTCGTGGTCGTCGTGTCGTCGTCGTCGGTCGTCGGCGCTGCTCGTCAGCCTCAGCATCGACGTCGTCCGCGGCCTCGACCGCCGGCGGGATGTACTCGACCGCCGGAGCCCGATGACGACCGGAACCCCCCCGCGTGCGCAGGAGCAGGAAGATCACCAGCCCGAGCACGATGGCGAGAACGACCCACAACCAACCGGGCATGGCACGATCCTTTCTGCGGGCGGTCTGCCGGGCAAACGCTAGCGCGGCCCGCGACGATGCGCTGGCTCACCTCACCCCGGCGCGGCAGAGTAGGTCCCGACGCCGGATGGGGCATCGGACGACGACGACGGAGGCGGCCATGGCGGAACACGAGGTACCCGACCTGAGCGAGGTCGCGGCGAAGATCCACGAGGCTCATGACGCCGAGGACCAGCTCATGCACACGATGCCCAACGCGATCCATCCGGACGACGACGCCTACGACGGCATGACCGGTCCGTCGGAGGGTGACGTCACCAAGGTCGAGGACGGCGCACCGTCCGACCGCGAGGGAACGGTCGAGAGGCGAGACGACGACGAAGAGGCGTCCGTCGAGTCGGCCGTCGTCGAGGACGACAGCGCACCCCCAGACGACCCTGACCATGCCTGAACCGTCGGCTGAACCGTTGGCTGAACCGCCGGCTGAACCGCCGGCGTGAGCGGAGTTCTCGACGGGTTCTTCGAGACGCTGCTCGGACTGTCGCCCGCGCTGGTCTACCTCGTGGTGTTCGCCCTGGTGTTCGCCGAAGACGCCATCTTCGTCGGCTTCGTCATCCCGGGCGAGACCGCGGCGGTGCTCGCGGGCGTGGCGTCCAGCCTGGGCACCACCAGCTTCGCGCTCTCGATCGTGGTGGTCGTCACGGCGGCCATCCTCGGCGACTCGGTCGGCTACGAGGTCGGCAAGCACGTCTTCGGGCCCCGCATCCTCGACGGCCGCATTCTCGGAAAGCACCGCCACAGGCTGGCCCGCGCCGAGGACTTCCTGCAGCGCCGCGGCGGGAGTGCGGTCTTCCTCGGGCGGTTCACCGCCTTCTTCCGCGCGATGATGCCGGCGCTCGCCGGCGCCGCGGGCATGCCCTACCGGACCTTCCTGCTCTGGAACGCCCTCGGCGGCATCATCTGGGGCACCCTGTTCGTCACCATCGGACACGTGGCGGGCACCTCGTACAAGGCCGTCGAGGAGAAGGTGGGGCGGGGCCTCGCGTTCGGGGTGGTCGGCGTCGTCATCGTCGTCGCCGTCGGGTGGAAGGTCTACGAGGTCCGCAAGGACCGCAGGGAGGAGCGCGAGTACGCGTCGGAGCCGGCCGACGGCGACTGAGGCCGCTACTCGCCGCGGCGTTTCCGGGCCTGCTCGGCCTTGCGGCGCAGCTGGTTGTAGGTGCCGGTGATGCCCATCGCCTTCTTGACCTCGGCGACGACCGCCTTGACCTCGACCCGGGTCCGCTCGGTCCCGTCGACGATGATCTCGTCGACGTATCCGGGCCGGCTCTCGTAGGTGGCCCGGCGCTCGCGCATCGGCTCGAGGAACGCGTTGACCGCGACCGCGAGCTTCTCCTTGACCTCCACGTCACCGACGCGACCGGCGCGGTACCGCTCCTCGAGGTCGGCCACCTCGTCGCGGTCGGTGTTGAACGCGTCGTGGTAGAGGAAGACCGGGTTGCCCTCGACGGTGCCCGGGATGTCGGCACGCACCCGGTTGGGGTCGGTGTACATGCCGCGGACCTTGCGTCGCACCGTCTCGGCGTCGTCGGACAGCAGGATCGTGTTGCCGAGCGACTTGCTCATCTTGGCCTGGCCGTCGGTGCCGACCAGGGTGGTGATCTCGCTGACCACGAGCTCGGGGATGGGGAAGACCTCCCCGTAGAGGTTGTTGAACCGGCGCGCGATCTCGCGAGTGACCTCGACGTGGGCGTGGTTGTCCTTGCCGACCGGGACCACGTCACCCTTGACGCAGAGGATGTCGGCGGCCTGGAGAACCGGGTAGCCGAGCAGGCCGTAGGGCATCTCGTCCTTCCCGGCGGCGCGGGCCATGTCCTTGAGACTGGGCACCCGTTCGAGCCGCGGCACGGTGACGAGGTTCTGGAACAGCGTGTTGAGCTCGCTCACCTCGGGGATGGCCGACTGGAGGTAGAAGGTCGCCTTGTCGGGGTCGATGCCCGCCGACAGCTGGTCCAGGACCATGTCGCGGGCGTTGGTGCTGACCTGGTCGATGTCGGCACGGGCGTTCTTCGTCGTGAGCATGTGCAGGTCGGCGATGATGAAGAACGCCTCGTACTCCTCCTGCAGCCGGATCCGGTTCTCGACGCTGCCGACGAAGTGACCGAGGTGCAGCTTCCCGGTGGGCCGGTCACCGGTGAGCATCCGCTTGCGGCGGGCGGCCACCTCGAGGGTGGCGTCCGGGGACGCGGACGTCGTGACGGGCGTGGTCATGTCGGTGCTCCTTGTCGTCCTACGTCCTCGGCCGGGCAGGGCCGTACACACACGAAAGCCGCCCGGCGAGGGCGGCTGTGGTGTGGTCGTGCTGGGTTCCGCCCCGGTCAGGGCAGCCACCAGCTCGCGCGCGACGCGCATACGAGCGTCACGGTCGAACCGGTGGTGGTCATGGTCCGAGTCTATCGTTGTCCGACCACGACCGGAGGAGGTCACCCGGTGCCCGATCGCACCTCGCCGCCGGCCGCATACCCGCGACCGCAGCTGCGGCGGGCGCAGTGGCAGGACCTCCGGGGTCCCTGGGGGTTCGCCCATGACGACGAGGACATCGGCCGCCGCCGCGCTTGGTCGCGGGGCGACGGGCCGTTCGACGCGACGATCCAGGTGCCGTACCCGCCGGAGTCCGAGCTGTCCGGGATCCACGACCCAGCCGTGCACCCGGTCATCTGGTACCGCCGGGTCGTCCGCATCGCCGCGGTCGGCGCGGACCGGCGGGTGCTGCTGCACTTCGGAGGCGTCGACTACCGGGCCGACGTGTGGGTTAACGGGCAGCTGGTCGCCCGGCACGAGGGTGGGCACACGCCGTTCCATGCGGACATCACCGACGCGCTCGACGAGGGCGGCGACCAGGTCGTCGTGGTGCGCGCCGAGGACCCGGTCGACGACCCGGCCCAGCCGCGCGGCAAGCAGGACTGGCGACCCACGCCGCACGACATCTGGTACCACCGCACGACCGGTATCTGGCAGCCGGTGTGGTGGGAAGTGGTCAGCGACCGGCACCTGACCCACCTCGACTGGACCCCCGACCTGGTCCGCGGACGGGTGACCCTCGAGGCGGAGCTGAGCGGTATGCCGGTGGAGGGCGCCCGGCTCGAGGTCCGCCTCACCCGGCCCGACCGGGTTCTCGCCGAGGCCTCGGTCCGCGTGGGCACCCCGCACCCGGTAGTCATCCTCGACGTCCCCGAAGCGCACCACGGCCAGGAGCCGGCCGACCTGCTCTGGACCCCGGAGCGGCCGAACCTCATCGAGGCCCACGTCGCACTCGTGGCCCCGGACGGAACCGTGCTCGACGAGGCCCTGTCGTACGTCGGGTACCGCAGCGTGGGTGTCGGTGACGGCCGGTTCCTCCTCAACGGCCTCCCCTACTACCTGCGGCTCGTCCTCGAGCAAGGCTACTGGCCACAGTCGCATCTCGCCGCGCCCGACGACGACGCGCTGCGCGCCGAGGTGGAGGCGGTGAAGTCGTTGGGGTTCAACGGGATCCGCATCCACCAGAAGATCGAGGACCCCCGCTTCCTCGCGTGGTGCGACCGGCTCGGCCTGCTCGTCTGGGCGGAGATGCCCAGCGCGTACGCGTTCAGTCCCACCGCCGTGCAGCGCGTCGTCCAGGAGTGGACCGAGGCGGTCCGTCGAGACCGCAGCCACCCGTGCATCGTGACCTGGGTACCGCTCAACGAGAGCTGGGGTGTGCCGACGATCGCCCAGGACGCAGCCCAGCGCGACTACGCCACCGCGCTCTACCACCTGACCAAGGCACTCGACCCGACCCGGCCGGTCATCTCGAACGACGGCTGGGAGCACACCCGCAGCGACATCCTCGGCGTCCATGACTACGCCGCGCGGGGCGAGCTGCTGGCCGAGCGGTACCGCGACGCCGAGGCCATCGACCGCGCCGTCGGCGACCAGAGCCCGGGCGGACGAAGGGTGCTCCTCGAGGGCGAGCGCGACCGCGGCCGGCCGGTGGTCCTCACCGAGTTCGGCGGCCTCAGCCTGGCGCCCGAGGAGGGCGAGGAGTGGTTCGGGTACGCCACGGTCCAGTCCGCCGAGGAGTACCTCGAGCGGTTCGCCGGGCTGGTCGACGCCCTGCTGGACAACCCGGAGCTCGCCGGATTCTGCTACACCCAGCTCACCGACACCGAGCAGGAGCGCAACGGCCTGCTCGCCGCCGACCGCACTCCCAAGCTGGATCCGGACCTGATCCGCGCGATCGTCGGGCGGCCGGCGCGGGCGGTGCCGTCGGAGGAGGTCGACGCCGGTCGAGAGGCTACGCTGCGGACGTGGGCGAGCGAAGCACGTCCCCCTGGCCGGCCAAGCGTCTCGAGCTGACGAGGGGCCGGCGGATCGGCAACGTGCTCATGGACCGCCTGGTCTCCTGGAACCTCGTCCCACGGACCGTCATGCTCACCACGGTCGGCCGCAGGACCGGCGAGGAGCGCCGCACCCCCGTCACGTTGATCTACCGCAGCGGGCACGTCTTCCTCGTCGCGCCCTACGGACCGGTGGGCTGGGTCCACAACGCGCGCGCGGCGGGCACGGTCCGGATCAGCGGCAAGGTCGACGGCGAGAAGACCGACGCCGAGTATGCGGTCCGCGAGGTGACGTCGCTCGAGGCCGGTCCGGTGCTCAAGGACTACTGGCAGGCGGTCTCGGCGGTCCACTCGTACTTCGACGTGCCGAAGGGGGCACCGGTGGAGGCGTTCGTCCACGAGGCGCACCACCACCCGGTGTTCGAGCTGACCCCCGTCACCCCCGGCTGAGGTACGCCTCGATCCCGTCGAGCAGCCGCTCGAGGCCGAACTCGAAGCCGTTGCGCGCCTCCTGCTCGAGGTACTGCTCCGGTTCGTGCTCGAAGTCGAACGCCCCTTCGGCGTTCGCCGCAGCGAGTCGCGGAAAGCGGGCGTCGACGTCGGGCACCAGCTCCGCGACAAGCTCCGACTGCGTGGTCCACCAGTCCATCTCGGTCTGGCCCACCGCGCGCGTCGCCTCCCGCAGCTCGGCGATCTGCCGGGTCATGCCGGCGACGAACCCCGAGACGGTGCCGACGATCTTCATCACGTCCGCGGCGTTCAGGTCGGTCGACGCGAAGAGCTCCGCGGGACGCTCCATGGTGAGGTAGCTGCCCGGACCGAGGACCGGACGCGCCGACGAGATCTGGTGCACCCAGGGGTGGCGCAGGTAGAAGTCCCAGAGGTCGAGGGCCCAGCGACGGGCGGCCGCTCGCCAGCCGTCCGCGACGTCGTAGGTGATGTCGAGCTCGCGCAGCGCGCGGTCGAGCATGAGGTCGACGAGCTCGGCCTTGCTGGGGACGTAGGTGTACAGGGCCATGGCGGTGCGGCCGAGCCGCTCGCCCACCGACCGCATCGAGACGGCGTCGAAGCCCTCCGTGTCGGCGATGTCGGTAGCGGCGCCCACGATGTCAGCCACCGTGATGCCGGGCTTGGGTCCCCGGGGGGTGGCCTCGGCCGCGGTGGGGACTCCCCAGAGCAGCTCCATGGTGCGGCGCGGGTCGCCCTGGCCGGCGTAGGTGACCATGGGTTGCCTCTCTATACGGAATAAAGTATTGTCCCCCCTTCTTCACTTTACAACGTAAGGGGAGCCACCCGAGCATCACGCGAAGCGTGAGGCTCGGGAAGGAAGGAGAGCGGGATGGTGACGACGATCAGCGCGGACGGCCTGGTCAAGCGGTACGGCGAGCAGGCGGCTCTGGACGGGTTCGACCTGGAGGTGGAGCGAGGGACGGTGTTCGGGCTGCTCGGCCCGAACGGAGCGGGGAAGACGACCGCGGTGCGCGCGTTCGCCACCCTGTTGCGCTACGACGCGGGCGACGCCCAGGTGGCCGGTCGCGACCCGGCGACCCAGCCGCACGAGGTGCGCCGTCGGATCGGCCTCAGCGGTCAGACGCCGGCGGTGGACGAGATCCTCGGGGGGCGGCAGAACCTCGTGCTCTTCGCCCGGCTGAACCGGATGCCACGCCGCGAGGCCCAGCGGCGGGCCGACGAGCTGCTCGAGCGGTTCGGCCTCACGGAGGCGGCCGACAAGCAGGTGAAGCACTACTCGGGAGGTATGCGTCGCCGGCTCGACCTCGCGGTCACCCTCCTGCTGCGGCCGGAGGTGCTGTTCCTCGACGAGCCGACCACCGGCCTCGACCCCCGCAACCGAACGGAGGTGTGGGACGCGGTCCGGTCCCTCGCGGCCGACGGGACGACCGTGCTGCTGACGACGCAGTACCTCGACGAGGCCGACCAGCTGGCCGGCCGGGTCGCCGTGATGGAGGCCGGGAAGGTCATCGCGGAGGGCACGCCCGACGAGCTCAAGCGCCAGGTCGGCGGCGACCAGCTCGAGGTGGTCGTCGAAGAGTCGGTGGAGTCCGCCGACGAGGCGGCCGATCTGGCGGTGGTTCGCGACGCGGTCGCCCGCCACAGCTCGGGTCCACCCCACGTCGACCGTGAGCAGCGGCGCGTCTCGGCGGCCGTGGACGACCGGGTCGCGGCGATGGCCGGCGTGCTCCGCGACCTGCAGGAGGCGCGGGTGGCCGTCGCCGACATCGCCCTGCGCAAGCCCACCCTCGACGACGTCTTCCTCCGGCTGACCGGACACGGCGCCGAGGCCGTCACCGACCCCCCGGATCCGGCGATCGACGAGGAGAACCGATGACCACCGCGACGACCACGGCCGGCGACTCGCTGGCCTACCGACCGCTCGACCGGCTGCGCTGGGCGGCCCGCGACGGGTTCCTCGTCGCCGGCCGCGACGTCGCCCACTGGGTCCGCGAGCCCCAGCTGATCGCCTGGACCCTGGTCTTCCCGATCATCTTCGTGGTCCTGTTCGCCTACGTGCTGGGCAGCGCGATGCAGGTGCCCGGCGGGCTCAGCTACCAGGAGTACGTCCTGCCGGGGATGTTCGTGCAGACGATGGCCTTCGGGCTCGGCGAGACGCTCGCCGCGGTGCAGGCCGACAACGCCAAGGGCGTCATGGACCGGTTCCGGTCGATGCCGATCGCTCCGTCGGCCGTCGTCGTCGGCCGCTCGCTGGCCGGGCTGCTCTACTCGCTCGTCAGCCTGGTCATCCTCATCGGCGCCGGCCTCCTCGTCGGCTGGCGTTGGCACGGCACGGCCTGGGAGACCCTGGGCGCCATCGGGCTCCTGCTTCTCGCGCGGATGGCCTTCCTCTGGCTGGGGATCTACCTCGGCCTGCGGGCCAAGAGCCCGGAGATGGCCAACGGGATCTACGGCCTGCTGTATCCCGTCACCATGGTGTCCAACGCGTTCGCCCCGCCCGAGCTGATGCCGACGTGGCTCGGCGTCATCGCGTCGTTGAACCCGCTGTCGTGGACGACCACCGCCGTGCGCGACCTCTTCGGCAACCCCGGCGGCAACCCGGCCGGCTGGCTCGGCGAGCACTCCATCGGCCTCGCGATCGTGTGGCCCCTGGTGGTCAGCGCGCTCACCCTGCCGCTCGCGGTCAAGGCCTACCGGGGGCTCGGCCGGTGAGCGGCGTGGCGTGTCGGATCCGGACGCGTCCCACGGCCTGTCGGTCGGGCGCCGGCTAGCGGGTGGCGGTGAGGAGCTGGTCCACCGGAGCCTGGTCGTCGGTGAGGACCAGCGGGTCCGCGCCCAGGAGCGAGCGCATCGCCCCGTCGGCGACGAGGGCCATGCCACCGCCCTTGGCCTGAAGTGCGGTCGCCAGCGCCTCCCGGTCCAGCGGGGCGTGGGAGGCGAGGATGACGAGGTTGCCGCCCGCGAGTCCGCCGGCCGTGGTCATGAGGGCCACGTGTTCGAACACCGAGCCGACGGTGGCCAGCTCGGCCCGCGCGAAGTTCAGCGGTCGGTAGTCGATGACGTTGAGGACGACGAGCCCGTCGGACCGCAGGACCCGGTCGACGTCGAGGAACGTCTCGCGCGTGGTCAGGTGCCAGGGCACCGCGACGCCACCGAACGCGTCCCCCACGTAGACGTCCTGGCTGTCGGTACCGAGGCGCTGGACGGCGATCCGCCCGTCCGCCACCTCCACCTGGAGCCGGGGGTCGTCCGGCAGGGCCAGCCGGGTTCGGTCCACCTCGACCACGCCGGGGTCGATCTCGACGACCCGGTTCGTGCTCTCCGGACGGGTGGCCAAGAGGTACCGCGGCAGGGTCATCCCGCCGCCGCCGACGTGCAGGACGTCGAGACCGGCGGCCGGGCGGGTGTCGAGGGCGGCGGCGAACGCCTTCATGTAGGCGAACTCGAGGTAGGTCGGGTCGCTCGGGTCGACATAGCTGTGCCGGAGGGTGTCGAGCATGAGGGTTCGGCCGGCGGGACGCGCCGGGTCGGCCACGACCGACGCACAGTGGTAGCGCGTCTCGACCTGGCACGGCGACGGGACGACCAGCGCGCCCAGTCCGGCGACGAGGGCGAGCGCCAGCGGTGCCGTGACGCCGAGATGCGGGGCGACCCCGCGCCGGCGGTTGGCCACGACGAACGCGAGCCCGCCGAGGACGAGGAGGGCGCCGGTACCGACGAGGATCACGCTGGTCGGCACGTAGGCCACGAGGATGAACCCGGTGAGGAACGTCGCGACGATCGCGCCGAGGGTGCTCACCCCGGACAGCCGGCCGACGACCGACCCTGTCTCGGTGAGCGTCGACAGGACCAGCTTGACCACCATCGGCGGGACGGCGGACAGGACCGCGGCGGGGACGAACACGGTCACCGTGACGACGAGGAGGGCGATCGGTGCGGCGTCGCCGGGGCCCGCGGCGGCGGTCGCCAGCCGGATCGCCGGCGTGACCAGGAGGACGAACGCGCCGCCGATCAGCAGCAGCGGACCGATCATCGACCGCGGCGGGAGCCGGTCGGCCGCGGCGCCACCGGACCAGGCACCGAAGGCGATCGCCGTCAGGGCGAGACCGATGACCGCGGTGTTGGTCTCGAGGGTGATCCCGACGTACGGCGCGATGAGGCGCAGCGAGGTGATCTCGAGCACGAGCACCGCGGCCGACGTCCCGAACACCAGGGCGTAGGCCAGCCAGCCCGGCAGCGGGTCCGGTGGGCGCGCGGCGGTGGGCTGGGCGGTGGGGTCGCCGGCAGGCATACCGCAGTATGCGTGACCCCTCGACTCGTTCGACGCCTGAACGCGGTCAGGGAGCCCGCACGCGGCGGCAACCGTGATCGGTGACGCAGGGTCTGTGTCAGGGGTGCGCGCAGGAACCGAACGTGGCGCGCAGGGTGCAACCTGCGCGCAACGACAGCACCCTGCGCGCGACCGCGGTCCGGCGGGGGAACGTGACGTGTTGTCCGTCGGTGGCGGCTCACCGGAGACGGTTCGGGGTCGGAACGCGCCAGAGATGGCGCGTTCCGACCCCGAACGGATCAGCTGGTGCGAACGGTCAGCTCGCGACGACCTCGAAGGGAACGGTCGCCTGCACCTCGGGGTGCAGCCGGACCAGCGCCTCGTAGGAGCCGGTCGACTTGATGTGACCCTTGACCTCGATCTTGCGGCGGTCGAGCTCCGGGCCGCCGGCGGCCTTGACCGCGTCGGCGATGTCGCCGGTGCTCACGGCACCGAACAGCCGACCGGCGTTGCCGGCCTTGGCCGGGACGGTGACCGAGGCGGCCTCGAGTCGGCCCTTGAGCTGCTTGGCCTCGTCGAGCGAGCGGACCTCACGGCTGGCGCGCGCCGACTGGATGGCGTCGACCTGCTTCTGGCCGCCCTTGGTCCACGGCGTACCGAGGTGTCGGGGCAGCAGGAAGTTGCGGGCGTAGCCGTCCTTGACGTCGACGACGTCACCGGCGGCGCCGAGGCCGGTGACCTCGTTGGTGAGAATGACCTTCATGGTGTCGCGCCTCCTCAGCGGGCCGAGCTGGAGTACGGCAGCAGCGCCATCTCGCGGGCGTTCTTGACCGCGGTCGCGATGAGCCGCTGCTCCTGGACGGACACGCCGGTCACCCGACGGGCGCGGATCTTGCCGCGGTCGGAGATGAACTTGCGCAGCAGCGCGGTGTCCTTGTAGTCGATGTTCTCGACCTTGGCGATCTTGAGGGGATTCGCCTTCTTCTTCGGTTTGCGCACAACGGGCTTGGCCATCGTGGTGCTCTCCTTCTTCTCGTGAGAGCCCGGGGGGTGACCCGGGATGGGGTACTACGTGATGAGGGTGAGGATCAGAACGGGGGCTCGTCGTAGCCGGGAGCGTTGTTGCCCCAGCCACCCTGCTGGCCGCCGCCTTGCTGCCCGCCTTGGGGGGGCGGGTTGTTGCCGAAACCGCCCTGGTTGCCTTGGGTGCTGGGGCCGGTGGCCCAGGGGTCCTCCTGCTGGCCGCCGCCCTGCTGGCCGCCGCCCTGCTGTCCGCCGCTCTGCTGGCCGCCGAACCCGCCGCCACCACTGCCCCGCTGGGTCTTGGTGACCTTGGCCGAGGCATACCGCAGCGAGGGGCCGACCTCGTCGACCTCCATCTCGACGACGGTGCGCTTCTCGCCTTCCTTGGTCTCGTAGGACCGGGACTTCAGGCGTCCGGAGACGATGACGCGGGTGCCACGGCCGAGGGACTCGGCGACGTTCTCCGCGGCGTCTCGCCAGACCGAGCAGCGCATGAACAGGGTCTCCCCGTCCTTCCACTCGTTGCTCTGGCGGTCGAACGCGCGCGGGGTGGACGCGACGGTGAAGTTCGCCACGGCCGCGCCGGACGGGGTGAACCGCAGCTCCGGGTCGCCGGTGATGTTGCCGATGACGGTGATGACGGTGTCGCCAGCCATGGGGAGTCCTCCTCGCTCGGTTGGGGGCTCAGGCGCCCGGTCGCAGCAGCTTGGTCCGCAGCACCGACTCGTTGAGTCCGAGCTGACGGTCGAGCTCCTGGGCCGTGGCGGGCTCCGCGGTCATGTTGATGACGGCGTAGATGCCTTCGGCCTTCTTCTTGATCTCGTAGGCCAGCCGACGGCGGCCCCAGATGTCGACGTTGTCGACGCTGCCGCCGTCCTTGGTGACGACGGAGAGGAACTTGTCGAGGGACGGTGCGACGGTCCGCTCGTCGAGCTCGGGGTCGAGGATGACCATGAGTTCGTACTGACGCATGCGTTGACCCACCTCCTTTGGTCTTGGCGGTCACGGTCTCTCCGTGACAGGAGGGCTGTATGCGTCCGGCCACGACCCCCTGAACTCGTTCAGGACACCCTCACACGAACCACCGACGCTGGTCGGGGTTCGTCCACAGGGCGCTCTCGCGTCGTGGCGAACCGGCCAAGACTACCGGCGGGCACCGCCCCTCAGGAAATCGGCGCCACTAGCCGCCGCTGGCACGCGACAATCGGCCCACCAGGGAGGAGACCCATGAACCCCGAGTCCGCCGAACCACCGCCGGCCGTCGTCGCGCAGCTGCTGGCCACCGAGCACTGGAGCCTGCTCGCCACGCGCGGGACCATGTGGTCGGAGGTGATGAGCCGGATCACCATCCTGCTCACCGTCGTCACCGGCTCGCTGGTGATCCTCGGTCTGGTCGCCCAGGCCGGCGGCTTCGGCACCACGTTCCAGATCCTCGCGATCGGCCTGGCCGGCACTGGGCTGATCCTCGGCACGCTGACCGGCGTGCGGGTGTTCCTCGCGAGTGACGAGGACGCCGGCCTCATCCTCGCGATGAACCGGCTCCGGGCCGCCTACACCGAGCTGGCGCCCGGGATCGACGAGCACTTCCTCACCTCGGCCCGGCTCGACGAGGCCGGGCTCATGCAGACGTACACGTTGGGTGTCCGTCGAAACACCCTGGTCCACATCCTCGGCAGCACCAACTTCTTCGTCGGCACGGTCAACACGCTGCTGGCCGGGGCGCTCGCGGCACTCGTCGCCGCCACGCTCGGTGCCCCCGTCGGGGCCGTCGTCCTGGCCGGCCTCGTCGTGGCGGTTCTCTACCTCGCGGTGTTCATGTACGCGGGATACCACACCTTCGGCGCTCGCCAGCGGATGCTCCGGAGCAGCTAAGACCTGGTCAGCCGAACCGCACGACGAGACGGTCCGGTTCGCCGCGGAGCGGGCCGGCCAGCTCGTCGCTGTCCTCGTCGCCCCAGGGACTGTCGACGACGGCCCCGTCGTCGTCGAGGACCGGCGCGCGCGCGAGCGCCAGCTGCCAGGTGCGGGCGAGCAGCCAGAGCACCCCGCCGAGGCGGATCACGAGGAACACCGCGTACCAGGACGCCGGGAGGCCACGGCTGGGGGCCGAGGTGCCGGCCAGGTAGAGCCAGACCGCCTCGAAGTGCAGAGCCTCGGTCGCCGACCAGGCCAGCACGTCCTTCCAGGCCAGGCCCACCAGCGCCGCCAGGGGGACCAGCCAGAGCGCCGACTGGACGGTCATCGACTTCCCGGTGAGCAGGACGATGGCCAGCATGACGAGGCTGACCTCGGCCACCCCGGGCCGTCGCGGCATGGCCAGGGTGAAGCCGAGACCGACGACAAGCGCGACGATCCAGCCGGCCACGCAGAGCACGGTCACCGTCGTCGGGGACAGCGGCTGCCCGGCGAGCTGCGGCAGCAGCCAGGGCGAGCCGAACCCGGCACCGGCGTCCAGCCAGCCCCGGTACGCGGCCGTGGCGGCGTCGGGGTTCAGGGCCCCCAGGACGAAGAGGATCCCGCCGGCGACGACGGCCGCGGCCCCGGCGGTCCGCAGCCAGACCTGGACCCGGCCGGTGCGCAGGCACACGAACAGGAGGGCCGCGATGACGACGAGGGGGTAGGTCCGCGCGGAGACGGCGAGCCCGAGGAGCACCCCGGCGAGGACCGGTCGGCGTCGGGTCCACGCATACAGGCCGGCCGCGGTGAGGGCGACCCCGACGATGTCCGGGGAGATCGGCAGGACGAGCAGCGCCACGGGGGCGAGGGCCACCTGGGCGGCCCGCAGCGGGAACCGGCGCACGGTCG
Source organism: uncultured Actinomycetota bacterium (assembly GCA_963757225.1). GTDB lineage: Bacteria > Actinomycetota > Actinomycetes > Actinomycetales > Dermatophilaceae > Lapillicoccus. The sequence goes on from CAVWQU010000037.1 coordinate 70,715, forward strand.
CGGCGGTCCACCACGTCGTCAGCGCCCAGAGCACCGCGGCGACGATGGCCCACATCGCGAAGTAGAAGCGCATCCGGTCGGGGGTCTCACCCGACGGGACCACCGCCGAGGACAGGGTCATGAGGAACGAGGTGAGCGGCGGCTGGGTCGGCGCGGGGGCCCCGAACCCGCCCGAGAGGTAGGCGCCGATCCCGGCCGACAGCCCGGCGTCGCGGTAGGTCGCCGGTAGGTCCGAGAAGCAGGCGTGCCAGAACTGGTCCGGCGAGCTCCACCCGGAGTCGATGCACGGGGCGCGTAGGAGGACGCCGAGGCCGGACACGACGGCCGAGGCACCGGCCAGGACGGCCGCGTAGTAGCGCCAGCCGCGGGCCAGCCGCGCCGCATACCGGCCGACCGGCCCGCCGATCACCTCGGAGGCGGCCGCCGCGATCTCGTCGCCCCGGGTGGGGGACCGGACGAGGTCGGGGCTCTCCGGGGTGGCGAGCGCGTCGTCACGGTCCGCGGTGGGGGCGGACGCCCAGCGCGAGGTCACGCGGGGAGCCTACGGGCCGGGGTTGGGCGGCGCGGTCGTGGTGGTCGGGGGCTTGGGCCCCTGGGTCCTGGTCGTCGTCGTGGTGACCGGCGGCGCCGTGGTCGTGGTGACCGGGGGCGCGGTGGTCGTCGAGGTCGGCGGCTCGGTCGTCGTGGTCGTCGACGGGGCGGTGGTCGTGGTGGTCGAGGGCGTGCTCGTCGTCGTCACCGCGTTGTCGCCGATCCCGGCGCGCTTGGGGAACTGCTGGACCTCCATGCCCTTCGTGGCGGACTTCATGAAGTCCAGCCACATCGACAGCGGGAGGCTGCTGCCGCCGACCTCGCTGACGCTGAGGCCCGGGATGTTGTCGAGCGGCTGCGGCACACCGTTGACGTCGCGGTACATGCCGACCGAGGTGACCAGCTGCGGGACGAACCCGGTGAACCACACCGACTTGTGCTCGTCGGAGGTACCGGTCTTGCCGGCAGTCGGCCGGCCGAGGCCCGCGGCGCGAGCGCCCGTCCCGCCGGAGGCCGTGACCTGCTGGAGCGCGTCGATGGTGTCGGCCGCCACGTCGGCGCCGAACGCCGCGGTCGGCTGCTTGTTGACCTTGTAGTCGATGTCGGTGGTCTCCGAGGTGACCGCGGCCACGAGGTAGGGCGTGACCTTCTGGCCCTGGGCCGCGATCGTCGCGTAGGCGCTCGCGACGTCCACCACGTGCGGCGACGCGGTGCCGAGGACGTTGGTGAGGGTGTCGTCGAGACCCGCGGTCTTCTCCGGCATGCCGGCGGCGATGGCGGCGTTCTTGGTGTTCGCCGGGCCGACCTTGTTGTTGAGGCCGACGAAGACGGTGTTGACCGACTTGGCGGTGGCCCGGCGCAGGTCGATCATCCCGAAGCTCTGGTTGAACTCGTTGGGGACCTTGACGTTGCCGACGGTGATCGGGCTGTTGCCGTTGAACTGGGTCTTGGTGCTGATGCCCTGCTGCAGCCCCGCGATCAGCGCGAACGGCTTGAACGTGGAGCCGGCCTGCATGATCGCGTCGGTGGCCGAGTTCAGCTGGCGCTTCTGGAAGTCCGCGCCTCCGTACATCGCCGCGATGGCGCCGTCGCCGGGCCGGATCGCGACGAGACCGGCCTGGACGTCCGGCGCCTCCTTGGGCAGGTACTGCTGCACGGACGCGACGGCCGCGTCCTGGTTGGTCTTGTTGATCGTCGTCGTGATGCGCAGGCCGCCCCGGTCGATGTCGGAGTCCGAGAGCTTGAGCGTGCTGCCCAGCTCCTTGCGGACCGCGTCGACGATGTAGCCGTTGGGACCGGCGATCGCGGTGTTGTTGGCGGGCGGGACCGTGTCGGCGGGACCGGTGACCTTGTCCCGGTCGGCCTGGCTGAGCCAGCCCTCGGCGACCATGCCGTCGAGGACGTAGGTGACCCGGGTCTTGAGGTTCTCCTGCTGCTTCGTCCCTAGCGCCGGGTCGTAGAGCGACGGCGCGTTGACGATGGCGGCCAGGGTGGCCCCCTCGGCCACGCTCAGCTGGCTGACGTCCTTGTTGAAGTACGCCTTGGACGCGGTCTGGATGCCGTAGGCGCCGCGGCCGTAGTAGATGGTGTTGAGGTAGTTCTCGAGGATCTGGTCCTTGCCCTGCTGCTGGTCGATCTTGACGGAGATGATGATCTCCTTGAACTTCCGGGTCAGCGAGCGGTCGGACGTGAGGAAGTAGTTCTTCACGTACTGCTGGGTGATCGTCGAGCCGCCGCCCTGCACGTCGGCGCCCCGCAGCGCCTGCCAGACCGAGCGGGCGATGCCGGTCGGGGAGAAGCCGGGGTTGGTGTAGAAGTCGCGGTCCTCCGCGGCGAGCACGGCCTTCTGGACGTGGTCCGGGACCTTCGACAGCGGCACCGACTCGCGGTTGCCCTGCGCGTCGGAGAGGCGGGCCAGCTCGGTCTTGCCGTCGTCGTAGTAGACGATCGACGCCTGCGCGTTGGCCAGGTCGTTGGGGGCCGGGACCTTGATCGTGGCGTAGGCGATGGCGACGGCCACCGCCCCGAGGGCGACCAGGCTCAGCAGCGAGAACAGCACCCACTTGGTGATCGTGCGAGCGCGGGACGGGGGCTTCGGACCGTCGGGGCCACCGTCGACCCCGGTGCCGGTTCCGCCGTCGGCGCCGCCCGCTCCGGACTCGGCGCGGGGGCGCCGCGCAGCGCGGCTGTCGGGGGTCTGAGCACTCACGACGGACCAGTATGCGGTGTCGAGGGCCGCCTGTCCCAATCGTGTGCGTGTCGCGCGATGTATCGTGGCGATATATCTGTGTTACGGTTCCGACCGGACAAAGCCCGAGTATGTCAGGCCGAGGTCCACCGGAACCGTGCGAGGAGGTGGTCCAGATGGCGCGCCGCGCCGAGCTGCTCGAGTTCGCCGTCCTCGGCCTGCTCCACGAGAGCCCGATGCACGGGTACGAGCTGCGCAAGCGGCTCAACACCGCGCTCGGGGCGTTCCGTGCACTGTCCTACGGCTCCCTGTACCCCGCCCTGCGCGACCTGCTGGACCGGGACTGGATCGCGGAGGCCCAGCAGGCCACCGGGTCCTCCGGGAGCCGGCGGGCCCGCATCGTCTACGAGCTCACGCATACCGGCAAGGAACGGTTCCAGGAGCTCGTCGACCAGGCCGGGCCGAGCGCGTGGGAGGACGACGAGTTCGCCGTCCACCTCGCGTTCTTCGCCCGCACGACCCACGAGGTGCGGCTGCGCATCCTCGAGGGCCGGCGGTCCCGGCTCGAGGAGCGGCTCGCCCAGGTCCGCGAGGCCTCGGTCCGCAACCGCGAGCGCATGGACGCCTACACGACGGCGTTACAGCGGCACGGCGAGGAGCAGGCCGAGCGCGAGGTCCGCTGGCTGGACGAGCTGATCACCACCGAACGCAACACCCCGCACACCTAAGGAGCACCTCCATGGGATCCATCCGCCCTCGAATCAGGGTCGCCATCGTCGGCGTCGGCAACTGCGCCAGCTCGCTGGTGCAGGGCGTCGAGTACTACAAGGACGCGTCGCCCGAGGGCGTCGTGCCCGGCCTCATGCACGTCGAGTTCGGGGACTACCACGTCCGCGACGTCGAGTTCGTGGCCGCCTTCGACGTCGACGACAAGAAGGTCGGCAAGGACCTCGCCGAGGCGATCAACTCGTCCGAGAACAACACCATCCGGATCGCGGAGGTGCCGACGACCGGCGTCACCGTGCAGCGCGGCCACACCCTCGACGGGCTCGGCAAGTACTACCGGATGACCATCGACGAGTCCCCCGCCGAGCCGGTCGACATCGTCGAGACGCTGCGCGAGGCGCGCGTCGACGTGCTCGTGTCCTACCTGCCGGTGGGGTCCGAGGAGGCCGACAAGTTCTACGCCCAGTGCGCGATCGACGCGGGCGTGGCCTTCGTCAACGCGCTGCCGGTGTTCATCGCGAGCGACCCGGAGTGGGCGGCGAAGTTCGAGGCGGCCGGCGTGCCGGTCATCGGCGACGACATCAAGTCCCAGGTGGGCGCGACGATCACGCACCGGGTGCTGGCGCACCTGTTCGAGGAGCGCGGGGTCGTGCTCGACCGGACCTACCAGCTCAACGTCGGCGGCAACATGGACTTCAAGAACATGCTCGAGCGCGACCGGCTGGAGTCCAAGAAGATCTCCAAGACCCAGGCCGTGACCTCGAACCTGTCGCACGACCTCGGCGCGCGCAACGTGCACATCGGGCCGTCGGACTACGTGCAGTGGCTCGACGACCGCAAGTGGGCCTACGTCCGCCTCGAGGGTCGCGCGTTCGGCGACGTGCCGCTGAACCTCGAGTACAAGCTGGAGGTCTGGGACTCCCCGAACTCCGCGGGCATCATCATCGACGCGATCCGGGCGGCCAAGATCGCGCTCGACCGCGGCATCGGCGGCGCCCTGATCTCGGCGTCCTCGTACCTGATGAAGTCCCCGCCGGTCCAGCGCGAGGACACCGAGGGCCGCGCCAAGCTCGAGGCCTACATCGCCGGCACCGAAGCGCGCTGACGCGCCTTCCCCGAGCACACCAACGGGCGTTGGTCGCCTGGAGACCCGGTTTCGGGACCCTTCAGGCGACCAACGCCCGTTCCCGTGCACGGCGGACCACCTCGACGAGGACCGAGCGCACCCACTCCGGAGCGAACATCACCTGTTCCCAGGCGAACCGGAGCACGACCCATCCTCGAGCGACCAGCTCGTCGTAGCGCCAGCAGTCGTGCCGCAGCTGCTCGCGGGCACCGTGGAAGGCAAAGCTGTCGGCCTCCACGACGATCCGCAGCCGAAGGTCGGCCAGGTCCACTCGCGCGAAGAACGCCTCATCGGTGACCTCGACCTGCGGCGTGACGCACAGGTACGGGACGTCCAGGCAGATGGCCCGCAGGACGACTCGAACGGGTTGGCCGCCTCGGCCGTCGCGTGTCGAGCGACCCGCTGGACGCGTGCCCGTCCCCGGGCGGGATGGGCGTCGGCGGCGCGGCGCAGCTCGGCCACCGTGACGTCCCCCGCCCGCAGCGCCGAGTCGGCGACGGCAAGAGCCTCGTCGAAGGGAAGCGTTGCCGCGCAGTCCAGCAGGGTTCGAAGGGGACCCGTCACCCAGCCGTCAACGACATCGACCTCGTCCAGCCGGCGCCAGGAGACGTGGACCGACTTCTGGTCGCCCATCGAGATGGACCGGTTGCGGACAACCGTCACCCACGGTCGGTCCGGTCGGTTCTTCGTCGGCCACCCCCAGTGGGCCGCCGCGCTGAGGTGCGAGGCGACTCCGTGCAGGCGGTGGGCGGCCCGTCGGCCGTCATCGGCACTCGGGAACGCGTATCGGCCCCGGGCGTCCCGGACCACGTGACCATCAGCCAGGGCTCGTCGCAGCGAGCTCCTCGACCCCGCCGCGACGAGGTCGGCGTGCCCGGCCACCCCGCCATGACGGGTCAGCTCGGCGAGGAGCTCGAGGAGGGACACCCGACGACTGTGCCCTGCGACGGAGGCGACACCCCCGCGTCATCCACAGGGGCGTGCGGCCTACGTTGGGAGGCATGCCGAAGCCTCCTGTGCCTGCCGACGTCGCCGAGTTCCTGGCGCGGCCCAACTACGCCACGATCAGCGTGGTGCGACCGGACGGCCAGCCGATCTCGTACCCCACCTGGTACCTCTTCGAGGACGGCCAGATCGTCGTCAACATGGACGACGGGCGGAAGCGGATCGAGCACCTGCGCCGCGACCCCCGGGTGGCGCTCAGCGCGATGGACCCGCAGAACTGGGTCACCCACGTCAGCATCGTCGGCCACGTCGCGGAGTGGATCCCCGACACGGACCTTACCGACATCGACCGCATCTCCACGCACTACGACGGCGAGGCCTATGGGGTGCGGAACCGGCCCCGCATCACCGCCCGGGTCGACATCGACCGGTGGCACGGCTGGGGTCGGTTCAAGGACCGCTGACCGCTACTTCAAGACTGGCCATCCCCGGGGCGGTGTCGCGATCATCGGGAGGCGGCCGAGTGTGTTGCTGCGGCTACGCAGTTGATCCCAGGCCTGCGTTGACGAGCCCCCCGTCCACATGGCCGCGGCGATAGCCCCAGAGACGGTGGCGGCTGCGAACGATGTGCCGCTCCATGTGGCGAAAGCGGGGCCACGGCGATCCGTGAACGTGCTGAGAACATTGACCCCAGGAGCCAAAGCATCGATCCATGGCGTGTCCGGGCTGAACGAAGCCTTCTCATTCTTGGTGTCCAGGGCACCAACCGCGATCACCCCGTCGCAGGCCGCCGGCCAGCAGGCGGCGATGCCTTGCCCCCCGCCCAGGTCCCCGTGGTTGCCGGCGGCGGCCACAACTAACGTCTCGGGTCCGAGCGCATTGAGGGCCGCCTCCAGGACCAACGGCGGCTTGCCGTCCTCCGTCGCACAGCCGAGCGACAGATTGAGCACGTCGATACCGTCATCATTGAGTTCGGCCATAGTCGTCGCGATCCGCCAGCTATCGGCATGCGCGTTCACGTCCAGGGCGCCATTGAGGTACACCTGAGCCCCTGGCGCCTCCTTCAGGATGAGCCCGCTCACGAACGCGGCGTGGTGAGAGGCCGGAGTATGCGGCCTGTCTGGGCCGGTGGACCAGATGTCTCCAGCCGCAGCCACCACGGCGCCGGCGAACCACGGGTGCTCCGTCAGTTTCGTGTCGACCACGCCCACCCGGATGCCCGCACCCGGTTGGTCCGGCCGATGCCCGATTACCTGGCGGGTCCGGAACAGATTCCTCCAAGAGAACGGCACGCCGCCGCCCACAATTTGATACAGCGCACTGACCGCTAGCCCGTCACCCCCGCCGACGATTTGGTATTGGCCAGCCACATCTCCATCGTTTTCGGAACCGAAGCCGAGCACGCGATTCTTCCCGACCGTGGGCGCCCAGCCTGCGTTCTGGCTGGCGAAGTAGATGCGCACTCCCCGAAGAAGGACGTCGAGGTTGTGGGACTCGACATGGTCGGCCAGAGCAGAGTTCATGGCGCGCTCAGCGATCTCTTGAGCTTGACGACGCATCGAGTCGACGGCCGCCGCAGCGTTGAGGCTAACGAGGGCCAGATTCAGCCTGGGGCTCTTCTCTCGAACAACTGGTGCCGCATTCCAGCGACCGAGCAGTTCCTCGACCAGCGGGAGATACTGCAGGCCGACGACCATCTCGTCCTTCCGGTACCTTGAGCGAGCCGTCACGTGATCTGTGTCGTCGGTCGGGGCCATAGCATCCTTCTTCTGTCCGGAGGCGAACGTGACGTACAACAGAAGGCAGCCGCCGTGATCTGATACCGGCAGGATGCTCAAGATTACCGACCAATGAGATCTTCCCGCGCCACAGCAGCTCCGCTGACCAAGACAGGTGTCCGTCGCCACCCGCCACGCGGAGGCAGTGCGCGCCCTCCAGATGGTTGCGGCAGCACCGGCCGAGGCGCGCGCGCGAGACGCACGGCCCAATCGGCGCACCTGCGGGCTCCGTGTGCCTCGGGGCAGGGTTTCAGCGCGTTCCGGTGCAACTCCTCGCAGTGTGATGTATCAGGCGGCACCCCTCGGCGCTCCTGAGATGGACCCGCGCCTGCGCGTCGCATATCTGAAGATCAAGAGGACATTTCGATGTCAGGATCCGCGGTAAACGTCCCGCCCGACAACGCTCACATCGCGAATCAGCGATGGGTTGCTCGGAACTTTGGCTGGTCGCTTGTCGGTCTGGCTCTCCTCATGGGGGCCGTGATCTGGCTGGCCTTCATAGTCCGCGGAAAGGCTGTAGACGCGGACGCCCTGCTCCGGTCGAGCTATGCCCTCGGAAGCGCGCTCGTCCTCATCATCATCCTTGGCGTCAGTGTCGTCGTGGGACAGAGTGATGGACAGTTGCGAGACCTCGTGATCGGCGCCGATAAACGTGCGTCCACGTCAAAATTCCAGTACCTACTCTGGACAGCCGGTGTCGCAGGGGCGATGTGCATTGTCGGAGCACGAGCGTTCCTGGACCCCGGTGGTAGTGGATTCGTATGCACAGATACGCGCTCTACGTTCTGTGTACCAGACGACACGACCTGGCAGGTGTATGTCGCGCTCCTCGGCTTTCCGGCAGCGGCGGCCGTCATCGCGAAGGCCACGGTGACGTCAAAGACGGAAAGTGGTGAGCTCCAGAAGACTGAGGCTCAGGGAGCCACCATCGCCGACCTCGGCACCAACGACTCCGGTCACGCGGACCTGGTCGACATCCAGTACCTGATCTTTAACCTCATAGCCTTCGGCTACTTCGCGGCGAAGTTCTTCGCCACGGGCACGTTCGTCGCAATTCCCAACATCCTTATCGGTCTGACCAGCGCGTCGGCCGCAACATACGCTGCCAACAAGGCGCTAGCCCGTAACCGCCCGGCCATCACGTCGATCCAACCCACCGCTCTGGAGGTCGGCGATGACGTCGTGATCAAGGGAGTCAACTTGACCACGGGCTACGACGCGAAAGATGCGGCCATGAGGATCCGCATCTCGATCGGAGGCCGTCCGGCCGACAACGTGACCTTCATAGGTACCCCCAACACGGGGGGCATCGACACCCTCCGTTGCACCGCTCCGCTAGGCATGTCCGTCAAGGACACCTCTGTTGTCGTGACTACTCCGGCTGGAGTAGCGACTGATCCTTTCCCTGTGACGGTCTCGGCCGCAGCTGTTCTCGGTTGGGTTGCGACGACGCCGGCGGTGGGTGATGAAGGGCGGCTCCGTGTCAGCGGGATCCCGCCACAGGGGGCCGTCGAGGTGAGAATGGGCTCCAGCGTCGTGTTGACGCGGGCCGACCGGCCCAACGGCATCCTGTACTTCATCGTTCCCCCGACTCCCGTGCCCAAATCCACCCAACAGCGCGTAACCGTGCTCGTGAACGGTGTCACGGTCGCCGAAGGCGATGTGGACCTCAAGGTTGATGCCGCAGGCGCGGCCGCCTAGGTGCACTGACCAACAGATGAGGTTCGGGCTGGCCCATCTGATGACGAGAGGCCGCGACGTCGCCGCAGCCCTCGAGCGATGTGACCGACAAACGGAGGCCGCATCGCCGGCCCGAACCCAGCTGAACGGTCTCGCGCCTCAACCGCACCTTGCTCGGTAGGTGAGCTAAACCCCGCCGACGCGAAGCGGGCCGCGCCGCCACCGGCTGGCTACCCACCGCCGCGTCCGACTTTCCTGATCCGCGATCATCGTCCGGAACCGCCAGGTGTCAAGCCCTACACTCGGGCGGTGTCCTGGGACACCCAGCTCGACGACGCACAGCGGGCCTTGAGGTTGGTGGCCGCTTCCCCGAGCGAGGCCCGCCAGCTCGCGACCGTGACGTACCAAGCTGCCGTCGACCACGGTCAACTGGAAGCGGCGAGCGTGTCGCAGCGCGCACGTGGCCTGGCCGAGGTCTACCTCGGCGACATCGACACGGCCGTCGCCCACCTGAGCCAGGCGGTGCTGATCGCGAACCGCGCTCACTTGCCGCAGGTGGCGGCGGAGGCCCGCATGTCGCTCGCCTTCGCCCTGATCCGGCAAGGCCGCCTTCGACGCGCGGTGTCGGAGATCACCTCCGCTCTGGACACGCTGGATGCCACGCGCCGGGGTCAGGGTCTAGCCCAGCGAGGCGCCATCTTCCAGCAGCTCGGCCGTCTCGGCGAGGCAACGGCCGACTACCGGCGTGCGCTCCCCCTGCTCCGGCGCGCCGACGATGTGGTGTGGATCCAGCGAGTGTTCTGCAACCGCGGTGTCCTCCACGCGTTTCGGCACGAGTATCACCTCGCGTTGCGGGACCTCACCGATGCCGAGCGTCTGTGCAGCGAATCCGGGCTGACGCTGTCCTCCGCGATCGTCCAGGAGAACCTCGCCCTCGTACAGCGACGGTTGGGCAACGTCCCGAAAGCACTGGCATACCTGGACGACGCTGAGCAGACCTACCTCGCCGCAGGGGCTGCGCGCGGCTCGCTCCTGCTGGAACGCAGCGAGATCCTCTTCTCGGTTCATCTGTACTCCGAGGCCCAGCAGGCATGCCAGGACGCCGTCGCCGAGTTCGAGAGAACCCAACAGCACCTGAGCCTCCCCGAGGCGAGGCTGTTGCTGGCCCGAGTGGCCTCCCTGAACGACGACCCCGACCACGCGATGGCCGAAGCCCGGCGGGCCGTCCTGGAGTTCCGCCGGCAGCACCGGGCCGAGTGGGTGGTGGTCGCCCAGTGCGCCCTGTTGCTGGCCCGACTGGACGCTTCCGATGAGAAGACTCCCACTCCGGGGGAGATGGAACGCGCCGGCCACGCCGCCGCGGAGGCGGCCTGGCCCGCAACCGCTCTCGAGATGCGCCTCAGGGCCGGGCTGGTCGCCGTGGCAACACGAAGGTCGCGCTCCGATGGCCTGCGTCTTCTCGAGTCGGTCAGTGACGCGCGACGACGCGGTACGGCGGACCGTCGCGTCAAGGGGTGGTACGCGACGGCTGTCCTGCGCCGCGAGACCGGCGACCGACGCGGGAGCAAGGCTGCCGCGCGTCGAGGTCTCCGGATCATCGACGAGTACCGACGGACCATTGCCGCCACCGACCTGCGGGCCCGAGTCTCGGGTCTGGGCCTCGAACTCAGCCGTCTCGGCCTTGGCATGGCCTTGGAGAGTGGCGACCCCTCACAGGTATTCGAATGGGCGGAGCTCAGCCGCAGCCGGCATTTGCGCGAACGCCCGGCCCTTCCCACTGACGACGATCCCCGCACGACGCAGCTGCTCGCCGAGCTTCGGTCAACGGTGGCCGAGATCCGGGAACGACACGGGGTACCGTCTGCGCAGGCTCGCCTGTTGAGTCGTCAGGTCTCGCTCGAGCGGGCCATTCGGGATGCCACGCGAGGACGGAGCTCGCACAGCGTCGCGGCAGAGACGCGGAGCCTCCGACCCACCGATGTCATCGCTGCCCTGAATGGGACCGCGCTTGTGGAGTACGTCGAGTTGGACGAGTTTCTCTCCGCGGTCTGCCTGTGCGACGGACAGGTCACATGGCATCCGCTGGGACCGATCGCGGCCGTAGGAAATCTGTTGCGGTGGCTGCCTCTGGAGATCCAGCGGCTTCCGCGGTACGCCCCCAAATCGCCGCAGGGCCGGCGGGCGATCCAAGTCCTGGCGTCGACCACGGAGCAGCTCTCGGAACTCCTCATCCGCCCTCTGAACCGACGGCTCGGCGACCGCCCCGTGGTCGTGGTCCCGACCGGGATCCTCCAGTCAATGCCCTGGTCGCTCCTGTCGACCCTTCGCGAAAGACCAGTGACGGTCGCCCCGTCGGCAGGCCTCTGGCTCGCCGCGACCCAGCGCGACCGGCCGCTGGGACACGTCCTAGCGGTCGCCGGCCCAGGTCTGCGGGCCGCTGATCAGGAGGCGCGCCAGGTAGCGGCGCTGTATCCCGACGGCCTGGCCCTCGTGGCCGAGGACTGCACCGTGAACGCGGTTCGCGAATCGGTCCTCGGAGTGTCGCTGCTGCATATTGCGGCCCACGGAACGGTGCGCGCGGACAACCCGTTGTTCTCGTCCCTCCTGCTCGCTGACGGCCCGCTCACCGTCTACGACCTCGAACAGTTCGACCTCAATGCCGACACCGTCGTCATGGCGTCCTGCGAGAGCGCGCGCGACGTCGTGCTGGCCGGCGACGAGATGCTCGGGTTGAGCGCCGCCTTCCTCGCTAGGGGAGTGCGCAATGTGGTCGCCTCGGTTATTCCTGTACCGGACGCCTCCACGTCGAAGGTCATGGTTGACCTCCATCGCGAGCTCGCCCGCGGCGCACCCGTGGCTGAGGCTCTGAGCGCCGCACAGCGGCGTGTCGACAGAGCGAACCCGGCGGCGTTGGCTGGGGCGGCCGGGTTCGTATGTCTCGGTGCGGGGACCCACGGTGACCTAAGGGCGAGGGCGTCGTCGGACTGACGCGAGCCATCCCCTCAGATAGCCTCGAACCACGGGGTGACCAGCGGTGGCCGGTCGCCTCGATCGAGGGTGAGGCGGACCATGCCGGCCGGGACCCGACGGAGGTCGAACCGGCCCTCCGCGTCGGGCACGGTCGTGAACGAGGCGGACATCGTGTCGACCGTGACCGAGGTGCCGTCGGAGCCGCCCGGGTCGGCTACGACGCCGACCACGTCGCAGAAACCTCCCGAGACGGTCAGCTCAAGGTCCACCGACAGCTCGCCGAACTCGAAGAAGTGCATCCGGCTGGTCGGGGCGCTTCCTCGAACCGCCTCCAACTGGTCACCCTCGAGCTCGACGATCTCCATCAGCTCGGCGTCGGGACGCCGGAAGGCGAACAAGGCCCGGCTCAGCTCACGGACGTGGTCGGGGACCGGGTCGACGACCTGGGCGATGGCACCGAGTCGTTCGAGGAGCTCGATGTCGGCCTCGTCGAGCTCGGACGAGCCTCGCATTCGGTCGCTCATCAGCTGCGCGCCTCTCTGTCTCCATCGAAGGTGTACCCGGACTCCACCACTAGTTTCCGCAACCGTTCCAGGCATCGCATCCGGGTCGGGCCGATCGAGCCGATCGGCATGTCGAACGTCGCCGCGACCTCGGCGTACACCGGCCGGTCGCAGGCCATCAGCACCCGCAGAAGCTGCTGGCATCGCTCCGAGAGCTGCGCGAAGGAAGCCCACAACTGGACATCGCGCTCGTCCTCCAGCAGCGCCGTGTCCAGCTGCGCCGCGTCCACGTCCACGACGTCGGAGCCGATGTCCTCGTTTCGGGTGAGGACGTCCCGGCCTCGTTTGCGCAGAACCCCGAGCGCCTCCCGGCGTGCGGTCGTGGACAGCCATCCTGGTAGAGCCTCCGGGTTGTCGATCTTGGTCAGGTTCTCGAGCAGACGCAGCCAGGTGTTCTGAACCGCATCCGCAGCATCGTCGTGGTTGAGCCGATACGACCGCGCCACAGACCAGAGCAGGTTGGTGAACCTGTCCGTGATGACGTTCCAGGCCTGTTGGTCACCCGCCGAGGCAGCCGTCAGCAGTTCCGAAAGGTCGGAGTGCCGTTCCAGCTGGCTCATCGGTGACCTTCCCGCGCGAAGTCTGAACCGCACCCGAAAGACGGGATGAGGTACTCGACTGATACACCCTGGCGCAACCCAATTTCTAGGGTGACAGGGTCACTGGCTCGCGGCGAGGCCGCAGCGTCGTGCGCCGACGTGCCGGGGCCCGGCCACCCGGCCGCCGCGCCGAGCTCGGCGACACGTCGGCGAGGAGCCGCCGCCACCAGGGCACCTGGCGCCGCAAGACCCGACGGGCCGCCTTGACCCCCACCCAGTAGGTGCTGGCCTCGTCCAGCGACGGCGCCGAGGGGGCGAACACATGGGCGTCGGCGCGGACTGCCAGCGGCCGGAAGGCGTATGCCTCGCCGACCCGGGCGTCCAGCGAGGTCGCCTGCTCGAGCCGGGTGGCGTTGCGGGGCAACCCGATCCCGAGGTCGGCCGCGGTGTCGACCAGCTCGGACCACCCGCCCGCGATCCGGCTGCCGGCGGGTCCCCGAGTGCGTCGCCGCACCCGGCGACGCGCCTTGACCGCCCGCGCGGCCGCATACAGGAGCAGCAGGACCAGGAGAGGCAGTCCGACGTAGGTGAGCAGCCACTTGACCCAGTCCGGCCAGGTGCTGGGGTCCAGGAGGTTCTTCGGCGGTGGCTTGCGGTTCTGGGTGGCGTTCTGTGCCTGGTCCGGCCCCTGCAGGACCGAGGGCGGGTTGTTGGCGACCGGCGGCGGCACCTGGGCGCCGGTCTTCTGCTCCTCGGAGCGCTGCTGCTGCTGCTCGGGCTGCTTGTTGCGGTCGGGCAGGAAGTCGCGCGGCAGGATCGGCGCCCAGGTGCCGTCGGCGGTGTGGACCTCGACCCACGCGTGGACGTCGGAGCCCTTGACCTCGCCGGACGCCTCCGGGGTCGCGCCGAACACGACCCGCGCCTGGATGCCGAGGCGGTTCGCCGCGAGGGCCAGCGCGGCGGCGTACTGCTCGTCGTCGCCGGCCAGCTGCTCGGAGCGCACGAACCGCTGGAGGCGGGCGAGGGAGTGTCCGGGCAGGAAGACGTTCTGGTAGTTCCCGGGCGTCCCACCGTCGGTGTAGGCGCCCGCGCGCATCGCCTTGGCGATCGCGACGACCTTGGTCCACGGGTCCGACTGCGTGCCGCTCCAGGCGTCGAGCCTGGCGTCCATGAAACCCAGCGCCTGGGTGTCGACGATCGGCGAGCCCTCGACGGTCACGGCGGACGGCAGGTCGGACGGCGGGCTCGGGACGACCGCGGTGAGCTGGTATGCGTCGCCGCCCCGCAGCGTGGTCGGCACGACGCCGGTGTTGGTGACGACGTTGAACCGCAGCGAGTCGCCCAGGGCCGTCGCGCGCTCGGCGTCACCCTCGAAGGCGATGCCGGTCACGACGCCGGCGGTGGGGAGCCAGACGTCGGCGTAGCCGTCCCGCACGATCCGGACCGTCGCGGTCACCTCACGACCGGGACCGCTCGCGGCGATGTGGCTGCCGACGCGCCGGAAGGTCGCCGCGTCGTCGGCTCCGGTCCCCCCGGTCCCCGCCCCGGTCGTCGGCCCGCCGGCCGCGACGTTGCCCGCGCCCCACACGGACCCGTCGAAGGTGTCGAGGGTGGCCAGCCGGACCGGCGTCCCCGGGGGCAGGCCGTCGACCTCGAAGAGGGTGCGGTCGAACAGCTCCGACGCGTTGGGCTCGGTGTACTTGCGGAACCCGGCCAGCGGGCTGGGGTACTGGCTGACGTCGAACGGCGGCTCCAAGGCCGTCCGCCACACCGTGCGGTCGGCGTCGTCAGACCCGGGCAGGTGCGGTCCGACGAACAGGCCGCCGACGACCGCCACCGCCAGCAGCACCGCAACGGTCGCGACCCGGGTGCGCCGGCCGCCGCCGTCCTGCAGGGTGGGCCGGCCGCGGCCGGTGCGCAGCGCCGACCAGCCGATGGCCACCAGGGCGAACACGGCCCCCTGGAGGGCGACCGACGCGGGGGTCAGCGTGCCCAAGGGCGATGCTCAGGCCGAGCAGGACGAGGGGGACGAGCAGTGCCGCATACGACCGGCGCCAGGTGCGGGCGACGGTGTAGGTCGCCGCCGCCCCGACCAGCCCGAAGAGGAACGGGAGCGCCATCAACGGGCCGCGGGAGTCGATCGGCGGCAGCGAGGTCAGCAGCGTCTTCCAGCCGCGCACCGCGGTGGACGCCAGCTCGACGATCGACCTCCGGCGTGGGGATCACCCCGCCGATCAGCCCTTCCCGCACCGCGATGGGGCCGCCGAGCACGAGGTAGACCGCGGCGAGGACCAGCAGGGTGACCGCGGCGGGCCAGCGGCGGCTGACCACCAGATGGCTGACGAGCAGCCCGAGGAGGATGCCGACGGCGCCGACGATCAGCCACGCGTACCCGTAGTAGGTCGTGCTGAAGCCGACGAGGGCGAGCAGGACGAGGACCGCCGAGAAGACGAGGTCGACGCGGACCTCGGCCGCGGGCAGCCACTGGCGCCAGCGGGCCAGGATCTGGGTGGTCCGGGCCCCGCGCGACCGGCTGCCGGCGTTGGACGGGGTGGCGGTCATGCGGTCACCCCCGCCGCCATGACCCGACGCAGGTCGGCCAGGCCCGCGACGGTGAGGATGGTGAGGCCACCCCCGCGCTTGATGCCGGCCGTGGCCCCCGGGTCGACCACGACGATGACGTTGCGCACCTCGGGACCGAACTGCGCACCGGCCCGCTGCAGCTCGACGAACGGCCGGTGCGGCCCGGTGACGACGAAGAGGATGCTCGTGTCGCCGGCCAGGTCGACCGAGCGCAGGGCCAGCGCGGTGAGGTCGACCGGCGCCGGCTCGACCCGGGCCAGGACGTCGAGGGTCAGCTGGGGGGTGCTGCGGCTGATGTCGTGCGAGCCACAGACGATCGTCGTGTCCTGCTCGTCGCGCATGACCCGCAACACGATCGAGGCGCCGACGCTGATCGCCGTCTCGAGGTCGGGGATCTCCGGGGCGCTGTGCGCGGCGACGAGCGGTTCGGTGTGCTCGCCGGTCCACTCGTCGAGGATGTCCTCGCCGCCGGTGTAGGAGCGCGGGTCGGTGTCGACGAGGACGGTGACGTGGGAGCGCCGGGTGTCGAGGAACTGGCGCACCAGCAATCGGCCGGCCTTGGCCGACGAGCGCCAGTGGATGTATCGGCGGTCGTCGCCGGGCTGGTACTCGCGCAGCGCGTGGAACGCGAGGTCGCTCATCGAGTGGTCCTCGGTGACCGTGCCCTCGAGGTCGCGCAGCAGGCCGGCCCCGAGCGACTCCAGGTGGGACGTCCGCGGGTGGACGAACAGCTCCTGCACCTGCGTGAACTCGACGGTGCGCCGCAGGACGCCGAGCGGGTCGCCGCGCACCGTCCGGGCCGGGCCGACCGCGATGACGCCGCGACGGTGGGTGGGGACGACGAACAGCTCCTCGTGCTCGGCCCCGGCGCGCAGCGGCGGCAGGACGAACCGGGCCGCCGTGACCCCGACCGGCAGCTCGACGAGCAGCGGCAGCAACGGTGTCCGGGCCAGGTTGCGCACGGCGATGCGCCCGGTGGCGGGGTCGCCGACGGTCACGCGGCGCGGGTCGACCTCGCTCTGGATGTCGACGTGGACCCGGCCGATGGTCAGCACGAGACAGGCGAGGACGAGGACGCCGCAGGCGGCGGCGACGACGAGCAGCTCGACCCACCCGAAGCGGACGCCGACGTACCAGCAGAGCACGCCCAGGGCGAGGATCGCCCAGCCCAGCGGCGACACCCAGCGCACGCCGGTCGCCACCGGCCCCCAGACCCGCCGGGTGCGGTCGGTCAGCGCGCGCCCGGTCTGCCGGACGCGCCCGCTCCATCCGACCTGGCGGCGGGCAGCCTCACGACGCGCGCGGCGGGTGGCCGGCGCGTCGGGGGCGGTGGTCGTGGTCATGGGCAGGGGTCAGTCGGTCCGCGGGTTCGGGGTATGCGGGTCGAGCCGTGAGGGGTCGAGCCCGGCCGGGTTCGGGGTCCGGTGCAGGGTCCGCTCGGCCGCCTCGTCGTCGCTCTCCTCGGGCCAGAGCAGCTCTCCTGGGTCGGGTCGCGTCGGCTGACGCGCGGCACCGGCGGCTCCGGCGGCTCCGGCGGCGGCCGGCGTACCCGCGGCTGGCACACCGGCGCCTGGGGCCGAACCCGGAGCCTGACCGCTGCCCTGGACCGGCGGCGGGACGTCGCCGAGGATCTGCTCGATGACCTGGATGACCGTCGTCCCGGAGAACTGGGCCTCCGCGTCGAGGAGCAGTCGGTGCGACAGCACGGGCACGGCGAGCATCTTGATGTCGTCGGGGACGACGTAGGTCCGCCCCTGTGAGGCGGCCCAGGTCTTGGCGCAGCGCACGTAGGCGAGGCAGCCGCGGACCGAGAGGCCGAGCTTGAGCGACGGGTGCCGCCGCGAGGCCTCGGCGATGAGGGTGACGTAGGAGAGCAGCGCGGGATCGACGTAGACCTCGTCGGCGAGCGCCGCCATGTCGCCGATGACGCCGGCCGTGACGACCGGCTGCAGGCGGCGGGCCCGGTCGCGGACCTTGGCGTCGCTGAGGATCCGCATGGTGGCCTCGGCGTCGGGGTAGCCGACGCTGGTCTTCATGAGGAACCGGTCGAGCTGCGCCTCGGGCAGCCGGTAGGTCCCGGCCTGCTCGATCGGGTTCTGGGTGGCGATGACCATGAAGGTGTCGCCGACGCTGTGCGGGACGCCGTCCACGGTGACCCGGCCCTCCTCCATGACCTCCAGCAGCGCCGACTGGGTCTTGGGCGAGGCCCGGTTGATCTCGTCGGCGAGGACGATGGTCGCGAAGATGGGGCCGGGGTGGAACTCGAACTTCTTGATGTTCGGGTCGTAGATCGTCACGCCGGTGACGTCGCTCGGGAGCAGGTCCGGGGTGAACTGGATCCGGCTGTTGGAGCCCTGCACCGAGGCGGCGAGCGCCCGGGCCAGCTGGGTCTTGCCGGTTCCCGGGAAGTCCTCGAGGAGGAGGTGGCCCTCGCTCAGCAGGCAGGTGAGAGCGAGTCGGGTCACGTGGTCCTTGCCGAGGATGGCGCGGTCGATGTTCTCGACGAGCCGGTCGAAGGTCTGCCGGAACCACTCGACCTGTTCCTGGGTAGCCGTCGAGCCGGCCGTCGCGGCGGGCTGTGCGCTCATGGTGTCGTCTTCCTGCCCTAGGGCCAGTTCGCGTAGCTGTCGGACTTGGTGTCGCCGCCTTGGGTACAGGTGGCGGTCAGGGTCTGGCCGTGGCCGCCGTAGTAGGCGGGCGTCTTGTGGGTGTTCCCATCGGCGGCGATGTCGTGATTCGAGAAGTAGCCACTGCTGTCGCGGAACGCGCAGTTCCACGTTCCGGAGCTGTTCTGGATGCGGACCTGGACGAAGTTGCACGAGGTGTTGCAGACGCCCGGCTGCGGGCACGGTTGACCGATGCCCAGACCGCAGCGGTCGGAGTTGGGTGACACGGTGACGATGACCGGCGGCTTGTCGGGTGTCGTGGCGGAGTCGGACGACGCCGGGCCGGCATCGCTGCCCTGGGGGGTCTTCGCGGTCGGGACCACGGTGATGGACTTCGTCTGCGAGTAGCCGACCCCGCTCAGCGAGACGCTCTCGGCGTTGCCGCCGAGCGTGCGGTCGACGGCACCGCTGACCTTGATGGAGTCGTAGGGAGTGCCGTTGCTGACGTTGTTCCAGGTCCACGTGATCGTGTAGTCGCCGCCGCTGCCGGAGACGGTGGACTTCAGCCCGGACACGCCCTTGGTCGGTCCGTACGGGTTCACGCCGGACGCACCACTGAATGCGGAGCACTGCACCGGTGTCGCGTCGTTGCAGGCAGACACCGAGATCGACTGGGCCTTGGGCGCCAGCGCGGTCGTGGTGAACTTCTGGGTACTGCCGTCGGCGCAGCCACCACAGGGCCAGCTCCCGTTTTCGCCGCCGCTCGACCGCCACTTCACCGTGGTGTACCTCGAGGCCCGGGAGTCACCCAGCCTGACGGTGACGTCCGCCTTGTAGTTGAACCCGGCCTCCACGACCGTTGGCGCCCCCGGGATGACCGGGATGCCCGTGGCGCGGTACGGCGAGGCGTTGGTCCTCGGTGACTCCTTGCCGCCGCCGTTGGTCGCCGTGACGGTGTACTCGTACGTCTGCCCGTCGTAGGGCATCGCGTTGGACATCGTTCGGGACGCCGTCCCGGAGACCGAACCGATCGAGGCCCACGCCCCGCCGCCGACCCGCCGGAACACGGTGTAGGTGGTGATCGGCGGCCCGTTGGGGTCGGTGGCTCCCCAGGTGATGGTGACCTGACCGTCGCTGTCGTTGGCGTTGGCGGTCCGGGGGGCGAGCCTCGGGGCGGCCACCGCCGCCGGGGTGCCGACCGACTGCTTGACGACCGCCGGGCCGAAGGGACCCCAGCCGGCGCCGTTGTGGGCCTGGACCCGGATCGAGTACTGGTTGTTGTTGACCAGGCCGCTCAACGTCGTCGTGAGCGTTCCGCCGGCGACGACCCGCGTACCGCCACCGGCGCCGCCGGACGTGTTCACCCACTGCACCTGGTACTGGTCGACGGCGCTGCCCTCGTTGACCGGCGCGGACCACGTGACGGCCAGGGTGCGGTCGCCTGGCGTGACGGTGCCGACCGAGACCGCACGGGGTGCGGTGTCCGGGGTGACCTCCTGCGAGGCGGCGCTCGGCGGCGACCAGTCGACGGCGTTGCGGGCCCGGACGGTGAACGACACCGGGACACCGTTCTTCAGCCCGCTGACCGTGCAGGGCGAGGCCGGGCAGATGAGGGTGGTGCCGGTGCTCGTCCGGACCTCGTACTGCAGCACGGGCAGACCGCCGTCGTTGGCCGGCGGGGACCAGCTGACCCGCGCGAGGCCGCCGGCGACGCGGTCGGCCGTGGCGCTGACCCGCTGCGGGGCGCCCGGCGCACCGCGCAGCGTCACCCGGATCTCGCCGTTCGCCTGACGCCCCGGGCCGTCGGAGGCCTCGAACACCAGGGTCGCCGCACCCCGAGCGTCCTTGGCGGCGTTCACCGTCACCGAGCAGCCGGACCCGCTACCGGTGACGCCGTTCCCGCTGCGGACGGAGACCACCGGCGACACCGAGCACTGCGGCGACGACAGCGGGCTCTGCAGGTAGGGGGCGATGTTGACCGTCTGGCTCGACCCGGCGTTGAGCGCGGCGATGGTGATCGGCTGGATGACCAGGGGCGGTATCTGTTGCGCCACCTGCTGCTGCTGCGCGTCGGCCCCCGCGGTCGGGGTGGCGTGGACCCGGATCGGGAAGGACTCGGTCGAACCCTTGGCCGCGATGGTCATCGCGCCGTCCCCGCTGGCCGTCGGGGCCGCGGTGAGGGTCACCTCGCGGTTGCCGGTGCCGCCCTGCTGGAGATCGACGCCGGGCACCGCCTGGGCCCACGACGAGGTGTACTCGACGGTCGCCGGGTCGAGCCCGGTCGGCAGCCAGGCGTGGCAGAGCCGTGGGATGTCGACGGTGCGCGGCTGGCCGCCGCCGACGAGGTTCACCAGGTAGTCCGGGCAGCGGAGGATCGGCAGCTTCGGCCCGATCTGCACGAGGATCGAGACGTATGCGGTGAGGGCCGTCGCATCGTCGGGTCCGGTCGCGTCGGTGACCTGGAGCATCAGCGCGGCCGGTCCGTTGTAGTCGCGACCAGCGGTCAGCGTGATCGAGGTGTCGCTCTGCGGCTCTGGGGTCAGCATCTCCTGGGGCGAGGCGCTCACGGTGTCGGGCGAGGTGACCTTGACGGTGCGCCCGCGAGGGTCGGTGACGTACTCGGCGAGGTCGACCTTCGCCGTGCCGTTGGTGTCCATCTGGACGACCTTGCCCGGCGTGACGTAGGGCGCCCCGTTGTCCGCGGTCGGGACGTAGACCAGGGCCATCGCCTTGGCGCCATCGGCGTCGGCGATGACGTAGGGCACGACGCGCGGATGGTCGAGCAGCTGGATCCGGACCTGCCGGCCGACCACGGTCACGCCCTCGCCGACGGCGTCAACCAGCTGCAGGGAGGTGGGGTCGCCGTCGACGTCGCGGTCGTTGGCGAGGACGTCGACCGTCGTGAAGGTCTCGCCGGGCTGCGGGACGGCGGTGTCGTCGAGCGCGGTCGGGGGGTTGTTGAACCCCTTCTGGCCGCGAACGGTCAGGGTCGCGCGAGAGGGGTCGAAGAGGCCGTCGGTGATCGCATACGCGAGGACCTTGGCCGGCCCCTCCTCCGGGGCGACCACCCTGAAGGTGTTGTCGTCGAGCTTGGTGAACTGCTCGAGCGCTGCGGGCTCGTTGCTCTTGCTGAGGTCGGCGAAGGTGACCTCGTCGTCAGGCGAGATGAGGTCGTTGGCGAGGACGTCGGCGTTCACCGAACGGCCCGGGGCGGCGACGATGTCGTCGAGGACGGCGATCGGCGGCTGCGGGTCGCCGGGCTGGACGACGCCGACCCGGATGAACGCCTCGCTGGTGGCGCCGAACCGGTCGCGGACGACGTAGCGGATCACCTCGGTGCCGGCGCTGCGCGGGTACGCCTCGTACTTCACCGTCGTCGCGCCGAACGCGGTGACCCGGCCGAGGGAGAGGTCGACCGAGTCGCCGTCCTGCCCGACGATGTCCGGCGACGTAGGTGAGGTCGCCGTCGGGGTCGATGCCGCTGGTCGGCACGGTGATGGTGATGGTGTCGCCCGCCGTGACGCTGGCCGTGAAGCTCCGTGCGGTGGGTGGCTGGTTCGGGGTGGTCGGCGTCGGCAGCGGCTTGACCGTGACGGTGATCCGGCCGGTGACCGCACGGTCGGGGCTGCCCTCGGGGTAGGTGGCGTACTCGAGGGTGACGACGTCGTCGGTGGTGATCGGCGTGACGTCGGGGATGTAGCGGACGACGCTGCCGGACGAGAACGCCTGGCCCTTGCCGGCGACGACCTTGACCGCGGACGGGTCGAGCTTGAGCGGGACCCCGCCGGACATCGTGTCGTTGTCGAGGACGGGGATGGTCACCACGTCGCCCAGCCGCACGATCGCGTCGTCGTCCTCGACGTTGGGCATCGGCTGCTGTTCCGGTCGCGGCTTCTGGACCACGGAGACGTGGCCGACGGCGGTCTTGGTGCCGTCGCTGACGACGTAGTCGATGCTGCCGCGGCGCTCCTCGGTGCCGGTCAGCGGGCTGCCGGCCTGGACCCGGAGCCAGCGGCCCTGGACCACGGACGGCTGCAGCCACGCGACGTCGGCGGTGGCCTTCTGGACGACGAGGACGTCGCTGCGCGGGCTGTAGTCGTTGGTCAGGACGTCGGCGATGACCGGCTCCTGGTCGCGGACCGTCGCCGAGTCGGGCGCCGCGACCGGAGGTTGGTCGTCGCTGGGGTTGGGCAGGATGTCGACCCGGATCCGGCCGGCGGCGACCGCGGAGCCGACCTGTGCCGCATACGTCACGAGGAAGGTGCCCTGGGCGCTGCCGGTGACGGTGAGGACGTTGGTGTCGAGGTTGGAGTCGATGACGAGGGCGCCGGGGCCACGGACGTCGGAGGCGAGGCGCATTCGCGCGGCGGGGTCGGTCGGGTCGGCGCCGGGGACGTCGTTGCCGAGCGGCTGGACCTGGACCGGCTTGCCGACGACGGCGCGGACCACGTCGGGCTGGGTCTGCGGGGGCTCGGCGCGGGCGTCGTCGGTGAGGACGGTGACGTTGGCCGCGCCCTCGGCCGATGCGCCGCGGCCGTCGCCGACCGAGTACTTCACGGGGAAGGTGCCGGGGTTGTCCGGCGCGGTGACGCCGAGGGCCCCGGACGGGTCGACGCCGACCGCCGGGTCCGGGGAGTCGACCGACAACGGGTCGTTCTCGCCGTCGCGCCAGTCGGCGACGACGCCGACGGTGACGTGGCCGTTGCGGACGACGGGGTACTTGGCCTGCGCGAGCTTGGCCTGGCCGCCACGGACGAACGGCGGGGTGTTGACCGAGTCGTCGACGACGTGGACGACGACGTTGCCGGTGGCGCGCGAGTTCTGGCCGCTGGAGCCGTTGTTCACGGTGTAGCTGAACCGGAAGGTCGTGGCGGACGGGTTGGCCGGGACGGTCACCTCGACGGTCTGGCCATCCACCGACACCGCGGCGCTGACGTCGGCGGCGTCCGGTGTGCTCACGTCGCCCGGGGCGATGCCGAGGATCGAGCCCTGGCTGTCGGAGTCGTTGTCGAGGACGTGCAGTGACGAGGTCCGGCCCGGGCGGACGTTCAGCTCGTCCGGCTGCGCCTGCGGCGGGGTCGTGACGATCTGGTCGTCCTGCTGGTTGGGGTCCTTCTTCTGGTTCTGGTCCTCCTGCTGCGGCGGCGGGATGACCGAGTCCCAGTTGTCGACCTTGACCGGCTTGTCGCTGACGTCCCAGACGTTGCCGGAGTCGAGGTCGTTGAGGGCGATGAGCCCGCGGTTCACGCGCAGCTTCACGCCGTCGGTGCGCACGCCCTTGGTCAGCGTGCCCAGCTGGACGGCCGGTTGGCTCGGGGCCTGTTCCGTCTGGGCGGCCGGGATCGTGTCCGTCGTGCAGGAGCGGCCGTACCAGACCGAGTCCGGGCCGGCCCAGGCCGCGTGGAGGCACGCGCCGAGGACGACCGGCTGGCTCGCCACGAGTCCGGTGACGCCGGCTGTCGGGACGGCGACCGGAGTGGTCGGGCGGCCGCCGGCGAGCGGGACGGCCAGGAGGGCGGTTCCGGTCTGGACCAGCACGTTCGCGGAGTCCGGGCCGGCCTGCTGGAGGACGGGGGCGCCGCTGATCGAGCCGAGGGCCACCGGCTGCGGGGACAGAGCCGACCACACGTTGCCGGTGGCGCCGTCGAGGGCGACCCAGTGCCCCCCGACCGCGCTGAGCTGGAGGGCTGCGGTGGTGAAGCCGAGCTTGGTCATCACCGGGTCGAGGAACTCGGTCCCGCCCGGTGCGACCGCGAAGGTGGCGAGGTCGCCCTTGGTCCCGGAGGCGGCATACACCGTGCCGTCGGCACCGACGGCGACGACGGTGTCGCCGCCGAGGACCGCGAGCGGCTTCTGCGAGGGCTGCAGCTGCTCGAGGGTGCCGACCCCGGCCCGGGTGTCGACCCGCTGGGCCCAGACGCTGCCCTTGGCCGGGTCGGCGACGGCGACGGAGCCGCCGCGCAGGTCGACGACCGGCTGGGCCGTGACGCCCTTCTGCGCGGTCGGCGCCGCGGGGAGGGTGATCTGGCTGGAGTCGGACAGGGTCGCGGTCTTGGGGTTGATCGGCAGCAGCTGGTTGGACGCCTTGCTGATCCCGAGGACCGCCGCGCCGTCCTGGACGACGTCGAGGCCGGAGCTCTGGGTACCCGGGGAGGCGATGCCCGCGTCCAGCTGTCCCGCGGGCTTGTTGAGCCGCCCGAACCGCGCCTGCTCGGCGTTGGTCACCCACACGCCGCCGTCGAAGAGGTCGGTCTTGCGGACCACGTCGCCGTCGGCCCGCAGCGCGAACCAGACCAGAGCGGTGCCGAGCAGCAGCACGAGGACGGTGGACACGGCGCCCCACCGGCGCGCTCGCGACACCCCGCTCACCATGCTGGTCCGGCCCCCTGTGTCGACGAACGGCTCATCCCGCGCACCCCCACCGGCGCTGAACCCGGACCAGGGTGACCGTCACGTCCCGTTCGACGCAACTTTGTGTCCACTTCGTTCCGTCGAGGATGGCCGGAAGCGGACGCGTCAGCGGGCGGTGCCGCACACCGCGGGCGAGGCCGGCGAGATCTGGCCGGCCCGGACCACGGTGGCGATCAGACAGAGCTGAGTACCGCTGGGGGTCTTCACGGCGTAGGTGGCCTTGGGCAGGGTCACCGGATCGGCGATCTGGGCCTCGTCGGGGGTCGGTCCGACGTGGATGCGGTAGGTGTCGGTGGACTTCGGGGCGGAGTAGCTCCAGCTGAACTCGACGCCGCCGACCTGGGGGGTCGCGACGACGACCGGCGCGGCGAAGACGCCGTCGCCGATGGCCGAGTCGGTGGTCTGGCTCTGGGTGGCGACCGCGGTCCTCGTCGGGGTGGGCGCGGCTGCGGGTTCGTCGCGGGGGCGGGTGAGCAGTACGACGATCACGGCGAGGCAGAGGCCGACGGCGACGAGGGCCATGATCAGCGGCCGCCGGCTCGGTGGCGCGCGGTTGGCCCTGGCGCGCGACCGAGGTGCGCTCGTCGAGGTCGGTACCGGCCGCGGGGGTGAAGGCGCCGGAGCCGGCGGCGGCTACCGCGCATACCCCGCTGGGTCTGGGCCTGGACCTGCTGGACGCTCTTGACCCGGGTGGCGTCGTTGTCGTCGGGGGCGCCGGTCGTCGCGCCGCCGCGGTCGTCGAGGACGACGATCGGGGTGCGCGCGAGCTGGAGCTCCTGCTCGACGCCCTGGAGCAGGCGGGCCAGCTCGAGCGCACTACCGGGTCGCAGCGCCGGGTCCTTGGCCATCGACTGGGCGAGGATCCGCTCGAGGCTCTGCGGGACGTCGGGCCGGCCGGTCGACGGGACCGGCTGCGTGCGGATCCGTGGCATCAACGCGTACGCCGAGTTGTCGCCGCCGGGGACCTCGAACGGCGAGCGTCCGACGAGGAGCTGCCACAGGGTGGCGGCGAGCGAGTAGACGTCACCGCGCTCGGCGAGCTGTTGCGGGGAGGTGCCGTCGTTCTGGACGTAGAGGACCTCCGGGGGCGCCCAGGGGACCGAGACGCCGACCTCGGCCGACTCCTCGGCGTCGCCGGTGGGCAGACGGTTCAGTAGGGACGTGTCGGCGCCGCGGCCGGCGATCCCGAAGTCGGTGAGGCCGGGCGCGCCGTAGCTGCTGACCAGGACGTTGGCCGGCTTGATGTCGCGGTGCACGATGCCGGCCTGGTGGGCGGTCTCGACGGCGCTGGCCAGCTGGATGCCGGTACGCAGGACCTCGTCGACGGTGAGCGGTGTCAGCCGGGCGCGGCGCGCCAGGTTCGGCGGCGGGTAGTACTTCATGACGAGGTACGGGCGGCCGTCGGCCGAGGTGCCGCCGCGGAAGATCTGGACGATGTAGGGGTGGTCGCCGAGCGCGGCCATGGTGTCCGCCTCCTCGGCGAACTGGCGCCGGAGGGCGTCGGTGAGGCCCTCCGATCGGAGGACCTTCACGGCGACCGGCATCCGCGGCGACTGCTGCTCGTAGAGGTAGACGTCGGCGTAGCCACCGGATCCGAGCGGCTGGACGTAGACCAGGCCGGGCAGCTGCGGGGCACCGGTGGTCTGGGGCGGCCGGGTCATGCTCTCGTCACGAGCTCTCGCCGCCGGCGACCTCGTAGGTGAACGTCACCTCGTCGGCGAGGTTCACCACGGTGCCGGGTTCGAGGACCATCGGGTCGCCGCCCCGCAGCCTCGTCGTCGTGCCGCCCGGCGGCGTGACCGTCGTGCCGTTGGTGGTGTCGAGGTCGCGCAGGATCACCTGCCACCCCTCGACGACGACCTGCACGTGGTTGCGGGAGAGGTCGCGCTGCGGGCTGGCGATCCGGACGACGTGGGGCTGCAGCTCGGGCGGCAGGCCGGGCGGGGCCTGCGGGGCGCGGCCGATGATGACGCCGCGGTCGAGCCGGACGATGTCGCCGGTGGAGAGGCGCAGGACCCCGAGCGGCGGTCGCGGGGTCTCGTACGCCTGTTGCTCGGGGACCTCGCGGCCGCAGATCCGGCAGGTCGCGCTGGTCGGCGGGTTCGGGTGGCCGCGCAGGCACAGGACCGCCAGGACGGTCGGTCCGGTCGGCGTGGGTGCGCCGGCGGCCGCGAGGAGCGCGGCGCGGTCGACGGTCCGGTCCGGGTCGGCCGGGTCCCGGTCCGGGCGTGGGATCGGGCGTGGGTTCGGGTTTCGGGTCGGTATGCGCGATGGCCGGTTCCGGAGCGGGATCGGCCGGACGGCGCCACGGGACGGCGGCGATGAGGTCGGTCCCGCCCTCGGGGGCCGGTTCGACGACCGGCGCCCGGTTCGGCGGCCGCAGCACCTCGGGTTCCGGTTCGAGCTCGGCTCGGTTGGGGTTCCGGTTCGGGTTCCGGTTCCGGTTCCGGCTCGGGCTTCGGCGGCGTCAATACGTGCGCACGTGGTGACGTATCGGGGCCGATGTCCGGAATGTCGGTTAATTCGCCACCACGTGATGAGTTACTGACAGCGGGTGCCGGTTCGGGTTCGGCTTCGGGGGGCGGTTCCGGTTCGGGCTCGGGGGGCGCTGGGGATAGCGGAGGGTTGTGGCCCTGATCGGGGCCAGAACCCTCCGCGGCGAGGGGTGTGGCGCCGGAGAGCCAGGGCGCGACCCAGGTCGGGGAGACGCGCAGGGCGACCGTGTCGACGTCCTCGTCGGCCAGCAGGTCGGACCAGACCCGGGAGTGGTGCGCCCGAACCTCGAGCGTCCCGCGCGCCGACGTCAGGACGGCGTACCCGTCCGCATGGGTCACCACGCGTGGCCGGGACGCCCCGGCGACCGCCACGAAGGCCGGCGTCCGCCGCATACCCTCCGACGCGAGCGCGTCGAGGACGTCGTCGAGGTCCCCGCCGGCCGCCGCCGAGGATGCCCCCGCATACCGCGGGTCCTCCGGCGTGAGCGCGACGAGGATGTGCAGCAGCGGGCCGCTGAGGTGCGACCACCCGGCCGGCGGCCGCTGGACGTCGATCGTCGCGCCGGTCACGCCGAACCCTCCGACGAGCCGTTCCGGGGCGCGGTCTCCTCGTCGGCCTCGGGCGCGCCGGCCCCGTCGGGCGACCCCATCACCACGACCACCGTCACGTTGTCGCGCCCACCGGCCTCGACCGCCGCCGCCACCAGCGCGTCGGCGATCGCCTGCGGGTCGTCCCCGTCGAGGAGGATCCGGGCGATCGTCCCGTCGCGCAGCTCGTTGGTCAGCCCGTCGGTGCAGAGCAGGAACCGCTCGCCCGCGTGCGGCGGGAACACCCAGGAGTCGACCGGCTCCAGGGGGTCACGGCCCAGGCAGCGCGTCACGATGTTGCGCGCCGGGTGGACCAGGGCCTCCTGCGGCGTCAGCAGCCCGAGGGACACCAGCTCGGCGACCTCGGAGTGGTCCGTGCTCACCTGGCTCAGCCGCCCGTCGAGCACCCGGTAGACCCGTGAGTCGCCGATGTTGGCCACCGCCCAGTGCGGCGAACCGCCCACGCTCACCCGCGCCAGGACGGCCAGCGTCGTGGCCATCCCGGTCTGCTGAGGGTTCCGGGCGGCCGACCGCAGGATCGCGTGGTTGGCCTCCTGGACCGCATCGAGCACGTCCTTGGGCCGCAGCTCCCCGGAGCCCTCGGACTCGCCCACCGACCGCAGGGCCTCGATGGCGAGCCGGCTCGCGACCTCGCCGGCGGCGTGGCCGCCCATCCCGTCCGCGACGGCAACGAGGTCGGCCGTGACCAGCCCGGCGTCCTCGTTGTGCGCCCGGACCCGGCCGACGTCGGTGGCCAGGGCAGCGACGACCCCGCCCGTGGTTCCCATCGGTGCCCCTCCTCGCAGGTGCCGTGGCGTGCGGACAGTATGCCGCGTGGCTCGCGGGCGAGCCTCAGCCGTTCCGCTCGGCCCACCAGGCCAGCAGCCGGTCGCGGGCGGCCTCCTTGCCGATGAGGCCGTCGTCGAGCCGGACGCCGAGCAGGAACTTGTACGCGTCGCCGATCACCCGCCCCGGCGGCACCCCGAGGAGGTCGCCGATCTCGTTCCCGTCCAGCTCGGGCCGGACCGCCGCCAGCTCCTCGGCCGCCTTGAGCGTCTCGATCCGCGCCTCGAGGTCGTCGTAGGTGCGCGCCAGCCGCTGGGCCTTGCGCGCGTTCCGCGTGGTGGAGTCCGACCGGGTCAACAGGTGCAGCCGCGGCAGCAGCGGACCGGCGTCGGTGACGTAGCGGCGTACCGCCGAGTCGGTCCACTCGCCGGTGCCGTACCCGTGGAACCGCAGGTGCAGCTCGACCAGCTTGGCGACGGCGGCGATCGTCTCCTTGTCGAACCGCAGGGCCTTGAGCCGCTTGGCGACGAGCTTGGCCCCGACCACCTCGTGGTGGTGGAACGAGACGCCGCCCCCGGCCTCGAACCGTCGGGTCGCCGGCTTACCCGCGTCGTGGAGCAGCGCCGCGAGCCGCAGCACCAGGTCCGGCCCGTCCACGGTCTCGGCGACGGAGACTCCCGGCACCACCCGCGGGCCCTCGAGGGCGATCGCCTGCTCCAGGACGGTCAGCGAGTGCTGGTAGACGTCCTTGTGGTGATGGTGCTCGTCCACCTCGAGCTGCAGCGCCGGCAGCTCCGGCAGGAACACCTCGGCCAGCCCGGTGTCGACGAGCAGGGTCAGCCCCTCGCGGGGCGAGTCGGACATCAGCAGCTTGGTCAGCTCGTCGCCGATGCGCTCGGCCGAGACCATCTCGAGCGACGCCGCCGACGCGGTCATCGCCGCCTGGACGTCCGGCGCCACCGTGAACCGCAGCTGCGAGGCGAACCGGGCGGCGCGAAGCATCCGGAGCGGGTCGTCCGCGAACGACTCCTCGGGGAGCGACGGGGTCCTCAGCACGCGAGCCGCGAGGTCGGCCAGCCCGCCGTGCTCGTCGACGAACTCCAGCGAGGGGAACCGGACCGCCATGGCGTTGACGGTGAAGTCGCGCCGGACCAGGTCGGCGGACAGCGTCGACCCGAAGGTCACGGTCGGTTTCCGAGAGGTCCGGTCGTAGACGTCGGAGCGGTAGGTCGTCACCTCGATGAGCAGACCGCCCCGGCGCAGGCCGATCGTCCCGAACGCCTTGCCGATCTCCCAGTGCGCGTCGGCCCAGCCGCGGATCAGCTCGAGCGTCTCGTCCGGGGTCGCGTCGGTCGTGAAGTCGAGGTCCGGGGAGGTCCGGCCGAGGAACGCGTCCCGGACCGGCCCGCCGACGAGTGCCAGCTCGTGGCCCGCCGCGGCGAACCGCTGGCCCAGCTCCTGGCCCACCGGGATGACCGGCGCGAGCCGGGCCACCGCGGCACGCAGGAGGACGGGCAGCTCGCTCGGTGGCACGGTGCGCCAGCGTAGACGTACAGCCACCCCAGGACCGACCGGGACATTTCCCCCGCCTGGTTAGAGTGGACAGGTGAGCGCCACAACCTCGAGCACCCCGGGGAGGTACGGCGGCGCCCTGCGCGGACGCCGGCTGCCCGCGGTCGAGGAGCGCTCCGCCGGTGGGGTGGTCATCGACGTCCACGAGGGCTGCGCCCGCACCGCGGTGATCGCCCGCCGCAACCGTGCGGGCCGTGTCGAGTGGTGCCTGCCCAAGGGTCACATCGAGGCCGGCGAGACGCTCCCGCAGACTGCGGAGCGCGAGGTGGCGGAGGAGACCGGCATCACCGGCCGGGTCCTCGCCGAGCTCGGCACCATCGACTACTGGTTCGCCACGTCCGACCGGCGGGTGCACAAGTTCGTGCACCACTACCTGCTCGAGGCGCTGGGCGGCGAGCTGACCATCGACAACGACCCCGACCACGAGGCGATCGAGGTCGCCTGGTTCCCGCTGCAGGAGGTGCACCACCACCTCACCTTCCCCAACGAACGGCGCATCGCACAGGTCGCCTGGGAGCGGCTGGCAGGCACCGCGTGACCCCACGGCGGGGCCGCCTCCTCGCACTGCTCCTTCTCGGCCTGATGCTCGGACCACTGGCTCCGTCGGCGTACGCCGCCGGGTCCGTTCCGGGGTCGAGCGGCGGCTCGACGCGCAACGGCACGACAGCCGTCGTCCCCGCTGCCGCCACCGACACGTCGGTCCTCCAGCTCGGCGCCTTTTCCCCTCCGGTGGCGGGGCCGGGGGTCACCGTCACGGTGACGGGGTCGGTGGTCGCGCGGACCGCACGCCTCACGGACCCCGTCGTCCGCGTCCTGCTGGGAGCCACCACCGTGCAGTCCCGGGCCTCGGTCGACGCGTGGGCGGCGAGCACCGCCGCTCCGGGCGGGATCGAGGTCGGCAACGCGCGGGTCGGCCACGCGGTCGAGCCGGGCACGTCGGCGCCGTTCAGCATCACCATCGCGCCCGGCCGGTTCCTGCTGAACCGGGCCTTCGGGATCATCCCCGTCGCCCTCCAGGTCCGGGACACCGCGTCGTCGACCAGCGAGTACACGCATACCTTCGTGGGCTGGCAGCGCACCAAGCAGTACGAGCCGATCCGGCTGGCCGTCGTGGCGCCCATCACCCTGTCGCCGTCGGCCGCCCTGTTCGACACCGATGCGGCCACCCGGACGGCGGCGTGGAAGGCCGAGCTGGACCCCGGGGCGCGGATCAACCGTGTCCTCGACGGCACCGACGTCGACGGACCGGCCGGCCCGGTGCCCGTCACGTGGGCGGTCGACCCGGGAGTCCTGGGCACGGACTCCGCTGCCGGCGGCGGCTCCGCCCCGGCCGGCACCGACCCGTTGGTCCCGGTCGTCGCGCCGTTGGTCACGCGGCTGGCGACCGGAGCGGGCCGGCACACCCTCTGGGCCCTGCCCCAGGCCGACCCCGACCTCGCCGCCACCGTCGTCACCAGCCCCGCTGACCCGACCGTCGCCGCGGAGGTCAAGGCCAGCGCGGCCCTCGGTCAGGAGCTCGGGGTCGCGACCACGACCGGCATCGCCTGGCCGGTGGACGGCAGCTTCGAGGCGAACCGGGAGGCCGGGCTCCGTCAGGCGTACGAGAGCGTGGGCCTGCAAGCGGTCGTGGGATCGTCCTCGGCCCTGCCGGTGACCAGCGGGTTCACCGGTCAGGCGCCCCGACGGACCGGTTCGGGAGTCACCCTGCTCGCCTGGGACGACGTCCTCAGCCGGTTGTCGACCCAGACCACCACGCCGGCGGAGGGCGCGCTCACGACGCAGCGGTTCGTGGCCGAGACGGCGGCGATCCTCGGCGAGAGCCCCGGGGTCGCCCGCAGCTTCCTGGTGGCCATGCCGCGCAGCATCGACCCCGACGTCGGTGCACTGCGGCAGGTGCTCGGGACCCTGGCCCAGACGCCGTGGGTCCAGCTGGTCGGCACGAGCGAGCTCCAGCAGCAGGCGGCCACCCAGGACCCGGTGGCCAGCACGTCGAAGGGCTCGTGGGACGGCTACGGGGAGCCCCAGGTCGACGCGGCCCGCCTGGCCCGGATCACCGAGCAGCGGCGGACGACCGGCGAGATCGCCAGCGTCCTCGGCGCGAACGGCGCGGCCTATCAGAACCAGCTCTGGACGATGCTCGACCAGCTCCCGTCGGTGCGATGGCGGGCGAACCCCTCGGAGCAGGACCGGCTCGACGCCATGGTCACCGTGGCCGCGTCTGCCGCGACCCGGGGCATCAGCGTCGCGCCGCAGGTGACGAACTTCCTCGCCGACGAGGGCACGCTGCAGGTGACGGTGGTCAACGACCTCGGTGTCGAGGTCGACGGTGTCCGGCTGCTGCTCAGCCCGACCAACCCGCGCCTCCGGATCGTCGCCCAGCCCGAGCCGATCCAGATCGGCGCGAACAGCAAGGCCGTCGTGCCGGTCCGGGCGGAGGCGCTGGCGGCCGGCCTGGTGCCGGTCAACGCCACCCTGACGACGAGCGACGGGACGCCGATCGGGCTGCCGGGGACGATCACGGTGCGCGCGAACCCGCCCGGCTACCTGTTCTACATCGTGGGCGGCGCGATCGTCGCGCTGATCCTCGTCTTCGGCATCGTCCGCACCCTGCGTCGTTCCCGCACCGCCGCCGGGCCGCGCGCCCGGTGGTCACGGCGCCCGCCCTGGTTCCCGACGACCCCGCCTCGGCCTCGCCTGCACCGGTGACCGACCCGGGGCCCCGTAGGATGACGGACGACCGGACCTGACCCCGACGGGCCGCCACGTGGGTCGGTGCGGTGTCGATGTGGGTGTCGAACGGCGGCGGGAGAGGTATGCAGGGCGTCGGACCAGGCTCGCTGCTCGGCGGGCGGTACCTCGTCCAGCGACGGGTCGCGCAGCACTCCCGCTACGAACGGTGGGTGGCTGCGGACCAGACGCTGGACCGCGAGGTGGTCCTGCTGTGCTTCGACGCCGACGGTCCCGTCGCCTCCCCGGCCCTCGACGCCGCCCGGCGCGCCGCCGGGGTGGACGAGCCGCGGCTGGTTCGCGTCCTCGACGTCGGCCGCGACGACGCCACGGCGTTCGTCGTCGAGGAGTCGCTCAACGGCGCCCGCTCGGTCACCGCGGTCCTGACCGACGGCGGCCTGCCCGCCGAGGAGGCCCGCCGCATCGTCGGCGAGGCGGCCTCCGCCCTGGAGCGCGCCCGGGCCCGCGGCCTGCACCACGGGGTCCTCACCCCGAGGTCGGTCTTCCGCCTGGCCGACGGTTCGGTGAAGGTCCGCGGACTGGCCACCGAAGCCGCCCTGGTGGAGGCCGACGACCTCCCGCCGGACCAGGCCACCCGGGGCGACACCATCTCGCTCGTCGCTCTCGCGTATGCGTTGCTGACCAGCCGCTGGCCGCTGCCGGGCCCGGACTCGGGCCTCGAGGCCGCGCCCCGGGTGGTCGGTGGGGTGGCCGCACCGTCGGAGATCGCCGCGGGCGTCCCCCCCGACCTCGACTTCGTCGCCCGTCACACCCTCTCGGAGAACGGCGGCCCGCAGACGCCGGGCGAGCTCGTCGAACAGATCGGCCCGTGGTCGCCCACGCCCGTGGGCGCCGGCCTGGACGTCCAGCAGGGCCGTCGACCCACCGGCAACCGCACCGAACCCCTGGACCGCGACCGCTCCACCGGCGGCGTCGCCCGCCCCGCCCCTGCTCGGGCGGGTCGGGGCGGGACCGCCGCGCGCGGTGCGCGAGCGGGCGCGCTCGGCGCCGCGGCGGCGACCGCTTCCGGCGCTGGGGTCGCCGCGGCCGGCACCACCGTGGGTTCAGGCTCGGCGGGTGGCGGCCGCAGTGTCCTCGGCATGAACCTCGACACCCGGGGCCCCGACGTCCCGCCCGCCGGCGACGACGTCGAGGACGGCAGCGGGCCCGACGCCTACGACGACCGTCGGGTGACGATCTGCTGGGCGACGACCTGCTGGGCGACGACCCGGCGAGCTACGGCCCCTACGAGGAGGGCGACGACGGGTACGACGACGGCACCGAGTCACCGGGCACCGGTGGCGGTGCGGCCGTCGCCGGGGCGGTCGCGGCCGGCGCCGCCGCGGGAGCCGCCGTCGCGAAGGGCTTCGGGACCGCGTTCGGCGCCGCCGGCTCGCTCGCCTCCAAGGCGACCGGCCGGGTGGGCGGGCTCGCCCGCGACGCCGCCGACCGGGCCGCCGAGCGCTCCGCCTCCCGGGCCGAGCGCCGGCAGACCGAACGCTGGGAGGACCCGCTGTTCGCCGAGCAGGTCCGGCTCTCGGACACGCTCGAGCCGACCGACGAGCAGCTCGAGCCAGCCCTGCCACTCCTGCCGGGTGCGGCCCAGGAGCCGCTCGACAAGGACCAGTCCCGCCTGGCCCTGGTCGTCATCGCTGCGTTCGTCCTCATCGCCGCCGTCATCGGCGTCTGGGGGCTGCCCAAGCTGTGGGTGGGTGGCGGCACCTCGGCCGCCCCACCGGTCGTCACGGCCACCGTCACCGCCTCGCCCAGCCCGTCCGCGGCAGCACCAGGGGCGAGTACGACCGCGCCCGCCACGACGGCTCCGGCCGCGGGCCCGATCCCCATCGTCGCGGCGAGCCAGATCTCCGAGGACGGCGGGGTCCAGGCGGTCAAGACCGGACCCGCGGCCTTCGACGGCAGCGGCGACACGATGTGGCGGTCGACCAAGTGGTACTCGACCGCCCAGTACGGCGGCTACCAGGGCCGCGTCACCGGGTTGCTCCTCGACCTCGGCCAGCCGACCGACGTCCATCAGGTCGTCTTCACGACGCGCGGGGCCGCGGACGTCACCGTCTACGTCGCCAACCAGGCCAAGGTCGCCGGCGCCACGGCGATCGGCTCGGTCACGCAGAAGGACGGGGAGTCGACGGTGTCGTTGGCCGACGGCACGGCGGTCAAGGGCCGCTACGTCATCCTCTGGTTCACCGCCCTCGGGCCTGACGGTGAGGGACACTTCCGGGCCCAGGTCGCCGAGGCGACCGTTCGGTGAGCGACCCCAGCACGGGCGACGTCGGTTCGCCTCCGGCCGTCACGCCGCGTCCCGCCGCGGGGTCACGCACGCTCGACCCCGATGAGCGCACCGACTCCGACCTCATCGCCGCGCACTGCGCCGGTGACCCGGACGCGTTCGGTGAGCTGTTCCGCCGCCACCGCGACCGGATGTGGGCGGTTGCTCTGCGCACCTGCGGCGACCGCGAGATCGCGGCTGACGCGGTGCAGGACGGGTTCCTCGCCGCGTTCCGTCGGGCCGACCAGTTCCGCGGCGACGCTGCGGTGACCACCTGGCTGCACCGGATCGTCGTCAACGCCTGCCTCGACCGGCTCCGGCGGCGACGACCGACGAGCCCGCTGCCGGAGCACGAGTCGCTCGAGCTCGCCGACGGTCATGACGACCACGCGAGCACCGAGTCGGCCCTCGACGTGCGGGCGGCCCTCGCCCAGCTGCCCGAAGGTCAGCGGCTGGCCCTCGTGCTCGTCGACATGCACGGGCTGGCCGTGGCGGAGGCCGCGCAGATCCTCGGCGTCGCCGAGGGGACGGTCAAGTCCCGCTGTGCCCGAGGGCGCGCGGCACTGGCGGAGGTGCTGGGGATCGTTCCGCGCCCACGGGGCGGCTCGGAGACCCAGCCCACCGCGTCGTCAGGGAACCGTCCGCCTCCCCCCGACGTCTGACCCCCGGCGACACCCTGCCCGCACGACCCGTAACCCGGTCGTCTCGCCCGTCCCCCCTGTCACACTCGGCCCGGACAGCCCTGTCCGGACCACCGACCCGGAGACCGCATGGACCCCCAGTACCCGTCCGACCCCGCCGACCACGTCGACGCCGACTCCGCCGACTCCGACGTCGCCGACTCCGAGAACGACCCGGTGCAGGCGGCCGTGCGTACGCTGCTGCGCAACACCCCCGATCCCGGCCCGATGCCCGCCGACCTCTCCCAGCGCATCGAGGGGTCCCTCGCCCAGGCGGCGGTCCGACACGCTGGGGACCACGAGCTGTTCGACGAGCTCGGGTTCAGCGACCCGGACGCCGTCCACTCGGTCGAGGAACCCGACGACACCATCGTCTTCTTGGGCGAACCCGACGACGGCCACCACAACGGTCACCAGGACGACAACGTCGTCCCGCTCCTGCGGCGTCGCTGGCCGCTGATCGGCATCGCGGCGGCTGCCGTGGCCCTGCTGGCGATCGGCGGCGCGGTCGTGGTCCAACAGCGCAGCGCGAACAGCGGTCTTGCCGCGATCTCGCCGCAGGGAGGCACGGCCGGCTCGGCCGGCTCCATCGGGTCGGTGCACGTGCAGGTCAGCAACACGGCCTACACCAAGGACAGCCTCGTGACCGGCGCCCAGACCCTCATCGCCTCGCCCGGGCCGGACGCCAGCGTCGGCGACGCGCCGTCCGCCGGGCCGCTGGTGACCCAGTCCGGCGCCGCCGCGTGCGTCGGCGCGCTCGGCGCCGGGGATGCCGGTGCGGTGAGCATCGACCTCGCCACCTACGACGGCCAACCGGCGGCCATCGTCGTCGTCCGGCGGTCCGACACGACGACGGTGTATGCGGTCCAGCGCGACTGCGGCGACGGCGACCCGGGGGTGCTCCAGGAGGGCGTTCCGGTCCCGTAACCAGGACCCCGCCGCGACCGGGTGGAGCCGCGGTCGGGCCGCCAGGCACGACCGGGTGGAGCCGCGGTCGGGCCGCCAGGCACGACCGGGGAACATCCGGGGCGACGCGGTGGTTACCGCCGGTGGATCATCGGCAGTGGCCGGTATGTTGGGGCTCTCGGGCCTCCCGGCCACAGCATCTAGCGGTTCGCTCGGAAGCGGACCACAAGGGGTTGACTTCGTGACCGACGTGCGCAACGTCATCATCATCGGCTCGGGACCGGCCGGCTACACCGCCGCCGTCTACGCCTCTCGCGCGAACCTGAACCCGCTGCTCATCGAGGGCAGCGTCACCGCCGGCGGCGCGCTGATGAACACCACCGAGGTCGAGAACTTCCCGGGCTTCCGCGACGGCATCCAGGGTCCGGCCCTCATGGAGGACATGCGCGCGCAGGCGGAGCGGTTCGGCACCGAGATCATCACCGACGACGTCACCGCCGTCGAGCTGCACGGCGAGGTCAAGTCGGTGACGACCGGCGAGGGCCATACCTACGAGGCCCACGCGGTCATCCTCGCGATGGGCTCGGCCTACCGCGAGCTCGGCCTACCCGACGAGAAGCGGCTCTCCGGTCGCGGCGTCTCGTGGTGTGCGACGTGTGACGGCTTCTTCTTCCGGGACCAGGACATCGCCGTCGTCGGCGGCGGCGACTCGGCGATCGAGGAGGCGACCTTCCTGACCAAGTTCGCCCGCTCCGTGACGATCGTCCACCGCCGCGAGGCCCTGCGGGCCAGCAAGATCATGGCCGAGCGCGCCTTCTCGAACCCCAAGATCTCCTTCGCCTGGAACTCCAAGGTCACCGCGATCCACGGCGACGAGCGAGTCAGCGGCATCACCCTGGCCGACACGCGTACCGGTGAGGAGCGCGAGCTGCCCGTCACCGGCCTGTTCGTCGCGATCGGACACGACCCGCGCAACGAGCTGGTCCAAGACCTCGTCGACCTCGACCCGGCCGGCTACGTCGTCACCGGCGTCGACGGCACCCATCGCTCCACCGCCACCCGCATCCCCGGCGTCTTCGCCTGCGGCGACCTCGTCGACCACACCTACCGGCAGGCCATCACCGCCGCCGGATCCGGCTGCGCCGCGGCCCTCGACGCCGAGCACTACCTCGCGTCGCTCGAGGACCTCGAGCACGCCGTCGCGGCGGCGGCGCAGGACGAGGCGATGGACGAGCCGTCGTCCGACCTCGACCCGAGCCTGTCCCCCGCCACCGCTAGCCTCTGAACCCAGACACCACCCGAGAAATCGCACCCAGAAGGGACTTCCATGGGAGCCACCAAGGTCACCACCGACGCCACGTTCGAGCAGGACGTCCTCAAGAACGACAAGCCGGTCATCGTCGACTTCTGGGCCACCTGGTGCGGACCGTGTCGTGCGGTCGCCCCGATTCTCGAGGAGATCGCCGCCACCTACGGCGACCAGGTCGACGTCGTCAAGCTCGACACCGACGCCAACCCCGCCGTGACGAGCCGCTACGGCGTCGTCAGCATCCCCACGATGAACGTCTACGTGAACGGCGAGGTCGTCAAGACCCTCGTCGGCGCGATGCCCAAGCCGCGCCTGCTGCGCGAGCTCGAGGACTACATCGCCAGCTGACGGGCATCCGTCAGTGCCGGTGACGGCTCGCCGACGCGTGCTGCGGGTTCCCTGAATCCCGTAGGCGTCGGCGGGCTATTCGGTGCTCTGTCGGCTATCGTTCGCAGAGTTTCACCCGCCCGCAGCCTGCCTCGAGCAGCCCGCCCGTCTCCCGAGTGCTCCGTGAGGGAGGGACGTGACCGAACCGCGTACCGGCCTTCCGGCCCGTCTCGGCTACCGCGGACCCGTCGTCCGCCACCTCCGGGACAGCCTCACCGCCGCGGGAGCGCTGCGCCCTGCCACCACGAACGCGGCCGTCAACGGGACCGCCGAGGTCTTCGACGAAGAGCTCGACGCCGCCGTCCGCTCGTTCCAGCAGGAGCGCGGCCTGCTCGTCGACGGCATCGTCGGCCCGTGGACCTACGCGGCGCTCGACGCCGCCAAGTGGCAGCTCGGCGACCGGCTGCTGCGGCACTCCCCCGGGCACCTGGTCCGCGGTGACGACGTCACCGAGCTGCAGGAACGACTGCTCGGCCTGGGGTTCCACCCCGGTCGGATCGACGGGCTGTTCGGTCCCGACACCGAGGCGGCCGTCCGCGGCTTCCAGCGCGGCGTCGGCCTGGACGCCGACGGTGAGGTCGGGCCCGCCACGCTCCGGGCGTTCACCGATCTGCGCCGCAGCGTCGCCGGCGGGTCCTCGCTGTCGCTGCGCGAGCGCGAGCACGTCCGCCGGTCCGGGCACAGCCTGGGCGGGCGGACCATCGTCCTGGACCCTGGTCACGGCGGCGACGACACCGGTGCCGTCGCCCACGGGATCGTCGAGGCCGAGATCGTCCACGACCTGGCCCGCCGCATCGAGGGGCGCCTCAGCGCGCACGGGGCCAACGTCGTCTACACGCGGACCCGGTTCACCAGCGCCGGCGACGACGAGGCCCGCGCGCTGTTCGCCAACGAGTGCGGAGCGGACATCGTCCTGTCGCTGCACTGCGACACCGCCGACCAGCAGGACGCCAGCGGCGTCGCGACGTTTTTCTTCGGCCAGAAGCGGTTCGGGGCCTGGTCCGCGGTCGGCGAGCAGCTGGCCGACCTGATTCAGCGCGAGACCGTCGCCCGCACGGGCCTCACCGACTGTCGCAGCCACGCCCGCTCGTGGAAGCTCCTCCAGGCGACCCGGATGCCGGCCGTGCGCATCGAGGCCGGCTACGTCAGCAACCCCGACGACGCCGCCCGGCTGCGCGCGGCCTCGTTCCGCGACGACATCGCCGAAGGGGTGGTCGTCGCGCTCCAACGGCTCTACCTCGGCGAGCAGGACACCAGCGCGACCGGCGTCCTCCAGCTCGGCGACCTCCGCAAGGTGCTCGAGGAGCTCGCTGGCTGAGGCTCTTCCTCAGCTGGGCCCCTCAGTTGGGGTTCGGGTGCTCCCGGTGGGCGGCGCCGACCGGTTGCGGCGGGCCCAGCCCGCGCACCGGCGCCAGCAGCCGCTCGACCGCCTGCTCCACCTCCCCGCGCCAGCG
Source organism: uncultured Actinomycetota bacterium (assembly GCA_963757225.1). Taxonomy (GTDB): domain Bacteria; phylum Actinomycetota; class Actinomycetes; order Actinomycetales; family Dermatophilaceae; genus Lapillicoccus. The sequence continues at coordinate 110,552 of CAVWQU010000037.1, forward strand.
CAGGGCCGTCCGCAGGTCCAGACGCAGGCGAGGGTATGCGGCGTGGTCACGAGCCGTCCGGAAGCCCACCGCTGTGAGGAACTCGGCCGGCAGCAGGCAGTCGGTTCGGGCGTTCCCTGACCCGTAGGCCTCGAGCGCCCGGTGGCCGCGGCGCAGGATGTCCTTCGCGGCGGTCTGGACCAACACCCGACCCAGCCCCTGACCTGCGTACTCGGGGTCGATCCGGGCCGTGACGAGCACGATGGCGTCGCGGCTGACCGGTGCCGTCGGGAACGCGAGGGCCCGCGGCACGAGGTGCGCCGGCGCATACGTGATGTAGCCCGCGAACCGGCCGTCGACGTAGGCCACCCGGCCCGGCGAGCCCCACTCGAGGAGGGTGGCGGTGAGCCAGCCCTCCTTGTCCTCACGGGGGTGCCGGCGGCGGCGAGCGGCGAGCGCCGGGCCGAGCTCCCAGAAGACGCAGTCCGCGCAGGTGCCGGTGAGGTCGCCGAGGCGGTCGACCGTCAGCGGCAGCACCTCGCGTCCCATCCGGCCATTGTCCCCCGAGAGGCGACGGGCTGAACCCGTGGATATGGTCGAGAAATGAGCACGACGACCACGACCGATGCGGAGTACGTCGAGGACCGGTTCGAGCGCGACACCGACTACATCGCCGACCGGATCACCACCGACGGTGGCGGCGACTGGCCGGTCGAGCCGGGACGCTACCGGCTGATCGTCGCCCGGGCCTGTCCCTGGGCACACCGGGCGGTGATCGTCCGGCGGCTGCTCGGCCTCGAGGACGCGATCTCGATGGGCATCTGCGGGCCGACCCACGACGAGCGGTCCTGGACGTTCGACCTCGACCCTGACGGCCTGGACCCCGTGCTGCGCATCCCTCGCATCCAGGACGCCTACCTGGCGCGGTTCCCCGACTACCCCAAGGGGATCACCGTGCCGTGCCTGGTCGACGTGCCGACCGGTCAGGTGGTGACCAACGACGTCCCCACCATCACGCTGGACCTGTCGACCCAGTGGCGCGCCTATCAGCGGGAGGGAGCGCCGGACCTCTACCCCGAGGCGCTCCGGACCGAGATGGACGAGGTCATGGAGCGGGTCTACCGTTCGGTCAATAACGGCGTATACCGGTGTGGGTTCGCGGGCGACCAGCGCGCCTACGAGGAGGCGTACGACCAGCTGTTCGCCGGGCTGGACTGGCTCTCCCACCGGTTGACCGAGCGTCGCTACCTCGTCGGCGACACCATCACCGAGGCCGACGTGCGGTTGTTCACCACGCTGGTGCGGTTCGACGCGGTCTACCACGGCCACTTCAAGTGCAACCGGCAGAAGCTGACCGAGCTACCGGTGCTATGGGACTACGCGAGGGACCTGTTCCAGACGCCCGGCTTCGGTGACACCGTGGACTTCGCCCACATCAAACGGCACTACTACGTCGTCCACCACGACATCAACCCGACCGGCATCGTGCCCAAGGGTCCGGTGGAGGAGGAGTGGGCCCGGCCGCACGACCGCGACCGGCTGGGTGGACGCCCGTTCGGCACGGGCAGCGCGCCTGGGCCGGTGCGGGAGGACGAGCGGGTGCCCCCGGAGCACAACCGCGCGCTGGCCCTTCTCTAGGATCGAGGCTAGATCCGACCCATGAGGCCGACGATCCGGTCGAGGTCCTCCACCGATGCGAACTCGACGGTGAGCCGACCCTTGCGCTGACCGAGGGCGATGGTCACCCGCGTGTCGTAGCGGTCGGAGAGGCGGGCCGCCAGGTCGTCCAGCTGCGGATGCCGGTTCCCGGCCCGGGGACGCCGGGGCTTCGGCACAGCCGCGGGGTCGTCGCCGCCCAGGGCGACGATCTCCTCGACGCTGCGGACCGAGAGGCCCTCCGCGACGATCCGCTGGGCGAGACGTTCCATGGCTGCGCCGTCGTCCAGGCCGAGCAGGGCCCGGGCGTGGCCGGCGGACAGGACTCCGGCCGCCAGCCGTCGAGCGACCAACGGCGGGAGGCGCAGGAGCCGCAGGGTGTTGGAGATCTGCGGCCGCGACCGGCCGATCCGCGTGGCCAGCTCTTCGTGCGAGCACCCGAAGTCGTCGAGCAGCTGCTGGTATGCGGCGGCCTCCTCGAGCGGGTTGAGCTGGCTGCGGTGCAGGTTCTCCAGCAGGGCGTCCCGCAGCAGGTCGTCGTCCGCGGTCTCCTTGACGATGGCCGGGATCGAGTCCTGACCGGCGAGCTGGCTGGCCCGCAGACGGCGCTCGCCCATGATCAGCTCGTAGCGCGGACCATCCGGCTGGTCGGCCTCCCCTGCGGGTACCGCGCGGACCACGACCGGCTGGAGGACGCCGATCTCACGGATCGAGGCGGCGAGCTCGGCCAGCTCGTCCTCGTCGAAGACGGTGCGCGGCTGCCGCGGGTTCGGGCGGATCGCCGCGATGGGCAGGATGGCGAAGGTGGCGCCGGGCACCGGAGCCAGGCCGTCGTGGGTCACCGCGGCTACCGGAGTCTCGTCTTCTCTAGCGATATCGCTATCGAGCCCCTCGGTGGGGGTGTTCGTGGTGGCGCGACTCTCCTGGTCGGTGTGGTCGGTGTGGTCGATCGGTGACCGTTCTGGTGGCCGTTGGCCGCTTCGGGCCGCCGGTCCACGAACTCCTCGTCGGCCGGAGCCGGACTCTCCCGGAAGAAGACGTCGACCGGCCGGGCCGTCCCCGGCGAGGAGGGGATGAGCGCCCCGAGACCGCGCCCCAGTGCCCGCCGCTTCTCGCTCATCGCGTTCCCGCCTTCTCCGCCGTGGTGGTCGCAGCGCCGCGGTCGGCGAGCTCGCCGGCCGCTTCGAGGTACGAGAGAGCGCCGCTGCTCGTGGGGTCGTACGTCATCACCGTCTCGCCGAAGCTGGGGGCCTCGGAGACGCGCACCGAGCGGGGGACGCTGGTGCGCAGGACCTGGTCGGGGAAGTGCGAGCGGACCTCGTCGGCGACCTGGGAGGAGAGCCGGGTGCGGCCGTCGTACATGGTCAGCAGGATGGTCGACACGTGCAGGCCCGGATTGAGGTGGCCGCGGATCAGCTCGATGTTCTTGAGTAGTTGCGACAAGCCCTCCAGGGCGTAGTACTCACACTGGATCGGGATGAACACCTCGGGGGCCGCGACGAACGCGTTGATCGTCAACAGCCCCAGGCTCGGGGGGCAGTCGATGAGCACGTAGTCGAGGTCGGTCGTCCCGAGGTGGTCGTTGAGCGCCCGACCGAGTCGCATCTCGCGGGCCACCATGGAGACGAGCTCGATCTCGGCGCCGGCCAGGTCGATCGTTGCGGGTGCGCAGAACAGTCCCTCGATCGTGGGGCACGGCACGATGACCTCGGCGAACGCCTTGCCGTCGACGAGGACGTCGTAGACGCTCGGCACCTCGGCGTGGTGGTCCACCCCGAGCGCCGTGCTGGCGTTCCCTTGGGGGTCGAGGTCGATGACGAGGACCTTGAGGCCGGACTGGGCCAGGGCGGCCGCGACGTTCACCGTCGTCGTCGTCTTGCCCACCCCGCCCTTCTGGTTCGCCACCGTGATGATGCGGGTAGCGGGCGGCGCCGGCAGGCGGCGACCGGTCAACGCGATCCGACGACGAGCGTCCTGGGCCAGCGTCTGCGCCAGCGGGGTGTCGGAGCCGGCGTCGGGAATGCTCGCGGCGAGCTCGTCGCGCAGGTCGGCGGATGTTTCACGTGAAACGGCGGTCGGTTCTCCGTGTGTCGTTGTTCCACGTGAAACATCGGGCGAATCCTCGCCGGACGGCTCTGTTTCACGTGAAACGGGCCACCCCAAGCCCGAGGAGCCCCAAGGGCCGCGATCCGTCAACGGCCAGCCCAGGGAGGAGGTCGTCGCCATCGAGGAGGTGAGAGGCCGAGTCCGAACCGCGCCGTCCTCGATCACCCTGCTCAACCCTTCGCCTTCGCCGCGGAGACCAGAACCGGCCTCGTGATGACGCCCTATCCAACCACCTCGCGGGCGGCCCGATCGCGGCGCAACACCGCGCTGTGGACGACCGTTTACGACTTGTCCTCCGGCGGCCGCTGAGCGGACCGGCGACCGGATCGGCGTGATGCGGCCCGAGGTCGGTTCTCCGTCTCGGGGACCGCCACCGCCTCGTCCACCTCCACCATGAGCACCACCGTCTCGGGGTCGACGACGCCGGCGCCGAACCGGCTGACCCCCCATCGGCTCGCGCCCAGCGATCGGAGCATGGCCGCGTCGTCGTCGAGCTCGGCCACCACGTTCTCACCCTTCAAGGCGACGAGCGAACCTCCGGCCTGCAGCAACGGGAGCGTGATCCGGGCCAGCTCGCTGGTCCGGGCCACGGCCCGCGCCGTCACGTGTCCGAACCGCTCGGCGCCCCACAGGGACTCCGCCCGGCCGCGGTGGACCTCGACGTTGGTGATACCCAGCTCGGCGACCGCCGTAGTCAGCCAGACCGTACGACGCAACAACGGCTCGACGAGGACCACATGGAGGTCCGGCCGGGCGATCGCCAGCGGGATGCCCGGCAGGCCAGCGCCGGAACCGACGTCGGCGACCCGGGCGTCTGCGGCGAACGCCGGCGCGACAACGGCACTGTTGAGGACGTGTCGACTCCACAGCCGCGGCGCCTCACGAGGGCCGATCAACCCGTGGGAGATGCCGGTGTCCGCCAACAGGCCGACGTAGGCCACCGCCGTGGCCAGCCGTGGCCCGAAGACGGTGGCGGCCACCGCCGGCGTGGCCGGGATGTCCGGCCCGGCCGTCGGCGGCGACGCCGACGGGTGTTTCACGTGAAACGACGGCGGGAGACGGGTCAGGCCGGGAACACGATGATGTGACGGTGCGGCTCGACGCCCTCGGACTCGGATCCGAGCCCCGCCGCCGCCACCTCGTCGTGCACGATCTTGCGCTCGAAGGCAGACATGTCCTCGAGCGCCTTCTGGGCGCCGGTGGTCTTCACCTCGGCGATCGCGGTCTGCGCGATCTCGACGACCACGGCCCGGCGAGCAGCCCGATGACCGGCGATGTCGAGCATCAGCCGGCTGCGCTCACCGGTCTCCGCCTGGACAGCCAGCCGGGTCAGCTCCTGGAGAGCGTCGAGCACCTTGCCGTCGGCTCCGACCATCCGCCGCGGCACTCGACCGTCCTCCGAGTCGACGATCGCCACTGAGGCCCGGTCGCCGTCGATGTCGACCTCGATGTCGCCGTCGAGGTCGGCGATGTCGAGCAGGCGCTCGAGGAAGTCCGCCGCGACCTCGCCTTCACGCTCGAGCAGGCGCACTCGCGAACCGCCGCGGCGTGTCCCGCCGGAGTCCTCGCCGGAGTCCTCGTCCGGAGTCCTCGCCGGAGTCCTCGCCGGAGTCCTCGCCGGAGTCCTCGCCGGAGTCCTCCCCGTCGTCCTCCGCTTCGACCTGGGCGTCGCGCCCAGCATCCAGCGCCCCGACGGGCGACTCGGCAGCGTCAAGTGCGTCAAGGCCAGCGGTACCCGTCGCGTTGCCCTCGTCGTTCGTCGGCTGGCTCTCGAGGTCGTTCGGACGGGTCGTCACATCGGTGTCGTCGCTCATCAGAAACTCCTGATCGTTCTGCTCGAGCGGGACCAGGTCCCGCAGTGTCACTGGTTCTGGGGGGACGAGCCGCCGTCACCGACGCGCGGTACGAGCTCGTCCCGAAACTCACCGACGGGCATACCCCGTCGTGGCCCTCAGGCTCGGCCGGGGCTCGGCGAACCCTGGTCGGGTCGCCGCTTCGGCGGGTTGGGCTCGCGCTTGACCTGGCCCTGAGGCTGCTTCGGGCGCGGGGAGCTCGGCTTCTGCTTCTGCCGCTTGGGCTGCTGACGCTGACCGGCCGGCCGTGCCGAACCGTTCGAGGACCCCTTCGCCGGGTCCTTCGCCGCATTCGTCGACGAGTCCGCCGGAGCGTCCTGCGGAGTGGGTCCGGCGTCGGACCCGTTCGACGCGCTCGAGGTGCCCGCGTCGTCCACGCCGCCGGCGCCACCCTCACCCGGGCCCGTGCCGGGACCGCGCTTGCTGCGCTTCTTGCCCTTCGGCTGCTGGCGCTGACCGCTCTTCGGGGCTTCCGGTAGGGCGTCCTGGACGTCCGGCTGGTCGGTGGTCGTGTCGCCGAGCCCGGGGATGTGCAGTTTCTTGATCGTCTTGCCCCGCTTGCGCTGCCGCTCCTCGTAGGCCCGCTCGGCCGCGGAGCCCGGCGCCGGCATCCGCCGGATCACGTAGAACTGCTGGCCCATGGACCAGACGTTCGTGGTCAGCCAGTAGAGCAGCACACCGATCGGGAAGTTGATGCCGGAGATCGCGAAGAAGATCGGCATCAGGTAGAGGATGACCTTCTGCTGCTTCATGTACGGGTTGTCCAGCGCGGCATCCGGCATGTTCTTGCGCATCAGCTGGCGCTGCGTCGTGAACGTCGACAGCGACATGAGGATGATGAGCACGGCCGTGAGGATCTTGACGTTGAGGTCGTTCGACCCGACGAACGTCGAGGACAGCTGGGCGCCGAAGATCGTGGACTTCTCGATGACCGAGGCGACCTCGGGTGTGATCGGGCCGATGGGCGCGTGCGCGCCGGTCGCGACGTGCGGCAGGTTGTTGAGCACCTGGAACAGCGCGAAGAAGAACGGTGACTGCAGCAGGATCGGCAGGCACGACGAGAACGGGTTGGAGCCGGTCCTCTTGTAGAGGTCCATCGTCTCCGACGTCATCTTCTGACGTGACTCGGGATCGCTCTTGCCCTTGTACTTCGCCTGGATCTTCTGCATCTCCGGCTGGATCATCTGCATCCGCCGGGAGCTATGGATCTGCTTGACGAACAACGGGATCATGAGGAACCGCACGACCACGGTCAGGCCGACGATCGACAGTGCCCAGCCCCACCCGCTCTCGTAGGGGATGCCCAGGAACACGAAGAGCTGGTGCCAGGCCGTCATGACCCAGGCCTCGCCCCACATCAGGGGGCTCAGCAGGTTGACGAAGAAGTCGTACACGGTCGTCCTTACGGGTCAGTACTGCCGTTGAGCGTGGTGGTGCGCGCGCTCCGACGTCGTTGGTCGCGACAGCGACCTCTCGGGAACGTGGTCGACGCCCCCCGGGTTCCAGGGGTGGCAGCGCAGCAGCCGCCGCACGGTGAGCCAGGTCCCCTTGAGCGGGCCGAACCGCTCCAGTGCCGTGATCGCATACGCCGAGCACGAGGGGTAGAAGCGACAGGATGGCGGAGTCATCGGCGAGATGACGAGCTGGTAGGCGCGAACCAGCCAGATCAGGGGGAGGGCCAGCAGCCGGGCCGGGGTCACGACGGCACCGCTGCCAACACCGGAGGGGGAGTCGCGAGGCGGCGGAGCACGGAGTCGAGCGAACGGTCGAGCTCCGCGGCCAGCTCGGTGGTGGCGGCGTCGGCCGCAGCCGGGTTGGCCCGGACGACGAGGTCACACCCCGTCGGTATGCGGCTCAGCCGGGCCGCGACGAGGTGGCGCAGGACCCGCTTGGTCCGGTTCCGGGTCACCGCACCCCCCACGGCCTTGGAGACGACGAAACCGACCCGGACGGGGTGGTCGACGGGTCGGTCATCGGGTCGGTCATCAGGCCGGTCATCAGTAGTGGACGGACCGGCATACCGGCCGTGGACGACGAGCAGCCGCCCGCCGGAGCGTGCTCCGCCCGCCCCGCGCACGGTGGCGGAGAAGTCCGCAGCCGTCCGGAGGCGGTGTCGGGCGGGGAGCACGCGGCCCTGCTCCGACCGTCTCAGGCGGACAGTTCGGAGCGGCCCTTGGCGCGGCGGGAGGCCAGGATGGCGCGCCCCGCGCGGGTGCGCATCCGCAGGCGGAAGCCGTGGGTCTTGGCCCGGCGGCGGTTGTTCGGCTGGAAGGTGCGCTTGCTCACGAGGTGTCTCCGTTGCTGCCCGGCGGCCGACGGTCGGCGCCTGACGTGCCAGTGTTCGAGGCGAGTGGGATGAGAGCCCGGTTCGGGCGCCATCGGAAACCCGGACTGACGACGTGGGGGGAACCGCGTCACGGGCAGGCGAAAGCGACCGAAAACAGGCTTTGTCCACGATACGGGAGCGCCACGGACAGGGTCAAACTCGTCGGGCCGTCCGACGGACGGATCAGCCGAACGGCTCGACTCCCCGTCAACGCGCGACCTAACCCTCCAGTTTCCGGTCCGTTGCGGCTAGCCTCGCCGCGACACGCCGAGACCACCACGAATTTGTGCCAGACCGGACCCTTCCGAGGTTGAGACCCCCCGGCGGAGTTGTTACCGTCACGCCTCACGACGGGTTCGGTCCACAGGGTGTGGACAACGGTGTGGACAGTCGTCCACCCGGGTCTCCCCGGGGCGCAAGGGCACGCGATCAAGGGCGGGGAGATGTCGGACGCGGAGGTTGACTACAGCCGGGTCTGGCGCGAGACCATCCGTCACCTCGACCAGGACGGCGTCGCCCAACGGCAGCTTGCCTTCCTCGGCATCAGCCAGCTGGTCGGCGTGCTGCAGAACCTCGCGATCATCGTCACCCCCAACTCGATGACCAAGGGCGTCATCGAGGACCAGATCGGCGGAGCCGTCCGCCAGGCGCTCAGCGACCAGCTCGGGGTCGAGATCGCCCAGCTGTCGGTGTCGATCAACGAGAAGCTGGCCGACGATTTCCCGCCGCCGCTCAGCGACGAGCCTGGTCCCGACCCGTTGACCAGCGGAAACGGCCAGACCAACGGGCATCTCACCATGGGCGACACCCGTTTCGCGCCGGTGCCGCCGGCCGCCGGACACACCGGGCATACCGGCCCTCCGACCGCCCTCCCCGACGGCGTCACCCTCGACCGGCCCCGTGACGCCCGTGAGAACGACAAGAGCCGGCTCAACCCGAAGTACACCTTCGACACCTTCGTGGCCGGTTCGAGCAACCGGTTCGCCCACGCCGCCGCGCTCGCCGTCGCCGAGGGGCCGGCGCGGTCGTACAACCCGCTGTTCATCTACGGCGACTCCGGGCTGGGCAAGACGCACCTGCTGCACGCCATCGGCGAGTACTCGCGCCAGCTGCTGCCGCACCTTCGGGTGCGCTACGTGAACTCCGAGGAGTTCACCAACGACTTCATCAACAGCATCCGCGACGACCGGACGGCGCGGTTCCAGACCGTCTACCGCGACGTCGACGTGCTCCTCATCGACGACATCCAGTTCCTGGCCGGCAAGGTCCAGACGCAGGAGGAGTTCTTCCACACCTTCAACGCGCTGCACAACGCGACGAAGCAGGTGGTCATCACCTCCGACCTGCCGCCGAAGCAGCTGTCCGGGTTCGAGGAGCGGCTGCGGTCCCGGTTCGAGTGGGGCCTCATCTGCGACGTCCAGCCCCCCGACCTCGAGACCCGGATCGCGATCCTGCGCAAGAAGGCGACGCTGGAGCGGATGTCGACGCCGGACGACGTGCTCGAGTACATCGCCAGCAAGATCAGCTCCAACATCCGCGAGCTCGAGGGTGCGCTGATCCGGGTGACCGCGTTCGCGAACCTCAACCGCCAGCCGGTCACCCTGGACCTCGCCGAGGTGGTCCTGCGCGACCTCATCCCCAGCGAGCAGCCGGCCCAGATCACCGTGTCGACGATCATGGGTGAGACCGCCAAGTACTTCGGTCTCACCATCGACGACCTCTGCAGCAGCTCGCGCTCGCGCCAGCTGGTCCAGGCCCGCCAGATCGCCATGTACCTCTGCCGCGAGCTGACCGAGCTCTCGCTGCCCAAGATCGGCCAGCACTTCGGCGGCCGCGACCACACGACGGTCATGCACGCCGACCGCAAGATCCGCGAGCTGATGGGCGAGCGGCGTGCGATCTACAACCAGGTCACCGAGCTCACCAACCGGATCAAGCAGCAGTCCCGCTAGCGGGCGGGGAGCAGGCGAAGCGCTGTCCCCACCGGTGCACCGGGTTGTCCACAGCTCCTCCCCCGTATGCGGCTCCGGCGCACCACGAATCCGCCAGTTGTCCACTGCCTGTGGACAACTCTGTGGACCATCTCGGTGGATCGTCGGCACCGACCGCCCGGGATCCTGTCCCCAGCCCCTGTGGACAGGTGGTGGACAACGCGGAAGAACCGGTGCGTCCACCCGGACCGGCCGGCATCGCCCTGGGGACGCCCCGCTACCGTCCACCGGCACGACGAGTTGTCCACAGGGAGCCCACCCGCGCGTGCACACCCCGTCACGGGACCTGACCTGCGCGGACGACGGTTGTCCCCCGTGTCCACACCCCCGATGACGACGACGAGACCTCCCATTGATCTGATGGCCCCGCGTACGGGTGTGGACGAGGGCCGGCCGCGCCGCCAGGAGAGAAAGCGACCGGCCCCGGGCGTGGTGGAGAGTTGTGGTGAGCGTCGGTCCGAGACACTAGGGTTCGGAGTCCGAGCCGGGCAGCCACGGCGGGACGATGAAGGGCGGGACCACGTGAAGTTCAGGATCGACCGCGACGTGCTCGCTGACGCCGTGACGTGGGTGGCTCGTGGCCTGCCGGCCCGTCCGCCTGTGCCGGTCCTCGCCGGCGTCCTCATCGAGGCCGACGACGAGGGCAGCCTCACCCTGTCCGCCTTCGACTACGAGGTGTCCGCCAAGGTCACCGTTCCCGCCGACGTCGCCGAGGGCGGCCGCGTCCTCGTGCTCGGGCGACTGCTCGCCGACATCTCCCGCAACCTGCCCAACAAGCCGATCGACGTGGTCGCCGACGGCAACAAGGTCCAGGTCACCTGCGGGTCGTCCCGGTTCAGCCTGCTGATGATGCCGGTGGACGACTACCCCACGCTGCCCTCCGCCCCCGAGTCGACCGGCACGATCCAGGGCGACGTCTTCACCCAGGCCGTCGCCCAGGTCGCGATCGCCGCCGACCGCGGCGACACCCTGCCGATCCTCACCGGCGTCCGGATGGAGATCGAGGGCGACAAGATCACCCTGCTCGCCACCGACCGCTACCGGCTCGCCATGCGCGAGCTGACGTGGAAGCCGACCGCCTCCGACGTCGGTCAGGTCGCGCTCATCCCCGCCCGCACCCTGTCCGACACCGCCAAGGCGCTCGGGGCGAGTGGCTCGGTCGACATGGCCCTCGGGGGCGCGGCCGGTGGCGACGGACTGGTCGGCTTCGAGGCCGGCCAGCGGCGCACGACGACGCGCCTGCTCGACGGGGAGTACCCCAAGGTCACCTCGATCTTCCCGACCAGCGTCGACTCCGAGTCGGTCATCGAGACCGCATCGCTCGTCGAGGCGGTGCGCCGCGTCTCGCTGGTCGCCGAGCGCAACACCCCGGTGCGGCTGAAGTTCACCGACGGCCAGGTTGCCATCGAGGCCGGCACCGGTGACGACGCCCAGGCCTCCGAGGCGGTCGAGGCCACGCTCACCGGCCCCGACATCGAGATCGCGTTCAACCCGCACTTCCTCCTCGACGGCCTCGGCGCGCTCGGCACCACCTACGCGCGACTGTCGTTCACCCAGCCGAGCCGGCCCGCGGTCCTCACCGGGCAGGCCGAGGCGGAGGGCGACTCCGACGACAGCTACCGCTACGTCCTCATGCCGGTGCGTTTCGCCAGCTGAGCCGGACGGCGTCACCCCCTTCCGTATGCGTGCGGTGGCGGTAGCCTGACCCCGCAGTCCGCGTCGCCGCACCACCTCGCAGGTCGTGATTTGTGCTCGCAGTCTCGTCGCCCGGCACCCGTCGGACGCTCGTCTCGAAAGGGTCAGCCATGCAGCTCGGTCTCATCGGTCTCGGGAAGATGGGCGGCAACATGCGCGAGCGCCTGCGCCGCGCCGGCCACGAGGTCGTCGGCTTCGACCGCGACCCCAAGGTCTCCGACGTTCGCACCTTGGCCGCGCTGGTCAAGGCGCTCGACGCGCCGCGGACGGTATGGGTGATGGTCCCGGCCGGGGCCGCGACCCAGGACACCATCTCCAAGCTCGGCGACCTGCTCGACAAGGGCGACCTGGTCATCGACGGGGGCAACTCCCGCTTCACCGATGACATCGAGCACGCAAAGATGTTGAAGGCCAAGGGAATCGGCTTCGTCGACTGCGGTGTCTCCGGCGGCATCTGGGGTCTGCAGAACGGCTACGGACTCATGTGTGGTGGCGAGACGCGCCTGGTCAACCGGGTGATGCCGATCTTCGACGCGCTGCGGCCGGAAGGCCCCCGCGAGGAGGGCTTCGTCCACGCCGGCGAGGTCGGGGCCGGGCACTACACGAAGATGGTCCACAACGGCATCGAGTACGGCCTCATGGCCGCCTACGCCGAGGGCTACGAGCTGCTGGAGAAGAAGGACATCGTCAAGGACGTGCCCGGCGCGTTCAAGGCGTGGAGCCGCGGCACCGTCGTCCGCTCCTGGCTGCTCGACCTCGCCGTCGCCGCGCTGGAGGCCAACCCCACACTCGAGGGTGTCTCGGACTACACCGTCGACTCCGGCGAGGGCAAGTGGACGGTCGAGGAGGCCATCGCCCTCGACGTGCCGATGCCGGTCATCGCGGCCTCGCTGTTCGCCCGGTTCGCGTCGCGGCAGGAGGTGTCGCCGACCATGCAGATGGTCGCCGCGCTGCGCGGCCAGTTCGGTGGCCACCCGGTCATGACCGTCAAGGAGGGCGAGGACCTGCGCCGCCAGGGCATCGCCGGCGACTGGGACGTCGCCCCCGCTGCCGCCAAGGCGGCCGTCCGCAAGGCGGTCACCAAGGGCGCAGCGAAGAAGACCACCGCCACAAAGGCGGCCACCAAGAAGGTGGCCGCCAAGAAGACGGCGAAGAAGACCGCCGTCAAGTCCTGATGTGCACGTCCGGCACCTGAGCGTCACCGACTACCGCAGCTACGCCCAGGCCGAGCTGCCGCTCGGTCCGGGCGTGACGACCCTGGTCGGCCCGAACGGCCAGGGCAAGACCAACCTCGTCGAGGCCGTCGGCTACCTCGCCACGCTGTCCAGCCACCGCGTCGCGACCGACCAGCCGCTGGTTCGGTTCGGCGCGGAGCGCGCGGTGATCCGGGGGATCGTCGTGCGCGAGGGCCGCGAGACGCTCATCGAGCTGGAGCTCAACCCGGGCCGCGCCAACCGGGCCCGGCTCAACCGGTCGCCGATGCCGCGCCCGCGCGAGGTCCTCGGCACGCTGCGGTCGGTGCTGTTCGCACCCGAGGACCTGGCGCTGGTCAAGGGTGACCCGTCCGGCCGCCGCGTGTTCCTCGACGACCTGCTGGTCCAGCGTCAGCCGCGCTGGGCGGGTGTGCGGTCCGACTACGACAAGGTCCTCAAGCAGCGCAGCGCCCTGCTGAAGTCCGCCGCCCCGGTGCTGCGCCGCGGCCGCCGCCGCACCGAACGGGTCACCGCCTACGGCGAACCCGTGGAGGACGCCCGCGCCTCGGCGCTGCACACCCTCGACGTGTGGGACAGCCAGCTCGCTCGGTTCGGGGCCCAGCTGCTGCACGGCCGGCTCCGACTCCTGGCCGACCTGCGACCGCACCTGACCGACGCCTACGCCGCGGTCAGCGCCGCCCAGTCGGAGGCTCGGGTCGTCTACCGCTCCAGCCTGCGCGACGCGGCCGCGGGGCCCCTGGCTCAGGGCGACGTCCCGGACGTCGAGCTGCTCGAGAAGGAGCTGCTCGCCACCCTCGCGGAGGTCCGCGACCAGGAGGTCGAGCGCGGCGTCTGCCTGGTCGGGCCGCACCGCGACGACCTGTACCTCACCCTCGGCGAGCTGCCGGCCAAGGGGTATGCCAGCCACGGCGAGTCCTGGTCGCTCGCGCTGGGGCTCAAGCTCGCCGCATACCAGCTGCTCCGGTCCGACCTCGGCGAGGACCCGGTGCTGGTGCTCGACGACGTGTTCGCCGAGCTCGACACCGGACGCCGTGAACGCCTCGCCGAGCTGGTCGAGGACTGTGAGCAGGTCCTCATCACTGCGGCGGTCGGCGCCGACGTGCCCGAGATCCTGCGCGAGCGCGGCACGACCTACGCCGTGACCCTGGGTGAGGTCGCCCGTGTCGCCTGACGACGAACCCGGTGGACCGCTCGAGCAGGATCCGGAGCCGACCGAGGACGAGGCCGCAGCGCAGGCTGCGGCGCTGGCCCTCGCCCGGGCGCGAAAAGCCGCCACCGACAAGGGACTTCGGCCGGGACTGCGTCCCCTGCGCCGTCGACGGTCCTCCGACCAGCCGGCCGGCACGCCGAGCGGGAGCGGCCCCGACGCCCGCGACCCGTTGCTGCTCGGGCAGCAGCTGGAGAAGTTCGTCTCCGACCGCGGCTGGCAGGTCGACGTGGCCGTCGGCTCGGTGATCGGCCGCTGGCCGCAGATCGTCGGCCCCGACGTCGCCGAGCACGTGCAACCGGTGTCGTTCGACGCGGGCGTGCTCACCCTGCGCGCCGTCTCGACGGCGTGGGCGACCCAGATGAGGCTGCTCACCTCGGTGCTCATGGGACGGCTGGACGACGAGGTCGGCCCCGGCACGGTGACCGAGATCGTCGTCACCGGCCCGAGCGGTCCCACCTGGGCCAAGGGCCGCCGCCGGGCACCCGGACGGGGGCCGCGGGACACCTACGGCTGACTTCCTAGACTGGTCCCGATGACCCGAACCGCCCACCTCGTCACGGTCGACGAGCTCGCCGACCGGCTCGACACGGTCCGCCTGCTCGATGTCCGCTGGACGCTCAAGGACGCCCCCGGCGACGGACGGCGGCGGTATGCGGAGGGTCACCTCCCGGGCGCGCGGTTCCTCGACCTCGAGGAGGTGCTGACGTCGCATACCGGCGACCCGCTCGACGGTCGGCACCCGTTGCCCGAGGTCGCCGCCCTGGCCGCTGGGCTCGGGTCGCTCGGAGTCGACGCCGGGGACGACATCGTCGTCTACGACGAGCCCGGGTCGTTCGCCGCCGAGCGGGCCTGGTGGGTGTTGCGCTGGGCCGGACTGCGGGTTCGGGTGCTGGACGGCGGGCTCCCGGCCTGGGTTGCCGCCGCTGGACCGGTCGAGACCGGCATGCCATCCGATGTCGTCCCGACCCACCTGGACCTCACCGTCGGACGGCTGCCGACCATCGACGTCGAGACGGCGGCGACGTTCGCGGCTGACGGCGGCGTGCTCGTCGACGCCCGGGCGGGCGAGCGCTACCGCGGCGAGGTGGAGCCGCTCGACCCTCGCGCCGGTCACATCCCGGGCGCGGTCAACGTCTCGGCAGCCACCCTCTACGACGACGGTCGGATGCCGCCGAACGACCGTCTTCGCGAGCTGCTCGGTCCGGCTCTGGGCACCGATGTGCCCGTCGCGGCCTACTGCGGGTCCGGCGTCTCCGCGGCCCGTGACGTGCTCGCCCTGGCGGTGCTCGGCGTCGACGCGGCCCTCTTCCCCGGCTCCTGGTCGGCGTGGTCCAACGACCCCGCCCGCCCGGCGGTGGCCGGGGCGGCGGCTGCTGGACGAACCTTGGACACCGACCCCTGATGTCCACAGGATCTGTGGACAGAGCTGGGGACAACCACCGGGGATCCGGCAGGATGGAGCGGGACGGTAGACGCCGCGAGGACGCCGTCACGCCCCTGGGGATGACCCCCGACACCTGCTGACGGGTTATTTACCCGGAAACCGCCCCTTGGAGGGCTCCTGAGGCCGGTTTGGATGCCACGGACCTGTAGAATGAAGAGTCAAAGGCGGCCAGCCGTCGCTCCCGCGTCGCATCGTCGGCGCGTGGGTGCCGGACCGGCCGCTCGTCATGAACAGCATCGCGTCACCAGCCGCCCGGCGACATCGCTCGCCGCCCGCGGGGGGCCGGTGCACGAAGGAGCAGCGTGTCCGACGCCGACGAGACGACGACACCCGCAGAACCCACTCCCGCACCTCCCCCTGTGACTCCAGCGGCAGCTGCGTCGCCCGTGCCGGAGGCCTCCCCGGCGTACGACGCCCAGGCGATCCAGGTCCTCGAAGGCCTCGACGCGGTGCGCAAGCGACCCGGCATGTACATCGGGTCGACCGGTGAGCGCGGCCTGCACCACCTCGTGTGGGAGATCGTCGACAACTCGGTCGACGAGGCCCTGGCCGGCTACGCCGACCACATCGACGTGACGCTGCGCGCCGACGGGGGCGTGACCGTCGTCGACAACGGCCGCGGGATCCCCACCGGCAAGCGCAATGGTGAGGACGTGTCCGCGGTCGAGCTGGTCCTGACCCAGCTGCACGCCGGCGGGAAGTTCGGCGGCGGCGGCTACAAGGTCTCCGGCGGACTCCACGGCGTCGGCTCCTCCGTCGTCAACGCCCTGTCCCGGCAGCTCGACGTCGAGGTGCGCCAGATGGGCCACGTCTTCCGGATGACCTTCGACGAGGGGGTGCCCCGGGCGCCGCTGTCGCAGGACGAGGCGCTCGACGACCCGGACCAGACCGGCACCACGGTGACGTTCTGGCCCAACGGCAACATCTTCGAGACGGTGAACTTCGACTTCGAGACGATCCGGTCCCGGTTCCAGCAGACGGCCTTCCTCAACAAGGGTCTAACCATCACCCTGCTCGACGAGCGTCCCGAGCCGTCCGCGGACAACGAGGACGACATCGACCTCGACAACGCCGACGCGGAGGTCGACGTGGAGACGGTGGCCGAGCCCGCGGCGCCGAGCAAGAAGGCCAAGCGGGTCTCCTACCGCTACGACGACGGCCTGGTCGACTACGTCAAGCACCTCGTCGCGTCCAAGCGGGCCGAGCCGATCAACCCCGACATCATCTCGATCGAGGTCGAGGACAAGGACCGGGCGCTCGCGCTCGAGCTGGCGATGCAGTGGACCAACGGCTACACCGAGTCGGTCCACACCTACGCCAACACCGTCAACACCCACGAGGGCGGCACCCACGAGGAGGGCTTCCGCGCGGCGATGACCAAGCTGGTCAACGACTTCGCGCGCAAGAACAACATCCTCAAGGAGAAGGACGAGAACCTCACCGGCGACGACGTCCGCGAGGGTCTCGTGGCCGTCATCTCGGTCAAGCTGGGCGAGCCGCAGTTCGAGGGCCAGACCAAGACCAAGCTCGGCAACTCCGAGGTCAAGGGGTTCGTGCAGCGGGCCATGACCGACGCGTTCGGCCACTGGCTCGAGGCGCACCCGCGCGAGGGCCGCGACATCATCCAGAAGGCGATCCAGGCCGCAGCAGCGCGGATCGCCGCCCGCAAAGCGCGCGAGTCGACCCGGCGCAAGGGCCTCCTGGATGGCGTCGGCCTGCCGGGCAAGCTCAAGGACTGCCAGAGCAAGGACCCCTCGATCTCCGAGGTGTTCATCGTCGAGGGCGACTCCGCCGGTGGGTCGGCCGTCGCCGGCCGCAACCCGCATACCCAGGC
>CAVWQU010000038.1:0-78741 GCA_963757225.1 uncultured Actinomycetota bacterium
CCGCTGCTACGAGCTGGTCGGCATCGTTCGGCAGTCGTGGGTCGGCTTCCACGGGGGCGCGGAGGTCTGGGCACGGGTCGAGGGCTTCTTCGCCGGACTGGACGAGGAGAGCCGCCCGGTCGACCGGACCGGCGACGCGGTGCCCCGTGCCTGACGTGGGGATCCTCGACTTCGAGTACCTCGGGGCGGAGGTCGACCGGGCCGCGGCCGCCCCGACCGTCCTGCTGCGGTTGCGGATCACCGAGTCGTCGGGCACGCCGGTGCACGCCATCGCGCTGCGCACCCAGGTCCGCATCGAACCGCACCGCCGCCGCTACGACGACGACGAGGCGGCCGCGCTCGTCGACCTGTTCGGATCACGCGGTCGTTGGGGCCAGACCCTCAAGCCGCTCCAGCTGGCGTTCGTGAGCCACCTCGTGCCGAGCTTCACCGGTTCGGTCGAGACCTCCCTAGCCCTGCCGTGCAGCTACGACTTCGACGTCGCGGCCAACAAGTACCTCTACTCGCTCGTGGAGGGAGTCGCGCCGCTGCTGCTGCTGTTCAGCGGGACCTGGTTCAGCGGCACCTCGGGTGGCCTCACCGTGCTCCCCATCCCCTGGGACAAGGAGGTGAGCGCCGGCCTGCCCGTCGACGTCTGGCGCGCGGCGATGGACCAGCACTTCCCAGGCACCGCGTGGCTGCGCCTGGGCCGGGACGCCTTCGACGCGCTCTACCGCTACCGCGCCGACAACGCCATGGTGTCGTGGGACGAGGCGGTCACCCGGCTGCTCAAGGAGGCCGACGGGTGACGACGTTCGAGGACGTGCGACCCATCGCCGACACCGTGCTCTACGAGGGGTACGTCCTCTACCCGTACCGCGCCGACGATGCGAAGAACCGCGTGCGCTGGCAGTTCGGCGTCCTCGCCCCGCCGGCGCTGTCCACCGTCGACCCGTCGGAGCGCTCCCGGCTGCGGGCGGAGCTGCTGCTGGACGGCCGGCCCGGTCGGGTGTCCCTGCGGGTGCGGTTCCTCCAGGTGCAACGGCGCACGGTGTTTCGCGACACGACCGCCGGCGAGGAGGAGGTGAGCCGGCTCGACGCCGGTGACACCGCATACCTGCCGTTCGACGAGGCCGTCGCGCACGAGCTGGACCTCGGCGTCGACCTGGCCGCCGCCGCCCGAGAACCCGTGCGGGAGACCAGGGAGGTCCCGGGCGGTGTGGACGTCGAACGCGTCTCCGGCGGCCGACTGCGACGCGAACGGCTCCCCCTGCTCGCGTCGGTGACGGCGAGCGCACAGTCGCTGCCCGGTCCCTACGGCGTGACCCGCCTGCGGGTCGACGTCGAGAACGTGACTCCGTGGACCCCTGCGACGTCGCCGCACCGCGACGAGGCGCTGCGCCACTCGCTCGTTGCGGCCCACCTGCTGGCCGGCCTGGACCGAGGGCGCTTCCTGTCCCTCACCGACCCGCCCGAGTGGGCGACCGGCTACGTCGCCGAGTGCGAGAACGACGGCGTCTGGCCGGTTCTCGCGGACTCCGACGGCCGCGCCGACGTCGTCATCTGCTCGCCGATCATCCTGCCGGACCGGCCGCAGGTCGCCCCCGAGAGCACGACGCAGTTCTTCGACGGCACCGAGATGGACGAGATGCTCAACCTCCGGGCGCTGACCCTCACCGACGCGGAGAAGCGGGCCGTCCGCGGCACCGATCCCCGCGCGGCCGAGCTCCTCGACCGGGTCGAGAACCTCCCGCCGGAGCTGATGGATCGTCTGCACGGTGCGATCCGCTACCTCTCGAGCACGGCGAAGGTCGAGCCCCGCGACCAGCCACCGGACTCGGTCGACGTCGGAGGTGTGCCGGTATGCGAGGGCAGCCGGGTCCTGCTGCGACCGGGGACGCGCCGGACCGATGCCCAGGACCTGTTCGTGGCGGGCCGCACGGCGACCGTGGCCAAGGTGGTCCACGACGTCGACGGGCACGACCATCTCGCGGTGTTCCTGGACGACGACCCGGGTCAGGACCTGGCCCTCGTGCAGGGCCGGTTCCTCTACTTCGCCCCGGACGAGGTCGAGCCGATCGGGGTCTCGCGATGACCGGCGGCGGCACAGGTCGGATGCTGGTCGCCGGCGTCGGCAACATCTTCAAGAGCGACGACGGGTTCGCGACCGCCGTCGTCGCGAGGCTGGCGGAGCGCGCAAGCGTGGGCTGGCCCGAGTGGGTGCGGCTGCACGACTACGGGATCGGCGGAGTCCATCTCGCGTACGACCTCCTCGAGGGCTACGACGAGGTGGTGCTCGTCGACGCGATGCAGCGACCGGGTGGGCGTCCGGGCACCGTTTACGTCCTCGCGGCCGAGCTGCCGACGGCGACGCCCCCTGGGACGTCACCCGCGATGGACGCGCACGACCTGGCACCCGAGACCGTCCTCGCCCTGGTCCCGGCTCTCGGCGGAACGCTGCCGCCGGTCACGGTGGTCGGCTGTGAGCCCGAGTCGACCGAGGACGGGATGGGCCTCTCGGACGTGGTCGCCGCCCAGGTCGAGGTGGCGGTGCAGATCGTCGACGACCTGGTGACCGGGGCGGTTCGACGACGCCCGAACGACTTCCGGACCGCGCTGCCCGCGGCCACACTGGACTGAGAGACGGAGGAGATGACGATGGGCAAGGTGATGTCCTTCCTGGGGCTGGCCCTCATCGCAGCGGCGCTCGTGGCGGCCTACCCCGATATCAAGCGCTACGTCGAGATGCGTCGGATGTGAGCCGCTGATGTGTCTCGGGCTGGCCGGCCAGGTGATCGGTCCCACCGACGAGGCTGACCTCATGGACGTCGAGGTCGCCGGTGTCGTGCGCCCGATCAACGTCGCCCTGCTCGACGGCCCGCTCCAGCCGGGCGAGTGGATCCTCATCCACAGCGGGTTCGCGCTCGAACGGATCACCGCCGAGGAGGCGCACGACGCGATGGCGGTCCTCGGCGGCCCGGGGGTCGAGGAGATGGTCGGCGATGGTTGACGGCGGGCCCACGCTCTTCGTCCGCTATGCGTTCCCGCCCAACAGCCACGGCTACTGCGGCCCGGGCGACAGCGCGGGCTTCCTCGGTTACGGCCTCGCCGGTGTCGTCGACCCGGGATTTCGGCAGATGGCTCAGGCCTTCGCCGGGGCGTGGCCGTACCTCGAGCTGATCGCGGGCGCCACCGGCATCGAGGACCCGCTCGACCGCCGCGTGGTCGAGGCGTACTGGGTGGGGAACCGGCTCCTGGACGGTGTCGGCGTGACCACCATGGGCAACTCGATGGAGGATCGGTTCCGGTTCCGGACCGGGCCACGGTTCTCCAGCCTGGCCGAGGGGGTTCAGGCGGGCGGCTTGCCGCACCACTCGTTCCACGTCTTCTGCATCTACCCCTGGACCGGGCTGCTCGGCGAGGACCGGCCGGGCGCCGACCATGCGCTGACGGTGCTCGACCGATGCCGGATCCGCTGGGGTCGGGTCGTGGCCCTGCAGGGTGACCAGGCGGTGGTGGAGTCCCGAGCGCTGACGTGGACCGGACGGCATCTCGTCCTCGCGGAACCCGCGCAGGAGAACGTCGTTCGCGCGGTCGACGGCGTCGGCATGGTGCCGGACCTGGCCGTCGGTGACTGGGTCTCGATGCACTGGGAGTGGGTCTGCGACCGCCTCGACGCCCGGCAGCTGGCGTCGCTCAAGCACTACACCGACGTGCACCTCGAGATGGTCAATGGTGGCCTCGAGCACTCGGGTCCGGCGCTCGCCCTGAGCTGAGGGGACCGGCGGCCGAGCCGTAACCGGTCACCAGGGCGCGGCGGCCGGCGCCCGGGACGTCGACCTCGTGCACCGGGACGTCGTAGAGGGCGGTCAGCTCGCCTTCGGTGAGCAGGGCGTCGGCGGGTCCGTGTCGGACCTCGGACGGTCCGCCCATGAGCACCGCCGCGTCGGAGACGACCAGGGCGTGGTCGGGGTGGTGTGTCGTCAGCAGCACGGTCAGGCCGTCGTCGGCGAGCGACCGGACGAGGGCGAGGATGACGCCCTGGTTGCCCAGGTCGAGCCCGGTCGCCGGCTCGTCGAGCACCATCACGGGATGTCCGGAGGCCACGGCGCGGGCGACGAGGACCAGCTGCTGCTCGCCGCCGCTGAGCGTCGGGAAGGCCCGGTCGGCCAGCTCGGTGATGCCGACCCGGTCCATCGCGGCGTCGGCGGCCGCTCGGTCACGCCGGCCCGGTACGGCGAAGACCCCGACGTGGCGGGCCCGGCCCATGACCACCATCTCGCGGACGGGGTAGGCGAAGGCCGTCCCCCTCGCCTGTGGCACGAACCCGGCGGGCACGTCCCGGCGCACCGAACCCTCCTGCGGCGTCAGCAGTCCCGCGGCGCAGCGCACCAGGGTCGTCTTGCCGCGCCCGTTCGGCCCGAGCACCGACGTCACCGTCCCCGGCTCCAACCCGAAGGTGACGTCGCGGAACACCCAGTCCCCCGGCGCATACGCGAACCCGATCCCGACCAGGTCAAGCACGGTCCCAGATCCGATCGCGGTTGCGGCGGAGCAGGACGAAGAAGGCCGGTGCACCGATCAGGGCGGTGAGGACGCCGAGAGGGATCTCGGCACCGGAGAGCGTGCGGGCCAGGGTGTCGACGGTGACGAGGAACGCGGCGCCCACGAAGAACGACACCGGCAGCAGGACGCGATGGTCCGGGCCGACCCACATCCGCACGACGTGCGGGATCACCAGGCCGACCCAGCCGATCACGCCGCTCACCGCGACCGCGCCGGCCACGATGAGGGCCACGGCCGACAGCAGGGTCCACCGCACCGGCCGCGGGCGGATCCCGACCGCGGCGGCGTCCTCGTCCCCGAGCGAGAGCACGTTGGTCCGCCATCGCAGCGCCAGGAGGACGGCCGTGCCGGCGAGGACCGGAACCGCGGCGACGAGGACCTTCCCGAAGGTCGCCGTGGCCAGGCTGCCGAGCAGCCAGAAGACGATGGCCGGCAGCGTCGAGTACGGGTCCGCGAGGAAGGTCAGGAGTGACACGAGAGCGGTGAAGAACGACCCGGTGACCACGCCCCCGAGGACGATCATCAGCATCGAGGCGCCGCCGCGGCCCGCGGTGACGAGGAAGACGACACCGAGGGCGGCCATGCCGAACACGAACGCCGACGCCACGAGGTAGCCGGTGCCGAGCCCGAGGACCAGTGCCAGCGCGCCCCCGAACGAGGCGCCGGACGACACCCCGATCACCTGCGGGCTGACCAGGGGGTTGCGGAACGCCGCCTGGAGCGCGACGCCACTGACGGCGAGCCCGCCTCCGACCAGCGCACCGAGCAGCACCCGTGGCAGCCGGACGAGCGTCACCACGTCGTGTTCGGTCGCCGGGCCGGGGTAGGCCTGCCCGGTCAGTGGCCCGACAAGGATCTCGACCACGTGCCCGATCGGCACCGGGTAGCGGCCGAGTGCCATCGACACGACGCCGACCATGACGAGTGCTGCAGCGGCTGTCGGGACGGCCACCCGGGTTGTCCGGATGCCGCGTCGCGGCTCGGTCGCCGAGCGGCGGTCAAGCATGGAACTGCTGGTAGTCGGCTGATGCGTCGTTGGTCGCGGTCCGCAGGATCGTGTCGAGCTGGGCCGCCGTCGGCTGGTAGCCGTAGAAACGCTGGTAGGACGAGGCGACCTCGGCGCGCAGGTCGTACCTCCCCTGGTCGGGGAACGCCACCATGCGAAGCCAGCGCCACATCAGCGGTGACTCGTGGCTCGGGGGGTCCCAGCGGTAGCCGCCCAGGGGGACCTTGTAGACCCGCTTCTCCCTGACCGCCGTGAGGCCACGCCACACGGTGGAGTCGTAGAGGTCCTTGGGCAGCGCGGCGTCGAAGTTCCCGAGCAGCACGATGTCCGGGTCCCACGCCAGCATCTGCTCGGGGTCGACCCCCACCATGCCCTGACCGGACGCGCCACCGGGTCCGCTGGCCGGGTTCTCGGCGCCCACCATCGCGATGTAGCCGTCGTTGTAGGTGCCGGTGCCGGCGACCTTGAGGCCGCCGACGAACCGGTTGACGTAGACGACCCTCGGTTTCGCGCCGGTGGCGGTCTTGCCCAGCGCCGTCATCTGCCCCGTCGCCTGCAGCGTCGTGGCGTTGAGCTGGTCGCCCCGCTCGGTCCGACCGAGTGCGGCGGCGAACAGCGAGATCCAGGTCGTCACGTCGTCCTGCGTCCCGTACTTGAGGCCCACGACCTTGAGGCCGGCGTTCTCCAGCGGCGCGATGATCCCGGTCCCCTGATCGCCCCACTGGACGACGAGGTCCGGCTGGAGGGCCAGGACCGCCTCGACATTGGGAGTGAACGTGTCGTCCGCGACGTCATGACGAACCCCCAGGGCGGCCGGGAAGATCGTCCCGAGGATCCCGTCGCGCACAGCGACCCACGAGGCGTTCTGCATCCCGACCAGATGGTCGGCGCTCTGGTCGACGGCGACGAGGATCGACGCGGCCGGCTGTGGGATGGTGACGATCCGGCGGGCCGGATGCTCCAGGGTGACGACGCTGCCGCGCTGGTCGGTGAGGGCGATCGGGCCGGCGGCCGTCGTGGCGCCGGTCGCCTCAACGGCAGAGGTGACCACGGAGCCACCACCGGTCCCGGACCCGCACCCGGCGAGCAGGGCCGCACCACCGGCCAGGGCGCTGCCGAGGACGGTCCGCCGACTGAGTTCGCCGACCCTCGCGGGCCGGGCTCCCGGCACGGCTACTCCGATTCGGGGAGCGGACCCAGGACGCGCGGAAGGGGCCGAACGCCAGAAGCGGCCGCCAGCGCCGAGGGGGTCGCGAGCGCGACCACCTCGGCGTCGGCGGCCCGCGCTCGGGGCCCCGCCGTCGGTCGTCTGCCGGCGGGCTCCCAGGAGTGCGGGTCGTCGGTGAGACCCAACAGCCAGGTCACCGAGCAGTCGAGGGCCTCCGCCAGCTCAGGGAGCTTGGCGACATCGAGGCCCGAACCGTGCTCGAGGCTGCTCAGCGCCTTGTTGGTGCTGAGGACCCCAAGCCGGGCCAACCGGCTGATGACCTGCTTCTGGGTGAGGCCGAGGGTCCGGCGGCGCTCCCGCAGGCGCTGGCTGACCACGAGGTGGCGCATCGCGCCAAGGTCTGACGGGCTGGTCAACGTCATCGACAACCTCCCAAGGGCGTCTCCACGTTCCGCCTGTTTCCCGGAGTCCGTCAACCCGTGAATCGGACACTTGTGGACCGATCTCGAGACCCGCCGGGATCAGCGGTCCGGCGGGGCCTCCATGTCGGCCAGCGCGTGCACGGTGTAGCGCGAGACGTTGTAGACCGGAGCGCGGGCCAGCAGCCGCTCCAGCTCCTCGTTGGAGTCAACCTCGTAGATCCATGCGCCGCCGTGAGCGCCGACGACGTGGTACCGCGCGAGCACCTTGCCCTGTTCCTCGAGCCGGGCGCCGTAGTCGGGCATCCGCCCGACCGCGCGGGCGGTCTCGGCCGAGACGAGCGACAGCTCGATGCTCCACAGCACCAGGAACTTCATGGCACGCCAGCATGCCGGACGTGGGACGATGACGGGACCGGATGGGAGGCGGTCGTGCACGAGCTGTCGCTGTGCCAGAGCATCTACGGCATCACCGACCGTGCGCGTGAGGGTCGTCCCGTCGTGACGGTTCGTCTGCGGGTCGGCGCGCTCCGCCAGGTGGTTCCCGAGACCTTGAGCTACTGCTGGGGTGTCGTCACGGACACCACGCCACTCGCCGGGTCGGTGCTCGACATCGAACCGGTGGCTGTGGAGCTCAGCTGCCGGTCCTGTGGCGCGACAACGGTGTTGGCCGACCGGTTCCTCATCGCCTGCGTCATCTGTGACGGCGCCGATGTCGAGGTGGTCCACGGCGAGGAGCTGGTGGTCTCGTCGCTCGACCTCGCCGAACCGGCGTCCGCGGTGAGGAGCTGAGCGGACCATGGGCCGCTTCCACCGGCACGTCGACGGCACGACGCATACTCACGAGGGGCATGACCACGAGCTCGGCGACCACACGGCCTACGCGACGGGACCCGAACGGGTGACCGTCCTCGAGCGAATCTTCACCGAGAACGACCGCGCCGCCGACGCGAACCGGAGGGCCTTCGCCGACGCCGGTGTCGTCTGCCTCAACGTCATGTCCTCCCCCGGCGCCGGCAAGACCACCGTGCTCGCGGCGACCCTGACCCACCTGCGGGAACGGGGCCTGCGGGCCGGAGTCGTCGAGGGCGACATCGAGACGAGCATCGACGCCGACCGGCTTCGCGGCCTCGCACAGCAGGTCTCGCTCCTCAACACCGGCAACGGCTTCGGAGGCGAGTGCCACCTGGACGCGCCGATGGTCGCCCGGGCTCTGCAGGGGCTCGATCTCGACGAGCTGGATGTCGTCCTCGTCGAGAACGTCGGCAACCTGGTCTGCCCGGCGGAGTTCGACGTGGGCGCGCATCGGCGGGTGATGGTCTGCTCGGTCACCGAGGGTGAGGACAAACCCTTGAAGTACCCCGTGATGTTCCGCTCGGTCGACGCGGTCCTCGTCAACAAAACCGACCTGCTCCCCTACCTCGACCTCGACATCGACCTGCTCGAGCGCAACATCCGCACGGTCAACCCCACCGCTGCTCTACTCCGCATGAGCGCCCGCTCGGGCGACGGCCTCGCCTCCTGGTATGCGTGGCTCGACCGCGCGCTGGAGGGCTGAGCGACGGACCGGACCCAGCCGCATACCGAACCCGCCGAGGTCGACCCACAGCCGACGCCGCGCCCGGGCACCGGCACGACCCCGCAGTGGGGTCCGGTCTTCGCGGACGCCTTGGCTCACGGGCCGGGCGGCTACGCGTACTGCGTGATGAAGGACGGCGAGCTCGCATCCACCGGGTCCTGGGGGTATGCGCGGATGCCGACGCACACGCCCGGCGGGCAGGGCGTCCTCTTCGACATCGACACCCGGTGCAACCTCGCCAGCGTCTCGAAGACGGTCACCGCGACGGCGCTCTTCGCGATGGTGGCCAAGGACTGGGTGGCCAGCGTCAACGAGCCGTTCTGGCCGATCCTCGCCGCCGCCTTGCCAGGGGTGACCCCGGCGTCGGGCGTCGCGTCCGTCACGCTGGGCGAGCTGCTGATGATGCTGGCGCGGCTGCCGGAGGACGGTGCCCTCTACACGCATGACGGTCAGACCGTCCTGGAGTTCGTCGAGGCGTACGTCCAGACCAACGCGGTGCTGCCGCGGCAGGGGTACGTCTACTCGAACACCAACTTCACCATCCTCCAGACCGTGATCTCGACCCTCGCGGCGGCCAACCAGCAGAGGGACTACGTCGACTGGGTGCAGGCCGCCATTCTCGAACCGCTGAACATCGACACCACCGTGTTCAGCCCCGTGCCCGACGACGAGGCCGGTGGGACCCTCACGTACGACTCGGCGAAGCCGCAGGCGGCCGGATACTGGTGGCCGCCCATGCAGTGCATCGGGCCCGGGGGCTGGATCGCCTCGGCCCGGAGCCTGGTCACCTACCTCGCCGGGATATCGTCCCCCCACGTCCTGGGCCCGGAACTCAGCGGGTTCATGATGCAGGAGCTGTTCGGCTGGTACCACGCGGGCACCCACGACGGACTCGCCTTTCACCACAACGGTGGACTCACCCACAACGGCAGCGGGGTCAGCACGGGTGTCGTGCGCTTCCCCGACGGGTCCGACGCCGTCCTGCTGTCCAACAAGCCCCACCCGGGCATCATCGCCCTGATGGTCGAGGCCTACGAGACCCGAGCCTGAGTTCGCTATCTCATCTGGAGGGCCCCGCTCCCCACAGGGATTCTGGAGCTCAGGCCTGCTCCGCCGCCAGCGCGAGGGCCGTCGGGGCGGTCTGGGGGCGCGCCGCCACCGCCAGCTCCGGGCGACGGCGTGCCGTGAACAGGACCGACACCAGGAGCGCGGCGACGGTCCAGCCGACCATCGTCAGGCACGGGCCGAGCACGTCGCCACCGCCACCGAGAAGGAACCGCCCGGCCCCAGCGACGAACTGCGGGAGCGGGAGGATCCCGTTCAGCGTCTGAAGCGTCGCGGGTGCGGTCTCGATCGGCACCAGTCCGCCGAGGGCGGCCGCCTGCACCACGACGAAGGCGATGCTGACCATGCGGCCGATGCCACCGAACATCGCGACGAGCGCCTGGTTGGTGGCGGCGAAGGCCGCCGCGCCCAGGATCGAGATCGCCACGAGGCCCAGCGGCGACGAGATCGAGACCCCGCTGAGGGCGACCACCACGATGATGACGGCGGCCTGGACGATCCCGACGAGGGCCGCCGGTACCCAGCGCACGAGCACCCGGCGGCCGGGCGACGCCTGGGCCCACGCCGGACCGGTCGGGACCGAGGTGCCGGTCAGGAACGGCATGAGCGTCCCGAGCCAGAGCACGAGAGCAAGCACGACCGGGACCAACGAGGCCGCCACCGTCGCCGGGTTGTCGGCGCTGGACCCGACCCCGACCGGCGTGGTGACGACCGTGACGATCGCCGTGCGCTGGTCGTCGGTGTAGCTGGGCACCTGCTGAGCCCCGTTGGACAGGCCCGTCGCCAGCTGGTCGTTGCCGCCCGCCAGCTGGTCGGCCCCGCTCGCCAGCTGCGTGCTGCCGCTGGCCAGCTGCTCGCTGCCGCTCGCGAGCTGTGCCGCCCCCGTGGCCAGCGAGGCGGCCCCCGAGGAGGTCTGCGCCGCCCCGGTGGCGACCTGGCTGGTGCCCGTCGCCACTCCGGACGCTCCGGCGGACAGCCGGGTCGCCGCGGTGCTGAGCGCCGCGGCACCGGAGCCGACCTGCGAGGTACCGGACGAGAGCTCCGCGGCGCCGCCGGCCACCCCGGAGCTCGCGGTGGCGAGCCCTCGGGCACCGGCGGCGACGAGCCGGCTGCGGTCCGACTCGGCCCCGACGGCCAACCGCAGGGCCCGGGCACCATCCGACGCCACGCGGGTCTCGGTGGCCAGTGCGGCGACCCGGTCGCAGAAGACCGGGTCGACGGTCGCCGGGCAGTCGCTCGCGACGGCCTGAGCGCGGTCGGCCACGGCGACCGACGTGTCGTCGTGCCGGCTCGCCTCGGCCTGAACCCGGCCGAGACCCGTCTCGAGGACCCCCGCCTGGTTCGACAGGACGGTGGCACCGGTCGAGACGCGCTGCGTCGTGGTGGAAAGGGTCGACGCCCCAGCCGCCGCGGCCTGGGCGCCCTGGTCCAGCTGCTGGGCCGCCGTGGCCAGGCTGCTCGTCCCCTGCGCGACCTGTGCGGCGCCGGTCGCGGTCTGGGCGGCACCGGACGACAGGGTGGCCGCACCGGCCGCCAGCGTGTTGCTGCCCTGGTCGAGGCTGTCGGCGC
This sequence comes from uncultured Actinomycetota bacterium, assembly GCA_963757225.1. Taxonomy (GTDB): domain Bacteria; phylum Actinomycetota; class Actinomycetes; order Actinomycetales; family Dermatophilaceae; genus Lapillicoccus. The sequence continues at coordinate 11,352 of CAVWQU010000038.1, forward strand.
CGCTCGCCACCTGACCGGTCGAGTCGGCCAGCTGCTGGGTCGAGGACGCCAGCTGCTCGCTGGAGCTGGCCAGCGTCTGCGCGCTGCCGGCCGAGCTGGAGAGGGAGTTGTGGATGCTCGTGAGGCTCTGGAGCAGCTGGTCCACGTAGGAGGACGTCACCTGGTCCCCCAGGGTGAGGGCCGCCTGGTTGACCGTCAGCTGCGCCAGCGCCGCGACGGCCGCGCTCGCCGAGTCGTTCGTGACCAGCTGGAGCTTGGCCTGCTGGGGGTTGGTGCCCGAGGTGGACGTGATCGCCGCGGAGAAGTCCTGCGGGATGGTGAGCACCCCGTAGTACGAACCGTTCTGCAGGCCCTCGGCGGCGTCGGCGGCGTCCAGCAGCTGCCACGACAGCGGGGTGGTGGTCTGGGGCGTCGGCTCGCTGAGGTTGGCGGCGAGGAGCCGGCCGGCGGCGACGGTCTTCTGGTCGCTGCCCGTACCGGTGGTCACGGGGGCGTCGTTGTTGACGATGGCGACCGGGACCGCGGAAGGGCTCGACTGGTGGCCTTTGATCGTCCACAGCAGCACACCGCCGGCCAACGCGGCGAGCAGCACCGCCACCACGGGTATCGCCACAAGGCGCCATCTCGTCGGTGTGCGTCCGGTCGCGACCTCGCTCATGCGCGTTCCCCTTCGCTGCTGGTGCCGGCGCCAGGTTCGGCCTCGACACCGGCCTCGCTCGGTATGTCGGAAGTCGCCTCGGCCTCGCCGGCACCGACCACCGCGGGCTCGGGGTCACGCCCGTCGACCGGTTCGCTGCTCTCGGCAGCCTCGCCGGTGATGGCCGTGTCGGCGGGGCGGTCGGGCTCGGCGGCGATCCGCCGGCCGACGAGGAGGACGGTCGTGTCGGTGGCCCCGACGATCTCGTGGCAGACGCCCGTGAACCAGGACATCTCGAGGGTGCCCAGCCCCGCGTCGGCGTCCTGGACCACGATCAGCTCGGGACCCTGTGTGGCCGCCGCGCTCAGCGCGACGAGCTGCCGCTCGATGGCGCTCAGCGCGCCCAGGCGCCGGTCCTCGAGCCGGGTCTGGGTGCGCGACCCCGTCTCGGTCAGTGGCTCGAGCCACGCCTCGGACTGGTCGAGAGCCTGCTCGACCGCCTCGGCGGGGCGCCACGGCCGGCTGGACTGCGCCATGAGGACGGACCGGAGGTACTGGCGAACGGTGAGCTCGTCCTCCTCCCGGCTGGACGCCGGCACGATCCGGACCTTCTTGCGGACGGCGCCACTCTCCTCGGGCAGGACGCACCCGAGGACGCCGAGCCGTCCACCACCGGGTTTGCGCCAGCCGGCGACGGTCCAGACGAGAGCCGAGCGCCAGCGCGGGTCGTCGTGCTCGACGGTCCACACCGTCCCGACGGGGATGCGGAGGTCGGACTCGACCGGCCCCTCACTGGACTCCAGAAGCAGCTGCTCCGCGCGCACGGCGACTCCGGGGTTGGCTTCGTCCCACTCCGCCTGCTCCACGTGCTTGACCAGCGACTGGCCCTCGACGTCGATGCTGGGGAGCGCGCGGTCCACGCTGGGCGGGATCCACCAGGCGTACTTGCCCAGGAGCGCGAGAACGGCTGGTACCAACGTCATCCGGACGAGGAACGCGTCGACGAAGACGCCGACGGCGAGCCCGATGGCGATCGGCTTGATGGTCGCAGAGCCGTCCGGGATGAACGCGGCGAAGACCGAGATCATGATGATCGCCGCGGCCGTGACCACCCGTGCGCTGCCGATGAACCCGGTGCGGATGGCGTGCTTGGCATTACCGGTGTGGACGTAGTCCTCGCGCATCTGGGAGACGAGGAAGACCTCGTAGTCCATCGCCAGCCCGAACAGGACACCCATGAGGATGATCGGGAAGAAGCTGACCAGGGGTCCGAGGTAGGTGATGGACAAGGGGCCGGCCAGCCAACCCCACATGCACGTGGCGACGACGGCACCCAGCGCCGCCAGGATCGACAGCAGATACCCGAGCGTCGCCTTGATCGGCACCGCGATCGAGCGGAAGACGATCGCCAGCAGGATCAGCGACAGACCGACGACGACGATGCCGAAGGGCACCAGCGCTGCGCTGAGCTGGTCCGAGACGTCGATGGCGACGGCGGTCTGGCCGGTGACGAGGATGTCGGTGACCTTCAGCTGCTGCTCCCAGGTCGCCTCCTGCGCGCGCAGGCGCTGGACGAGGTCGGTGGTACGCGGGTCGCTCTGCCCCCACTCGGGCACGATGCGCACCAGGCCGAGGTCCGCGGTCGTGTTCGGGGTCTGCTTGGTGACCGCGAGGACGCCCGGGATCGTGGCGATGTCGGCGGCCAGGCTGCTGACCGTGCCCTTGGGATCGGTGCTGGTGATGATGTTGGCGGTGACGAGCAGCGGGCTGTTGTATCCAGGCCCGAACTCCGTCGAGATCAGGTCGTAGGTGACCCGCTGCGGTGAGCCGGCCTCGGCGCTGCCGTTGTCCGGGAGCGAGAGGGCGAGGTCCTTGATCGGGATCGCCATGATGCCGATGGCGGCCAGGACGACGAGGACGGTCGCGGCCGGCACCTTGGTCACCACCGCGACCCAGCGGGCGCCGAACGTCCGGCCCTCGGCCGCCTTGTGGGAGAGCTTGACCGCGCGCGACGTGGGCTTGGGCCGGAGCCGCTCCCCGAAGAGGGACAGCACCGCCGGCAGGAGGGTCAGCGCCGCGAGCACCGCGACCGCGACGCCGACGGCCGCCGCATACCCCATCACCGAGAGGAAGGGGATCTGAGCGACGGCCAGCCCGCACAACGCGATGATGACCGTGGTCCCGGCGAAGACGACCGCGGACCCGGCGGTGGCCGACGCCTGCGCGACCGACTCGGGCACGCTCATCCCCGTGGCGAGCTGTCGGCGATGGCGCGTGACGATGAACAGGCCGTAGTCGATCCCGACGGCCAGCCCGATCATCAGCGCCAGGGTGGGGGTCGTCGAGGAGATGGTGGCGAAGCTGGCGACGGTCAGGATGCCCGACAGCGTGATGCCCACGCCGAGGGCGGCCGTTGCCAGCGGCAGGCCGGCCGCGAGGAGCGAGGCGAAGGTGACGGCGAGCACCGAGAACGCCAGCAGGACGCCGAGCACCTCGGTGATGCCGATCCCGAGCGTCGGCTGCGGGTACATCGCGCCGCCGAGGGTGACGGTGAAGCCGGCGCCGGGCGGCGGGGCCGCAGCGGCTTCGACGTCGGTGACCGCCGCCGGTGGCAGGTCGCTGGAAGGGACGTCGAACTGGATCGACGACAGGGCGTTGAGGGTGTCGGGCGAGATCGTTCCGACGGCGCCACTGGCGAACGGGTCGTCGACGGAGGTGACGTGCTGGACCTTCGAGATCGCCTGGATCTGGGCCTCGACCGCGGCCTGGTGGTCGGCGATCGGCCCGGCCGTCGAGGTGAAGACGATCTGCCCGGTGGTGCCGGACGCCTGGGGGAACCGCTGCGCGAGGGTGTCGATCCCGCGTTGCGACTCGGTGCCGGGGATGCTGTAGTCGTTGACGAGCTGACCGCCCGTGACGCCGGCGACGGCGAAGGCCGCTGCCGCCAGCAGGACCCAGGTGACCAGGACCTTCCACCGGTGGCGGGCGATCCGGTGTCCGAGTGTGTAGAGAAACGTCGACATGGCTCAGGCCTGACCCCCCGGGAACGACACCTACGCGTGTTGCACTCTATGGAGGGAAGCGGCGTGGCCTGACGGTATTGGACAAGTTCGGCTGACGGTTGCCTGACGATCGTCGCGCGGGCTTGCATCGCGCCCACCCGGTGAAAAACTGTGCCCGTGACGGGGGCCGAACCCGACCACGTCCTCGTGGTCGACGACGATGACGACATCCGCGAGATGTTGCAGTCGTCGTTGTCGTTCGCGGGGTTTCGCGTCAGCACCGCCCCGGACGCGCAGTCCGCGCTGGCAGTCCTCACGCAGACCGAGCCGGACGCGATGGTCCTCGACGTGATGATGCCGGGCATCGACGGGTTCGACCTGCTCCAGCTCCTGCGACACCGCGGTGACACGCTGCCGGTCCTGTTCCTCACGGCCCGCGACGCGGTCGAGGACCGGGTCCGTGGACTGCGACTCGGTGCCGACGACTACATCGCGAAACCGTTCAGCGTCATCGAGGTCACCGCTCGGCTCGAGAGCCTGCTGCGGCGGGTCCGGACCTCCAGCGCGACCGCCGTCCCGGGCACCGACCGCACGGTCCTCCACTGCGCCGACCTCGAGCTCGACGAGCAGCGCCACCTCACGCGACGCGGCGACCGGGTCATCGACCTCTCCCCCACCGAGTTCCGGCTGCTCACCTACCTGATGCTTCACCAGGGCCGGGTGCTGTCCAAGGCGCAGATCCTGGAACAGCTGTGGCAGTACGACTTTCGCGGTGACGGCAACGTCGTGGAGCGCTTCGTCTCGAACCTGCGACGCAAGATCGACGTCTCGGCGCCGCCGCTCATTCACACGGTTCGCGGGTTCGGGTACACGATCCGCGACGACAATGCCCTATGAGACGCACTCGGGACTGGACGACGGCGCAGCGGCTCATCGTCACGCTCACCGCCACGGTGACCGTCGTCCTGATCGTGACCGCCCTGGTGAGCGTCGTCGTCATCCGGAGCCTGGTCGACGACCGCATCAACAGCCGGATGCTCGACACCTCACAGCGCGTGCGCGCCTCACTGGTGGGCCTGCCCGGGCTCGTCATCGACCGGCCGACGGTCGAGAACATGGCCAAGGCCGGCTTCGCCGTCGTGGTCCTGGTGCAGGACGGCCGGCCGGCCGACTGGATGAACGGCGACGCCGACACCGCCGCACTGGCCACGGAGTCGGCGTCCACCGACGGGCAACCGCACCCGGTTCGGGACCGGGACGACCTGATCGCGATCTGGCTCGATACGGCCGGTACGGGGCTGACCGTGGCGGACGGAACCCGGACCATCACCCCGTCGGCCCTCGTCGTCGCCATCTCCACGGCGCGTGAGACGGCCGCCCTGCGAACCATTGCGGCGGTCAGCGCGGCCGGCATGTTGGGCGCCATCGCCACGCTGGTCCTCCTGACCGTGGTCATCGTCGGCCGCGGCCTGCGCCCGCTTCGCGCGATCTCGGAACGGGCGGAGGAGTACGCGAAGGGGAACCGGTCCGTCCGGCTGCCGGAGGACCTCAACGACTCCGACATGGCGCGCCTGGCCACCACGCTCAACCAGGCGCTCGACGCTCAGCGCGACGCGGAGCAGCGGCTCCGGTCCTTCGTCGCCGACGCGTCGCACGAGCTGCGGACGCCACTCACCATCGCGACCGGATGGATCGAGCTCGACGGCCAGGGCGGGCTCGCCGACCAGGAGAGTCGCGACCACGCGATGGAGCGGGTGCAGGTCCAGCTCGGACGGATGCGAATCCTCATCGACGAGCTGGCGCTGCTGGCCCGCCTGGACCGGGAGCGCCCCCTGACCCTCGAGGACGTCGACCTCACCTGGCTGACCAACGAGGTCGTCGACGACGCCCGGCTGATGAACCCCGACCGAACCTTCACGGTGGTCGCCGACGGTCCGGCCCCGTTGCGGGCGGACGGTCCGCGCCTCCAGCAGGTCCTGGCCAACCTCGTCGGCAACGCGGTGAAGCACACACCGGCGGGGACGCCGGTCGAGGTGATGGTCACGCCCGCACCCACATCCGCGCCGCGCGGCGCCATGCATACGGTGTCCGTCACCGACCACGGCCCGGGGATCCCGGCGCAGGAGCAGCGCTACGTGTTCGAGCGGTTCTGGCGGGGGGACTCCAGCCGGCACCGACAGTCCGGAGGCTCCGGCCTCGGGCTCGCGATCGTCGCCTCCATCGTGGCGGCCCACGGCGGCACGTCCGAGGTCATCAGCGCGCCGGGCACGGGGACGACGGTCCGCATCCGCATCCCCCTGGCTCCGGACGCCCACCTGGTCCGGGAGACGGTGCCGGCCGTGGCCCAGACGCGGGAGTCGGCGGTCCGCACCTAGCGGGCCGTTCTGGTCGGTCCTCAAGCGCCAGCCGCAACGGCGACAATCGCCTCGGCGGCCGCGGAGACCTTCATCTCCCGCGGCGATCAGACCCGGGCCTACCCCTCTTCGCCGGGGCTAGCCCGCCCGTCCCCCCGGGGTCGCGAACCCGGCAGACCGGCCGTCGACCGATGGCTCCGGCTCGAACGAGACGGGGGCCTCGAAGGCGGCCTTGCGGGCGGCGCGCCGGAAGGCGCCGAGGACCGCGGGGCCTACGAGCAGGATGACCACAGCGGTCGTGACCGCCCGTCCGGTGTCCCAGCCCAGCGACGTGGCGGCGTCGAAGAGCAGGTAGCGATGCCACTGCTCGGAGAAGCTCGCGCCGGGCAGGTAGGCGATCGAGCTGCTCGGGTCGAGGGAGAAGGGCCAGAACGACAGGTTGAGCAGGAACCCGAAGAGGTACCCGGAGACCGCCCCGTAGACCGCGAGCATGACGATCTCGGCCCTCCCGCGCAGCCGAGGGAGAAGTCCGGCGAGCAGGCCCACCCAGGCGGCCCCGAACATCTGGTAGGGCAGCCACGGCCCGACTCCCCCGGTGATGATCGCGGAGGCGAACAGGGTCGTGCAGCCGAGGACGACCCCGAAGCCGGCACCGAAGACCCGTCCGGCGAGCACCAGCGTGAAGAAGACCGTCTCGATGCCGGCGGTGCCCGCCCCGAGGGGCCGGAGCGCGGCGCCGATCGCCGACAGCACGCCGAGCATCGCCAGGGCCTTGGCGTCGATACCGCCTTCGGCCACCTCCGCGAGCACGACGGCCAGCACGACGACGAGGAGCACCCCGAACATCAGCGGTGCCGTCTGCGCGCTGCCGAAGGCCCCGGGCTCGACGACGAACGGCCAGGTGAAGGCGACGATCCCGAGGAACGACGCCATGCCGATGGCGACCGCCGATCGGGGGCGGAGCCGGACCGCCTTGACCCTGGCGTCGATTCGCGCTTCGCGCACGTCGATCCGGCTCATGAGCGCACCGGCTGGAGGGAGCGCGCGACCTGGTCGACGGTGAGGTAGGGCAGCGGTGCAAGCACCTTGGCGACCTGCGGCGCGAAGGCCGGCGACGCCACGATGACGTCCGTTGTCACGCCGTCGGCGACGACCTCGCCCTCCGCCATGACGACGACGCGGTCGGCCGCCCCGGCGACGAACTCGACGTCGTGGGTGCTGACGACCACGGCGCGTCCGTCGGCCGCGAGATCGGCGAGGATGCGGGCCAGCGCCTCCTTGGCCGCGTAGTCCAGGCCTCGGGTCGGCTCGTCGAGGAACAGCACCGGCGGCGACGTGGCGAGCTGCACGGCGAGGACCAGGGCGAGCCGCTGACCCTCGGACAGGTCGCGTGGATGGGTCGAGCCGTCGATGCCCGGAGCGAGCCGGTCGAGGATCGCGCGCGCGCTCACTCCGCGGTCGGCGAACCCCACGACGGCGGACCGCCCGCCGGCGTCGTGGTCGGCCTGGGCGAGCTCGGCGGTGACCGTGTCGCGGTTGAGCAGGTCGGCCGGCGTCTGCGGGACCATCCCCACCAGTCGGCGGGCGCCCACCGGCCCGAGCGCCTTAGGGTCTTGGCCGTCGACCTGCACGCGGCCGCCTTGACGCCGCCCCGAGCCCTGGAGAGCCCAGAGCAACGACGACTTCCCCGAGCCGTTGCGGCCCATCAGGGCGACCACCTCGCCGGCCCGGAGCGAGAGCTCGACGTCACGAACGGCCACCAGCTCGCCGTAACGGACGACGATGCCGGTGGCCGACAGGACGGCGGGTCCGGCGAGCGGCTCGGGCCGGACCGGTGGTGGCGGCCCGACCGTGTCGAGCCGGTGGCGCAGGTCGTGCGCCTGACGCCGCGCGTCCCGGACCGACAGGGGCAGGGGCGTCCAGCCGGCCAGACGGCCCAGCTCGACGACCGGCGGAGCGATGCTGGTCGACGCGAACATCGCGGCCGGCGCCCCGTCCTGGACCGAGCCGTCGCCCGGCAGGTGGATCACCCGGTCGGCGTACTGGGCCACCCGTTCCAGCCGGTGCTCGGCGAGGACCACGGTCACCCCGAGGTCGTGGACGAGCCGGGTGACCGCGGCGAGGACCTCCTCGGCGGCCGTCGGGTCGAGGGCCGAGGTCGGCTCGTCGAGCACGAGGATCCGGGGGTGCGCCGTGAGGACGGACCCGATGGCCACGCGCTGCTGTTGGCCGCCGGAGAGCTCGAGCAACGGCTCGCCCCGCAGCTCGGCCAGCCCGAGCAGGTCGAGCGTCTCCTCGACCCGCTTGCGCATGACCTGCGCCGGGACGGCCAGCTGCTCCATGCCGTAGGCCAGCTCCTCCTCGACGGTGTCGGTGACGAACCCCGCCAACGGGTCCTGTCCGACGACGCCCACCACGTCGGCCAGCTCGCGCGGTGGGTGGCTGGCGGTGTCGCGACCGTCGACGACCACCCGACCGGCGAGGGTGCCGCCGGTGAAGTGCGGGACGAGGCCGTTGATGGTGCCGAGGAAGCTCGACTTGCCGCTGCCGGTCCGGCCGACGACGAGGCAGAGCTCGCCCTCTTCGATGGTGAGGGTCACGTCGCGCAGCACCGGCCGGACGGCGTCGGCGTAGGTGACGGTCACGCGGTCGAAGGTGATCATGCGCGTACCGGTTCGCGGACCGTCGCGGCGGTCGGGCGGGAGGTCCGGGTCGAGCGGACCGGCGGCGGCGCGACGACGGCGGGCAGCGCAGCGAGCAGGATGGCGAGGGTCGGCACGAGCGGAAGGGTCGGCCAGGAGACCGGGCTGATGACCGGGGTGAGGTTCAGCGGGTCATAGCTGCTGGTCGTGTAGAACACGACGGCAGTGACGACACCGCAGCCGCTGACCACCCACTCCGGCCACTCCCAGGGGTCGGGCCGGTACGTCGTCCGAGTGACCCGCCGGCTGCCCAGGACGAGACCGGCCACGCAGAGCAGCGTCCCCACGGCCAGCGAGGGCAGCCCGAGCAGGCTCGGTGCGCTCCCGTCGAGCAGCCCGTATGCGCCTGCGCACAGTCCGAGCAGCCCGGCGACGAGCAGGGCGGCGGTCACCCGTCGGGTCGTCGGCGTGGCCGTGCCCTGGCGCCCGTAGCCCCGTGAGTCCATCGCGGCGGCGAGCAGCAGCGACCGGTCGAGGGCGTCCTCGAGCACCGGCATGAGAATCCCGCCCAGCGCCCGCAGGCCCCGCTCGGATCCGGCCCGCAGCCGTCGGGCGGTGCGGACCCGCTGGATGCTCTCGACCAGCTGCGGGGCGACGCTGATGGCGACGACGACGATGATGCCGACCTCGTAGAGGGCGCCGGGCAGGACCCGCAGCGCACGACGGGGGTTGGCCAGCGCGTTGGCCGCCCCGATGCAGCACATGAGCGTGCCGAGACGGAGGCCGTCGACGGCGGCGGCGAGCACCGCCTCGAGGGTCACCGGGCCCAGCACCTGGATACCGGCATACCAGCCTGGGGTATGCAGCATGGGCAGGTCGACCAGGACGTGGTCGCCCAGCGAGACGGGGGCCGCGAACACCACGCGGAAGGCGATGCGGATCACGACGATGACGCCGGCCAGGGCCAGGTAGTACTTGAACGCGCGCGCCCAGGGCGCCTGGGTGCGGCGCGAGCTGACGACGAGACCGAGGACAGCGAGGACGAGCAGGAGCAGCAGCGGGTTCGTGGTGCGGCTCACCGCGACCGCGAGCCCGAGTGCCCAGACCCACCAGGCGATCGGGTGCAGCGCCCGCGGGATCCGCGCCGCGCCGTTCGGTCGCAGGGAGGTCACGTTCGAGTGTCGCCTAACCGGTCGCTCGCCGGCGACGCAGGGCCACGACACCCGCCGCCGCTCCCAGGCCCAGAACGAGGACGACCGCCGCGACGGCCGGCCAGGGAGAGCCGGTCGGCGTCTCCGCCGCCGTCGGTGCGGCCCGGAGGTCGCTGACCGGCGGGTCCGAGGCGGACGAGGAGACCGACGGGTCCGGCGCGGTCGTCGACGTCGTTCCGCTGGTCGAGGTCGCCGCGTCCGTGGCGCCGGTCGGCGCCCCCTCGGTGGCGGCGGACGCGGTGGGCGCGGCAGTCGGGACGATGCCCTGGCCCGCGGTTGCCGTGGTCGACCTGGGAGTCGCCGCACCGGCCTTGGGCGCGGGGGCGGCCGGTGTCTGGCCGCCCGAGCCTCCTCCTCCGGTGCCGCCGCCACCTGTGCCTCCTCCGGTACCGCCGCCCGTGCCGCCACCGCTCGTCGTCGTCGGTGGCGGTGGTGCGGGGGCGGTCGCGCGGACCGAGCTCGGCGAGAAGGTCGGCCCTCCGCCCGACCCACTGGTGTCGGTGGCGCCGTAGACCCAGGCGTCCACGCTGCCGGCCTTGGGTCGGTAGCTGGTGGCTCCGAGCTGGCTGTAGGACCAGCCGGACTGCCCCGGGTCGGAGTGCCAGTAGGACCAGTAGCGGGTGGCCGGTGGCGTCACGATGCACGGGTCGGCGGTCGCGGCGGGCAGCCCGTTGATCCGGCAGATGAAGCCCGGCCCGTCGTGTTGCGTTCCCACGGTGGCGAACCCGGCCGAGTGGATCGCCTCGAACCCCGTCGTGGGGGTCGAGTCACAGCCGCGCTGGATCCCACCGCCGAACGGCCGGAAGTCGACCACGACGACCACACCGACGCTCGGCGTGCAGGCCCCCGGGTCGGCCGCGGCGGGCTGTCCCGACGCGCCGACGACCCCCGCCGCGACGACGGCGAGAGCCGTCAGCGCACGCGGCAGGAGTCGCCAGCGACCGGTCATCGTCGCTCGCCGCGGACGCTCAGCCGTCGCACGAACAGCAGCACCAGACCGCCGAGCAGGAGCAGCACCGCCACGACGATGAGCAGCCCGGCCGGCGTTCCGGTCGAGGCCAGGCCGCTCGCGGCCGCCGTTGCGGCGGGAGTCGAGCCCCCGCTCGGGGTGGCCGAGGTGTCGGTGGACGCCGGCGTGGTGGCGCTGGTCGACGGGCTCGTCGTGCTGGTGGTGGTGCCCGATGACGTGCCCGTCGTGCCCGACGTGGTGCTCGCCGGCGGCGTCGTGGCGGTGGTGGTGGTCGTGGTGCTGGTGGGGGGTGCCGTCGGCGGGTCGACCGGGGTGATGGGGTCCAGCAGCGTCGTGAGGAACGCCCCGGCGAGGGCCGGCACGGCCTGCGTCGTCGCGCGGGTCCGGGTGCTCTCGTCACCCGACTCGGTGGTCGACACGTCGAACCCGCCGTCGGCGCGCTGCCGCGCCTCGAGGAACCGGTACGCGGCCTGCGCCCCGTTCACCGACCCGGCCGACGTCGAACCGCCGACCACGGCAGCCGCCGCCTTGACCGCAGCCGGAGTGGCGCCGGTACTCACGTACCCGCCCTCCTCGAGCAGGGCGAGCACCGCCTGGGTCGCGAGGCCCGTCGAGTTGGAGTTGACCCCCGCCGCTCCGGACCAGCCGCCGTCGGCGCTCTGGGCGCCACGCAGGTACGCCCAGCCACGGGCGACCGCGGCCTGGCCGGCCGGCTGCAGGCTCAGGGCCTGGACGGCATACCCGGTCGTGTCGACGTCGGAGCTGCAGGCACCGCCCGCGGCGATGAGCACGCTCGAGAAGCCGCCGTCCGCGCACTGGAGCTGCTCGAGCCGCGTGAGCGCCGGGCCCGGAACGGTGACACCCGCGCGGCCGAGGGCCAGCACCCCGAGGGCCTGCGAGACGCCGGAGTAGGCGCCGCGGAAGTCGCCGGCCGCCGTGCACGGGTCGAACGCGTTGGGGTCGGGGTTGCCGGTCGTGCAGACGTTGCCGGTGAGCAGGGTCAGCAGGTCGACTCCACCGAACGACTTAGGGTCCTGCCCGGTCGACTCGGCCAGGACGGCGAGCTTGCCGGCGGCGCCGCTGTAGGGCCCGCCCGCGACACCGGTCGGGTCGACGTAGTCGCCGACGTGGGCGCGCAGGTAGCCGACGACCTTGGCCAGCACCGCGTCCTGGCTGTTCGCACTCGCCAGGGCCAGCGCCAGGTCGGCGGTGAGGCCGTAGTCGACGAACGTCACCACGCCGCCCTGACCATCGTCGAACGAGGACTCGAGGTGGGTGCCGTCGGTCAGCCGACCGACGAGGTACGCCGCTCCGGTCACGGCGTGCGCGGAGGCTCCGAGGTCGTGGAGCAGCGTCGCGTACGAGCGGCCGACGATCCCGACGACCACCTGGGTCGTGGCTCGCAGGTCAGAGAAGTCGTTCGCGCTGTCGATGTCGAACCCGCCGTCGTCGTTCTGGGTGCCCGCGAGGAAGGTGAGCGCCTTGGTGACCTGAGCCGTGTGGTCCCCGGCCGAGAGTCGCAGTGCCTGGAGGGCCAGCGCCGTGGAGTTGGTGCTGTGGGCCGGCTCGCTACCGGGAGGGGCGAAACCGGGGAAGGCGCCGTCGGCGAGCTGGGTGCCCGCGATCCAGGCGATCCCCCGCTGGGCTGCGGTCGCGGCCGCGTCCCCCGGCACGAGGGTGAGAGCCATGACGGCGAGGGCGGTGCTGTCGACGTCGGAGGCGGCTCCGCCGGACGGGATGAGGCTCGGCCACCCGCCGTCGGCGGCCTGCAGTCCGCGAAGGTAGGCGGCGGGCGCCGCCACCGCGGCCTCACCGGCACCGCCGCGGACCTGGCCGATGAGCCCGAGGGCCTGCTTGAAGACGGAGGAGCCACCGGCGTAGTTGCCGGCGGCCGCGCAGGCCGACTGCCCGATCGGTGCGGTGCTCGTGCAGGTGGCCTTGGCCAGCTCCGCGACGAGGTCGTGGCCCGCGAACTGGTGCGGGTCGCGCCCGGCCACCTCCGCAACGAGAGCGAGCTTGCCGATCGAGCCGCCGTCGACGAAGTCGGTCCCGATGCCGGTCCACGAGATCACGTCGAGCCCCGCTGCGTCCTTGCCGTTCGTCGCGAGGAAGTCGACGAGCTTCCGGTACGCGGCGTCGTTCCCGCCCTGCGCGGCGAGCGCGAGCGCGGTGTCCAGGGTCAGCCCCCAGTCGGCCTGTCCGAGCCCGAACGGGTCGTGGTAGTGCCCGTCGACCAGGTGGGTCGGATCCGTGAGATAGGCGACGGCCCGCTGCGGGTCCGGTCCGGCGGTCGCCGCCGAGGCCTGGTGAGCGCCGACGAGCAGCGCCGAGACCACACCGAGGGCCGCGAGGACGGCGAGCGGGGCACGCCAGCGGCGACGGATGGGTCGGGTGGCCGGCACCGGCATGGGTCGCTCCTGGAGCGGTTCTGACACCAGTAGCCGCTCAGAGGCCCGACACCCGTGCCCGACGGTCCACGAACCGACGACGGTTGCTCGGAACTCCCATCGCAGGCCACGACGATGTCTGGTGGAGTTGTCGCCACCGAGCGGTAATCCGGCTCGAGACCTTGCGGTCTCTCACGGCTGCGGGACAGCGCCGGACTCGCACCGGCTTCCCCACACGGCAGCAGAGCTGGACCCGGAAGGGGACCGGATCCGGCGCCGAACCTATCCCCCGGCTCGTGACCGCGTCAACGCGGGGTGTCCGGCCACCGGTCGCGTCAAGCAGTCCCGGAGGCGCCACGCACGATATCGGCCGCGGCCGCGCTGAGCGAGACGCCGTAGACCCGAACGCGCTCGAGGAGGAGGTCGTACGCCTGCTCCACGTCGACACCGCGCTGGTAGGCCAGGACACCCTTCGCCTGCTCGACGACGGTGCGGGCCACCAGCGCCTGGCGGGTTCGGGTCGCGATGTCGGACCCGCTGATCTCATGCGGGGTCAACAGGATCAGGGTGGCCATGTCGGCGAACGCCTGCCCGACGTTCAGGAGCTCTACCGTCTCCGCCGGCGGTTCCGTATGGAGGAAGGTGATCGCTCCGAGGACCTGGCCGTGCCAGCGCAGCGGGTGGGCCTGCACGGCCCGGTACCGCGCGGCGGCGAGGAGGGGCGCGAGCCGGGGCCACCGCGCGGCCAGCTGGTCGGTGCCGCTCTGGAACACCGGCTGCCCGGTCGTGATGGCGTCGGCACAGGGTCCGGTCTCCTGCTGCGCCTCGTACGCCTCCAGCTCGCTCGCCCGGTGCGAGGTGGCCGTGAGGACCTCGAGCTCGCCGCTGGCTGAGCGAACCAGCAACCCCGCGGCCGAGGCGCCGAGGGACTGACGACCGTCGGCCAGCAGGTGAGCGAGCACGTCCGTGACGTCATGCTCGGTGACCAGCGCCGCCGCGGCGCGGGCGAGGGGCAGGGCGTCTGAGGTCATGGCTGGTCTTCCTGGTTGGGCGAGACGCGGGGGGCATCGGAGGTGCCCGGGTCGGTATCGGCGTCGACCGCGGCGAAGTCCAGCTCTCGCGACAGCACGGACTGAGCCACCCGCGCGAGGGACCAGCCATGCGCGAAGGCGTGGGCCCGAAGCAGGGCGAGCGCGTCGTCCGCGCCGACACCGAGCTGGGCGATGACCATGCCGGTGGCCTGGTGGACCGAGGCGCGGTTGGCCCACGGGCCACCGGAGTCCGGCGCCAGCTCGTCCGGATCCTTGAGGAGGGCAACCCCCACGGCATCCGCGAGGAACTGGGTCGTGGCCTCTTCCAGGCGTTCGGGGGTGGCGTGCGGCCAGTAGTAGGTCAGTACCCCGAGCGTCTCCGAGTCGGGATGGATCGGTACCGCGGTGAGCTGCACGGTCGTGAAGGCGGCGCGGGCGGCCTCGTCGAACGCCGGCCACCGGTCGTCGAAGCCCTCGTCCGCTCCGGGCCCGATGTCCATCCGCACCTGGTTCCCGGTGCGGAACGCCCACGGGCCGGGTCCTTGGCCGAGCACGTCCTGCAGGTCCTCCAGACGGGCCGAGACGTCGTCGGTGGAGCACAGGGTCACCCGGTGCGGGGCGGTGTAGGCGATGGTCAACGACGCCCCGCTCGCGCCGGTGATCGCGACCGCCGCCGCGCAGAGCCGCCCGGGGAGGTTGTCACGAACGTCCTGCTTGGCCACCACCCTCGCCAGCTCGGCGAGCACCGACGCCTTGTCCATCCACCCAGGATCGCACCGACCGACTCGTCGAGCAGGATGCGGCGGGGGTTGTTCTGCGTCAGCTGACGCGGTTCTGCTCGTCGGGTGGGGTCAGCAGTCCCTGTGGGTCGAGCCGAGTCAGGAGGGTGCCGGCGATGTCTCGCAGCTCGTCGACCTGGCGCGGCGTGAGCGGGTCGACGACGTACCGGCGCACGGTCTCCACGTGTCCCGGAGCGGCCGCCACGACCAGCTCCCATCCGCGGTCGGTCAGCCGGGCGTTGGTCGCCCGTCGATCCTCAGGGCACGGGGTTCGCGCGACGAGCCCCCGAGCCTCCAGCCGGCGCACCACGTGCGAGAGCCGAGGTAGCGAGGCGTTGGTCCGCCCGGCCAGCGCCGTCATCCGGAGCGTGCGCTCGGGGGCTTCGGAGAGCATGGCCACGACGAAGTACTCGAAGTGGGTCAGTCCGGCGTCGGCCTGCAGCTGCGAGTCGAGGACGCCGGGCAGCAGCTCGACGACGGCCACCAGGCGGAGCCACGCCGCCCGTTCGTCCTCGGTCAGCCACCGGGTCTCCACGCGACCACTGTACGCCTTAGTTGACGCAACAACCAATTGTGGCTAAGTTGGTTGATGCGTCAACCAGATGGGATGACGCCCTCACACCACAGGAGCTACGCCATGACTCACGTCTCGATCCTCGGAACCGGCAACATGGGCCAGGCCATCGCCGCCATCGCCGGCAAGGGCGGCCACACCGTCCAGCTGCTCGGCTCCACCGACACCGAGACGGTGGTCGACGGCGACGTCGTGGTGTTCGCGGTCCCGTACCCGGCCGTGGCGGCCGTGCTGAGCCAGCGCGCAGAGCAGTTGGACGGGAAGATCGTCGTCGACATCACGAACCCCCTGAACTTCGAGACCTTCGACGGTCTCGTGGTCCCGGCCGACAGCTCGGCCGCCGCCGTGATCGCCGCCGCGCTCCCCCAGTCGAGGGTGCTCAAGGCGTTCAACACGACCTTCGCCGGCACGCTCGCCGCCGGGACCGTCGGCCCGCTGCCCACCACGGTGCTCATCGCCGGTGACGACGCGGACGCCAAGTCCACCCTCGCCGGCATCGTCACCTCGGGTGGGCTCAAGGCCGTGGACGCCGGGTCGCTCAACCGGGCCCGTGAGCTGGAGGCGCTCGGCTTCCTCCAGCTGACGCTGGCCGTCAACGAGAAGGTCTCCTGGACCGGCGGGTTCGGCGTCGTCGCCTGACCGAGACGCACGGAAGGTCGCGGCATACGTCGATTCCCGGCTTGACCCCCTGGTCAGTCCTCGTCCTTCGCGATGACCTGCTTGAGGCGGTCGACCACTCCGGCGTCAATGCGGCTGGGGCGCATCACCGCGTACCAGCCGTCGACCTGTTCGGTCGTGTACTTGTGGCCGTGGCCCCCCGGCACGCCGGTGGAGAACGGAAGGTCGGCACTGACCTGCCAGAACGTGATGAACGGCATCCACACCATCCCCTCGAGGACGTCCTTACCGGGCGGTTCGCCGATCCAGTCCGGCTGGCTCAGGATCAGGCTGGGGCTCCACCACACGATGGGGTCGGACGGATGCATCAGGTAGAGCACCCTGGTGCCGTCCCACGGCTGACCCGTCGGGGGGATGGCGGCGGCCGGGTCGCTTGCGAAGCGCACCGTGCGGCCGTCCTTGAAGACCGGCTGGATCTCCGGACTCCCCGCGTCGCGGTTGTCGCTGAACTCGCGGAACAGGGTGTTGAAGTTCGGCGGTCCCGCGAACAGCGTTCCGTCCGTGCGGTTCCGTAGGTCCGCCTCACCGCTGAACGCGGCCTCACCTCCGAACGACCCGAGGCTCTCCCCGGCCACGTAGAGCTTCGGGCGCTGGTTCTGCGGCAGCCGCGACCACCGGTCGTAGACGACGTCGAAGAGCGTCCGGCCGGCCTCGCGGGCCTTCGACTGGTCGACCAGGTACGAGATCCACGAGGGCAGGTACGAGTACTGGATGGCGACGGCCGAGGTGTCGCCACGGCCGAGGTACTCGAAGCTGTCGATCATGGCCGGGTCCACCCACCCGCTCCCGGTGGTGGTGAACACGACCAGGTTGGCCCGTCGGAACCCACCGGCCCGCTCGAGGTCGTCGACGGCCTTGGTCGCCCGCTCCTCCGTGTCCTCGGCCGTGGCGAGGCCCGCATACGCCCGGATCGGTTCCATCGCGGGGGCGCCGACGACACCCTCGATGTCCGACGCCGTCGGCCCCTTGCCGGTGAACTTGCGGCCCTGGCGGCCGAGGGAGTCCCAGCTGACCAGGGAGCCGGGACCGCCGGACCGCAGCGTGCTGCTGGGCTGGTTCACGCCCTCCTCGGTCATGGTGTCGCGCACCGAGAACGCCTTGTCGGCCACACTGACCAGGCCGTCGAGCAGCACGCCGGTGACGACGAGGAAGGTGAGCGCGACCACGAGGATCCAGCCCAGCGCCGTGGCGGCGCGGCTGCCGATGCGGCGGGCGAGCTGTCTCGCCGTCCAGCGGTACAGCCCCCGGAGTCCTCGACCGACGAGGAGCAGCAGGCCGAAGAAGACGGCGGCGATGAGGGGAGAGACGACGGCGAGGGGCACGTTGTAGTCGCTGATGTCCATCAGCGCGCGGATCTGGCTCTGCCAGTACTGACCGAGGGCGAACGCGATGACGAAGAGCACGAGGGCGCTGATGACGAAGGTCCTCCACGCCGTCGGCCGCGGGGGCCGCGGGCCCCGGTCGGCGAACGCGCGCCAGATGGCCGCGACGAGCAGCCCGAGACCGTAGCCGATGGCCGCGGTGACACCGCAGACGATGCCCTGGAGCAGGCCGTCGCGCGGCAGCAGCGACGGCGTGAACGACAGGCAGGCGAACACCAGCGCTCCCCAGCACCCCGGGAGCGTGGCGTGCAGCTGTCTGCGCATCCGGCCCGGCGCCCGCTCGGGCGCCGCCGGCGTCCCGTCGCGGTCGTCGACGGGAGGGCGGACCGCCTCACCCAGGGTCATCGACGGGACCTGCCGGTCACCGCACGAGAGGAGGTCACCGTAGGCCGGCCCAGTCGGTCGGGATGTCCGCACCGCCCTCGGGCGAGAGCCGGGCTCCGAACCGGACGAAGCCCGCGTGCGGGAAGAACTTGCCGCCGGCGAGGCTCTCTCCCTGCCGGAAGGCGGTGGCGCGGTGGACCATCCCCCCCGGCACGAACGAGAAGACCTCCCGCAGGTACTCCAGGTCGGCCTCCGAGTTCATCCGCATCAGGAGCAGGTTGTCGCACTGCGTCAGCACCTCTTCGTTCACCTTCTGCGGCCGCTGCGTGGACACGAGGAGGTAGAGGCCGAACTTCCGGCCCTCCGCAGCGATGAGGGCCGCGGTGTCGGCGGCCAGCCTGGTCACCGGGTCGGCCGGCTCGCGCGGGCAGACGTTGTGCGCTTCGTCGATCACGACGAGCACGGGCCGGCGGCGTTGCCGATGGCGCCACAGGGTCGACAGCGTGGCCTGGGCGATCACGCGCTGCTCCTGCGGGGTGTCCAGGGAGCCCAGGTCGACCACGAGGCAGCGGATGTCGTCGTCCAGCACGGCGTCGGTCACCGAACGGCCCTGCCCCCGGCTCCACACGGACCACCCGAGCACCCCGAGGTTGTTCGCCCGCAGACCGAGGTCCCGCGCCCCGGGCTGGTCGGCTCCGAGCAGCTCGTCGAGTCCCCCGATGACCGGCGCGCCCTCCCGGCGGCCGGAGACGAGCGCGGACAACGCCGCATACTCCTCGCGGTCCGCGAGCGGGTCGAGGCCGAGCACCGCGGCCTGTGCCGCCTGGTCGAGGTCGGGGAGCATGAGCCGGAGGGGGTGTGTTGTCCCCTGGCCCCACACCTGGACACCCGCTGCGGCAGCGGTGTACGCATCGTCGCTCGGGGCCGTCGGGCCGGCGAGGGCCTCCCCGAGCCGGACGTAGTCGGAGTTGGGGTCGAGGATGACCAGCCGCAGGTCCGTGTGGAGCAGGATCTGCTCCAGCACCACGCCGAGCGAGTACGTCTTGCCGGACCCGGACTGACCGCACATGAAGGTATGCCGGTTGAACCCGCCGGCGTCCAGGGTCGCCCGCACCCCGGGCGCGAGGAGGAGGGTGCCGACGTCGAGGGCGGCCCGCGGTGGACGCTGTCCGGCGAACCACTCGGCCGTTTCCTCGCTCGTCGCCGGCCGCACGTGCGCTTGGTGGAAGGGTCCGGAATCGGCGGACAGCAGGATGCCCTGGCCGCGGGCCAGTCGGATGAGGATCTCGGAGGACAGCCCGGGCACGTTGGCGAACGAGGCCCGCTCGCTCGCCGCAGCCACGTCGAGCACCTGACCGAACCGTGACTCCTGGCCGTCCTCGAGGACGACGTAGCCGCCGGTCTGGATCGCCAACCCGTGCAGGGAGGACTGGAAGTCGAAGGTCCGGCCGTCGACCGATGTGGCGTACGGCCGGATGCTTCGCTCGAGCGTGTCCCGGCTGGTCCGGAACGAGTCGATGAGGCCCTCGAGCGGGAGCGCCTCGGCTGGCGCGACGACAGGTCCGTCGGACATGGGACACCTCGTTCTGGCTCGACCGGGGTCCTCATCATGCGCAACCGGACTCGGGCCCGCTTCACCTCTGCATGATGAGGCCTCGCCGTGACGACGCCGGGACGCTGAGATCGGCCCGTGGAGGGAGGCGGCGACGTGCTCGGTGTGCGCGCGGGGACCGGGGACCGGCTTCTCGCCTGGCTCGACGCGCAGCAGCGGCGACGGGTAGCGCTCGGCTTTCCCTATGCCGTGGTGATGAAGTACCTCGACGACGGTGGTGGGCGCCATGCGGCCCTGATCACCTACTACGGGTTCCTCAGCATCTTTCCGATCCTGCTGGTCGCGACCTCCGTGGTGTCGAGGGTGCTCGCGAACCGGCCGACGCTGCGCGAGGACATGGTCGAAGCGCTCCTACCGCCAGCGCTCCAGAGCACGGTGAACACGGCGTTGGCGGTGATGCCGACCTCCGGACTGCCGCTCGTCCTCGGCATCGCGGGCTTGGTGCTCTCCGGGACCGGCGTGGTCTCCTCGGCCTACGAGACCCTCAACCAGCTGGCGGGCGTGCCTCGCCGTTCTCGCTTCCCCTGGTACTCGCGCTACGCGCGGGTGGTGCTGATGGTGGTCGTCGTGCTGGTCGGCGGCCTGGGCGTCGCCGCACTGACGGTCGCATCCGGGTGGCTGCCCGACCAGCTGCAACGGGTTGCCGCCACTCTCGCGACCGCGCTGGTGGTGTTCGTGGTCCTCGTCACGGCTGCCGCCCTGCTCGTGGCACGGCCCGTTCGCTGGCGGTCGAGCATGGTGCCGGCGGCAACCGGCGCCGTCGTCGTCACGCTGGTCCTCGCCCTCGGCGCCCGGTTGCTGGCTCCGCTGGTGGCGAAGGCCGGCCCGGTCTACGGCAGCTTCGCCACCGTCGCGGGGATCTTCACGCTGCTGTACCTCGTCAGCCAGGCGCTGCTCTACGCCGCGGAGGTCGCCGTCGTCCGGCGCCGCGGCCTGTGGCCTCGCGCGCTCGTCACCTCGCGGCCCACACCGGCGGACATCCTCGCCCTGACGCTGCTGGCCTCCGTGCAGGAGCGGATACCCCTGCAGCGGGTCGAGGTCGAGTTCGACCGGCCCGACCCGAGGAAGCGGTGAGAGCGACCGTGGCCAGCCGCTCTCATACCCACGCGGACCCACGTCGTCCCCGGCGGATGACGCCGCGACCCGCGTTGTCCGCGACGGTGGACTCGCCGGGTCGTCGACCCTCGACGAGATGCGCAGGAGACGAGCTGACGTGAACATCGCTATCGGACTGGTGGTCGTCCTCGTCGTGGTCAGCACGTCCTCGGCGGTGATGCTCGTCGTGCGCCGGCGCGCGCCGGCGGGCAGCTACTTCAGCGACGGAGATCGTGCCGCCGGGGTCTTCGGCGTCCTGGCCACCGGCTTCTCGGTGTTGCTGGCGTTCATCATCGTGCTGGGCTTTCAGGCCTTCGACGACGCCCGCTCCGGAGCCGAGACCGAGGCGATCCTCGTGGCGCAGCAGGTCGAGACCGCCCAGTTCTTCGCGGAACCGGCCCGTTCCCAGCTCACTGGTCAGCTGGTGTGCTACGGAAGGACAGTGGCCGGCCCGGAGTGGGAGGCCCTCGAGACCGGCGCGCTGGATGCCCAGATCAACCCGTGGGCCGGACGGATGTTCCAGACGTTGACCCGGGTCCAGCCGCAGACCGGCGCGGAGCAGTCGGCCTACGACACCTGGATGAGTCAGACGCAGGAACGCGAGCTGGCTCGGAACGCGCGGATCCACGGCGCACCCGGCCTCATCCCGGTGCCCATGTGGGTGGTCCTCTACGTGCTGGCCGCCATCCTGTTCACCTACATGCTGTTCTTCGCCGACTCCGGCGAACGAGCGCTCACCCAGGTCCTGCTCATGGCCAGCGTGACGGTGGTCGTGGTGAGCTCGCTGCTCCTGCTCAACTTCTTCAACCACCCGTTCGGAACGGGTGTCGGGACGCTGAAGCCGACCGCGATGGAGCGGACGCTCCACCTCGTCGAGTCGGAGATGCCGGCAGTCGGCATCGTCGTCACGCCACCCTGCACCGAGGACGGCACTCCTCGTTGAGCTTGCGGGTCAGCGCCGGGCCTCGTGCGCCCGGTAGGTGAGGAGCGCCCAGATCACCAGGACGTCGAGAGCGATGATCAACATCGACCAGATCGGGTAGTACGGGATGAACGCGAAGTTGGTGATGGCGCTGAGCCCGCAGAACACGAGACCGACGACGACGCCCCACGTGCGTCGGGCCAGCACGCCGCAGCCGGCGAAAACGACGACGGCTCCGATGACGATATGGATCCATCCCCATGTCGTCGTGTTCATCTGGAAGACATAGTTCTGGGTCGTCACGAACAGCCCGTTCCCGACGAGCGCGACCACCCCCGTGGCGGCCTGGTAGGCGCCGACCATGAGCATGATGACGGCGCCGAACTGGGCGATCCCGGACGCCCACGTCTCGCTTTCGGGCTCGTACGGTGTCGTCGACTGCTCGGCCATGGCTGGTCCTCGTGGTCGCGGTGATGAGGCATGTCGACGGTAGGCGCCGGGCGCGGTCGACGACTCATTCACCGCGGATGAGCGCACGGCGACGAAGGAGTCGGAGGCGGCCGTCACGCGAGCCACGGCGAGCAGACGAAGCTGGACCAGCGCTGCCGTCGACGCCGGCGCTGTCCCGTGTGCGTCCGGTCAGCCTGGCTACTGAGCGAGGATCTTGGCCTTTTGTGCGGCGAACTCGGCCTCGGTGAGCACCCCTGCCGCCCGCAGCTCACCGAGCTTCTGCAGCTGATCCAACATGTCCGGCGCCTCCGCGGCGGGGGGCGGTGGCGGTGGCGCATACGCCGGTGGTGGCGGCTCCTGGTACTGCTGCTGCTGTGGCTGCTCCTGTGGCTGCTCCTGAGCGGCCCACCGGTTCGCCTGCCGCCGTGACACGCGGTTCGACACCGCCGTCGCGGTGCCGGCCACCACGGCCGTCCTCGCCATTCCGCCGATCAGTCCCATTCCCGCTCCCTTTGCCGTTCGCTGTCTTCCGTCGGATGTCGTTCGGAGCTACTGGTCGACGGCCTCGAGCGCGTCGAGAATCGCGAGGACGTCGTCCGCAGGGATCCGTCCACTGGCCACGACCTCGGCTCCCGCCCGCCGCATCGCCGACACGAACGGCCGGGCCCAGGTGTTCTCGTAGACGAGAAGACCCGCAGCGCTGCCTGGTGACGTCACCGAGGCGGCCTGGCTCACGTCGTCGTCGTCGAGGAGCCCGGACTGCACGCCCTCGAATACGGCGAGGTCGAGCTCTCCGTCCCCGTCGAAGTCGGTGACCTCCATTGCTGCGAACGACCCGTCCTGTTCGACCTTGATGAACTTCAGGTCCAGGATCGTGATGATCCCCCGGTCCACGAGGCTGATCAGCTCGGCCAGACCCTCTCCTGTCAGCTTCGCCTGGGGAAACTCCAGGGTCAGGTAGTCGATCGGGCCAATCTCCTGCTCGGTCATCCTGCTCTCCTCCGACCCCGCGGTGTCGCCCGCTCAGCTGCCGACGTGTGAAGGCTCGACGGTGCCAGCCCCCGAAGCCGGCGTCCTCACCCGCCCGGGGTGAGAACCGTGGATCATCCGTACTGGCAGCCGAGCCACCGATCCTCGCTCGCCCCGACGACGCTCTCCTGTCCGACTTCGGACCCGGGGCCTCGGCAGGAACGGACCTGGAGCCGGCGGCACCACCCCTCGGGTCCCACCCTCATCGGATGATGCCGAGGGGCCGTCGGGTATCCGACGATGGCAGCGGCCGAGACTCTCGGCGTGCGATCGTCCCGCG
The DNA here is from genome assembly GCA_963757225.1 of uncultured Actinomycetota bacterium. Classification (GTDB taxonomy): domain Bacteria; phylum Actinomycetota; class Actinomycetes; order Actinomycetales; family Dermatophilaceae; genus Lapillicoccus. The sequence goes on from CAVWQU010000038.1 coordinate 34,711, forward strand.
CGGATCGATGCGCCAGCGCTGTCCCCCGAAAAGGAGCTTTGAAGTGTTCGACGCCAACGGTTCGTTCCTGCTCGCGATGTTCGAGTTCTTCATCTTCCTCGCGTACTTCATGGCGCTGTGGTGGATCTTCGGTGACCTCTTCCGGAGTCCGGACCTCGGCGGGTTCGCCAAGACCCTGTGGTTCTTGTTCATCATCATCCTGCCGTTGCTCGGTTCGCTCATCTACCTCATCGCCCGCGGAAGCGGCATGACGGAACGCTCGATCGAGGCCCAACGGAAGATGCAGGCGGCGCAGGCGGACTACATCCGATCAGTGGCCAGCAAGGAACCCGCCGCGGGGGCCGGCGCGGCGGACCAGATCGCGTCGGCCAAGTCGCTGCTCGACGCCGGAACGATCACCCAGCCCGAGTTCGACCAGCTGAAGGCCAAGGCCCTGGCCTGACCGGACACCACGCTGAGCCAGGCCGGGATCCCCGGCCTGGCTCACCTGGATGAGCCCACCGGGTCTGGAGCGGACGGTTGGTCGGTGACGAACAACGACAGGGCGCGTCCGACCATGACGCCCACCGCGATGGCCACCATCGTCTCCACCGTCGTCACGACGATGGAGGCACCGGACGTGTCTCCCTGCAGCAGCGCGGCGACACCGACCAGTCCCAGAGCGCCCGGCACCAGCAGCCAGAAGGCCGGCGTGAAACTGACGATCATCGGCGGTCCGGTTCTCTGCCGGGCGACCAAGGCAGCCACCGGTGTCATCGCCGCTGCCCCGACGAACGCCGAGAGCACCCCACCGAACGCCAGTCCACCGACGACCTGGGCGCCATAGGCGACATACAGCACCAGCATGATCCAACCGAGCGACGTGGGCCGAGCGCACTGGTTGAGAACGATCCCGATGCCGAACACCGCCACCGCGAGCCACGGACCCGCGGCGCCCAGCGGAGGCGGCGTGTCGGGCACGTCGAAAGCGGGAACGCCGACGAGAGCGGCAGCGGCGACGATGCCCAGGCCGAGGAGCACCAGCTGAGCGACCCCCGCGGCGAGCCGCCCGGCCCCCGAGATCATCTGCCCCGTCACCAGCTCGATCACGGAGGTCGTCAACAGGGCGCCCGGCAGCAGGATCACCAGTGGAGCAATGAGACACGGGATGATGTCGAACTGAGCGCCTGCTCGGCTCAGCAGGAGCACGACGAGGGCTACCCCGAACGACGTCGCGACGTTCATCAGCACCTCGAAGCGCGAGGGCAGTCGTCGGCCGACGAGCAGGAGCGCGCCGGCGAGAGCCCCGAGGCCCGCACAGATCGCCAGTCCCAGCCACGATGCGCCGAGAATGGTGGCGAGCCCGACGGTCGCCAGCACGTGACCGACCAGCTGCAGACCCGGCCCGAAGAGCGGTGGCTGCGCCCTGATCTCCGCAATTCGCTCATACGCTCGTCGAGGGTCCACCGATCCGGCCTGAGCGCCGCGGACGACATCGACGAGCTCCTCGGTCTGGTGTAGGCGCAGGCGGGTTCGCCCGCTGGAGACGACGCCGGTGCGTAGCTCGCCGCCGGTGCGTGCGGAGATGAGGACGGCTGTGGGCAGGACGATGATCTCGGCGTTCGGCACCCCGTAGGCGCGTCCGACGTCACCGAGGTCGGACTGCACGTCCGTGACGTCGAACCCGGAGTCGATGAGGGCCTCGCCCATCACCGCCATCGCCACGAGGATGTCCGCGTCGGGTCCGACAGGTTTCCCAGCGGCTCCCTCCTCAGGCAGGGCGCTGTCGGTCGTCGGCCGCGCCAGCCGCAGGACGACGATGCTCGCGGCCGCGAGGACGGCCAGGGCGACCAACACCGTGCTGAGGGGGATCGTGCTCGTTGAGCTGGCTGGGGGCGTGGGCGGCCGTGTCGCAGGAGGGCTGCTGGCCGAGGATGTCGGGCTCGGAGCTGGACTGCTCGGGGACGAGCTGGTCGTCGATGGAGAGACGGATGGGGAGACCGACGGGGGGACCGACGTGACGCCCGTAGAAGGCGTGGCGACCGTCGTCGCGGGCGTGACCGACGTCTCTCCGGCCGGGTTGGGCGACGTGCTCGCGGGCGTGGCTGCGACGGGGACGGTGTCGGCGGCGAAGCGGGTCGCGGTCCCTTCCGCCGCCATGGCCGGCCACAGCCCCACGACGACCAGCACGGCTGCGGCCCACAGAACCGCCGCGACGCGCGGCAGATGCACCCGCCTGGAGACCCCCGGGCGCCTAGAATGGCCGAGGATCCCCCAGGTGGTCCCGTCCGTCACCCGACTGCTCGTCATGGCTGAGACGACCGGTTGTCCGCTCGGTGGGCGGAGTCGTCGCAAAGAGGGAGATGGTCCACCATGTCGACCTCAGGAGCTCCGCGTCCCGCAGGAGGCTACGGGACGGTCATCGACAGCCGTCGTTTGTGGGCTGGAGGCGCCGCCACCGCCTGCGTCGCTGCCCTGGTGGCCCTCATCGGCGTCCTGCTCTTCAACTCGGTTCTTGACGTCAAGCTGGTGCAGCACCCGCTGCTGTTGACGCTCACCGGCTCCCTCGCCGTCAACTACGCGGTGACCGCCTTCGTGGCCGCCCTCGTGGCGACCGGCGTGGCCCATCTCCTTACCGCCACCACGCCGCGTCCACGACTGTTCTTCGGCTGGATCGTCGGGCTCGCCACCGTGGCCGCAATGGTCGTGCCGTTCGCGGCCGAGGCCAGCACGGCCTCGAAGGTCAGCACCGCGGTCATCAACATGGTGGTGGGAATCGCCATCGGCAGCCTGCTGACTGGCGTGCTGTCCCGGACGGTGATCCGTACCGGGCGGTGAAGGCTGGACGTCAGATGTCGGTCTGCGCATGCCGTTCCCTCCGAGCATCTCGACCTTCACGTCCCCGCGCGGGCCTCGGCGTTCGTGATCGCGTGCGCCGCCAGCACGAGCGTGAGGTGGCTGAAGGCCTGAGGGAAGTTCCCGACCTGGCGCCGGCGCTGCACGTCGTACTCCTCCGCCAGCAGACCCAGGTCGTTCGCCAGCTCCAGGATCCGCTCGAACAGGCGGCGGGCATCGGCCGTCCGACCGTTCTCGGCCATGGCGCTGACGAGCCAGAACGAGCAGGCCAGGAACTGCCCCTCATCTCCGGTGAGGCCGTCGTCGGTGGCCGCAGTGGAGTAGCGGGAGACGAAGCCGTCGCGCCCCAGCTCTCGCGCAATGGCGTCGATGGTGCCGGTGACACGCTCGTCCGTGCCGGGTAGGAACCCCACGAGCGGAATGTTCAGGACGCTGGCATCGAGCTCGTTGGAGCCGTAGTACTGGGTGAAGGTGCGACGCTCGCGGTCATACCCCCGGTCGCAGATCTCCTGGTGGATCTCGTCGCGGATGAGTCTCCATCGATCCACCGGCGCGTCGAGGTCGAACTGCTCGGCCAGCCGCACGGCGCGGTCGAACACCACCCACGCCATCACCTTGGAGTAGGTGTAGTGACGCCGTGGCCCTCGGCTCTCCCAGATGCCGTCGTCCGGCTCGCGCCAGATGGTTTCGACGTACTCGATGGCCTTGCGCCATCGCGGCCACAGCCTGGGCTCCATGCGCCCGCGCAGCTGGACGCCGAGGTAGGCCACGTTGAGGACCTCGCCGTAGACATCCAGCTGGAACTGTTCGGACGCGGCGTTCCCGACTCGGACGGGGCGGGACCCTTCGTACCCGGGTAGCTCCGGCAGCTCGAACTCGGTCAGCCGGCGCTCCCCGGCGATCGCATACATGATCTGCAGCTTCGACGGGTCCCCGGTCGCGGTGTGCAGCATGAAGTCGCGGAAGGCCATGGCCTCGTCGACGTAGCCGGCCGCGATCAGCGCCTGGAGGGCGAGGACCGAGTCGCGCAGCCAGCAGTAGCGGTAGTCCCAGTTCCGCAGACCACCGATGTCCTCCGGGAGCGACGTCGTGGGTGCCGCGATGAGGGCGCCCGTGGTCTCGTACGTCATCGCCTTGAGAACGATGAGCGACCTCATCACCACGTCGGGGTATGCGCCCGCATACCGGCTGCGACCTGACCACTCCTGCCACCAGGTCTCCGTGCGGGCCAGTGCCGAGTCGGCGTCCTCGACCGGCGGCGTCTCCAGATGAGCGGGATGCCAGGTCAGGGTGAACCGTTCGCGCGCTCCCTCGATCGCGTCGAACTCCGCGGTGGCCGTGCCATCGTCCAGCGACAGGACGAGCGGCGTGCTGAGGCGGAAGGCGTCCGCGCCGGCCGTCGCCATGACGCCGTCGGGAACCAGCTCCGTCCACGGCGAGATCGACCCGTAGTCCGGTCGCAGGACGAGCTCCAGCCGCATCCGGACATGGCCCCGCAGCCCCTGGACGATTCGCATGAAGCGGGGAGGGCCATCACCCCGTGGTGGCATGAAGTCGGTGACGCGGACCGCTCCGTCCGCCGTCTCGAAGTCGGTGTCGAGGACGAGGGTCCCGGGCCGGTACCGACGGCTGGTGGCCAGGACCTCGTCGGCCGGCGCGACCAGCCAGCGACCGTGGCGCTCGTCGCCCAGCAGGGCGGAGAAGCACGAGGCCGAGTCGAACCGGGGAAGGCAGAGCCAGTCCACTGACCCGTTGCGGCCGACGAGGGCCGCGGTCCGGAGATCCCCGACCAGCCCGTAGTCCTCGATCAGCATCGACCCTGTCCTCTCCAGGCCCTGGAGCAGCCGTGGAGCAGCCTTCGGAGGGTCGGCGCCCCACGAGCGACCCTGTCACTCACCGAATCGGCGCAGCCTCATCCTCGAGGGATGAGGCTGCCCCTCCGCTGACCACCGGTACGCGGGCCGCGGGATACTGACGGAATGGTTGACGAGGCCAGCGACGCTCGCGTTCGGGGTGAGGAGCGTCTGCCGGCCGAACGGCTGCCGGCCTTCCTGCGCAACACGTCCGAGCTCATCGAGGGGGCCGTCGTCGTCGGCGCGCTGCTCGTTGTCGCCAGCCATGGGACCAGCGACACCCGGGTCGTGGCCACCGCGCTCGGGGTTCTGGCGATCTACTGGCTCACCCACGCCTACGCGCACGCGCTCAGCGGCACCCTCAGCCAACGCCAGCGGCTGTTCGGCCTGCTCTTCAAGGCCATCCGCCACGACAGCACCCTTCTCGTCGGCGGGTTGCCGGCCCTGCTCGTCTTCGCCGTCACCCTGACGTTCGGGGCCGAGTTCGGTACCGCGGTCTCAGCCGGGCTCTGGGCGACGATCCTGTTCCTCACCGGGGTCGGCTTCGTCGCGGGCTACCGCATTGGGCTGCGGGGGTGGCGCCTCGGCCTGGAGGCCCTGCTCGCCGGCTCCGCGGGCGCCTTCATGCTGTTGCTCAAGACCCTCCTCCACTGAGGGAGGGTCGCTGCTCTCGGCGTCGCGGTGAGGCAGGCGAGCGCCCCGGTGGAACTCGTAGGCGCGGGCTCGGCCCGGTGAGCTCTCGTCATCGGTGATGGGCTCGTCGGCCATGAAGAGCCGGATGACGTTGGCGAGCTCTCCTGGGTGGCTGAAGTTGATCGCATGGGCGGCGCCCTCGATGACGACCAGCGCCGCCAAGGCGTCGTACTGCAAGGCGATCTCCCGGATCCGAGCCGGCGCGGGCATCAGGGGGTCACGGTCGCCGACGACCACCAGGGTCGGGACCTCGAGCTGGAGCAGCCGCTCCAGCGCCGGGAACTGGGTGAGGGCGCGGAAGAGGCGCAGGGTGCTGGGCACGCCGAAACGGAGGTAGTCGGGCACGGCGACCGGCATCAGCCCGGTCGGCTCCCGGACCCCATCGCGGGCCAGCTGGGTGATCGCACGCTGCAACGGCTGGTTGTGCAGGCCTCCGGCCGGTGAGACGAGGATGGCCCGGTCGATCCGGTCCGGGTTCTGGCGGGCGAACTCGCAGATCACGGGGCAGCCCATCGAGTTGCCGACGAGCGTGGCCGACTCGAGCCCCCGGTCGTCCATGAAGGCCGCTGCTGCGGCGGCCAGGTCCGGGACGTCGAGCGGGTGGAGAGCGCGGCCGCTCCGACCGAACCCGGGAAGATCGGGGACCAGGGTGTGAAACTCGCCGGCGAGTCGCTCGGCCGTGGGCACGAGGTACCGGCCGGAGAGGCCGAAGCCGTGCAGGTGCATCATCACCGGGGCGTCGGGTGACGGGGTCGACTCCCGGTAGAACACCTCGACTCCGTCCACCGTGGTCCAGTGTTCGGCGAGCGGGCCTGACGGTCGGCCGATCCGGCGCCGGGTGCCCAGATGCCGTCGGTGGGAGGGGCCGCGCAGCCGCGGAACCCTGCTGGTGTCACCCATACAGTCAACGATGACGGCACCGACCGTCGTGGGCATCGTCCACACCGGAGGGGAAGCCACCGGACCTGGCTTCAGCGGGTGGTTGCCGGCCGCGGTGTCCTGACCCTGTCGGGTCCCACGGGTCACCCCCCGGGAATGAGGCGACGGCACCGCCCCGGCCCGAGACTGGCGAGGGACGGCAGTGGCGCATGCCGACGCTGCGGGTTGGTTGCCGGGAGGGGCGAAGATGGCCGGTTGGAGCCCGCTTCGTGAGCGGTCGGGGCCCCCGTCGTTCGCCTCGAGCTGGGCCGGCCAGGAGGCCGCGGCCATCGGCGGGACTGCCAATGCCGTGCTGAACCGGCATGCCGAGCAGACTGCCCTGCTCGTGGCGTCCGCCGCGGCGCCGCAGACGTTCGTCCGCTCACTGGGCCCGCGATCGTTGGCCGACCAGGCGGTGGTGACCGGCGTCGTCACCGCGCTCTCGTATGCCGCCACGGTCGCCACCCAGGACGCGCTCACCTCCGTGGTCTCGGCGTGGGCGTCGGCGAGCGGTCGCACCGAGGTGCGACCTGCGCTTCTCCTCGTCAACGCGGCCGCCGTCCCGGTGGGGCTTGGCCTGTCCCGCGCGCTTCCGGTGCACGAGGACGAGCGTGCGTGGCGAAGCCTCCTTCGCCAGAGCGCGTGGCGCAGCGCCGTCACCGGCCTCGCGGGCGTTCTGGTCATCGGCGGCGACTGGGCCGCGGCCGGCATCGACCGACGACTCGGCCTTCACGGCCGGCTGTCGCGGCTTCCACTCGCCATCCCGCTCGGCGCCGTCGCCGCCGCGGTCATCGAGTGGCAGCGGCGACGTGGTGTCGAGGACGATGGACCGGTCTCGCCGACGCCGGGAGCGATGGTGGCCCTGGGGTCGCTGGGCGCCGGGCTGGGAGTCACCGGAGCGGTCGCCGCGCTCGCGATCGGCGAGGAGCGGCTGGCCTCGGCTCTGGGTGGCGCGTTGGCGGCCCGGCTGCCGGGCTCGTCGCTCACCTGGCGACTGTCGGGACATGTGGTCGTCCTCTCCGTGGTCGGTGGCATCACGTCGGTCGTGTGGGGACGCGCGATGCAGCGGATCGAGAAGGCCACGACCAGTGACGACCCCGTCTTCGACGGGGGTGACGACAGCTCGTTGGTCATGACGACCTGCAGTGGGAGCGACGCCAGTCTCGTTCACTGGGAGGGCATGGGGCGTGAGGGCCGGAGACACGCCCTCACGGCGGTGCGCCCTCGGCCGTTGGCCCGACCACTGGCCGGTGTGCCGGACCTGTCCATACCCACCGTCACGGGTTTGTCAGCGGTCGCTGACCCCGTGGAGGTGTACGTGGGCCTCGACAACGCGCCGACCCCGCGCGCTCGCGCGGAGCTGGCGCTGGCCGAGATGGACCGGACATCGGCGTGGGACCGCTCGCTCATCATGCTCACGTCCCCGACCGGGACCGGCTACGTGAACTACTGCGCCGTCGCCGCGGCCCAGTACCTGACCCGGGGTGACGTGGCCACGGTGACGCTCCAGTACTCCAAGCGCCCGTCGCCGTTGTCGCTGGGCATGATCGATGACGCCCGTGAGCAGAACCGGCTGCTGTGGTCCATGATCGCCGAGCGGTCGCGGGACCTGCCGAGCGAGAGACGCCCGAAGGTGGTGCTGTTCGGGGAGAGCCTCGGAGCCCACACCAGCCAGGACGTCTTCCTCCACTGGGGAACGCTCGGGCTCCGAGCGCTCGGGATCGAGCGCGCCCTCTGGGTGGGCACGCCCTACTCCAGCGGCTGGATGCACGAGGTCGTCCGCGGGGGGCGTGCCGACACTGACGACGATCTGGTCGCCGTGGTGAACGACATCGGCCAGATCGAGGAGATGCCGGAGGAGCGTCGGCACCTTCTGCGGTACGTGATGGTGAGCCACGACAACGACGGTGTCACCAAGTTCGGGACCGATCTCCTGCTGCGGCAGCCGGCCTGGCTGAAGGGGCCACGGTCTCCGATCGTCGAGATGCCGCCGTACAGCCCCCGCGGGCTCCCGCCGGGTATGCGTTGGCGGCCGATCACGACCTTCTTCCAGCTGCTGGTCGACATGAAGAACGCGCAGACCCCGGGGGTCTACCAGGCATCACGGCATGACTACCGCCCCGACCTGACCCGCTTCGTCAACGAGGTCTACGGGCTCGGCGCGACGGAGGAGCAGCTCGTCCGGGTGGAGCTCGCGCTCGCCCAGCGGGAGCAGGCCCGGGAGCGGCTGTTCGACCAGCCGAAGCCGCCCCCCGCCGAGCGTCGGTAGCCCCCTGCGCTACCGACGTCTCGCCCCGAACGCCCCTGGTCGCGCGGGTCGGCTCAAGCGGTCGCCGGGCTGCTCAGCCGCTCCAGCAGGAGCGCCTGAGCCACGACCAGCCGCTCGATCTCGGTCGGGTCCACGCTCTCGTCGGACGCGTGGATCCGGGACAGGGCAGTGTCCTCGGCGCCCCAGAGGATGAACTCGGCGTTGGGCGCCGCCTGCTGCAGGGTGCGCAGCAGCGGTATCGAGCCACCCGACCCCGCCTCCCCCACCGGCTTGCCGAAGGCCTGCTCCAGAGCCCAGCGAGCCGCGGCGTAACCCGGGCCGTCCGTCTCGCACCGGAACGGGGGCGCCTCCTTGGTGCGCGTGACCTCCACCTTGGCTCCCCACGGCGCGTGGGTCTCCAGGTGGGCAACGAGGGCGTCCAGCTCCTTCACCGGATCGGCGCCCGGGACGATCCGCATCGAGATCTTGGCGCTGGCCTCCGGGATGAGGACGTTCGACGACCCGGCGATGTTCATCATGTCGACGCCGATGGCGTTGATCGAAGGATGGGCCCACAGGCGGTCTCCCATCTCCCCGCTTCCGGTGAGCGTCACCCCGTCCAGGATGTCGGCGCTGGCGCGCAGATCCGCCTCACTGAACTGCTCGCCGGGCCATGAGCCGGTGGTGACACCCTCGACCGCCACGTCTCCCGTCTCGTCGTGGAGCGTCGCCAGCAGTCGCGCGAGGGCCATCATCGCGTCGGGCGTAGGGCCCCCGAAGATCCCGGAGTGCAAGGGGTGCTCCAGCGTGCTGACCTTGACGATGCAGGCGACGTCGCCTCGGAGGGCAGTCGTGAAGACGGGGTCGCCGACTCGGAGGTTGCCCATGTCGCAGACGATGAACAGGTCGCAGGCGAACAGCTCCGGGTGGGCCTCGACGAACGCCTCCAGGTTGCTCTCCGTCTCCTCCATCCCCTCGAGGATCAGCTTCACGGTGCAGGGCGGCTTGCCGTCGAAGACGCGCATCGTCCCGAGGTGAGCGATCAGACCGCTGATGTCGTCGGCGGCCCCGCGACCGTAGATGCGTCCATCGGCCTTGGTGGTGGGCGTCCAGGGTTCCGAGGTCCACCCCTGTTCGGGTGGGGCCGGCTGCACGTCGTAGTGGGCGTAGAGGACCACGACGGGTGAGCCTTCCGGTCCTGGCAGCTCGGCGTAGATCGGCGGGTAGCCGCTCGGGACGTCCATGAGTCGGGCGTCCCGGAAGCCGGCCTTCTGGAACAGGTCCAGGGTCACCTGTCCCATCCGCTCGACCGGCTCAGCGGGGTAGCCGGGGAACGCGATGGACGGAATGGCGACGAGGTGCTCGAGGTCGCGAACGAGCTCGGGCATCGCGTCGGAGGCTTTCCTGGCGATCTCATCGACATCCATTGCGGAATCCGTTCCTGGGTTCGGTATGCACGGGTGAGAAGCGAGATGTCAGAAGAACACGCCGCCGATCAGCGCTCCAACGGCGATCGTGACGACCGACATGATCAGCATCGGGATGAAGAAGCTGTGGTCGACCAGCTTGGTTCCCAGCTTGGTCGTTCCCGTGAGGTCGAAGTTGGCGGCGGCGATCTGCGTGCCGTTGGCCGGCAGCGTGTAGACGCCGCCGAGTGCTCCGGCCCACATACCGGTCACGATCCCGACGGGCAGACCGGCGGCCAAGCCGATGGGGACGATCGTCCGGGTGGCCGTCGACTGGCTGGTGGTGAGCGCCGCCACGATGAAGACGGCGAGCGCGAAGAGGAACCGCCAGTCCGTGACCCACGCTCCGACCGTCTCGATGATGTAGTCCTCGTGGGCGGCGATGAACGTGGCCGTCAGCCAGGCGATGCCGAACAGCGCGATGGCCGAGATCATGCCGGCCTTGAACACCGACTGGTCCGGAACGGTCTTCACGTCGGGGCGGCCGACGAACAGGATGATGGTGCCGACGACGAACATGACCAAGACGATGGTGGTCGTCATGTCGATCGACACCACCTCGCCTTCGACCTCGAAGGACGGGCGCAGGTTGGGGAAGAGACCGAGAACCACGATCGCGACCACTCCGAGCAGGAAGACCAACGCCGAGTTGCGGCCCTCCTTGGTGTACGTGAGCGCGGAGGCACCGGATGCCGACTCGACGGGGGAAGCCGACCCGGTCTCGGGCACGGCCGGGGTGTCGGACGCCCCCGCGCTGGCTGAGGAGGCCCCGACGGGAACCGCATCCTGCCGGGCTTCAGGAGCGGCGAGCACTCCAGAAGCGATGCGCTCCTGGACCTCCGGGTCGTCGTCGAGGTCCTTCCACATGCGGTTGACCACGAGCGCGGTCACGACGATGCCGATGATGCACGCCGGCAGGGTGATCGCGAGGATCTGGGTCAGTCCGAGGTTGTAGGGCGCCACCTCGGTGAGGGTGAGCATCGCGGCCATCGCGGCGGAGACCGGGGACGCGGCGAGAGCCATACCCGACTGCACGACAGTCAATGTCAGCGGCCTCGCCGGCCGGATGTGGTTCTTGTACGAGACGTCGTAGATCACCGGCAGCAACGGGTAGATGATGTTTCCCGTCCCTGAGCCGACACAGAAGGCGAAGGCGGTCAGAGGTGCGATGACGGTGATCTGCTTGGGGTGAGCCTCGATCACCCGCGCAGCCATGGCCACCATCCAGTCGATCCCCCCGGCGGCCTGCATCATCGAGGCCGCCGTGACCACGCCCAGGATGATGGCCACCGCCGCGGCGGGCGGCTCCCCGGGAGACTCGCCGAAGACGAAGACCAGGACGAAAGTGCCGAGGCCACCCCACAACCCGACGCCGACGCCGCCGGCCCGGGTCCCCATGACGATGGCCGCCAGGACCACCAGTGCCTCGAGGACGAAGCTAACGCTCATATCCGTGTCCCTTCATCAGTCCCAGGCGCTCAACCGTTCGTACTGCACTGGACGTCAAGCCGCTGCCGCAGCGGGGCCACGCTCTCGGAGACCTGCTGAAGAGTTTCCGAGCGCGCTTGGGCGGCTGCCGCGCCGGCGTTGGCCGCCGACTGCTTGACGTCGTAGATCGCGGCTCGCAGGGTCGAGATCAGCGTGTCGAACTGCCCCTCCGACACGGCCTGCAGCTCGTCCAGCCTGGCCAGCGCGACCTCAGCCCTCCGGCGGACGGCGTCAGCGGTGGGCGTGCCGGTCGAGGCGGCTTTGACCTCGTCGACGCTGGCGACCAGCGCCTGGTAACGGCCGCAGAGGTTCTGCGCGGACCGTTGCTCCTGTTGACCCGCGCAGCCCGCGACGCCGAGAACGAGGGCCGACATCAACCCGACGGAGAGCAGTCGGCTCCGTCGCCGGGGTGGTCTCAGGGCTGGCTCGGTGCTGTCCACCGGACCTCCATCGCTTCGGTCGAGCAGGTGCGAACGCGTCGGACCACGGAAGGGTCTCGAGCACACCGACGCTGTAACTTTCCTGCCGCCCGACCTTCGATCACCTCATTCGTCAGGGATGAGATGACCTGACGGGTCGTCGTTGCCTGCCGCGGTGCTGCCGCGCGGCAGGTCGCCCGTCGTCAGATGAGGTGGAGCTGGCGACCGCGGGCGATGGCCTCGCGGCGGTTGGTGGCCTCGAGCTTGCGGTAGATCGCGGCCACGTGCGTCTTGACGGTGTTGGTGGAGACGTAGAGCTCGGTCGCAATCTCGGCCATCGTCAACGTGGTGGTCAGCCAGCTGAGGATCGAGACCTCCCGCTCGGTCAGCGCCTCAGCCAGCTGCTGGTCGCCCGGGTCGGCCGGCAGCTCTCGGGCCCAACGCCCGGGGGTGTCCTCCACCGGCAACGGCCAGAGGCTCAACAGGGCCGGATGGCGGTCCAGGAGTCCCCGCAACCGGGGGGTGAGCGGAATGAACGGCATCAGGATCCGGTCGGCGGTGGCGAGCTGGACGGCCGTCGTCGCGGACTCCACGGCGGCCGTCTCCTGCCCCTTCGCGTCGGCGACCTCGGCGCTCACCAACAGGGCGTCGATGAGGATGTACATCGGCGCGGCGGGGTGTGCGGTGATGACGCGGCGGGCGACGCGCTCCGCGGCCTCGAGGTCGCCGGCCACCGAGTGAGCCTTGGCGAGCGCCAACAGGGCCCGGCTGGTGAGGGACTCATGGACCTGGGCCAACGACTCCAGTCGCTCGAGCGCCTTCCGGGGCCGGCCCATCTGCGCCTGCAGCTCCAGGAGCATGATCTCGGCTCGCGCCTGAAGGACCCACGCGTTCGGCAGGTCGCGGCCCATGTTGGACAACAGGATGTCGCGGGCCTGGGCGTATCGACCGGCGTTCTGCAGTCCCTTCCCCTGGATCTGCGCGTGCATGAGAGAGAGGGCCGGGTCGGTCCTCGGCGCCAGTCCCGCGTCCACGAGCAGAAGGAAACGAGAGTAGAGGTCGAGGTCGCCGTGCATCAGAGCCACTTCGGCGCCGCCGAGGTGGTACGCGACGCGGAACTCGTCCGGGATCCAGGGATGAGCCTGCAGCAGGGCGGCTCCCTCGGTGAGAAACTGCTCAGCCACGGAGACTCTTCCGGCCGTGCAGTGCGAGATCACCAGACGCCCCAAACACCGCAGAGCGATCGCGTGGAGGGAGCCTACGGTCGCCTGCTTGAGCGCCTGTTCGAGCAGATCTTCGGCAAGGTTGTCCGAGCCCTGCCACAGCTTCAGGGATCCTCTCTCGTACAGGGCGAAGGACCCGAACGCGCCGTGGGCGTCGTGCTCGCCGAGGACGGTGGCCGCCTCTTCCAAGGACGCCGCATCCCCGTCCTGGCGGGCCACAACAAGCTGGGCGTAGGCGCGGAGAGTGTCCGCTCCTCTGGAAAGGCGCGAGGGCTCCAGGCTCGATAACTGCGCAGTGGCCTGCTCATACCGCCCGATCGCCACCGCCACGGCCGCCTGCGCAGCAAGGACTCCGTCCGGGAGATCCTCGTCCGCGGAGGCGGCACTCGTCGCATCGACGAAGCGCCCGATTCCGGTGATCGTCCCGGTGGCCGCACCCAGGTAGGTCTGTTCGAAGGCCCCACGGCACAGCAGGTCCGCGCTGAGCTTCCAGTCCTGCGCCGCGACCGCGTGCTGCAACGCCGCGACGAGGCTGCCGTCGCTTGCGTACCACCGGGCCGCGTTCTCGTGACCGCGGCGTCGCACGGCCGCCGCCTCGCGGTGAAGGAGATGTCTCAGCACCTCCCGCAGCAGCGGGTGGTACCGGAACCGTGCCCCCTCATGGTCGAGCGCCATCACCAGGGCGTTCTTCGCCGCCAGCTCGTTGAGGATGGTGTCGCCGGAGTCGGTTTCACAGATCGCGTCCGCCAAAGGTCCGGAGACCGGGTCGCAGATGCTGGTGCGGATGAGCAGCTGCTGCGCCTCAGGTGACTGGGCGGCGAGCACCTCCTCCATGAGGTACTCACCGATGCTGCCGCGGTCCATGGCGAAGTCCGTGATCGACCGCCCCGGTTCCGGGTTGTCCTCCATCCGCATCGCCGAGAGGCGCAGGCCCGCCACCCACCCTTCGGTCTTCTCAGCCAGAGTCTCGACCTCCGCCGGGGAGAGCTGAAGGTTGTGAACCGCGAGGAGCGCCTCGATCTCCGGCATGGTCATCGCCAGCTCGGCCGCGCGGATCTCCGACAGGTAGCCCTGGATGCGATAGCGGTGCAGCGGGATGATCGGGTCGCTGAGGGCCGTCATGATCACCCGCAGGTTCGGCGGCGGGCGCCTCAGGACGGTGTCCAGGGTGCCAATGACGTCGGGGTCGCTGAGCACGTGCACATCGTCGAGAACCAGGATCAGCAGGTCGTCCGCCCGGCTCGCCGCCTCGGCCAGCTCGTCGATGGCGTGCTCCGCCAGCGAGGAACCGGGGTCGGGTGGGGACGGGTTGCCGAGGAGCCCGTGCTGCTGCAGTGCGTACTGCACCAGCGTCCAGAACCGCGACTCCCGGTCGTCCTGGGGGTCCAGGGAAACCCAGACGACACCGTGGGGCCGCGCGGAGGCCCACTGGTTGACCAGCACGGTCTTGCCGTATCCGGGGCCGGCGCAAATCAGCGTGACCGGCCGCTCGATCGCGCGATCGAGCATGGCCAGCAGCCGAGGGCGCTGAACGTCACGGACCTGCAACCGAGGGGGGATGACTTTTACCGCTCTGAGGGCTTGGTACATCAGCGTGCCACCCTCGCTGGTCGGATTCTGCAGCGGTCGCCGGCTGACAATTCGACAGATCCCTCCATGGGAGCCGTAATGGACCGACCGCTGATCTATGAAACTACGCCCCGCCTCACCTTTGCCGAGTGACGCGCCGTGAAACTTTATCCAGCAGGCTACTCGAATGGGCCGAGGTGAGAGGTAGCCGTGTCGAAGGTCGAGTATGAGGTGCGTGTTCTGGGGAAGATCGGCCCGGCGGCACGGGAGGCGTTCGCGGACGTCGCCGTGGAGGTGGAGCCTCCCGCGACGGTGTTGTCCGGGGCCTTGGACCAGGCCGGCCTGCACGGGCTGCTGGAGCGGATCCAGGCGCTGGGCCTGGAGCTCGTCGACATTCGCCGCCTGTAAAGGGCGGGCGGGTGAGTTCCTGCCCCATCGGGGACCACCCGTCACACGCCGGTCGTGACGGTGATCTGGCCTGCCTTCCGAGCGGCCTGCAGGTGAGGCCGCTGGGGTCCAGCTCCGAGACCTCAGCCGCGCCCTTCCAGTCCCGCAGCTGGCGGAGCCGCTGTCCCTCGACGACGCGGCGTCCCTGGCTGCCGTCCCGACTGGCCTTCGGGTAGCGCCCGAGCACCGACGCCTGGGCCTCCTTGGCCTGCAGGAACAGCGGATCCTGGTCGTCCGCGCCGATCAGGAGAACGATCCAGGCCCTGGCCCCCACGCTGCCGACACCGACGACCTTGTGGGCTACGTCGACGACCCGGTACTGCTCGACGAGGTGCCGGCGGTCCGGTTGCAACGTCCGGACATAGTGGCGCAGCAGTCCTTCCATCCACTCGTCCGGGTCGACACCGCGCTGCGCCGTGAGGTCGAGGTCGCGCACCGGTACGACGACCGGCGGGTTGCTGATGATCCTCAGTCCACCGTTCACCCGCTCGGTTTGGACCACAGTGCTTTCAGCGCCGGAGTGCTGGGATCCACCGGTTGGTGGGCGTACCACACCGACAGTTTGGATTCCGAGGCGAGCTCACGGAGGCAGTCGGTACGCGCGGACCGCGGCGGTAACAGCGGCCCGGCGTTGCTTGGTGGAGTGACCGTTGTCCCGTCCCGCGATCTCCAGGCTGGCGGCGAGCCGCTTTACGTCCCACTCGAAGGGCCCCAGGGTTGGTCTCGCCGACGTCGTTCGCGTCGAAGCCAGCTGAGCCAGGGACGCCAACGGGACCGCACGTCTCACCGCCCGACCCCGTTTCGCCCTCTCGATACGGGTGGCCTGGATCGCGTAGCCGACCATCCCCCAGGGCTACCACCGACCGTGAACCAGGAGGCCCCGCTCCACGCGTGGCCGCGCTCGTCGACTGCGCCCCGGCGAGGCGTCTCGACCCCCGGCATCTCATTCGCGATGGGTGAGTGCACGCTCATGCGGCGATGTCACCGTGGGTCGTCGGTGAGCGACCCGAGCACAGCTCGACGTGCCGTTGTCGGCAAGGACCTTGTCCAACGGTTCTCTGCGAAAGTGCCGAAGGAGCGACGATGTCTGCTCTAGACCCCACCGCCGACGACACCGCGGTGCGCGCCGGATGAGCTCAGAGCCCTGGTCGCGGACGACGCGGTCGGTCCATACCGGGAGCGCTCGGCGCACCGGCCGACTGCGAGCGGGGATCGCCGACCTCATGCCGCGAACCCAGGCCGACCTGCGGGAGATGGTCGCCATCAAGTCGGTCCACGATGCCGACCAGTTCCCACCCACCGAATGCCAGCGCATGGTCGACTTCCTCGTCGAGGCGTTCACCGAGGTCGGCCTCGATGACGTCCAGGGCTATGAGACTCCCGACGGCAGCCAGGCCGTCTGCGGGCACAAGCAGGGTCCGGCCGGCGCGCCGACCGTACTGCTGTACTTCCACCACGACGTTCAGCCACCGCTGGACGAGTCGGCGTGGCAGACGCCCGTCTGGGACCTGACGGAGCGGAACGGCCGGTGGTACGGCCGTGGAGCCGCGGACTGTAAAGGCAACATCGCGGCGCACCTCACCGCATTGCGGGCCCTGGGGCCGGACCTGCCGGTGACGGTGAAGATCGTCGGCGCGGGATCCGAGGAGCAGGGAACCGGCGGCCTGGAGGCCTTCGTGCCGCAGCATCCCGAGCTGTTGGCCGCCGACGCGATCCTGGTCTGCGATGCCGGCAACGTCGCCGTCGGCGCGCCCAGCCTGACCGGCAGCCTCCGTGGTCTGGCCAACGTCTGGGTGACCGTCCGTGCACTGTCCAGCGAGATGGACTCGGGCATGTTCGGCGGAGCCGCACCGGATGCTCTGGCCGCGTTGATCGCCATGCTCGCCACCCTTCGGGACAAACGCGGGAACACGACGATCAAGGGCCTCCCCGCCACCCAGACGTGGCACGGAGCCCCCTACGCGTCCGAGCAGTTCCGCAAGGACGCCCACGTCCTCGATGGAGTGGATCTGCTGGGCGACAACAACGTCGGGGACATGG
This sequence comes from uncultured Actinomycetota bacterium, assembly GCA_963757225.1. Classification (GTDB taxonomy): domain Bacteria; phylum Actinomycetota; class Actinomycetes; order Actinomycetales; family Dermatophilaceae; genus Lapillicoccus. The sequence goes on from CAVWQU010000038.1 coordinate 51,910, forward strand.
TCTGGTCCCGGCCGACCGCCACGGTGCTCGGCATCGACTGCCCACCGGTGGTGGGGTCCTCCACCGCCATCCAGGCGCAGGTGAGGGCTCGGATCAGTCTGCGCGTCCCTCCCGGGATGAGCGCCAAGCGCGCACAGGACGCCCTCATCGAGCACCTCGCCTCGGTCGCACCTTGGCACGTGAAGGTGGAGTTCGACCGGGAGGCTGACGGGGATCCGTTCGTCGGGGCCGCCTCGGGGCCGGCCTACGAGACGATGACTGGCGCGATGCGCGACGCCTACGGTGTGGAGCCCGTGATGCAAGGCCAGGGCGGCTCGATCCCCCTGTGCAACGTCTTCACGGAGACCTTCCCCAAGGCCGAGATCATGCTGCTCGGCGTCGAGGAGCCACTCTGCCTGATCCATGCGCCCAACGAGAGTGTCGACCCGAGGGAGATCGCCAACATGGCGCTGGTGGAAGCCTTGTTCCTGCAACGGTATGCGGCGGCCTCGTCGTGACGGCCATGCCGACCACGCGCACCGGGGGCGTCCTCGCGGCCACCTGCCTCTCCACGCTGGTGGTGAACGCCAACACCTCCGCGGTCAGCATCCTGCTGCCGGCCATCAGCGAGGACACCGGGATGTCGGTGACGACGCTGCAGTGGGCGGTCACCGGCTACTCGCTGGTCGGCGCCGCCGTCATCATCACGGCGGGGTCGTTGGGCGACGTCTTCGGTCGTAAGCGGATCTTCCAGCTGGGACTTCTGCTCTTCGTCGCGTCGTGCGTGCTGATCGCCCTGTCGACGAGCGGCGGGATGGTGATCGCGGGCCGGATGATCCAGGGCGCCGCCGGTTCCACCATCCTCGCCTGCGGCCTGAGCCTGCTCTCGGTCGCCAACAGTGGAGAGGCCCAGCTCCGGGCGGTCTCGCTGTGGGGGGCCGCGGCGGCGGTCGGCGCTGCGGCTGGACCCCTGGTGGGCGGCCTCCTCGTCGGTCTGACCGGCTGGCAGGGACTGTTCTGGATCGATGCCGTGGTGGCTGTGGTGTGCATCGCCATCACCGCCCGAACGGTGACCGAGTCGCGCGACCCCAACCGTCCGCGGTCCATCGACTACGCCGGAACCGTCCTCGTCGCCCTCACGCTCGCCCCGCTCATCCTCGCGTTGAGCCAGGGCAGCGCGTGGGGCTGGACGTCGGTGGCCACGCTGGGGTGTCTCGTCGGAGCCGTGGTTGCCGGCGTGGCCTTCGTCGCGGTCGAACGACGGGTCAGCGTCCCGTTGCTGGACCTGGCCCTGCTGCGCAACCGCGTTCTGGTCGGGTCCACCATGGCGATCCTCATCGGCGCCGGCACCATCAACGCCCTCATGTACCTGTTGAGCCTCTACTTCCAGGATCCGGTGGCTCTGGGCTTCTCGCCGCTGCAGGCGGGGCTGGCCACCCTCCCGGCCACGGTGGGACTCGTCATCGTCGCCCCGCTCGTCCCCCGGTTGGCGAAGAAGTTCGGAGGTCGGCAGGTGGTCGCCGCCGGGTTCGCCATCACGGCCGTGGGTTTCGTCGTCATCGGGATCAGCAAGAGCGACTGGCGGTACGGCGCCTTCGTGCTTCCGCTGATCGCCGTCGCGGTCGGGATGGGACTGTCCAACGGACCTGCGTCCTCCGCCGCCACCGCCTCCGTCTCCTCCAACCAGGTCGGTGAGGCGTCCGGCGTCTCGAACATGGCGAGGTATGTCGGCGCCGCGGTGGCGACGGCGCTCGCCGCGTCGATCTACAGCTCCGTTACGGTCTCGAAGACCGCCGCCGGAGGGTCGCCCTCGGACGCGTTGTCGGCCGGACTCGGAACGGCTTCCTGGGTGATGGCGGTGTTCAGCGCCGCCGGGGTCCTCATGGCGGTGCTCATGGGACGCCACCGGCCGCCGCTTGGCACGCTCGCCGATGCGGCCGCCTCCGCCGCCGCCGTCGCGCATACGATGCCGACCTCGGCGACCGCGACACCGGACACGACCGGCGACGGGTCGAGAGCCGCCTGAGGGGAAGCTAGCGTGAGCGACGACGCCGAAGGTCCCGGCCCGGTCCCCTTCACCGCGCGCGACTTCGCAGCCCGACGGGTCCGAGCGGCGACGGTGGCTCGCGAGGCGGGACTCACGGGGTTGCTGCTGACTCCCGGCCCGGACCTGACGTACTTCACCGGCTACGCGCCCGTGGCGATCACCGAGCGCATCACCATGCTGGTGATCCCGGCCGACGGTGAGGCCACGTTGATGGTCCCTCGGCTCGAGCGGCCGGACGCCGAGAACGCCGCCGGCGTCGACGGTCTCCGGATGGTCGACTGGGCCGACGGAAGCGATCCCTACGAGGCGACCGGCAGCCTGGTCGCCACCACCGGCCGCTACGCGATCTCGGACTCGGCGTGGGCGATGCACCTCCTGGGACTGCAACGTCAGCTCCCCGAAACGTCATACGTGTCACTGACGGACGCACTGCCGATGCTCCGGGCCGTCAAGGACACGGCGGAGGTCGAGCGGCTGGCGGCGGCCGGCGCGGCGGCGGACCGTGCGTACCAGGAGATCCTCCGGGTGCCCTTTGCCGGGCGACGGGAGACGGAGGTGGCCGCCGACCTCGCCGGGCTCCTTCGCCGGTTCGGGCATTCGCAGGTGGACTTCACGGTGATCGGGTCCGGCCCCAACGGAGCCAACCCACACCACGAGATCGGGGAACGGGTCATCGAGCATGGCGACATGGTCGTGCTCGACTTCGGCGGCCTGAAGTACGGGTACGGATCGGACACGACACGGACCGTGCACGTCGGTGGGGCTACGGACGAGGAACGCGAGGTGCACGAGATCGTCTGCCGCGCCCAGCAGGCCGGGTTCGACGCCGTGCAGCCCGGTGTCACGTGCCAAGACGTCGACCGGGCGGCGCGAGCGGTCATCACCGACGCCGGCTACGGCGAGTACTTCATCCATCGGACGGGACACGGCATAGGGATCAGCACCCACGAGCCGCCCTACATGGTGGAGGGCGAGACGCTGCCGGTCCGGCCCGGGATGTGCTTCTCGATCGAGCCGGGCATCTATCTCGCGGGCCGGTTCGGCGTCCGCATCGAGGACATCGTCACCGTCACCTCCGACGGCACCGGACGTCGGCTCAACACCACCCCGCACGAAATGCAGATCGTCAGCTAAGGCGCCCCGTCTCAGCCGCTGAGCTGGGCCTCCACGGCGCGGTGCACGTTGCCGTGGAGATGCTCGGTGCCGAGCCGCTCGATGGTGCCCTCCCGCTCCAGGGTGGCGCGCACCCCCGGTTTGACCCGAGCCAGTCGCAGGGTCACGTCGGCCTGACGGCACAGCACGAGGAGGTCGTCGATCGCTACCGACCCCTGAGAGTCCAGGAAGTTGATCCCCTCGCAGTCGAGCACCACGCACCTGACATCGGGGGCCTGGATCACCGCGCGGACCCTGTCCCCGAGCGCGTCCGCCGTGGCGAAGAACAGCCCCCCGTCGAGCCGGAGGATCACGACGCCGGGGATCTGCTCGTCGTCCGGGTTCTCGACGACGTCGCGGAAGACCTGGGTGCCGGCCTCTCGTCCCAGGACCGCCATCCGCGGATGGGTGGCGACGGCCACGAGCCACAGCAGCGACAGCCCGATTCCGATGATGACGCCCGCGAGCACGCCGAACGCCAACGTGCCGACGATCGCGGCGATGGCTACCCAGAAGTCGAACTTCTGGACGCGGTAGATCCTCCGCATCTCCGGGAGGTTCATCATGCCCATCACGACCGCCTCGATGATCAGCGCGCCGAGAACGGGCTTCGGCAGCTGCGAGAACAGGGGTGCGAGGAAGAGCAGGGTCAGCAGGACGGTGACTCCGGAGGTGATCGACGCCAGTCCCGTCTTCGCCCCGGAGTGGTCGTTGAGCGAGCTGGCCGAAAGGCTGGTCGAGACGGGCATACCGTGCAGGACACCCGAGCCGATGTTGGCGGCCGACTGGGCCACGGACTCCTGGTTGACGTCGATCTGGTAGCGGTGCTTGGCCGCGAAGGCCCGCGCGTCGCCGGCCGTCTGGGAGAAGCCGATCAGCATCAGCGCGACCGCGGCGACCGCGGCGGTGTCGGCGTGCTCCAGCATGAGGGACGGGCTCGGGATGCCGAAGGTGGGGAGCCCGCTCGGGACGTCGCCGACGAGCGAGACGCCCCGAGCGCCGAAGTCGAAAAGGTACGACGCGAGGAGCCCCCCCACGACGAGGACGAGCGCTCCGGGGACCCGAGGCGCGACCGTCTTGATTCCGAACACCACGACGAGTGACACGACGCCGACGACGAGCGTCGTGGGGTGGATGTCGCCGAGGGTCCCGAACCACGAGACCAGCTCCTGGAAGGAGTTGGAACCGGACGTGTCGGTCCCGGTGATCTTGGGCAGCTCACCGATGACCACGTCGATCGCGGCGCCGAACAGGAAGCCGGTCACGACCGCACGGGAGAGGAACTGGGCGATCCACCCCATCTTCAACACGGCGAGAAGCAGGAACAGCAACCCGGAGATGAGGGTCAGGCCCGCCACGAACGTGGCGATGTCGCCGGGGTCGGTGAGCCCGGCGGTCGCGACGGCGCTCGCGGCCACGGCGGCCAGACCAGAGCTCGGGCCCATGGAGATCTGGCGACACGTGCCGAAGATGGCGTAGAGGATCGCGGCGGCGGCGGCGGCGTAGAGACCGTTCTGCAGCGGGATCCCCGCGATGCCGGCATACCCGAGGTTCTTCGGCACGATGAGCGCTGCGACCGTCACGCCGGCGATCAGGTCACCGCGAAGCCACGCCCGGTCGTAGGTCCTCAGCCAGCCGACGATGGGTAGTAGTCGGACCAGCCGTCCAGGCGCCTCCCCCGGCGCAACGGTGCTCATCGGGGTCGCCGAACGGAATGTCGCATGGTCGGTCCTCCTCCGTGGCCGTCGTTCGACGCTGCCACAGGGCAGCGTCCTTCTGGATCACCCGCCAGGGGTGTCCCTCGCCGTAGTCACGATCGTCGGGGTAGTCGGCGACCGCGCAGACCGGACGAGGATCACGATGCTGACCAGCAGGACCCAGGCGGGGAAGGCCAGCTGGAGCCAGGGCTGCCCGTTGGACGCGACCAGGAGGCCGAGGGCGACGACATACCCGAGGAACGAGATCCACCGGGGCATGGCGGCGGCCCTCATCCCGACGGTGCTGACCGAGAGCGTGAAGACCGCGGCCATCCGCATGGCGTAGATCGCGAAGAGCCCCTGCGCGTTGTCCCGGCCGAAGTCCCAGAGGCCCGCATCGACGCCCGGCCGGTCGAGCATGTCCAACAGGCTCGTCGACATGATGGCGCCGACGAACAGCATGGCCAGGAAGAGCAGCCCACTCCCGAAGAACACGGTGGAGAAGAGGCGGTCCTCGACGGCGCCGAGCTGCTCGCGGATCACCCCGATGAACCAGAGGAAGGCGATCCCGGCGAAGGGGACCAGCCCGAGGCTGAACCGGATCAGCGTGCGGCGCTGCGGATCCGACTGGAGCACCACGAGGCTGCCCTCGGCGAGGGCGATGCGCGTCATCACCATGGCGGTCAGCAGCAGCACGCCGAAGAGGATCCCGGCGATGGCCGCTGCCCGCCGGCTTCGCCAGAAGGGACGGAACAGTGCCGGTGCGGGTACCTCAGTGCTCATCGCTCTGCGCTCCTCTGGCGCCTCGGGGGAACGCCCCAGGCGGGTCCGATCGTCATGACGATATGCGCGGTCGGCGGGTCGCGACGATGAAGGCGACCACGGTGACGAGGTAGAGCTGACCCATCAACGCCTCGACGACGGCCAGCATTCGGGCCGGGTCCGTGCCCGCGGTCAGATCCCCGAAACCGACGGTGGTCAGGGTGGTGTAGCTGAAGTAGAGGTAGGCCACGGAGCTCGGCGACGCCGTTTGCGCGAAGAAGGCGACGCCGGAGAGCTGGGCCAGGCACATGTAGAGGTCGGCGAAGATCAGGCCCAGAAGGAGATAGATGGCCACGGCGCCGGCCAACGTCGCCGAGGTGGCCGAGCGTCGGCGGGTCAGGTGAGTCACGATCGACCCGATGGCGCCGATGCTGAGGGTGATGCTGACCAGGGCGTAGAGCACCCGGGACGAGCCGAGCCAGACCGGGGCGACCGCCGAGGCGAGGATGCAGGCCGCCGCCAGCCCCGCGCCGACCCAGACCACGGGGGTGGCCGCCCGCGAGGTCCACAACGCATACACGAGGACCCCGCCCAGCAGGGCGACGATCACCGGTTCCAGGACGGTGGCGACGATCGGCGCCAGGACGAGCACGATGACGAGGAGCACGAGCAGCACCTCGTAGCGGCCCGCGCCACGGACCGTGATCGCCGGCCGCGGCGACCCCTCCCGACCCGCGAGGTCGGCGTCGTTCGACCAGGCCGTTCTCGGGCTACGTGGGGGGGTCGTCGACCCCTCGGGCGGGGACACGTGGGTCACCGGGTGAGCTCGCCGGCAATGTCCCGCTGAACGAGCTCCCTGACCGTCGCCGGGTCGAGGTCCTGGCCGAGCAGGACGGCCAGCTTGGTCAGAGCCGCCTCCGGCGTCATGTCGTATCCGGGGACCGCGCCGGCGTTCAGCATCGCCGTCCCGGTTGCGTACGCTCCCGGCTGCACGGACCCGCGAACGCACTGCGTGACGACCACCACGACGACGCCCCGGTCGACGGCGCTCTCGATCGCCGCCAGGAAGTCCCGATCCTCGGCGGGTCCGTTTCCGGCTCCGTAGGCCTCGATGACCAGACCCTGCAGGGGCGGTCGACACAGGTTGGTGAGCGTGGAGGCCGAGAAGCCGGGAAACAGTCGCGTCGCGGCGACGTGGCCGAGCTCCCCGGCGGTCAGCATCGGACGTCCGCCGGCGTCGCGGACCAGCTCCTTGCGCACGACGATGTCGATGCCGATCTCGGCGAGCGGCGGGAACCGTGGCGAGTCGAAGGCGTCGAGGCCCGAGGCGTCCATCTTCGTGGCCCGGTTACCCCGCAACAGGACCTCACCGAACAGCAGGGTGACCTCGGCGACGTCGGACCGGGTCGCCACCTGGAGCGCCCCGACGAAGTTCTGGCGCCCGTCGCTGCGGATCCGAGCGACCGGAATCTGAGACCCGGTGACGACGACCGGCTTGCCGAAGCCGGGGAGCAGGAACGACAGGGCCGACGAGGTGTACGCCATGGTGTCGGTTCCGTGCAGCACGACGAACCCGCAGTGGTCCTCACGACGCTCGAAGAGGTGACGGGCGATCGTGCACCAGTCGTCCGGGGTCGCGTTGGCCGAGTCGATCGGGGGGTCCAGCTCGAGGAACGAGATAGGCGCCAGCTCGCCACCCGAGTTGGCCACGATCCAGTCGAGGTACGGACCTAGTGCCCCGGCGATCGGAGCGTTTCCCTGCGGCGTCCGGACCATCCCGATGGTGCCGCCGGTATGCAGCACCAGCACGCTCTCGTCCATGGCCGGCGGTCCGCTAGCCGCCGGCCGCTTCCGTGGCGTCCCGCTCGAGAGCCGTCGTGTCCGCCTTCAGCTGCTTCTCCTCGACCTTCTCGGCACGACGCATCGCCTCTTTGATCCGCGCCTCCATGTCCGTCACGCCGACGACGATCAGGCCGGCCTCACCGGCGTCGAGCGACTCACCGAGCTCCTTGAGGTCGCTTCGGCTCATCCCGGCGGCGGCGTGACCGGCCACCGCACCGAGGACCGCGCCACCGGCGGTGGTGGCCGCCAGGAGGCCGCCACCGATGGCCGCGAAGGGGAAGAGCACGATCGCGAGGCCGGTGGCGAGACCTACTCCGCCTCCGAGCACTCCACCGACGCGGGTGGGAGTCTCGTGCTTCTTCGTGATCTTGACCTTGCCGTCCGCGCCGCGATGGATGACCGCCGCGTCGTAGGCGTCCATGAGCCCTTCGGTCCGGTGCAGCTTCTGCACGAGCTCGTAGTCGGCCTCCGCCGACTCGAGGTCGCGGTAGACGCCGGCCAAGACCATGAACGTGTCGAAAGCCATCAGACCGCCTCCAGAATCAACGACGCCGGTGAGCACCCCACTCGCGTCCAGCGTTGGCCACGCGAGCCGGCGGCGCCTCATCCTTGATGGGTGACGAGAGACAACGTCGAGCGAGACGTCACCGCAGTGGCCCGGTTGCTGCGGCGTGAGCCGGCGCTCGAGCGGTGGCGCGTGACTCGCTCAGGTGGAGACCAGCAGGCGAGTGTCAACCACGCACGACTCGCGGCGACCTACGCATCCGCACACGCGCCGCACCTCGACCACCTCCAGGCCCAGGAACGCGCACCGCGCAAGAACGCCGAACAGGCCGGACTGGTCGAGTCCAGCCCTGAGCAGGGTGCGGCGCCCCGGCGACGGCTCGACGGCCAGGTCCGCCAGCCAGTCTCGGTCGGAGGACCGCAGCTCGGCGTTCAGCCTGATCCAGTACAGATGGCGACCCATGGCAGCTTCCCGTCTGCGTGCTGTAGCCCCTGTATGCCGGGGTCATACCCAGGTGGAGGCGCCGCCAAACCCTGGGACCTGACGGTGCCGGGTCGCGACAGCGGCCGACCCACAACCAACACGTGGTCGTTAGTACTTCGGTGCAGCAGCCGCTCCCGGATGCGCCTCAGCCGCGGTGAAAGTCCTTGCGCGCCTCGACCCCGATGTCAGGGTGGTCCCAGAAGAGGCCGTCGACCCCGGTCTGCATGAACGTCACGCCCTCGGTAATGGCCCTCCCGACCTCGTGAGGGCTGGTGCCGACCTGCAGGTCGGTCGGCAGGAACGTGTTCTCGGCCCGGAAGACATAGGGCATCACCGTCAGGCCGGCTGCGTGGGCGTCCGACACCAGCGAGGTCGGCGCGCCCAACGACCCGTCCGGGTTCCGAGGAATCACCTGGTTCTTGTCCGGGCCGATCGAGCTCACCCACCTGCTGACGAACCCGAGCCCGGCCGGCGTCAGCAGCTCCGCGTAGGTCTGGGAGTCGCCGAAACCTCCTCCGGACGTCGAGGTGAGGAGGACTTCCGACACCTTGACCCCGTGGGTCTCACGCAGTGCGACCAGGTTGTTGAGCTCGAAAGACTGGATCACGATCGGCGCCTCGGCCCGGTCCAGGCCGAACTCGCGGACCATCGCGACGAGCGCGCTCTCCAGTGGGAGGCCGATGGCAGTGAAGTAGGTCGGATGCTTGGTCTCCGGGATGATCCCGATCGGCCGGTCCAGCTCCGTGGAGAGGCGTTCCCGCAGTTGGAAGACCTCCCGCAGCGTTGGTACGGCCCACCGTGCGTCGTAAAGCATGTTCTGCTGACGCACCAGCGGCAGCCGTTCCTTCGCCCGGAGCGTGAGCAGCTCGGCGAGCGTGAAGTCCTCCGTGAACCAGCCATTGACCACTTCCCCGTCCACGGTCTTCGTGACCTTGCGAGAGGCGAACTCGAGGTGGTCCGCCACGTCCGTGGTTCCCGAGATCTCGTTCTCGTGACGTACCACCAGCACGTGGTCCTTGGTCGGCACCACGTCGGGTTCGATGAAGTCGGCGCCCATCCGGGCGGCCAGCTCGTAGGCGGCCAACGTGTGCTCCGGACGGTATCCCGAGGCGCCGCGGTGACCGATGACCAGCGGCCCCCTCGCGTGCGGCTTGGGAACCTCCCCGGCACGCGACCCTCCGGCCGTTGAACTGGCGATCATGCAGGCGACGGTAGTGTGCGCCGGACGACCCACGCGGTCACGGGCACACCCGCGTCGGCCGAACTGACCTCTCAGCCTTCAGATTCCGGCGCTCCACTGGACCACGTCGTGCCGGTCTGGCGTGCGTACTCCTCGAGCGCCGCGCCCAGTGTCGGGAAGAAGTGGGCGGGATCGATGGTGTCGGTGAGCTTGTAGCGTTCGATCTTCTCGCGTACCGGATCTTTCATCTCGGCGAAGACCAGTGAGGTCCCGCGCTCGTTCAGCCAGAGGTCGAGGTCGTGCAGCATGTCGGATGCCGTGGTGTCGACGTCGGTGATCGGTGCGGCGGCGATGACGATCCACCGCAGGTCCCGGTGCTGCTGCGCGATGGCCCGCATCGCCTCGCCGAACATCCGCGAATTGGCGAAGATCAGAGGGGCGTCGAAGCGGTAGACCACGATGCCAGGCAACAGCTGGGCGTTGGGATAGCGCTCCGTGTCGTGGAGCCCCGGGATGCCCGCCACCCGACCGAGCTGGGCCTGGTAGGGCCACCAGGTACGTCGGAAGACGTCGAGGATGGACAGGCCCACGGCGACCAGGATGCCGGGCAGGACACCGAGCAAGGCAACGCCGAGCAGGGCGATCACCGACAGGGTGAACTCCATCCGGCGCTGCCGCCACAGCCGGCGCGTCCCGGCCACGTCGGCCAGCGCGAGGGCCGCCACGATGACGATCGCGCCCAAGGTCGGCTGCGGCACGAACTCCATGGCCCCGGTGGCGAACATCAGGACCAGGCTGATCACGGCGGCGCCGACGACTCCGGTGACCTGCGACTTGGACCCGGCCTGCTCGGCCACGGCCGTCCGGGATCCGCTGGTGCTGACCGGGAAGCCCTGGAAGAGGCCGGCGGCGATGTTGGCGGCTCCGATCCCGATCATCTCCTGGTTCCCGCGCACCCGTTCACGACGACGCGCCGCGAACGCCGATGCGGTGGACATGGTGTCCGCCAGGGCGACGACGGCAATGGCCACCGCACCAAGGAGCAGCGGCGGCAGATCACTCCAGGTGACTGTAGGAACCGTGAGGGGCGGAAAGCCCTGGGGTATCACGCCGACCGTGTCGACTCCGCGGTCCTCCAGGTTCAGGGCGTTGACGGCGACGGCGGCCAGCACGACGACGATCAGGACGCTTGGCAGCTTGGGCAGCAGCCGGTTGAGGAGCAGGATCCCGGCGAGCGAGACGACCCCGACCACGGCGGCGGTGGGGTTGGCGAGACCCTCCGCCAGGCCTGACACCAGAGCGCGAGACTCGGCGATGAGCCCGTCGGCATCGACGGAGAACCCCAGCAGCTTCGGCAGCTGGCCCACGATGATGGTCAGGGCGAGCCCGTTCATGTAGCCGATCTGCGTCGGCTTCGACAACAGGTCGGCCACGAATCCGAACTTCGCCAGTCCCGCGCCGACCATGATCACGCCCACGAGCACCGCAAGCAGTGAGGCGAGCGCGACCGCGCGCACGGGGTCGCCGTCGGCGAGCATGAGCGGGAGGATCGTCGCGGCGATCATCGGGCCCAAGGAGGAGTCCGGCCCTAGGACCAGGACGCGGGAGGGGCCGAAGACCGCGTACGCGAGAAGGCACAGGATCGAGGTGTAGAGCCCAGTCACGGCCGGGAGACCGGCCAGGTCGGCGTACGCCATCCCTTGCGGTACCAACAGCGCTGACAGAACCAGTCCCGCCACGATGTCCTTGGTCAGCCACGCGCGCTGGTAGGACGTGACCACCGACAGCCCCGGGACGTACTCGCGCCATCGCCGTGGCGCAGCTTCCGTTCCGGACCCAGTCATCAGCCGAAGCGTAGTTCCGCGGCAGGGTGGTCCGTGGTGGCTGAGATACCCAGCGCGAGCCAACGCTCATCTTCAGGGGGTGACGCGGCTGGGCATGAAACGAGACAGTCTGGCGGCTGGCGCTCATTCCGCCTCTGCATCAGTCAGGAGCTCTGGCTTGACCGATCACGATTTCCAGCCGGAGGCAGGTGCCGAACCGGCCGGCCGCGGCGACCGCCGCCTGATGGTCCTGCTCGCCCTGGCGATGTTCGTCCTGGTCGTCGACACGTCGCTGATGAACGTGTCGATCTCGGCCGTCATCAGGGACCTGGACACCACGGCCAGCGGGGTCCAGTCCGCCATCGCGCTCGAGGCTCTGGTCTCGGCCGCGTTCATCCTGATCAACAGCAAGGTCGGCGACCTCATCGGTCGCAAGCGGGCCTATGTGCTCGGACTCCTGGCCTACGCGATCGGCGCGCTGGCCATGACCTTGGCGCAGAGCCTGACCGCCATCATCATCTTCTGGGCCATCATCGGTGGCCTGGGCGCCTCCCTGCTCCTCCCGGCGATGCAGTCCCTCATCCACGGGAACTTCACCGGCGCCGCCCAGGGGCAGGCGTATGCGATGGTCGGTGCGTCCGCGGCGATCGCCGCCGCCGTCGGACCGCTCCTCGGCGGGTTCGTCACCACCTACCTGTCCTGGCGGGTCGGCTTCGGGCTCGAGGTCGTCATCATCGCGGTCGTGCTGAGCCAGATCCGACTGGTCCGAGATGTCGCGTACACCGGCTCCCGCAAGATCGACATCGTCGGCGCGATCCTGTCGGTGGTGGGAATGGGTGGCGTGGTCCTCGGGATCCTGGTCTGGCAGGAGGGGGGCGAGTTCGTCCTCCTGTTGATGGCGGTGGGCGCCGTCGCCCTGGGGTCGCTGGCCTGGTGGCTGACCCGGCAGCAGCGCGCGCAGAAGGTGACGCTGCTCGACCCCAGCCTGTTCCGGCATCCGAACTTCACGACGGGCGTCCTGGGTCAGATGCTCCAGCAGATCACGCTGGGCGGCGCCATGATCGCGCTACCGCTGTTCCTCCAGATGAGCCTGGAGTACAACGCCATGCAAGCCGGCCTGTCGTTGGCGCCGCTCTCGCTCACGATGTTCGCCGCGGCCCTGCTGGCGGGTCGACGGGCTGGCAACCGACGCCCGGCGGCGATCATTCGGGCCGGCTTCGTGCTGACGAGCCTCGGGATTGCCTCGATCATCCCGCTCGTCCCCCGCATCGACAACGGCTGGTATCTCGTGATCCCGCTCATCGTCACCGGCGCCGGCCTGGGCCTGCTGGTGTCCCAGCTCAACAACTACACCCTCGCCCCGGTGGAGGAGGAGCGGATCAGCGAGGCGGCCGGGGTGAACTCGGCTGCGGGCTCGTTCGGCCTCTCCTTCGGCCTGGCGATGGCCGGCGGGATCATGCTCGCCGCGTTGTCGCTCAGCTTCACGCGGATGACCGAGAACAGCGACGTGATCCCCCCAGCCCAGCAGCAACAGATCGCCACCGCCCTCCAGACCGACGCCGAAGTCATGAGCAACACCGAGCTCGACAAGCGCATCACCGGCCAGCCACCGGAGGTTGAGCAGGAGGTCCTGGCCATCAACAACGACGCGCGGAGCCGGGCACTGCAGGTGGCGCTCCTGGTACCCCTTCTGGCCGGCCTGGGTGGGTTGGCCAACTCCTTCCGCATGATGCGCCTCCCCGACGTCAAACCCGCCGCCCCCCTCGAGGGGATGGACCTGGCTTGAGTGGCACCACCTCGCGGTGAGAGCGGCCTCAGGCCCGGGTCCGGACCGGACCGGCTGGTATGAAGTCGTCCTGGACGACCGCACGGTGCTGGCGCTGTGGTGGCACGGTGGGCAGTGGTCGGACGACGCCGGCGGCAAGGAACGGTGGTCGAGAAACGCCGCCGACGGTATTCGCAGCTGGCGACTGTTGTGGGCCGAGGGCCCCGAGGAGCCGACAGTCCCTCGTCCCTGATCATGGTGGACAGCTGACCCCAGAGGGTCGACAGGGCACCACGATCCGGGTCAGCGGCGGTTACGAAACACGGAGTCCCTCCCCCGGTCATTTGGGCCGAGCCGCCCATGGCGAGACGTCCTTCAACGACACCTCCGGCGACGCCGGCCGATCCACCCGGGGCGTTCCCCCGCCGCACGCGCGACAACCTATGGTGATCTGCACTATCGGAAGGGGACGCTGACATGTTCACCTCTCTCGCCGGCCGCTCGGCGGTCGTGACGGGCGGCAGCAGGGGCATCGGTCGGGGCATCGCCGACCGGTTGGCCACGGCCGGCGTCAACGTGCTGGTGACCGGGCGCGACCAGGACAGCCTTAGCGCGTGCGTCGCGGAGCTCGCGGGCCGCCCGGGCACGGTGAGCGGACTGGCCGCCGACGTCACCGACCCCGACGACTGCGCCCGCGTCGTCGCCGTGGCGCTCGAACGCCACGGTGGCCTCGACATCGTGTGCGCCAACGCCGGGATCTACCCCTCGGCCCGGATCGAGGACCTCACCCCAGCGGACATCGAGCAGGTGTTCGGGGTCAATGTCAAAGGAACCTTCTTCATGGTCCAGGCGGCGCTGACGTCGCTGACGGCCAGCGGCCACGGCCGAGTCGTCGTCACCTCGTCCATCACCGGGCCGATCACCGGCTTCCCGGGCTGGTCGCACTACGGGGCCAGCAAGGCCGCACAGCTCGGATTCATCCGGACCGCAGCCATGGAGCTCGCGCCCAAGCAGATCACCATCAATGCCGTACTGCCGGGCAACATCGTGACCGAGGGTCTCGCCGAGATGGGCCAGGAGTACATGGACTCCATGGCAGTGGGGATTCCCACCGGCCGGCTCGGCACCGTGGCCGACATCGGGAACGCCGCCCTCTTCTTCGCCACTGACGAGGCCGCCTACATCACGGGCCAGACGCTGGTCGTCGACGGCGGCCAGGTCCTGCCCGAGTCCCTGATGGCGATCGCCGAACAGCTGCCGGACGTGAATGATGGGCGGCTGCTGCCGTAGGGAGAGGCTGCTGCGTCAAGGACAGACGCGGTCGGGGCACGAGGGTCGGTCACGAAACGGTGACGGGTACGGTGCCACTGTGTCCACGACGACCCGCCTACTCACGACCCTGATGACCGCGGCGGTGCCGCTGGCGGTGGCGGGTACCGCCGTCGCCGTTCCGGGCGCCTCTCGGGCGGTGACCATCCCCACGCCACCGACATACACGGTCCCGGTGGGCAGCAACCCGTACGACATCGCGATCTCCCAGCGGCGTGACCGGGCCTACGTGGTCAACGACGGCAGCGTCTCCGAGATCAACCTGCGCACCCACGCCGAGGTGGCCGAGTACAGCACCGGCGGCGGGGAAGGCCAGAACGCGATCGCCCTCGTCCAGCACGACGCGCAGGGCTACATCACGAACTACCAGAAGGACACGGTGACCGTCCTCGATACCAAGACCCGGAAGGTCGTCAGCACGATCACCGTGGGCGCGGGCGCGGTCGACGTGGTCGAGGCGCAGCTCTCCGGGCCGGACCGGGCCTACGTCGCCTTCGACAGCGACAGCAAGCTTGTCGGCATCGACACGAAGACGGGCACGGTGGTTCAGACCGTCACGCTGCCGGAGCCGGCGCAGACCGTGGCCGTGCCACCGCGAGGAAACGCCGTCTGGGCCGGCAGTGACGACGACGGCCACGTCTTCGTCGTCGACACCGCCACCGGCGCGGTGACTGCGACGATCGATGTCGATGCCGTCGGGCCGGTCACCTCGATCGCCTTCACCCCAAACGGGAAGCAGGCGTGGGTCGCCGGCCTGGGCGGCGTCGCCGTCGTCGGGCTCGACGGCACCGTGGCCACGTTCCTGCCGATCCAGAGCCTGTTCACGTCGACCCAGCCGAACACCGGCACCATCGCCCTCAACGGCAGGGGCACGTATGCCTTCGTGGAGGATTCCACCTTCCCGGACGCACCGGGCAACGGTGAGATCAGCATCATCGACACCACGACCTACGCGGTCGTCGCCCACGTGACCACCGGCGTCGAACCAGAGTCGTTCGCGCTGGACACCATCCGGGACACGGCCTACGTCCCGAACTACGCCGAGGACACCGTCACCTACTTCGCCATCCCGAAGTAGGCCGCGCGATGGAAGGTCGGCTCAGCCGATCGTCACCGGAACGCTGACCCGGTTGTTGCCCGGCTCGGGATCGACCCCCCGGGCGTCGATGTCGGCCCGCAGCACCACATTCCGGTCTCGAGTCGGACTGAGCGTCAGGTCGTAGGCCACCAGCTGGTTCGGCGGCAGCGCCGCCTCGGTCCACTCGACGTGCCGCCGACCTGCCGACCGGTTCCGGACGCCGAGACGAGCCCCCACCCCGGAGGGATCGTCACCGAGGTCGTCGCCGACTCGGCCGTGGCCGGTCCGTGGTTCACCGCCGACACCCGGTATGTCAGCTCACTGCCGACCGTCCCGGTGCGACTACCGGCCACGGCGAGGGCGAGGTCGGCCTGTCTGGCCACCGGACCCGGTGCCACGGTCAGGCTTTCGCTCAGCAGGGCGGTCGCCACACGGTTGTGCGCCGCCACCGTGAACGAGTAGGTCCCTGGCTTCGTCGGGGTGCCGCCCCGACGGCATGAAATACCGCCCACCCGGTTTGCGATCACAGCGCTGCGGCTAGCGGAGCGTTAGCGGCTGGCGCGGGCCAGCGGGGTGCCGTCCAAGGCATGGCGGAAGGCCACCAGCGAGTCGAAGACCTGCAGGACGCCGGCCTCCTGCAGCTCCCCTACCGAGAAGCCGCCGGTGCGCACTCCGATGGTGGGAATCTTGAGCTTGCCGGCGGCCTGGGCGTCGAAGATCGAGTCCCCGACCATGACGCCGCTGGCACCCTCGACCTTGGCCAGCGCCGCCGCGACGATGTCGGGCGCGGGTTTGCTCTTCTGTACATCGTCGGAGGTGGTCCAGGCGTCGGCGAGGGACTTGCCGTCGATGAGGCTGAGGAACGCCTCGACGTGCTGGGTCTTGCCCGAACTGGCCAGCACCAGCCGGAACCCGCGCTTCTTGACCTCGGCCAGCAGCTCGTGGGCGCCCTCGAACGGCTGGATCTCGTCAATGAGCTGATCGAACTCTTCAGCCCACGCGTCGCGCAGGTCGTCCCCGTGGTCCTCCTCGACCTCCGGGCCGCCGACCTCGGGCACGAACAGGTCTCCGCCCATCCCGATGCCCCGGTGGATGCGCCAGATCGGCCGGGTGATTCCGTAGCGGCGAAAAGCCCGAAACCAGGCCAGAGCATGCTGGTAGTTGGTGTCCACGAGGGTGCCGTCGACGTCGAAGATCGCAGTATCGGCCATGGTCTCTCCCCTACCCATGCGGAATGCGGCCATGCGTTGCGGTGCGAGCACCCAGCCACGACTCGATAGTTGCACGCACCCGTCGGCGAGCCACGTTCGCTCGCGCCGCGCTTCCAGTGTGGAGGTGGCCGCGGCGCGAGCCGTGACCGCGGGTTGGAGAACCAGGACAGGAATAGGCCAGCACTTTTCAACCCACCGAGGTTGTCACGACGATGAGGACATCGGTCCTACCGGCCCGGATTGGCGCTTCGTGGCGGCGGCCCGAAGTGGGTATCGCGGCGGCATACGCGGGTGTGCGCGTTCAGGCTGCGTAGCGCCGCCGAACTTGCCTGCGAATGAAGCCGCGTCGTGCGTCGGCGAAGCCGTGGCGGTCTTCGAAGATGTCCGACCTCATCTCGGCCAGTTCCCGCTGGCGGTATCCGGCCAGGGGGCGTCGCTGCTCGTCGACGTCGCGTCGATCCTGCTTCCGAGCCAGCTGGTCGGCGTAGTCGGGAGCGGCAGCTAGCCGGGCGGCATACGCCATGGCTTCTGGCTCGAAGTCGTCGACTCCTCCTTTGAGCGTCTGGTCAACCAGCCCGATCCGTCGCGCCTCGAGGGCTCCGATGGGGAGGCACTCCGACGTCAGCGACAGCGCGGCAGTCCGACCCACCCGGCCGGGCAGAAGGTATGTCCAGTACTCCGACCCGTACAGGCCGATGTTCTTGTAGTGCGGGTTCAGGATGGTCCCGTCACGTTGCAGTACCCGGTCCGCGCCGAGGGCCAGCATGACGCCGCCGGCGCCGGCGGACCCGCCGATGGCCGCGACGATCAGCTGTTCGGTGCAGGTGATGATGCGCTGGCATGCATCGTCGATCGCCACGATGTTGTCCCAGGCCTCGTGGGCTGGGTTCGCGGCGCCTTCGATGACGCCGAGGTGGATGCCGTTGGAGAAGGGCTGCCCTCCACGAAGCACTAGCACTTTGGTGTCCTGTGCGACGGCGTGCCGCAGTGCCGCCTCCAGGCGTCGGGACTGGGCCGTGGACATGGCGCCGTTGTAGAAGCGGAACTGAACGGCCCCGACGTCACCGTCTCGGCGGTATCCGATCTCGCGGTAGCCGGTGTCATCCGTGCCTTCCGGCACGTCGGACAGGTGCCCGGAGAGGACCGACGTGGCGGGCAGTTTCAGGCCTGCGTTTCGCGGGTCGTCCAGAGCCCGGAGGTGGCCGATCCACACGGCGGCGTCGCCGGTTCGCACGAGGACCGCACCATGTCGACGTCGCATGAGCGTGCCCGGTCGGCTTGCCTCGCCGGGGCTCACCGTCCCTCGGTGCGCGTCATAGACCGCCACCGGAACCCCGGCAGAGGACCGTGTGGGCACCGGGTGATCCGTCCGAGGCACGGATGCGGCGCAGGATGTGGTCCGTGTCGTCCGCCCACCGGAAGTGGCGGTCGAACTGGCTGGCGCCGGGTCGGGTGCGGCCCCACACGTCGGGACGGTCGTAGTCCTGCGGTTCCGGGCGGAAGTCGGGGTCCGGCGCCTTACTGAGTACCTCACGAATGACACCCATGGCCGCGTCGGCGACGAGACCGTTGTAGAGGTCGCTCTTACGCGGGGGATCGGCCGGCATCGCGATCGTCTCCGTGGCCCACACCGGACCGGCGTCCATCTTGTCCACGGCCTGGAGCGCCGTCACCCCCCATACGGGTTCCGCGCCCAAGATCGCCCAGTCCAACGAAGACGGTCCCCGGTCGCCCTGCGGACCGGGATGGACGACGATCGTGGGTCGGCCGCGCCAGACATCCTCCGGGACGCGTTCACGAAGGAACGGGCAGATCACTAAATCCGGGTCGGTGACGGCCACCGCTGATCGGATGCTCTCGTCGCTACCGGAGATCTGGACGGTTACCTGATGACCCGACTCCCTCAGCTCGATCCACGCCCGTTGGCTGAGACCGTTGAACGCCGAGCAGAGCAGAAGGATGCGCATCAGCTGTCGCTCGTCCAGCGCGCGATATGCAGGGCAGCAGGATCCGCTGTCGTGCCTTGAGGTTCGGGACTCTCCAGATCGCGCGGCCGACCCGGGGCGACCACGAAGCCACGTCGTCGTGCTTGGCGACAAACTTGCTCGAAGCGTCGCGATTGTCTCGTCGGTCGACACACCGGCCGACAGTCGGTCCGCCGGTCAGAAGGCAACCCGAGGCTGACACGCCCTGCCGCCCCCAGCGGTGAGCTGTCGTTGAACCTGCACCCCGCGGTCCCCAGGACCTCACCAGAGGGGCAAGGGCAGCGTCGACTCTGGACGCGCTCGCCGATGAGGAACGGGCGGATCTTGGGCGCACAGATGGCGGTGTGGACGAGCATGAGTGGTCCCTCGTCAGGCTGGTGCATCGAATCGCTTTCCAAGGTGGTCGGCTGGCTACCACTCAGACTCGTCGAACATCGACCCATTCGAATCAGGCGGAAACCTCAGATCCCGCGGTGTGCCCCTTAGCCCCCGCACACACTGAAGTCCTTTCCGCCGGGACAGGTTCGTCACCCACCAGGCCGGCGTCGCGTGAAATCCGAACGACCTGAGGATCCGTATCGACGCGATAGACGGCCATCGGACGCAGCCAAGCCGTGGTCGGCTCATCAGAGCAACTGGACAACAGCGCTCAGGTCGGAGAAGGGTCTTGCCCCTGCTTGCGGATGCAGTCGAGCGCGGTTTGGGCGACCTCCGCCCAGCTGAGGTCGATGGTCAGGGAGTGCCTCCGGTCCGGGAGCTCGACGAACTCGGTGACGGCCTGGTTCTTCCCGTGCTCCTTGTATGCCGTGCGTGTGGCGGGGGATCTGTGGTCTGCGGTGCGTCATCGGAGCGAGGGCTGCGACATTGCTTGGTAATCCGATGAGACGCCGGTCAGTGTCGAGGTCAGCTGTTCTCCGGAGGCGCGTCGTACTCGTCTGTGAGGTCGGTACGACCGAGGGGTCCCGGCGCCTTCGGCTTGATGCGGTAGTGGAGTATCAGGAAGGGCAGCCCGAAGACCCAGAAGGCATGCGCCGCCCGCAGCTCGTCGTCCTCGATGTAGACGTCGAGCCGCTCGGCGAACCCGTGCACCGCCGCTGCGGTCAGCTCCCCGGTGGCCGGGTCGATGTAGGTCAGGTAGTGGCCAGCGTGGGTCTCGTGGCCCCGGCTGGTCAGCGTCAACCCTCCACCGGGGCGCGACTGTGGCAGGAGGGTGGCGGTGAAGCTGGCCTGTGGGAGGGGGAAGCCGACGCTGACGTACCCCCGGTCGTGGTGACGGTAGGTGGTGTAGATGCCGACGTAGATGGGCTCGTCATTGTCGGCGAAGGAGCGGATCCAGCCGCGGACGGTCACCGCTTGGTCATCGGCAGGAGTGATCGTGTCGATACGGCTGCGAACCCCGCGCAACGCCTCGCGCTGGTTCATCGGGAGACTGGCCTGCCCGAGCGGCCGAGCCACCAGGGTGCGGTACAGCAGATAGCCGGGACGCACCCAGACGCGCCATTCCGGGACGATGTCGAGGGTGAACCGCGTGGTGTGCTCGTAGAACTCGCGCACCCGCCGATCCACTCGCGTCGGATCGAACCCCGGGCCGGCCAGCTGATCGATTGAGGCCAGGATCCCGGTGTCCGACGCGTCGGCGGTGTACACGCCGCCGACGGTGTTGGCCAGCTCCCGCACATACCCGGTCCCGACGTACCGGGAACGTGACGGCAGGGGGACCACGAACGGCAGATCCTGGGCTGAGACGCGCTCGGCCAGCAGGCTCAGCTGCGCGTCCCGGAAGAGCAGGGCGGACAGGCTTCGATACGCCAGGACGGTGCTGCTGGCGACCACCGCCGCCTCCGGTGCGGCACGACGTGAGGCGTACCCCCATCCCACTAGCGCGCCGACCACCGGACCCAACGCCACCTTTTGTGGACGCAAACCGAGCGCGCCGACAATTCCACCGGTCACCGCTCCGACGGTGACCGGCCCGGCGCCGGTCAGCCGCTCCGCCGCCCAGCCGAGCGGGGCGGCTAGGGCGGTGCTGACCGCGATCCGCTGCCAGAGTGCGGGAATCTCTCCGGGACGCTGACGTGCGCGCGCCACCGCCTCGGAGACGGCGAGACCGACGGCACCGGCCACCGTGCCGGCGACCCTCATCCGGGCGCCTCGGCGGCCGGTCAAGGCGGCGCCGGCCAGAGCTCCGATCGCGCCGGAGAAGGCCACCGAGCCGGATCGGCCAGACCCGGCGCCCGAAGGGCCTGTCGTCATCCCAAGAATCTATCCAGCAGGCGACAACGACGCCCCTGTTCGGTCGCGCATCGAGACCCAGAGGTCCCGGTTCCCCGTCGACGTCCCAAACCCGTCTTCCCCTGCCGTCAGCGGCTGGGCCTTACCTGCCGGTCAGCATCGACCGCGTTCTGTCGCAGCCAGTTATCCACGGCGGCAACACCGCAACCGAAGTCCGACCTGTGATGCCGGTCGAGATCGATGCTCTGAATCCGGACGGCATCCACAACCCCGCAGTCTTCCAGCCGGCGCGCGGCCCGATCGAACCCAGGACTTCCGGCCCGTCTAACCTGTCATGACCTAGCGGAGAAGCGCTTCTCACGCGCGTAAGGCTTGGTCCAGGTGGTGCTGCACACCACCCACTGTGACGCGGTCTCGGAACGCGGCCTGAGGTTGTGCGCCCCGGGGGGCCGCAACCCGGTTTGTAGCCGCTTGTCGGCGCCCCGGCGCTGCCCCTTTGGCGACTGGTGCTCAGTTGCAGTAGGGGTTTGGACACGTGAGGGGCGTCGAGTGTGAGGCCCTTCGTCAACACTCGGCGATGGGGCGCCATGCCCCGCTCCGAGTCACGTTTCCGGTTGGCGAGGCGGAGGACGCGCTGGAGTCCGCTTTTGGCGCAGCGTCGGTGCCCTTGTCCGGCTTCGCAGACGAGGCAACTGACGGCCCTCGCAGCGCGGCGGCGTGGGCCCACTGGCTCGGCAAGGCAGCAGCACCCAGTCTGTCAGGCGCCCTTATCGGTGACAGCCGGCAACGTCGTTACTGAGGCTGTTCTGGGCGTCCTTCAGCTCACCTCCCAGGTTGGTCAGGCTCGTGGCATCCTGGCGTCGCGCGGCGGCCGAGGCCCGGTCGGCAAGGTCGGCAAGGTGCTCTGAGTCGGCGACAACCTGATCGCAGAGTGGGTCGCCGGTGGTGCCGACGGTGGAACCGGACGATTGCCGTCCGGTGCTGGGCAGGGGCCGGGTGGCCGCGATGATGAGAGTTCCGACAAGCAGCCCGAGCAGGAACACCAGACTTAGCCGCAGCCATAAGGGGTCGATCTGGGGCTGGTCCACGTCTGCGGGCTCCCGGCGTTGCGGCCGGTTCTCGTCTGGGACCGATTTTTGCGACATGCCATCACTCCTGCTCTGTGCGCCTCAACAGTAGGACGACGTTCGCCGTTCGGCGCTGCCTTCGGTTACGCGGTGATTGGGGTTGTGGCCAGTTGCCCGGCTGACGTCTAAGGTTGATGTCGGTGTGCCGGGAAGTCGGGTCGGCGGACGCATCGTCGACCTGAGCCGGAGCCAATGACCGACACCGAGCGATTCGCGCTGGCACTGCTGGTGACCAGTGTGGCCGCGCTGACGGCGGTCCTCCTGAACCGGGTGACGGAGCGAACGCGGATCCCGACACCCCTGCTGATTCTGGTGGGCGCGGCGGCAGTCGCCGGCGTCGTCCCGGCGGATCGGATGCCGGATGTCGTGACCGTGGAGCATGTCGTGACGGTCGCGCTCATATTGATCCTCTTTGACGGCGGGATGCATATCGGTTTCCGCAGGTTCCGCGCGGCTGCACTGCCGATCGCGTCGGTGGGTCTGCTCGGGACTTTCCTGACGGCGGCGGCTGGAGCGGTGCTGCTGCATCTGGCGTTCGGGATCGACTGGTACCTGGCGATTTTGGTCGCGACCGCGGTGGCCCCGACCGACCCCGCGGTGGTGTTCTCGGTGTTGGGGCAGCGTCAGATCCGCGGCCGGAGCGGCACCATCCTGGAGGGCGAGTCCGGCGCGAACGACCCGGTAGGTATCGCGCTGATGGGTGGTCTGCTCGCGGCTGGTGGTCTGAGCTGGCAGGGCGCCGGCCAGGTTGCCACCACCTTCGTCCTGCAGATGGTGGTCGGCGGGGCGGTCGGGGTGGTGGGCGGCTGGGGCATGCTGTGGTTCACCCGAAAGGTCCCGCTGCCGAACGAGGCCCTGTATCCGCTACGGAGCGTGTTCTGCGCTTTCGCGTTGTACGGAATCGCCACGGTCGCCCATGGCTCCGGCTTTCTCGCGGTATTCGTCGCTGGGATCCTGCTCGGCGACCCTGGCGCACCGTACAAGCGGGAGGTCGAGCGTTTCCACTCCGCGCTCGCCAGTTTAGGAGAGATCGTCGCCTTCCTCGTCCTCGGGCTGACCGTGAACCTGACCGTCGTGGCTCGATCAGATGTCTGGATCCCCGGCCTCGTGCTAGGGCTGGGCCTGGCCCTGATCATCCGGCCCCTGGCCGCCGGGCTGTGCCTGCTGCCTGCCCGGCTGCGGCCCAACGAGCTGGCCTTCGTCCTGTTCGCCGGGCTGAAGGGCGCCGTGCCCATCTTGCTCGGCGAATTCCTCCGCGCCGCCCATGTACCCGACGCCGAACGGCTCTACGGAATTGTCGTGGTCGTGGTGATTTTCTCCGTCCTCGCACAGGGCAGCCTGGTGCCGGCCGTGGTCAGGATGCTCAAGCTTCCCAGCCGGACCACCGAACTCGAGCCGTGGGCTCTGGGAGTGCGGCTACGGGAGGAACCCGACGGAGTCCACCGACTCCGGGTAGCAGCCGGTTCCCCCGCCGACGGCACCACGATCAGAGACCTCGCGGATCGGGTCGGGGACATGTGGGTCAGCATCGTGGTCCGCGACGCCCAGCTGGTGACCGTCCGCGACGACACGCAGCTGAGGGCCGGTGACGACGTCGTTGTCCTGGCCGATCCCGAACTGAGCGACGAGCTTCTCGCCGAGTTCTCCTCCTCGCCCGGTTGAGGCAGGGCCACCAGGGCAATTCCTCCGACCGAATGCTGCCGGCCTGGCAACGTGGTGAAGCGCGCCTCGGGAGTGGGTGAATTCGACCAGCGACACAGCGGTGGCGCTGAGGTCACCGAGGCGACCGTCCCCGCGGCCGCTACCGCCTCACCGATCGGCGTCCAGGTGACGTGGCCCGTACCGTGACGTGTTGCTACACCGGGGTGGCGCGCTGTCGGCTCACCGCGGCAACCGCCGGCCAGATCCTGAACGCGCCATCGCGAACGGCAACTCCGACCCGGCTCGCCGGCACCAAGAAGTGCGACGTCAGGCCCGTACCCCGGTGCCGAGCCGCGAGCCGCCTCCGATGCACGTGTTCGTACCAGCCGAGGGCCTCGGCCAGGTCGGTCGAGGACGTCACGGCCCGTGCCAGGGTGGCCGCGGCGACGATGGCCATGCTGGAGCCCTCCCCAAAGACGGTCACGCAGCCCGCGGCGTCACCGACCAGGACCACCCGGTTGCGTGACCAGCGGCCGACCTGGATCCGGTTGATCGAGTCGAAGTAGACATCCTCCGCGCCGCGGATTCGTTCGAGCATCTCGGGGACCCGCCACCCCATCCCTGCATACGCGCCGGTCAACAGCCGGTTCCGGAGGTGAAGGTCAACGGCATCACCCGGCGGGATCGGGGACCGGTCACGGAAGATGAACGCCGCACCCTCGCGGCCGGTGGTCGGGTGAATCATCGCCGCCCGGCCCGGCCCACCATGCAGGAAGACCGTATGCAGGTCCGGGGCGGTCGTCTCCAGCGGGGTCGTGGCGATGTACATGCCCAGCGGTCTGGTGAACCGCTGCTCAGCCCCGAAGGTCAGGCGGCGCACCTGTGAATGCAGACCGTCCGCCCCGACCACCAGGTCGAAACGTCGAGGATCGGCCCGCTCGAACCGCACCTCGACACCCGCACCATCATCTTGCAGACGAACGACCGTGTCCCCGTAGAGGATCTCAACGCCAGCACCAACAGCGCCGACCAGGATGGACGCCAGGTCGCTCCGGGCAACCTCGACGGCGTCCCTACTTGTCTGGGTCGGGATCCACCCGATGACCCGTCCGGTCCGGTCGACCGCAGCCAGCCTCGTCACGGCGGTAGCCGCCGCCCGCAGGGACTCCAACAGACCCAGCCTCGCGACCACCTCCACGGCGGCGCCGCGCACATCGACCGGACCGCCCGTCGAGCGCTGGTCCACCGTCCGCTCCACCAGCGTCGTCGAAACGCCACCCCGTCCCAGCAGCACGGCCAAGGTGGAACCGGCGATACCGGCACCCACGACCAACACACTTCGGACGGGCATCCAGCTCAGTATCGTCCCGCAGGCGGCCGGAGACTCCGTCACACCCGAACCCAGACTGGTTCACCGCGAGCGAGGCCGACAGGATCGACGGCCGCGAAGGGGAACCCACCCGGCAGCGATAGCCTCACGCATGGCGCTGAGGTTGTGGATGGTTTGCTGGCCGACCAGCCATGACGAGCGCGGGGATCGCTAGGAGGGGCCGATGAGACGCGAGGCAGCGGCCGAGCAGCTGCGGGGGGCCCTATGGGTCATGCCGACGGTCGCGGTCGGCCTTGCCCTGATAGCGGGGTCGGTCCTCTCCAACATCACGATCGACCCAACCTCGAGCCTCGCCCCGCTGGTCTTCCAGGGCACCGCCGACGACGCCCGAAACCTGTTGATCGGGATCGCCAGCACCATGGTCACGGTCATCGCCCTGGTTCTGGGCCTGACCGTGGTGGCCCTCCAGCTCGCATCGACGCAGTTCAGCCCGCGCCTGCTGCGCACCTTTCTGCGCGACTTGGTCAACCAGCTGACCCTGAGCAGCTTCGTCGCCACCTTCGCCTACAGCACCGCCGGGTTGTACACCGTCGGCATCTCCGGCGGTGAGCGCACGACGGACTATCCGAGGCTGGCGGTCAGCGGCGCACTCATGCTCCTCTTCGTGAGCATGATCATGCTCGTCTTCTTCGCCCATCACCTCGCCCACTCGATCCAGATCGACCAGGTGATGGCCGACGTCGAGAAGACCACTCTTCATGTCGTGCGCGAGTCCTTGGCCCCGGGCGAGGACACCACGCCGCGGCCTGACATCCCGAGGGCAGCGACTCCGCTGTTGGCCACCGGGTCGGGGTATGTGCAGACCTTCCACCTCCAGATGCTGGTCGGGATGGCGGCCCATCACGGTGCCTGCCTTGCGGTGGTCCCGATGGTGGGCGAACACGTCATCGTCGGCACACCCTTAGCCTGGGCCTGGACCATGACCGACAGGACCTCGCCGCTGAGCGCCGCGGCGGCGCAGTCGCTGACGCAGGGGCTTAACCGCGGGGTGCGACTGGGCTTCGAGCGCACCGCCGAACAGGACGCGGCCTTCGGAGTGCGCCAACTGGCGGACATCGCGTCCAAGGCGCTATCCCCCGCGGTGAACGACCCATACACGGCCGTTCAGGCCGTCGACCACCTGTCGGTCATCCTCGCCGCCCTGGCCACCAAGCCACTGGGCAACCAAGTCTTGACGGACGGCGACGGCACCGCGCGCGTCCACATTCCCGCCAGGGATTGGCCGTACTTCATCGACCTCGGTCTGGGGCAGGTGCGCAGGTTCGGCCACACCGAACCACGCGTCGTGTTGGCGCTGCTGCGCGTAACGCGGGATCTCGGCACCCTCTGCCACGGGTCACGAATGACCTCCCTGCGCGAATACGTGACGGTTCTGCTCGACGACGTCAAACAAGACATCACCCAGCCCGCCGACCGCGACCCCCTCCTCGAACGAGGCAACCGATTGCTGTCCGACCTGGCACGCTGACCCGGCTCGGGCAGGCGGGCTACCCAGCGACGACCGCAGCCGTAGGCCGACCATCAGAACAAGGACGAAGGCTCTCGAGCCACACGGGGACCGCTCATCCGCGGGTTGATGGACTCGCTCGACTGTTCACTCGTTC
>CAVWQU010000039.1:0-30065 GCA_963757225.1 uncultured Actinomycetota bacterium
CGGCGGACGTGACCCGGACGAGAGCCGGAACCGGGGTGGCGCCACCGGACCGCACGAGCCGGTAGTCCGTGGACGTGGTGGTGCGGGCGAGGAGGTACCCGCCGCAGTCGGTGAGGTCCCCGTTGCGGGGCTGTCCCGCCAGGTGGTGGCCGACGACGACGAGGGTGGTCCGCGACGAGGGCCCGGTGACCGCCCACGGGGTGGCCGGCGTGGTGCTCGCGCCGGCCAGGGCGGCGGCCGCCCCGAGGACGCGGTCGTCGGCCAGGGCCGGGCCGAGGACCATCAGCGCCGCTGGGCGCCCGTCCCACGTCAGGCCCGCCGGGACGACCGCCGCGCAGAGGTCCAGGAGGTTGCCGAAGTGCGTGTAGTGGCCGAGCGCGGTGTTGGTCGCGATCGGGTCGGCCAGGACTTCGTCGGTCGTGAAGGTGGTCCCGAGGGCGGGCAGCACGAGCAGGTCCATGTCCTCCCACAGCGCCGCGACCTCGGCCCGTAGCTCGCCCAGCCGGTGCTCGGCGGCGAAGACGTCGACGGCGGAGTAGGCGGCGGCCCCGCTTAGGATCTCCCGGATCACCGGAAGCACGGAGTCGGGGTGGGCCGCGACGAAGGCGCCGAACTCGGTCAGCCGCTCGGCGACCCAGGGGCCCTGGTAGAGCAGCTCGCCGGCCGCGAGGAAGGGACCGAACGGCACCGACATGGTTCGCGCGAAGAGGCGTTCGACCCGCGATCGCGCGTCGTGGTGGGCGAGGCGCATCGGCTCGTCCCCGAAGAACTCGAGCTCTCCCATCGGCGGCAGGCCGACCCGCAGGGTGAGCGGGTCGAGCCGGTCGCGACGACGCAAACGGGCGTAGGGGTCGCGGCGGTCGTGAACGGCCACGACGTCGAAGACGTGGGCGAGGTCGGAGATCGTGGACCCGATGAGGCTGAGGCAGTCGAGCGACCGGCAGGCCGGCACCAGCCCCACCGTGCTGATGAGGCCGCGGCTCGGCTTGAACCCGACGATCCCGTTGAGCGCCGGGGGCACCCGTCCCGAACCGGCGGTGTCGGTGGCCACGGCGAACGGGACGTCCCCGGTCGCGACCGCGAGCGCCGACCCGGAGCTGGACCCACCGGAGATGAGGTTTCCGCCGAAGACGCTGCGGGGCATCGGGTACGGGGTCCGCGTGCCGTTGAGGCCGGTCGCGAACTGGTCGAGGTTGGTCTTGCCGACGTAGATCGCCCCGGCGTCGAGCAGCCGCTGCACCGCCGGCGCGGTGGCGGTCGCGCGGTAGGCGTAGTCGGGACACGCGAGGGTCGTGAGCACGCCGGTCACGTCGATGCTGTCCTTGACCCCGAACGGCACGCCGTAGAGCGGGGCGGAGGCGGGGTCGACCCGCTCCTCGAGCTCGGTGGCCCGCGCCGTCAGCTCGGCCTCACCGGCCAGGCTGATCCAGGTGCCGTCGTCGCCGCGACGCCCGATCCGGTCGAGCGTCTCCCCCACCACGTCGGTGGGTCGCAGCTCGCCCTCGCGGTACCGCGCGACCAGCTCCGCCACCGAGGGCCCGAGCGTGGGACCCGCCGTCACCTTCTGCGTCAACACCGCTCGATTATCGAGAATCGAGGAAAGGCGACGGGTTTCCCCGGTGTTAAGAGTGTGTTAGGTCGGTGAGTCCAGCGCTGAGGCCGACACCGCTCACGCCTCGGATCCGGTCGCCCAGGCGGGTGCCGGGCTGAGGTAGCGCTGGCTGCCGTGCTTCTCCAGCGCCTCGATGACGAGCTCCGGGTCGTCGGTCTCGAGGGCGGCGATCAGCTCGCGGTGCCGCCGGATCCCCTCCCCCGGGCCCAGCGCGGCCGCCTCGGCGCGCAGGTTCACCGCCATCGGGCGCTGCAGCTTGAGCATGACCGGCTCGTACATGAGGTCCAGCTGGCGGTTCCCGGCCAGCGCGACGATCGCCGCGTGGAAGTCGCGGTGCGCGTCGTCCTCGGCGAGCTGGTCGCCCTCCTTCTCGGCCGCGGCCATCCGGTCGAGGTGCCGACGGACCTCGGCGAGCGGGTCGGTGCCGTTCGTCGGGGTCAGCGGAAGGGCGGTGCTGATCGCGTAGCGCTCCAGGACGGTCCGCAGCGCGAACAGCTGCTGGACGTCCTCGTCGGACCAGACCGCCACGCGAGCGCCTCGGCGGGGCAGGTGCTCGACGAGGCCCTGCTGGGCCAGAAGCCGCAGCGACTCCCGTACCGGGGACTGGCTGATCGAGAACCGCCGGCAGATCTGCTCCTCGATGAGGCGCTCCCCCGGTGCCACGGCACCGCTGAGGATCTCGTCGCGAAGCCGTCGCGTGGTCAGCTCGACCAGGCTCGGGCCGAACGTCGCGGACGCGGACGATCCGACCATCGGTGCACCTCCCGCCCCCAGCCTAGGCGGCGGGCTATCCGACGAAGGTCAGGCTCACTTCCACTGGTCGGGGTAGAACTGGCGGATGAACAGGTAGCCGAACGTCGACGTGGGCGTCGTGGAGTTGGTCGACTCGTTGCCGATGACGGCCAGGGTGAGGTCGGCCGGCGGGTAGCGGAACACCACCGTGCTGAACCCGTAGATCGCGCCGTTGTGTCCGGTGAAGTCGTTGACCCGCTCGCAGCCCAGACCGTAGCCGAGGTTGACGGGGGTCCCGTTGAACCGCCGGGCCTTCAGCCGTTCCGCCTGCGTGGCGGGCTTCAGCAGGCTGCCTTCCGCGATCTCCCGGCCCCAGATCTTGAGGTCGGCGAGGGTCGAGATGATCGCCCCCGCGCCGGCCGCGACGTTCGGGTTGACGTTGTTGACGACCTTCGGCGGGTGGGCCGTGTTGTCGAACGCCTCGTTGGGCTTCGTGGGGTCGAGACCCTGCGGGACGTAGCCGTTCGGATGCGGGTCGGGAATCGTGGCGTCGGCGGGCCAGAGGGTATGCGTGAGGCTCAGCTTCGCGGCGATCGAGTCCGCGATGACGGTCGGTGCCGGCTTCCCGGTGACCATCTGGATGATCTCGCCGAGGATCGAGTAGTTCGAGTCGCAGTAGGCGATGTCGGTGCCGGGCGCGAACAGCGGCGCGTTGGCCTTGATGATCGCCAGAGTGTCGGCGAAGGTCCACGGCATGGCCGGGTCGGCGTCGAACTTGACGTTGAACGCGGCGTTCGAGGTGAAGTCGTAGATCCCCGAGGTCATGCCGAGCAGGTTGCGGATGGTGATCGTCGGCCCGTTGGTGATGCCCGGGACGAACTTCTCGAGAACGTCGTCGAGCTTCAGCGCGCCGGCGTCGACGAGCTGCAGGACCGCCGTTGCCACGAACGACTTGGTAACGCTGGCGATCCGCACGTTGTCCGTGGGGTCGAACGGGGTCTTCTGCTCGAGGTTGGCGTAGCCGGCGGACCGCTGCCAGACCTTGTCGCCCATCCACACCGCACCCGCCATGCCGGCGATGCCGGTGGCCGTCATGACCTGGTCGAACAGCGCGTCGAGCTTCGGCGTGGTCGTGGCGTCGATGGCGAACGGCGCGGCCGCAGCGCCGCCGGTGCCGCTCGGCCCCGGCGTCGAGGTCCCGCCGGACGGAGGGTCCGGCGAGGCGCAGGCCGCCAGGATGCCGCCCACACCGGCCAGCGCACCGACCCCGAGGACGGTGCGCCGGGCGGGCGCCCATCCGGACATGACTCGACCAACGGACGTCCCCCGAACCGGATCCATCCGCCGACGTTAGCCCGCGCGTGGTCTGGGCGGGGTCAACACCGCGACATGTTTGGAGCGCCGGCCCGACGCAGTCAGCCGGTCAGCGCGGCGCAGACGTCGAAGGACTTCCCCGTTCGAGCCGTCACCGTGTAGGCGCCGGTGTCCGCGCTCACCTCGACGACGAGGTACCCGGTCTGCAGGGTCGTCGACGGCCCGGCGGGCGTGTCGTTGGGGTCGAGGATGAGCAGGTTGGTGCCGGTCAACGTCAGCGTCGTCGAGAAGTCGGGGTGGTACTGCACCTTCTGGACGCCCGCCCTGGAGCGCGTCGAGTAGGTGGCACCGGTCGACAGGTTGGTGAACGTGTACGCCGGCCCGGTCCCCGTCGTGACGGTTTCCACGAGGGTGCCCGAGGAGTCGGTGATCTCGCGGGTGCGGCTCTTGCCACCGGTACTGTCCACCTGCAGGTCGAAGCCGGCGCAGGCCGTCCCGGCCGGGAACACCTCCGGGCTGGCGGAGGGCGCGGCCTGCGCGGCTGTGGCCGCCGCCGTGCCGGCCAACGCCGCGGCCGCGGCCGCGAGGCCGAGTCTCCTCATCGTCGAGCGCATCAGGTCTCCTTCGTTCGTGGCGCCCCTGCCGGGCCCCTTCCGTAGGCCCAAGACTGGCAGCCGGCGACCGATGGTGCACACCTCGCTGGACGGCCGCCCCGCGCCCGTGCCAGGGTCGGGGCCGTCACCGAAGGAGGACGCCGCGTGGGTTCGATGATCCGCCACATCACCGTCGACTGCCGGGAGCACTTCGCGCTCATGCAGTTCTGGCGCGAGGCCCTGGAGGACTACCACGACCACCCGGAGGACCCGAACAAGCCCGAGGACGAGCAGTCGGGCCTCGTCGGCCCCCCGGGCAGCCCGTGGCTGCTGTTCGTCCCGGTCCCCGAGGACAAGTCGGTCAAGAACCGGCTGCACCTCGACATCGCGCCGGTCGACCGGACCCGCGACGAGGAAGTGGAGCGGCTCGTCGCGCTCGGTGCGCGCGTAGCCGCCGACCAGCGTCGCCCGAACGGCAGCGGCTGGGTCGTCATGACCGACCCCGAGGGCAACGAGTTCTGCGTCGAGCGCAGCGACGCGGAGGTCGCCGCAAGCCGGGCGTCCGCGCAGGAGCCTGCGGCACCCGCCGAGTAGTGACGCCAGAAGCGCTCGCAGGAGGATCCACGACAGCCGCGTGTGGTGGATCCTCCCGGGCAGCGATTTACGAGCGCGGGGCCGGCGTCAGGAGCCGACGCGGAACCGCGCGAACGCCTGGGCCTCGGCCTTGGCGTCCTTGAGGACCTGACCGACGGTCTTCTTCTGGTCCCTGGCGAACGACTGCTCGATGAGCACGTTGTCCTTGAAGAACCCGTTGACCCGGCCTTCGACGATGCGCGACAGCGCGGCCTCGGGCTTGCCCTCCTCGCGGGCGGTCGCCTCGGCGACGCGGCGCTCGTTCTCGACCGTCTCGGCCGGGATGTCGTCCCGGGTCAGGGCGGTCGGCGGCAGCGCGGCGGCGTGCATGGCGATGTCGCGCGCGACCTGGTCGTCGCCGCCGGCGATGGCCACGAGGACACCGATCTGCGCCGGCAGGTCGGGGCTGGTCTTGTGCAGGTAGGCGGCGACGCGCTCACCCTCCACGCGGGCGACCCGCTTGACCTCGATCTTCTCGCCGATGACGGCGTTGGACTGGTCGACCAGCTCCTGGACGGTACGCCCGTCGGCGAGCGTGCTCTTCAGCAGCTCGTCGGCGTCGCCGGCCCCGACCGCGATGGCCTGGTCGAGGATCTGCTCGGCGAGCGCGATGAACTTCTCGCTCTTGGCGACGAAGTCGGTCTCGCAGAGGACCTCGACGAGGGTGCCGACGCCGTCCTCGGCCTTGGCGGCGACCAGCCCGTTCGAGGTGGTGCGCCCCTCGCGCTTGGTCACGCCCTTCTGGCCCTTGACGCGCAGGATCTCGGCGGCCTTGGCGTGGTCGCCGTCGGCCTCGTCGAGCGCCTTCTTGACGTCGAGCATGCCGGCGCCGGTCTGCTCGCGCAGCGCCTTGATGTCAGCGGCGGTGAAGTTCGCCATGGTGGTACTCGCTCTTTTCCTCGGGGTTGAGAGGGGGAAGGGTGGTCGCTCGCGGGTGGGCCGGTCAGGCCGTCGCGTCGGTGGTCTCCACCTCGGGGTCGACCGGCTGGTCGTCGTCGTCGGCCTGCGGAACCGTCATCGGCTCGGCACCGGTCGCACCCTCGGGGGCCGGGTCCGCGGCGGCCTCGGCCACCTCGGGCTCGGGCGTCACGGCCGGAGCGGCCTGGTCGGTCGCCTCGGCGGCGGCGGCCTCGGCGTAAAGCTCACGCTCCCACTCGGCCAGCGGCTCCTCGGCGGCGACCTGCTCCTCACCGGCGGCGCGGCTACCGCCGGCGCGGGCGACGATGCCCTCGGCGACGGCGTCCGCGATCACGCGGGTCAGCAGAGTGACCGAGCGGATCGCGTCGTCGTTGCCGGGGATCTTGTAGTCGACCTCGTCGGGGTCGCAGTTGGTGTCGAGGATCGCGATGACGGGAAGCCCGAGCTTGCGGGCCTCGTCGACGGCGAGGTGCTCCTTCTTCGTGTCGACGATCCAGACCGCCGACGGCACGCGCTGCATCGAGCGGATCCCCCCGAGGGTCTTCTCCAGCTTGATCTTCTCGCGCTGGAGGATGAGGAGCTCCTTCTTCGTGCGGCCCGAGCCGGCCACGTCGTCGAAGTCGATCTCCTCGAGCTCCTTGAGGCGGGTGAGCCGCTTGGAGATCGTGTTGAAGTTGGTGAGCATCCCGCCGAGCCAGCGGTGGTTGACGTAGGGCATGCCGACGCGCGTCGCCTGGTCGGCGATCGGCTCCTGGGCCTGCTTCTTCGTGCCGACGAACAGGATGGTGCCGCCGTGGGCGACCGTCTCCTTCACGTACTCGAAGGCGTCGTTGATGTACGTCAGCGACTGCTGCAGGTCGATGATGTAGATGCCATTGCGCTCCGTCATGATGAAGCGCTTCATCTTGGGGTTCCAGCGTCGGGTCTGGTGCCCGAAGTGGACGCCGCTCTCGAGGAGCTGGCGCATGGTGACAACGGCCATGCCGTGTCCTCCTGTGGTGTCGAAGTGGTCGGTTCCGTCGGCGGCGCACGGGTGTGGCCACCTGCCTGGCGCCTGACCCGCACCCCACCGGTCACCGTGCAGCGGAGGCCGCTGCGTGGCATACCGGACCAAACCGGGTGCGCGTCCCCATTTCGCTGGACAACAGGTCAACGGGCGAAGGCGCGCGAATTCGGCCGTCACGGATGACGGCCGTGCGCCCATGGTATGCCCGCGGCGAGGTGAGGAGGAAATCGGCTCCTGCTCGATCCCCTAGGGTGCCACCGTGAGCGAGTGGCTGCCGGTGCTGCCACTGCTGATCCTCGGTGCGGCGGTCGTCCTGCTGCCGGGTGGCGCGATGGCGTACGTCGCCGGCCTGCGCGGGATCGCGGCCTGGGGAGTGGCTCCCAGCCTCGGAACGACCCTCGTCGCCGGCGCCGCGGTGCTGGCGCCGTTCCTCCAGCTGTCCTGGCGACCGTGGCTGTACCTCGCCGCCACCGCGGTCGGGGTGCTGCTGGCCTACCTCCTGGGGTTCGCCGTCCGCCCCCGAGGACGGGTCCCCGGCGGGTATGCCGCGCGTGACACCGGGCGGACCTCCTGGTTCGCGCTGGCCGGGGTGGGCTTCGGCGCCCTGCTCGTGCTCGTCGCCGTCCTGCCGGGGATCGAGCGCCCGGACGCGATGGTCCAGAGCACCGACGCCGTGGCGCACCTCAACCGGATCCGACGGTTCCTGGAGACGGACGTCTTCTCCTCGCTCGGGTCGGCGGACCATCCCGCCTACCCGAGTGCGTTCCACGACATCGCCGGCACCCTGGCCCAGGTGGTCCCGGCCCTGGCCGACGGCAGCGGGATCGTCGTCGCCGCCAACGTTACGGCCGTGGCCGCCGCGGCCGTGTTCTGGCCGCTGGGCCTGGTCGCGCTGGTGCGAGTCACCCTCGGCCGGTCGGCGATCCTGCTGGTCGGCGGGGGGCTCGTGTCGGCCGCCTTCACCACGTTCCCCTACATCCTCATGGGCTGGGGCGTGCTGTGGCCGAACCTCCTCGGCACTGCCCTGCTGCCCGGGGTGCTCGGTCCGGCGCTCGTCGCGGTCCGCTGCGTGGCGCCGGTGCCGGGACTTCCCCGACGGCTGGCGGTCCTGGCCACCCTCGGCGCGGTCCCGGGGCTGGCCCTGGCCCACCCCAACGCCCTGGTCTCCCTGGTCCTGTTCGTGGTGCTGGCCGTCGGCACCCGGTTCGCGCTCCAGTGGCGGCGGCTGGGCGGCGAGGTCGGCCGACGAGCGGCGGTGAAGCTCGGCGTGCTGGTCCTGGTCGTGGGCCTCGGCCTGCTCGTCGTCCCACAGGTCTCCCAGCAGGTCGCGGACACCGCGAGCTACGACTGGGGCGCGCACGACCCCTTCGGCTCGTCGCTGCGCGACAGCATGCTCCTCGCTCTGCAGATCGGCCCCATCCCCTGGGGACTGCTCGGGGTCATGGCCATCGGGCTGGTCGTCTGCGCCCGGCGGGTGCGGCTGCGGTGGGTCATCGTGACCTGGCTGGCCTGCATCGCGCTGTTCATCGTCGCCGCGACCGGCCGGCCCGGCTGGGGGTCGCTGGTGACGGGGTACTGGTACAACGACAAGGTCCGGATCGGGGCGCTCGTGACCGTCCCGGCCGCCCTCATGGCGGTGGTGGGCACGCAGACCCTCGCGCGGTGGCTGACCCGGCTCCTGGACTCCTTCTCCCCGGCCATGACCGACGGGACCCGGCGGCCCTGGGCTCTCGCCGCGACGTCGGGCGCCGGAGCCGTGGCTCTGGTTCTGGTGGTCACCGGGGGCGCGTCGCACCAGCAGGCCGGCGACATCGTCAACCGCTACTACCACCCCGGGGAGCCGTACCAGGTGCTGCTCACCGAGGCGGACGACCAGGCGCTGGGCCGGCTCGCGCGGCTGATCCCCCCGGACGTGGTGACGGCGAACGTGCCGGCCAACGGTTCGGCCTTCCTCTACGCCTTCCACCGCCGGCCGGTCCTCTTCGAGTCGCTGCTGCTCGACCCCGACCCCGACCACGCCCTGATCGGCGAGCACCTGCGCGAGGCGGCCACCCGTCCCGACGTCTGCGACGCGCTACGGCGGGAAGGCGTGGAGTATGCGATCACCGGGCCGGAGCGGTACTGGTTGAACCTCTACCAGCGGACGGCCGGGATCGCGAAGCTCGAGGAGGCGCCGGGGTTCCAGCAGGTCGGAGCGGCCGGCCGCTACAAGCTGTTCCGCATCCAGGCCTGCGGGTTCGACCCCGGCTGGCTCCCGCCCGAGGCGTAGGCGGCCGAGTCCCAGGGCCCGCGGCATACGCTGCTGGCCATGTCTGGTGTCCGTTCTCCCGCGACCCCGCTGGTCGAGCGCATGCAGGGTTTCGGAACGACGATCTTCGCCGAGATGTCGGCGCTCGCCACGCGGACCGGAGCGATCAACCTGGGCCAGGGGTTCCCGGACACCGACGGACCTCCAGCGATGCTGTCGGCGGCGGTGGCGGCGATCGAGGGTGGACGCAACCAGTACCCGCCGGGGCCCGGGGTGCCCGAGCTGCTGTCGGCCGTGGCGGAGCACCAGCGACGGTTCTACGGGTTGTCGGTGGACCCGGGGTCCGAGGTCCTCGTCACGGCGGGGGCGACCGAGGGGATCGCGTCGGTGGTCCTGGCGCTGTGCGAGCCCGGCGACGAGGTGGTCACCTTCGAGCCCTACTACGACTCGTACGCGGCGACGATCGCCCTCGCGGGGGCAGTGCGACGAACGTCGGTGCTGCGGTTCCCGTCGTTCGAGGTGGACGAGGCCTCCCTGCGCGAGGCGTTCTCCGCGCGAACGCGGCTGGTCCTGCTCAACTCCCCGCACAACCCGACCGGGAAGGTGTTCTCCCGGGCCGAGCTGGAGCTGATCTGCTCGCTCGCCCGCGAGTTCGACGCGTGGGTGGTCACCGACGAGGTCTACGAGCACCTGACCTTCGACGGCGTTCCGCACGTCCCCGTCGCGACGCTGCCGGGGATGTGGGAGCGGACCATCTCGATCTCCTCGTCGGGCAAGACCTTCTCCGCCACGGGGTGGAAGGTGGGCTGGGTGACCGGGCCGGCGCCGGCGGTGGCGGCCGCCCGGACGGTGAAGCAGTTCCTCACCTACGTCGCCTCGGGACCGTTCCAGCCGGCCGTGGCGTTGGCGCTCGGTCTCGACGCCTCGGTCTACGCCGGCCTGGCCGCCTCGTTGCAGCGCAAGCGGGACCTCCTGTGCGCCGGGCTGTCGGAGGCCGGGATGACGGTGTCTCGGCCGGCGGGGACCTACTTCGTGGTGGCCGACGCGTCGGCGCTCGGAGCGACCGACGGGCTGGCGTTCTGCCGCGAGCTCCCGTCGTTGTGCGGGGTGGTGGGGGTCCCGGTGTCGGTGTTCCACGACGATGTGGAGGCGGCCCGCACGCTGGTCCGGTTCGCGTTCTGCAAGAAGGACGAGGTGCTCACCGAGGCGGCGTCCCGGCTCGCGACGTTGAAGGGCCGCGAGGTCGGGGCCGGCTGACCCACCGGCGTTCTCCACAGGGTGTGACCGGTTCGTCCCGCGGTCCACAGGCAACGGGTGGGTCCTCGACGGACGCCGTCACGGCCTCGACGCTGTCGGGATGAGGTGGTCGGCGAGGTTCGGGCGGCGAGTGGGCGCCGTCGCGCTCCTCGTCGCCGTCGCCGTCGTAGTCACCGGCGCCGACTCGGCGGCGGTCGTCCCCCCGGACTGGACGGTGGGAGCGGTGGCACCTCGGGCCGCTCCTGTCGTGACGGCCGGTCCGGACCTGGAGGGTGCGGCCGCGACGACGAGACCTCGGGGCCGCTGGACCTGGCCGCTCCTCCCCCGCCCTCCCGTCGTCGCGCCGTTCGACCCGCCGGACGTGCGCTGGGCTTCGGGCCACCGTGGCGTCGACCTCGGCGCGTCCGCCGGCGAGCAGGTGCGGGCCCCGGCCGCCGGCGTCGTGACGTTCCGTGGGGTCGTGGTCGAGCGAGGGGTCCTCGTCCTCGCAACCGCCGACGGTCTGCGGACCACGTTCGAGCCGGTCGACTCGCCGCTGGCCGTCGGCGATGCCGTGGCCCAGGGCCAGGTCGTCGCGACCGTCGCGGGGACGCCGGGTCACTGCGCACCGGCGACCTGTCTGCACTGGGGCGTCCTTCGCGGCGAGACCTATCTCGACCCGCTCCTCCTCGTCGGGGTCGTCCGGGTGGTGCTGTTGCCGCTCCGTCCTCCGTGACCGGTAGCGGGTCTGCGGGGTCCCCGCGAGGTATCGGAGCGAAGCGGAGAACGTCGTGGGGTGGCGTCCCCCGCTCAGGGGTTGGTCGGCCAGGGCCACGCGGTGCAGCCCTCGAGGTCCTTGGTCTGCTGGACCATGACCGGTGAGGGTTGGCCCGCACCGGGGCAGTGGACGTGGCCGTGCCCGAGCCCGTGGCCCACCTCGTGGCTGACAAGGTAGTCACGGTAGGACGCGAGGTCGGGCCCGTAGGTGGCGGCGCCGCGGATCCACCGGGTGAGGTTGAGGACCGCTCGGGTCCCGTTCCAGCACGAGACCTGTTCCGTCGAGGTGTTGAGCGGTGCGCAGAGCTTGGCGGTCAGGGTGGGGCTGGCCAGGGTGACCCGGATGTCCACGTGGGCGCCAGAGGCCCGTTCGGCGGGGCTCACCGGCACGAACCGGACCCCGTCCTTGGTCTGCCAGCCGCGGTCGTCGACGAGGACGGTGTGGACGACGGCCGCGAAGTCGGCGGCCGACACCGGCAGCCCGTCCTCGATGTCGACCCCGTAGGCCACCGTCCGGCCGGTGGCCTTGACCGGCCCGTCGGGGATGTCGACCACGCTGATGCTGCCGGCGCCGGCGTCCGGAACCGGCTGTTGCGAGGCGGCCGGGGTCGGCTCGGAGACGGGGGCGTCCTCCCCGTCCGCGTGGGCGGGAGCGGAGGGGTCCGCGCTGCTGTTCTGGGCTTCGTTGGCAGCGCCTGCTCCGGTGGCGGTCGAGCCCGCGCCGGCCGCCGGCCCGAGATCGCCCGACCGGAGGATGGCGGTCACCGGCTGCAGCCCGCTGGCGACGATGGTTCCCGGGTCCTCGCGCCACCGGGCGACGACGGCTCCGGCGATGAGGACGACGATGGCGACGGAGACGGTTCGCCGTAGCCGGCGTTCCTGTCGGCGCTGCCGACGGACCCAGTCCGGAGGGTCCCGGACCGGGGTCATCTGCTCGGAGCCGTCGTCCGCGGGGTCGACGGGGGTGTCGTCCAGCGCACCGCGACCAGCGCGGGAGCGTGGCGGTTCCACCGTGGTCATGATCTCCGGACGTCGAGAGGTCCCCGTCGGCCCTCTGGTTGATTATCGCCCTCCGAGCGCCCCGGTGGGCGTCAGGCGGCGTCGCGTGCGTGTCATGTCGCCGCACGGCGCGAGATCGTCGTCAGGCCCGAGGGTGGGCCTGCTCGTAGGAGCGCCGGAGCCGGTCCACCGACACGTGCGTGTAGAGCTGGGTGGTGGCGAGGCTGGCGTGGCCGAGGAGCTCCTGGACGACTCGCAGATCCGCGCCGCCCTCCAGCAGGTGCGTGGCGGCACTGTGCCGCAGACCGTGGGGCCCGAGGTCCGGGGCGTCGGGCAGGTGAGCCAGCAACGAGTGCACCACCTCGCGCACCTGACGGGGATCCACCCGGTTACCCCGTCGTCCGAGGAAGAGGGCCGCTCCACTCTGTGGCGTGGCCACCCGAGGACGGACCACGAGCCACGCCTCCAGCGCCCGGCGCGCGGGGATCCCGAAGGGCACCACGCGTTCCTTCGCGCCCTTGCCGGTCACGCGGACCATGTCGGCCGAGACGTCGAGGTCGTCGATGTCGACCGCCACCAGCTCGCCGACCCGGATCCCGCTCGCGTAGAGCAGCTCGAGCATCGCGCGGTTGCGGACGTGCACGGGGTCCTCGTCGTCGGCGGCCACCGCGGCGAGGTCGAGCAGCTTCGTCGCCTCGGCCTGCTTGAGCACCGCCGGGAGCCGGCCGCCCCGACGAGGGGCCACCAGCCGCAGTGACGGATCGGCCGCTACGCGTCCGGTCCGCCTGGCCCAGCGGTAGAACGTCCGCGCCGCCGCCGCCCGACGAGCGACCGTCGCGCGCGCCGCCCCCTCCTGCGACTGCGCCGACAGCCACGACCGCAAGTCGGCCAACGTCGCGCTCGCCAGAGCCTCGTCCAGTCGGGCGGTGTCCGCCGCCCGCGCCGCACCCGGCGCATCCCCGTCCACCGCGTCGGCGCCCGCGACGGGCACCAGTGACTCATGTTCCGCCGACTCCAGTGCCGCCGACTCCTGTGCCGCCGACTCCTGTACCGCCGAGTTCCGGTCGGACGACCCCTGCGGGGATGCTTCCGGCTCGGGCGACCCCTGCTTCGCGGACTCCTGCTCCGACACGTCGCCGTCGCCGGTGCGCGCCACGAGGTGCCGGCCGAGGTGGGTCACGTCGGACGCATACGCGCGGATGGTGTGCTCGGACCGGCTGCGCTCGGAGCGCAGGTACCGGACGAACCCGTCGACCAGGCCGGGGCCGCGTCCCGCCTCGACCGTCCGCGTGCCGACCGGCTCCACCCGGTCGTCCCGGTCGATCCGTTCGACCAGGTCGACCCGGTCGATCGGGTCGACGCCGGTCGCCGGCGTGCTTCCCGCCCTCGCCGCCGAAACCGTCACGTGGCCACCGTGACAAACGCGGGAGGTCCGCACAACGACCGCCTCCGCGCGCCGCCGAATCCCGAGCCGCCCGGGCTTCGCCAGCGCAGGTCAGCTCACCCTCGTCACCGCCTTCCGCCAGCCGTCGCCGTCCCGCCGGACGAACCCCTGCAGCTGGAGCCGGCCCAGCGCGGCAGCGGTCGCGCCGACCGGCACTGCGGCGGTGACCGCGATGTCCAGCGCACTCTGGGCACGGCGCACGGGCACCGACGCGAGGACCACGGCGTCGGCCGGGTCGAGGAGGTCGGCAAGCAGCGGCTCGGCGCTGCGGCGTGGGGCGGCGTCGACCCCGAAGTCGCCGACGAGGTCGATGACCTCGTCCACGTCGGTGACGATCTCGGCCAAGCCGTCCCGCCGAGCCTGGTGACAGCCCGACGACATCATCGAGGTGACCGGTCCGGGTACCACGCCGACCGGTCGGCCGATCTCCGCCGCCGTACGGGCGGTGTTGAGCGAACCGGACCGCAGGGCCGCCTCGACCACGACCACGCCGCGCGACATCGCCGCGATGAGCCGGTTGCGCAGCAGGAACCGTGGACGTGTCGGTGCCATGCCCGGTGCCACCTCGGCGACGACCGCTCCGACCTCGGCGATCCGCGCCAGCAGCGTCGTGTGAGCCAGCGGGTAGGGCCGGTCGACGCCCCCGGCCACCACCGCCACCGTCGCGCCGTCGACCGACAGCGCTCCCCGATGGGCGGCAGCGTCGATCCCGAACGCGGCGCCCGACACCACCGTCCAGCCCCGTTCGGCGAGCCCGGACCCCAGACCGCTCGCCACCGTGTCTCCGTAGCCGGTGCTGCTGCGCGCCCCCACGACCGACACCGACCGGTCCGCCAGCATCGCGAGGTCCGGGTTCCCCAGCACCCAAAGGCACAGCGGCGGCACCGGGTGGTCGTCCAACCGGGCGGGCCACTCCGGATCCCCGGGGCAGACGACCGTCGCCTGGATCGCTCGCGCCGCCGCCAGCTGGGCACTCGGTTCGGCGTCGACGCCGAACCGGCCCGCCCGCAGACGAAACACCTCGGGAACCCGGTCGTCGTCCGAGAGCACGAGCCGCAGGGCGTCGACCGCGCCATGCTCGGCGACCAGGGCGAACGCCCGCTCGTCGGCGGGCTCCGCGATCCGCGACCACGAGGCGCGGGCGCCGCGTTCGGCCCGCGTCACGGCGGCCGCCTCGGACGGGGTCGCGGCGGCGCTCATGCGGCCACCCGCTCGTCGGGAAGGCGCAGCGCGAGAGCGCGACCGACGTCGTCGGAGTCGGGCCGGTCGGCGCCCCGGAGGTCGCACAGGGTCCAGGCCAGTCGCAGACAGCGGTCGTAGCCCCGCATGGTCAGCAGGCCGCGATCCAGCGCCGCGTCCACAGACGAGGTGACCTGGAAGGGCAGCCGTAGCCGGCCACCGCGCAGCAGGGGTCCGGGCACATGACCGTTGAGCCGCCAGGACGTGCCGGTCCACCGCTCGGACTGGCGCCGACGAGCCGCCACCACCCGTTCGGCGACCTCGGCGCTCGACTCCCCGACCGCGCCGAGGAGCGCCGCCTTCGAGGGCGCCGGGACGAACACCTGGATGTCGACCCGGTCGAGGACCGGTCCCTTGAGCCGGTTCTGGTACTGGGACAGCCGGATGGACGAGCAGCGGCAGCGGATCCCCTTGCCGAAGCCGAATCCGCACGGGCATGGGTTGGCGGCCAGGACCAGCTGGAACCGGCAGGGGAACCGGTGCCGGCCGGCCGCGCGCGAGACCACGACCTCACCCGACTCGACCGGCTGGCGCAGCGCCTGGATGACCGACGACTGGAACTCTGGTGCCTCGTCGAGGAACAACACCCCGTGGTGCGCCTGGGTCACCGCCCCGGGGAGGACCCGGCCGGAGCCACCGCCGATGACGGCGACCGGGGAGGCGCCGTGGTGCGGGGCGACGAACGGCGGCCGGCGCTCCAGGGCGGCCTGGGGGCCGACCCGACCGAGCACCGACGCGATCGCGGTGACCTCCATGGCCTGGGCATCGTCGAGCTCCGGTAGCAGGCCGGGCAGGCGTTCGGCGAGCATGGTCTTGCCGCCGCCGGGCGGACCCACGAGGTAGAGGTGGTGCCCTCCCGCAGCAGCGACCTCCAGGGCGCGGCGAGCCTCGAGCTGTCCGACGACCTCGGCCAGGTCGGGGGCGGGCGGCGTAGCGACGGGGCGTGCGGGAGGCTCCGGCACCGGTGCGGGGACGTCTCCACGGTGGAGCGCCGCATACCGGCTGACGAGCTCGTCGAGGGTCTCGACCGGGTGGACCCG
The DNA here is from genome assembly GCA_963757225.1 of uncultured Actinomycetota bacterium. GTDB lineage: Bacteria > Actinomycetota > Actinomycetes > Actinomycetales > Dermatophilaceae > Lapillicoccus. The sequence continues at coordinate 15,792 of CAVWQU010000039.1, forward strand.
TATACCGGGGACGAGGCGGGCCTCGGCCGCGTTGGCGAGCGGGACGACCACGTGGCGGACGCCCTTCCGGGCGGCGGCGAGGACGAGAGGGAGCACGCCGGGAACCGGTCGCACCGACCCGTCGAGCCCCAGCTCGCCGATGTGGACGACGTGTCGGACGACGTCGGGAGGGATCGTCTCGCTCGCGACGAGGGCAGCGACGCAGATGGCCAGGTCGAACCCGGAGCCGACCTTCGGGATGGACGCCGGCGAGAGGTTGACGATGACGCGGCGCAACGGGATCGGGTGGCCGGAGTTGGCGGCCGCGGCCTTGACGCGGTCCGGAGCCTGCGCACACGCGCCGTCGGGGCAGCCGCCGACGCTGAACAGCGGCAGGCCGGACGCGACGTCGACCTCCACGTCGACGAGGAAGCCCACGATCCCCCGTAGCCCGACCGCGCGAGTGCGCCCCAGCGTCATGACACCGCTCCGACGACGTGCTCGATCCGGCAGGGTCCTCGCCGGGGTCGCAGCACGCCGACGACGTCGACGCGGATGCCGGCGACGCCCGTGACCGTGCCGCCCGTGGCTCGGCGGTCCGCCAGCCAGGCGGCCGCGAGGCGTCGGAGCCGAGCCAGCTTGCGGTGGTCGACCGCCTCGATGGGCTGGCCGAACGTCGTGCTGCGCCGGGCCTTGACCTCGACGACCACGAGGCAGCCGCCGTCGCGGGCGACGATGTCGATCTCGCCGAGCTCGCACCGCCAGTTGCGGTCGAGGACGTGGAGGCCGTGCTCGCTGAGATACCGCGCGGCCATCCGCTCGCCGTAGTCACCCAGCCCGCGCGCGGTGTGCCACGGCATCCCGGCGGTGACGGCTCCCGATCGATCCATGCGCCCACGGTGCCGGGCGGTAGGCGTCGACGCACCACCCCGCCGGCCGGCTGTGGACCGTGGGGCGAACGGCGCAGACCATGTGGACGACCGCACGTCCCCCCGTATGACCGGGGGACGCTACCAGCGGCCGCCGACGCGGCTCGAACCGTCGAGCCGCCGAACCCCTTGAGCTACGAGGGCAGCTCGAGGTCGGACTTGGGGATCTCCTCGATGTTGACGTCCTTGAACGTCACTACGCGGACCGTCTTGACGAAACGGGCCGGTCGGTAGATGTCCCACACCCACGCGTCGTGCATCGTCACGTCGAAGAACACCTCGCCGCCGTCCCCGCGGACCTTCATGTCGACCTGGTTGCACAGGTAGAACCGACGCTCCGTCTCCACGACGTGAGAGAACAGCGAGACGACGTCGCGATACTCGCGATAGAGCTGGAGCTCCATCTCGGTCTCGTACTTCTCGAGATCCTCAGAACTCATCGCCAGCTCATCCCGTCGACTCCTCGGACCCGTGTTCACGAACGTCCAGCGCGCTCAGTTCTACCACTCCGCCGTCCAGCAGCTCCTCGAGGCTCGGCATCCCGGGCAGGCGCCACGAGCGGCGGTGCTGGACGCACGGTCCGTGCGCCTCGAGCGCGAGCATGTGCTCGGGCGCGGCGTAGCCCTTGTTGACCGCCCACCCGTAGAGGGGGTGGTCGGCGTCGAGCGAGACCATGAGGCCGTCCCGCTCCACCTTGGCGATCACCGAGGCGGCGGCGACCGACGAGCACTTCATGTCGGCCTTGATCATCGTCGTCACCGGAGGCACCGAGGGCGCCCCCTCGTGAGCGAAGGCCAGCAGGCCCAGCTCGTCCGGCGGCGTGAGCCAGTCGTGGTTCCCGTCGAGGATCACCAGGTCGGGGACCACGCCGGCCGCCGCGACCGAGGCGAGCGCGCGCATACCGGCCAACCGGAGCCCGCCCATGATCCCGACCTCGTCGATCTCGGCGGGCGAGGAGTGGCCCACCGCATAGGCACGGGCCCAGCGCTGGATCGGCCGGACCATCCGGCCCCGGGCCAGCGGGGTCAGCAGCTTGGAGTCCTTGACCCCGACCGGGGCCGATCGGCAGGTCTCGTCGATGACCACCACCCCGACCGACACCGGACCGGCGAGCGCCCCCCGGCCGACCTCGTCCATGCCGGCGAGCACCCGATGCCCGTCCCGCTGCAACGCGCGCTCGACGCGCAGCGAGGGCTTCTTCGACCGAGTGACGACCACTCAGCCGGTGGCGCCCGTGGACGCGGGTGTGGGGGCCGGCTGGCCCGAGGCGGGTGGGACGTCGGAGTAGACGCGTTCGGGCACCGACAGCCACTTCACGTGGTCGATGGGCCAGACGATCATCACGGAGCGACCGGTGATGTCCTCGATGGGGACCGATCCGGTCGCCCCGGTGCCGTCGTCGTGGAACCGCGAGTCGCTGGAGTCGCTGCGGTGGTCGCCCATCACCCACACCCGGCCCGGGGGCACGGTGATGTCGAAGCTGGCCTTGCCGCCGCCGGGGGTGTCGCCCGGCTTGATGTAGGGCTCGGTGATCGAGACCCCGTTGATCGTCAGCTGACCGTCCTTGTCGCAGCACACCACGTGGTCGCCGGGCATGCCGATGACCCGTTTGATGAGGTGGTCGTCGGAGTCGTCGGGCAGCAGTCCGATGAACTGCATGGCCCGCTTGACCGACTCGCGGGTGCCGCCCGCGTCGGTCTGCGGGATGGTCCCCAGCCAGTTGCCGGGGTCCTTGAACACGACGATGTCGCCCCGGTTGAGGTCGAACGGACCCGGCGTGAGCTTGCTGACGATGACGCGGTCGTCGCGGACCAGGGTGTTCTCCATGGAGCCGGACGGGATGTAGAAGGCCTGGATCAGCCAGGTCTTGACGATGAACGACAGGACCAGCGCCATCACGGCGATGATGAGGATCTCCTTGATCCCGCCCCAGACGTTCTGCAGGAACGACCCCGACTCCTCGTAGTCGTCCTCGTCGTCGTAGTCGTCCCCGTCGGAGCCGTCGGAGCCGTCGGGCTCGGGACGGTGCCCGGCGCGCGGGTCTGCCGCCGGCTCCGAGCGGGGGTCGCGACGCTGCTCGCGGTAGGGGTCGCCCTGCTCCCGCGCGTGCGCGGTCTCGGTGGCCCCCGTCGTGGCGATGCGACGGAGCCGCTGTTCAGCGGTCTCCTCGCTCATGCCCACCCCGCGGGGGTCGCGGGAACGTGGGCGGTGAGCGCCACGAACGTTGTGGTTGAGGTCACGAACCAGCTCCGGCAGGCGATGGGACGGTGGACAACGGACCGGGGCCCCCGAGGGAGCCGAGCCGGCCGGGCGGCCAGTATCGCACCGTCGCCTGACCGATCACCTCACCCTCCGGGACCATGCCGCCCCCCGGCCGACCGAGATACGAACGGGAGTCGCCGCTCGCGCTGCGGTGGTCGCCCATGACCCACAGGTGACCTGCCGGGACGAGAACGTCGAAGGTGAGGTCGCTCGGAGCGTCGCCGGGCATGAGGTAGGGCTCGTCGACCCCGACGCCATTGACCTGGAGGTGTCCGGAGGCGTCGCAGCAGGTCACCCGGTCGCCCGGCAGCCCGATGACCCGCTTGACGTAGTCGGTCCCGGTGTCGAGCGTCAGGGCGCCGGCGAGGGTGCGGCCCCAGGTCGCAAGGGCGTTGGACGAGGGCTCCTCGCCGCTCTCCGGGAAGGCCCGGGTGCCGTCGAACACGACGATGTCGCCGCGGTGGACGTCGTCGCCGCGGACCAGCCGGTTCGCGAGGATCCGGTCGCCCGGCTCAATGGTCGGCTCCATGGACCCGCTCGGCACGGAGAACGACTGCACGACGAAGGCCCGCAGCAGGACCACGAGCACGATGCCGAGGACGACGTAGAGCCACCACCGGCCGCCCGCGTGGTCGTCGGTATGCGGTCCGCCACGGTGTGCCTGGGCGGACACCGCAGAGCCCGGCACCGGGTCGGTGCCGGGCTCGCCGGGGGTCACTCCGCGGTGGAGGAGGCGGTCGGGGAAGCGGACGACGATCCGGTCGATGATCCGGTCCCTGCCGCGCCGGCGCTCGCGGCCGGGGTCCGGCCCTTGCCCTTGCCCGCCGGGATGGTGTCGCGCTTCTCCTTGATCTTCGCGGCCTTGCCGCGCAGGTCGCGCAGGTAGTACAGCTTGGCGCGCCGGACGTCGCCCCGGGTGACGACCTCGATCTTGTCGATGATCGGGGTGTGCAGCGGGAAGGTCCGCTCGACGCCGACGCCGAAGGACACCTTCCGGACCGTGAACGTCTCGCCGATGCCGCCGCCGTGACGGCGGATCACGATGCCCTGGAAGACCTGGATGCGGGAGCGGGTGCCCTCGACGACCTTGACGTGCACCTTGACGGTGTCACCGGCGCGGAACGCCGGGATGTCGGATCGGAGGGAGGCCTGGTCGAGCGCGTCGAGCTTGTGCATGGCGTGTCGCTTTCTCGGGTGCCACAGGTCACCACGGGCTGGTTCAGGTCGTCGGATGACGAACGGGGGTATGCGTACCGGCCGGCCTCGTCCACCCGCATACCTGCTCGCGGGTGAGCTCCCCCTGTGGCAGGGGCGCGTCTGGTGCCGGACGCAACCACCGATTCTGCCAGAGGCGGAGCCCGGTCACGAAATCGTCTTGACCAGGTCGACGGTCCCCGGGAACCGCCCCTCGCCCGGTCGGGCGCGGTAGCCCGCTCGCCGGTAACGCCGCAGGTTGGCCGTGCTCCGGGTTCCGGTGTTGATCCAGAACCGGCGGGTGCCGGTCGGAGCCGCCGCCTCCGCGTACGCGAGCAGGGCCCGTCCCAGCCCGCGGCCCTGGAGGTCCGGGGCGACCATCAGCCGGGCGATCTCCCACTGCCCCGGGACGTCGGCCGAGACCCGAGCGCGCACGGAGCCGACGAGGCGGCCGGCGCTGCGGACCACCCAGGTCTGCCACTGCGTGAAGCTGCGGCGGACCTCGTCGGCGTCCTCTGCGAGGGCCGGGATGTCCAGCGTCGCGTTCGCCACGGCCTCGGAGACCCAGCAGGCCCGTTGGAGGACGGCGAGCTCCGCCGCGTCGGCCGGCTGGGCGGGCCGGACGTCCAAGGCGTCGGCGACGAGGGCCGCCGACGCGTGCTCGAGGTCGGGGCGGCGGTCGGCGGTACGGGCGACCCGCTGCTCCTGACGCCAGGCGGCGATGGCCCCGTGGTCGCCGGAGAGCAGCACCGGCGGGACCTCGCGGCCGCGCCAGACGGGGGGCTTGGTGTAGACGGGGTACTCGAGCAGGCCGTCCTCGTGCGACTCCTCCACCAGGGACTCGGCGTTCCCGATCACGCCGGGCAGGAGCCGGGCGACGGCCTCGACGATCGCCAGGACGGCGACCTCCCCCCCGTTGAGGACGTAGTCGCCGAGCGAGACGAGCGACACGGGCATCCGGGCGGCGGCGTCCTCCACCACGCGCTCGTCGATGCCCTCGTAGCGGCCGCAGGCGAAGGCCAGCCACGGCTCGCCGGCCAGCTCCTGGGCCATCCGCTGCGTGAACGGCTGACCCGCCGGGCTCGGGACGACAAGATGCGGCGTGCCGTCTCCCGAGGCGACGATCGCGTCCAGGGCCTCACCCCACGGTTCGGGACGCATGACCATGCCGGCGCCGCCGCCGTACGGGGAGTCGTCGACGGTGCGGTGCCGGTCGTGCGTGAAGTCGCGCAGGTCGTGGACCCGAAGGTCCAGAAGCCCGTCGCGCCGAGCCTTGCCGATGAGGGACAGGTCCAGCGGCCCGAGGTAGTCCGGGAAGATCGACACGACGTCGACCCGCATACCGGTCACGCGTTGAGCTCCAGCAGGCCGTCCGGCGGGTCGACGACGACTCGGCCGCCCTCGAGGTCCACCTCCGGGACGATCGCCTCGACGAACGGCAGGTACGCGTCACCGCCGCCGTCGAGGGCGACCACGAGGAGGTCCTGGGCGGCGCCCAGCTCGAGCCGCGTCACCTCGCCGAGGCGGGTGCCGTCGCGGGTCAGGACGGTGAGGCCGCGCAGCTCGTCCTCGTACCAGCCCTCGGTGTCGTCGTCGGCGGCGCGGACGAGCTCGGCGGCGTCGACCACGAGCCGGGTGCCGCGTAGCGACTCGGCGCCGGTCCGGTCGGGGATCTGGTCGAACCCGAGCAGCCAGACCCCCTGGTGGACGCGGGTCGACCGGATGGTGAGCGTCCGCGGTACCCCGCTCCCGGCGGTCGCCTGGGTCGCGATGGTGGTTCCGACGGCGAAACGGGTCTCGGGGTCATCGGTGTGCAGCTGGACGGTGACCTCGCCGCGCAGCCCGTGCGGCTTGCCGATGCGGGCGACGACGACCTCGTCATCGGTCCCGGGCTCGCTCACGGCATCGATCCTCTCAGCCGGCGTCGCGCTTCCAGACCGTCGTTGTTGCCGGTTCCGGCGGGCTCAGCCGCCGGAAACCGGCAACAACGGACGTCTGGAAGCGGGGTCAGCGGTCGCGGTCGGTGTCGACGATGTCGATCCGGACCTGGCCGCCACCGGCCAGCGCGCCGACGACCGTCCGCAACGCGCTCGCGGTGCGGCCGGAGCGGCCGATGACGCGGCCGAGGTCGTCGGGGTGCACCCGGACCTCGAGCAGCTCGCCGCGACGCAGCTCCTTGCGCCGGACCACGACGTCCTCGGAGTGGTCGACGATGCCCTTGACCAGGTGTTCCAGGGCTTCTTCGAGCACGGTCAGGACTCGGACTTTTCGGCGTCGGCCGTGGTCGCCGCCGGGTCGTCGCTGGTGTCGGTGCTCTCGGCCGCCGCGGCACCGGAGTCGGTGTCACCGGCGACGGGAGCGGGCTCGGCGGTCGGAGCCGCGGCGGCCTCAGCCGGAGCCTCGGCGGCCTCAGCCGGAGCCTCGGCAGCCGGCGCAGCGGGAGCCTCGGCTGGCTCAGCGGGAGCCTCGGCAGCCGGCGCAGCGGGAGCCTCGGCGGTCTTCGCCGGAGCGGCAGCCTTGGCCGGAGCGGCCTTCTTGCGGGCCGGGGTGTCCTTGACGTCCAGGCTCGAGCCACCGGCGGCGGCGACCGCAGCCTCGTAGAGCTCCTTCTTGGACTTCTTGGACTCGGCCACCCTGAGGGTGCCCTCGGCGCCCGGGAGCCCCTTGAACTTCTGCCAGTCGCCGGTCACCTTCAGCAGCGCGGCGACGGCCTCGGTCGGCTGGGCGCCGGAGCTCAGCCAGTGCTGCGCGCGGTCGGAGTCGATCTCGATGACCGACGGCTCGGCGGTGGGGTGGTACTTGCCGATCTCCTCGATCGCCCGGCCGTCGCGCTTGGTGCGCGAGTCCATGACGACGACGCGGTAGAACGGAGCGCGGATCTTGCCCATGCGCTTCAGACGAATCTTGACGGCCACGTCGGTGGTCTCTTCTCTCTCGGTGAACGCGGCGAGACCGCACAGGATCGCGCGGGGAGCCGACGCTCGGGGGGTAGGCGTCCCGGGCGCGGCTCGTGCTCACACGAACCCACCCGGACGGGTACAGCCCACCATTCTGCCAGACCCCCGGCCCGGTCCCGACCACTCAGCGGTTGTGCCACGCGTCGGGGGCGGCCGCCAGCTCCTCGACGTGAGCGGGCAGCCGTCCGTCGAGGACGTCGGCCAACGACGTCTCGTCCAGGACACGTCGCAGGCTGGCCCGGACGGCGACCCACACGACCGGCAGGTGCTCGGCGGCTCCGGTGTATGCGGTCTCGTGGGGCCGCAGCCCGCGCACCTCGGCGAGCGGACCGTCGACGGTCCGGAAGACGTCGCCGAGGAAGATCTGGTCGGCCGGCCGGGCCAGCGTGTAGCCCCCGGTCGGGCCGCGGCGGCTGGTGACCAGCCCGCCGCGGCGCAGGTCGGCGACGATCGCCTCGAGGAACTTGCGGGGCAGCCCCTGCTCGCGCACGAGGACGTCCACCGAGACGGCGGGCAGCGCGTCGTGCTCGGCGCTCTCCCGGTCTCGTTCGGCGGCGGCCAGGGTCAGCAGCGCCCGGACCGCATAGTCCGTCCGGGCCGAGATGTCCACGGACGCCATTCTGGCCGTCCGGACGGCGGCTGGGGCCGGAGCGCGTCCGACTCAGGCCGGGTTCGCTCGGAGGCCGAGCGCCAGCCGGCCGACCTCCCGGTCGCCGAGTGGGCGGGTCGTGTCCACGGTGAACAGCGGTCCCATCCGCTGAGGACGCGCGGAGCGGGCCAGCTCGGCCCACATCGCCTCGAGACCCACCTGCTCCCCATGGACGACGTGCCGTTCGCCGCGGGTGCCGCGCCCCTCGTACCGCTCGCGAGCCAGCTCGACCGGCACCTGGCACCAGACCTCGGGCACGCTCTCCGCCGTCAGCCCGGCCCGGTACAGGCCTCGCCGGACGTGTATCCCGTCCTCCGGGTGGAACCAGCTCTCCACGACACCGCCCACCGGGCTCTGGGCGAGCAGGGCCCACAGCGCCTCGCTCGCCCCTGCCCCCAGCCGTGACCCGCTCCCGCCGATCGCGGCGGCGAGGCCGTCCGGCAGGTGGTCGGCGACCGCCTCCTTGACGATGTCCTTGCTGAAGAGCGGAACGCCGAGCTCGGCGGCCAGCCGGCGGGCCAGGGTCGTCTTCCCCGAACCGGGCACGCCGTTGACCAGGACGACGACCCGCGGATCGGCGGACGGAGGCCACGGGTCCGCCGGCCACTCGGCGCGCGTCACCGCATACCGGTCGTGGTCTCGCCACTCGTCGGAGCCACGGCTGGTGGGCATCAAGAGGTAGGAGGGCGAGAACCCCTCCCGCCGGAAACCGATGCCCCGCAGCACACCGGCGGAGCGGACGTTGCCCGGCTGGACGTTGGCCTCGAGCCGATGTAGGCCTAGACCACGCGGCTCCTGGGTGAAGGCGACGTCGACGACGAGCCGGAGTCCTTCGGCGAACAGCCCGCGACCCGCATACGGGTCGAAGGCGTCGTACCCCAGGGTCCCGCTGAGGGCGCGGCCGCGAACGACGTTGGTGACGTTGACCTTTCCGACGAGGTCGTGGTCGCCCTCGGCCTGCCGCGCATGGATGAGCAGGGTCCGGTGGTAGCCGGACGCCGCTCGCAGGAGGGACGGGAGACCGTAGGGGTCGACCGGGTTCCACTCGCGCAACCGGCGGGACGACTGGAGCGTGGCACGGATGTAGGGGTCGACGTCCGCCTCGGTCGCCGTGGCCACCCACACGCGATCCCCGTCGGCGCGCAGCGGTCGCGGCTCGGTCACACCGTCTGCCCCCGCAGCACGACGGCCTGCGGCGCGGCGAGGACCCTGATGTCGGCGCGCGGATCCGCCTCGTACACCACGAGATCCGCCGAGGCGCCCTCCTCGATGCCCGGTCGACCGAGCCACTCGCGCGCCGCCCACGTCCCGGCGGACAGGGCCTCGACGGTCGACAGCCCCGCGGCGACGAGCTCGGCGGCCTCCTCGGCGACCAGCCCGTGCGGAAGGCTGCTACCGGCATCGGTGCCGAGGTAGATGGGCACACCGGCGTCGTGCGCCGCGGCCACCGTCTCGTAGCGCCGCCGGTGCAGGTCGATCATGTGCGCGTAGTAGGCGGGGAACTTGTCCTGGCCCGGCGCCGCCATCTCCGGCAGCCGCGCGATGTTGATGAGGGTCGGCACGATGGCGATCCCCTGGGCGGCGAACTGGGCGATGGACTCCGGCTGGAGCCCGCAGGCGTGCTCGATGCAGTCGGTCCCCGCCGCGGCGAAGTCCAGGAGCGACTCCTCACCGAAGCAGTGGGCCGTCGTCCGGGCGCCCTCCTCGTGCGCGGCCGCGACGGCGGCGACGACGGTCTCGCGCGGGAAGGACGGAGACAGGTCGCCGGTGTCGCGGTCGATCCAGTCGCCGACCAGCTTGACCCATCCGTCGCCGCGCCGCGCCTCCTGGCGGACGTACGCGACGACGTCCTCCGGCTCGACCTCGTGGGCGAACCCCCGCAGGTAGCGGCGGGCCCGGGCGATGTGCCGGCCGGCGCGGACGATCCGCGGCAGGTCGTCGCGGTCGTCGACCCAGTGCGTGTCGACGGGGGTGCCGGCGTCGCGGATCAGCAGCGTCCCGGCGTCGCGATCGGCCAGCGCCTGCTGCTCCGACGTCGCCTCGTCGACGGCGCCGTCGGGGCCGAGACCGACGTGGCAGTGCGCGTCGACGAGACCGGGCAGCACCCATCCGGCCACGGTCTGGGCGGCGGCGGACGGCGGGGTGAAGGTCACCCGCCCGTCGACCACCCAGGCCTCGGAACGGACGTCGTCGGGCCCGACGAGGACCGGACCGGTGAGGTGGAGGACGTCGGCCATGGAGGCAACCTACGGGACCGGGTTCTGGCTGGCATACGCTCGCTGATCGCCATGGCTGACGCGCGTCCCGAGCTGCCCCTCGACCCCGACCGGCCGTCGCTGCACCTGACGGGAGCGGGGGTGGGGCTGGTCTTCGTCGGGGGCGTGCTGGGCACGGCGGCACGCTACGTCGTCGGCGAGGTGGTCGGGCCGTGGGGGCCGTGGCCGGCAGCGACGTTCGGCGTGAACGTCGTGGGTGCCTTCGTGCTCGGTGCGCTCCTCGAGTCCCTGGCGCGGCGCGGTCCGGATGTCGGTGTGCGGCAACGACTTCGGCTGCTGCTGGGGACCGGGTTCCTGGGGGCGTTCACGACGTACAGCACGCTGGCCGTCGACACCAATCTCTTGCTGCGCGACGGGTACGCGGCGGTGGCGCTCGCGTACGCGCTGGGCACCGTCGTGGTCGGGTTCCTGGCGACGTCGCTGGGGATCTGGGCGGCGGCCGCGCGTCATGGGGTGCCGGGATGACCCTCCTCTGGGTGGCCCTCGCCGGCGGGGTGGGGGCGGTGGCCCGGTTCGTGCTCGACGGCCTGGTGCGGTCGCGGGTGTCGGTCTCGTTCCCGGTCGGGACCGTGCTGATCAACGTGACGGGCTCGTTCGTGCTGGGGGTCGTGACCGGGCTGACCCTGGCGCACGCGGTGCCCGAGGACCTTCGGCTGGTGGTGGGAACCGGGTTCTGCGGGGGGTACACGACGTTCAGCACGGCGTCGTTCGAGACGGTTCGCCTGGTCGAGCAGCGACGGATGGGCCTGGCCCTGCTCAACGGGGCCGGCACGTTGGTCGTGACGGTATGCGTCGCCGCCCTGGGCCTCTGGCTCGGCCTCCGCGCCTGACCCGGCCGACCGCGAGCAGGGCTCACGAGCTCACCCGCGACGGCTCGGCAAGGAGCAGCCGAGAACGGAGCGCCCCGCCCGCAGACACGATGCGCGGCGTGGCCACCACGTCCGCGCGCCGGCCGGAGCGGCGAGCGGTGACGTAGGCGCTCTCGATCCGCTGCAGGACGCGAGCCGGGTCGCGCGCGAGTGCCTCGGGCGCGACTCCAACCACCACGACCCGGGTGGCCGAGAGGTCCGAGTCGTGGTCCACCGTGGACTCCCAGTCGAGGAAGCCGGAATGAAACCTCCGGCTGTGCACCATGACCGCCATGGCGACATCGTCGATCCACAGGTCCGGCGTCGTCAGGCGGCCGCCGTCGCGGTCGTGGAGCTCCGGGTTGAGCCACGCGGCGGGGAGCGTCGACGAGCGCGACAGCAGGCGGGCCAGATCGGCCTCGGGAACGGACCAGGCGCCAGCTGCCGCCTCCGCCAGCGCCCGGCGCAGACGCACCTTGCCATTCGGCCGCCGAGCCTCGATCCAGTGGCTGACATCGTCCAGCCGAACCAGCCGTCGCTGGACAGCCTCGATGATCAACGCTCGACACTCGGACTCGTCCGGAGATATCGCGGCTGCGTCCACCAGTGCTCGCGGCAGGCACGAGAACCTAAGCGGACCGCGTTCGACGACGCGCTCGTCGGTGAAGCTGCTACGTCGGATCGTGAGCCAAGCGACGTCACGCGACCGGTGGGTGGGTGGAACGAGGACGTGGACTCGACGACTCGCCCGCGCCGCAGGCCCACCGTGCAGATGGAGGGCGGTCGGTCCCGAGAGCCAGCTCTCCGGACCGGCATACAGGAGGGCCGCTATGTGTCTCTGCGGCCCAGTGGGCAGACTCGGCGAGAGCAGGATGACTCCCGGCAGCAGCAGCCTCCACGCGCGCCCCAGCTGCCAGCGAACCTCGGCGCGGGAAACGCCTGATCGGAGGAGCTGAACCCGTGAAACGACTCCGCTCTGGTTGCGAGCAAGGGGGAGGAGATCCGTCGGAAGGTCCATGGCGCCACAGTGACCGACGTCGAGGCGCTTATCCAGACTCGTCGGTTGTTGGTGGATGAAGTGGCGTCGCGGACGGACCATGTGGACGACCAGTCTGAGCCGCCGACGGCAACTCTGGCCCGTCACGGTGCGCGTCAGAGTGCGATTGGTGTCGCCCTGACAGCACCAGACGCACCCTGACGCGCACTCTGACCCACTCGCTCAGCGCGCGAGGGCGACGTGACGTCAGCGGCCGCCCAGGAACTTCTCGAAGCCGGCCGGCAGGTCCTGCTCGTCGAACTGGGACGCGCCGTCGCCACCCTTGGCCGCCGCAGGAATCCCGAACGCCGAGCCGGCGCCGGCCGACCGTGCGGCCGCCGACTTCTCGGCCGCCGCCCGCTCCTCGGCGGCCCGCTTGGCGGGGTTCCCGCTCTTGGACTTGCGCCGCTGCGGAGGCGGAGCGCCACGCCCGCCGCCCTTCCGGCCGGTACCCGGGATCCCCGGCATCCCGGGCAGGCCACCACCGCCACCGCGGGCGAGCGACTTCATCATCTTCTGCGCCTCGCGGAACCGCTCCAGCAGCTGGTTCACCTCAGAGACGGTCACGCCAGAACCGCGAGCGATCCGGGCCCGGCGCGAGCCGTCGATCTGCTTCGGGTGGCTCCGCTCGAACGGGGTCATCGACCGGACCATCGCCTCGACGCGGTCGAACTCCCTCTCGTCGAGCGAGTCGAGCTGGTCCCGCATCCCCTGCATGCCCGGCATCATCTTGAGCATCGCCTTGAGCGAGCCCATCTTCTTGATGGCCGACATCTGCTGGAGGAAGTCGTCGAAGGTGAAGTCCTCCTCGGCGAGGAACTTGCGCGCCATCTCGTCGGCCTGGCTGCGGTCGAACGCCTTCTCGGCCTGCTCGATGAGCGTCAGCACGTCGCCCATGTCGAGGATCCGCCCGGCCATCCGGTCGGGGTGGAACACCTCGAAGTCCTTGACGCCCTCGCCGATCGACGAGTACATCACCGGCCGCCCCGTCACCGAGGCGACCGACAGCGCCGCGCCACCACGGGCGTCGCCGTCGAGCTTGGACAGGACCACGCCGGTGAAGTCGACGCCCTCCTGGAACGCCTGCGCCGTCTCGACCGCCGCCTGCCCGATCATCGCGTCGATGACGAACAGGACCTCGTCCGGCTGGATGGCCGCGCGGATGTCCGCGGCCTCGGCCATCAGCGCCTCGTCGACCGCCAACCGGCCGGCGGTGTCGACGATGACCACGTCGTACTGCCGGTTGCGCGCCTCCGCGATGCCCGCGCGGGCCACCGAGACCGGGTCGCCGAACGAGCGCGTCCCCTCACCCGAGCCGAGCACGGCGTCGTGGCCGCCGACGTTGCCCTGCTCCGGCGCGTACACCGGCACGCCGGCCCGCTCGCCGACGACGACCAGCTGGGTGACGGCGTTGGGCCGCTGGAGGTCCGCCGCAACGAGCAGCGGGGTATGCCCCTGGCCCTTCAGCCAGTAGCCCAGCTTCCCGGCCAGCGTCGTCTTACCCGAGCCCTGGAGGCCGGCCAGCATGATCACGGTCGGCGGGGTCTTGGCGAATCGCAGCGTCCGGGTCTCGCCACCGAGGATCCCGACGAGCTCCTCGTTGACGATCTTGACGACCTGCTGGGCGGGGTTCAGCGCCTGGCTGACCTCCTCGCCCAGAGCCCGCTCGCGCACCGACGAGACGAACTGCTTGACGACCGGCAGCGCGACGTCCGCGTCGAGCAGCGCCATGCGGATGTCGCGCAGCGCCACGTTGACGTCGTGCTCGGAGAGCCGACCCTTGCCGCGAAGGCCCTTGAAGGTCGCGGTCAGCCGGTCGGACAGGGAGTTGAACACCAGGAAAGCCTAACCGCGTGCGTATGCGGGCGACGCCAGCGCCTACTCGCCGTCGCAGGTGTCGATGATCATCGAGACCGCCTGCGCCACCCGGGCCGGCGGCAGGGGACGGCCGCCGAACTCCGTGACGTAGAAGGTGTCCAGCGCCTGACCGGCATACGTCGCGATGTGGGCGCTCCGGACGCTGAGCGAGGCCCGCGACAGGGTGATCCCGATGTCGTGGAGCAGCCCGGGCCGGTCGGTCGCCCGCACCTCGATGACCGTCGCCGTGTCGGAGGCGTGCGAGATGACCATCGCCCTGGTCTGGC
>CAVWQU010000040.1:0-105877 GCA_963757225.1 uncultured Actinomycetota bacterium
CGAGGAGGTGCCAGGCGCCCACACTGATCAGCTCACGCGTCGTCACCATCCCCGCGGCGCCGTAGGTGATCGCCTCGGTGAGGATCTCCAGGTCGCTGAACCCCTGGTCCAGGGTTGCGCTGATGAGGTCGTCCCGCGGGTCCTTGCGGTGCGCGCGGATCGCGGGTTTGACGTCCTGCCAGTAGAACCGGAACGTCGCCGTATGCGTCCGCAGCAGGCGCGGCAGACCGCGGACCGACAACGTCGTGGACAGCGGATCGCCGTCGAAGAACGTGTTGAGCCGCTTCGTCATCCCGGGCAGCGACGAGTGGGTGAGGCCGACGACGCGGCCGACCACCTCGACCGCCATCCGCATGGCCAGGTCGGCCAGGTCGGTGCCGCGGTCGGGTCGCACCTGGGCGACGAGACGGTCGGCCAGGTCCTCCATCATCGGCCGGTAGGCCTCGATCGCCTTGGGCGTGAAGAACGGCGCCGAGGCCCGGCGCTGGGTGCGATGGTCGGGGCCGTCGAGGTAGAGGATCGGCGGACGCATGGTGCTCTGCGACCGCACGTTGTCGGCGCCGAACCCGGCCTGGCGGTAGCCGTCCTCGTCGCGCAGCACCTGCCGCGCCAGCTCGAAGGAGCGGACCACGACCCGGCCGCCGTCAGGACCGACCACGCGTTCGACGTCCGGCCCGGCGGTCGCCTCGCCGGGCGGCGTCAGCTTCCGGACCGGGCACCCTGCCGAGGCGGCATCCATGAAAGGCGACGGTATCCCTGCCGCGCCCCGGTCACTCGCCGATCTCGGAGCGCACCGCATACAGCTCGGGGAAGAAGGTCAGGTCCAGGGCCCGACGCAGGAAGTCGACGCCGCTCGACCCGCCGGTCCCCCGCTTGTGGCCGATGGTGCGCTCGACGACCTTGAGGTGCCGGAACCGCCACAGCTGCATGTTGTCCTCGAGGTCCACGAGCTCCTCGCAGGTCTCGTAGACGCCCCAGTGCTCGGCCGGAGCGGCGTACACCTCACCGAAGACGTGGACCAGCTCGGGGTTCAGGGTATGCGGCAGCGTCCAGTCCCGGTCGAGCAGCGCCGGCGGCACCGCATACCCATGACGGGCGAGGTAGCGGAGGAACTCGTCGTAGAGGCTCGGCTCCCGCAGCAGCGTGTCGAGGAGGCCGTGCGCCGCGGCGTCGTGGTCGAACACCCGCACCATCTCGACGTTCTTGTTGCCGAGCAGGAACTCGACGGCACGGTACTGCCACGACTGGAACCCCGAGCTGGTCGCGAGGAACGGGCGGATCTGCGCATACTCGCTCGGCGTCAGCGTCGCGAGGACGCCCCACTGCTCGATGAGGACCTCCTGGATCCGCTTGACCCGCGCCAGCCGCTTGAGGGCCGGCGCGAGGTCGTCGGTCGTGAGGAGCGACCGTGCGGAGCGCAGCTCGTGCAGCATCAGCTTGAGCCACAGCTCCGAGGTCTGGTGCTGGACGATGAACAGCAGCTCGTCGTGCTGCGGTGGTTCGCTGCGGGGGTGCTGCGCCGACAGCAGCTGGTCCAGCGCGAGGTAGTCGCCGTAGGACATGCTGCGGCTGAAGTCGCGCTGGACCTCCGGTTCCAACGGCCTGACGTTCTCGGTCACCACGCGGTGACCGTATCCCTCCCGGCCGGCGATCAGCTCGGGTTGAACCGGTCCGGGTCGGGACCGGTGCGCTTGCTGCGGTCGAGGGCGGTGATCTGCGCGACCTCGTCGTCGCTGAGCTCGAACCCGAACAGGTCGAAGTTCTCCTCGATCCGGCTCGGCGTCACCGACTTGGGGATGACGACGTTGCCGAGCTGGAGGTGCCACCGCAGGATGGCCTGCGCCGGGGTCACGTCGTGCGCCTGGGCGACCGCGACGATCGTCTCGTCCTCGAGCACGCCGAGGCCGCCGGAGGCCAGCGGGCTCCACGCCTCGGTGACGATGCCGTTGGCCGCGTGGAAGTCGCGCAGCTCCTGCTGGACGAGGAACGGGTGCAGCTCGATCTGGTTGATCGCCGGGAACTCCCCGGTCTCGTCGAACAGCCGCTGCAGGTGCGGGATCTGGAAGTTGCAGACGCCGATCGTCGTGATCCGGCCGTCGTCGCGCAGCGCCTGCATGGCCTTCCACGCCTCGGGGTAGCGGTCGGTCTTCGGGAGCGGCCAGTGGATCAGGTAGAGGTCCAGCACCTCGCGCTGCAGCTTGTCCATCGAGGCGTCGAACGCCTTCATCGCCAGGTCGAACCCGTGCGCGTTGTTGTTGAGCTTGGTCGTGATCCACACGTTGTCGCCGAGGCCGCTGTCCTTGACGGCCTGGCCGACACCGCTCTCGTTGCCGTACATCGCGGCGGTGTCGATGTGCTCGTAGCCGACCTCGAGCGCCGTGGCCACGGCGGGCACGACCTCGTCCTCCGGCACCTGCCAGACCCCGAAGCCCAGCTGGGGGATCGGGACCGTGCCGGTGGGGGTGTTCAGCGGGACAGTGGGAACAGTGGTCATGCCTTTACCGTATGCCGCGCCGCGCCGGCCGCGCTCATCGGCGGCTCCGCCCGCAGGCCGGCGGCCAGCGCGGTCACCAGACGCTCCAGGGTGGCCTGGACCGACCCGCTCGGCACGATCTCGGGATGCGCGGCGTACACCTCCAGCACGACGTCGGACGGCCGGGAGGCGGACCACAGGCCGGCCCCGATCTGCGAGGTCGCGGTGATCAGGAGGGCGGCCTGGTCGGGGTCGAGCCCGACCGGTCGGGCGGCCAGGGCCTGCGCCAGCTCACCGATGACGATCGTCGAGGAGATCTTGAGTCGCTCGGCCGCCGCGTACGAGACGTTGTGCTCGAGGTTGGTGGTGAGCTGGCTGACCAGCTCGCAGAACAGCTCGTGCTCCATCAGGGTGCCCGCGAGCACCGCCGGGAGGGTCTCCTCGGTGACGTCGGCGAGCCGGGGCAGGAGCACGTCGCGCAGGACGAGGCTCTCGTCGCTGCACAGCTCGACGAAGATCTCCTCGCGGGTCCCGAAGTAGCGGACCACGTTGGACTTGGCCAGGCCGACGGCATCGGCGAGGTCGCCCAGGGTGATGGTGCGGACACCCCGGCGGAGGGCGAGGTCGCGGGCCGCCTGGAGGATGGCTTCGCGTCGCTGTTGCTTGTGCTCCGGGCGGCGAGCCCGGACGAACGGGGGCGCGACATCGTTCGGCACCAGACCCTCCTCCCTCTTGCTAGCGCAACAACGTTGCGTTAGCGTACCGCCCATCCAAACAGAACGTCGTTGCGTTAAACGGAGACGTGCAGATGACCGAAACCACCGCCCCGCCGGCGGCCCGCCCCGTCCGGCTCGTCGTCAACGGCGTGCCCACCACGCTGGAGCTCGAGCCGCGGGTCAGCCTCCTCGATGCCCTGCGGGAGGACCTCCACCTCACCGGCACGAAGAAGGGCTGCAACCAGGGCGCCTGCGGAGCCTGCACCGTCCTGGTCGACGGCCGCCGGATCGTGTCCTGCCTCGCGCTGGCCGTCCAGTACGACGGCCGGGACGTGACGACGATCGAGGGCGTGGGTCCGCACCCGCTGCAGGACGCGTTCGTCCACTTCGACGGGCTCCAGTGCGGGTACTGCACCCCCGGGCAGATCTGTTCGGCGATCGGGATGCTCGCCGAGCACGAGCGCGGCGCGCCCAGCGTGGTCACCGATGACGTCGCCTCGCCGACGGCGTTGACCCGCAACGAGATCCGCGAACGGATGAGCGGGAACCTGTGCCGCTGCGGCGCCTACAACGGCATCGTCGACGCGATCGAGTCGGTCGTCGGAGAGCAGACCGCCGAGGTGTCGGCATGAGGCCCTTCGACTACGAGCGGGCGACCGACGTGGCCCACGCGGTGAGCCTGGTCGCCGAGCGCCCGAACGCGCGGTTCCTGGGCGGCGGGACCAACCTCGTCGACCTGGTCCGGCGCGGCGTGGAGACGCCGGACAGCCTGGTCGACGTCACCGGCCTGCCGCTGGCCGAGATCGAGGCGACGGCCGATGGCGGCCTGCGTGTCGGCGCCGTGGTCACGAACGCCGACCTGGCCCACCACCCCCTCGTCCGCACTCGAGGTACCCCCTGCTGTCGCAGGCGGTCCTGGCCGGCGCGTCGGGACAGCTCCGCGCGATGGCCACCGTCGGGGGGCAACCTCCTCCAGCGCACCCGCTGCCCCTACTTCACCGACCTCACGACCGCCTGCAACAAGCGCGAGCCCGGTTCCGGCTGCGCCGCCCGCGAGGGGTTCACCCGGTATGCGGCGGTGCTGGGGGCCAGCGACCACTGCGTCGCCGTGCATCCGAGCGACATGGCCGTGGCCCTGGCGGCGCTGGACGCCCGCGTCGAGCTCACCTCGTCGGACGGTGTCCGCGAGGTGGCGGTCACCGACCTCTACCGGCTGCCCGGTGAGACGCCGCAGATCGAGACCGTCCTGTCCCCCGGCGAGCTGGTCACGGCCGTCGTCCTCCCGCCGCCCCCCGCCGGCGGCTCGCGCTACCGCAAGGTGCGCGACCGCGCCTCGTACGCGTTCGCCCTGGTCTCGGTCGCGGCGGTCCTGCGGCGTCGACGACGGCCGGATCACCACCGACGCGGCTGGCCCTCGGGGGTGTCGCCGCGAAGCCGTGGCGGGCCGCGACCGCCGAGTCGCTGCTCTTCGGTGCCGAGCCGACGGACGAGGCGTTCGCCGCGGCGATCAACGCCGAGCTCGCCGACGCGGAACCGTTGCCCGGCAACGAGTTCAAGCTGGATCTCACCCGTCGCACCGTGGTCGCCGTGATGCGCCGGCTGAGGGACGAGGCGGTGCCGGTATGACCGCCGCCTCGGCCGTCCCCACCACGGCACCCACACGCATACCCGACCGTACGGCCGCTCCGGCCGACACCGGACCGTGGGTCGGCCGCCCGCTCGACCGCGCCGACGGAACGGCGAAGGCGACCGGCTCGGCGACGTTCTCGGCGGAGTACCAGGTCCCGGACATCGCCCACGCCGTGCTGGTCCACGCCACGATCGCCCGCGGCCGGATCCGCCGGATCGACACCTCGCGGGCGGAGGCGCATCCGGGTGTGGTCGCCGTACTAACGCACCACAACGCCCCGAAGCTGGCCCCGCCGCGTCGGGCCAGCCTCATGGACCTCAGCACCATGGTGGTCGGCAGCCGGGTGCCGTACCTCAACACCGACGAGGTCTACTACGACGGTCAGCCCGTGGCGGTCGTCGTCGCGGACCGCTTGGAGGCGGCCCAGTACGCCGCCTCGCTCGTGGAGGTCGACTACGTCGAGCGGCCGGCCCACGTCGACTTCGCCGCCGAGCAGGGCCGGGCGACGTCGGTCAGCCAGTCGCTCGGCATGCCGACCATGAGCGGCCGCAAGGGCGATGCCGAGGCCGCCCTGGCCAGCGCTGCGCACCGCGTGGACCTCCGGTTCACCACACCGACCCAGAACCACAACGCGATGGAGCCGCACGCCACCACCGCCGTCTGGGACGGCGACTCCCTCACCGTCTGGGACACCGCCCAGAACATCGACTGGTTCCGCAAGCATCTCGCCCTGCGGTTCGGCGTGCCGCTGGAGAAGGTCCGGGTGCTGGCGCCGTTCGTCGGCGGTGGTTTCGGCGCCAAGGGCTTCGTCTGGTCGGGCACGCTGCTGACGGTCATGGCCGCCCGCTCCACGGGACGTCCGGTCCGGATGGCCCTCACCCGGGAAGGCGTGCACCGCACCGTGGGCGGCCGGTCACCCACGGCCCAGCGGGTCGCTCTCGGCGCCACCGCGGACGGTCGGCTGACCGCTCTGCTCCACGAGGCGGTCATGCGGAACTCACCGATGGGGGGCAGCGCCGACCAGGTGGTCGGCGCGTCCGGCGAGCTCTACGACGCGCCGGCCATCGCGCTCCGATCGTCGGTCGTCGAGCTCGACCTGGTGCCCAACACCGCCATGCGGGCACCCGGGGAGTCGGTGGGTTCGTTCGCCATGGAGTCGGCGATGGACCAGCTCGCGCACGACCTCGGGATCGACCCCGTCGACCTCCGGCTCCGCAACGAGCCCACCGTCTCCCCGATGCACGGGCGGGCGTACTCGCACCGCCGGATCCGCGAGGTCATGGACCTCGGGGCTCGCGAGTTCGGTTGGCACGAAAGGCAACGGACGCATACCGGCTCGACGCTGGTGGGGTACGGGATGGCCCTGGCCTACCACCCGGCCTGGATCTTCATCGCCAACCTCACCCTGCGGCTCGACGCGGACGGCACCGCCCTGCTGCGCTGCGGGTTCCACGAGATGGGCATGGGCACCGCCACCGTGCAGGCACAGGTCGTGGCCGACGAGCTCGGCGTCCCCTACGACGCCGTGCGCGTCGAGTACGGCGACACCGACCTGCCGATCGCGCCGGGAGCCGGCGGTTCGGCGCAGTCCGCCAGTGTCGCCGGCAGCATCGCCGACGCGGCGACCCAGATCCGGCGCCGGGTGCGCCGGTGGGGCGGCCGCGACGGCGAGCCCCTGGCCGACGCCCTGGCCCGGACCGGACACGACCACGTCGAGGTCTCGGTCGGGGCGGACTCGGGTATGCGAGCGATGGCCGGGCAGGTGCGGTTCATCGCCCGAACGCTCCGGGACCAGCGGCGCTGGGTCCGGGCGGCGTCCGGCGCGCACTTCTGCGAGGTGCACGTCGACCGGGACACCGGCGAGATCCGCGTCACGCGCTGGGTGGGCGCGTTCGATGTCGGGCGCGTGCTCAACGCCAAGACCCTGTCCAGCCAGCTCAAGGGCGGCATCGTGATGGGCCTGGGGCTGGCGCTGACCGAGGAGACGCTCATCGACCCCCGGACCGGCCGGATCATGAGCGCCTCGCTGGCCGACTACCACGTGCCCGTCAACGCGGACGTCCCCGAGATCGCGATCCACGTCCTCGACGACGCCGACCCGTCGATGCCCAAGGGCGTGGTGGGTGCGGGCGAGGTCGGGATCACCGGGGTGGGCGCGGCGGTGGCGAACGCGGTCTTCGACGCCACGGGCACCCGCGTGACGGACCTCCCGATCACCCTCGACAAGGTCCTGCGCGGCGTCCCGCGGGTGTGACGCGGCTCGCCCGAAACGCTGCGTCCGCACCCGTTAGGCTCCGGCCATGCCGATCTCGAAGGTGCTGATCGCCAACCGCGGGGAGATCGCTGTACGCATCGCCCGGGCCTGCCGCGACGCGGGAATCGGCTCGGTCGCCGTCTACGCCGAGCCCGACCGCGACGCCCTGCACGTGAAGGTGGCCGACGAGGCATACGCCCTCGGTGGCTCGACCCCCGGCGACAGCTACCTCGTCGTCGAGAAGCTCCTGGACGTCGCGGCGAAGTCCGGTGCGGACGCGGTGCACCCCGGGTACGGGTTCCTCGCGGAGAACGCCGGATTCGCCCAGTCGGTCATCGACGCCGGGCTGACCTGGATCGGCCCGGGGCCAGCCGCGATCGACGCGCTGGGTGACAAGGTCAAGGCGCGGCACATCGCCCTCCGGTCGGGAGCCCCCCTGGTGCCGGGAACCGCCGATCCGGTCGACGGACCCGACGAGGTGGTGGCCTTCGCCAAGGAACACGGTCTTCCGGTGGCCATCAAGGCGGCCTACGGCGGTGGCGGCCGCGGCCTCAAGGTGGCCCGGACCATCGAGGAGATCCCGGACCTGTTCGAGTCCGCCGTGCGCGAGGCGGTAACGGCCTTCGGACGCGGCGAGTGCTTCGTGGAGCGGTTCCTCGACAAGCCCCGCCACGTCGAGACGCAGTGCCTGGCCGACCAGCACGGCACCGTCGTCGTCGTCTCCACGCGCGACTGCTCGCTCCAGCGCCGCAACCAGAAGCTCGTCGAGGAGGCGCCGGCCCCGTTCCTCACCGAGGAGCAGCACGCGGAGCTCCTCCGGGCGTCCAAGGCGATCCTCACCGAGGCCGGCTACGTCGGTGCGGGCACCTGCGAGTTCCTCGTCGGACCGGACGGCGACATCTCGTTCCTCGAGGTCAACACCCGGCTCCAGGTGGAGCACCCGGTGAGCGAGGAGGTCACCGGCGTCGACCTGGTGCGCGAGCAGTTCCGCATCGCCGACGGCGAGCCGCTCGGCTACGACGACCCGGAGCCGCACGCCCACTCGATCGAGTTCCGGATCAACGGCGAGGACGCCGGCCGCAACTTCCTGCCGGCGCCCGGGACCGTGGCCCGGTTCCTCCCGCCTTCCGGCCCTGGTGTCCGCATCGACTCCGGCGTCGTCGAGGGCGACGTCATCGGTGGCGCGTTCGACTCGATGCTGGCCAAGCTGATCGTGACCGGACGGACCCGCAGGAGGCCATCGAACGGTCACGCCGCGCGCTCGACGAGTTCGTCGTCGAGGGGATGCCGACGGTGCTGCCCTTCCACCGCGCCGTGGTCCGCGACGAGGCGTTCGCACCCTCCTCCGACGAGCCGTTCACCATCCACACCCGCTGGATCGAGACGGAGTTCGACAACACCATCGAGGCGTATGCGGGTGGTTCCGCGGATGGCTCCGAGCCCGAGGTGCGCCGGCCGGTCGTCGTCGAGGTCGGTGGCAAGCGGATCGAGGTCGTGCTGCCGGCCGAGCTGGCCATGGCCGGCGGCGGCGGTGGCGGTGGCGGCGGCGGCGCCCGCAAGAAGGCCCCCCGACGGTCCGGCGGCGGGGGCGGCGGCGCGGCCGTCTCCGGTGACGCGCTGACCGCGCCGATGCAGGGCACCATCGTCAAGATCGCCGTGGAGGACGGGCAGACCGTCGAGCAGGGTCAGACCGTCGTGGTGCTCGAGGCGATGAAGATGGAGCAGCCGATCAACGCCCACAAGGCCGGCGTCGTGTCCGGCCTGACCGCCGAGATCGGCGCGACCGTGACCAGCGGCAGCGTGCTGGCGGAGATCAAGGACGCCTGACCGCAACAGTCAGGAGGTCGTGTCCGGCGCGGCCTCCGGGACCGTCTCGGGCGGCGACGTGGGGACCGGGTCCGGGCTGGGGACCGGAGGAGTCGTCGTCGGCTCGGTGGGCGTCGGCACCGTGGGCGTCGGCACAGTAGGCGTCGGGACGGTCGGCGGCTCCGGGGCGGTTCCCGGCGTGGGCGTCGGGTCACCCGGCACCGACGGTGGGTCGCCGGGCTCCGGGACGGTCGTCTCGTCGTCGGGGAGGCCACTGGTCCGCTCGTCGGGGACCTCCTCGGCCTTGTCCAGGCCCTGGTCGGCCTGCTCGGGATGGCCGGTGATGAAGTCCTTGACCTTGTCGAAGAAGCTCTCGTTGCTCATCGCCTCTGTCCCTCCTGGTTCGCCCGGCGGCCGGACGTCGTCGCTGCCGCCGTTTCGACCCTAGCCCGCGCGCCAGTAACCGGCCGACGCCTACCATCGACGTATGCCCCTGCTCACCTCCGCGGACCAGATGCCGTGGGAGGGGTTCTCGGTCAACAACCTGCTGATCCTCATCGTCATCCTCGCCGTCGTCTGGCCGCTGATGCGCTGGATCCGGCGGCGGGTCGCCACCGGTCGTCGAGACCGCTGGGCCCGCGAGGACGACGCGCAGATCCGCTACACCGAGGAGAACGACCCCGACCTGCGCCGCAACCACCCGGAGGCGTGACGCCGGTCAGTGCAGGCGGCGGGCGGCCTCGGCGATCGACCCCGACATCGACGGGTAGATGGTGAAAGTGCCGGACAGCTGGTCAACGCTGAGGTGGTTCTGGACCGCGACGGTCAGCGGGTAGATGAGCTCCGAGGCCCGCGGCGCGACCACCACGCCACCGAGGACGGTGCCGCTCCCCTGCTGCGCGAACACCTTGACGAACCCGTGGGTGAACCGGTCCATCTTGGCGCGTGGATTGGTGGCCAACGGCAGCATCACCGCGCGCGCCGCGACGCGCTCCGCGTCGACGTCGTTCTGGGTGATCCCGACCGTCGCGATCTCCGGCGAGGTGAACACGTTGGCGCTGACGACGTCCAGCCGCAGCGGGGCGACGGCGTCGCCGAGCGCGTGCCACATCGCGATCCGCCCCTGCATCGCCGCCACCGACGCCAGCGGCAGAACGCCGGTGCAGTCCCCCGCGGCATACACGCCTCGGACCGAGGTCCTCGACACCCCGTCGACCTCGATGTGGCCGGACTCGGTCAGCGCGATCCCGTTCTCCGCCAACCCGATTCCCGACGTCTGGGCCACTGAGCC
Source organism: uncultured Actinomycetota bacterium (assembly GCA_963757225.1). Classification (GTDB taxonomy): domain Bacteria; phylum Actinomycetota; class Actinomycetes; order Actinomycetales; family Dermatophilaceae; genus Lapillicoccus. Next base: position 10,171 of record CAVWQU010000040.1, read on the forward strand.
GACGGCGAGCAGCGCGTGCGAACCCCGCACCGTGCGGCCGTCGGTGAGCGTCACGCATACCCCGTCGTCGGTCCGCTCGACGCTAGCCATCCGCGACCGGCCGAGGACCTCCATCCCGTCGCGCCGGAAGACGTCCTCAATGACGGCTGCGGCGTCCGCGTCCTCACCGGGCAGGACCCGGTCGCGCGACGAGACCAGGGTGACGCGAGCGCCGAGCCCGACGTAGGCGTGGGCCAGCTCGGCCCCGGTGACGCCGGACCCGACCACGACGAGGTGCTCGGGCAGCTCGGTCAGCGTGTAGATCTGCTGCCAGGTGAGGATGCGCTCACCGTCCGGCTGCGCGGTCGGCACGGTGCGTGGCGTCGACCCGGTGGCCAGCAGCACCACCTCGGCGTCCAGGTCCTCCACGGTGTCGTCGACCCCCACCGCGCGGACCGCGCCGGCGCCGATGAGGGTGCCGGTGCCGCGGACGATCCGGACGCCGTCACCCGTCAGCCGGGCGGCGATGTCGCTGCTCTGGGCCTCGGCCAGGTGGAGGATGCGGCGGTTGGCCGCGGCCAGGTCCACGGTGGTCTCGGCCAGGCCGACCCCGAGGTCACCGCCGGAGGCGCGGTTCGTCACGAACCCGGCCGTCGAGATGAGGGTCTTGCTCGGTACGCAGTCGGTGAGGACGCAGGCACCGCCGAGGCCGTCCCGGTCGACCACCGTGACCGACGCGCCGAGCCGGGCGGCGACGAGTGCGGCCTCGTAGCCGCCGGGGCCACCACCGAGGACGACGACCGACGTGCGGTGCCCCATCACGCCTCCATCCAACCATCGCGGCGAGACCGGCCCCGGCCACTATTCGGGGTCCCCGCGAAGTATCGGAGCGAAGCGGAGGACTTCGTGGGGTGACTAAGGTGCCTGCGTGAGCGTGGACCTGGGCGACCCCGGCATCGACCCCTTCGACGTCGCGAAGGCCGCCGCCACGGTCATCGCCGAGCGGACCGGTGCGGCGTCCCACGACGTGGCCCTGGTGCTCGGGTCCGGCTGGGGCCAGACCGCCGACCTCATCGGACCGACCCTCGCGACCGTCGACAACGCCGACGTGCCCGGCTTCCACGCCGCCGCGGTCGCCGGCCACAGCGGGAGTATGCGGTCGGTCGCCATCGGTGACACCGGCCGCCGGGCGCTGGTCTACGGGACGCGCACCCACTTCTACGAAGGTCGTGGCGTGCGCGCCGTCGTTCACGCGGTCCGCACGGCAAGCGAGGCCGGCTGCTCCACCATCGTCCTCACCAACGGCTGCGGCGGCCTCAACCCGGCGTGGGCGCCGGGCACCCCGGTGCTGATCAGCGACCACATCAACCTCACGGCCACCTCACCCCTGGAGGGGCCGACGTTCGTCGACCTCACCGACCTCTACTCCGCCCGGCTGCGGGCGATCGCGCGCGAGGTCGACCCGACGCTCGACGAGGGGGTCTACGTCCAGTTCCCCGGACCCCACTACGAGACCCCGGCCGAGGTGCAGATGGCCAAGCGGATCGGTGGCGACCTCGTCGGGATGTCGACGACGCTCGAGGCGATCGCCGCGCGGCACGTCGGGCTGGAGGTCCTCGGCATCTCGCTGGTGACCAACCTGGCCGCGGGCATCTCCGACGAGCCGCTCTCCCACCAGGAGGTCATCGACGCCGGCCAGGCCGCCGCCGAGCGCTGTGGACGGCTGCTCGCCGACGTCGTGCTGCGGGTGGTGTCGTGACCGACGACGGCACGCTCGGGTCGCGGGTGCAGGCCTGGATCGACGACGACCCCGACCCGGTCACCGCTCGGGAGCTGACCAGCCTCCTCGCCGCCGCGGACGAGGGTGACCTGGAGGCGTCGTTGGACCTGGCGGACCGGTTCGACGGGATGCTCGAGTTCGGGACGGCCGGCCTCCGGGGGGCGCTCGGCGGCGGTCCGAACCGGATGAACCGCGCGGTCGTGCTCCGCGCGGCCGCCGGTCTCGTCGCCTACCTCCAGACCGAGGGCGGCATCCCCGAGCCGATGGTCGTCGTGGGCTTCGACGCGCGCCACAGCTCCGACGTCTTCGCCCGCGACACCGCGGCCGTGGTCGTCGGCGCCGGCGGACACGCCGCCGTCCTGCCTCGGCCGCTGCCGACTCCGGTGCTGGCGTTCGCGATTCGGCACCTCGGGGCCGACGCCGGCGTCATGGTCACCGCGAGCCACAACCCGCCGCAGGACAACGGCTACAAGGTCTACCTCGGCGACGGCAGCCAGATCGTGCCTCCGACCGACGCGCAGATCGCCTCGCACATCGCCGCCATCGCCTCGGTGGGCGACCTGCCGCTCGCCGAGGACGGTTGGGACAACCTCGGGGACGAGGTGCAGGACGCCTACGTCGGTCGCGTCGCGGCGATGCTCCCGGCCGGGTCGGCGACCGACGTCGCCGTCGTCCACACCGCTCTGCACGGCGTCGGGGACGACACCGTGCGTCGGGTGTTCGCGGCGGCCGGCTTCCCCGCACCGACCACTGTGTCCAGCCAGGCGACACCGGATCCGAACTTCCCGACCGTCAGCTTCCCCAACCCGGAGGAGGTCGGCGCCATCGACGCCGCTGTCGCCGTGGCCCGAGAGGTCCATCCGGACGTCGTCATCGCCAACGACCCGGACGCCGACCGCTGTGCCGCCGCGGTGCTCGACGACGGTGACTGGCGGATGCTGCGGGGCGACGAGCTGGGAGCGCTCCTCTTCACGGCTTCGATGCGACGTGGGCTTCCGCCGGACGCCGTGGTGGCCTGCTCGATCGTCTCGTCGCGCGTGCTGTCCGCTCTCGCAGCGTCGGCCGGACTCCGGCACGAGGAGACGCTCACCGGGTTCAAGTGGATCGCCCGGGTGCCGGGTCTGGGGTACGGCTACGAGGAGGCGATCGGCTACTGCGTGGCGCCGGACATCGTCCGGGACAAGGACGGCGTCAGCGCCGCCCTCCTCCTCGCCTGGTACACGGCGGAGCTCAAGGCCGAGGGCCGCACGCTCCTCGACGTGCTGGACGACATCGCGGTCGACGTCGGCGTGTATGCGACGGACGCCTTCTCGGTCCGGGTCGCCGACCTCGCGCAGATCGCGCCGGTGATGGAACGGCTGCGGTCCGCCCCACCACGCGCGCTGGGCGCCGTGCCCGTCTCCCAGGTCGACGACCTCTCGCGCGGCGACGGCGGGTTGCCGCCGACCGACGGGCTGCGCTGGTTCCTCGCCGACGGGTCGCGCGTCATCGTGCGACCGTCCGGTACCGAGCCCAAGCTCAAGGTCTACCTCGAGGCGGTCGAACGGGTCGGCCGCCCGGACCGGCTGGACGAGGCCCGGCACGCCGCCGCCGAGCGGCTGGCGGCCCTCCGCGAGGCGATGGAGACACTGACGCGCCTCTGAGCCGGTACGCGGTCCCGTGCTCAGGCCTCGGCGTCGTGCAGCGCATCCACAAAGGCGCGGCAGGCGCGGACGATCGCCGCGACCCGGACCTCGAGTTCTTCGGGCGGCAGGTCCTTGCGGTCGATCAGCTCGGGACCCGGCTCGACGCCCCGGATACTGGCGGTCAACCGTCGACGCTCGTTCGGCGTGAGGTCGTAGTCCTGGGCTATCGCCACGAGCACGTCCCGCACGTCGAGGCGGGCCGGGCCGTCCGAATCGCTGAGGCTGCCGAGTGCCGCATCGAGCCACCGCTCGTCGTCGTCCGGGCTGTCCTCCATCACGTCCGTGACGAGGTTGAACAACATCAGATGAGCCGCCGCCGCCGCTGGGACGACCTCCTCGTGCTCGTCGAAGGGCAGCCCGTCTTCGTCCTGGGCTTCCAACGCGTCGATGGCCTTGACCAACAGGTTCTCGGCGCCGAGGCCAAGGGCGGGGCTGAACGGTGCGAGTGTGCGACCGGACGCCGGCTGCGCATCGCCCAGGGGCGGTCGGCCTGTTCGCGGAGATACCTCGTGACGGCTTCCTCCGCGTCCCCGGGGTCTGTCTCCATCGGCCCGACGTTACCGGCGCAGTCATGTCGCTCGTCATGTCGCGCTTGGTGCGGTCAGCACCCCACCGATCGCGACATGACCCGCGACATGACGCACGAGGTGTCCCGCGACTCACGCCGCGGCTCGCGGCGGGGCTCTCCACGTGACCTGTGGCCTGACCGCACGTCGGAGGCCGCTGTTAGCGTCCCGCCATGCCGGAGTTACCACGCCCCGACCTGGTCCCCGTGTTCGCCGACGAGTTCGACGAAGCCGGGCTCGACACCAGCGTCTGGATCCCGCACTACCTGCCCGCCTGGAGCTCCCGCGCGGCGAGCGCAGCGGCATACGAGATCCGCGACTCCTGCCTGCGACTCCGGATCCCGACGGACCACCCGGTCTGGTGCGAGGGCGACCACGAGCCGCCGATCCGCGTGTCCGGAATCCAGTCCGGCACCTGGTCCGGCCCGGTCGGCAGCACGCAGGGCCAACAACGGTTCCGCGACGGCCAGACCGTGCGGGAGCAGCAGCCGACCCAATGGGGCTGGACGCCGCGCGAGGGCTGGATCGGGATGCGGGCGCGGGCCATCGGTGTCCCCGCGGTCGATGGTCTCGCTCTGGATGGTCGGCCTCGAGGACGTGCCGGAGCGCAGTGCCGAGATCTGCGTCATGGAGGCGTTCGGCGACGCCGTGGTCGCGGGCGAGTCGAGTGCGGTCGGCATGGGGCTCCACCCGTTCCGGGACCCCGACGTCCGCGAGGACTTCGAGGCGGTGCGGCTGGCGCTCGACCTCGATCGAGTTCCACACCTACGCGTGCGTACTGGACGGCGGACCGCGTCGACCATCTCGTCGATGGTGAGGTGGTCCGCAGCGTCCGAAGGCCCGCCGCGGTACCCGCTCCAGCTGATGCTCGCGGTCTTCGACTTCCCCGACCGCTCCGTCGGGGCGGACGACGACCTCGTGCCCGAGCTCGTCGTCGACTGGGTCCGGGGCTACGGTGACGCACCGGGTGCACAATCGGCCGGGTGAGCCTGCTCGAACGCCGCCCTCAGGTCGAGGCCCTCGTCGCGTATGCGGCGGAGGCCCGCGCCGGTGACGGCCGCCTCGTGCTGGTCGCCGGGGAGGCCGGGGTCGGCAAGTCGACGCTTGTCGAGGCGGTCGAGTCGGCCGTGCGTGAGACTCAGCCCGACGCCCGGTGGCTGTGGGGTCGGTGCGACGGGCAGTTCACGCCACGCCCGCTGGGCCCCGTTGTCGAGGTCGCCGAGCAGCTGGGCGGTCCGGCGTGGGCGGCCGTGCGCCGGGACGCGCCCCGACAGGAGCTCTTCGCCGCGTTCCGGGAGGGGCTGCGCTCCCCGGGTGCGACCGTCGTGGTGCTCGAGGACCTGCACTGGGCCGACGAGGCGACGCTCGACGTGCTGCGCTACCTGGGGCGGCGGCTGCGCGGCCTGCCCGTGCTGATCGTCGCGACCTACCGCGACGACGCACTCGGAGTGGCCGACCCCGTCCGGGTGGCCCTCGGCGACCTCGCGGCGCAGAGCTCGACCCGCCGCGTCGACGTGCCACCTCTGTCGCGCGAGGCCGTGGCCGCCCTCGTCGAGGGCACCGACCTGGAGCCCGCCGAGCTGCACCGCCTCACCGGCGGGAACCCGTTCTTCGTCGGCGAGGTCGTGCGCTCCGGGTCGGCGGTCGTCCCTCCGTCGGCCCGGGACGCGGTGCTCGCCCGGGCGGCCGCCCTGAGCGGCTCAGCGCGGAGCGCCCTCGACGTCGCGGCGCTCGTGGGGTCGCGGGTCGAGCCGGCGCTGCTCAGCGCCGCCGCCGGCGTCACGGTGGAGGACCTCGACGAGCTGGTGGACTCCGGACTCCTCGTCGGCGACGGCTCGGGACTTCGCTTCCGCCACGACATCGCGCGTCGCGCGGTCGACGGGGCCGTCCCGCCGCACCGCCGCACCGCGACGCACCGTGCGGTCCTCGACGAGCTGCTGCGGCGGGGCAGCACGGACGACGCGCGGCTGGCGTACCACGCGGAGAACGGCGGTGCCGACGACCTGGCCCTTCACCACGCCCGCCGCGCGGGGGACGCCGCGGCCGTCAAGGGCGCCCATCGGGAGGCGGCCGCGCAGTACGACCGGGCGGTTCGCTGCTCCGACGGGCTGGGTGCGCGCGGACAGGCCGAGCTGCTCGACACCGCTCGCCCTGGAGCTCAGCTTCGTGGACGCCTGGGAGGAGTCGGCGAAGGCTCGGCAGCGGGCCCTGGAGCTGTGGCGTGGTCTCGGCGACCGGCTCCGCGAGGGTGACGACCTGCGCCGCCTGTGCGCGGTGATGTGGCGCCTCTGCCGCGGACCCGAGTCGGTCGCTGCTGGGGAGGAGGCGGTCGTCGTCCTCGAACCGCTCGGGCCGACGGTCGAGCTCGGGTGGGCCTACGTCTACCGCGCCATCGACGCGCGCGCGGACGCCGCCAAGGCGGCCGACCTGGCTCGCGCCGACGCCGTCGTCACGGAGCTGGCCGGCGTGGCGCCGGTCGGCGCGTGGACGCACCTGCGCGGACAGGTGCTCATGGTGCGCTCCGAGCTGGCCTACAGCCGGAGGGTGTCGTGGGAGCCGGACCTCCGCGCCGCCCTGGCCCTCGGGCTCGACGCGGGCAACGAGCTGCTGGCCTCGGCCGCCTACGCGAACCTGCACCAGTTCCTCGTCACCGACTACCGGTTCGACGACGCCACGACGCTCTACGAGAAGGGTCTCGTCTTCACCGACGACCGCGACATCACCACGTACTCGACCTGCCTGCGCGGCCGGCGGGCGTTGGCGCTCGTCGCCCTGGGCCGGTGGGACGAGGCCGAGCGGACGGCCCGCACCGTGCTCCGGGCCCCCGGATCACCGGTCAACCTGCTGACCTCCCAGGTCGCCTCCGGGCTGGTGCGGACCCGGCGCGGCGAGCCCGACCGCGGCCTGCTGGACGACGCCCTGACCTCGGCGACGACCCTCGACGAGGCCGAGTGGCTGGCGCCGACCTGCTCGGCGGTGGCCGAGTCCGCCTGGCTCCGGGGTGACGACGACACCGCGCGGCGACATCTGGCCGCCGCCCGAGCGCGCATCGGGCCGCTGAACGTCGTCGAGGACGCCCACCTCACCCTCTGGGAGCGACGGGTGGGCGTCGACAGTGATCGTGCGTCCCCTACCGGCCGACGGCCTGCCCGAGCCGCTGCTCCGGCACCTCGGCGGGGACCACCTCGGCGCCGCGGCGGCCTGGGACGCGGTCGGGTGCGCATACGACGCCGGTCTGGCCCTGCTCGACGAGGGGTCCGAGACGTCGCTCCGCGCCGCGCTCGACCGGTTCGAGGGGCTCGGCGCGGCACCGGCCGCGGCTCTCGTCCGGCGCCGGCTGCGCACGCTGGGGGCCCGGTCGATCCCGGTCGGTCTGCGCCGGACCACCCGCGAGCACCCGGCCGGACTCACCGCTCGCGAGCAGCAGGTGCTCGACCTGCTCACCGAGGGGCATACCAACGAGGAGATCGCCGCCCGGCTCTTCATCTCGGTCAAGACCGTCGACCACCACGTGTCCGCGGTTCTGGGGAAGCTCGGCGCACCCACCCGCCGCGACGCCGTCGCCGCGGCCAACCGCCTGGGCCTCATCGCCAGCGACCGCTGACCTTCTCCGAAACTGGGGAACCGGCCGAGGCAACATGGGGGGCGCCTCCCCATGTGGGTGCCGGGCCGCTCGCCGCACCCTTCTCGAGAAGCCAGGCCGCAGGGTGCGGTCGGCCCGAGATCGGAGCATCGATGCCTCTCTTCATGGACATCCACCACCTCGGCGACGGGGTCCGTCACGACGACGTCGCCAAGGCGCACATGGCCGACCTGCAGACGCAGGACCGGTACGACGTGCGCTACCTGCGCTACTGGGTCAACGAGGACAAGGGGACCGTCTTCTGCCTGGTCGAGGCGCCCAGCGAGGACGCCGCCAACGCCGTCCACAAGGAGGCCCACGGCCTCGTCGCCGACGAGCTCTACGTCGTGACGGAGGGGTCATGAGGACCGGTATGCGGCTCGGCGCCGTGGCCGCCTCCCTGGCCCTCCTGCTCGGGGGACCGGTCGCCGCCGCGCAGGCCGCCCCGTCCCCCGGGCAGGTCCAGACCCACGCGGGCCACGGCTCGAGCACTCGGAGCACCTGAACCTCCGGGAGCAGCTCGGCCTGGCCGTCGTGCGGGCCTCGACCGCGGCGTACCACCACCTCGGGATCGCGCAGGCGCGCGGCTACTCGATCCTCGCGGACACGGCCGGCAAGACGTGCATCGACGAGCCCGGGATGGGCGGCATGGGCGTCCACTACGTCAACGGCGACCTGGTCGGCGACCCCGCCATCAAGGCTTGGCAGCCCGAGGCGGTCGTCTACGCGCCGACCCCCGACGGCCGGCTGCAGCTCGCCGCGGTCGAGTACGTCGTCATCAAGAGCGCCTGGGACGCGAACCACAGCGCGGCGCCGTCGCTGTTCGGGCACGAGTTCATGGTCACCGACGCCCCGAACCGCTATGGCCTCCCGGCGTTCTACTCGCTCCACGTCTGGGCGTGGGACCACAACCCGATGGGCACCTTCGAGATGTGGAACCCCGACGTCGTCTGCCCCTGATCCCCGGTTGGCTCCTCGGTGGAGGTATATCCGAGCGCTCTAGCGCTCTCGGCACCCTCCACCCAGGGGCGCCACCCGGGATCAGGCGAGAATGCCGACGAGCACCACCAGCAGGGGGGCCACGAAGCACAAAATGTCGAGCCAGTCCCACCACCGGGTGATCTCCCGCCCGGTCACCGCGGCGGAGTCGCCCTCGGCCACCAGCTCCGCATACTCGGCCATCGCCGTCTCGATCATCCGGCTGGCGCTGCCTACCGTGGCGCCCTCGGACGGCTTGGGCGCGGTCAGCGTGGTCTCGTCCATCCCGAGCTTTCCGTACCCGGGGACGCCCGAGCGCTTCGGCCGCTCGATGTGCGACGCGACCGCCCACGCGGGGTAGGCCTTGCCGCCGGCCCAGATCTCGAGGTTCCACCGCGGGGAGACGTCCTCGATGTGGGACCACGGGATGCTGGTGCGCCGGAACGGGTTCTCCAGCTCGACGCCGACGACGGTGAGCACCACGGACGGGCGGATGAACAGCACCCACCCGATCGCGACCAGCAGCAGCATCAGACCGATGAGGATGAGCGACGGCTCGCCCGAGAGGAGCGACAGGACCGCCATCAGGCCACCCAGGCACATCGCCACGATGCCGAGGGCGATCGACCCTCGCTGGCGGAGGGTACGCAGGGCCTCCGGCGCAGACGTCGAACGACTCATGGCCGGCATTCTCGCACGCAGATCTTGGCGTGCTCCGTGGCAACTAGACTCGGTAGGTGACCACCCTCGCCAGCGTCGGAGAGCGGGCCAACGAGCGAGCCCGCGACATCCTCGGTGTCGGCCGGATGACCAACCGGGCGCTGACGACCTGGCTGCACGGACTCCCCGGAGTCGACCAGGTGGGCTGCGAGGCCCGCGCCGCCGGCCTCGGGACCCGGTCCATCAAGACCACCGCCAAGGCGTGGGGCATCGACATGGCGATCTCGATGATCGACCTGACGACCCTCGAGGGCGCCGACACTCCCGGCAAGGTCCGCTCGCTCTGCGCCAAGGCCCGGGTTCCCGACCCGTCCGACCCGACCACGCCGCGTCCTGCGGCGGTCTGCGTCTACGGCGACATGGTCGGGACCGCCCGAGAGGCGTTGGGCGACAGTGGCATCCACATCGCCGCGGTCGCGACCGCGTTCCCGTCGGGACGCGCGAGTATGCCGGTCAAGCTCGCCGACACCGCCGACGCCGTCGCCGCCGGAGCCGACGAGATCGACATGGTGATCGACCGCGGGGCGTTCCTCGCGGGCGACTACCTCACCGTGTTCGAGGAGATCGTCGCGGTCAAGGAGGCGTGCCGCCGCACCGACGGCCCTGACGCCCACCTCAAGGTCATCATGGAGACCGGCGAGCTGGTGACCTACGACAACGTCCGACGCGCGTCCTACCTGTCGATGCTGGCCGGCGGCGACTTCATCAAGACGTCGACCGGGAAGGTGCAGCCCGCCGCGACCCTGCCGGTCACGCTGATCATGCTCGAGGCGGTCCGCGACTGGCAGGAGTCCACCGGCGTGCAGGTGGGGGTCAAGCCGGCCGGCGGAATTCGCACGAGCAAGGACGCCCTCAAGTACCTCGTCATGGTCAGCGAGATCGCCGGCGACGGCTGGATGGATCCGGACTGGTTCCGGTTCGGCGCGTCCAGCCTGCTCAACGACCTGCTCCTGCAGCGGCAGAAGCTGCGCACCGGCGCCTACTCCGGCCCCGACTACGTCACCCTCGACTGAGAAGGCACCTGAGGAGCCCGCTGTCATGCCCCGCTTCGAGTACGCCCCCGCCCCCGAGTCCCGCTCGGTCGTCGACATCCGTTCGTCCTACGGGCTGTTCATCGGCGGCGAGTTCGTCGACTCGTCCGGCGACGCCAGCTTCAAGACGATCAGCCCGGCGACCGAGGAGGTGCTCGCCGACATCACCGAGGCGACCGCCGACGACGTCGACCGCGCCGTCAAGGCCGCCCGGGCCGCATACCGAGGCGTCTGGGGCCGGATGTCCGGCGCCGACCGCGGCAAGTACCTGTTCCGCATCGCCCGGATCATGCAGGAGCGGGCCCGCGAGTTCGCCGTCCTCGAGACCCTCGACAACGGCAAGCCGATCAAGGAGTCGCGCGACGTCGACATCCCGCTCGCGGCGGCGCACTTCTTCTACCACGCGGGGTGGGCCGACAAGCTGGAGTATGCGGGCCTCGCGCCCGCCGGTGGCCGTCCACCGCGGCCGATCGGCGTCGTCGGCCAGGTGATCCCCTGGAACTTCCCGCTGCTCATGCTCTCGTGGAAGATCGCGCCCGCCCTGGCCTGCGGCAACACCGTCGTCCTCAAGCCGGCGGAGACCACCCCGCTGACTGCGCTGCTCTTCGCCGAGGTGTGCCAACAGGCCGACCTGCCGCCGGGCGTCGTCAACATCGTCACCGGCGCCGGAGACACCGGTCGTGCCCTGGTCGAGCATCCCGGCGTCGACAAGATCGCGTTCACCGGCTCGACGGAGGTCGGCAAGGCGATCGCCCGCACGATCGCCGGAACTCGCGTCCGCGCCACCCTCGAGCTCGGCGGCAAGGCCGCCAACATCGTCTTCGACGACGCGCCGGTCGACCAGGCGGTCGAGGGCATCGTCAACGGCATCTTCTTCAACCAGGGTCACGTCTGCTGCGCCGGGTCGCGGCTGCTGGTCCAGGAGTCCGTGCACGACGAGGTGATCCGCAAGCTCAAGCGGCGCCTCACCACCATCCGGGTCGGCGACCCGCTCGACAAGAACACCGACCTGGGCGCCATCAACTCGGCCGCCCAGCTGGACCGCATCCGCGAGCTGTCGGGGATCGCCGAGGCCGAGGGCGCCGAGCGGTGGAGCCCGCCGTGCGAGCTACCGAGCCGCGGGTTCTGGTTCCCCCCAACGGTGTTCACCGGCGTCGCTCAGACCCACCGGATCGCGCAGGAGGAGGTGTTCGGCCCGGTGCTGTCGGTGCTGACGTTCCGGACCCCGCAGGAGGCCGTGGCCAAGGCCAACAACACGCCCTACGGCCTGTCCGCCGGTGTGTGGACCGACAAGGGGTCGCGGATCCTCTGGATGGCCGACCAGCTGCGCGCGGGCGTGGTGTGGGCCAACACCTTCAACAAGTTCGACCCCACCTCGCCGTTCGGCGGCTTCAAGGAGTCCGGCTACGGCCGAGAGGGCGGTCGGCACGGCTTGGAGGGCTATGTGGCGACGGGGGAGGTCCAGTGAGTCCGACGGCGACCCGCAAGTCCGCCGCGCCCGCGCCGCGGCTGGACATCCGCAAGACCTACAAGCTCTACATCGGCGGCGCCTTCCCGCGCAGCGAGTCGGGCCGCTCCTACCTCGTCAGCGACACCAAGGGACGGTTCCTCGCCAACGCCTCACAGGCCTCGCGCAAGGACGCCCGCGACGCGGTCACGGCGGCGCGGGCCGCGTTCCCGGGCTGGGCCGGCGCGACCGCCTACAACCGGGGGCAGGTGCTCTACCGCGTCGCCGAGGTGATGGAGGGCCGGTTCGACCAGTTCGTCGACGAGGTGTCGGCGGCCGAGGGGCTCACCGCCGCCCGGGCGCGGGCCACGGTCGCGGCCGCGATCGACCGCTGGGTCTGGTACGCCGGCTGGACCGACAAGCTGGCCCAGGTCCTCGGCGGCCTGAACCCCGTCGCCGGGCCGTACTTCGACATCTCCGCCCCCGAGCCGACCGGCGTCGTCGCGGCCCTGGCGCCGCAGTCCTCGTCACTCCTCGGCCTGGTCAGCGTCGTCGCGCCGATCATCGTGTCCGGCAACACCTGCGTGGTCGTCACGAGCGCCGCCCGCCCCCTGCCGGCGGTCACCCTGTCGGAGGCCTTGGCCACCAGCGACGTGCCGGGTGGGGTGGTCAACATCCTCACCGGGCAGGCCGGGGAGATCGCTCCGTGGCTCGCGTCGCACCGCGACGTCAACGCGATCGACCTCACCGGCGCGGCCGACGCCGACGGGGTCGTCTGGGGTGACCTCGAGGCGGCCGCGGCCGACACGGTCAAGCGGGTGCTCCGTCCGGGCGGCACCGGGGTCACCGCCGTCGAGCCGGACTGGACCGTCACTCCCGACCTGCGACGCGTCCGCGCGTTCCTCGAGACCAAGACCGTCTGGCACCCCAAGGGCCGGTGAACCACGCGGGTATGCCTGCGACAGCCCGGGTCGTCGTCCTCGCCGGTCCCTCCGGCGCTGGAAAGTCGCGCCTGGCGGCCCGGCTGCACGCCGCATACGGGTGGCCGGTGGTGCGGCTCGACGACTTCTACCGCGACGGCGACGACTCCCAGCTCCCGACCCGCGAGCTGGGCGGGACCACGATCGTCGACTGGGACGACCCGGGCTCGTGGAACGCGGCCGCGGCCGTCCGGGCCCTGAAGGAGCTCGTCGCCACCGGCTCGACGGAGGTGCCGGTCTACGACATCGCCCGGTCGGCGGCGGTCGGGACCATGCGGATCGACGCCCCGCCCGAGGCGCTCCTCGTGGCCGAGGGCATCTTCGCGGCGGAGGTCGTCCGTGCGCTGCGCGACACCGGGATCCTCCACTCGGCGTGGTGCGTCCGGCATCCGCGCTGGGTGACGTTCGCGCGGCGGCTGGTGCGCGACCTCGTGGAGCGCCGGAAGCCACCGCTGGTCCTCCTTCGTCGCGGCGTGGCCCTGACCCGTTCCGAACCCGAGGTCGTCGCCCGCATGGAGCGCCTGGGTACGGTCTGCGCCACCCCCAAGGAGGTCGAGCGACGGCTGCGGGATGCGGTCGGAGCCGGGTCCCGATCAGCCCTGAACCGGCCTTGAACCGCCCATAACCGCCGATAACGGGCTCGGCCTGAGGTATCGTCCCGTCCGCCCAGGGTGAACAGGTGTCACCAGGGCTGACGACGCGCCGTGTTCTGCCGAGGGCTCATGGGCGGCGCCAGCATTCGACGGGCAAAGGACCACACCATGAGCACTGCATCACGCCGTCCGAGCCGTCGGGCGGTCGCTGCGGTGCTGGCGGCCTGCCTCTCCCTCGTCGGGATCGCGCTGGTGACCGACACCGCGCGAGCGGACAACCTCACCATCTCGTACGACCTCCTGCGCACCGGCTGGGACCCGAACCAGCCCAACCTCGGACCGTCCGACGTCACGTCGCCCGACTTCGGGCAGCTGTTCGCCACCCAGCTCGACGGCCAGATCTACGCCCAGCCGGTGGTGGCCCGGTCCACGGTCATGGCGGTCACGGAGAACAACAACGCCTACGGCCTGGACCCCGTCTCGGGCGCCATCCGCTGGTCGCGCAACGTGGGTCGGCCCTGGCCGGCGTCGGCCATCGGGTGCGGCGATCTCGTCCCCAACATCGGCGCGACCGCGACTCCGGTGGTCGACCCGGCGTCGGGGACCGCGTACTTCACCACCAAGGTGAACGACGGGCCGGACCTGGATCATCCGCACTGGTACCTGCACGCGGTCGACATCACCACCGGTGTCGAGCGGAGCGGCTTCCCGACGACCATCCAGGGCAGCCCGAGCAACGACTCGACGAACGTGTTCAACGCCAAGACGGCCATGCAGCGTCCGGGCCTGCTGCTGCTCGACGGGGTCGTGTATGCGGCCTTCGCCAGCCACTGCGACTACGGGCCGTACGTCGGCTACGTCGTCGGGGTGAACGCGGCCACGGGCCAGCAGACGACGCTGTGGGCGACCGAGGTCGGCTCCTCCACCGCGGGTGCGGGCATCTGGCACTCGGGTGGCGCCCTGGTCTCCGACGGCTCGCGACGGATCTTCCTCACGACCGGCAACGGCGTCTCGCCACCGCCGGGTCCCGGCACCTCGCCGCCCGGCACCTTGGCCGAGTCGGTGGTGCGCCTGCAGGTCAACTCGGACGGCACCCTGGTCTCCAAGGACTTCTTCAGCCCGTTCAACAACACGAACATGGACACCGACGACACCGACCTCGGTTCGGCCAGCCCGATGGCCGTCCCCGACGGGTTCGGGACGCCGTCGCACCCGCACCTCATCGTCCAGGCGGGCAAGGACGGCCGGATCTTCCTGCTCGACCGCGACAACCTCGGCGGCGTCGCGCAGGGGCCCGGTGGCACCGACGCGTCGCTCCAGACGCTCGGGCCGTACAACGGCGTCTGGGGCCACCCGGCGTTCTGGGGCGGCGACGGCGGCTACGTCTACCTGATCTCCAACCAGGGACCGCTGTCCGCCTTCCGGATCGGGGCGACCCCGGCCGGGGTGCCGACGCTGACCCGCGTCGCTCAGAGCACCAGCTCCTTCGGCTACACCTCGGGCTCGCCGGTGGTGACGTCCGACGGCACGACATCGGGGTCCGCCCTCGTCTGGGCCATCTACAGCTCCGGTTCGACCGGAGCCAATGCCCAGCTGCGCGCGTACTCGGCCCTGCCGTCGAACGGGACGATGACGATGCGCTACGCGGTGCCCATCGGCGACGCGTCCAAGTTCGCGGTGCCGGCCAGCGAGAAGGGCCGGGTCTACGTCGGCAACCGCACGGGGGTGCTGTACGGCTTCGGCCGCCCCACGACCGTGGCCCTCCAGGGGTCGCCCACCGACTTCGGCTCCGTCTCCGTGGGCACCACGGGAACGGCATCCATGACGGTCACGGCGCTGCGGCCCGTGACCGTGAACGGCGTGTCGACGAGCAGCCCGTTCGGGGCGACGGCCACCGGCCTTCCCAAGAGCCTGGCGACCGGCGAGAAGCTGACCGTCCCGGTCTCGTTCACGCCCACGGCTCCTGGCGCCCAGTCCGGGGCCTTGTCCTTCGCCACCAGCTCGGGCCCATTGGACTTCGACCTGCACGGCCTCGGCACCCGGAACGGGCTCGCCGCGTCGCCCTCGTCGATCGCCTTCGGGGACGTACCGACGGGCGGCATCGTCACCTCGAGCGTGAACGTCACCAACACCGGCACCACGACCACCACCATCACCGGTGTCACGGCACCGGCGGCACCGTTCACCGCCACCTCGCTGCCCCCCAACGGAACGACGCTCGCCGCCGGCTCCTCGCTCTCGCTCCCGATCCGGTTCGCGCCGACGTCCACCGGTAACAAGAGCGCTCAGCTGGTCGTCGCCTCGTCGACCGGCAGTGTCACCGTCCCTCTCACCGGCACCGGTGTGAGCGGAGCACCGAAGCTGAAGATCACGCCGACCGACATCGACTTCGGCTCGGTCCCGGTCGGGATGACGGTGACGAAGACGTTCGACATCAACAACACGGGAAACCTGCTTCTCACCCTGAGCAAGGCGGCACCACCAGCGGCTCCGTTCATCGTGGCCAACCCCGTTTCCGAGGGTCAGCAGCTCGCGCCCGACGACACGATCCGCCAGTCGATCACCTTCACGCCGACGACGCCGGGACAGTTCTCGGGGACCTACCAGATCACCGGCAACGACGGGACCGGCGCCCACAACGTAACCATGCGCGGGACCGCCACCGAACCGGCCACCGGCGTGGTACTCGGTTCGGGCGGCAAGTGCCTCGACATCCGTGGCGGCATCAGTGCCGACGGGACGCCGGTGCAGGTCTACCAGTGCAACAACACCATGGCCCAGCAGTGGGGCTATCGGACCGACCACACCCTGAGCGCACTGGGCAAGTGCCTCGACGTCTCGGCGGGCGGCACCGCCAACGGCACCCGCGTCCAGCTCTGGACCTGCAACGGCACCGGTGCGCAGGCCTGGACCCTCCAGCCCAACGGCTCGCTGCGGAACCCCCAGTCGGGTCGCTGTCTCGACCTGCCCGGCGGCAACAACGCCGACGGCACGTCCCTGCAGATCTGGGACTGCAACGGGACCGCGGCGCAGAGCTGGCAGCCGACCCGCACCCTCTCGCCGCTGCCACCACCGGGTCAGGTCGTCGGCTTCGCCACCAAATGCCTCGACGTCCGGGGCGCCTCCAGCGCCAACGGGACGCCGGTGCAGCTGTACGACTGCAACGGCTCCGCGGCACAGAAGTGGACGCTGCGGGACGACCACCGCCTGACCGCCCTGGCCCAGTGCCTCGACGTCTCGGGGAGTGGCACCGCCAACGGCACCCGAGTGCAGCTCTGGACCTGCAACGGGACGGGGGCGCAGGTCTGGTACCCCCTCCTCAGCGGGGCCCTGCTCAACCCGCAGTCCGGTCGCTGTCTCGACGTGACCGGGGCCAACCCGGCAAGCGGAACCGCTGTCCAGCTGTACGACTGCAACGGCACCGCCGCGCAGAAGTGGGCACCGCCGGCCTGACTCGGAAGGGGACACTGAGCTCATGGGCGACTGGTTCCGCGAGAGCATCCTCGACACGGGGCGCCTCCCGCTGTTCTGCTTCTTCGCCGCCTTCGTCTTGACGTTCGCGTTCATCCGGTTCTCGGTACGGATGATCCGGGCCCAGGTCAGCTGGTGGCCCGGCAACATCACCCCGGGCGGCCTGCATATCCACCACGTCGTGTTCGGCACTGTCGCCATGGTCGTCGGCGGCGTCGCCGGGCTGGCCGTGCCCGTCGAGCCGGAGGTGTGGCGTGCGCTCTGCGCGGCGGTCTTCGGACTCGGGACCGCTCTCGTCCTCGACGAGTTCGCGCTGATCCTCCACCTCGACGACGTCTACTGGGCTGAGGAGGGACGGCTGTCGATCGACGCCGTCGCGATCGCGACCGGCGTCAGTGGCCTGCTGCTGCTCGGCGGCGTACCCCTACTCGACGACCTCACGCCGTTCCAGGGCGAGAGCGGCGCGCTGCTCGTGGTCAGCGTCGCCACGGTGATCGCCGTCGACCTCGCCCTCGCGGCGATCACCCTGATGAAGGGCAAGCTGTGGACCGGCCTGCTCGGCCTGTTCATCCCGCTTCTGCTCATCATCGGTGCGATCCGGCTCGCCCGGCCCGGATCGGTCTGGGCGCGGAGGCGGTACGAGGCCCGCGACGGGCGGCCGGGACGGCCGGCCAAGCTCGCCAAGGCCCAACGACGCGAGGCGCGCTTCCGCGCACCGGTCCAACGACTCAAGGTCGCCGCCCAGGACGCGGTGGCCGGAGCGCCGGACCGGCCCTCCGGGGACCAACCCGGCCAGCCGCTGTAGAACCCTCATGGTGGTCGTCACCGCTTGATACCTTCTCCGGACGGACACCGTCGAGGCGGCGGTGGGCAGAGGCAGGGGGAGCCGTGAGCGGGTTCGGGCCGCCACCGGGCGCTCCCGTGGAGGACGAGCGACGGCGACCAGCCGCATACCTTCCGCCCGGAGGGCTCGCGACCGCCGCACCCGCCGGTATGCCGACGGCCGCACCGATCGAGGCCCCGACGCCGCCCGGCGGGCTCGCCGCTCCAGGAAGCGCCGAGGCCGCGGGGCCCACGGCCGCACCGACCTACCGGGGCGGCGGCGTCGTCCGCGGCCCCGACCGCGTCCTGCTCGTCACCAGCCACAAGCCGGGGATCATCTCGCTGCGCCCGATGAGCCTGGGCGACGTCGTGGACGGGGCGGTGAAGCACATCCGCCGCAACGCCGGCGCCGTGTTCAGTGCCACCCTCGTCGTTCTGGCGCTCTCCGCCGTCCCCGCGATCCTCGCCGCGGCCCTCGGGGCGCAGGGGTCCTGGTACGCCGACCTCGGCGCCGACGCCGTCGTGGACCAGGGCTCGTTCTTCGGGCTGCTGCTGCTGTTCGGGATCGGGTTCGCCTCGCTGGTCCTGGCCGGGGCCCTGTCCTACTCCGTCGGCGAGGCGGCCCTGGGCCGCCGCCCGGGCCTCGCCGAGATGTGGGCACACACCCGACGCCGGGTGCTGCCGCTGCTGGGTCTGGCCGCCCTGGTGACGTTCGGGCTGGCGCTGCCGATCGTGCTGCTCATCCTGCTCGTCGCCCTGGCGACGCAGGCCAACTCGCTGCTCGCGGCGGTGGCCATCTCGCTCCTCGGCGGGCTCGTCGTGGCCGCCTGGTCGGCGATCCTCCTCACCCGCACGTGCCTGGCGGGTGCGGCCGTCGTCCTCGAGCGGCGGGGTGTCTCGGACGCCGTGAGCCGTAGCTGGGCGCTGACGCGGGGGGTGTTCTGGCGGACCCTCATGCGCCTCGTCGTGGTGGGGCTGCTCTGCGTCGTCGTCTTCTGGGTGGTCCAGCTGCCCCTCCTCGTCGTGTCGTCGCTGGTCACCGGGATCCTGTCGCTGAGCCCGAGCACCGACGCCATGGTCTCCTCGTTGGGTCTCGCGGTCGCGACGCTGCTGTCGATGACGGTGGTCGTGCCGTTCGTCGCCGGCGCCATCTCGCTGCTCTACATCGACCAGCGGATGCGCCTCGAAGGGTTCGACCTCGTGCTCCAGCGCGCTGCGAGAGCCGCGGGGAACGCCGCGTGAGTGGGCCGGCCGCCGTTCTCTCGTTCGCGCTCCCCCGTGACCTCGACCCCTCGACCGACCAGGCGCGGCAGTGGTTCGCCGACGAGCTCGCCCGCAGCGAGTACCACGACACGCGGTCGCTCTTCCAGCGGCTGATGGACTGGCTGAGCGAACGGCTGACCGACCTGCAGAGCACCACCGGCACCGGCGGGGCGAGCCTGCCACCCATCGTCATCACCCTGGTCGTCGTCCTGCTCGTCGTCGGCGTGGTCTACCTGTTCACCCGGATCCGGGTCGAGAGCAAGGCTGTCGCCGAGCGCCGGACGCTGCTGGGCGACAGCGTGCTGACAGCGGAACAGCTGCGCCGCGAGGCCGAGCGGGCCCTGGCCGAGGGTCGGTTCGACGACGCGGTCCTGGCGTGGACCCGGGCCATCGCCCGAGACGCCGAGAGCCGGACCCTGCTGCCCGACGCCCGCTCGATGACGGCGCACGAGGTCGGTGCCGCCCTCGCGGTGGCCTTCCCGCCACTGGTGACCGAGATCAGCCGCACGATGGACCGCTTCGACGCCGTGGCCTACGGCAACGAGTCCGCGACCCGGGACGACGCGTTGACCGCCCGGTCCACCGATGCCGCGCTTCACGCCGCCAAGCCGGTCCTGCCCCCACGAGGTACCCGCGGCCCACGCGGTGACAACGGTGGTCCGCCTCCCCCGCCCCGGCCCGGAACCGGTATCGGCGACGCCGAGCCGGACTCGGTCTGGTTGACCGGGGTGCGGCCGTGACCACCGAGCTGTGGGAGCGCTCGGCCCAGGCCGCCGCCAGCGGCGACACGGACACCCCGGGACCCCGTGCCTGGCGGCGCCGCTGGGTCCTCGTGGTCGTCCTGGTCGCCGCCGTCGTGGCCGTGGCGTTGCTCTTCGTGTCGCAGGGCCCGGGTCCGGCGAGCTCGGCCCCCCTCGACCCCCGCAACCCGACCGCCAACGGCGCGCAGGCCCTCGCCCGGGTGCTCGAGTCCCAGGGGGTCCGGGTCGAGGTGGCCCGGGGCCAGGCCGAGCTCGAACGGGCCGGGGCCGACGCCGACACCACCGTGTTCGTCGCGAGGACGGCGTCGCTCGCCGAGTCGACGACGAGGAACCTCGCGCAGGTCGCGAGTCGCGCCGAGCGGCTGGTCCTCGTCGCGCCCGACCGCAGCGTGCTGCGCTTCCTCGCGCCCGAGGTCGGGGTCACCGACGCCCGCCGCGCGGCGCAGGACCTCGTCGCGACCGACTGCCGCACCTCGGACGTCCGGGCGGGCGAGGCCCTCTCCCGCAGCCAGGTGGAGTACCGGTCCCCCCTCGCCGATGCCGCGTGCTTCACCCACGACGGCAGCTCGGTCTACCTCTCCCTGGCCCGCCGGGGCGTGACCCCACCCATGGTGCTGCTGGGCAGCACGACGGCGCCGGCCAACGACCAGGTCACCGACGCCAGCAACGCCGCCATCCTGCTCCGCACCCTGGGGCACTCGTCACGAGTCGTCTGGTACGTCCCGTCGCGCGAGGACGTCCCTGCGGGCGACTCCGAGGGCCTCGGCTCCCTCCTGCCACCGTGGATCGGCCCGGTGCTCGCGCTCGGCGGCGTCGCCTTCCTGGGGCTGGTCCTCTGGCGTGGTCGCCGGTTCGGCCGGCTCGTCCCCGAACCGCTGCCCGTCGTCGTCCGCGCCGTCGAGACCACCGAGAGCCGCGGTCGTCTCTACCGCCGGGCCCGAGACGCCTCGCGCGCCGGAGCCACCCTCCAGCAGGCCACTCGCGTTCGGCTCGCCGACTACCTCGGCCTCCCGCGGCCCAGCCCGTCGATCTCCTCGCGGGGTGCCGACCAGGCGCTGGTCAGCGCCGTGTCCGCCGCCACCGGCCGTCCGGTCGGCGAGGTGGGCGCCCTGCTCCTCGGTCCACCCCCCACCCAGGACGACCATCTCCTCGGGCTCGCCGCCGAGCTCGCCGCCCTCGAGAAGGAAGTACGCCGCTCATGAGCGACACGCCCGACCACCCCCTCGCGCCGGCCGCTCCGCCGCCTCCTCCGCCGGCGGAGCGACCCGCATACTCGCGCGACGGCCGGCCCCAGTCGGACCACTGGGGCGTCCCGCCGGAGACGGGCGCGGTGCCGCCGCGCCCGACCGAAGCCGCGCCGGCACCGGCACCGGCACCCGCGTCGCTACCCGCCGCTCAGCAGGCCTCCGACCGCGCTCGCGAGGCGCTGCTCGCCGTGCGCCGCGAGGTGGGCAAGGCGGTCGTCGGTCAGGACGCCGCGGTCTCCGGCGTCATCATCTGCCTCCTCGTCCGCGGCCACGTCCTGCTCGAGGGCGTCCCCGGCGTCGCCAAGACGCTGCTTGTCCGCGCCGTGGCCAAGGCCCTCGCGATCGACACGAAGCGGGTGCAGTTCACGCCCGACCTGATGCCGGGTGACATCACCGGATCGTTGGTCTACGACAACACCACCTCGGAGTTCGTCTTCCGGGAGGGCCCGGTCTTCACCAACCTGCTGCTCGCCGACGAGATCAACCGGACCCCGCCGAAGACGCAGGCCTCGCTCCTCGAAGCGATGGAGGAGCGTCAGGTGTCGGTCGACGGCCTGCCGCGACCGCTGCCCCAGCCGTTCCTCGTGGCGGCGACGCAGAACCCGGTCGAGTACGAGGGCACCTACCCGCTGCCCGAGGCCCAGCTGGACCGGTTCCTGCTCAAGGTGGTCCTGCCGCTGCCGCCGCGCGACGACGAGCTCGAGGTGATCCGCCGGCACGCGAGCGGGTTCGACCCGCGCGACCTCGACGCCGCCGGGCTCCACGCCGTGGCCGGGCCCGAGGACCTCGCCGCCGGCGTCGAGGCCGTCCGGGCGATCACGGTCGCCCCTGAGGTCGCCGGCTACATCGTCGACATCGCCCGGGCGACCCGCTCCGCGCCGTCCCTCTCGCTCGGGGTCAGCCCGCGCGGGGCGACCGCGCTCCTCGCCACCTCGCGCGCATGGGCGTGGATGAACGGTCGGACCTTCGTCACCCCGGACGACGTCAAGGCGCTGGCGCACGCCACTCTCGCCCACCGGCTCTCGCTGCGGCCGGAGGCCGAGCTCGAGGGCGTCTCGGTCGGTTCCGTACTGGCCAGCGCCATCGGCTCCGTGCCGGTCCCTCGCTGAGGTCCCGTATGCGACGTGCCGGCTGCCGCCCACGGCCCACCCTCTCGGGGGTGTTGCCGTGGCGGTGAGTGGGCGGTTCCCGCTGCTGCTGCTGATCGGTGTCGTGGCCGTCGTCATCCAGCCGACCCGGGAGATGGTGCTCCTCTGGGTCGGGATCTGTGTTGCCGTGACGCTGGCGGACATCGCGGTCGCCGTCAGTCCGCGTCGCCTCGACCTGCATCGCGAACCGGTCGGGCAGGTCCGGCTGGGCGCCGACGGTTCCACCTCGCTCCTCGTCACCAACACGTCCGGTCGGACGATGCGCGGGTGGCTGCGGGACGCCTGGCAGCCCTCGGCCGGCGCGACGGGCGAGCGTCATCGGCTCCGGCTGCCCAGCGGCGAGCGGCGCCGGTTCATCACGGCGCTGCGCCCGACCCGGCGGGGCGACCGGCTGGCCGACCGGGTGACGGTGCGCAGCTTCGGGCCCTTGGGGATCGGCGCCCGGCAGCGCTCGATCCCTGTGGGTGGCTCGATAAGGTCGCTGCCCCCGTTCGCGAGCCGCAAGCACCTGCCCTCACGGCTCGCCACGCTGCGTCAGCTCGACGGGCGGTCCGCGGTCCGGATCCGCGGCCAGGGCACCGAGTTCGACTCGTTGCGCGACTACGTCGAGGGTGACGACGTCCGCTCGATCGACTGGCGCGCGACGGCCCGCCGTCAGCACGTCGTCGTCCGGACCTGGCAGCCCGAACGCGACCGCCGCGTGGTCCTGGTCCTGGACACCTCGCGAACCTCCGCCGGCCGGGTCGAGGACATGCCCCGCCTGGACAGCGCGATGGACGCCGCGCTGCTCCTCGCTGCCCTCGCGTCGCGGGCCGGGGACCGCGTCGACCTCATCGCGGGCGACCGGTGGGTTCGCGCGCGGGTCACCGGCTCCAGCCGCTCCACGCTGCTGGGTGACCTGGTCTCCGCGATGGCTCCGCTCGAGCCGGCCCTGCTCGAGGCGTCGTGGCCGGCCCTGGCGACGGCGATCGCCGACACCGCCCCGCGCCGGGCCCTCGTGGTCCTGCTGACCGCCCTCGAGCCGGCCGCGATCGAGGAGTCGCTGCTCCCCACCCTGGCCGCGCTCACGAAGCACCACCGCGTGGTGCTGGCCTCGGTGAGCGACCCGGCCCTGGACGAGATGGCGGCCCGTCGCGACAGCACCCGTCACGCCTACGACGCGGCCGCCGCGGAGCGCACCATCGCGCTGCGCCAGCGCACGACGGCCCTGCTCGGCCGTCTCGGCGTCACCGTCATCGACGCGAGCCCGGAGGACCTCCCGCCGCGCCTGGCCGACCACTATCTGCTGCTGAAGAGCCAGGGCCTCCTCTGACCGGGCCTTCCGCTTCCAGACAAGCGTTGTTGTGGGTTTCGCCGATCAGCGGGCGCCGAAACCGGCAAGAACGTCTGTCTGGAAGCGGGAGACGTCAGCCCACGACCGGCGCCATGTCACCGGCGTCGACCGCGGAGATGTCGCCCGTGGCACCACGGCGCACGGCCCAGCGGCCGACGGTGAACACGTAGGTCATGAACGCGCCCCACGCGACGAAGCCGATCGCGATCCGCGCCCACGTCGGCAGCGGCGAGGGGGTCACGAAGGCCTCGATGATGCCACTGACCAGCAGGACGGCGACCAGCCCGAGCGCCACGGACATCGCGGTCCGGCCGGCCTGAGCGAGGGCGTCGAGCCGCCGTCGCGGGCCCGGTTCGATCCACGCCCAGAAGATCCGCAGACCCACGCCCGCCGCGACGAAGACCGCGGTCAGCTCGAGCATCCCGTGCGGCAGGATCAGGCCGAAGAACAGGTCGGCCCGGCCGTGCGCCCACATGAGGCCGCCGATGAGCGCGACGTTGAGAATGTTGTTGAGCAGCAACAGGATCACCGGCAGCCCGAGCACCCCGAGCGCGATGCAGAGCGCCGACACCCAGGCGTTGTTGGTCCACACCTTCAGCGCGAAGCTGCCCGACGCATACTCGCTGTAGTAGCTCTCGAAGTCGTTGTTGATCAGCTGGTCGACCTCCGACGGGGGGATCAACGCCGACTCGATGCTGGGGTTCGACACGAACCACGCACCGATCACCCAGGCCACGACGACGTTGGCCGCCATGGTCCAGAGCCACCACGCCCGCAGCCGGTAGAGCGCGGCAGGGAAGGTGTCGGTGAAGAACGCCGTCACGTCGTCGAGGCTCAGGGTGCGGGTGCCGGCGGACCGCAGCCTCGCGGTGGCCAGCATCGAGGACAGGTGGGCCACGAGGGTCGGTTCCGGCGATCGCGTCCGGATCTCCGACAGGTGGGTCGCCACCCGCTGGTACAGGTCGAGGAGCTCGTCCCCCTCCGCTCCGGTCAGCTTGCCGCGCTTCGACGCCAGCTGGTGCAGCCGGGCCCACTCGTGCTGGTGCGCGAGCACGTAGGCGTCGAGATCCACGCGGTCACTGTATGCGGTGGCTCGCGCCTCCGGGCCGGCTCCGGGAAGGGCCGGTACGGCCTCGGGTCGACACCTACGATGACCGGATGAGCAGCGCGACCGTCGGCGTCGGTGACGACGACTTCGTCACCGGCGAGGCCGTCGCGCTCGACCTCCCCCCGGCGTCGATCGGGTCGCGGATCCTGTCCGGGTTCCTCGACTACCTCATCGTCTGGGTGGCGACGTTCACGCTCGTCTCCGCCGGTGCCGCGATGTCGCGCCAGCTCGACGATGCCCTCGTCGCGGCCACCGTCCTCGTCTGCTTCCTTATCGCCTGGCTGGTCTACCCGATCACCATCGAGACCCTCACCCGTGGTCGCAGCCTCGGCAAGATGGCCGCCGGCCTGCGGACGGTGCGGGACGACGCCGGGCCGATCACGTTCCGGCACGCCTTCGCCCGCGGGTTGCTGGGGGTCGTCGAGGTCTACATGTTCTGGGGCATCCCGGCGGTCATCGCCTCGATCCTCAGCAAGAAGGGCAAACGCCTCGGGGACATGGTGGCCGGGACCTACGTGGTCCGCGACCGCGTAGCGGCCCACCTGCCGCCGCCCGTCCCGATGCCACCACAGCTGGCGTCCTGGGCGATGAACGCCGACATCACCCAGCTGCCCGACGACCTCGCGATGGCGGTGCGGACCTTCCTGCCCGCCGCGCCGACCATGACCCCGCAGGCCCGCGACGAGATGGGTCGCAAGCTCCTCGCCGAGATGAGCCTCTACGTCTCTCCCCCGCCGCCACCCGGGAACCATCCCGAGTACGTGCTGGCGGCCATCCTCGCCGACCGTCGACGACGGGACACCGTGCGGCTGGCTCGCGACACGGCGCTCCGGCAGCGGCTCACCGCCCCCGACCGTCTCGGCTGAGCAGCGGTCGGCCCCACCCGAGCGTCCTCGTCCGCGACGATCACGTCGGGTTTCACCGTCACGTGACCACGCCGTCTCGAGGAGACTCACATAGGCCCTCTTGTCCGCTTCGCCACAGGTCGGCCGTCAGCGACGCCGGTGGATGGACGGCCGGGTCATCCTCGCCGGTGACCCACCTACCGACCCACCGAGCGACTGCCGGTTCGACACGCTGTCCCCTGCCACGAGCGCTTGCCCTCAGCCGGTCCGACGCCGTGGTCGACCGGGCCTGACCCGCGGTCAAGGTCCGATGGGGCCTCCGCCGGCCCGGTCCTGAACCAGGACCTGGACCAACACGCCCGGCTGCGGGTCGGAGCCGATGGGGAGGGTGTGGCCCCACTGGATCAGCAGGTTGGCGATGAACGTCGGACCGCCGTCGCCGGCCGCGGCGGCATGCAGGCAGAACTCGGTGCAGCAGCCGGGGCTGATCGGCGTCCCGAACGGCGGCTCCACGGCCTCGAAGGCCAGGTCTGACCGGTCGATCGAGCTGATCGTCGCCGAGTAGAGGTAGATGGGAGCGGCTGGGTCCTGGTCCCAGACCCGCATGGGAAACCCGAAGCCCCGCCGCCGGTCGGCGCCGTGGTCCACGGCCTCCGCGCGCGCGTCGAGCGCCTGCACGAGAGGAGGCGCGCCGGGAAGGGGCTCAGCACTGCTCAGGACGTCCACCTCCGCCGAGCGCCATCAAACCGGCGCAAGTGGACGCATACTAAATCAGTGTGAGGCCAATGTCACCCGGTGACGCCGACAACGCGTCAGATGGACAGAGCGGAGGCTTCGTACCCCGGCTTGATGACATCGTCGATGAGCGCAAGCCGCTGGTCGAACGGCAGGAACGCCGACTTCATCGCGTTGATGGTGACCCAGCGCAGGTCGGCCACCGTCCAGTCGGCCTCGGCGGCCAGCAGCGCCGCCTCGCGGGACATCGAGGTGCCGCTCATGAGGCGGTTGTCGGTGTTGAGGGTCACCCGGAACCGCATCCGGGCCAGCAGGGAGATCGGGTGCAGGCCGACGGACCTTGCCGCCCCGGTCTGCAGGTTGCTGCTGGGGCACATCTCCAGGGGGATCCGGGTGTCGCGGACGTAGGCGGCCAGGAGCCCGAGGTAGACCGAGTCGAGGTCGACGTCGGCCAGGGTGGTCAGGCCCCGCGCGGCCGCCTGGTCGAGCCACACGGGGAAGGGCAGACCCTCGACGGTGATGTCGTCGACGATCCGCACGCCATGGCCGAGCCGCTCGGCCCCGCACCACTGGATCGCCTCCCAGATGCTCTTGAGCCCGAACGCCTCACCGGCGTGGATGGTGAAGTGGGCGTTCTCCCGACGGAGGAACTCGAAGGCGTCGAGGTGACGCGTCGGGGGGTACCCCGCCTCGGCACCGGCGATGTCGAACCCGGCCACGCCGTCGTCGCGGTAGCGCACCGCGAGCTCGGCGATCTCCCGGCTCTTGGCGGCGTGTCGCATCGCGGTCAGCAGCGCGGTGACCCGGATGCCGTGACCCGACTCTCGCGCCAGCCGCTCCCCCTCGCGGAACCCGTCGTTGACCGCCTCGACCACCTGCTCGAGGGTGAGGCCGCGCTGGAGGTGCTGCTCGGGCGCATACCGGATCTCGGCGTAGACGACGCCGTCGGCGGCCAGGTCCTGCGCTGCCTCGGAGGCGACGCGGAACAGGCCGTCCTCGGTCTGCATGACGGCGAGGGTCTGGTCGAACGTCTCGAGGTAGCGCTCGAGGGACCCCGAGTCGGCGTTGGCGCGGAACCACTCACCGAGGCCGGTGGCGTCCGGTGCCGGCAGGTTGGCCTGGACCTGCGGGTCACCGACCGCGAGCTCGATGATCGTCTGCGGCCGCAGGCCACCGTCGAGGTGGTCGTGGAGGAGCACCTTGGGGACGGCTCGCAGGAGGTCCAGGCTCAGCTCACTCGTCGTCACGGTGGGCCGCCTCGGGGCTGAAGGCGGGCAGGCAGACCGCGACGTAGTCGGCCCCCTCGTCGCCGGTGGAGTAGCGCACCCGCTCGCCCGCGAGCGTGACGACCGCCTGCCCCTCGCCGACCTCGAGCCGGCCGCCGTCATGGTCGACGAGCACCGTGCCGCGCAGCACCACGGTGATCTCGCCGAACTCGGGCGTCTGGAACGGCTCCGACCAGTCCGCGGGGGCCTTCATGTGCGCCACCGAGACCGAGCTGGGCAGCGTGGTGGACGGGGTGTTCACGGCGCCGACGTACTCGTCGATGACCTTCCCACCCGGGACCGGTATGCGGGTCGGGGTGGCGATCAGCTGAGGCATCCGCCCAGCGTAGGGGTCAGCCGATCCGGTCGATGACGAGTGGGAGAAGGTCGGGCCGGGAGCCCTCCGGAGCGATGAAGTACGCGCCGTCGAGGGCCTCGAGAGCCCGCTCGAACAGCTGGGCGTCGTCGGTGTGGAGGGTCAACAGGGGGTCACCGCCGCGGACCTGCGCGCCCGGCTTGGCGTGCATGACGACGCCGGCACCCTCCTGGACCGAGTGCTCCTTCCGGGCCCGGCCGGCCCCCAGGCGCCAGGCCGCGACCCCGACCTTGTAGGCGTCGAGCTGGGTCAGCACGCCGTCCGCCGGAGCTCGCACCTCGTGGGTCTCCTTGGCCCACGGCAGCTCGGCATCCGGGTCGCCGCCCTGGGCGCTGATCATCCGTCGCCAGACGTCCATCGCCCGGCCGTCGTTCAGCGCCTCGGCCGGGTCCACGTCGGGCCGCCCGGCGGCGGCGAGCATCTCGCGGGCCAGGGCCACGGTCAGCTCGACGACGTCCTGCGGACCGCCGCCCTCGAGGACCTCGACGGACTCGCGGACCTCCAGCGCGTTGCCCGCGGTGAGGCCGAGGGGCGTCTGCATGTTGGTCAGGAGCGCCACGGTGGTGAGACCGGCGTCGGTGCCGAGAGCGACCATCGTCTCGGCCAGCTCCCGGGCGCGGTCGACGTCCTTCATGAACGCACCGGAGCCGACCTTGACGTCGAGGACGAGTGCGCCGGTGCCCTCCGCGATCTTCTTGCTCATGATCGAGCTCGCGATGAGCGGGATCGCCTCGACGGTGCCGGTGACGTCGCGCAACGCGTACAGCTTCTTGTCGGCGGGCGTGAGCCCGGCGCCGGCTGCACAGATCACGGCCCCGACGTCCTCGAGCTGGCGCAACATCGCGTCGTTGTCGAGCGAGGCCCGCCAGCCCGGGATCGACTCGAGCTTGTCCAGCGTGCCGCCGGTGTGGCCCAGCCCGCGCCCCGACAGCTGGGGCACGGCGACGCCGCAGGCCGCGACGAGGGGCGCCAGCGGGAGGGTGATCTTGTCGCCGACACCACCCGTCGAGTGCTTGTCGGCCGTCGGCCGGGAGAGCCCCGAGAAGTCCATCCGCTCGCCCGACGCGATCATCGCGGCCGTCCAGCGCTCGATCTCGCGTCGGGTCATGCCGTTGAGGAGGATGGCCATGGCCAGCGCCGACATCTGCTCCTCGGCCACCACGCCGCGGGTGTAGGCGTCGACCACCCAGTCGACCTGCTCATCGGTCAGCTCGCCCTGGTCGCGCTTGGCGATGATGACGTCGACGGCGTGGAACGGTTCGCTCATACCGGCCATCATGGTCGACCCCCGTTCACCGGGCGCGTGGCTTCACCGAGAGCGGAAGCCGGTCGTGGGTCAGGGCCGGCGGCGTCGTTCCCGTCGCCCGCGGGCCACCTCGGTCGCCAGGGCGTCGAGCGGTTGGTCCCACTGGTGGGTCAGGGTGTCGAGCCACGCCTGCGCACCCTGGAGCGCCGGCGCCTCGAGGGCGTAGAGGCGGCGGGTCCCCTCGGGTCGAGCCGTCGCGAACCCGTTGTCGCGCAGTACTTTCAGGTGCTGCGAGACCGCGGGCTGTGTGATGGCGTGCTCGGCCATGACGACGGCCGCCAGGTCACCGGCGGTTCGCTCCCCGTCGGACAGGAGCTCCAGGATGCGGCGACGGACCGGGTCGCCCAGGACGTCGAACGCGTGCACGCGGTCGCCTAGCGGTCGGCAGGCGCGGTGTAGAACGCGAGGGTCTGCTCGGCTCCCGCCTGGGCCTGGTCGGCGTCGGCGCCGCCCGCGATGTTCGCCTGGGCCCACGCCTCGTTGCTCGCGCCGACGAACGCGAGGCCCTCCGGCGAGGCCATCCAGGCGGTGAGAATCTCGTGGTTCAGGCTCTCCTCGCCGGGCAGGTGCCGGGCGAGGCCCAGCAGGGCGAGGTCCCAGCCGATCCCGACGGCGCCCGGCCCGTAGAGCGTCCAGAACTCCTCCGGGACGACCGCCGTGTGGACCAGCTCCAGGAGCGTGTGATCGGAGCCCTGCGGTGTCAGGGAGACGACGACCCACGACGTCTCGCCGCCCATGCCCCACGTGATCGCGAACCGCCGAGGTGGGTCGCACTCCTCCACGTCGCCGCCGGCGTTGCCCTCGAGCTGGTAGCGGCCGCCGACCCGGAGGTCGCCGGTGACGGGCAGGAACCAGCGGGGTATGCGGGTGGCCGAGGTCAGCGCGTCCCAGAGGTCCTCGGCGTCGGTCGGATAGCTCCGGATCGCGACGACCTGCCTGGCCGGCCGCCCGTCCCGTTCCGCGACGCGCACCTCGCGTCGAGTGGCCCCCACGATCTCGGCGACGTCCACGGCATACTCCTTGCATCAGTTCGTACTTATATAAGTGAAAACTTAAACCATGCGGAGGTCACCCCGCAAGGAGTAGGGCCCCACCGTGGCGGCTCCCATCCCGCCGAGAGGCCAGCTTCGGCCGCTCTGGGGGTCTCCAGAGCGGCCGAAGGTGGCCTCTCGGCGAGAGGGGTGAGACCTGAGGCGGCCGGTCGGTCGAGGTGACCGTGCCACACTGTGCGCCGTGATGCGCCTGCCCGACCACTGGGTCTGGGACTCCTGGGTCGCCGACGACGGCACCGACTACCACCTCTTCTTCCTCATGGCGCCGCGCTCGCTCGGGGACCCGAGCGCCCGGCACGTGGCCGCCCGCGTGGGTCACGCCGTCTCCCGCGACCTCGTCGACTGGGACTACCGGGGAGAGTGCTTCGGACCGGCGGAGGCCGGCTTCGACGACCTGGCCATCTGGACCGGGTCGGTGGTGCGCGACGGCGACCGGTGGCGGATGTTCTACACGGCCCTGTCCACCGCGGGGCACCACATCTTCGACCAGCGGGTCGGGTCGGCCGTGTCGGACGACCTGCACCACTGGGCCCGCTCCGGCCGCGAGCCGGTGATCCGGGTCGACGGCCGCTGGTACAAGACGCTCGCGAACACCTCGACCGGCTCGACCACGGGACCCGACCTCGAGGGCTCCAGCGAGACCTGGCGCGACCCGGTCGTCCTGGCCGACCCCGACGGTGACGGCTGGCACCTGTTCGTCACGGCCCGCAGCGTCGACGCGGGCCGAAACGACGACGGCGTGATCGCTCACGCCACCAGCCAGGA
Source organism: uncultured Actinomycetota bacterium (assembly GCA_963757225.1). Classification (GTDB taxonomy): domain Bacteria; phylum Actinomycetota; class Actinomycetes; order Actinomycetales; family Dermatophilaceae; genus Lapillicoccus. The sequence continues at coordinate 41,049 of CAVWQU010000040.1, forward strand.
CCTCGAGACCTGGACCTTGGGTCCGCCGCTCTGCGACCCCGGTGCCGGGTTCGGCCAGCTCGAGGTCCTGCAGAACGTGGTCGTCGTCGGGACGTCCCGCCCTCGTCTTCACGTGTCACCCGCAGGAGCAGACCGCCGAGCGCGTCGCCGAGTGGGGCGAGTTCTGCACCTGGTCGGTCCCCTCATCGGGGGTGGTCGGACCCTGGGACATGAGCAAGGCCCGCCCGTTCCTGCCCGAGCCGGACCTCTTCGCGGCCCCGGTGGTGCGGCTGCGCGACGGCGACTCGGCGATCATCGGGTTCCGCAACCTCGAGCCCACCGGCGGGGACGGTTTCGAGATCATCGACCCCATCCCCGTCACCCTCGACGCCGAGGGCTACCTGGTCGCGCGCTAGCCGTCACTTGGTCGGGGTCCCCGCGAAGTATCGGAGCGGAGCGTGGGGTCCCCGCGACAGATCGACGCGAAGCGGCGAACGTCGTGGGGAGAACTTCGTGGGGTGACTATGCGGGATGGCGGGCGGCCGCCGCGTCGAGGTCCGCCGACCCGAACGCCTGGGGCAGGACCTCCGCCATCGTCAGCTCGCCCTCGGGGGTGAGCAGCACGCATACCGGACCGCCGTTCTCCCACAGCAGCTGGCGGCACCGACCGCAGGGCATGAGCAGCTCGCCGTCCCCCCCGACGCAGACCGCCGCCACGAGCCGGCCCCCGCCGGTGCGGTGCAGGTCGGAGACCATTCCGCACTCGGCGCAGAGGCCGACGCCGTAGGCGGCGTTCTCGACGTTGCACCCCGACACGACCCGGCCGTCGTCGACGAGACCGGCCGCCCCGACCGGGAACTGCGAGTACGGGGCGTATGCGTGGCTCATCGCCGCCACGGCCGCGGCCTGCAGCGCCGGCCAGTCCGTCACGTGGCCTCACCCTTGCGATAGACCTTGCCGTCGGCCGCGGGTGGTCGTAGCCGTTGCGACGCGAAGGCCAGGACCAGCAGGGTCGCGACGTAGGGCGTCATCCCCGTGAACTCGTTGGAGACGCGCGTGACACCGAAGAACCAGACGAACGACAGGATGCCGAGGATCACCGTGACGACGCCGACGGCGGGCTTGCCCTGTCGGCGGCGGACGAGGAGCCAGACACCCCAGGCGACGAGGAAGATCGCGATGGGCAGCAGGTAGGCGCGCACGACGTCGCCGCCGCCGCGCAGCTGGATCGCGTCGGTGTAGCCGAACAGCGCGGCACCCCCGGCCAGCCCGCCGGTCCGCCAGTTGCCGAAGATCATCGCCGCGAGGCCGATGTAGCCGCGTCCGGCGGTCTGGCCCTCGCGGTAGAGGTTCGAGGCGACGAGGACGAGGAAGCCACCCGCGAGACCGGCGAGGCCACCGGAGATGAGGACCGCCGTGAACTTGTAGCGGATCACGTTGACGCCCAGGGTCTCCGCGGCCTGCGGAGCCTCGCCGCACGACCGGAGCCGCAGCCCGAAGGGCGTATGCCAGAGGATCCACCAGGACAGGATCAGCAGCAGGACGGCGATGATGCTGAGGATGTTGAGGTTCGTCGTCACGGCGCGCAGCACGCCAGCGATGTCGGAGACCAGCCAGATCCCGGTCTCCTCGACCTGGCCGAGCCAGTCGCTCAGCCCGGGAACGCTGATGAACGGCAGCTGCGGAAGCGGCGGGGACTGGGTCGGGCCGCCCCCGGGCATGTTGCTGAACGTGCGCACGGCGAGATAGGCACCGGCGCCGGCGCCGAGCAGGTTGATGGCCACCCCGGAGACGATGTGGTCGACGCCGAAGATCACCGTGGCCAGTGCGTGCACCGCGCCCCCGATGACGCCGAGGAGGATCGCGCCGAGGATCCCGACCCAGGGGCCGTAGTAGTAGGCGAAGAACGCGCCACCCCACGTCCCGAGGATCATCATGCCCTCGAGGCCGATGTTGACGACGCCCGCGCGCTCGCTCCAGAGGCCGCCGAGACCGGCCAACCCGATGGGCATCGCCAGCGCGATCGCGGCCGTGAGGGCGCCCGAGGAGTCGATGTCCTCGGCCCCGGTGATGACCCGGACCGTCGAGAGGACGACGAGCGCGCCGCCGATGACGGCGAACCAGAACCAGCGGGCGCGATGGATGCCTCGACGAGGAGGTGGCGGCGCCTCGAGGCCCGTCGTGATGACCAGTCCCTGGTCGCTCATGCCGTCGCCCCTTCCGTCTCGGGCGAGGGCGTTCGGGCGGCCGCGAGCTGCGAGGCGACCCGCCGCTGCTCCATCCGGACCCCGGCCCTGCGCACCAGCTCGTAGGCGATGACGACCGACAGGACGATGACGCCCTGGATGACCAGGACCAGGCGGTCGGACACGCCGGCGTTGATCTGGAGACCGTTGCCCTGGGCGTCGAGGTAGGCCCACAGCAGCGCCGCGAAGACGATGCCGACGGCGTTGTTGCGGCCGAGCAGCGCGATGGCGATGCCGGCGAACCCGAGGCCGGACTGGAAGGTGTCGCCGTAGGCGTAGTCCTGGCCGAACAGCAGCGGCATCCCGACCAGCCCGGCCACGGCTCCCGAGATGACCATCGAGGTCAGCACCATCCGCTTGACCTTGACACCGCTCGCGACGGCCGCGGTCTCGGACCGGCCGGTGGTGCGCAGGTCGAAGCCGAACCGGGTCTTGCTCAGCACGAACCAGTAGAGGACGCCGACGAGGATGGACAGCACGATGAGGCCGTAGATCTTGTTCGGCGTCGCGATGATCCCGTCGAGCGAGATGCCCGGCACCCGCGACCCCTCGGGGAGGGGCTTGGTGTTGACCGCGTTGCTGCCCTCGACGCGCTGCGCCGCCAGGGACAGGAAGTAGGCGACGAGGAACGTCGCGATCGCGTTGAGCATGATCGTCGAGATGACCTCGCTGACCCCGCGGGTCACCTTGAGCAGGCCCGCGATACCGGCCCACAGGCCGCCGGCCACCATGGCCACGACGATGGCGGCGATGATGTTCAGCCATCCCGGCAGCCAGCCCTGGCCGGCGAAGACGGCGGCGGCGAAGGCGGCCACGCGGTACTGCCCGTCCACGCCGATGTTGAACAGGTTCATCCGGAACCCGATGGCCACGGCGATGGCCGACAGGTAGTAGACCGTCGCGGCGTTGATGATCGCGATGACCTGCCGGGGCAGCGGAACGTCGATCAGCTGCGCCCACACCGCCCCGACCGGGTCGCCGGCGAGGAGCAGGATCAGGGACGTCACGACGAACGCGACAACGATCGCGAGCACCGGCGCGGCCAGGCCCAGGCCGATCCGCCGCAGGTCGAGGCGCCTCATCGTGGCTCTTTCCCTTCGTCGAGCGGGTCGGTATGCGGCTCGGGCTCAGGGGCGGGGGCGGGCGCATTGGCGCCGGTCATCGCGGCGCCGAGCTCCTCGCGGGTGACCGTGTCGGGGTCGAAGGGACCGCTCAGCGAGCCGCGGAGCATGACCCAGATCGTGTCCGACAGCCCGACCAGCTCCTCGAGGTCGGCCGAGATGAGCAGCAGCGCGAGTCCGGCCCGGCGGGCTCGCTTGATGTGGTCCCAGATGGCGGCCTGGGCACCGACGTCGACGCCGCGGGTCGGGTGGGCGGCGAGGACCACCTTCGGCTCGTGCGACATCTCGCGGCCGATGATGAGCTTCTGCTGGTTGCCGCCGGACAGCGAGCCACCGGTGACGAAGATCGACGGCGTCCGCACGTCGTACTCCTCGACGATCCGCGCGGTCTCGGCCTTGGCCGCCTTGGCGTTGATGAGGCCGGCGGCGCCGACGTTGGGCTTCACCGTCTGGTGGCCGAGGATGACGTTCTCCCACAGCGGCGCCTCGAGGAGCATCCCGTGGCGGTGCCGGTCCTCGGGGATGTACCCGACCCCGGCCTCACGGATCTCCCGGACGTCCCACTCGGTGATGTCGACGTCGTCGAGGGTGATGGTTCCCGAGGTGGGCTCGCGCATACCCATCACCACCTCGACGAGCTCGGCCTGCCCGTTGCCCTCGACCCCGGCGATCCCGACAATCTCGCCGGCATGGATGGTGAGCGAGATGTCGTCGAGGACCCGGCTGCCGCCGGCCACGCCGTCGAGGCTGGCGTGGTCGATGGTGAGCACGGGGCGGTCGGTGACGGAGTAGACCTGCGTCTGTGGCGACGGCAGCTCGGAGCCGACCATCAGCTCGGCCAGCTGCCGGGCGTTGACGGTGCTCGGGTCGATGTTGGCCCTGACCGTCGTCCCGCGCCGGATCACGGTGATCTCGTCGGCGACCGACAGGACCTCGTCGAGCTTGTGCGAGATGAAGATGACCGTCAGGCCCTCGGACTTCAGCTCCCGCAGGTTGTCGAAGAGCTCGGCGACCTCCTGCGGGACCAGGACGGCGGTCGGCTCGTCCAGGATGAGGATCTTGGCGCCGCGGAAGAGGACCTTGAGGATCTCGACGCGCTGCCGCTTCCCGACGCCGAGCTCCGCGACCAGGACGTCGGGGTCGACCCGCAGTCCGTAGGCGTCGGAGATCTCGACGATCGTCTTCCGCGCCTCGTCGCCGATGCCGTGCAGCTTCTCCGCGCCGAGCACGACGTTCTCGAGGACGGTGAGGTTGTCGGCGAGCATGAAGTGCTGGAACACCATGCCGATGCCCGCGTTGATCGCGTCGGTGGGGCTGCGCAGGGTCAGCGTCTCGCCGTTCACCGCGATGGTGCCCTCGTCGGGCTGCTGCACCCCGTAGAGGATCTTCATCAGCGTCGACTTGCCGGCGCCGTTCTCCCCGACGATCGCGTGCACGGTGCCGCTCCGGACGGTGATCTCGATGTCCTTGTTGGCGACGACGCCGGGGAAGCGCTTGGTGATGCCGTGCAGCTCGACCGCTGGAGCGGTGCTGCCGCTCGGGGCGTTCGGCCGGTCCTTGACGGTCGAGTCGGTGATGACGTCCTCCTCGGTACCTGCTCGCCTCGGATGCGGCTCGCGCGGGTGGGGGCCAACCTATGACAGCGGAGGGCCCGGACAACACGCAATGGTGTCGTCCGGGCCCCCTGGCTGGTTCAGCCGCTGGTCAGCTCGTCACGGCTTGGCCGGGACGGTGATGGTCCCGGCGATGATCTGCGCCTTGTAGTCGTCGAGCTTGGACTTGATGTCGTCGATCTTGCCGCCGGTGGTCGAGTAGTCGACGCCGCCCGCCTTGAGGTCGAAGATCTTGTTGCCGGCCTTGAACGAGTTGTCGGAGACCGACTTGATGAAGTCGTAGACGCCGACGTCGACCTTCTTGATCATCGAGGTCATGATGACGTCGCGGACGTCCGCGGCCGCCGTCTTGGCCTGGTCGGAGTCGACACCGATCGCGAGCTTGCCCGCCGCCTTGGCCGCGGTGAACACGCCACCGCCGGAGCCACCGGCCGCGTGGTAGACGATGTCCGCCCCGCCCTGGTACATGCCCTCGGCGGCCGCCTTGCCCTTGTCGACCGAGTTGAAGCCCGAGAAGTCCGGGGGATCGGTGAGGTACTTGACGTCGATGGTGATGTTCGGGTTGACCGCCTTGGCGCCGGCCTGGTAGCCCGCCTGGAACTTCTTGATGAGGTCGGTGTTGACGCCGCCGACGAAGCCGACGTGGTTGACCTTGGACTTCAGGGCCGCCGCCGCGCCGACGAGGAAGGAGCCCTGCTCCTCGGCGAAGGTGATCTGGTCGACGTTCGGGCCCGCGGAGTCCGGGGACGCGTCGTCGACGATGGCGAACTTGACGTTCGGGTTGGCCTTGGCCGCCGCGCCCACCGACTTGGCGTAGGCGAAGCCGACCGCGACGACGTTGGTGTAGCCGGCGTCGATGAGCTGCTGCAGACGCTCCTGGCGGGCCGACTCGGCCTCGCCGTTGGTCGCCGCGGCCTCCTTGGACTGGACGCCGAGGTCCTTGACCGCCTTGTCGAGGCCGGCGGCCGCCGCGTCGTTGAACGACTGGTCACCACGGCCACCCACGTCGTAGGCCATGCCGACCTTGAGGCCCGCGGCGCTGGTGCCGCCGGACGTCGCCGCGCCCCCGCCGGTGCCGCCGCCGCTGTTCGAGCTGCTCCCACACGCGGCCAACGCCACGGCGGCGACCGACATGGCCGCCGCGAACTTCATCACCTGACGCACAACGAGAACTCCTTTAGGGCTTCGGGGCGAACGGGCAAGGGGTCCGCCGCGTTCGAGAGAGAAGATACTGCCGTCGAACGGCCTGCCCGGCCGTAAGTGCTTCAGCGGGCGGGGAACGTTACCGAGTCGGAACGTCGAGCACGGACTGCGCGTGGCGGCGTCCGGCGTCCAGCACCGCCCCCACCAGCACCTTTGCCCCGAACCCGAGCGCGCGCTCGTCGATGACGAGGTCACCCTGGTGAAGGTCGTAGGTCGGACCGCCCGGCGTCCGGGTCCCGAGCCGGCCCATCGCCCCTCTCACCTCGGTGAGGTACCACGCGAAGTCCTCACCGCCGAGGGACTGGACGGTGGTCCCGGGGACCAGCCCGGCGGCCTGCGCGGCGTCCCGCAGCGAGTCGACGGAGGGGCCGGCGTTGACGACCGGGGGAACCCCCTGGGTGTAGCGCAGCTCGGCGGTCACCGCATACGGGGCGACGACGGCTTCGACCAGCTCCTCGACGAGGCCACCGATGTCCTGCCACAGCGACGCGTCGAGCAGCCGCAGCGTGCCGCTGGCGGTGCCGAGCGACGGGATGACGTTGGGGGCGCCGCCGGCGTGGACGCTGCCCCACACCAGGGCGGCACCGGCCCGCGGGTCGACCCGGCGACCCAGGGCGGCGGGCACCTCGGTGACGACCTTGGCCAGCGCGAAGGTGAGGTCCTGGGTCAGGTGCGGACGCGAGGTGTGGCCGCCGTGGCCCTTGAGGGTGACCTCGACGCTGTCCGAGGCCGCGGTGATGGGGCCGACGAGGAGGCCGACCTCCCCGACGTCCCGGCTGGGGTCGCTGTGCAGCGCGAACACCTCGTCGACGCCGTTCAGCCAGCCACCGTCGATGACCTCGTGGGCACCTCCCGGGATGACCTCCTCCGCCGGCTGGAAGATCAGCCGGACCCCCAGGCCGGCACGGGCCAGCGCGTCAGCCTGGGTCGCGAGGGCCAGGCCGGCACCCAGGACGACGGTCGTATGCAGGTCGTGGCCGCAGGCGTGCGCCACGCCGTCGGTGGTCGACGCCCAGGGCAGGCCGGTTCGCTCGGGGACCGGGAGGGCGTCCAGGTCCGCCCGCAGGGCGACCCGGTATGCGGGTTCCTGGGCGCCCAGGTCGACGACGACGCCGCTGCCCTCCAGGAGGGTGGGGGTCAGCCCGGCCGCGGTCAGGCGGTCGGCGACGACCCGGCTGGTCCGGGTCTCGAGGCGAGCCAGCTCGGGGTGCGCGTGGAGGTCGCGACGCAGACCGACGAGCTCGGGTTCGAGCTCGTCGACGGTGGCGTGCAGGACGGGAAGCAGTGGGTCCATATCGGTGGGCAAGGCTACCCGGCCGGTCAGTACGCTCCGCCCATGGTCAGCGGCCCCGCGTTCGTCGTCGAGTCGGCGGTGGCCGCCGCCCTCGCGCAGGGCCGGGGCGTCGTGGCCCTGGAGAGCACGATCCTGGCCCACGGCCTTCCCCGCGGGGACAACCGGCGGGTGGCCGACGAGATCGAGGACGCCGTGCGCGCGGGCGGCGCGGTCCCGGCGACCGTGGCCGTCATCGAGGGCGTCGTGCACGTCGGCCTGTCGCCGGCCGAGCTGGACCGGCTGTGCCTCCAGGACGACGTCCTCAAGCTCAGCAGCCGGGACCTCGGCCTCGCGGTCGCGCTCGGGCGCACTGGAGCGACGACGGTCGCCTCGACCGCTGCGCTGGCCCACCGGGCGGGGATCCGGGTCTTCGCGACGGGTGGTCTCGGCGGGGTTCACCGCGGAGCGGCGGAGACGTTCGACATCTCGGCCGACCTCGGCGTGCTCGCGACGACCCCGGTCCTCGTGGTCTGTGCCGGGGTGAAGTCCATCCTCGACGTCCCCGCCACTCTGGAACGGCTGGAGACGCTGTCGGTGCCGGTCCTGGGGTATCGCACCGACCGGTTCCCCGGGTTCTACCTCACCGACTCCGGGTCGACCGTCCCGTGGCGGGTCGAGTCGGCCGCGGAAGCGGCGGCGGTAGCGAACGCCCGAGCGTTCCTCGGGACGGACGCCGCGGGTGTCGTCCTGGCGAACCCGCTGCCCAAGGCCCGCCAGGTCGACCCCGTGCTCCACGACCGCCTCGTCGCGGCCGGTCTGGCCGAGCTGGCCCGGGAGGGCGTCTCCGGCAAGGACGTCACGCCCCGGCTGCTCGAGTACTTCCACGAGAACTCGGGCGGTGAGAGCCTGCGGGCCAACGTCGAGCTGGTCCTCGCCAACGCCACCCTGGCCGCCGAGGTCGCGGTCGAGCTGGCCGCGCTGCATGCGGGCCGACGGGCGTGACTTCTCGGCCGGTCGTCGTCGTCGGCGACGTCGGGCTCGACGTCCTGGTCCGACCGCACGCCCGGGTGGTCCGCGGCGGGGACACACCCAGCGACGTCCGCGTCGTCCCGGGCGGGGCCGGCGGCAACACCGCGGCGTGGCTCGCTTCGGCCGGCGTGCCGGTCGCTCTGGTGTCGCGGGTGGGCCACGACGACGCGGGGGCGGCCGCCCGTCGACGGCTGGAGTCGGACGGTGTCGTCTGCCGGTTCGCCACGGACCCGGTCCTGCCCACCTGCACGGTGGTCGTCCTCCTCGAGGACGACGAACGCACGATGCTCCCCGACCGGGGGGCCAATGCGGCGCTCGCGGCCGATGACCTCGACCTGGCCGGCGCGGCGGCCGCTCTGGGGACGACCGGCATACCCCACCTGCACCTCAGTGGGTTCGTGCTGCTGGACCCGCGGTCGCGACCGGCCGGGATCGCCGCGCTCTCGTCGGCACGGTCGCTGGGGTGGACGACGTCGGTCGACCCCCAGGCGGCGAACCACGTCGACCGGGTCGGCGCGGACGAGTTCCTGGGTTGGTCCCGGGGCGTGGACCTGTTGCTGCCCAACGAGATCGAGGCCCAGGCGCTCGGCGGTGACGAGGCGATGCTCGGTGCGGCTGATGCGGCCGCGGTCTCGATGGGCGCCGACGGCGCGCGGTGGGCGACGCGGGCGCATACGTGGCGGGTTCCGGCGCCCGAGGTCGTCGAAGGGGACCGGACCGGGTGCGGCGACGCGTTCGACGCGGGTGTCCTCGCCGCCTGGCTATCCGGGAGCGGTCCCGAGGAGGCGCTCACGCGGGGTGTCCAGCTCGGCAGCCGAGCCGCGGGACGGACCGGCGCGCGGCCCTAAGGGTCGTAGTCAGAAGGCGTCGCGCGGAACGTAGGTGCCCCAGACGTCGCGCAGAGCGTGGGCGACCTCGCCGCCGGTGGCGCGCAGCCGGAGCGCCTCCTTCATCGGGTAGAGCACGTTGTCGGAGCCGGCCGCTGCTGCTTTTAAGTCGTCCAAAGCGCTGACCACCAGACTGGTGTCGCGGTCGGCGCGCAGGGCGGCGAGCCGGGCCACCTGCTCACGTTCGATCTGGGGGTCGACGCGCAGCGGCTCGTAGGGCTCCTCGAGGTCCAGCCGGAACCGGTTGAGCCCCACGACGGTGCGCTCCTTGCTGTCGATCTCGAGGGCGATCCGGTAGGCGCTCCGCTCGATCTCGGACTTCTGGAAGCCGGTCTCAATGGCCGCCACTGCCCCACCCAGATCGTCCACCTGTCGCATCAAGCTCGAGGGCCGCCGCCTCGATGTCGTCGGTCATGGCCTCGACGGCGTACGAACCGGCAAACGGGTCAACGGTTTTCGTGACGTCGGTCTCGTAGGCGATGACCTGCTGGGTCCGCAGCGCGAGCCGGGCCGCCTTCTCCGTCGGCAGCGCGATGGCCTCGTCGAAGGAGTTGGTGTGCAAGGACTGGGTGCCGCCGAGGACCGCTCCGAGGCCCTGGAGGGCGACGCGGACGAGGTTGACCTCCGGCTGCTGCGCGGTCAGCTGGACGCCCGCGGTCTGGGTGTGGAACCGGAGCATCAGCGACTTGGGGTTCTTGGCGCCGAAGTCGTCGCGCATCACCCGCGCCCAGATCCGGCGGGCCGCCCGGAACTTCGCGACCTCCTCCAGCAGGGTCGTCCGGGCCACGAAGAAGAACGAGAGCCGGGGAGCGAAGTCGTCGACCTCGAGACCCGCGGCCTGCGCGGCTCGGACGTAGGCGATCGCGTTGGAGAGGGTGAAGGCGATCTCCTGCACGGGCGTGGCCCCCGCTTCAGCCATGTGGTAGCCGGAGATGGAGATCGTGTTCCAGCGGGGAATCTCTTTGTGGCAGTAGGCGAACACGTCGGAGACCAGCCGGAGGGACTCCTTCGGCGGGTAGATGTAGGTGCCCCGCGCGATGTACTCCTTGAGCACGTCGTTCTGGATCGTCCCGGTCAGCTTGTCCCCGGGGATGCCGTGCTCCTCGGCGACCAGCTGGTAGAGCAGCAGCAGCACCGAGCCGGGCGCGTTGATGGTCATCGACGTGGACACCTCGTCGAGCGGCAGCCCGTCGAAGAGGATGCGCATGTCGTCGATCGAGTCGATCGCCACCCCGACCTTGCCGACCTCACCGTGCGCGATCGGCTCGTCACTGTCGTAGCCCATCTGCGTCGGCAGGTCGAAGGCGACGCTCAGGCCACCGGTGCCGGCCGCGACGAGCTGGTGATAGCGCTCGTTCGACTCCTTCGCGGTGCCGAACCCCGCGTACTGGCGCATCGTCCACGGACGCCCGGTGTACATCGAGGAGTAGACGCCCCGGGTGTAGGGAAACTCGCCCGGCTCCCCCAGCTGGGTCGCCGGGTCGAAGTCGGCGAGGTCGTCGGGTCCGTAGGCCCGCCGGATCGGCAGGTCGGACTCGGAGCGGGCTTCCTCGGCCATGGCTCGCAGACTACCGACGCCGGTATGCCCCGCGCCGGGCCCGTGCCACAACTCACCCCACGGCCCGTTCGGCTGGTCGATGTCCGAATTCAGGCCGTCTTTGCGGCGTGGCCGACTTTCGTTCCCCCCGATCGGACCGTTCGGCGTCTCAGCGCGACAACGGCCCGCACCGTCTCCGCGACCAGACCCGGCTCGAACATCACCTGGACCCAGGTGAACCGAAGGACCGTCCATCCCCGAGCGACCAACCCGTTGTAGCGACGGCAGTCCCGGTCGAAGGCCTTGGGCGACGAGTGGAACTCGACGCTGTCGGCCTCGATGACGATCTTCAGTCGCTCGTCGGCGAGGTCGACCCGTGCGTAGAAGGCGCCGTCCGAGATCGGGACCTGCGGCTCCACCGTCAGACCCCTGACGCCGCCGACGATCGCGCGGAGAACCGACTCGAACGGGTTCGCCGCCCTCTTGTCCGCGGCGCGGGCGACGGCCAGGACTCGGTCGCGTGATCGTTTCGGGAGCCGTAGCGCCGCGAGCTGGACCTCTCGAGGCTTCAGCCCGGCCCGCCAAGAGGAGTCGAAGATGGCCAGCGCCTGGTCGAACGGGAGGTCGAGACAACAGTCGATGACGGTGCGGACCGGGGTCGTCACCCATCCGTCGCTGACCTCGTCCGGAGCCAGGTCGCGGTAATGGACGGTGACGCCGACTCGGCGTGGGGCATCCACCGTCCGGTGGGCGGGAACGGTGACCTGCGGAGCGACCGGAGGTGCCTTGACCGCCCAACCCCAGTGAAGTGCAGCCGACGTATGCGAGACGCATCCGGTCAGTCGCGATGCCGCGACTCGCGCCTGGTCGGCCGTCGGCAACGCATACCGGCCGTGCGCCGTCCGCACCATCCGCCCGTCCCGCAGGGCGCGTCGCAGGCGGCGCCGGGAACAGCGATGCCGGAGCTGTCCCCACCGCGCGACGCCGCCCAGGCGGGTCAGCGCGACGACGGGGTCCACCCGGCAAGCCTGGCGCGTGACAGCCGACTGGTCCTGGCGTCATCCACAGGCCCCTCAGGCTGGACCATGTCCGATTTCACGCACCAAACCGGCGACACATCGGACTTGGACCAGCTGGAAGGGGTAGGTCAGGTCGACCGGAGGGTCTTGCGGTGCTCCTCCCACCGGTGGGCGATGGCGGTCATCTCGTCGGCGATGAAGTCGAGGAAGTCGGCCGAGCTGGACAGCCGCTCCCCCGCCTGCGTACCGGGGCCGCCGACCGCGTCCACGCCCGACGAGATCGCCGCCTGGATCGGCGCATACGTGCGTCGCATGTTGACGATGGCGTCGTGCCAGGCGTCCTCGCGGACGACGTAGACGTCACGCCGCGTCCCCGGCTCGCGCTCCCGATGGAGGAACAGCACCTGCGACAAGTAGCGGACCGCTCCCGACACCGAGGCGGGGCTGACCTCCAGCACCTCGGCCAGCTCGGCCGACGTCATCCGGCCGTCCTCGTCGGCCAGCATCGCGGCGAACGCCCGGGCCGGCAGCCGAGACATCCCGGCGTCGGTCAGGGCCGACCCGAGCCGTTCCACGAAGGCGCGCACCGCGTCCTCGGAGCGGGGCGCCGAAGCGCGCGGAGGGGTCGTCGCACGGGCCGTCATACGAAGACTTTAGTACATTCACGTTTTTCTGAAAACGGTGTACCGTCGTGTCCATGAGTACTGCCATCTCCGTATCCGGTCTGCACAAGTCCTTCGGATCCACCGTCGCTCTCGACGGCCTCGACCTCGAGGTGCAGACCGGCCAGGTGCATGGCTTCCTCGGCCCGAACGGCGCGGGGAAGTCCACCACCATCCGCATCCTCCTCGGCCTCGTGCGCGCCGACGCCGGTTCCGTCACCCTGCTGGGCGGCGACCCGTGGCACGACGTCGAGACCCTCCACCGCCGCCTGGCCTACGTGCCCGGCGACGTCACCCTCTGGCCCAACCTCTCCGGCGGTGAGGTCATCGACCTTCTCGGACGTCTCCGCGGGCAAACTCGACGTGGCCAACGTCGAGACGACACTCATCGAGAGGTTCGAACTCGACCCGACCAAGAAGGGGCGCACCTACTCCAAGGGCAACCGGCAGAAGGTCGCCCTCGTCGCCGCCCTCGCCTCCGACGTGGAGCTCCTCCTCCTCGACGAGCCCACCTCCGGGCTGGACCCGCTCATGGAGGCGGTGTTCCGCAGCGCCGTCGAGGACGTCCGCCGCGAGGGCCGCACCGTGCTGCTGTCCAGCCACATCCTCAGCGAGGTCGAGGCCCTCGCCGACCACGTGAGCATCATCCGCGCCGGCCGCACCGTGGAGACCGGCGCCCTGTCGGACATGCGCCACCTGAGCCGCACGAGCGTCGACGCCGTCCTCGCCGACGCGCCGCCCGTCGCCCTGCTCGAGGGCATCGCCGGCATCGAGGACCTCACGACCGACGGCTCCCGCGTCGCCTTCACCGTCGACACGTCCCGGGTCGGCGAGGTGCTCGCCCGCCTCGGCCAGCACGGGATCCAGAGCCTGACCTGCCAGCCGCCGACTCTGGAACAACTGTTCCTCAAAGAGTATGTGAGCGTTCCAGAACGGGTGCGGGCATGAGCGGGTACGCGGGCACTGGCGCGCTGCTCAAGCTGGCCCTGCGCCGCGACCGAGTCGTCATCCCGCTCAGCGTGCTCGGCCTCGTCGCCTTCGCCGGCGGCTCGGCGAAGAGCACGGTCGACCTCTACCAGGGCCAGAACGCGATCGACGCGGCCCGGGCGCTGCTCGCCAGTCCGGCGATCGTGGGCATGTACGGCCCGATCTCCAACCCTGACAACCCGGACTCCTTCGCGATCTTCAAGACCCTGCTGCTCGGAGGGGTATGCGTCGCGCTGCTGGCCATCGTGCTGGTCCGCCGGCACACCCGGACCGAGGAGGAGGCCGGTCGCACCGAGCTGGTCGGCGCCGGGGCGGTCGGCCGGCGGGCGCCCCTCACCGCGGCGGTCCTCCTCGCGGCCGGCACCGTGCTCGTCAGCAGCGTCCTCGCCGCGCTCAGCCTCATCGGGTCCGGCCTCGGGTCCCGCGGCTCGTTGGCGTTCGGCCTCGCCTGGGCGACGGTCGGCCTGACCTTCACCGGCGTCGCCGCGGTGGCCGCCCAGCTGACCACGACCACTCGCGGCGCCGGGGCCTGGGCGTTCGGCGCCCTCGGCGTCTCCTACCTGCTCCGCGCGGTCGGCGACACCGCGAGCGGCCCCGTGTCCTGGCTCACGTGGCTCTCCCCGCTCGGCTGGGCCGAGAAGATCGAGGTCTTCGGAGAGGACCGGTTCGTCGTCGCGGTCCTCCCCCTGGTCATGACGGTCTTGCTCGTCGGGCTGGCCTTCGCCCTGCAGGAGCGCCGCGACTTCGGCGCGGGTCTGCTGCCCTCGCGGCCGGGTCCCGCCACGGCCGCGCCGGCGCTCCGGTCGCCGTGGGCCCTGGCCTGGCGGCTCCAGCGCGCCAACCTGCTCGGCTGGGTCATCGGCTACGCGGTGGTCGGCACCGTCCTCGGTGGGGTGGCCGGCAGCGTCTCCACGATCGCCTCCAGCGAGCAGATGCAGGACCTCCTGCGCAAGCTCGGCGGCAACGCGACCTCGCTGACCGACACCTTCATCTCCACCGAGCTGCAGTTCCTTGCCATCGGCGCCGCCGCATACGGCATCTCGGCCGCCCTGCGGCTGCGGAGCGAGGAGAACGACCTGCACACCGAGCAGGTCCTCGCCACGAGTACCCGTCGCTACACCGTCCTGGCGAGCCACTCGGTCATCGCGCTGCTCGGGAGTGCCCTGCTGATGCTCGTCCTCGCGCTGGCCCTGGCCATCGGCACCCGCGCGCAGTACGGCGGCGTCGGCGCGGCGCTCGGTCACCTCCTACCGAGCGCGCTCGCCACCATCCCGCCGGTCTGGGTATGCGTCGGGCTGGCCCTCGCGATCTTCGGCTCGGCGCCCCGGGTGGTCTACGTCGCCTGGGCGCTGTTGGCGGCCTTCGTCGTCGTCGGGGAGTTCGGCCCTCTGTTCAACCTGCCGCAGCCGGTGATCGACGTGTCGCCCTTCGTCCACGCCGTGGTGCTGCCCGGGTCGAGCATCGTGGCGACACCTCTGCTGGTCCTGGTCGTCATCGCCGGCGCCCTGCTGGTCCTGGCGCAGACGACCTTCCGGAGAAGGGACATCGGCTGACGGTGTGGTTGGGGTGACTCAGGTCAGGTCCTCGCGGCCGGACGCCTTGAGGCGGTCGACGACCGCCTTGACGTCCTGCGCCCGGTCGCGGGCGACGACCAGCAGCGCGTCCGGGGTGTCGATGACGACGACGTCGTCCAGCCCGACCACCGCCACCAGCCGGCCGCCGCGAGCCGCGACCACGCCGGTCGAATCCACGGCGACGACGTCTGCAGGGTCCCCGATGACGGTGACCCCGTCCGCGGGCGCGGAGCCGTCACCGACCAGCGCACCGAGCGAGGCGAAGTCGCCGACGTCGTCCCACGAGAACGACGCCGGCACGACCGCGACCAGGCCGTCGGCCGCCGCCGGCTCGGCGATCGCGTGGTCGATGGCGATCTTCTCCAGACCCGCCCAGTCCTCCTCGAGCCGCGACGGGTCGGCCGCGATGGCCCGCAGCCCGGCGGCCAGGTCGTGGTGGTAGCGGTCCAGCGTGTCGAGCAGCACGGAGGCCCGGGCGACGAACATGCCCGCGTTCCACCAGAACCCGCCCTCCGCGAGGTACCCACGCGCCGTCGCCTCGTCCGGCTTCTCGACGAACTGGACCACCGCCCTCGCTCGAGGAGCGCCGTCGACCGGCAACGAGGAACCCTCCCGGATGTAGCCGAACGCCGTCGACGGGTGCGTCGGCGTGATGCCGATGGTGACGATCCGTCCCGAGCGCGCGACGGCCACCGCCTCTCGGACCGCCTCGTGGAAGGCGCCCTCGGGCCGGATCACGTGGTCGGCGGCGAACGACCCGATCACGGCATCGGGGTCGCGGCGCTCGATGATCGCGGCGGCCAGGCCGATGGCCGGCATCGAGTCGCGCGGGCTCGGCTCGGCCACGACGTCCTCGGCACCCAGGTCCGCCAGCTGCCCGCGGACGGCCTCGGCGTGGGCCTGGCCGGTCACGACGAGGACGCGGCCGGCGGTCAGTGGAGCCAGTCGGTCCCAGGTCCCCTCGAGCAGGGTCCGACCGCTCCCCGTGAGGTCGTGGAGGAACTTCGGCGACCTCCGACGCGACAGTGGCCACAGCCGGGTTCCGGCTCCCCCGGCGGGGATGACGGCCCAGAAGCCGTCGATCGGCCGGTCGGCCGGCAGCACTGCCGCATCGGTCATGGTCCGGAAGGCTAGACCGCCGCCGGACGCCTACCCCGCCATCGTGATCGCATACCTACCGGTAACGAGACGAATGGCACAGCCGCGTGGCTCGTTCCCCGGCCTGAGCCTCCCTGTGGCGGGCGTAGATTCGGCGGGTGGCCACCTCTGTTGGATCGCCGTCACCGGTGACGGCCCGCCGCACGACGATCGCGATGAAGCTCGTGATGGCCGTGTCGGGCGCTCTCTTCGTGCTCTACGTCATCGCCCACATGTACGGCAACCTCAAGGTCTTCGGGGGCCAGCGGGCGTTCGACGACTACTCCGAGCACCTCCGCAGCCTGGGCGAGCCGATCCTCCCGTACTCCGGGTTCCTCTGGGTCCTGCGGATCCTGCTCATCCTCGCCCTCATCGTGCACGTCTACTCGGCCTTCTACCTCTGGAGCCGCGCCCAGGGTGCGCGGACGACGAGGTATGCGGTGAAGAAGGCGGCCGCGGCGACGCTCTCCGCGCGGTTCATGCGCTGGGGCGGCGTGGCTCTGTTGCTCTTCCTGGTCTTCCACCTGTTGCAGTTCACGACGAACACGATCCGCGCCAACGGCGACTTCGCGAGCCCTTACCAGCGGGTCGTCGCGGGGTTCCAGGTCTGGTGGGTCGTGCTCATCTACGTGCTCGCCATGGCGGCCCTCGGCATGCACCTGCGGCACGGCATCTGGAGCGCCAGCCAGACGCTCGGCTGGACCTCGTCCGCTCGGGCCCGGCGTACGGCGAACGTCCTGGCCATCGCGGTCGCGGCCGTCGTGGTCGTCGGCTTCCTGCTGCCGCCGCTGTCCATCCTCGTCGGATTCGTGAAGTAGGGGACTCCATGACGGACACCGAGACCGACACCGCAACCGACCTCGGCACCGCTACGGGGCTCTACCGGACCGGCCAGCCGATCGCCGACACCAAGGCGCCACCGGGACCCATCGGCGACCGGTGGAACCGCCGCAAGTTCGAGGCCAAGCTGGTCAACCCAGCGAACCGGCGCAAGCTCAGCGTCATCATCGTCGGGACCGGGCTGGCCGGTGCCTCCGCCGGCGCGACCCTCGCCGAGGCGGGGTACCAGGTGACGTCGTTCTGCTACCAGGACTCGCCCCGCCGGGCGCACTCCATCGCGGCGCAGGGCGGGATCAACGCGGCGAAGAACTACAAGGCCGACGGCGACTCGGTCTACCGGCTGTTCTACGACACGGTGAAGGGCGGTGACTTCCGCTCGCGGGAGTCCAACGTCTACCGGCTGGCCGAGGTCAGCGCCAACATCATCGACCAGTGCGTCGCGCAGGGCGTTCCCTTCGCACGCGAGTACGGCGGCCTGCTGGACAACCGCTCGTTCGGTGGCGTCCAGGTGTCGCGGACCTTCTACGCGCGCGGCCAGACCGGGCAGCAGCTGCTCATCGGCGCATACCAGGCCCTGGAGCGGCAGATCGCCGAGGGCCGCCTGCAGATGTACACCCGGCACGAGATGCTCGAGCTGGTCGTCGTCGACGGCCGGGCGCGCGGCGTCATCGTCCGCGACATGGTGACCGGCGAGATCGAGACCCACCTCGCCGACGCCGTCGTCCTGGCCAGCGGCGGCTACGGCAACGTCTACTACCTCTCCACCAACGCGATGGGCTGCAACGTCACCGCGACGTGGCGGGCGCACCGCAAGGGCGCCTACTTCGGCAACCCGTGCTTCACCCAGATCCACCCGACCTGCATCCCGGTCGCCGGTGAGCACCAGTCGAAGCTCACCCTGATGAGCGAGTCGCTGCGCAACGACGGCCGGATCTGGGTTCCGAAGCGGCGCGAGGACTGCGAGAAGGACCCGCGGGAGATCGCCGAGAAGGACCGCGACTACTACCTCGAGCGGATCTACCCGTCGTTCGGGAACCTCGTGCCCCGCGACATCGCCTCGCGGCAGGCCAAGAACGTCTGCGACGAGGGTCGCGGGGTGGGGCCGCTGGTCGGCGACTTCCGGCGTGGGGTCTACCTCGACTTCACCGACGCCCTCAAGCGGATGAGCGCCGAGGCGGTCGCCGAGAAGTACGGGAACCTCCTCGACATGTACCAGCAGATCACCGGGGAGAACCCCTACGAGGTCCCCATGCGGATCTACCCCGCCGTCCACTACACGATGGGCGGGCTGTGGGTGGACTACGACCTACAGACCAACATTCCCGGGCTGTTCGTCACCGGCGAGGCCAACTTCTCCGACCACGGCGCGAACCGGCTCGGGGCGTCGGCTCTGATGCAGGGCCTCGCCGACGGCTACTTCGTCCTGCCCAACACGATCCGCGAGTACCTCGCGAGCGGCCCGTATGCGCCCGTACCCGCCGATGCGCCGGCGGTGCTCGAGGCGCGGCAGTCGGTGACGTCACGGGTCGAGAAACTGTTGTCCATCAACGGTTCTCGCACCGTCGACTCGTTCCACCGAGAGCTCGGCAACATCATGTGGGAGTACTGCGGGATGGAGCGCTCCGAGGAGGGGCTGCTCAAGGGCATCGACCTGATCCGCGGGCTGCGCGACGAGTTCTGGCGCAACGTGCGGGTGCTCGGCGTCAACGAGGAGCTGAACCAGTCCCTGGAGAAGGCCGGTCGGGTCGCCGACTTCCTCGAGCTCGGCGAGCTGATGTGCATCGATGCGCTGCACCGGCGCGAGTCGTGCGGCGGCCACTTCCGGGCCGAGAGCCAGACCGAGGACGGCGAGGCGCTGCGCCACGACGACGAGTACGCCTACGTCGCGGCCTGGGAGTTCGGTCAGGATGCGATGGGTGAGAGCAACGGCGAGGTCCGGCTGAACCCCGTGCTGCACAAGGAACAGCTGGTCTACGAGTACGTCGAGCTGAAGCAACGGAGCTACAAATGAAGGTCACGCTCAGGGTGTGGCGGCAGGCGTCCACCGACGCCGAGGGGCGCCTGGTCACCTACGACGTCGCAGACGTGTCCCCGGACATGTCGTTCCTGGAGATGCTCGACGTCCTCAACGAGCGGCTCATCCTCGACGGCGAGGACCCGGTCGCGTTCGACAGCGACTGCCGCGAGGGCATCTGCGGGATGTGCGGGCTGATGATCAACGGCGAGGCGCACGGCCCCCAGGTGACGACCACCTGCCAGCTGCACATGCGTTCGTTCGCCGACGGCGACACCATCACCATCGAGCCATGGCGGGCGACGGCGTTCCCCGTCCTCAAGGACCTCGTGGTGGACCGGTCGGCGTTCGACCGGATCATCCAGGCCGGCGGGTTCGTGTCGGTGAACACCGGCGCGGCGCCGGACGCCCACGCGGTCCTCGTCCCCAAGGACGACGTCGACCAGGCGTTCGCCGCGGCCGCCTGCATCGGGTGCGGCGCCTGTGTCGCGGCCTGCCCCAACGCGTCGGGGATGCTGTTCATGGGCGCCAAGGTGACCCACCTCGGGCTCCTGCCCCAGGGCCAGCCGGAGCGCGACCACCGGGTCGTGGCCATGGTCGGCCAGCACGACGCCGAGGGGTTCGGCGGCTGCACCAACATCGGCGAGTGCGCCGCGGCCTGCCCCAAGGAGATCCCGATGGACGTCATCTCCTGGCTGAACAAGGACCTCCGCACCGCGATGCGCCACCACCACTGACAGTCGCCACCGTGAGACGACGACGCTAAACCGGCGCCCGACCGGCCCGGACCTGGGCCCGCGCCAGCGCCCGCGAGATCTGGCGCGGAGTCGGCGGCCGTGGCAGCTCGCCGCGGGCCGGCGCGGCGAACGACTGGAGCAGGTAAGAGACCAGCCGGGGACCGGCGTCCGGCGCGGTGTCCGTGGTGGCCGTGACGACACCGGCGTGGGCCATGAGCACGAGGGGCAGGTCTTCGGGGACGAAGTCCTCGCGCAGGTCCCCGGCCGCCTGAGCGCGGGACACGAGGTCCTCGAACTGAGCGAACGCCCGGAGCCGTCCCGCCTCGAGCCCCCGCGCCCTGGGGAAGGACCTGGTCAATACCTCCGTGAAGCCAAGGTCACCGGACTGCATTCCGCAGACCCGTTCGACGAGAGAGCAGAACCCGCGCCACGGATCTAGGTCCTGGCTGGAGTCCTCGACCAAGGACGCATACGAGACCAGGCGGTCCTCGAAGGTGGCGGCGACGAGGGCCTCGCGGGTCGGGAAGCGGCGGGACAGCGTCGCGATCCCGACGCCCGCTCGGCGGGCCACCTCGCTCATCGGCGCGTCGGTCCCGCGCTCGGCGAAGACCTCCCGGGCCGCGTCGAGAATGCGCTCACGGTTCCGCTCGGCATCGGCGCGCATAAGTGGAATATACCTTCCACTTAGAGGGTTGGCCGGTAGGACATCCCGACACCGAAGGGGCCCTCCCGTGAACGTCGCACTGTGGATCATCCAGATCGTCCTCGCCGCCGCCTTCCTCATCGCCGGCACCACCAAGGTGCTGACCCCCAAGGAGAAGCTCCGCGAACGGATGGCCTGGGTGGACGACTTCTCCCAGGGCACGGTGCGGTTCATCGGCGCCATGGAGGTCCTCGGTGCCCTCGGACTCATCCTCCCTGCGGCCACCGGCATCGCCCCGATCCTCACGCCGATCGCCGCCCTGGGGCTCATCATCATCATGATCGGGGCCGCGATCACCCACGTCCGCCGAAAGGAGCCGGCCATAGTCCCGGCGAACGTCGTCCTGCTCGTGCTCGCTGCCGTCGTCGCATGGGGTCGGTTCGGCCCGTACCACTTCTGATCCGGTGGTTGCGGGCCTGAACGGTCGGAAATCCGACCGCTGAGACCCACATCGGCGCCGGCGCAGACCGGCGGTTCGGAGCGTCAGTCCTGGCGGCGGGTGATCGTCCGGCCGAGCCAGCGGACCGGGTCGTACTTGCGGTCCACGACGCGCTCCTTCATCGGGATGATCGCGTTGTCGGTGATCTTGATGTGCTCCGGGCAGACATCGGTGCAGCACTTGGTGATGTTGCACATCCCGAGACCCTGGCTGTCGCGAGCGAAGTTGGCCCGGTCGTCCCTGGCGTCCAACGGGTGCATGTCGAGCTCGGCGGCACGGATGAAGAACCGGGGGCCGGCGAACGCCTCCTTGTTCTCCTCGTGGTCACGGGAGACGTGGCAGGTGTTCTGGCAGAGGAAGCACTCGATGCACTTGCGGAACTCCTGCGAGCGCTCCACGTCGATCTGCTGCATCCGGTACTCGCCCGGCGCCACGCCCACCGGCGGCGCGAACGCCGGGATCTGGCGGGCCTTCTCGTAGTTGTACGTGACGTTGGTGACGAGGTCCTTGGTGACCGGGAACCCGCGCAGCGGCGTCACCGTGACCGTCTCCTCCTCGGTGAAGGTCGACATCCGGGTCATGCACATCAGCCGGGGCCGGCCGTTGACCTCGGCGCTGCACGAGCCGCACTTGCCGGCCTTGCAGTTCCAGCGCACTGCCAGATCACCGGCCTGGGTCGCCTGGAGCCGGTGGATGATGTCGAGGATGACCTCGCCCTCGTTGACCTCCACCGTGTAGTCGACGAGCTCACCGCCGTCGTCGTCGCCGCGCCAGACGCGGAAGTGGGCGTCGTAGCTCATTCGCTGCCTTCCACCGACATCATGTGGGGATCGCCTCGATCTCCTCGGGAGTGAGGTACTTCTTCAGCTCGTCCTTCTGGAACAGCTGGATGAGGTCGTCACGCATCGTGGAGGTCCGTTCCTCCTCGACCTTCACCGGCCCGTCGCCGGTCCCGGAGCACACGAGCAGCTTCTGCCGCCATGCGGGGTCCATAGCCGGGTAGTCGTCCCGGGTGTGCCCGCCGCGGGACTCCTGCCGTAGCAGCGCCGCCCGGGCCACGCACTCGCTCACCAGCAGCATGTTGCGCAGGTCGAGAGCGAGGTGCCAGCCGGGGTTGAACGTCCGACCGCCCTCGACACTGAGGTGCTGCGCGCGCTCCTTGAGCTCGTCGATCCGGGTCAGTGCCTCGGCCATCTCGGCCTCCTTGCGGATGATGCCGACC
Organism: uncultured Actinomycetota bacterium; assembly: GCA_963757225.1. Taxonomy (GTDB): domain Bacteria; phylum Actinomycetota; class Actinomycetes; order Actinomycetales; family Dermatophilaceae; genus Lapillicoccus. The sequence goes on from CAVWQU010000040.1 coordinate 63,271, forward strand.
AGGTCGTTCATCGTCTGCTGGAGCTCCTGGTGGAGGGTGTAGGGGTTCTCCCCGCCCTCGAGCTCGAACGGCCGGAGCGCGGTCGCCACCGACGCGTCGACCAGCTCCTGGTCGACCACCGGTCGGTCGTCACCCAGGGCGGACACGTATGCGGCGGCACCGATCCCCGCCCGGTTGCCGAACACCAGCAGGTCGGACAGGGAGTTGCCGCCGAGCCGGTTGGAGCCGTGCATGCCGCCCGACACCTCACCGGCGGCGAACAGTCCCGGCACGCGGGTGGCGGCCCCGGTATCGGGGTCGACCTCCACGCCACCCATGACGTAGTGGCAGGTCGGGCCGACCTCCATCGGCTCGGAGGTGATGTCGACGTCGGCCAGCTCCTTGAACTGGTGGTGCATCGACGGGAGCCGCTTCATGATCTCGGCGGCCGGGCGTCGGGACGCGATGTCGAGGAAGACACCGCCGTGCGGGGATCCGCGGCCGGCCTTGACCTCGGAGTTGATCGCCCGCGCGACCTCGTCTCGCGGGAGCAGCTCCGGCGGCCGCTTGTTGTTGTCGGCGTCGGTGTACCACCGGTCGCCCTCCTCCTCGGTCTCCGCGTACTGGCCGCGGAACACCTCGGGGACGTAGTCGAACATGAACCGCTTGCCCTCGGAGTTCTTGAGGACGCCGCCGTCGCCGCGGACCGACTCCGTGACGAGGATGCCCTTGACCGAAGGCGGCCAGACCATCCCGGTGGGGTGGAACTGGACGAACTCCATGTTGATCAGGGTCGACCCCGCCCGCATGGCCAGGGCGTGGCCGTCGCCGGTGTACTCCCACGAGTTCGACGTGACCTTGAACGACTTGCCGATCCCCCCGGTCGCCAGGACGATCGCGGGCGCGTCGAACCGGATGAAGCGACCGTTCTCCCGCCAGTAGCCGAACGCCCCGGCGATCTCCCCGGCCGGGGTGCAGAGCAGGTCGGTGACGGTGCACTCGGCGAACACGCGGATGAAGCCGTCGTAGTCACCGGTCGACGCCGCGTCGTCCTGCTGCAGCGAGACGATCTTCTGCTGCATCGTGCGGATCAGCTCGAGACCGGTACGGTCGCCGACGTGGGCGAGACGCGGGTACTCGTGACCACCGAAGTTGCGCTGGCTGATCTTGCCGTCCGGGGTCCGGTCGAACAGGGCGCCGTAGGTCTCCAGCTCCCAGACCCGCTCCGGCGCCTCCTTGGCGTGCAGCTCGGCCATCCGCCACGAGTTGAGGAACTTGCCGCCGCGCATCGTGTCGCGGAAGTGGACCTGCCAGCTGTCGTTGCTGTTGACGTTGCCCATGCTGGCGGCGATGCCGCCCTCGGCCATGACCGTGTGCGCCTTGCCGAACAGCGACTTGCAGATCACGGCCACCCGCATACCGGCCTCGCGGGCCGCGATCGCCGCCCGCAGTCCGGCGCCACCGGCCCCGATGACGAGAACGTCGTACGCGTACTGCTCGACCTCGTTCGACGTAGTCGGCTCCGCCATGTCAGTTCACCAGCCTCAGATCGGTAATGACGCCGGCCGACACCAGCGCGATGTAGGCGTCCGTGACCATGAGGGTCCCGAGCGTCGTCCAGGCGAGCTGCATGTGACGGGTGTTGAGCTTCGACACCTGGGTCCACAGCCAGTAGCGGGTCGGGTGCTTGGAGAAGTGCCGCAGCCGCCCGCCGATGAGGTGGCGGCAGGAGTGACAGGAAGCGGTGTAGGCCCAGAGGAAGACGACGTTGACCAGCATGATCAGCGTGCCGAGCCCGATGCCGAACCCGCCGTCCTTACCGTGGAACGCCCGGATGACGTCGTAGGTGTTGATGAGCGACACGACGATCGCGGCGTAGAAGAAGTAGCGGTGCGCGTTCTGGAGGATCAGCGGGAACCGGGTCTCGCCGGTGTACTTCCCGTGCGGCTCGGCGACGGCGCAGGCCGGCGGCGACAGCCAGAACGAGCGGTAGTAGGCCTTGCGGTAGTAGTAGCAGGTCAGCCGGAAGCCGAGCAGGAACGGAAGGACCAGCAGGCCGAGTGGGACGAACGGCGGGAACTCGCCGAACCAGGTCCCGAAGTCGCGCGACGCGGGGACGCAGGAGGCCGACAGACAGGGGGACGAGAACGGCGAGAGGTAGTGGTACTCCTCGACGAAGTAGTAACGCTGCGAGGCGGTCCGGATGAGCGCGTACAGCAGCCAGGCCACCAGCAGGGTGAAGGTGACGGCCGGCTCGACCCACCACCGGTCGGTGCGCAGCGTGCGCGCGGCGATGCTGGCCCGCCCGGGGGACCCGACTCCCGCTGCCGCGGATCCGGAGGAGTCTCCACCGAGGTGGGTCTGCGTCATCCGTGACTCCTCACCAGTACTGATCGCTGTGGGCCGTTCGGGAGTGTAACCCGCTGCCTCTGCAGGACGATGCCGTACCCTCCCCGTGACATGTCGACGGCGCGCCCCAACCGGAGACGGCTTCGCGGCTGCGCAGCGGCCGTCGTGGCCGGGGTGGTCGTCGTGGCCCTGGCGCCCCTCGCGGTGGCGCTCCCGGCCGAGACGACCCCCCCGGCGCCGAACACCTGCCCGAGCGGTCTGAGCCCCGCCGCGGTGACCCAGCCGCCCCCCGCGTCGACGCCGAAGACGCCCCCGAAGCCGAACCCCAGCGTCACCACCCGGGCCGACGGCAGCACCGTGCAGACCGTCTGCGTCGTCGCGCCGCCGACGCCGTTCCCCGCCCCCTCGGTCGCCGCCGCCAACGTCGTGGGCGGCCCCAAGCTCGCGGCCGCCGGCGTCATCGTCGACAAGCCGGACTCCGTCCCGGCGCCGCCGGAGGGGACCGAGGTGTCCTACCTCATCGCCGACATGGACACCGGGCAGGTCCTCGCCGCGAAGAACCCGCACGCCTGGCTGCTCCCGGCCAGCACCCTCAAGACCCTGACCTCCCTCGTCGTCATGCCGACGGTGCCCGCGACCACCTCCCTCGTCGCGACGGACGACGAGGTCAACGCCGACGGGACCCGGGTCGGCATGGTCTCCGGGGCGACCTACACCGTCGACGACCTGTTCCACGGGCTCGTCCTCATGAGCGGCAACGACACGGCGTATGCGCTCGCGGACGCCTACGGGGGCCGTGACAAGACGATCGCGGCGATGAACGCCAAGGCGGCCCAGCTGGGCGCCTGGGACACCGCGGCCGTGGACCCGTCCGGGCTGGACGCGCCCGGGCAGCACTCCAGCGCGTACGACCTCGCCCTGCTGGGACGCGCGGTGATGGAGCTGCCCGCCTACCGGCAGATCGCCGCGACGAAGACCTACACGTTCCCCGGCGGCACGGACCGTTCGGGCAAGGCGTCCGCGGCGTTCGAGATCCAGAACCACAACCAGCTGCTGGAGAACTACGCCGGCACCATCGGGATCAAGAACGGCTACACCACCGGAGCCCGCAACACCTTCGTCGGCGCGGTGACCCGCGGCGGCCGGACCCTGCTCATCACCCAGATGGGCGCCACGGTCACGCCGACCTGGCAGCGCCAGGCCGCCCTGCTCGACTGGGCCTTCGCCAATGCGGCGCAGCTGCGGCCGGTCGGCGCCCTCGTGGCACCCGGTGCGGCCCAGCCGACCGAGCTCGGCGGAACGGCCGCCCCGACCACCGCCGGCACACCGGCCCCGTCCGCCGCCTCCACGGCGCCTCGGCCGGCCGGGACTACGACGCTGTCCCCGGTGATGGCCGCCGAGCAGGCCGGCCCCGGTGGCAACCCCGGGCCCTGGCTGCTGACCTCGGCCGGGACGGCGGCGCGGAACCCGCTGGTGTGGCTGGTCGTCGTGGTCGCGGCCCTCCTGGTCGTCCTCGGTCTGCGCCGATGGGTACGTCGGGCCACACCAGAGGCCTGACCGGAAAGGTCAGCGGGAAGGTCAGCGGGAGAACCGGCGCCGGATGACGCCGGCCAGGCCGGTGGCCGCCGCGGCGCCGAGCACCGCACCGGCGACCGCACCGGCTCCCACCGCGACCCGGTCCCGCTGCCGGCTGACGTGGGGGTCGGCCACTCCCGCCGCTGCCGTCGACGGGGGGATCAGCCGTACCGTCGAGTGCTGGACGACCGGCGTCGGCGTCTCGTCGCCCGGCGCAGCGGTCTCGCGGGCCTCGTCGGTCGCCTGATCCGCCGCCTCGTCCGCGATGTCGAGGTAGGCCCAGCAGGCGGAGAGCAGGACGATCCGCGCGATGAGGTTCAGCCAGAACAGCAGCCCGACGATGATGGCCACCGAGCCGAGCAGGGGGCTCTTGGTGGCGTTGCCGATGAGCTGGAGCCCGAAGATCTTGATGATGCCCAGGAGCGCACCACCGACCAGCGCGGACTGCCGGACCACCGACCACGGCAGCGAGACGCCCGACAGGACGCGCAGCAGCAGGACCAGGATGCCCACGTCGACGACGAAGCCGACGAGGATCCCGACCACCGTGACGATGATCGTGTTGCTCCCCAACCCGATCCGCTGCGCGACCCAGTCGGCTGCGGCACCGATGACGCTGGTCAGGACGGCGGAGAGGAGGAACGCCGAGCCGAACGCCACGAAGACACCGAGGTCGCGCAGCTTGTCGGTCAGCAGGTTGCCCGGAGACCCCTCCGCACCGAGGCTGGCGCGGATCCCGTCGCGGAACGACCCGATCCAGCCGATTCCGGAGAGCACCAGGCTGACCAGGGCGACGATCCCGCCGATGGTCAGCAGGGAGAGCTGCGGCGCCTCGAGCGTGATGAGGCCGTCGGGGTTCGACGTCGTCTTGACGAACCCGGGCAGAGCCTGGTTCAGGGCGTCGCCGATGCTGTTGAGCAGCTCCGGGTGGCCATGCAGGACGAACCCGAAGACGACGGCGGCGATGGCGAACGCCGGGAAGACCGAGAAGAAGGCGTAGTAGGCGATCCCCGAGGAGAGGAGGTTCCCGCGGACCTCGTTGTACCGCTGGTTCGCGCGGTACGGCTTGAGGGCCTTGACCTTCTCCCAGAGCTGGTTCACCCGTCGGCCTCTCCTGCGGTGTCACCCAGGGGGAACTCCCGGACCGGGACCCACGTCCCGCCTCCATCCTTGACGTAGAGGTGGAAACCGCGCACCTCGAACGTCGCCACGAACTGCGCCAGCTCGTCGAACGCCCGGTCCAGCTCCGCCTCGGTGACGTCGTGCGCGACCGTCACGTGCGGGTGGTACGGGAAGGCCAGCTCGGCGCCCCACGCCTTGCGGATCCCCTGCTCCAGCTGCTCGCAGGCCGAGATCCCCCGCGCCACCTGGACGAAGACCACGTCGGAGACGGGCCGGAACGTGCCGGTGCCGCGCAGGACGACGATGAACGGCTCGACCGACCGCGCGACCTGCTCGAGGTGCTCGACCAGGCCGGCCATCTCCGGGTCGGGCACCTGAGTGGGGCCCAGCAGCGTGATGTGGGCGGGCGTGCTCGGGGCCAAGGGGTCGCCGTAGGACTCTCGTCGCGCCTGCAGCTGCGGACCGAACGGCGCGGGGATCGGGATCGAGACTCCGACCATCGTCGCGTCGCGCGGAGCGCTGACGGGAGCCGCGAGGGACATGGCGGCATTGTGGCAGGGTGGCGGTCGTGGACGACGCGGCCTCGCTCTTCGCCCGCACCTTCGGGGGTGAGCCGGACGGGGTGTGGTCCGCACCCGGACGCGTCAACCTCATCGGCGAGCACACCGACTACAACGGCGGTCTCGCGCTGCCGATCGCCCTCCCCCAGCGCACGTATGCGGCGGTGCGCCTGCGCGACGACGGTCGCCTGCGGGCCGCCAGCACCTCGGCACCGGGCGGCGTCGTGGACGTCGCGCTGGCGGACGTCGCGCCCGGGACGCCGCAGGGATGGGCGGCATACCTCGCCGGGGTCTGCTGGGTCCTGGGCGTGGAGGGGTATGCGCCGCCGGGGCTCGACGTGGCGATCGCCAGCGACGTCCCGGTCGGGGCCGGGCTGTCCAGCTCGGCGGCCCTCGAGTGCGCCCTCGTCGCGGCCCTGTCCGACCTGCTCGACCTCGACGTGCTCGCCGACGACGCGGGCCGCGCGCGGGCCGCCGCCTGGTGCCAGCGCGCCGAGAACGACATCGCCGGGGCGCCGACCGGCGGGATGGACCAGTCCGCTTCCATGCGGGCCACGGTCGACCACGCGATCCTGCTCGACTGCCGCTCCGGGGCCGTCGAGCAGGTGCCGGTCGACCTCGGCCGAAACGGCCTCGCTCTGCTCGTCGTGGACACCCGAGCGGAGCACGCCCTGGTCGACGGCCAGTACGCCGCTCGCCGGAGCACCTGCGAGGACGCGGCGAGGACCCTCGGCGTCGAGACGCTCCGCGAGGTCGCCCCGGCGGACCTGGAGGCCGCCCTCGACCGGCTTCCCGACGAGGTGGCCCGTGCCCGGGTTCGCCATGTCGTCACCGAGATCGAACGAGTCGAGGACTGCGTGGAGGCGTTGCGCCGCAACGACTTCGACGAGGTGGGGCGGCTGTTCGTCGCCTCGCACGCCTCGCTCCGCGACGACTACGAGGTCTCCTGCCGCGAGCTCGACCTCGTCGTCGACACCGCGGTCAGGTCCGGGGCGCTGGGCGCCCGGATGACCGGCGGCGGGTTCGGTGGCTCGGCCATCGCGCTGCTTCCGGCGGACCAGGCCGAGAGCATCGGCGGGCGCGTCGTCGCGGCCTTCGGCGATGCCGGACTCACCGCGCCGCGGCCGTTCGTCGTCACACCCGGACCAGCCGCGGCCCGAGATCGCTGACTAGGGTGGCTCGGTGCCCGCCGACGCCACCTCCACCCCGGACACCGACCCCGCCGCCGTGACCCCGGCGCTCCAGGGCGAGCCGGACCGCCAGACCACCACCGAGACCGTCACCGAGCAGACCAAACGCCCGGCCGACCCGACCGACGACCTGGTGACGACGACGCATACCCTCCGCGTCGGTCGTCGCTCGCTGCGCTACACCGCCGTCACCGGTCGCCTCGTCCTGCGCGAGGAGGTCTACGAGGACGGCGTCTTCACCGGCTTCCGGCCCAAGGCGGAGGTCTCGGTCACGACCTACGTCCTCGACGGCGCCAAGCCCGCCGACCGGCCGGTGACCTTCGCGTTCAACGGCGGCCCCGGGTCCTCGAGCGTCTGGCTGCACCTCGGCCTCCTCGGTCCGCGACGCGTCGTCATGGGCGACGTGGGCGAGCTTCTCCCTCCGCCCTACGGCCTCGCCGACAACGCGGAGTCGTTGCTCGCCGTCAGCGACCTCGTCTTCGTCGACCCGGTCTCGACCGGCTACTCGCGCGCGGTCGAAGGCGGGAAAGCCGAGCCGTACCACGGGTTCCAGGGTGACCTCGAGTCCGTCGCCGAGGTCATCCGGCTCTGGACGACGCGCAACAACCGCTGGATGTCGCCCAAGTTCCTCGCCGGCGAGTCCTACGGAACCCTCCGGGCGGCGGCGCTGGCCGAGCACCTCCAGGGCCGCTACGGCATGTACCTCAACGGGATCATGCTCATCTCCAGCGTCCTCGACCTCAGCTCGATCGACTTCGAGAAGCAGCGCAACGACCGCGCCCACGCGCTCTACCTGCCGACCTATGCGGCGGTCTCGCACTTCCACGGCCGCCAGGGCCGGCGTGCCCTTCGCGCCCTGCTCACCGAGGCCGAGGCGTATGCGGCGCGCGACTACCCGTGGGTGCTGTCCCGCGGCGACCGGCTCACCGCGGCCGAGCGGGCCGACGCCGTCGCCACCGTCGCGCGGCTGTCCGGGCTGAGCGAGGACTACGTCGACCGGGCCGACCTGCGCATCGAGCACCTGCGGTTCTTCACCGAGCTGCTGCGGGACCAGCGGCTGGTCGTCGGCCGGCTGGACTCCCGGTTCACGGGACCGGCCGAGAGCGCCATCGCCGAGATGACCGAGACCGATCCCTCGTACGACGCGATCGTCGGCCCCTACGCCGCCACCTTCAACGCCTACGTCCGCGACGAGCTCGGCTACCGCAACGACCTGCACTACGAGCAGATCACGTCGCGCGTGCACCCTTGGTCCTACAAGGAGTTCGAGGGCCGGCCGGTGGACGTGTCACCGAGCCTGGAGCGGGCCCTGCGGCAGAACGCCCACCTCAAGGTGCACGTCGCCTACGGCCGCTACGACGGCGCGACGCCGTACTTCGCCGCCGAGGACGTCCTCGCCCACCTGCGGATCCCCGCCGCGCTTCGGACGAACATCGAGCACGCCTCCTACGACGCGGGCCACATGATGTACGTCCACGAGCCGTCCCGGCTCCAGCAGAGCGCGGACCTCGCCGACTTCGTCAGGCGAGCCAGCGCCGGGTGATCGGATAACTGATCGCGGGAGGATCCGACACATCCCGCTGTCGTGCATCCTCCCGTGCGGCGGTCAGGGACCGACGACGCGGACGGCGCACAGGCGGCGTCGGCAGGGCGTGACGCGATCGGTCCAGCCGCGGTCGTTCAGGACGGCACCGACCTCCACGGCGGTCTCGCACGCGTGCACCGCCACGTCCACCCACACCACCCGGACCGTGAGCCAACCGCGGCCGGCGCCGCTCCGGTCCCGCCGCGTGTCGGCCACTCGAGACCGAAGGTCGCCGTGGAAGGCCAGCCCGTCGAGCTCGACGAGAACCTTCTGGTCGTCGTAGCCGACGTCGTGGACGCCGGCCCGCGTCGAGCGTTGCCGTCGTCCCGCGGGAAGGCCGTGAGGGCGAGCGACGTCACGGACGAAGCGCACCTCCAGGGTGCTCTGCGAGCCATCGCCGATGTCGGCCAGCGCCGCCTCCAGAACCCGGCGATGCGGGTGGCGTGCGCGCCGGGCGAGCTCGGCGCGAAGCGGTTCGTCCCAGGTCAGAGCACGCTGACAGGCGAGGGCGACCACGGCGATGGCGTCGTCCGCCGTCCCCATGGCCGCGACGTCGATGACGGTCTGCTCGACCGACGTGCGCGGTGGCCACTGCCAGGCCTCCGTGGCGTCGACGACCCGCGACGCCCGGTGCACCTGCACGCCATCGTGCTCGACCCGCCGAGTCCACGGGACGGTGACGTGCACGAACGGAGGGGCGGTCCGGACGAGCCCGAGGTCGACGGCGGCGCTGGCGTGGGACAACACCGCTCCCGCTCCGCAGGCCAGCACCCCAGCCGAATGGGCGACGGCCCGGTCTCGGCGGCCCGGCTGGGTGAGGAAGACCCCCGGGTACAGCCGCGACCAACGACCGGACGTCACGCGGTACCCCACCTGACGAGGTGTCAGACCACTGCGGAGCGCCTGATCGCGGGTGAGCACGCCGTGCTGGAAGTCCGCGAGCGCCACCAGCTCACGGCGGTCGAGAGTGGCCACGCACTCCAGCCTGGCGCGCGCTGCCGCAGCCGGCGGTCACTCGTCCACAGGGTCGGAGTGATGACGGCTGTCCGGGGAGGATCCACGACACCCGGGTGTCATGGATCCTCCCGCGAGGTCCGTCAGCCGCTCGCCGGGTGGGTCATGGCGACGCTGTCCACGAAGCCGCGGTACTGGCCGTTCGCGCCACCGGACCCGAACGAGAACACCACCGACTGGACCTGCTTGCCGTTGGCCACCGCACCGACGTCGAGGGTCACCTGTTGCCACGTGTTGGTCTGCAGCAGCGTCCCCTGGCTGGTCGGGGCGGAGGTGCCGCCGTTGCTGGCCGACGCCGCCAGGTCGTGGAGGTAGGTGCCGTCGGTGAACTGGACGTCCATGGCGACGTAGGTGCTCACCCGGCCGGTGCCGGCCTCCGGGTAGACCCAGTAGGACAGCTGGGCGCCCGGCTTGACCCAGATCCCGCTCGCCGGCAGCACCGCGCTCGACGCCGCTGACGGCTCCGGGTCGATCGCCTCGCCCGAGAACAGCAGCGCGGCGTTGCCGTCGTGCTGCGGGATGTTGTCGACCGAACCCCGGGTCGTCTCCATTCCGCCGATGCCACAACAGAACTCGCCGACGTGGCTGGAGATCAGCCGGGCGTTGGTGAGCGGTTGCGGCTGACCGTCCTGGAAGCTGGTCGCCAGGTCAGTCCCTGCGGGGTACGTCATGTCCGCGGCGGTCCACGGCGCGATCGTGACGTCGAACGTCCGCGTGGTGGTGGCCGTCCCCTTGGTCACCGTCACGGTGAGCTTCACCGTGACCGGCGGCTGTCCGACCGCCGGTCGCCGGACCAGCAGCCCCGAGTCCGTGAGCCAGGAGGTGTCGGAGCTCTTCCAGGCGACCGTGGTCGTGCTGTCTCCGGTGGGCAACGGCACGTTCGCCGTGACCGCGGAGGTGTCGCCGAGGTCGAGGCCCGCCGCATACGAGGCGACGTACTCCTGGTCGCTCAGCATCCGACCGGGCCGACCGATCAGCTCGAGCTCCGCGAGTGAGGCGTTGCCGCCGGAGGTGGCGGTGACGGTGAGCCGGTAGTACTGGTACTGACCGCCGTTCTTGACCTTGAACGGCCGGGTCTGCTGCCGCCAGTCGAACGTCTCGTTGCTGCGGGCGTCGACCTGCTTCCACCGCTGGCCGTCGTTGGACGCCTCGAGGGTCCACGCGGTCGGGGTGCCGCCGCCGGTGCCCGACGTCAGCGTGTACTGCTCGACCGCGTTCTTCGGCGCGACGAACCGGTAGGTCACGCCCTGCCCGGTCGGCAGCGTCGCCTCGGTCAGGGACGTGTTGTCGGTCAGCGCCGCCGCCGAGCCGATGCCCGATGCCTGACCCTGTCCGGACCCCGTGAGGTCGTCCAGAGGCGTCGGGACGTCGTTGCCGATGGTGGTCGACGGCAGCTGGCGCGCCGTGCCCCAACGGGTCGGCGTGGAGCTCATCTCGAAGTCGATGGTGCCACCGTTGGCGATGTCCTTGTGGTCGATCCACGCCTGCTGGGTGGGCGAGCCGTTGACCCGCATCCCCGTGACGTAGATGTTCTTCGCGGAGTTGTTGGGGGCGTTGACGGTCAACGTCTTGCCGTTGTCGAGATGGAGAGTCATCTTCGTGAACAGCGGTGACCCGACGGCGTAGTGGCCGTCGCCCATCTGCAACGGGTAGAAGCCCATCGCGCTGAACAGCCACCAGGCGGAGGTCTCCCCGTTGTCCTCGTCACCGGCATACCCCTGGCCGATCTCGCTGCCGGAGTAGAGCCGCGACAGGATCTCGCGGACCTTCTCGGCCGTCTTGGACGGCTGCCCCGCGTAGTCGTACATGTAGGGAATGTGGTGCGAGACCTGGTTGCTCATGCCGAGCTGGCCCATTCGGACGTCGCGGGCCTCGACCATCTCGTGGATGACGCCGCCGTACCCGCCGGGGTGCATGGCGTCCTCCGGCGTCGCGAAGAACTGGTCGAGCTTCTTCGCGAGACCGTCGCGGCCGCCGTAGAGGTTGGCGAGGCCCTGACCGTCCTGCGGCGCGTGGAACGCGAAGTTCCAGCCGTCGGTCTCGGTGTAGTCGCCGCCCCAGTCGAGCGGGTCGTACTGCGCGGGCGTCTTGCTCGGCACGTGGTTGGCGTCGAAGCCCTGGAAGAAGCCGACCTTGGGGTCGAACATCTTCACGTAGTTCTGCGACCGGTTGAGGAAGTATGCGGCCTCGGTGCGGTACCGGTCGCGGGTCGCCTGGTCGAGCTTCGGCTCCCCGGAGAGCTTCTCGGCCATCTTGGCGATGCCGTAGTCGTTGATGTAGCCCTCGAGGGCCCACGAGACGCCCTCACTGACGGTGGTGGGGGTATAGCCGAGGAAGATCGACTGCTGCAGCCCCTTGCGGCCGACGTTGGAGTTGTTCGGGTTGCCCGGTGGGGTCACCGTCGCGTTGCGGACGGCGGCCTCGTAGGTGGACTGGACGTCCTTCAGCGGCACCCCCTTGGTGTACGCGTCGGCGAAGGCCACGTCGGAGCTGGTGCCGGTCATGAGGTTGGCGTAGCCCGGTGACGACCACCGCGCGATCCACCCGCCGTCGCGGTACTGCTGGGTGAACCCGTCGACCATCTCCGCCGCCTTGTTCGGCGTGAGCAGCGAGTAGGCGGGCCAGGTGGTCCGGTAGGTGTCCCAGAACCCGTTGTTGACGTACATCTTCCCGTCGACGACCTTCGCGCCGGTCTGCGTCGGGCTGCCCGCGGCGGCCGGCTGGACCGGGCTGGCGTACTGGTACTTCGGGGCCGCCGCGGTGCCGGTGTTCTCGAACGCCGAGTTCGGGTAGAGGTAGAGCCGGTACAGGTTGGAGTACAGGGTCGTCAGCTGGTCGGCCGTGGCGCCCTGGACCTCGACGCGTCCGAGGACCTGGTCCCACGCGTCCTGGGCGGCGTTGCGCACCTGGTCGAACGTGCGGCTGTCCGGAATCTCCATGGCGAGGTTCTTCTTGGCCTGGTCGAGGCTGATGAGCGACGTGGCCAGCCGGACGGTGACGGTCCTCGACGCCCCGGCGTCGACCTTCGCGTAGCGAGTGACGTTGGATCCGCCGCCACCGGAGAGGTTGCCGCTGGCGGTGACCGGCGCGTCGAGGGTGCCGTAGACGAACATCCGGGTGGCACCGTCCTCCCCCGCACGCACGTCGGAGTACCCGCTGAACGATCGGTTCGCGGCGTCGACGGTCAGGGCGCCGTTGTTGTTGACGTTGTCGAAGATGACGTTGGCGTTGGCGTCGGGGTAGGTGAACCGCATCGCCGCGGCGTGGTCGGTCGGAGCGATCTCGGCCTTGAGCCCGTTGTCGAACGTCACGCCGTAGTAGTGCGCCTGCGCGACCTCGTTCTCGTGGCCGAACGGCAGGGAGCGCGCGCTCCGGCCGGCGTCCGGGGTGGCGGACGCGGTCGACGGCATCAGCTGGAACGTGTCGCGGTCGCTCATCCAGGGGCTGGGCTCGTGGCTGGCCGAGAACGCCTCGATCCGGGTCCGGTTGTCGGCGTCGTTGTCGCGGTGGTACTCGTACAGCCACGACGTCGAGCCGGCGTCCGTCACCGGGGTCCAGAAGTTGAACCCGTTGGGGACGGCGGTGGCCGGGAAGTTGTTGCCGCGCGAGAAGTTGCCGTTGGACTGCGTCCCGCGCGTGGTGACGACGTGGTCGCTGGGCCGTCCGACGACGACCGGCTGCGCCTCACGGACGACGAGGTCGTCGATCCACCCGCCGAAGTCAGCCGGACCGGCCGGGTTGTCGTAGCCCACGAGAATGCGGTCGATGGTCTTGCCGGCGGCGACACCACCGACGAGCGCCGACCGCGGGTTCCACTGGTTGGCGTAGAGCGCCTTGGACCCGCCCTGCGCGCGCGGACTCATCCCGAACCCCAGCTGGTCCACGGCGGTCAGGTCGGACAGGTAGGTGCCGTCGGTGAAGGCGAGGTCGACCGACGCATACGTGCTCGGGTAGCGCAGATCGCCCTTGGTCAGCTCGGGGAAGATCCGGTAGGAGAGCTCGGTCTTCGCGCCGACGGGGATGTCGACGTCGTAGATCTTGTCCCAAGCCTTGCCGCCGGCCGCGCCGGTCACGAGGCCCGCATACCGGAGGGCCTTGAGGCCCGTGAAGCCCACGCCGGTCTTGGCGTTGTAGGCGCTGTTCGGCCCGCTGCCGACCTCGGCCACCATCGGCCCGCTCGGCGGGACCGCTGGGCTGCCGTCGGAAAGCCGGAACTCGGCCAGCTGGATGATGTCGTCGCTCTGGTTCGCCGTGACGTTGAGCCGGTATGCGGCGTAGGCGGTGGTGTTCGCGACATCGAAAACCTTGGTCTGGAACCGCTGGTCGAAGCTCTGCCCGGTCTTGCTGTCGACCGTCGTCCAGGTGGCGCCGTTGTCGTTGGAGCCCTGGACCTGCCAGTCGCGCGGGTCGCGTTCCGGTGAGTCGTTGGCGCTGGTCAGGGCGTAGCGCTTCACGGTGACCCCGGCGGCGAAGCCCACCCGGAGCCACCCGGTCGAGGCGAAGGCCAGCCACTTGCTGTTCTCGTCGCCGTCGACCGCCTTGGCCGCGGTCTCGTTGGGCGCGTTCTCCGCGCTGGCGGTCACGCCGGTGTTGGTCGCGGTGATGTCGCCCGGGATGCCCACCTCGGCCGGCCCGGTGACCCCCGAGCTCTTCGTCCCCTCGGGAGTGCTCACCCAGGTGGGGGACGGCTGGCTGGCCTCGAACGAGCTCGCGAAGGCGACGTCGCCGGGCGCAGCCGTGGCGGCGGGCAGCTGCCCGACCGTCGGTGCGGTGATGGCGAGGGCGGCGACGGCGAGCAACGCGGGGGTACGCCAGTGGGCACGGAGAAGCGTCATTGCCTGGCTCCTGGTTCGGGATGAGGCCACTCGAGTCCTGACACTCCAGCCAATGTCTGGTGGACAAGTCAAGGGACAAATCCCCGTCAAAGGTCAGAACTTGGTCAGGTTGCTCCGCTACCGGCGGGGTTCAGACCCATCAAGCGAGCACCGTTCTCCCACAGCACCGCTCGCAGCCAGTCGTCCCCGAGGCCCAAGCGGGCGAGCGCCTCCAGCTGGTGCGCGTAGGCGTACGGGATGTTCGGGAAGTCGCTGCCGAGCACGACCTTGCCCGACAGCTCGGCCAGCCGCGGCACGTAGCCGTCCGGCAGCGGCGCGAACCGCTCCGTGAAGTCGGTGGCGGCCATCGTCGTGTCGAGGTGGACGCCCGGGTAGGTCTCCGCGAGGTCGGCGAACGCGTGGTACTCGTTCATCCCGAGGTGAGCGACGACGAGGACGAGGCCGGGGTGCCGGCGGAGCAGCTCGGCCACCGGGGCGGGCCCGGTGTGCTCGCCCGGCCGCGGCGCGGAGCCGGCGTGGATCACCACCGGCGCTCCGGCGTCCGCGAGAACGCCCCACGCCTCGTCGAGGAGCGGGTCCACCGGGCTGAAGACGCCGACCTGGACGTGGACCTTGAACAACCGAGCACCCGCCGCGAGCGCGTCCCGGACGTCGGTCGCCGCGGAGGGCTCCGGGAAGAAGGTGCCCGAGTGCACGGCCTCGGGGACCCGGGCGGCGAAGTCCGTGCACCAGTCGTTGAGCCACCGCGCCATCCCCGTGCGGTGGGCGTAGGCCAGCGACGGGATCGCGCGCAGCCCGAGGCGACGCACCGTCTCCAACCGCTCCGCCTCGCTGGTGCGGTAGTGCACGGGCCAGGCCAGGCCGTAGTTCTCCTCGGCGGCGTCGAAGTACGCCCACACCTTGGCCAGCATGCTCGGCGGCAGGAAGTGGACGTGGATGTCGGCCAGGCCCGGCAGGCCCAGGGCGCGCCAGTAGGCGGGGACGTCCCCGTCGGTGGCCGGTCCGGTCACTGCGCCGGTCAGGCGCCGGCCGGCGTCGGAGCGGTGGGGTCGGTCTCGGTGGGGCGCGCCGCGGCATACCCCTCGATGTACTGGATGTCGTCCTTGGCCCGGGTGACGACCGTGAGCAGGTCGTTCATGGCGGCGACCTCCTCCACCTGCTCCTTGATGAACCACTGCATGAACTGCTCGGCGGCGAAGTCGTTCTCGTCACGCGCGGTCCGGGTCAGCTCGTGGATCTGCGTCGTGACCCGCTTCTCCTGCTGGAGGGCCAGCGCGACCGGCGCCACGATGTCCCCGAACCGGCTCTCGGGGGCGTCGCTTCCGGGGATCGTCACCTCGCGGTCGGTGTCGATGAGGAAGCGCACCATCATCATCGCGTGGTCCCGCTCCTCGATCGCCTGCTGGTAGAAGTACGCGGCCATGGCGGGCATCGTCAGCGCGTCGTAGTGCACGGCGATCGCGACGTACTGCTGGTGGGCGGCGAACTCGTGACCGATCTGCGAGTTCAGCTGCTCCGCGAAGCGGGACGTCGACATGCGGCGATCCTAGCCAGGGGGCGCCGATGGGTAGGGTGGCGACGTTGTCATGGAGGAGACCTGGTTGAGCCAGCCACCCCAACCACCTCAGCAGGACCTCTACCCAGAGGTCTCACGCGAGGACGTGCGTCCGTTCATCCCGCCAGGGGCCGGATCGGTGCTCGACGTGGGGTGCGGGCCGGGCGGGTTCGGCCCCACGGTGCGTTCGGTCCTGGGGCGCGACGTCCGGCTGGTCGGGATCGAGGCGGTCCCCAGCCAGGCCGCTGCCGCGCGCGTGGACCACGGCTACGACGAGGTCGTGGACGGCTACTTCCCGGAGGCGCTCCGCGACCACCCGGAGCGGTTCGACCTGGTCTGCTTCAACGACGTACTGGAGCACATCATCGACCCGTGGAGCCTGCTCCGGGCGACTCGCGGGTGGGTCGCGCCGGGCGGCCACGTCCTCGCCGCCATCCCCAGCATCCAGTTCGCGCCCATCGTGTGGCGGCTCGCCCGCGGACGGTGGGACTACCGCGACGCGGGAACGCTCGACCGGACCCATCTACGCTTCTTCACCAAGGCGACGATGGTCGAGATGTTCGAGCAGACCGGTTACCGGGTGGTCTCCTGCGAAGGGGCGAACGCCATCGACCACGCGTGGCAGTCAGAACCGCTGTCCGCCCGCCGTCTGCTCAAGACCGCGTTGCTGCCACTTCTCGGCGACTCCCGGTTCGTCCACTTCGTCGTCCTCGCCGAGCCGGTGCCTGACGCGGGAGGTCCGCTCTCGGAGGTCGATGACTGAGCTCGTCGACCAGCAGGGCCACGTCGTCGATCGAGTCGACGAACCAGGTTCAGGACCGGCCTGCTTGGCCGTGGGCGTCGTCAGGCCTTGGACCACGACTTCAGGCCATCCGACGACCGCCAGGTCGTGGTGCCGACGACGAGCCAGCCGGTGTCGGGCTTGGGCGCGGCCAGTGCGACCGTCCCGGGCACGACGTCGGCAGCCGGCGCACAGCCGAGGTCGCTCACCTGACCGTTCACGACCGTGCTGACCTGCACCCCCTCACAGCCCTCCTTGGTCCACGCGACGTAGGCCGTGACGACGTTGTTGAGCAGCTTGCTGTCGAGGGCGAGGGCGGAGGTGACCCGTCCGGCATCCGGCCAGGTCTGACCGTCGTCGCCGGAGGAGTGGATCGTGCCGTCGGCGCAGAGGACCTGGGCTCCTTGGGTCGAGTTGCGAGCCAGGTCGACGACCTGGGTTGCGCCGCACGGTGCCACCGTCCGGCCACCCGGCGCCCGCACCTTGGTCGGGTCGGCGGCGTCGCGGGCCAGCGTGTCCGAGAGTGAACCGGTCCCCGGCCAGGTCCCACCGCCGTCGGTGGTGGTCCGGACCCCCATCGAACACGAGCCGTCGGCACCCGCGACGAACCCCTTGTTCGCGTCGGTCCCCTGCAACCGGGTCACAACGGGGTACGGGCTCGTCCGGTCTCGCCAGGTCTTGCCGCCGTCCGTGCTGGTTTGGACCGCGGCCCCGCCGGCGCTGCAGGTGCCCGCCGTGGCCCGCCACGCGAGGCTGCCGTCGACCGCACTGACCATGACGGCAAGAGGGGCGCCCGGGATGTTCGTGGAACCGGCGTCGGGCGACGTCGTGGCCGTCGTCTCCTGGGCGACCGGGGCGGTGGTGGAGGCCGGCGCCGAGGTTGCGTTCGACCCCGAGGTGACGTCAGACGGTGGGGTCTCAGCGGCGGAGGAGCGCGAGGTGATCCGGAGTGCCGCAATGACGAGGGCGATGTCGATCAGCACGAGCGCGACGAGGCCCAGGGTCGCGGCCAGACGCCTACGCCGAACCATCGTCCTCCCACCTGTCTCCGCTGCCCCGACGGCGACGCGTCCGGGGGGACACGGTACCCGGCGCCGGGCAAGGCCAGACAGCCCGCGATCATGACAGGCTGGTCGCATGGCGTCGCCGACCGAGCCCGTCCCGGGCGGCGAGGCCGCGTCGCGCCGGGTCTCGATCAACGGTAAGTGGCTCAGCCAGGCGATGACGGGGACCCAGCGGTATGCGACGGAGGTCGCCTCCCGCCTGGTGGCTCGGGACCCGCAGCGCTACGTCCTGCGGATACCCGCGGGTGTGCCCGTCCCGAGCTGGGCTCCTGCAGGCCTGCGCGTCGAGAGGTCCCGCTGGCGAGGCATGGCCTTCGAGCAGGTCGCCCTACCGTGGGCGGCTCGACACGACCTGCTGCTGAGCCTGGGCGGCCCCGCCCCACTGTTCGCCCGCCATCAGGTCGTGACGATGCACGACGCCGGGGTCTTCCGGGTACCCGACAGCTACAGCCGGGCGTTCCGCGCGTGGTACCGGCTGCTCTACCGAGTCGTCGCGCCCCGCGCGGCCGCGGTACTGACCGTGTCACGGTTCAGCGCGGCCGACCTGGCCGCGGCACTCGGTCTGCCCGAGTCGAGGTTCGTCGTCGCCCCCGACGGGGCCGACCACATGGACGAGGTCGAACCGGTCCGTCCGGCGCTGCCCTTCGCCGACCAGCGGTACCTCCTCTGCGTCGGGACGCCCGCGGCCCACAAGAATCTCGCCCAGGCCCTTGAGGTCCTCGGTGAGGGGCCCCGTCCTCTCGTCGTCGTCGGTGCCATCGGCGTGGACCGGGTGTTCGGACGGGGGGCTGACGCCGCCCGCGCTCCGGCCGCCGTCGTTCTGGGGCGGCTGAGCGACGGCGAGGTCGCCTGGCTGTACCGCCACGCCGACGCGCTCGTCTTTCCGTCGCGGTACGAGGGCTTCGGGCTGCCCGTCCTGGAGGCTCAGCGGCTCGGCTGCCCCGTGGCGTGCTCCGACGCCGCTGCGCTGCCCGAGGTGGCCGGCGATGGCGCCGCCTACTTCGACCCCGACGACCCGCAGTCGTTGCGGAAGGCCCTGGACTCCGTAGCCGACGACCCGGAGGGCTGGGCCGCCCGCGGCCTCGCCAACGCCGAACGGTTTCGCTGGGCGGACACCGGGGCGGCGGTCGAGCGGGTTCTCGACAGCATTGCGACACCATCTCGCCTCGGCACCTGACCGACCGTCGGTGCCGGTCGGCCGGACGTGACCCGGACCGCCGACGTGCTCCCGCAACGGTAATCTCGGCGAACACCGGAGCACGCCAAGCACGTCGCGACCACCATCAGCCCCCAGCGCGGAGTCCCTTCACGACTCGCTGCACCTGTCCCCCACCCGATCAAGGCTGGTCCGCACTGGCAGCTCAACCAACGCACTGGAGCAGGATCATCGAACGCATTCCGTCCGCAGCGTGGGTCGCGGAGTCCCGGAGTGACTGACCAGAGCTCCGGTGAAGCGGAGTCCACGCCTCCTTCCGAGGACTCCTTGCGGCAGCGCACCCTCGCCGGCTCATTGTGGACGTTGGTCGGTGTCCTTGCCGGGTTCCCGCTCGGCATCCTCTCGACGACGTTGACCGCACGTTTCCTCGGGAGCACCGGCTTCGGCGAGTACGCGCTCCTGGTCTACGTGGGGAGCCTCGCCACCGGCCTCAGCGAGCTCGGGCTGACGACTGTCCTGCAGCGACGCGTGGCCCTGGCTTACGGTCGGGATGACCGAGCGGGCGAGCTCGCAGCGGCCCAGGCCGCACTGCCGGTCATGGGCCTACGGCTGTTGTCCCTCGTGGTCGTCATTCTCTTCCTCGTCCACGATCCGCTGGCGATCGCGTTGGTCGTCATGAGTGCCATCACCTCGACGATCGCCGGCTCGGCACTGGTGTTCCTGACGGGCACCAGCCGGTCGGCCGTCATGGCCCAAGTGGGCATCGTCTGCACCATCCTGGGCGCCGCGTCGCTCGTGGGGGTCGCGGGCGCGACCGGCAGGGCCGACCTGGCATTCGGGGCATACCTGCTTGGCGGGAGCCTTCCCAACGTCCTGCTGCTGTTCAGGACTGGTCACCCTGCCCGCGACCTCCTGAAGGCACGACGTCCGAGGGTGACTCGGCCTGAGTGGAGGTTCGGCCTGATGACCTACCTCCATACGCAGCTCTCCGTGCTCGTCTTCAGCCGGTCGGAACTGCTCTTCTTCCCCAGCAGCCTCGCCCCGGAACGCGGCAGCTTTGCGGCCGCCTCGACGATTGCCAGCCGTTCGACCATCGCCATCGATGCCCTGTTCGGACCGGTACCCGCGGCTCTCGCGACGGCCTTCGGACGCGGTCGCGACAGCTACGAGCGCAGCCTGACCTCCGTCTTCCGGTTGAGCGCGGCCGTCTTCGGGCTCACCTTCTCTGCGGTGTGCGTAGCGGCCGTCGCCATAGCCCCGTACCTGTTCCCGGAGAGCTTCGGCGACCTGACCGTCCCCGTTGTCGTCCTCGTCGCGGTGTCCATGTTGCAGAGCGCCATCCAGCCCGCCAGCGCGGCATGGATCGCGGAAGGCCAGGCTCGGCCTCTCCTCATCGCCGCGGTGGTGTCGGGATGCGCCAACCTGGCCTTGAGCGCTCTGCTCATTCCTCGGTACGGACTTCCGGGGGCGGTGGTCAGCAGCGCGGGAGCCGGCCTGCTGTACCTCGTCTGGGCCACAGTGGCCTTCCGGGGACGGTTGGCTGCGGGCGAGTACCCCCGCTACCTGGTCATCATCGCCATCGTGACCGCGGCCGGCTGTGCCCTCGGGCTCTTGGTGTCCGTCGTTCCCGCGCCGCGCCTGCTCACCGGAGCGGTGCTTGGCCTTCTCGCCGTCGGGCTAGGAGGGCTCGTGGTCAGGGTCAGCGGCGTCCTCGGGCCGGCCGAGCTCCGGCTGCTCACCGACACGGGGCGCGGGGCCCGTGCGGCTCGGCTGCTGAGGGTGTTCGGACCGCCGCTACGGCTGCTCAGTGGAAGCGGTTCCGCCAGTGCCTCGCCCGAGCCGTGATCTCAGGAGCCGTCCGAGCCGGGACCTCGCTCGCGCAGCGGGATGTGATCCCGCCGTCGTGACCCAGGGGTGTCGGCGGTCCATCACCTCCCGCAGCTGGGTGACCTGGGTGAGCAGACCCGTCGTCATGGACTCGTCGCGGACCCGGTAGGAGAGCGTCACCGCGTCGGTATGCCTGCCGCGGTACCCGCGCCCCGCAAGCGTCAGCCACAGATCCCAGTCTTCGCAGCCCACCCCGTCGTCGTCGCGGCAGAACCCACCCACGCGCACGATCGTGTCGCGTTCCAGGAGCGCTGTGACGCAGATGTAGTTGTGGTGAGCTAGCCGGTTCGGGTCCCATGGTCCCGGCGTCTGTACTCCGGTGCGAAGACCGAACTCCCGGCGCGCTCCGTAGTACAGCGCCACCCGACCGTCCCGGTTGCGGGCCGCGAGCCCTACCAAGGTCTCGAGTGTGGTGGGTTCCAACAGGTCGTCCGCGTCCACGAAGAGGAGGAACCTGGTTGCGGTGATCGCGAGGGCGTAGTTCCGGGCCGCCGCGAGGCCCTCATGAGGACGCACGTGAATATCGACGTGTTCCGCATAGCCGGCCACCACGTCGGCCGTGTGGTCGGTGGAGCCGTCATCGATGACGATGAACTCGTCGGGTGCCCGCGTTTGTGCCAGGACCGAGTGGATGGCCTCCGCCAGATAGTGCGCGTCGTTGAACGTGCAGATCGCCACGGTGACGGACAGGGCGGCTGCCTGCGGGTCGGGGCGGCTGCCGGCCCATCGGGGGTTCACGGGTCGACCTCCCACCGACGCGCTCTCGACTCCAGCCATCGTGGCGCGCGACCATAACGCCGGCGCACGTGATGAACCACGGCGACCAAAAGCACCTGCTGTTGTCGAAGAGCAGCCGTGCGCTCTCCGCGCCTCCACGACCCCGTCACCTGTGGCAGGGCGTGTCGCCGGAGGAACCGGTATGCGCCGTGCCGGTCCGTCGCCTGCGTCGCGGCCCGCCAACGCTGGCCGAACAGGAGGCCGTTCCGGGCGTAGTAGTAAAGCCCGAGGACCGCGCGGTCTGCGGTGAACGACGCCGACACGACGTGGTCGAGGTGCACGGACGGGTCCACGACCAGGTCCACCCCCAGGTCGCGGGCGCGCAGGCACCAGTCGGCGTCCTCGAAGATGAGGAAGTACCGCTCGTCGAACCCGCCCACGGTGCGCCAGACGTCCGCCGAGGCCGTGACGCAGCAGCCGGCCAGCGTCTCGACCGACCGCGGGCCAGGGTCAGGGAACGTCCGCGCCAGCTCGGCGTCGGACAGGTGCCGCGCCAGCCCCGTCTCGGCGTCGACCACGCCGCCGCCGAACCAGACCCGGCCGTCCGCCGCGTAACGGACCTCAGGGCTGACCGCGACCCCCGCCCTGGCCCGCCGGGCGAGCGTCGCGACCACCCCACGTGGCACGAGAGTGTCGTTGTTGAGGACGGTGATCGTCGCGGCGTCGCGCACGAGGGCCCACTCGAGGCCGCGGTTCATCCCGCCGGCGAACCCGAGGTTGTCACCGGTCTGCAGCGTCTCGACCTGTGCCCATCGCGCCCGGACCGCCTCGAGAACCCCGTCGTGCGAGCCGTTGTCGACGACGAGGACCAGTGCCTCGGCGTTGCCGTCGACCAGGGACGCGACGCATCGGAGGGTGTCGTCTCGGCCGTGGTAGGACAGGACGACGACGACGTCCCGTCCCATCGCGCTCACACCATTTCGACGTCGGGAGGCCCGCCTGCTCCACGGGTCGGCCTCGGCTAGGTTTGGACCCTAGCGCCAGGGCCTACTCGGTCTCGCGCTGCGACGCGGAGGAGCGGCGGTGGGCGGGACGGTTCGGGAGCGGCTCAAGGCGGTCGCTCCGTCCGGGGTCATCCAGCTGAGTGGCTGGCGACGCGACGTCTGGTCCGACCTGCGGCTGCGGCTGCTCACCGATGTCGGCCACGTGCCGTCACACCGGGTGCGCAACGCGGTCTACCGGCGGGCGGGGCTGACGTTGCCGGCGTCGTCCAGCATCCACTGGCGGGCCGAGTTCTATGCCCCGGAGCGGATCGTGGTGGGTGAGAACTGCACGATCGGCGACGCCTGCTTCCTCGACGGTCGGTCCGGCCTCGAGATCGGCAACGACGTCAACCTGGGCAGCCACGTGACCATCTATACGCGGCAGCATGACGTGGACTCCCCGGAGTTCGCCGAGATCGGCGGGTCGGTCCGGATCGGCCGGCACGCGTGGGTGGCCAGCCACGCCATCGTCCTGCCCGGCGTCACGATCGGCGAGGGCGCCGTGGTTGCGGCCGGAGCCGTCGTGACCAAGGACGTTCCCCCCTACCTCATGGTCGGCGGGAACCCCGCACGGCCGATCCGGGAGCGTCCGCGCGACCTGCGCTACCACCTCGGGTACGCAAAACGGTTCGTCTGACCGGCGCGCAACCAGTGGCGCGCACCCCTCGGCGGGCCGCACACGACCCACGGTCCCTGACAGCATCGGTCCGCCCGGACGGTCCGCGAGAGGAGGGTGTGTCAGTCATGCCTGCCACCCGAGTAGATCGCCTCGTACTGGTCCACCACCGACGTCAGCGCGAACTCGCGGGCGCGGGCGAGCCCGGCCACGCGCATACGGTCGCGGCGAGCCCCGTCGCCGAGCAGCTCGATGAGCGTTCGGCCGAGGTCGGGGAGTCCGACGATCACCCCGGCCCCGCCGTCGTCGAGCACGTACCGCGCGCCGACGTTCGGGGTCGCGACCACCGGGGTCCCACTGGCTAGCGCCTCCGCGTAGGGGATCCCGAAGCCCTCGTAGTCGGAGGGAAGGCAGAAGACCCACGCCCGGCGGTAGGCGTCGGCCAGGGCCTCGTCGGACAGTCGGCCCTCAACGCGCACGCCTGGCCCGAGGCTCCGCGGCGCGTCCTGGGTGACCATGAGCAGCTCGGCGTCGGGCAGTGCCGGACGGACCTCGGCGGAGAAGACCTCGGCCAGGCTCGACCCGCGTTTGCGCCCGTGCCAGGTGCCGACGAAGAGCACGGTCGGCCGGTCCGCCCGAGCTGCGCCG
The DNA here is from genome assembly GCA_963757225.1 of uncultured Actinomycetota bacterium. Lineage (GTDB taxonomy): Bacteria > Actinomycetota > Actinomycetes > Actinomycetales > Dermatophilaceae > Lapillicoccus. The sequence continues at coordinate 86,947 of CAVWQU010000040.1, forward strand.
GAGGGGCGGAACCGCTGCGTGTCGACGCCGTTCGGGACGACGCGATGGACCCACGGCACCCAGCGACGGGTGGACGGCGAGACGACCACGGTCGTGTCGGCAACCAGGGAGGCGAGCACCTCGGAGAAGCCCAGGGCGACCATCCGCACCTTCTCCTTGACACCCCGGATGGTCCGCGCCTCCTCGAAGCAGGAGCCGTGCAGCGTGCGGATGTGAACCGGTCCCCGCCGCCGCCACATCCAGTAGTCGTCGCCGTGCGCATGGAGGACGTCGTAGCCGGAGAAGTCGATCCGCCGTAGCTGGGTGGCGAACCGGAAGGTGCGCATCGACCCGGTCAGGTGGACCCGGTGGTGCCCGTAGACGGCACCCGGCACCGGCGGGCACTCGCTGAACACGTCCACCGCGTGGCCGCGCCGGACCAGCTCCGTCGCCAGCTCGTGCACCTGGTACCCGACGCCGATCTTGCTCCCGCTGGGCAGGTAGTACGAGATCATCGCGATCCGCAACGGGGTCGCGGCCAGCGGCTCAACCATCCTGGGCGAGCCCGTCGCGCAGCGCCTCCAGCCATCCACGGCCGTCACGGAGGTCGGGTTCGAGGTGGTTGCCCTCGGCCCACTCGTTCCACGACTTCACCCAGAGCAGCCGCGTCTCCGGCGACCGGTCCCGGATGGTGTCGACGGCCGCGACGACGTTGCGCCGGAACCTCTCGGGGGTGGCGCCCACGAGCGCGAGCCCGGCACGGCCGGAGCGGGGCGTGTTGTCCCAGTTCGGGTACACGCAGGGGTGGATCCGCGGCCCGGTGAGCGACTCGGCGACGACGGTGTCGGAGTAGCGGTAGATCTCGGGTCCACCGCGCATCCCTTTACGCAGCAACCTCATCCGCGCCAGTGTCCACGTGGTCACCTCCGCGGGGAGCCGCACGTAGACCGACGCGTCGAAACCGTCGGCGTCGGCAGAGGTGTATGCCGGCCCGAGCCCGAGCAGGTCACTCATCTCCGCGACGAGATAGAGACCCGGCAGGCCGGCGTCGCGGGCCATGCCTTGCCAGCGCTCGACGAAGGCCGGCGCGTACGGGAGCTCCTCGGGGCGGAAGACGTAGAACAGCGGCCGCCCGTCGACCGTGAGGTACCGCGGGTCCGTGAAGGCCGGCAGCAGCGCGGCGAAATGGCGCTCGTCATCGTGCGCTCCGGGGTAACGCTGCTGCTTGAGGACCCGGTCCTTGGCGCCGTGCCAGATCCCCGACCAGGTCTGGTTGGCCCACGCGAGACAGAACGAGATCCCCGGCTCGCCGGACTCCTGCACCTCCCGGAAGGGCCGGTCGAGAATACGGTCGCCGTCGCCGAACCAGTAGTGCCAGTAGACGAACGCCTCGACGCCGTGCTCCTGCGCCAGCTCGGCCTGGGCCGCCCGCGTCTCGGGGACCCGCAGGTCGTAGAACCCCAGCTCGGACGGCAGGGTCGGCTGCCGGTGACCGGGGAACAGCCGACGGGCCTTGGCCACGTTCGTCCACTCGGTGAACCCCCGTCCCCACCACTCGTCGTTCTCGGGGATCGGGAAGTACTGCGGGAGGTAGAACGCCAGCGCCCGGGCGGAGGTCGGCACGGAGGGACTCTAGTGGCGCCGGCCGGGCGGCCCGGCCAACGCCAGGGCCCCGCCAGCCACGGCGCCGACGAGGAGGAAGGACGCCAGGACGTCGCTCGGACGGTGGGCCTGGCTGACGATGTTGCCCGCGGCGACGAGGAGCAGGACGACGCCGGCGGCGTTGACCAGCCACCACGGCCGGTGCCGGGGCCACAGAACGACGACCGCCGTCGTCAGGGCGGCAGCGGCGGTGGCGTGTGTCGAGGGCAGGCTGTTGATCGGGAATGCCTCGTCGGTGAACCGCGGCCGAGTCAGCACCTCGTCCCGCAGATACACGCCGAGGGTCACCGACGCCCCGACGGTGACAACCGCGGCGAGAAGGGCGGACCAGGCCCGCCGGCCAAGAGCCGCGACCCCCAGCACGGCGGCCCCGCCGGCCAGGACGACGACGGAGGCCGCGCGCGCGAAGGCCGTGACGAGCTCGGCCGGCACTCCGGCGGGCACGATGCCGAAGACCAGCCGGAAGAGCCGGACGTCGGCGGCCTGGCCCGCGGCCGTCCGGACCATGAGTACGTAGCAGAGCAGGAACGCCGCGGAGAAGCCGACCGCCGCGGCCGCGGCCTGCAGGCGCCAGCGGACCGCATCTCTGGAGGCCGCGACCGGCGGCGGCAGGCTCACCCGCATACCCTGCACCGCTACCCCGAGCGGGGGGACTCGGCGGTCACGACCCGGACCAGCGGCGCCAGTGCGGTCTGGATCTGAGCGAAGCTGGCCGCGTAGACCGACGGCGACCGGCCGTAGGGGTCGACGATGTCCTCGGCCGGGTCCACACCCGGGGTGCGGTGCCGCTTGGCGATCGCGACCGTCGCGCGAAGCCGCTCCGTCGTCGAGGCGCCAGGACCGGCCAGCATCGTCACCTCGTCGGCGTCGACTCGACCCAGCATGTGGGCCATCTCGCCGAGGACGAAGGTGCGCTGGACCGCCGCCGGGACGAGCGTCACCGTCTCGCGGCGGTGGTCGCCGGTCATCGTGATGATGAGGTCGGCGTCTCGGACGATCGAGGGGGACAGCTGACGAGCCGAGAACCGGCTCACGTCGCCGCCGATGGCCGCGATGAGGTGCGCCATGGGAGGGCTGATCGGTTCACCGACCAGGGCACTGGTGCCGGCGCTCGAGACGTCGAGGCCGCTGAGGCGCGCGATGCCGCCCACCATCCCGCCGAGGTCGTGGCGTAGGAGGCGCTCCGCCGCCGGGGAACGACACACGTTCCCGGTGCAGACGAACAGCACCTCGTACGCCATTGCTGGTACCCCCGTGATGTCGCCCCGTGTCCGTCGTCCGCGCCTCTAGGCGGTCCTTCCCACTCTTAGTCACCCTAGATCCGATATCTTCGGCAGGTCGACCGAGCCGTCCTGGCCAGGCGTCCGACGAAGAAGTGGTCGTCAAAAGGTGGCCAAATCCCCCCGAACTACCGATATGGTGCCGTCGTCCGGGGGATCGAGCGCAACGGAGCGCCAACTACTATATGTGCGCGCGCGTTTCCGAGGTGGGGAGTACACCGTGACCAGTAAGCCTGGGGCGTCGAAGGTCAAGAGCGGCATCTCGCGGCGGACCGTTGTCACCGGAACCGCATGGGCCGTCCCGGCGATCGTGGTGGCCAGCGCCGCCCCGGCCTTCGCGCTGTCCGGCCCGGTGACGTTCACCGGCCTCGCCTGCAAGAGTCCCGGTAACAACTCGCGTTACCTCTTCCAGATCAGCGTGACGAACACGAACAACGTCCCGATCGTCATCCATCCCGTGAGCCTCGTCGTCAACGGCGACACGAGCGAGACGATCTGCCCTGCGACGGACCAGACCGTCCCGGCGCACGGCCAAGCGACGTTCACGTTCATCGCCGGCAGGTTCAGCAACAGCGCCAACGGGACGGCCGTCTTCAACTACACCTATGGCCCGGCGGGGAACCTGGTTCCAGGACAGGCGAGCAGTGGATTCAACGACCTGCCGCCCATCCAGGGCGCGCAGTGCCAGCTGGACGTCCCGACGGGTTGCACCATTCTCGGCTGAGCGGCATCCGTGAACGGCGCGGCGATGGCCGTCATCGTGCCGGTGCGGGCTCTGGGGTCCGACGTCTCGATCGAGTGTGACACCGTCGAGGACGCCGATCGCCTGCGCCGGGACTGGTCACGGTGTGTGGTCGCACAACCCAACCCGGACAGCGAAACCGTACGACTGCCGCCCGCCGTGGACAGTGACGCTGCGCACTACGCCATCGCCTCCGCACTGACCTATCGATTGATAGCCCGACAGATGGGCCGACGGCTGATGCTCCACGCCTGCGGGCTGAGCGACGACAGCGGCGCCGTTCTCGCCCTGGTCGCCGCATCGGGGACCGGCAAGACCACGGCCTCCCGAGCCTTGGCGCGGGCCGAGTTCGCCTACGTCACCGACGAAACGGTGGCCGTGGCCTCGGACCGCAGCGTGGACCCCTACGAGAAGCCGTTGTCGATCCTCGATCCTGGAGGGTCCGGGAAGAAGCAACAGCGGGGACCCGACTCGCTCGCGCTCCGGCGGCCGCCGGCCGTCCTGCACCTGGCCCGCATCGTCCTGCTGGACCGTGACGAGGCGAGACCCCAACCCGCGCTTGAACCGCTCGACCTGCTCGACGCGATGATGGCCGTCATCCCCCAAACCTCCGCGCTCACCAGGCTCACCGACCCCCTCCACGAGCTCGCTGGGATGATTGACGCCTGCGGCGGGGCATACCGGCTCTCGTATGCGGAGATCGCCGAGTGTGCAGGGCTGCTGCAGGGGCTCGTTGCGAGCCCTCCGGCGTGCACGACGTCGTGGGGCGAGCTCGCCACCGCGTCGGCGCCGCCCGGCCTCGCTCTGTGGGACGGTCGCTGGCGACAAGCGGCAGTCGACGACGCGATCAGGGTCGGTGACGAAGCACTGCTCCTGGTCGGCGGAACGCCCATGCGGCTCGGCGGGATCGGGGTGTCGATCTGGGAAGCCGTCGGCGAGGGCCTGGCCTGGGCTGGGATCCTCGATGCGGTCGTTGGCCGGCACGGTGCGCACCCCGACGCCGAGGTTCTCGTCGACGAGGCCCTCGACAGCCTCGTGTCCGCCGGCGCTGTCGCCTACCACCGTCCGATGACTCTCGGGCAGGTGATGGCTGGCGAGTCCGCGGATACGCTCGAACGGCTATAGGTAGCGGAGGACCGGCACCGGCTCCCGCTAGCATCGGCCCCATGGTCGCCACCGCGGCGGACGTTCCACCGAGGGTCCGACTCGAGATGGGGCATGCACACCTGCAGTGGGTCGGTGACCATGAGCGAGTCCGGGTGCTGCACATCAAGGGCGTGGCCCTTGACCAGCGACTGCAGTGGCCCGGCCGCCAGGGGACCGACGCCGACATCCTCGTCCCCGCGATCGACGCCGGTGCGTACCTTGCCGCGATCCAGCGCTACGGGTGGACGTTGGCCAACGCCTTCGAGAACAACTCGTCCTTCCAGCACGCGGCGGCACTGCGACACACCAGCTACGGCTGGGCCGATGTGCACCGCTACTTCCCTGGGTTCGCCGGTGACCCCGACGTCGTGTTCGACCGGCTGTGGCGTGACCACACGACCATCGAGCTCGCCGGACGTCCGTGCGCCGTTCCCAGCCTGCCGGCTCAGAGGCTCGTGTTGGTCCTCCACGCTGGCCGGTCGCCGAACTCGGACCACAGCCACCAGGACATCGAGGCGTCATGGGGAGCGGCCGACTCGGACATGAGGCAGGAGATCCAGCAGCTCGTCGAGGAGTTGGACGCGCACGTCGGCTTCGCCGCAGCCACGGGAGGGCTAGACGCATACCGCGACCGTCCCGACTACGAGCTGTGGCGGGTCGCCTCCAGGGGCGGGACGCGCCTCGAGGAATGGCGGGCACGGATCAAGGCTGCCCCGAGTCGACGCGCGGCGTTGACGCTGATCCTGCGTGTGCCGCTGGTGAACACCGAGCACCTCGAGATGGTGCTCTGGCGCCGGCCGACCCGGCGGGAGGTCGTCAAGGAGTTCTTCGCGCGCCCGGTTCGGGCGTTACGGGACGAGCTGCTGACCCGTCAACGCCGTCATCACGAGCGTGGGACACGCTGAATGTCGGGCTACGAACGACCACAAGACCTCGCGTTCGTCGAGGATGCTGAGGATGACGGCGATGGACTGCTGGTCTATCTCGCGGCTCTGCCGGACGGGCCTCTGGTCGTCCTGAACCGGACCAGCGCGCTGATCTGGCGTCAGGCGCAGGAGGACGGCGATGTCGTCGTGCAGGTCGCTCAGCTGGTCCGCGCAGACCCCGAGTCCATCCGTGCCGAGGTCGAAGAGTTCCTCGAGACGCTCGTCGCCCAGCGCTTACTTGAGCGCCGTATCGCCCTGACGGTCACGAGTTGACCTTTGCCCGCTTGTCCGCACTTTGCGGCCTCGGCGGGTCGCCGACGACATACCCCCATCGCGGTAGTACCCGTAGCGATACGGGTCGCTCGCTCCGGCTGCCACCATGTTGAGCGTGAACCCGGCCGGTGTCGCGTCGACCGTGGACAGCGCCCTCATCGCGGCCGCCAGGTCACGCTTGCGGGTGCGGTCCGCGGCGACCACGAACACGAGTCCACCAACCAGCTTGTTGATGACGATGGCGTCAATGACCGGCAGTACTGGCGGGCTGTCGACCAGGACGTAGTCGAACTCTTTGGTGAGGTGGTCGAACAGGGTCGCCATGGGCTCCGAACCGAGGATCTCGCTGGGGTTCGGTGGCACCTGGCCGGCGGGAAGCACGTAGAGGCTGGCATCGCGCCACTGCTGAACGACGTCGTCGACGGTGGCCGCGCCGATAAGGATCGTGGTCAGGCCGACGCCGCCTTCAAGACCCATGCTGCGCGCCACGGACGGGTTGCGCAGATCGCCGTCAACCAGAAGGACGCGCGCCCCGGTGTCGGCCAGTGCCATGGCCAGGTTGACCACGGTCGTGGTCTTTCCTTCGCCCGACAACGCCGACGTCACGACGAACGAGTGCTTTCGCGTCGTGACGTCCACGAAGAGCAGGTTCGTCCGCAACCGGCGGATGGACTCCGCGTGCGTGCCGTGCGGGTCGGTCACCATGGTGAGGGGCTTGCTCTTCGTTTCCCGGTCCAGCGGAATGGCTGACAGCAGCGGCCGGTCCGAAATGGCCTTGAGGTCCTCCTCCGAGCGGACCCGAGTGTCGAGCGCATGCCGTCCGAACGCCACACCCGTGCCGATGATCAGGCCCGCGAGCAGGCCGAGAGCCAGGTTGCGCTTGACGTTCGGACTCGTCGGTTCTGAGGGAGCCACCGCCGGAGTTACAGCGGTCGCCTCGATGGACTGCCCGGCCGCGGCCAGCAGCGGCGAGAACTTCGCGGCGGCCTGGGCCAGCTGCGGTCCGACCGCGTTGGCGACCTCCGCCGCCCGGGCCGGGCTGCCGCTCACGGCCGTGATGTCGAGCACGGATGCCTGGGGCGGCGCCGATGCGGAGATGACCAGTGCCTCGGACGTGGGAATGTTCAACCGCTGCCGCAGCGGGTCGACGACGACCGGAGAGTTGAGGACCTCGATGTACGTGCTCAGGTCCTGGCTGGTGACGACGTAGGTCCCCGTGTTGGTCTGCTGGGCCTGCCCAGGCTGCGGGCCGGTGGCGGAGAAGAAGATCCGTGCGGTCGCCGTGTAGGTCGGGGTCAGCGTGAGGGTATAGGCCGCGGTGGCTCCGAGAACAAGCAGCGCGCAGGCAGCCACAGTGCGCCACCGGGCCCGGAGGACGGCCAGGAAATCCCGGAACTGCACGCTGTCTGCTCCTGCGCACTGGGAAACTGAGGACGGGTCATCGTCCCACACGAGTTCACCACAAACCGCGACAATCAGTCACCATAGGGCGATGGGTCATCGGGGTCGTGCCCGGGTGAGGGTCGGAGAGTCATCGCGAATGTCCCCACAAGCGAAGGAGACACGGTGCGCGTGCTGCGCATCTCGCACAGCGCCGTCGTCGACGCGTGGCGCGCACGCGAGCTGGCCATTGCGCGTCGTGGCGTCCACGTCCACCTCCTCTCCGCCCGTGTGTGGGACGAGGGCGGCTCGCTGATCCCGCTTGCTCCTCGACCGCACGAACCGGTCGAGGGACTCTCCACCATCGGAACGCACCCGGCCCTGTTCGTCTACGACCCCCGGCCGCTCTGGCGGGCACTCGCGCACGAGTGGGACGTCCTCGACATCCACGAGGAGCCGTTCGCCCTGGCGACCGCCGAGGTGCTGGCCATCCGGTGGCTGCGCCGGCAGCGGATGCCCTATGTCGTCTACTCCGCGCAGAACCTCGACAAGCGGCTCCCCGCCCCCTTCCGGTGGCTGCAGCGGCAGGTCTTGGGCCGTGCCGCGGCGGTGAGCGTGTGCAGCGAGGCGGCCGGCGACATCGTGCGGCGCCGCGGGTTCCCCGGTCGGCCCGACGTGGTCCCGTTGGGGGTCGAGACGCCCGAGCCCACGACCGCGCGCGATCTGCCGGCCGGGGGCCGGGTCGTCGGGTATGCGGGTCGGCTCGCCGACCACAAGGGTGTCGACGTGCTCCTGCAGGCCGTGGCCGGACTACCCGACAGCGAGCTCCTGATCGCGGGTGCCGGTCCGGCCGAGGACCGGCTTCGCGGCCGCGCCGCCCGGTCGGACCTCACCGGAAGGGTCCGGTTCCTCGGTCCCCTCCAGGACAGCGCGCTCGCCGGTTTCTACGCGGGCCTCGACGTCCTCGCCGTACCGTCGCGCACCACCCCCGACTGGGTCGAGCAGTTCGGCCGGGTCGCGGTCGAGGCCATGGCCCAGGGCGTTCCGGTCGTCGCGAGCGACAGCGGCGCCCTGCCCGACGTCGTCGGGGGAGCCGGCCTGCTCGTTCCCCCGGACGATCCCGTGGCCCTACGAAGCGCTCTGGACAGGATGCTGGGGGACGTCGGCCTGCGCGAGCGCTCACGTGAGGCCGGCTACCGCATCGCGGCGGAATGCCGTTGGGACGTCGTGGCCGACCGCTATGTCGACATCTACCGCCGGGTCACCCGTACCGGCGAGTCGCCCGCACGCGATCGTGCGGTCGAGGTAGTCGTCGTGGCCTACGGGACACCGGAACGCCTGCGCCTGGCCCTGGCCCCGCTCGACGGCATACCCGTCACCGTTGTCGACAACTCGGCCTCGGAGCAGGTGCGGCAGGTATGCGCCGACCTCGGTGTGCGCTACCTCGACGCTGGCGGCAACCGCGGGTTCGGCGGCGGGGTCAACCTCGCCCTCTCGGACCGGCTGGACCCCACCGCCGACGTGCTGCTCGTGAACCCCGACGCCATCGTGGGCGCGGATGACATGGCCGCCCTGCATCGAGCGCTGCGGGCCGACCCACTGATGGCGTCCGTGGGTCCGGCTCAGGTGGACGACACCGGAGCGCCGACCCGGGTCGGCTGGCCCTTCCCGTCGCCGTTGCGGACGTGGGCAGAGGCCGTGGGGCTGGGCCGCGTCGTCGGCAACCGCGCAGACTTCGCGATCGGGTCGGTGCTGCTGCTGCGGTCCGAGGCGCTGGCCGACGTCGGTGGGTTCGACGAGCGCTTCTTCCTCTACGCGGAGGAGACCGACTGGGCCTACCGCGCGGCCCGGCTGGGGTGGCGCCACGCCGTCGTCCCGTCCGTGACCGCGGTCCACGCAGGTGCCGGGGCGAGCAGCGACCCGGCGCAGCGCGAAGCCCACTTCCACGGTTCCCAAGAGCGCTACCTGCGCAAGCACTTCGGCAGCGCCGGCTGGCAGGTGGCCCGCGCCGGGCAGCTGGCCGGGTCGGCCGCTCGGTCCGTCCTCCCGGGCCGTCGCGGTGTCGCCGCCCGCGACCGCCTGCTTCGCTACCTGCGCGGACCGGTGGCGGTCGAACGCGCATACCGAAGCAGTGAGGAACGCGTCAGGGAGGCCGTGGCATGACCTTGCGTACCCGCCTCCAGGGTCTGGTGCTGTGGACCGTGGCCCTGCTGACCCTGCTGGCCCTCATGGTCGGCGTCGCCCGGCTCGTCCCGGAGCAGCCGTACCTCGCCCTCCTCGTGGCCGTCGCGGTGCTCCTGCTCGGGCTGACGCTCGCCGACCCGACGGTTATCCCGCTGCTCGCCATGCCGCTTCTCCTGGTAGTGGTCCGGGTCAGCGCCGGCGGCATCGCCCTGTCGGTCTCCGACGTCGCGCTGTTCATCGCGTTCTGGCCGGCCGTCGTGCTGGGGCAGCGGCCTTACAGCGCACCGATGCGCAGCCTGCTCTGGCTGACCGTCGTGTACCAGGTGTGCACGCTCTTCACCGTCGTGGCGAACCCGTTCACTGCCAACGCCGTCGAGTGGTTCCACGCCTGGTTCCTCACCGGCGGCGCGCTGATCGTCGGGTGGGCCCTCGGCCGGGCCGGACGGGGCGCGGTCGCCCTGACGCTGCTGCTGGTCACCTCCTGCGTCATCGCCGTGACCACCATCGGGCAGGGCGTCGCGCACCTGCCCGCCCTCGACCCGGTCTACCCGCAGCTGCCGTTCCCGATGCACAAGAACTTCGCGGGCACGGTGCTCTGCTTCGCCGCCCTCGTCGCCTACGTCCACCCGCCCTGGATGCGGTGGCCGCGCTGGATGGCCCGCACCGCCTTCGTGCTCTGTACCGGCGGCGTGCTCTTCACCCAGTCGCGACAGGCCATCGTCGCGCTCGCCGTGTCGGTCGCCGTCGTCGTGCTGAGGACCGACGAGACCCGGCGCCGCTCCAAGCTGCTCGTCCTCGCCGGCGCGGGCGGGCTCGCTCTCGTGGCCACCGTGGTCCGCGACCAGGTCAACTCCGGCAACCAGTTCAACTCGGTGTTCCAGCGGATCAACTGGCTGCAGGACTCCATCGACGTCTGGCTGAACGACCCGATCTTCGGGGTGGGTCTGCGGTGGTGGTACACCGACCGGTTCCCCGCCAAGTTCCAGCCGCCGAACGCGGAGCTGGAGGTCCTCACCACGACCGGACTGGTCGGCCTGCTGGCCTTCCTCGCCGTCGCCATCGGCACGCTCGTCGTGCTCTGGCGGCTCGACCCGCTGTACGGCACGCTCGGGACCGCTGTCGTCCTGAGCCGGTTCGTCCAGAGCCAGTTCGACCTGTTCTGGACCGCGGTACAGGTGTCGGTGCCGTTCGTGATCGCCGGCATCTGCATCGGGGCTGCGGCCCGAGCGCAGAGCAACGACGACGTCGAGGTGGTCATCACCCAGCGCGACCCGGAGCGTGTGGCGGCCGGCCCGTGACGACCGTCGTCCAGATAGCCCCCGAGGTCGGTCCCGGGTCCGGTGTGGCCGCAGTGGCCTACCACCTCGAGGTCGCGCTCGACCGGCTCGGCGTCCCCACGGCGCGGATCACGCTGGCCGACACGTATGGACGATGGCTGCCCGAGCCCGGGCCCGGCCTCACCGGGAGGGCGGCGCTCGCCGCCCGGGTCGCGTGGTTCTCGACAGTCGGGACCCTCGTCGCGCGGAGGCGGCTGCGTCGCATCCCCGACGCCATCGCGGTCTGCCACAACGACGCCCTGGCCGGCGACGTCTACGTCAACCACGGCATCGTCCTTGCCGCCATGAGAGCGCGCGGGCACGCGTCGCTGCGGATGGTCCGGAACCCGCTGCACCTGTTCACCGTGGCCCGCGACACCGTGCGGTTCGGCACGCGCGCCCACCGCGTCGTCGTCAACCTCACTCGGCAGGAGGACGTCCTCCTGCGCGCCACGTACCCGCGGGTGAGGCCCACGACCGTCGTCATCGGGAACGGCGTCGACACGCTCCGGCACCGGCCGCCGACCGACGACGAGAGAGCCGGCGCCCGGGACGCGTACGGATTCAGGCCTGACGATGTCGTGGTCCTCTTCGTCGGTCATGAGTTCGACCGGAAAGGGCTTCCGGTCCTCGTCGAGGCGGTCGCCCAGGCGCCGGACCACGTCCGCCTCCTCGTCGTCGGCGGGACGTGCGACATGCTCGCCGACCTCCGACGCCGGGTCGAGGGCGCCGGGTGCGAGGAGCGGGTCGTCCTCACCGGGCGCCTGGCCGACCCCACACCGGCCTTCCACGCCGCGGACGTCTTCGCGCTGCCCAGCGCCTACGAGTCCTTCGGCCTGGTCGTTCTGGAGGCACTCGCTTTCGGCATCCCTGTGGTCGCGACCGACGTGGGAGTGGTCTCCGAAGTGGTCGTGAATGGGGTCAACGGGTTCGTCGTCGCGGCGGACGCCGAGGAGATCCGCGACCGGGTCCTCGAGCTTGCCGGTATGCCGCGGGACCGGCTGTGCGGCGCGGCCCGGGCCGCCGCCGAGGCGCGCGGGCTGGGATCGAGTCGCCCGGTGCTACCTCGAGCTGCTCGAGGAGCTCGGTGCCCGGTTCGACGGGTCGGCCCTCCGACCCGTCCCGGAAACCCGGACCACCGGCGCCGAGGTGTCATGAGAGTCCTGCACGTCATCCACTCGGACGGCTTCTCGGGCGTGGAGCGCCACGTCGCGATGCTCGCCGCCGCCCAGCACGACGCCGGAGACCAGGTGGTCGTCATTGGCGGCGACCCAGCCTCGATGGTCTCCGCCACCGAGCGGTCGGGGGTCACCCACGAGCCCGGGCATCCCTGGCGCGCGGCCTGGCGCGGGGCGCAGCGGTATGCGCCGGGCAGCGATGTCGTCAACCTCCACATGACCGCCTCCGAGCTCGCTGTCTGTCTTGCGCCGGCGGCGCGGCGCGTCCCCCTGGTCACGACGCGTCACTTCGCGCAGCTGCGCGGAATGGGCCGGTTCGGCGGGGTCGCCCGGCTGGTGGTGCCGGTCATCACTCGGCGGCTGGCGGCCCAGATCGCCGTGAGCCACTACGTGGCCGAGCACATCGAGGGCCTCAGCCACGTCGTCCACGCCGGCGTGCTCGCGCGCGAGACCCCCGATCCCGCCTCACGCGGTCGAGTCGTCCTGCTCGCGCAGCGCCTCGAGCCGGAGAAGCGGTCGGACGTGGCCTTGCGGGCCTTCGCTGCCTCCGGACTCGGCGGTTCGGGCTGGCGTCTTGACGTCGCGGGGACCGGTTCGGAGCGGCGACACCTCGAAAAACTGGCGACCTCGTTGGGACTCACGCCCCAGCACGTCCGCTTCCTCGGCCAACAGTCCAATATCCCCGAGCGGATGGCCACCGCCGGGCTGCTCATCGCCCCCCGACCCGATGAGGCCTACGGGCTCAGCGTGCTCGAGGCCATGGCCTGCGGGCTGCCCGTGGTCGCCACGAGGGCGGGTGGCCACCTGGAGACGCTTGGCCTGCTCGACTCGCCCGCACTGTTCCCTCCCGGCGACGTCGAGGCGGCGGGCACCCTGTTGCGTCGGCTCGCCGAGGACTCCGGCGAACGTCACCGACTGGCGGTAGCCCAGCGCCAGCTGCAGCGGTCGCGGTTCACGCTCGAGGCGCAGCAGCGCGCGACCGACGAGGTGTACCGGGGCGTGCTGTGACCCGCGACCTCATCGTCATCTCACTGGAGGCCTGGGACACCGTCTGGCGCCGCAACCAGCACCTCGTCTCGCGGCTGCTGCGCGACGACCCTTCGCTTCGGGTGCTGTTCGTCGAGCCGCCCGCGGACCCCGTCCACGCCGTTCGCCGCCGGACTCGTCCGCGCCGCGGCGCCGGCCTGCGAGCCGGTCCCCCCCTCGACGGTGTCGACCCCGGACGCCTGCACCTGTACCAGGGCACCAAGGCACTCCCCCGCCGGGTTGACCCGCACGCCGACCAGTGGCTCGCGGACCAGGTCGTCCTGGCGGCCGATCGGCTCGGGTTCGACGACCCGCTGCTCTGGGTCAACGACCCGGCGGCGGCCGCACTGCTCGCCCGAACCGGCTGGCGCGCGCTCTACGACATCACCGACGACTGGCTGCACGCCGGCCACACCGGACGCGAGCACGAGCGCCTTGTCGCGAACGAGGCCCGGCTGCTGCGGGACGCGGACCACGTCGTGGTCTGCTCACCCACCCTGCTGGCCTCGAAGAGGGACGCCCGGGCCGGCCGTCCCCTCTCCCTGGTGCCGAACGCGGTGGACCTGGATGCGTACCAGGACCCCGGCCCGCGGCCCGCCGACCTGCCCGACGGACCCGTCGCGCTCTATGTCGGCACCGTCCACCGGGACCGGGTCGACCTGGACCTCTGTGCTCGCACCGCGCGCCTCCTGGCCGGCCGCGCCCATGCCGTCCTGGTCGGGCCAGCCCCTCTGAGCGCCTCTGACCGGCGCCGCCTGGAGGACGCCGGGGTCCTGCTCCTGGGACCGCGGGAGGCCCGTGACATCCCCGCATACCTGACGCATGCCGACGTCCTGCTCGTCCCGCACGTCGTCACCCCGTTCACGGACAGCCTCGACCCGATCAAGCTCTACGAGTACCGCGCTGCGAACCGGCCTGTGGTCAGTACCCGGGTCGCGCGGTTCCGGGACACCGAGGACCCACGAGTCGTCCTGGCGGACCCCGAGGACTTCCCAGAGACGGTCCTGGAGGTCGTGCGGGCTCCCCTGCCGACGGGTCGGTCGCACAAAAACGCGACACCCGAGACCCCATCGTGGGCGGTTCGTACGCTTATGATGCGATCCGTGCTGGACGACGTGGCAAGGACCAGGACCTCGCGCAGACATCCGACTATCGCGATCGCCCACGACTACCTCACCCAACGCGGTGGGGCCGAGCGGGTCGTCCTCGCGATGCACCGGGCGTTCCCGGACGCGACGATCTACACGACGCTCTACGAGCCGGACGGGACGTACCCCGAGTTCCGCGACGCCCGAGTCGTGACGTCCGCGCTCAACGAGGTCCCCCAGCTGCGCCGTCACCACCGGCACGCGCTGCCGCTGCTGCCGTTCGCGGCGCGATCGATGCACATCACCGAGGACGTCGTGCTGGCGTCGAGCAGCGGCTGGGCCCATGGCTTCTCCGCGAGCGGCCGCCGTCTGGTCTACTGTCACGCGCCGGCCCGCTGGCTCTACCAGGCGGAGGCCTACCTCGGTGAGGAGTCCGGCCAGTCGCTGCGTGGGGTCGCCCTGCTCACCCTCACCCCGTGGCTCAAGCGCTGGGACAAGCGGCATGCTCTCGCCGCCGACGGCTACCTCGCGAACTCGAGAGTCGTCCGTGACCGGATGCGGGAGACCTACGGCATCGAGGCGCCCATCCTCCCGCCGCCCCACGCGATGGACCCGAATGCACCACAGGAGCCCGTGGCCGCCCTCGACGGGTGGCAGGACTACCACCTCGTGGTCTCTCGGCTGATGCCCTACAAGAACGTCGAAGCGGTCGTCGAGGCCTTCCGCGACCTGCCCGAGCGCCTGGTCGTCGTCGGCCAGGGCCCGTTGCGGAGCTCCCTCGAACGCCGCCTGCCACCGAACGTCCGCCTGGTCTCCGACCTTTCCGACGCGCAGCTGCGCTGGGTGTATGCGCACAGCCAGGCGCTCGTGGGGGCGGCCCTGGAGGACTACGGGCTCACCCCACTGGAGGCGGCCGCCTACGGCAAGCCGACCATCGCCCTCGGGGCCGGCGGCTACCTCGACACGGTCGTCCCGGGTATGACCGGTCTGTTCTTCGACCACCCGACCCCGCTGAGCATCCGGTCGGCCGTCCTCTCCGCGCGCGGACACCACTGGTCGGCTGCGAAGATCCGCGCCCACGCGGCCCGGTTCAGCGAACCGGTGTTCCGGGCGGCACTCCAGCGCGCCGTCGCCGGCCTCGTCGAGGGATCGTCGGCGGGCTCGCCGACGGTGTTCCGCTCCGACGCGGCCGTGGGCTAGTAGGCCCCCTGGCGCCTGACGACCGTCAGGGCCGTGCGCCACAGGATCTTGAGGTCTTGGACGAGGTTCCAGTTCTCGACGTAGTAGAGGTCGAGGCGCACGGCGTCGTCCCACGGCAGGTCGCTGCGACCGCTGACCTGCCACAGGCCGGTCATCCCGGGCTTGACCAGGAGGCGGCGGTAGACGTCCTGCTCGTACCTGGCCACCTCTGAGGGCAGCGGCGGGACGCGGGCCGACCAGGCTCATCTCGCCGCGCAGGACGTTCCACAGCTGGGGCAGCTCGTCGATGCTGGTGCTGTCGCAGGAACCGTCCGAGCGGGGTGGTCCGCGGGTCGACCTTCAGCTTGTAGAGCGGGCCCTGGCCGTCGTGCTGGGCGGCCGGGGGGACCGAGTCGGCGTTCGGGACCATCGACCGGAACTTCCACATGAGGAAGGTCTCGCCGCCCTGACCGACCCGCGTCGTCCGATAGAGCGGGCTGGCACCGTCACGGGCGATGAGCAGCGAGACGACGAGGAGCAGTGGGCTGAGCACCAGGCCGATGCCCAGCGCGCCGAGGAGGTCGAACGTCGACTTGAGCGCCCGCTTAGGACCGGTGAAGGTCGGCGCCTCGACGTGCAGCAGGGGCAACCCGGCCACTGGACGGGTGAGGATCCGGGGGCCAGCCACCTGGGTCATCCCCGGCGCCAGGACGAGACCGATCCCGGTCCCCTCGAGCTCCCAGCCGAGCCGGCGCAGACCCTCGGCTCCGAGCCGCCACGAGCCGGAGCACGCGACGACATCGGCACCGAGCCGCTCGGCGACCTGGGCGGCCTGGTGCTCGGTCCCGAGGACCGGCACGCCCGCGATGGGTTCGGTGCTGTCGGCGCAACACGCCCCGACGATCGTGTAGCCCGCCTCAGGGACGTTGCGGAGAGCGGCGATGAGCCCGGCGAGGTGTCCGCGGTCACCGACGACGACCATCGTGTCGCACAGCCGACCCTCGGCCCGTTGTGCGCCCAGCCAGCGGCGCCAGATCCACCGGGCGAGGAACAGCCCGGCAAGCCCGAACGGCAGCGCCACGAGAAGGAACCCACGAGCGAGCTCCAGCTTGAACAGGTAGCTGACGACGGCCAAGGTGGCGAACAGGCGCATCGTGGCGCTCGCGACCGCGCGGTACTCCTCCGGGCCGTGGCCGAACAACCGAGGGTCGTAGGCGTTGTGGACGCGCAGGGCAACGAGCCAGAGCACGATCAGGACGACCGCAACCAGGGGGTAGTCCAGCTCGAACGTCGACGTCTGTGGCCCTTCCACATCGCCGCTGGAGGTGCCGAACCGCGCCAGCTGCGCGCCGATGACGGCCACGACAATGACGAGGGCGTCGGTGACCGCGATCCGATGCGTGTAGCGCTCGACGCCGCTGCCGGAGCGCGTCGTCGACCTTCCGGTGGCCGTCGTCATCCGGCGGAGTCGGTGCCCGAGTTGCGCGAGGAGGGCAGATCCGCCGGCGTCGGGTGCCGGTCGCGGAAGCACACAGAGGCCACCAGAGAGTGCAAAGACGTCAGAGTCGCCATCACGTCAAGCCCTTCCGCCTACTCAGGGTGCCGGGCGGCGAAACCTACGATCCGGACCCCACCGGTACGGCTCTCTCGAGAGCGGTTTCCGACCCAATGCGGCCATCGTCGCATATCGGACATCGCCGCGGCGTCTCAGGCGGCGACCAAACCGTTGTCCGCTTTGTCCCGCCTACACTGTTCCGGTGACCGACCTCGGCGACCTGACGAGGCTGTCGGGCGACGCGTCGGAGGGCGCGTCCGGGGGCGATGACGACGGCGCCTCGGCGCAGGACGAGACCTCGCGCGGGCGCAGCCGTACCAAGCGTGCCCTGATCGTCGCGCTGGTGCTGCTCCTGGTGCCCATCGCCGCGGTCACGGGCTACGCCATCTACCTCGGCCACATGGTGGCGACGAACGTCCAGAAAGAGGACCTCCTCCCGGCGCTCACCCCGGACGAGCTCGCCGGCAAGCCCGGCCAGCCGGTCCCCACCGGGCCCGGCGCGACGGCAGTGACCGGGCGCGGCTTGAACTTCCTCTTCATCGGCTCAGACGCCGGACCGGACCGCGTCGGGGGTCGGGCGGACGTCATCATGCTGGCCCACATCCCGGAGGACCGGCACAACGTCACGCTGATCCACTTCCCGCGCGATCTCTACGTCGACATCCCCGGGCGCGGCAAGGACAAGATCAACGCCTCGTACGCCTATGGCGGCGCCCCGCTGCTGGTCCAGACGCTCCAGAATCTCACCTCTGCCCACGTCGACCACGTCGCCAAGATCGGCTTCGAGGGCTTCAAGAACATGACCGACGCTGTCGGCGGTGTCGACGTCTACGTCGCCGAGTCCAGCAGCCAGGACAGATACACGTTCACGGCCGGCACGACGATGCACATGAACGGCGACATGGCCCTGGAGTTCGTCCGATCCCGTTACCAGCTGAGCCAGGGCGACATCTCCCGCGGCCAGCGCCAGCAGGAGTTCCTCAAGGCGCTCATGATCAAGGTGCTGTCGGGCGACACCCTGACCAACCCGGTCAAGTTCGCCGGCCTCGTCGACGCCGCCACCGCAAACCTCACCGTCGACCAGAGTCTCGACCTCGGCCAGACCCAGCAGCTCGCGCTCTCGCTGCGCAACGTCCGTAGCTACGACGTCCGCTTCATCACCGCGCCGTTCAGCGGGTTCGCGACGACCTCCGGCGGTGCAGCGATCGACGTCGTCGACGTTGCGAAGATGACGGGACTGGGGCAAGCCATCAGCGAGGACCGCCTCGACCTCTGGCAGCCCTGAGGCTGCTCAAGGCTTGCGGGCCACGACGACGATCTGCGGCCCAAGGGTAGGACGCCACCTGGCCAGCCGGTCGAGGCCCCTCTTCACGAGCCGCTTGGGGGGCGACCCGCCAGTCAGGTGGAAGTGCCGGCTGGTCCGGACCACGACGTCCAGCCCCGCAATCCGCATGGCCTCGTCGATCTCGCCGAAGAGGTACTCGCGCGCGTGCCGGGCGTGCGGCACACCGGCGATCCAGTCCGGCAGCGGCGAGTAGACCGTCCGTCCTCTCAACAGGTCGAGGCGGCTGCGGAGGTATGCGGCGTTAGGAGTGCTGAAGAAGAGGAACCCTCCGGGGCGCAGGATCCGCGTGACCTCCTCGAGCGAGCGGACCGGGTAGTCGCGGAGGTGCTCGAACACCTCGGTGTAGACGACCCCGTCGTAGCCTTCCTCGTCGAGAGGGTATGGCACCTGCTCGAGGTCCCACTCGACATACCTGACTCCGTGGTCGGCGAACAACGAGGCCATCCGGCCCTCGGTGCCGTCGGCCCACTCGTCGGAGGCGGTCCCGATGTCGACCGCCGTCGTGTCGTAGCCGCGGTCGGCCAGAGCTGCGATCTGGTCCCCGGGCGCCGCCCCGAGCTCGACCAGCCGGGCCGGGGGGTCGAGCCGCTGTTCGAGCAGGCCGACGAGGTACGCATACCTTGCCTGCGCTTCGACGTGGAGGCCCATCGGGCTGCTCAGGCGCCCGGACGC
>CAVWQU010000041.1:0-10366 GCA_963757225.1 uncultured Actinomycetota bacterium
GTGGTCGTCATGTCGCCCCGACCAGGGCGGATCACCGAGGTTATCGATGTCGACCTCGGCGAGCGGGGTGAGGCGACCCGGGCCGACGCGCGCTTCTTCGCGGCCGTCACGGCGGTCCGCACCGCGCTACGGGGCTCGGGAGCATCCGCCGCCTCGGGGCTGGAGGTGGGGGTCGAGTGAGCGCCCCGGTCATCACCGGGACCCCGGCTCCGGACGCGGTCGACGCGGCGGCGCCGTGGAGCAGCGGCGCGAGGTCGCTCGTCGGATCGGTGTGGCCCGCCATCGTCGTGGCGGTCGTCGGGCTGGTGCTCTGGGAGCTGATCGTCACGGTCTTCCAGATCCAGAAGTTCCTCGTGCCCAAGCCCTCCGCAGTCGCGATCGCCTTTGTCGAGAACTTCCCGCAGATCCTCGACGGGCTGCGCAAGACCGGATACGTCGCGGTGACCGGGCTTGTCGCCGGGGTGGTGGTCGCGGTGGTGATGGCGTTGCTGTGCACCAGGTTCCGGCCGCTGGCAACCGCCCTCACCCCGCTCGCGGCGGCGCTCGCAGCGACCCCGATCGTCGCCCTGGCTCCGGTGTTCTTCAAGTGGTTCGGACAGGTCGAGCCGACAGCGAAGCAGGCGGTCGTCGCGGTGGTCGTGCTGTTCCCGGTCTTCGTCTCGACGTCCAAGGGACTGCTGCAGGTGCAGCCGGTCCACCTCGAGCTGATGCGCACGTATGCGGCCGGCGGCTGGCGGGTGCTCCGGGAGGTCCGGGTGCCGAACGCCCTGCCCTACTTCTTCACCTCGCTCAAGGTCGCCGCGTCGCTCAGCGTCATCGCGGCGATCGTCGCGGAGTACTTCGGCGGCGAGCAGGGGACCCTCGGCGGGATCATCACCCAGAGCGCCGGGCTGTCCCGCTACGACCGGGCCTGGGCCGCGGTCATCGCCGCCGCCCTGCTCGGTATGGCCCTGTATGCGCTCGTCCTGCTGCTCGAGCGCCTTGTGCTGCGCAACACGTTCCCGCCGGCGACCACCGGCTGACCCGCATACCCATCCATCTATGGAGGTCCGCATGCGAAGTACTCGAATCTGGTTGGGCGGCGCCGCCGCCGCTCTCCTGCTTGCCGCCTGCGGTACGGGCGGCACCAGCGACGGCGGGGCCGGCGCGGCCGCCACCTCGAACGCCTCGTGCCCGTCGACGACCAAGGTGAAGCTGCAGCTGCAGTGGGTCGCCCAGAGCCAGTTCGCCGGCTACTACGCGGCCAAGGACACCGGCCTCTGGGCCAAGGAGTGCCTCGACGTGACCATCGTCGAGGGCGGCGTCGACATCGTGCCGCAGACCCAGCTGGCCACCGGCGCGGTCGACTTCGCGATCGCCTGGGTGCCCAAGGCGCTGGCGTCGCGCGAGCAGGGCGCGAAGATCACCGACATCGGCCAGATCTACCAGCGCTCCGGCACGCTGCAGGTCTCGTGGAAGGACTCGGGGCTGGCCACGGCCGCGAGCCTGGCCGGCAAGAAGGTCGGTAACTGGGGCTTCGGCAACGAGTTCGAGCTGTTCGCCGGCCTGCAGAAAGCCGGCGTCAACCCGAAGTCCGGGGTCACGCTGGTCCAGCAGCAGTTCGACATGGCGGCGCTGCTGAGCAAGCAGATCGACGCCGCGCAGGCGATGATCTACAACGAGTACGCCCAGGTGCTGGAGCAGAAGAACCCGGCGACCGGTGCGCTCTACCAGCCGACCGACCTCAACGTCATCGACTGGAACAAGGACGGCGTCGCCATGCTCCAGGACGCCATCTGGGCCAACACCGACAAGCTGAAGAACGACACGGCCTACCAGGACACCGCGGTGAAGCTGCTCAAGGGCGCCATCGCCGGCTGGGTCTACTGCCGCGACAACTTCCAGCCCTGCGTCGACATCGTGCTGAAGAACGGCCCGACGCTGGGGGCATCGCACCAGGCGTGGCAGCTGGCTCGGGTGAACGAGCTGGTCTGGCCGTCGCCCGGCGGGATCGGCGTCGTCGACAAGGCGCTGTGGGACCAGACCGTGTCCGTGGCCACCAGCCAGAAGGTCGTGTCGGCCGCACCGGACGCCGACGCCTACTCGAACACCTACGTCCAGAAGGCGGTCGACGCCCTCAAGGCCAGCGGCGTGGACGTGACCGGGTCTGCGTACAAGGCGCCCGACGTGACCCTCAAGGAGGGCGGCAAGTAGGACATCGAACCGAGGACGTCCCCCGTCGGTGACGGGGGACGTCCTGGTCGTGGTGGTCCGGATCAGCTGTAGGGCGACGGGTCCTTGTACGCCTCGGTCAGGTCCGTGGTGCAGTGCAGCCGGATGATCAGCTCCTTGCTGGTGATCGGGTCCCAGTTGGTGGCCGTCGAGAACCCCTTGTCGGGGTCGGTGGCCGTGACCGGGTGGTGCTGGACGTTCCACCAGTCGCTCACCTGCACGCTCTTCACCGCAGCGATGGTGACACCGATGGCGTTGGGCTCCAGGACCTCGACCCCCTGGGGGACGATGCGACCGGGGGAGAGGTCGACGGCTTGGAAGTACCCGGTGGGGCACGAGAGGGCCGGGATCGAGATGGAGTCCCAGGGCTTGATCGTCTCGCGGAACGCCTCGAACGAGTAGGTGTCGGGGCCGGCACTCGTGGCGCTCGCGGTGGAGGCGATGGCGACGCCGGCTCCGGAGAGAATGCCGGCAGCAGCAGCAGTGGCGAGCACCATCGTGGCGGCCTTGGTTCGGGTAGTGCGGTTCATGATGCGTCTCCTTGGTTCAGGGATGAGGAGGTCGACTGCGGTCAGGGGAGCGGGAGGACGTCGGGGATCGGCCGGGTGATGTTGGCCTTGCCCCAGTCGACGGTGCAGTGGAGGTTGACGACGAGCTCGTGGCTGGTGAAGGGGTCCCAGTTGGTCGCGGTCGACGCGCCCTTGGAGGCGTCCGTTCCGTGGTGCAGCCACGACTCCACGCTGTTCGGCTGGTACGTGCGAAAGGCCGAATGGGTGATGGTGGTGCCGATCCATCCCGTGTCGCCGGTGATCTCGACGCCGCGCGGCACGATCCGGCCGGGGGAGACGTCCGTGTTCTCCAGCAGGTAGTTCCCGCCGCAGGTGGTCGACGGGATGGTGACGGAGCTGAGAGGGGCGATGTTCGTGCGAAAGACCTCGACGGTCTGGCTGATCGGAGCCGGCTGCGGCGTGGTGTCACTGGCCGTCGCGGCCCCGGCGCTCACGGCGACGATGCCCGCGGCCAGGGTCGTGGCCGCGAGTCCGGCCATGACGAGCCGACGGCCTCGGGAGGGACTCCCGTGGGTGCGAGCGACCTTTGAGTTGTTCTGCTTCTTCATGACGAATCTCCTTTGGTGTGAATGCTTTTCGTTGTGGATATCGTTGCGCGGATCGAGGTGTCGCAGCGTCGGCCGATGAGGGGGTCGTCGAGGTGAACGCACCCATTGGATGGTCGGACAGCGAGGTGGGGTCAGCCCCACCTCGCCCCTTCGTCAGGACGAGACGGGACCGCGGTCCTCGACGACCGATTGGTTGACGTCCGTGGTGCAGTGGAACCTCACGACGACCTCACGGCTGGTGAACGGGTCCCAGTTGGTGGCTCCGGAGTAGCTGTGCTGCGCGTCGGTGCTTCGCATCACCGCGAGCCGGCGTCCGTTCATCTCGATGACCTCACCCTAGATATGGGTGATCGTCACGCCGACGCCGCCGGGCTCGACGATCTCGACGTCCTTAGGCACGAGACGACCAGGGGAGTAGTCGGCGTTCTCCAGGTACCCGTAGTCACAGGAGCGGGAAGGGATGGTGATGGAGTCGAGCGGCTTGATGACCTCGCGGAACACCACGACGGCGTGGGTCGAGGAGACGGGCGTGTCCGTGTCGTCCGCGATCGCGGCCGCTCCGCTGATGGCGGTGATGCCGATGGCTGACACCGCCACGAGAACGACTCTCGCGGTCCAGTGAAGTGTCGTGCGTGACATGCGAATCTCCTTGGTATTGAACGAAGTCCGTTACCAAGAAGTATTGGGCGCGTTGACGGTTTGCGGCCTGATGCCTGACCGGTGGGTGGGGCCCGCCCCACGCTGAGGAGTCAGCCGTTGAGGTAGCGCATCACGGCGAGCACCCGGCGATGCTCGTCCGGCGAGGGCGGCAGCTCGAGCGTCTGGAAGATGACGCCGATCGCGCGGTCAACCCCCTTCTCGGACACGTCCAGCTCGCGAGCGATGCGGGCGTTGCTGAACCCCTGCGCCATGAGCTGAAGAACCTGGAGGCGCCGTGGCGTCAGCAGTCCGACCCCGTGGTCCTGGTGGTCCCGGACCCCCCGGCGCACGAGGGAGGAGATGACCTCGGGATCGATGCTCGAGCCGCCGGCGACGACCCGCTGCACCGAGTCGAGGAACTCGTCGAGGTCCATGACCCGGCTCTTCAGGAGGTACCCGATCCGTTCGGCACCGAGCGACAGCAGCTCCAGCGCACCCGGGGCGTCGATGTGCTGGGACAACACGATGATCGCGATGTCCGGTAGCTCGCGCCGGATCTGAAGGGCGGCGGCGATCCCGTCGCGGGTGAACGTCGGAGGCATGCGGATGTCGGTGATGACGACGTCGGGATGATGGGCGCGAACCTTATCGAGGAGGTCGTCGCGGTCGCCGGCCTGAGCCACGACCTCGAACCCCTCGTCGCCGAGGATCCTGGCGACCCCCTCACGGAGCAGGACGTCGTCCTCGGCGATGATCATCCGCATACGAACTCCGCTCGCAAGGTCGTCCCCCGGCCCGGTGCGGGCTGCAGGCTGATCGTCCCATCCAGGGCTGCGACCCGGTCCTGGAGGCTGCGGATCCCGAAGCCCGGCGTCGCGTCCGCCACACCGGTGCCGTCGTCGGTCACGACGATCTCCAGCAGGCCGTCCCGGGCGGCCATCGTCACCGTGATCGACTGCGCGCCAGCATGCTTCATCGCGTTGGTCAGCCCCTCGGCCACGACGAAGTAGCCCGTCGACTCGACCTCGGGGTCCATCCGGTCCAGCGGTCCGTCGACCTTCACCCGCACCGGCAACGGCATCTGGTCGGCCAGCGTCGCCACTCCGGCCTCGAGGCCGAGCTCCTGCAGCGTCGTCGGCATGATGCCCTGGACCAGGGCCCGCAGGTCGTCCAGGAGCGACCGGATCTGACCGCCGACCTGGGTGGCCATCGACCGCACCAGCTCGGGATCGTCCGCCCGCCGTCCGATCCGCTGGACCTCCAGCCCCGCGAGCACGATGCGCTGCTGCGCGCCGTCGTGAAGGTCCCGGGCGATCCGTCGACGCTCCGCGTCAGCGGCCACGACGATGCGCCGCCGCGACGTGCGGATCTCCAGAGCCGCCTCGTCGAGGCGTTGCACCGCTGATCGGAGGTCGACGACGAGCCGGCGGTTGTCGATCGCGAGCGCCAGGGGGGCGGCCACCGTTGCGACGACACCGGTGTCGGCGATGAGCGTCGAGTCGTAGCGCAGCGCGCCGACCGCCACCGGGTCGCCGACCGGCCACCAGCCCGCCTCGGGAACCGCGGACGACACTCCGTCGCTGTCGACGAACTCCGTCGGCCCGCTCGCCCAGAACACCCGTGCAGCTGCGGTCGCCGAGGGCCCGCACCATTAAGTCGTCCAGCAGACCTGGCTCGACGGCGGCCTCGGAGATGCCGTGCGCGACCTCCTCCACCTCACCCGCGCGGCCGAACGCCCCTACGGTCAGACCGACCAGGAAGGCGATCGGGATCCCCGAGATGAGCGCGACCTGGACGACCAGCACGACGTCAAGGACCGTGTCGCTCACGTCCGTGTGCGTCACGGCGATGCAGACGGCGATCGCGGCGACAGCGAAACAGCCGTACCCGATGAAGGGAAGCAGCTGTCGCCGGACCAGCGTCGTCGTCGCGGCCAGTCGACGGCTGGCCAGGGCGAAGGTCACCACCATCGTCGCGAGGCCGACGGTCGTCTGCGCCCAGCCGATGGCCGTCTCGACCCCGCTCGGACCGACCAGGTCCTGCAGGACGGGCGGCACCAGGGCCACAAGGTAGGCCGTCGCGGCCGTGACGCGAGCCGGGCGTCCGAGCAGCCGGCCGGACGGGAAGGCGAGCAGCAGGTGGATCAGCAGCGCCAGCGGAAGCGAGTCCAGGAGCACCCCGACGTGACGCAGGACCTCGATCTCGTCGTCCTGCATACCGGCCGCCCACAACGCGACCGCCGCGGCGACCATCAGCCGGCCGGTCGCGTTGTGCGGCCGGCGGTGCCAGGCCAGCAGCCCGGTGACGGTGAAGGCGGCGACCGCGACTCCGTCCACGACCGAGGCCACGCTCGCGCGGGACGTCGAGGGCACGGCGAGCTCGACGAGGACCAGCAACGCCAGGAGGGCCCCGATAGCGAGTAACGCGTCACGCAGGGTGGTGCCGAGGGCGGGAGACGCGGAGCGGCCGGGCGAACCGGCTACCGATGTCATGTGCACAGGATCGACGGGATGGAGGCGCGCACCACCATCGGCCCGCGCGGCGTGGGCTGTTCCGCCGCGCCCGGGTCAGCCCTTGTCCGTGGCGAGCCGGTCGAAGTCGACCAGATCGTCGTATCCGTCGCCGAGGGGTTCGGCCTGACGCTGCTGACCGGTCCGCCTGAACCCGTTCGCCTCAGCCACGTGCTGCGACGCGCCGTTGCCCGCCGCGGCCTTGAGGACCAGCCGCCGCAGCCCGAGACCACCCTCCGCAGTCGGACGGAAGGCGTGGTCGGTGACCAGCCGCACGGCCTCGCTCATCAAGCCCCGGCCACGGACCGCGGGGTGGGCCCAGTAGCCCACCTCACCGGTCGTGGGGTCCAGGCCGCCGAGCTTCATCACCGCGACTGAGCCCACGCAGACGTCGTCGTCCGGCTGCGCCATCGCGAGGTAGAGCCCGGTGCCGAGGGCGGCCTGACCACGACAGAAGCGGATGTAGGCCTCGGCGTGCTCCGACGTGTACGGGTTGGGCAGCCCCGACAACCAGTGAAGCGACCGCGGGTCGGTGCACGCCTCGACCACGCGCTCGGCGTCGTCGTCGCGCCACGGCCGGAGCCGGACGCGGTCGCCCTGGAGCGTCACCTCGTCGACCCGCTGCGGCCGCCGGTCCAGACGTTCGTCGGTCGCCAGCAGCTCGAAGTAGGCGCCGTCGGTGACGTCGCCGGCGCCGTTGCGGAAGGCGTAGCGGTCCTGGCCCCACCGCCGGAACCCGGCGCGCAGCAGCACTGCCTGCGACGCGCCGTTGTCCAGGTCGGTCTCCGCGTAGAGCCGCGACAGGCCCATCCCGCCTTCCGCGACGGGGGCGAAGGCGTGGTCGACGATCGCCGGCATCACCTCGCCGAGCACCCCTCGTCCGCGGGCGGTCGGGTGCAGCCAGTAGCCGATCTCCGCCTGGAACCGGTTCGCGACGGGGTCGAGCCGGAACACGGTCATGTCGCCGAGAGCGTGGTCGGTCTCGCGGTCGGCGATGGCCCAGTTGAGGTGCTCGTCGGCGTCCTGCCCGAGCTCGCGGCGGCGCAACCACGCCGGAAACGTGGAGGCGTCGGGGTGCGCGCCGGGCGGCATGTACCGCAGGCTCGCCGGGTCGGGGCCCTCGTCGGGATCGGGAACGTCCCCGGACGTCCACGGGCGCAGGCGGAACTGCTCGGTCTCGATCACCGGGAGGCGGCCGGGCTGGACTCGTCGGGCATCGCGGTCGTCGCTCGCGAGCAGGTCGAACACCAGGGCGTCGTCGGCCGACTCGTCGACCCGGATAGCCTGCCGCTCGGTACCCACGAGCGCGAACCCCGCTCGCCGCAACGCGCGCGCCGACGCCCGGTTCCCGGCCGCGCAGCCGGCGGTGAGCTGGTACAGACCCAGCCCGCCGTCGTCGACGGGTCGCCACGCATACGGGATGAGCAGCTCGAGCGCCTTGCCCACGACGCCGCCACCTCTCGCGTCGGGCAGCAGCCAGAAGCCGAGGGTCCCGGTGCCCGCGAAGAGGGGCACATCGAGCCGGCCGATGTCGACGCCGCCGAGGAGCCGGTCGGTGGCGGCGTCGGCGACAGCGCACGAGAGCGTGTTGCCCGCGGCGCTCCGGCTGCGCTGCCCGAGCAGCCAGTCGGCGAACGAGTCCCGGGTAGGCAGGCCGGCCGAGTAGGACCGGAGGGCGTCGTCGTGCTCGACCGGCATGCTTGCCCCGTCCTCGTCCCGGAACGGGCGCAGCCGGATCCCGTCGCCCTCGATCGTCGGCGCCGTGAGCCATCGGGTCGCGGGCTCCATCGCCTCGCCCGGCAGCAGCCGGCCGGTCCACACCTGCTCCGGTCGTGAACCCCCGGCGGGCGGCCCCGCGGCCCACACCGGGTCCGCGGCGATCCGGAACCCGGCCTTCCAGGCCACCCGTCGTGAGGCGAAGTTCCCGAGGAGGGTGTGCCAGAGAACCACCTGCGCACCCTGCTCGAAGGCGTAGGCGCACATCAGCCGGACGGCGGTGGTGACCACGCCCTGGCCGCGGTGGGCGGGGTGGCCGGCGAACGAGACCTCCTCGACGCCGTCGCCCTGGGTGCGCAGCGAGACGAGACCGGCGAAGGCGCCGTCGTGATCGACCGCCCACGTGGTGCGCCGCCCCGCGGCGAGCTCCTCGTCGCCGCGCTGGAGGAAGGTCCGGGCGTCCTCCTCGGTGTAGTCCGGCGGCACCGTCGTCCAGCGGACCGTCTCCGGGTCCCGGGACTGCTCGACCACCTCGGCGATGTCGTCGGCGGTGACCGGGCGGAGGGTGACCGTCCCGTCGGAGAGGGTCGGCGCAACGGTGGGCGCGGCGGTCGGCGGGACAGGTGGCATACCGGTCACCCAACCAACCGGCCCCCGTCGCGGCAAGCGACTTCCGGCGTGGTCGTCAGCCGCGGGCCTTCGCGGGGTCGATCGCGATGACTTCGGTCCCGGCGAAGTCCACCACCCACAGCAGGTGCTCCCAGCCGGCGACGACGAAGGGGTTGGCGCTGTGCGACGCCACCGGTGTCCCCACGGCGTTGGTCGACGCGTCGACGGGGTAGAGGTCGCCGCCTTTGTCGGGTACCCAGACGACGCCGTCGACGAGGTCGGCGTCCAAGGGCTTCGGGCCGACCTTCACCGTCGCCACGACCGCGCCGGTCGCCGCGTCCACCCGGGCCACGGTGCCTGTCGTCCCGTTGGCGACCCACACGTCGTGCTGGTCGTACGCGGTCCAGCCGATGCCCGGGGCGAGCTTGACCGTCGTCACCACCAGCGTCGTCGTATCGATCCGCGCGAGGTTGCCGCTGGTGGGGAGGGGCACCCAGACCGCGCCGGGCGTATGCGCGATCCCCACCGGTGTGTCCCCGACCTTGACGACGGTGCGGGCGTTGGTCGCGGCGTCGACCCGGGAGACCGTCCCGTCGGTGTAGTCGGTCACCCAGGCCGCGCCGTCGGCGAAGGTCACGTCGTACGGGGCCCCACCGACCCGCACGGTCGCCTGCACCGTGCCCGTCGTCGCGTCGACCCGCGTCAGGGTGTTGTCGCCGTAGTTCTCGACCCAGATCGAGCCCGCGCCGAAGGCGAGCCCGCAGGGCGACACCCCGACCTTCACTGGTGGGCTCGCGGCGTGCGTCACGGGGTCGATGGCGACGAGGGTGCCGTCGCCGTAGTTGCTCACCCACACCTTGCCGGCGGCGCCCAGGACGCCGCACGGCGAGGTGCCCGTTCGCACCCGGGCGACCACGTATGCGGGGTCGCCGGTGCCAGTGGTGGTCGTCGCCGCGTCGGGCGCCGGGTTGCTCCCGCACCCCGCCAGTGCAACGGCGAGAAGGGAGCCGACGAATCCCGCTGTCGCCCAATGCATACCAAGAAAATACTACCATCATGAACTAATTGGTGATGTCGCGTGAAGTCGTTGGGGATCCGTAACCTGGGGTCATGCCGAAGCCCGCGCCGTTCGCCCGCGGACCCTTCCTGCTCCTCTACGCCCTGGACCAGCAGCTCGACCAGCTCCTGGTGCAGCGAATGGCGGACTCCCCGCTCACCCCGCCGGACTTCGCCGTGACCAGCGCGCTGCGGCTGGCCCAACCCTGCCGACCGACCGACCTGGCCCGGATCCTCGGGATGCGTCCCACCACGTTGTCCAACCACCTGCGCCGCCTGGGGGACCGCGGGCTCGTGCGCCGCCGGCCCGACCCGCACGACGGTCGGGCTGCCCTGATCCAGCTCACCGCCAAGGGGCGGCGCGACACCGAGGCGTGCTTCCCGGCCTTCGCCGACGCGATCGGCCTCTTTCGCAAGGGGCTCGCCGAGGAGGGAGTCGACGAGGCACAGGTGCTCGAGATGCTCGAAGCGATGGGCCGCGCGCTGGGCAGCGCGGTCCGGGCGCCAT
>CAVWQU010000042.1:0-70480 GCA_963757225.1 uncultured Actinomycetota bacterium
GCGCTGCTCGTCGACCCCAGGAGGAACGCCCGGGCGTCCTGCTCGGTGTAGTCCGGGGCACGGTGGTCCACCGCACATTTCCGGTCGCGCGCTGCTCCCACGATCGCGGGATGTCAGCCGGGGTGACCGAGCGAAGGGTGACAGTCTGGTTGGGCGACGGAGGCGCAACAACGGGCGCGGCTGACGGCATGGGAGTCACCCACCCGACCCCGCCTCACCCGTGCAGCAAGCGAGGTCCCCGGGATCCTCCCGCTTCCGCATGACCCTGAGCCGCACCGCTTTGAATATGGGTGAATGGGCCGTTCGGACGGTGGGCTAGCGACACCGGCACGTGCGAGCCTCCTGCGTGTGGCAGGGGATTACCGCCTGGGCTACCGCCCCGCACTCAACGGGCTGCGCGGGGCGGCCGTTTTCCTCGTGATCGCCGACCACACCTTCGCGGAACCCGAAGGCAGCCCCGGTGTTGCCGGCGTCACGTTGTTCTTCGTGCTGTCTGGGTTCCTGATCACCCGGCTGTTGCTGGAAAAAATGGACGAAACGGGTCGGATGAACCTAGCCGCGTTTTGGGCCCGGCGGGCTGCGCGACTGTTCCCGGCGTTACTGCTGTTCCTTGCGGCCATGGCAGCGACAGGCACCAATCTTGCCCAGATCATCGCGGCCGGTCTCTATCTGTCAAACCTGGTTATCGCAAGCGCGCACGACATGGGTGGTCTGGGGCATACCTGGTCACTCGCGTTGGAAGAGCAGTTCTATCTGCTCTGGCCGATCTTGCTGTTCTGCCTCATTCGGCAGCGCCGGGTCGCAATCGTGGTGTTGATCACCGGCGTGCTCGCGGTGAGTGCTTGGCGAGAGTGGCTCGTTGTCGGCGGCGCTGGGAAGCTTCGGCTGTTTGGGCCGGACGTTCGCGTGGATGCCCTGCTCCTTGGCTGCCTCCTGGCGCTCGCAGCGCCCTGGGTGGCCAGTCACGTGAAACCTTGGACCGCATACGTGGGCGCGACTGTCATCGCCATTTCGTGCTGCATGCCACAAGTCGCCACGGCGCCCCTCGGGCTTACGGCGGTGACGATCGCATCAGCGGCGGTCGTTGCCTGGGCGGCTACCCAGCCAGCCCGCGTACTGGTGGTAGCGGTGCCGCTTCGATGGCTGGGGACCATCTCTTACGGCGTGTACCTGTGGCACTACCAGTTCGCAGCCCTCCTCGAACCACTCCCCGAATGGGCTCGATTCGCAGGGACCTTCGCGGGGTCGGTGGCCGTGGCGACTGCCTCCTGGTGGTGTGTCGAACGGCCCGTCATGGCTTGGGCAAGACGTAGGAACCGGGCGTCAGCGATCCCTTCCGTCGATGGACGCCCGGTGGGTGGAGCGACCGCGACACCGGAGAGCGCGGCGGCCGTCTAGATTGTCAACGGCAAGGAGTGCCGTCGTCCCGGCACTCACGGGGTTCGAGGCTTAGGCCTTGTGCCATGACCGGCGCGCCCGCCGGAACCGCGCCACGGGGCGAGGCGTTGGGCCGGGTGCCGGGGACCGACTAGCCTAGGTCGGTGTTCCGCGTGCTCGCGCGGTGATGTCGCGCGTCCCGCGACCACACGTCGTCGTTCGTCCGTCAGCAGGAGTACAGCGTGCCCAACGTCTTCGAGAAGCTGATGCGTGCCGGTGAGGGCCGTGTCCTCAAGCGGCTGGAAGGCATCGCCGATCAGGTCAACGCCCTCGAGGACGACTTCGAGAAGCTCACCGACGAGGAGCTGCGCAACGAGACCGACGTCTTCAAGCAGCGCCTGGCCGACGGCGAGAGCCTCGACGACGTCCTCCCCGAGGCGTTCGCGGCCGTCCGCGAGGCGTCCAAGCGGACCCTCGGCAAGCGCCACTTCGACGTGCAGATCATGGGTGGGGCGGCCCTGCACCAGGGCAACGTCGCCGAGATGAAGACCGGTGAGGGCAAGACGTTGGTGGCGACGCTCCCGTCGTACCTCAACGCTCTCACTGGCAAGGGCGTCCACGTCATCACCGTCAACGACTACCTCGCTGAGTACCAGTCGGAGCTGATGGGCCGCATCCACCGTGCCCTCGGCCTCGAGACCGGCTGCATCCTCGCCGCGATGACCCCGGCCCAGCGGCGCGTGGAGTACGCGAAGGACATCACCTACGGGACCAACAACGAGTTCGGGTTCGACTACCTGCGCGACAACATGGCGTGGAGCCCCGACGAGCTGGTCCAGCGCGGCCACAACTTCGCCATCGTCGACGAGGTCGACTCCATCCTCATCGACGAGGCCCGCACACCGCTCATCATCAGCGGGCCGGCCGACCAGGCGACCAAGTGGTACGTCGAGTTCGCCAAGATCGTCCAGCGGCTCAAGCGGGGCGAGCTGGAGTCCGGCGAGGGCGACTACGAGGTCGACGAGAAGAAGCGGACCGTCGGCGTGCTCGAGGCCGGCATCGAGAAGGTCGAGGACCTGCTCGGCATCGAGAACCTCTACGAGTCGGTCAACACCCCGCTCATCGGCTACCTCAACAACGCGCTCAAGGCGAAGGAGCTGTTCAAGCGCGACAAGGACTACGTCGCGATGAACGGCGAGATCCTCATCGTCGACGAGCACACCGGTCGTATGCTCCCCGGCCGCCGCTACAACGAGGGCATGCACCAGGCGATCGAGGCCAAAGAGGGCGTCGAGATCCAGAACGAGAACCAGACCCTCGCGACGATCACCCTGCAGAACTACTTCCGCATGTACGAGACGTTGTCGGGCATGACCGGTACGGCGCAGACCGAGGCCGCCGAGCTCAACGCGATCTACAAGCTCGGGGTGCACAGCATCCCGACCAACATGCCCATGATCCGCGCCGACCAGGCCGACCTCGTCTACCGCACCGAGGAGGCCAAGTACAACGCCGTCGTCGCCGACATCGTCGATCGTCACGAGGCCGGCCAGCCGGTCCTCGTCGGCACCATCTCGGTCGAGAAGAGCGAGTACCTCTCCCAACAGCTGAAGCGCAACGGGGTCACGCACGAGGTCCTCAACGCGAAGCAGCACGCGCGAGAGGCGTCGATCGTCGCGGACGCCGGCCGCAAGGGCGCCGTCACCGTGGCGACCAACATGGCCGGCCGCGGCACCGACATCATGCTCGGCGGCAACCCCGAGTTCCGGGCGGTGGCCGCGCTCAAGGCCCGGGGCCTCGACCCCGAGGAGACCCCGGACGAGTACGAGGAGGCCTGGGACGAGGCGCTCGCCGCCGCCGAGGAGGCGGTCGCGAACGAGCACGACGAGGTCGTGGACCTCGGCGGGCTCTACGTCCTCGGGACCGAGCGGCACGAGTCGCGGCGCATCGACAACCAGCTGCGCGGGCGATCCGGTCGCCAGGGCGACCCGGGCGAGTCGCGGTTCTACCTCTCGCTGGAGGACCACCTCATGCGGCTGTTCAACGCCGCGATGGTGGACCGCTTCATGACCACGGCCGGCATGGAGGACGAGGTCCCCATCGAGTCGAAGATGGTCTCTCGCTCGATCCAGAGCGCGCAGAGCCAGGTCGAGGCGCAGAACTACGAGATCCGCAAGAACGTCCTCAAGTACGACGACGTGCTCAACCGGCAGCGCCAGGTCATCTACGACGAGCGCCGCCGGGTCCTCGAGGGCGAGGACATGGAGGAGCAGATCCGCCACTTCGTCAACGACGTCATCGAGGGCTACGTCGACTCCGCCACCGCCGACGGGTATGCGGGCGACTGGGACCTCGAGCAGCTCTGGACCGCGATGCGGACCCTCTACCCCGTCTCGATCACCATCGACGAGCTGGCCGAGGAGGCGGGCGGACGCACCTCGATCAGCCCGGACCAGCTGAAGGAGGCCCTGACCTCCGACGCCCACCACGCGTACGACCAGCGTGAGGAGGCGCTCGGCTCCGAGGTGATGCGCGAGATCGAGCGGCGCGTCGTCATGTCGGTCCTCGACCGCAAGTGGCGCGAGCACCTCTACGAGATGGACTACCTCCAGGAGGGCATCGGGCTGCGCGCAATGGCCCAGCGCGACCCGCTCGTCGAGTACCAGCGCGAGGGCTTCCTGCTCTTCGAGGCGATGATGGACGGGATCAAGGAAGAGTCCGTCGGCTACATCTTCAACGTGGAGGTCCAGGTCGAGACGCCGTCGGACGCGATCGCCGGCCAGGCGCTCGAGCCCATGTCGGTGAGCGACATGATCGGCTCGCTCGCCGCCACGCCGCAGGACGCCGTGACCGACGACTCGGCCGCCGAGCCCGCGGACGAGGTCCAGGACCACGAGGTGGCCGCGACCAGCAACGGCTCGAACGGCTCGGCTCGGGAACCGGTGCCCACCGGCGCGCGGGTCCCACCCGCCTTCTCGGCCAAGGGCCTCGGTGGTCCGGCCGCTCGCCAGCTGCGCTACACGGCGCCGAGCGACGACGGATCGGTCGAGGAACGCAACGTGTCCGAGGAGGCCGGCGGAGGCGCCGGGTCCAATGGCGCCGCGCAGACAGGGGCCGGGAACCGGCCACCCAAGCGGTCCTCCAAGAAGGCCCGTCGCCGCGGCAAGTGAGCTCAGAAACCAGGGTCCACTCGGCTTGACGCTGCGTCCAGCGACCCGACTCAGGGTGCATGGTGCGTCAAGCCGCCTGACTCCGCGTCAAGCCGAACGGCAGGCGCCGAGCCGGTCGCCTGGGGTCAGGGGGCGGCGGCAAGACGGGGTCAGCCGATGACGAGGTCGGTCACCACCCAGCGGTGGTCGACCCCGGCCATCCGCATGGCCATCGCCCGCAACCGGTCAGGGTGCACGACGACGACGCTGACCTCGACGACCCCGTCGGCCACATCGCAGACCCGGGTGCGCCGGACGACCGGCCGGCGGGTGTGCTGCAGGCCTCGGCGGGCGGCGACCAGCGACCGGCGGGCGAGCACCGCATACACCTCCGGGCTGGTCCAGCGGATCACCTGCGGGGCCGGCCGGGCGCCGGCCATGACCTCGACGATCGCCTGGGCCAGCTGCGGGGCGAACCGGTCGGGATCGGGCAGGTCGTCCGACGTCGACCGCTGGCGGCCGAAGTAGCGGTCGTCGTCCGGGGTGTAGTCGATGGCCAACGCGTCCTGCACGTAGGGCGACTCGGTCGTGGTCATCGCCTCGCAGACCTCGGCGTAGGAGATGACCGGAGGCTCGTGGCGGGGCAGCGGCACGACCCGGAGGGGCTGGGAGGCGGTCACGATGACGCGCCTGGCGACGGGACGGTGAGGACCTGCCCGACCAGGATGAGGTTCGGGTTCGGGCCGATGACCGCGCGGTTGGCGGCATACCAGCGTGGCCATTCGCGGGCCACCTGCTGCCGCGTCGCCTGCGGCCCGAGGTGACGGGCGGCGATCACCCAGAGGCTGTCGCCGCGAACCACCGTGACGGTCGTCGACGACGGCGCGCCCGGCGACACCGGATGCGGGGCCGGGCCGAGGGGGCCGAGACCCGGCGGCATCCGGGCCTTCCTCGTCGACGCCTGCTCCGACGTCGCTGGGGGAGTCGTGGCGGTGGGAGTCGCGGCGGCCGTGGGGCTCGGGAGAAGGTCGGCGCCGAAGCCGGGGTCGGGGGCGGCCGCCGGCGATGTGATGCGGTTGGGGTCGGGCACCGCGTCGGCGACCGGCGGTCGACTCGTGACGCCGAACGCCGGGTCGGGAGCCGGCGGCGTCATGGTCTGGCCGATGGACGCCGTGAGCGTCGGACTCGGAAGCGTGCCGTCTGCCTGCGCGACGGGCGCGGTGGCCGTGGCCAGCGCGGCGCCCAGGACGGCCGCCGTGACCCGCCGGACCAGGGCGGGAGCGACGTGCTCGGCCGCCGCCCCGGCGAGGCGTCCCACGACCCCCGGTGCGGCGGCGAGAGCCGAGAGCACGACACCGAGGCCGAGCCAGGCGAGGAGCATCGCACCCACGGCCGCTGCACCCAGGATGAGGAGGTCGGCGGCGTCGTCCGGACCACTGGCTCGGAGAGACGCCAGCGATGCGGAGCCGCCCTGCCAGAACAGCGCGACACCCCAGACGACGAGCACGAGGGTGACCATCGCAGCGACCAGGGGTCGCAGGGCGCGCAGCATGCGAACCGACTCCTCTCGTTGATCCTCAGTAAGGCTGTTTGCTTATGTTTACTGTTCTTTGTGGTTGAGTCAATAGCGATGACTACACTCGTCGACGTGAGGTGGGAGAGCCTGTTCGACGACCTCGAGGCGCAGCTCCGGTCCGACGAGACCCGGGAGCTCGCCGCCGAGGTGGCCGACCGGACGCGGCGCGAGCGCGCGCAGGTCGGGCTGCATGAGCGCTTCGCCGCTGCGGTGGACCGCGTGGTCGTCGAGATCCGGGTCGCCGGGGTCGGGCTGGTCCGAGGGCTGGTGACCGGGAGTGGGCCCGACTGGGTACTGCTCGAGCGTCGGTCGGAGCCGGCGCTGTCCGTGGTCCCCGTCTCGGGCGCCGGACGCGTCGACCGGCCGGTGCTGGTCGCGAACGGGGCCATCCGGGCCGTGACCGGGCTCGGTGGCGCGGAGCTGACCGGCGCGGTGGCCAAGGGCTTCCGGATCGGGTCGGCCCTGCGGGCGGTCAGCCGGGACCGGGCGGTGGTCGACGTGGTCGACATGGACGGGTCCGTGGCGACCGGCACCATCGACGGGGTCGGGCAGGACTACGTCGAGGTCGCGGAGCACTCCGCGGATGTGCCGCGCCGGGCAGAGAACGTCCTGGCGGTGCGGGCCATCCCGTTCGCCGGGATCGCTGTGGTACGACGCCGCTGACGCGAAGGGGGCCGGGAAAGGGGTCTTCGCGTCAACGGCGACGCGTGGTGGAGCGGAAGGTCAGACGACGACGTCGTCGGTGCCGGTGCCGAACGGGTGCGCGGCGACGAACTGGCGGGTCTCGGAGTACATGCGCTGGATGTAGTTCTCCAGCTCGGTCGTCTCGACTCGCCATTGGCCACGGCCACCGACTTTGATGGCCGGAAGCTCACCGGATCTGACCAAGGCGTAGGCCTGGGCCGCGGAGATGTTGAGGACCTCGGAGACCTCGGTGAGCTGAAGGAAGCGTTGCGTGGGCATGCTGGGGTTTGTCCTCGCTTCGGATGAGCAGTGGTGGAACCGGCTGGTCCCCCAACGGTGTGTCTCGGACACACGTCGAGGTTCTTTACCGGCTCTTTACTGTAGGCGATGAGTCCCCTGACGCGCTCACTCTTCCATAAGGATTGTGCCGACTGGCGGGTTCTCCACAGGCGTGGGCCCGAGGCGACGCCGCCGGAGGTGGTCGGCCATGATTGGACGTGAACCGCCTCAGCATGGGGCGACCGACGTAAGCCAGGGCGACAAGGAGACGATGTGGCTCAGCTGCCCGAACCGACGGCAAAGCGGCTGCAGCGCCCCTCCTGGCGCGATGCCCGGCTGCTCGTGGGAGTGGTGCTGGTGCTGCTCGGCACCGTCCTCGGAGCTCGGCTGATCGCCGGGGCGGACGATACGACGCCGATGTATGCCGCGTCGACCACCATCCGGCCCGGCGACCGTCTCACCGCTGACAACCTGCGCCGGGTCGACGTCCAGCTCGGCGACGAGTCGGCGCTCTACCTCGGCGCGACCTCGACGGTGGCCGACGACAGCTATGCCTTGCGCGACATCCCCGAGGGCGAGCTCGTGCCGGCCTCGGCCGTGGGCTCCCGGTCGACGGTGTCGGTCCAGCCCGTCACCATCGAGGTCGACGCCAGCTCGGCCCGCGGGTTGCCGGCGGGAGCCCTGGTGGACGTCTGGGTGAGCCCGCGCGACACCCAGTCCACGCAGGAGCGCTACCTCGACGCCACCCTCGCGCTCCAACGGGTCAGCGTCTCGCCGGTGAACCAGGACTCCGGCCGTTTCGGAGCCGCCTCCTCGACGATGGCCGTGCAGCTGCGGGTCCCGCGCGACAAGGTCGCGGAGGTCATCGCCGCCGTCGACAAGCAGGCCCGGTTCACCTTGGTCCCGGTCCCCGGCCAAGGGACCTCATGACCCACGTGCTCACCGCGCTCGGCAACCGCTGGGACAGCCGGGTCGCGACCCTGCTCGAGGCGTCGCGCGAGGTGACGATCGTCCGCCGCTGCGCAGACCTGCCGGACCTCGTGGCCACCGCCGCCGCGGGGCTCGGCACGGTGGCGCTCGTCTCGAGCGACCTGCGAGGTCTCGACCTCACCGTCGTCGCCCAGCTGCGGTCCGCCGGGTTGCACGTCGTGGGGATCGCTCCCGATGGCGACGAGGAGTCCGAACGACGGCTGCGCGGGCTCGGGGTCAGCCGGGTGGTCCCCGGCAGCGTGGAGCTCGTGGAGCTCGAGGCCGCACTGACCGAGGCGTCTCCGCCGGTCGACGCGGCCCTGTTGACGCTCGAGCGGGACTTCCAGCGAGACGTCGAGCTGAGCGACGACCTGGCCGACGAGCAACGACCGGACGGCGTGCCTGGGGCCACCTCTCGCGCCGGGCTCCTGGCTCCGGACCGGCCCGCTTCGCCGGCTCTGGCCGAGCCGACCGAACCGCTCGACGAGGACGGCCTCGACGGCGTGGACGGCCCGGACGGCGTCCGTGGACGGGTGGTGGCGGTCTGGGGACCGACCGGCGCCCCTGGCCGCACCACCCTGGCGGTGACGTTGGCGACCGAGCTGGCCGGTCTCGGGATCCCGACCGTGCTGGTCGACGCCGACACCTACGGCGGCTCCGTGGCTCAGGCGCTGTCGTTCCTCGACGAGGCGCCCGGGCTCGCGGCCGCGACCCGGGCCGCCGACCAGGGCATCCTCGACCGGCCGACCCTGGCTCGCCTGGCCCCGGTGGCGACGGCCGGCCTCCGGGTGCTCACCGGCATACCCAAGGCGGAGCGCTGGCCGGAGATCCGGGCCGCCGCCCTGGAGCGCGTCCTCACCGTCTGCCGGTCGCTCGGCCAGGTCGTCGTCGTCGACTGCGGCTTCAGCCTCGAGGACGACGAGGAGCTCAGCTACGACACCATGGCCCCGCGCCGCAACGCCGCGACGCTCACCACCCTCGCCGTGGCCGACGAGGTGGTCGTCGTCGGTGGGTGTGACCCGGTCGGCCTGCAGCGTCTGGTGCGGGGGCTGCAGGAGCTTGGGACCGTCCCGGCTCCGCCCCCCACGGTCGTGGTCAACCGGGTCCGCGCCGGCGCCGTCGGCGCTCACCCCGAACGACGCGTCTCGGAGGCGCTGTCGCGGTTCGCCGGCGTCACCGACGTGCTCTTCGTCCCGGACGACCCGGGCGCCCTCGACACGGCGCTGCTGCAGGGCCGGGCCCTGTCGGAGTGCGCGCCCCAGTCGCCGGTCCGGCCCGCGGTGCGGTCGGTCGCGGAGAAGGTGGCCGGCGCGCCCGCCGGCAGCGCTCGGCGCCGCCGGCGTGGGGTCAGGGTCAGCCGCTGAACAGCAGCGACAGTCCGCCCACGGTGTAGAGCACCATGAGCACCATGAGTGGCACCTGACCGACCACCGCGGCGCGGTGGGGCAGGATCCGGATCGCGCGCTCGTGAGCGACCACCACGCCGAGGACATGGCCGACGACGATCGCCCCGGCCTGGACGACCGCGACGAGGGTGGGCTGGATGGGCCAGGCCCACGGGGCCACCCCGCCCGTCCCGAGCCAGTCGGAGCCGGTGCCCAGCGGGTCGCTGAGCAGAGCCAGGGTCCGCGGACCCTGGAAGACGAGCAACGAGTAGTAATGGGCGACGAGGTATCCCGCCGCGATCGGTAGCAGCGAGGGGGCCAGGTCGGCGGCCACCCCGCGAACCGGGACTCCTGACAGCCACGCCGAGACCGCCGCCGCGAGATGCAGTGCCCCGGCCACGAGCAGCACCACCCCGAGCAGCGACGCCGTGCGCACCAGGGCCGGCGCCGCCGTGGACTGGACCCAGCCGGCATACCGGATGTCCGCCGACAGGCTGTCGTAGGCCGTGCCGCCGAGCATCACCGCTGCGGTCGCGAGCAGACCGCGTCGCGCCGCGAGCAGGCTCGGGCCGTGGACGGGCGTGCGGAGCACCAGGCGTCCGTCCGGCCGTCGGCCCAGCGGCGACAGCCGCCCGTACAGGCGCGAGAGCACCTCGAACGGGTCGCCCTCACGGAACCACCGCTCCCCGAACGTCAGCGACCCTACGACGCTGATGAGCAGGAACAGCCCGACCGCGATGCGGAGCACCACCAGGGTCGTCCGGTCGGGCGCGACCAGCTCGAGCCAGGTGAACGCCAGCAGTCCGGCCGCGGCGGGCCAGAAGCCGAGGTCGACATCGGTCAGCGTGAAGTCGCGCGGGATCCGCGCGAGCGCCGCGATGCCCCGGTGCAGCCACCGGACCGGGTTGAGCAGGGCCCAGATCGCGCCGAACAGCAGGGAGAGGAACGGCATCCCGACCCAGAGCCACACGTAGACGACGTACGGCACCGGGTTGTTGGCGTCGTCGCGACCGAACACCAGCGAGATCAGCACCCAGCCGGTCAGCAGGAGCGACAGCCCGGCCAGGATCCCGCGGAACCAGCGGGCGTCGACCAGCGACTGCACCCCGCGAGGCACGGGCCACCCGTCCGAGGCGTCCAGGCGCGGCTCCCGCCACAGGAACGCCAGGCCGACGAACGAGGCCAGCAGGGCGAGCGCGGCCCCGATGACCAGCGCCTCGAAGGGCAGCGGGAGGTCGGAGCGGTTGCCGACGCCGTGCGCCGGCACTGCGACCCACGGAACCGCGGGGAGGTATGCCGCGAGCCCGGCCCCGGCGGCGCTCACCTCAGCGGACGGCGACGGTGAGCAACGTCAGCGCGGGGTGGTGCAGCTCGACCTCGTAGACCCCCGGGTCCTTGCCGGTCAGGGCGATCGTCGCCGGCACGCCGGCCTTGATGTCCTCCTCGACCTCGAACCCGTGCGCGTGAAGCTGGTCGTCGTGGTCGCTGGTCACCACGAGGGTGAGCGTCTGCCCGACGGGGAGGTCGACCTGCGTGGGCGCCGGCGTGACCTGCGACCCGGTCACCGTGATGGCGATGCTCCGCCCGGAGGCGGTCGTCGAGGTCGGAGCCGACGAGGTCGAGCTCGAGGTGGGCGACGTCGAGGACGCTGATGACGCCGACGAGGTGGCTGGTCGACGAGGTGGCGGCCGGCGTCGGAGGTCCGCCCGAGCAGGCCGCCAGGGCGAGCGCCGTCGCGGCGACGGCCGCGGCGGTGGTAAGGCGACGCATACCCCTTCGCTCCTTGTCCTGGTCGACGAAACCGGCCTGGCGTGACCGACGTCGCCATCGTAAGGAAGGACCGGTCTGCAACGATGTGCGGGTGTCCGACCGGCTGAGCTCCCTCGACGCCTCGCTGCTCTACCTCGAGGAGCCGACCACGGTCATGCACGTCGGCAACGTCATGGTGTTCGACGAACCAGGGGGGCGGGGAAGTTCCGACCCACCCTTCGACTACGAGGAGCTCGTCGCCCTCATCTCCGCCCGCATCGCCCACCTGCCCCGCTACCGCCAGAAGATCCGGGAGATCCCCGGGCGTCTGGCCAACCCGGTCTGGGTGGACGACGAGTCGTTCGACATCACCTACCACGTGCGTCAGGCGGCGCTGCCGAAACCGGGAACCGACGAGCAGCTCGAGGAGTTCGTCGCCCGGATCCAGCAGCGACCGCTCGACCGGAGCCACCCCCTCTGGGAGGTCTACCTCGTCGAGGGTCTCGAGCACGACCGGTTCGCCGTCGTCACCAAGACCCACCACGCGCTCGTCGACGGGGCGGTCGCGCTGGACATCGCGCAGCTGGTCGTTCGCGACCGGCCGGGGTTCGACGAGGACGTCGTCGACACGTGGCGGCCGCGGCACGAACCCAGCGATCTGCAGCTGGTGGCCGGTGCCGTCACCGACGCCGTGTTCATGCCCGGGCAGGTCATCGACTCGGTGCGCGAGAACCTGGACGAGGCACGGGAGATCGCCGGTCGCGTCGTGCAGGGACTCGGCTCGCTGGTCTCGACTGTCGTCCGCGGCGCGGCCCGTCCGGCGCCGACCTCACCCCTCAACGTCGAGATCGGGGCGGCGCGACGGTTCGTCATGGTCGGCACCGACCTCGACGACTACCGCAAGGTGCGCTCGCGGCTGGCCCGTGGCGCCTACGCCGACGACGTCACCATCAACGACGTGATCCTCGCGACGGTGGCCGGCGCGTTCCGGGCCTGGCTGCTCACCCGCGGCGAACCGGTCCACCCCAGCTCGGTCGTCCGCTCGATGGTCCCCGTGAGTGTCGAGTCGGAGTCGGGGTCGCCGGCTGTGGCCCACCGGCTCACCGCCTGCTTCGTCGACCTGCCGGTCGGTGAGCCGGGAGCGTCGATGCGGCTGCACCAGATCGCATTCTCGATGCGCCAGCAGATGGAGGGCGGTCAGGCGATGAGCGCGCAGCGGCTGGTCGGCCTGGCCGGGTTCGCGCCGCCGACCCTCCACTCCCTTGGCGCCCGGCTCGGCAGTGCGATGTCACGGCGCCTGTTCAACGTCATCATCACCAACGTTCCTGGACCGCAGACGACGCTCTATGCGGGGGACGCACCGATGCTCTCGACCTACCCGGTGATCCCCCTCGCCAAGGGTCAGGCGCTGGCGATCGGGCTGACGTCGTACGACGGCGGCGTGTACTTCGGCCTCAACGCCGACCGCAACGCGATGCCCGACCTCGAGGTGCTCGGCCAATGCATCGTCGACGCGCTCGCCGAGCTCACCGAGGGCCGGGAGGGCGCGTGATGACGCGGTCATGACCAGGAGAGGACTGGTCCTCGGTGGCGGGGGCGTGCTGGGAGCGGCGTGGATGGTCGGCGCCCTCACCGCGCTGGAGGACCACCTCGGCGTCGACGTCCGGTCGTTCGACGAGATGGTCGGGACGTCGGCCGGCTCGGTCCTCGGCGCGCTGCTGGCGGCCGGTGTCAGCGTCGCCGAGCTGCGGACGCACCAGATGGAGGGTTCGCTCACCTACGGCAAGCTGGCCGGTTTCGAGTGGGACTACGACGAGAGCACGGGCGGCGACCGACCGCCCGCCCCGCGGGCCGGGTTCGGGTCGACGGTGTTGCTGCGCAAGCCGATTCGCGAGCTGCGCCAGCTGCCTCCGATGGCCGTGCTCGCCGCCCTCCTGCCCGAGGGCCGGGGCCGGTTGGACAGCGTCGGCGCCCTGGTGCGCCACGTCGTCGGTGACGGCTGGGTCGACCGGTCGGGTCTGACGGTGGCTGCGCTCGACTACGACCTCGGTGTCCGGGTGCCGTTCGGGCGGGCCGGGGCGCCGACGGCCGGCGCGCCCGAGGCGGTCATGGCCTCCTGCGCCATCCCCGGCTGGTACCAGCCGGTGACGATCAACGAGCGGCGCTACATCGACGGCGGCACGTGGTCGTCGACCAACATCGACCTCATGGCCGGGCTCGGTCTGGACGAGGTGCACGTCCTCGCGCCGCAGGCCTCGTTCGACCTCGACGCGCCCCGCGAGCTGGTGACCCGGCTGGAACGGCAGTGGCGCACTCGCGTGACGGCCAAGGCCCTGCGTGAGCTGGCCGTGGTCCACTCCGAAGGAACCGACGTGACCATCATCGGTCCCGGTCACGAGGACCTCGAGGTGATCGGCGGCAACCTCATGGACGTCGGCCGGCGGCCACGCGTGATGGAGACGTCGCTGCGGACCTCGCTGCTCGCGCTGGACGACCCGGGACCGGCGCCCCTGCCGTCGGACTTCCATCCCCAGACCGACGACACCGAGCTGCGGGAGGCCATGGCGGCGGAGGACGAGGCCGCCGCGCACGCCGAGCTGACCGCCCGGGAGGGACCGTCGTGACGGTGCAGAACCGCGTCTACGTCGCCATGGACCGCCCCGCGCTGCGCCGGCTGGCCGCCGACGCGACGCTCGGTCCGGCGCCGTTCACGGCGTATGCGGTGACCACCGACCTGCGCCGAGAGCACCCGAACGCCGACGACGAGGAGCTCGAGTACCTCGCGTTCACCGACGCGACCACGGCCGAACCCGCCCGGGTGGTCGCGTCGGCCGACGTGGATGCCGAGCTCGTGACCGACCTGCTGGAGCCGGGAGCGCCGGTCAGTGCGGTCCGGGTGGCCGCGGCGGTGCCGCGGCGCCAGGTCGCGTCGTTCCACGTCGCCGGCCACGGACCGGACTACTCCTGGTACGACGCGACCGAGCTCGACGTGGTCATCGACCTCCTCGGCTAGCGGCTCACGGATTCGTCAGGAATCGAGAAGCCCGCGGCGTCCGCTGCCGCCTAGCGTGGGGCCCATGACCACCGACCTTCGAGGAGTGAGCGCGACCCGCTCGGACCAGCACGTCGCGGACCGCCATGACGTCATCCGCGTCGTCGGCGCCCGGGTCAACAACCTCAAGGACGTCAGCGTCGACATTCCCAAGCGTCGACTGACGGCATTCACCGGGGTCTCAGGTTCGGGCAAGAGCTCGCTGGTGTTCAGCACCATCGCCGCGGAGTCGCAGCGGATGATCAACGAGACCTACAGCGCCTTCGTCCAGGGGTTCATGCCCACCCTGGCCCGGCCGGACGTCGACGTCCTCGACGGGCTGACCACGGCGATCATCGTCGACCAGGAGCGGATGGGCGCGAACCCGCGCTCGACCGTCGGCACGGCCACCGACGCCAACGCCATGCTGCGCATCCTGTTCAGCCGGCTCGGGTCACCGCACATCGGCTCGCCGCAGGCATACTCCTTCAACGTCGCCTCGATCTCCGGCGCCGGCGCGGTGACCATCGAGCGCGGGGAGTCGACGACGAAGGAGCGCCGCAGCTTCAGCATCACCGGGGGGATGTGCCCGCGTTGCGAGGGGATGGGCTCGGTCACCGACTTCGACCTCACGGCGCTCTACGACGCCAGCCTGTCCCTCAACGAGGGGGCGCTGACCATACCCGGCTACAGCATGGACGGCTGGTACGGCCGCATCTTCCGCAGCTGCGGGTTCTTCCCCCCCGACAAACCGATCAGCCGGTTCACCAAGAAGGAGCTGCACGCGCTCCTCTACAAGGAGCCGACCAAGATCAAGGTCGAGGGCATCAACCTCACCTACGAGGGCCTCATCCCCAAGATCCAGAAGTCGATGCTGGCCAAGGACGTCGACGCGATGCAGCCCCACATCCGCGCCTTCGTGGAGCGGGCCGTCACCTTCACGGTCTGTCCCGACTGCGACGGGACGCGGCTCAGTGCTCTGGCCCGCTCCTCGACGGTCAACGGCAAGAACATCGCCGACGTCTGTGCGATGCAGATCAGCGACCTGGCCGACTGGGTCCGCGAGCTCCACGAACCGTCCGTCGCCCCCCTTCTCGCCGGCCTCCAGCACCTGCTCGACTCGTTCGCGCAGATCGGGCTGGGGTACCTCTCGCTGGACCGTCCCGCCGGAACCCTCTCCGGCGGGGAGGCGCAGCGCACCAAGATGATCCGCCACCTCGGCTCGTCCCTCACCGACGTCACCTACGTCTTCGACGAGCCCACGATCGGCCTGCACCCACACGACATCCAACGGATGAACGACCTGCTGCTGCAGCTGCGCGACAAGGGCAACACGGTCCTCGTCGTCGAGCACAAGCCCGAGGCCATCGCCATCGCCGACCATGTCGTCGACCTCGGTCCGGGAGCGGGTGCCGGCGGCGGCACCGTCTGCTT
Organism: uncultured Actinomycetota bacterium; assembly: GCA_963757225.1. Taxonomy (GTDB): domain Bacteria; phylum Actinomycetota; class Actinomycetes; order Actinomycetales; family Dermatophilaceae; genus Lapillicoccus. The sequence goes on from CAVWQU010000042.1 coordinate 15,634, forward strand.
CGAGGGCTCGCTCGACGGGCTGCGGGCGAGCGACACCGTCACCGGGCGGCACCTCGACGACCGGGCGAGGCTCAAGGAGGCGGTGCGCACGTCCACCGCCGCGCTGGAGGTTCGCGGCGCCTCCACCCACAACCTCCGCGACGTCGACGTCGACCTGCCGCTCGGTGTCCTGGTCGTGCTCACCGGCGTTGCCGGGTCCGGCAAGAGCTCGCTGGTCCAGGGCTCCGTGGCCGGCCGCGAGGGGGTCGTCACCATCGACCAGGGCGCGATCCGCGGCTCTCGGCGCAGCAACCCGGCCACCTACACCGGCCTGCTGGAGCCGATCCGCAAGGCGTTCGCCAAGGCCAACGGCGTGAAACCCGCACTGTTCAGCGCCAACTCCGAGGGCGCCTGCCCCGCGTGCAACGGCGCCGGCGTCATCTACACCGACCTCGGCATGATGGCCGGCGTCGCGAGCACGTGCGTCGAGTGCGACGGCAAGCGGTTCGAGGCCTCGGTGCTCGAGTACCACCTCGGCGGTCGCGACATCAGCGAGGTGCTCGCCATGTCGGTGACCGAGGCCGAGGCGTTCTTCGCCGAGGGGGAGGCGCGGATCCCGGCGGCCCACGCGATCCTCCGGCGGCTGGCCGACGTGGGTCTCGGCTACCTCACCGTCGGACAGCCGCTCACGACCCTCTCGGGCGGCGAGCGCCAGCGGCTGAAGCTGGCGACCCACCTGGGCGAGAAGGGTGGGGTCTACGTCCTCGACGAGCCCACCTCCGGCCTGCACCTCGCCGACGTCGAACAGCTGCTCGCGCTCCTCGACCGGATCGTCGACTCCGGGAAGTCGGTCATCGTCATCGAGCACCACCAGGCGGTCATGGCACACGCCGACTGGATCGTCGACCTGGGTCCCGGTGCCGGGCACGACGGCGGCCAGATCGTCTTCGAGGGCACCCCGGGCGAGCTGGTCGCTGCGGGCTCCACGCTGACCGCCCAGCACCTGGCGAACTACGTGGCGGTGCGCTAAAGCGCTAGCCGTCGTGCGAGCCAGGGGTCGACCACGGTATGGAAGGCCTCGGTCTGCTGGTGGCGCACGTAGTGACCGGCCCCGGGCACGACGACCACCTCGATGGCCGGGTTGCCCATCTCGGCGACGACCGCCCGGCTTGCCTCACCGGTGATGACGTCGCCGTCGCCGGTGACCAGCAGGGTCGGCGCCTCGATCCTCGGGACGCTCTCGGTCCACGGTGTCGTCGGCCGGCCCCCACCGGTCGTCACATAGTCGAGGTCCAGGTCGAGCTTGGCGTCGACCCAGGGGCGGTACTCGGCCTCGGGCCAGCGCGGCTCGCGCTCGCGCAGGCGGCCGAGCTCCCCCTCCGGGTCGCGCTGGTACGCCAGCACCTCCTCCCGGCGCGCCGCGCCCACAGCCCGCCGCGGGCCGACGACGACCGGGGTGTCCCAGGGCGGGTCGACGAGCACCAAGCCGTCCGCGAGATCGGGTACGCGAGCAGCCGCCGCCGTGAGGGCAGCGCCGCCGAGGCTGTGGCCGACCGCGCCGATCCGGATGCCGTTGCGCCGCAGCGCGTTCAGCACCGCGATGGTGTCGTCGACGAACACGTCGCCCGGCGCGTCGAGCTGGTCCGCGCGGAACCGGGGCGAGCCCCCGTGCCCCCGCATGTCCACTGCGTAGAGCCGGTATGCGGGTGACCAGCGGGCGGCGGCGTCCGGCCAGCAGCGGGCGGAGTCGCCGTTGGCGTGGAACAGGACCAGCGTTGGCGCGTCGTCCGGCCCACCGAGGTCGTGGACGGCGAGGCCGGCGACGGTCGTCGTGGCGGTCATCGCGCCGTCGCGAGCCGGGCCGCGACCCAGGGGTCGACGAGCGCGTGGAACGCGTCCGGCTGGTCGCGGCGGACGCAGTGACCCGCATTCTCGACGATCTCGACCCGGACCCGGTCGGCCGCGACCTTGCGCAGCTCCTCGATCTGCTCCTCGGTCCAGATCCCCTGTCGGCCGAGCACGACGAGCGTGCGCACCGCGATCGCGGCGACCACCTCCGGCCAGGGCGTCCTCACCGTCGTCATCACGTCACGGAGCATCCCGGTGTCGGTCTGGAGCTTCGCGTCCCGCCACGGGGAGTACTCGGACTCCGGCCAGGAGGGATGCTCGCGCCGGCCCTTGGCGAGGGTGCCCTGGGGATCGGCCGTCACGGCCCGCTTCTCCCGGACGCGGCGCTCGACCAGCTCCTCGCCGAGCTCATCGTTGAACCGGCCACCGCCGAGCACCGGGTCCTCGAGGACGACGGCTCGCACCAGGTCCGGACGGACACCCGCCACCGCCGCCGCGGTGCCACCGCCCATCGACAACCCGACGAGCACCGGCAGCGGCGTCCCGTCGTCGCGGAGCGACTCGAGCAGGTCGACGAGGTCGGCGAGATGGGTCTCGCCGACGCCGGCCGCGAGCTCCTCGTCGCTGAACCGCTCCGACTCCCCGTGGCCGCGGGCGTCCCAGGCGAGGACGCGGTAGTCCTCCTGCCAGCGGGCGACCGCATCCGGCCAGCAGCGGCCGGAGTCGGTGAGGCCGTGCAGCAGCAGCAACGTGGGCGCGTCGGCGTCGGTGCGACCGAACCGGTGGACCGTCAGGTCCTCGCTGCGGTGGGGGACCGGCATACGTGAAACCATAGGGGCCGCCGATCCGCCCTACCCGAGGAGGAGCAGCCCCCATGGACGCTGTGACCCAGGTCCCCGCACCGGTCAACGAGACGGTTCTCGAGTATGCGCCGGGGAGCCCTGAACGGGCCGACCTCGAGGTCGCGCTGGCGACGTTGGGAGCGGACCGGCGCGACCTCCCGCACACCATCGGCGGTCGCCGGGTGATGGGTGGCGGCAAGCGGTTCGACGTGCGGCAGCCGCACGCCCGGCGCACAATCCTCGGGACGCTGAAGAACGCGACCGTGGCCGACGCCCGCGCGGCGGTCGACGCGGCCAAGGCGGCTGCTCCCGGCTGGCGGGCGCTCTCGTTCGACGACCGTGCCGCCATCCTGCTCAAGGCCGCGGAGCTGCTGTCCGGGCCCTGGCGCGCCCGGCTGAACGCCGCGACGATGCTGGGCCAGAGCAAGACCTGCTACCAGGCCGAGATCGACGCCGCGTGCGAGCTCATCGACTTCTGGCGGATCAACGTGCACTTCGCGCGGCAGATCCTCGCCGAGCAGCCTCCGCTCAACTCGAAGGGCATCTGGAACCGCACCGACCACCGTCCGCTCGAGGGGTTCGTCTACGCGATCACGCCCTTCAACTTCACGGCCATCGCCGGCAACCTGCCGACCGCGCCGGCCCTCATGGGCAACACCGTCGTCTGGAAGCCGTCCCCGACGCAGAACCTTGCGGCCCAGCTGACGATGGAGCTGCTCGAAGCGGCGGGGATGCCGCCCGGGGTGATCAACCTGGTGACCGGGGACGGGCTCAACGTGTCCAAGGTCGCGCTGGCCGACCCCGACCTCGCCGGCATCCACTTCACCGGGTCGACGCCGACGTTCCAGCACCTGTGGCGCGAGGTGGGCGCCAACCTCACGTCCTACCGCAGCTACCCGCGGCTGGTCGGCGAAACCGGCGGCAAGGACTTCATCCTCGCCCACCCGTCCGCCGACCCCGACGTGCTGCGGACCGCGATGATCCGCGGGGCGTTCGAGTACCAGGGGCAGAAGTGCTCGGCGGCGTCGCGGGCCTACGTGCCGGCCTCGCTCTGGAAGGTCATCCGCGACGACCTCGTCGACATCACCAACGGGCTGCCGCAGGGCGACGTGACCGACTTTTCGAACTTCATGGGCGCGGTCATCGACGAGCGCTCGTTCGCCAAGAACGCCGCGGCCATCGACCGGGTCAAGGCGGCGGCGAAGGTGAAGGTCATCGCCGGTGGGACCTACGACGACGAGGTCGGCTGGTTCGTGCGACCGACCATCATCGAGGGCGACGCGACCGACGAGTCGTTCCGCACCGAGTACTTCGGGCCGATCCTGTCGGTCCACGTCTTCCCGGACGCGCGCTACGACGCGGCCCTGGAGCAGATGGAGTCGTTCTCGCCCTACGGCCTCACCGGGTCGATCATCGCCCAGGACCGCGTGGCGATCGCCGACGCCACCGAACGGCTCCGGTTCGCCGCCGGCAACTTCTACGTCAACGACAAGCCGACCGGCGCCGTCGTCGGCCAGCAGCCGTTCGGCGGCGGCCGCGCATCGGGCACCAACGACAAGGCCGGCGCGGCCCAGAACCTGTTGCGGTGGACCAGCGCCCGGTCGATCAAGGAGACCTTCGTCCCCGCAACGTCACACGCATACCCCCACATGGGCTGAGGGTCCCGCCGCCCGGATGGAGAGCCCACCGAGCGCTAGGACGCTCGGCTATACCTCCACCGACGGAGTCGTGAGGGGTCAGCCCGCCAGCCAGGCGGTGCCGACCTCCTGCTCCTTCTCGATGGCGCCGATGATCGGGGCCTCGGCGGCCTTCTCGACCTTGCCGCCGAGCAGCGGGATCTTGGCCTTGAGCTCGCCGTCGACGTCGATCCGGGTGCCCAGGCCACCGGGAGCGAGCCGCACGGTGCCGTTCATCGCGACCGGGGCGTCGCCGATGGTGATGGCGATGGTCCCGGTGCGGGAACCGTCAACGGACGCGCGGCTCCAGACGATCGTCTCGGTCACCCGCAGCTTCGGCCCGATCATCGACTTCGCGAAGTCGGGGAAGCCGTCGGTCGAGATGACCCGGCTGGTGACGATCTCGGTCTGCTCGCCCTTCGCGGTCACCGACGCGGTATGCGACAAGGGATGCGTGGCCTCCACCTTCGCGGCCTGGAACTCGGGATCGGCCAGCATCGTGAACACGTCCTCGGGGGTCGCGGCGTAGTCGAGGGACGTCGTGATCCTCATGGGGTTCACCGTAGCGAACGGGTGCGCGCGACCGTCGCGGCGGCCGCCAGCGCCTCTCGGCCCTCGACCATGACCCTGGTCGTGACGATCCGGGCGCGGCCCAGCTGGCCGGCCAACCGGTCGGCTCGCCGCTGCAGGTCCGGTTGGGCGCGGTGACGTTGCTGTGCCAGCTCGGTGGTCAGCACCCCCCAGGGCTCGACCACGCGCAGGCCGTCCAGCTCGAGTCCGGCCGCCCGAGTCGCCTGCTCCAGGCGACGGACCGACTCCGCGACCTCCGCGAGCTCCTGGGCGAACCGCTGCAGGGCGGACCCGCCCGCGTCGAGCCGGTCGACGACCGTGTCGAGCAGCCGCAGGTCCGCGTCGAGGTCGGCCACCGTCGCGGCCGAGCCCGGGTCACGACGCAGCCGTTCGGTACGCTCGGCCAGCTCGATCCGGAGCGCGGTCAGTCGCGCCGCGTGCGAGCGCAGCGTGCCACCCAGCTGCGAGCAGGACCCCGAGTCACCGGTCACGCCGTCGATCACGCCGGCTCCGCCTCCAGCCGCCGCAGGGTCTCGGCCACCGCCTCGTCGAGGGCGCGCAGGGCATCGGCGGCCTGCTCCACGAAGTCGTCCACCGCCCGGCCGGTCGCCGGGTCTCCGGTGTCGGGCACATGACCCAGCACGTCGTCGGCCTGGGCCCGAGCCACCTCCCTCACCGTGCTGAGGACGTGGACCAGCCCGGCACGGCGCGGACCCGGCGTCGTCACGGTCGCCGCCCACGGGTCGTGGTCACCGTCCAACCGTAGGCGCTCAGCGGCGTACCCCCTCCGGGTTCTCCACCGGCCGGAGGACGCCGACCCGAGGGGCCTACGGCCGGGCGTCCAGCATGTGAACAAGGGCGATACCCTCGAATCGGCACCCGATGACGCGTGCGACGCGAGACCAGATGAAGGAACACGAACAACCGATGTCGGCGACGCTCGAACAGTCCCGGACCCAGCAGCTGCACACCGCCGCCGAGCACGCCTCCGAGGACACGCGCCAGGACGTCGACCGGCTGCTGACCGTGTTCTACCGGCACACCGCCACCGAGGACCTCCTCGCCCGCGAGCCCGACGACCTGCTCGGTGCGGCGCTCGCCGAGCGGGATCTCGCCCGCCGGCGCGCCGTCGGCACCGTCAACGTGGCGGTGACCAACCCCGACATCGAGTCCCAGGGCTGGTCCAGCGGGCACACGATCGTCGAGGTCGTCACCGACGACATGCCCTTCCTCGTCGACTCGGTGACCGCCGCGCTCGACTCGCTCGGCCGTACCGTCCACCTCGTCGTGCACCCCCAGCTCGTCGTCCGGCGCGACGCGGTCGGCACGCTGGAGGAGATCTACGACGAGGCGCCGACCGAGGGCGAGTTCGGCGTCGTCACCGAGTCCTGGATGCACCTCGAGATCGACCGGGTGGGCTCGGCGGAGGAGCGTGAGGAGATCTCCGCGAAGCTGCGTACCGTCCTCGGCAACGTCCGCGACGCCGTCGAGGACTGGAGCAAGATGCGCGAGCGGTGCACGAGCATCGCGGTCTCGCTGCACGACCACCCACCCGTAGGCATCCCGTCGGAGGAGGTCGGGTCGACCGCCCGGTTCCTCGAGTGGCTGTCCGCCAACCACTTCACCTTCCTCGGCTACCGCGAGTACACCCTCGACGTGGACGACCAGGGCGAGAACCTGCTCGCCCCCGTGAGCGGCACCGGCCTCGGCATCCTCCGGTACGACCGGCCGGCGTCCGAGCCCGTGGCCCGGCTGAACCCGTCGGCTCGGAAGAAGGCTCGCGAGCCCGAGCTGCTCATCATCACCAAGGCCAACTCGCGCTCGACCGTGCACCGGTCGACCTACCTGGACTACATCGGCGTCAAGGTCTTCGACGAGCAGGGTCGCGTCACGGGCGAGCGGCGGTTCCTCGGTATCTTCGCCTCCAGCGCGTATGCGGAGTCGATCCTCCACATCCCGATCCTCGCCGAGCGCGTGGCTCAGCTGCTGGAGCGCGCCGGCTTCACGCCGGACAGCCACTCCGGCAAGGACCTCGTGCAGGTTCTGGAGAACTACCCGCGCGACGAGCTGCTCCAGACCGACCCGGACGACCTGGTCGACATCGCCCTGTCGGTGATGCACCTGCAGGAGCGTCGCAAGACCAAGCTGTTCCTGCGCTACGACATCTACGAGCGGTTCGTGTCGGCCCTGATCTACCTGCCCCGCGACCGCTACAACACGACGGTCCGGCTGAAGATGGAGGAGATCCTCCGGCGGACCTTCGACGCCGAGAGCGTCGACTACACGACCCGAGTCACCGAGTCGGCGCTGGCCCGGCTGCACTTCGTGGTGCGAGTACCCAAGGGTGCCCCCATCCCGGAGGTCGACGAGGCGGCGCTCGAGCGCGAGATCGTCGAGGCCACCCGCACGTGGGACGAGGACCTCGTCGAGGCCCTCCGGGCCGACGTCGGCGACGAGGCCGGCGGACGGTTGACCGGGCTGTACGGGCGGGCGTTCCCCGAGGCCTACAAGGAGGACGTCCAGCCCCGCGTCGCCGTCACCGATATCCGGCGCATCGAGATGCTCGACTCCGACGACGCCGTCGAGGTCGGGCTGCACCAGGATCCGGGCTCCCCTCCGGACGAGCGCCGGTTCAAGCTCTACCGGCGTGGCCCGCTGACGCTGACCCGCGTCCTGCCGATGTTCACCCACCTCGGTGTCGAGGTCATCGACGAGCGGCCCTACGAGATCACCCGCAGCGACGGGGTCCGCGTCTACGTCTACGACTTCGGGCTGCGCACACCCCGGGTCGAGGAGTGGGGCGTGGGCGACGACCGCGACGCGCTGCGGCTGCGGTTCCAGAACGCCGTGCGGGCGGTGTGGACGGGGGTCGCGGAGTCGGACGGGTTCAACGCCCTGGTCCTGGCCGCCGGGCTGACCTGGCGGCAGGTCGTCATCCTGCGGATGCTCGCGAAGTACCTGCGGCAGACCCGGTCCACGTTCTCGCAGGACTACGTCGAGGCCGCGCTGGTCGCCAACCCTGCGATCTCCCGGATGCTCGTCGAGCTCTTCGAGACCCGGTTCGACCCCGAGCGGTATGCCGGTGAGACCGGCGCCGAGCGGGACGACGCCGAGGCGGCCATCGCCGACTCCGTGCTCGCCGCCCTCGACGACGTCACCAGCCTCGACCAGGACCGGATCATCCGGGCCCTCCTCGGCGTCGCCCAGGCCGGCCTGCGCACGAACTTCTACCAGTCCGACCTCACGGGCGGCGGGCCCAAGTCCTACGTCAGCCTCAAGCTCGACCCGACCAAGGTGCCCGACCTGCCCGCGCCCCGGCCGATGTTCGAGATCTGGGTCTACGGCCCGCGGGTGGAGGGCGTCCACCTGCGGTTCGGCAAGGTCGCCCGCGGGGGCCTGCGATGGTCCGACCGCCGCGAGGACTTCCGCACCGAGGTCCTCGGCCTGGTCAAGGCCCAGATGGTCAAGAACGCCGTCATCGTCCCGACCGGCAGCAAGGGTGGCTTCTACGCCAAGCAGCTGCCCGACCCCAACGTCGACCGCGACGCGTGGATGGCGGAGGGCATCGCCGCCTACGAGCTGTTCATCTCCGGCCTGCTCGACCTCACCGACAACCGGGTCCAGGGCAAGGCGGTCCCCCCGCCGAACGTCGTGCGGCACGACGGTCCCGACACCTACCTCGTGGTTGCGGCCGACAAAGGGACGGCGACGTTCTCCGACATCGCCAACGCCAAGGCGCAGGAGTACGGCTACTGGCTCGACGACGCATTCGCCTCGGGCGGCTCGGCCGGCTACGACCACAAGGCGATGGGGATCACGGCCCGAGGCGCGTGGGAGTCGGTCAAGCGGCACTTCCGCGAGATGGACGTCGACACCCAGACGCAGGACTTCACGGTCGTCGGGGTCGGCGACATGTCCGGCGACGTGTTCGGCAACGGGATGCTGCTGTCCGAGCACATCCGGCTCGTCGCCGCGTTCGACCACCGGCACGTGTTCGTCGACCCGACGCCGGACGCCGCCACCACCGTCGCCGAACGACGCCGGCTGTTCGAGCTGCCGCGCTCGTCGTGGGCGGAGTACGACCGCTCGCTGATCTCAGCCGGTGGCGGCGTGTTCGACCGGTCGGCGAAGTCCATACCCGCATCGCCGGAGATGATCACCGCACTGGGGCTGCCCAAGGACACGACAAACCTGACGCCGGCCGAGCTGATCCACGCGATCCTGCTGGCGCCGGCCGACCTGCTGTGGAACGGCGGCATCGGCACCTACGTCAAGGCGTCCTCCGAGACCAACACCGAGATCGGCGACCGGGCCAACGACGCAATCCGTGTCGATGGAAATGCGTTGCGAGTCAAGGTGATCGGCGAGGGTGGCAACCTCGGCTGCTCCCAGCTGGGCCGGATCGAGGCCGCCCTCAACGGCGTTCGCGTCAACACCGACGCGATCGACAACTCCGCGGGCGTCGACACCTCCGACCATGAGGTCAACATCAAGATCCCGCTGACCGGGCTGGTCCGTGACGGCGGGATGACGCTCGCACAGCGCAACGACCTGTTGCAGTCGATGACCGATGAGGTCGCGGTCGACGTGCTGCACGACAACTACGAGCAGAACGTCCTGCTCGGCAACGCCCGCGCGCAGCAGTACTCGATGTTGCCCGTCCACCAGCGGCTCATCCACTGGCTCGAGGAGCGCGGCGAGCTCAACCGGGCGCTCGAGTACCTGCCGTCCGACGCCGAGATCGCCAAGCGTCGGGCCAACAAGCTCGGCCTCACGTCACCCGAGTTCTCCGTCCTCGTCGCCTACGCGAAGCTCGCGCTCAAGGCCGACCTCATGCCGACGAAGCTGGCCGACGACCCCTGGTTCCAGCAGACGCTCAGCGAGTACTTCCCGCTGCGGATGAGGTCCGAGTATGCGACGCAGCTCGCCGCCCACCCGCTGCGTCAGGAGATCGTCATCAACGCGGTGGTCAACTCGATGGTCAACCGAGGCGGGATCACCTTCGCCTTCCGGGCCGGGGAGGAGACCGGAGCGGACCCGGAGCAGGTCGCGCGGGCGTTTGTCGTCTGCCGTGAGGTCTTCGGGTTGACGTCCTACGTCGCCGAGCTCGAGGCGCTCGACAACGTCGTGTCGACCGAGACGCAGACCACTCTCTACCTCGAGTTCCGCCGGCTGCTCGACCGGGCGGCTCGGTGGTTCCTCGCCACGCGGCCTACCAACATCGACGTCGTCGCCGAGGTGGAGCGGTTCCGGGCCCCCGTGGCCCAGTTCGCGCCGCGCGTCGGGGAGCTGCTGCAGGGTTCGGAGCGCCGTCGCCTGGAGAAGCGGACCAAAGAGCTGGAGAAGCTCGGCGTCCCTGCGGCCACCGCGGCCCGAGCGGCGTCGTTGCTCGACCTCTTCTCGCTGCTGGACGTCATCGACCTCGCCGAGGAGCTCGAGCTGCCGGTCGAGGAGGTGGCCGGCGTCTACTACTACGCGTCGGAGAAGTTCACCATCGACGCGATGCTGACGCGGGTGAGCCGGCTGCCCCGCGACGACCGGTGGGACGCCTTGGCCCGCGGCGCGATGCGCGACGACCTCTACGCGGTGCTGGAGTCGCTCACCCGGTCGGTGCTGGTCGCCAGCGATGGTGGGGACACGCCGGCCAAGCGGTTCGAGTACTGGGCCGACGCGAACCGCGATGCGCTGAAGCGGGCCAAGGCCGCGCTACACGGGGTTGAGCGGCTCGACAACGCCGGCCTGGCCGCCCTGTCGGTGGCGCTGCGCACCCTGCGGTCGGTGCTGCGCGCCGGCCAGCCCGCCTGACCTGCGGGGTCGGACGCGGTCACGTCGCGGCTCATGTCGCGCCCGATGTCGTGATCGCCACATCGACGGCGACATGAGGTGCGACATGAGGTGCGACATGACGCGCGATGTCACCCGCACCCTGACGGAGCACGCCGCCAACGCCGTGGAGGCGGCCGGTCGTCGTCTGCGTCGCGCCGGATAGTCTCGGGCGGTGCCGACGCTCGCCGAGCTCCTCCAGGAGCACTCCGGCCTGACGGGGGCTGACCCGGAGTGGCTGCACCTGCTGGTCGGCGACTGGCAGCTCCTCTCGGACCTGTCCTTCGCGGACCTCGTGCTCTGGGTGCGCCTCTCGCCGGTGCAGTGGGAGGCCGTCGCCCACGTCCGGCCGACCACCGGTCAGATGGTGTTCTTCGAGGACCAGGTCGGCATCAAGGCGACCCGTGCTCGCGCCGAGATCCTCGAGCAGGCCTTCGCCGAGCGACGCATCGTCAGGGAGCGGGACACCGAGTGGCGTGACGACTTACCGGTGCGGGAGGAGTCGATCCCTGTCGTCCGCCAGGGCCGGGCGATCGCCGTCATCACCCGGCATACCAACCTGTCGATGATGCGCACGCCGAGCCGGCTGGAGCTGACCTATCTCGCGACGGCCGACGCGCTCTCCCGGATGATCGCCGCGGGCGAGTTCCCGAACTCGTCCGCGCCGACGGGACTCCGGCGTGGCGCCCCGCGGGCGGGGGACGGGGTGGTGCGGCTCGACTACGACGGCATCATCACGTATGCGAGCCCGAACGCGGTCTCGGCGATCCACCGGCTCGGGTGGCCGGGTGAGGTCATGGGCGGCTCGATGTCCGAGATCGTCACCTCGGTCCTGCGCGACTCGTCGCCGGTCGACGAGGGCCTGCCGCTCGTCCTCACCGGGCGACAGCCGTGGCGGACCGAGGTCGGCTCGCGCGCCGCGATCGTCACGATGCGGGCTATCCCGCTGACCGAGGCCGGTCAGCGGTTCGGGGCGCTGCTGCTGCTGCGCGACGTCAGCGAGCTGCGCCGACGGGAGCAGGAGCTGCTGACCAAGGATGCGACCATCCGCGAGATCCACCATCGGGTGAAGAACAACCTGCAGTCCGTCGCCGCGCTGCTGCGGCTGCAGGCGCGGCGGACCGACGACGAACAGGCGCGCGCCGCGCTCCAGGAGGCGGAGCGCCGGGTCGGGACCATCGCCCTCGTCCACGACACCCTGAGCAAGGGGTTCGACGAGACCGTCGACTTCGACGAGGTGGCCGACCAGGGGTTCCGCGCGGTGGCCGAGGTGGCCGCCTACGACAAGCGGATCGAGCGGCAGCGCACCGGCGACTCGTTCGGGCGGCTCCGCGCGGAGGACGCCACGTCACTGGCGATGATCCTCAGCGAGCTGGTCCAGAACGCCATCGAGCACGGTTTTCCGGGAGACACGGGCGGGACCGTGGCCGTCGACGTCAAACGCGTGGTCGGCGTGCCGGGCGCCCCGGACGTGCTGACCGTGAAGATCGCCGACGACGGGGTGGGGATCGGTACCGAGCGCCGACCCGGGTCCGGGCTCGGTACGCAGATCGTCCAGTCCCTCGTCCAGGACCTCCGCGGCACCATCCGGTGGACGCCCGCGGAACCGCACGGCACGCAGGTCACCTTCACGGCTGCGCTGCGACCGCTCAAGGGCTGAGCGAAAAGCTGACCGCCACGGCGAGGTCGCCGGGCGGTCAGCCTTCGAGGGAATGGTGAGGGTCAGCCGGCGCGGCGGGCCCTGGCGTTGCGACGCTTGAGCGCGCGGCGCTCGTCCTCGGAGAGGCCGCCCCACACGCCGGCGTCCTGGCCGGACTCGAGGGCCCACTTCAGGCACGTCTCGATGACCTCGCAACGACGGCACACAGCCTTGGCCTCCTCGATCTGGAGGATGGCCGGGCCGGTGTTCCCGATGGGGAAGAAGAGCTCCGGGTCCTCGTCGAGGCAGGCAGCGCGGTCGCGCCAGTCCATGCTGATCGTGCTCCTTGATGAGGCGGTGGGCGCCGTACGGACCGTGCTCGTCGAGCTGGTGGAGCTGGTCGTCGGGCGAGAGTGGCTACGGGAGCCGGTGGCGGGGGTGGTGGTGGTTCGGGGGGCCCAGTGCGTCCGGGCGGTGCTGGTCGTCATCCTCGTCGTCATCAGTTCGTGTGTCTCGTCAGATTCTCGGGGGGGTGGTGGTCTGGTGCCTGGTCGTCACGCCTCGTCTCGGCGCTCTCACCACAGGGTCGGGCGGTTCGCTGGGAGCGGGCGGTGAGACAGCGGCTCTGCTGCCTCGTCGGTGCCGTTTCGGGTCTCTTCGCGACCACACGGCTCGGCACCCGGGGCAACGCCCGCGGACGCTCCGATGTTCCAGGGCCGCCGTACAGTCTGACGGTTGCGATCCCTGAGGGCAACCATTTCGACGTCGAGATGAGACGGGCCCCCCGAACGGGTTCAGGAAGCGTGCTCGCTACGCTCGCTGCGTGACGCAGGCCACACCGGAGCCACTCCCGCAGCGCGGCGCCCCGGAAGACCCCCAGCGCCGCCCTTGGGCGGTCGCGGCCGGTGCCGTCTGCGCACTCCACGTGCTGGCCCTGCTGGGCCTGGCCGGGTTCTACGCCCTCGAGCTGGCGCGCGGTGAGGGCAGCAGCGCGACCACCGTGGTGATGTCGGGCGTGCTGATCCTCGTGTTCGCGGCGCTGCTGGCGCTGCTGGCTCGGGCCTGGTTCCGCGGCTCGACCCGTGCGGCCGTCCCGACCTTCGTGTGGAACGGACTGCTCATCCCGGTGGTCGTGGCGCTCTACGGCGCCGAGGAGGCGGGGATCGCCACCGCCCTGCTGGTCGTCGTGGTCCTCGGGGTCGTGACCGCCGCCGGCGCGGTCGCGGCGAACCGCCCGCGTGACTGAGCCGAGGCATACCCGACCTGCGGCACGCCTCGGCCCCGTGGTCCACTCAGCGCTTGTCGACGACCGACCGGATGCGCGACGCCGCGTCGGTGAGGATGTCGACGACCTCGTTGGTCTGGTCGGCGGTGAGCCCGCCGCGTCGCCACGCCCGCCGGACGTCGCTGCGGAAGGTGTTGACCGCCCGCTCGAGGTCGGCGTAGGCGGCGGCCTCGCCCCGGGTCCACGGCTCGTGGCCGCCGACCGGAGTGGCCGTGGCTCGGGCCTCGCGGGCCGCGTTCTTCAGCTCGGTCCGCAGGTCGGCTGCCTGGTGCTGCACCCGTGACCGGACCTGCTCGGCCAGGTGCCGAACGGACTGGTCGAGGTCCTCCCGCATGTCCTGCACGTCGGCCTGACGGGCGCGGACCTCGGCCCGGCCGGCGTCGGTGATCGAGTACATCGCCTTGCGGCCGTCATCGGTGCGCTCGACCAGGCCTTCCTCCTCGAGCTTGGCCAGGCGCGGGTAGACGGTGCCGGCGCTCGGGGAGTAGAGCCCGTTGAACCGGCTCTCGAGCTCCTGGATCACCTCGTACCCGTGGCGCGGCCCCTCGTCGAGGAGCACGAGCAGATAGAGGCGCAGCTGCCCGTGGGCGAAGACGGGGCTCATCGGGGACCGCCGTCCGAGCCGTCGCCCGGCTGGGTCGTCTCGCCGGACCGGTCCGCGGGGTGGTCACCGGGCGGGATGTCCTGCGGGATGGGCGAGGTGCCCTCGGTACGGATCTGCGCCGTGGGGTCGCCGGTGGGCGGCGGCGCGTCCTGGGGGGTCGACGCCCCGGCCGACCCGCTGGAGCGCAGCACGACGATGCTGCCGGACACCGCGTTGGCCTTGATCTCGAGCGCTCCGTTGCCCTCGCGGAGGTGTCCGAGCCGCTCGCGACCGTGTGAACCGCCGCCGAAGCCCTTGGACAGCTGACGGCCGTCCACGACGATCGAACCGCTGGCGGTGTTGGCCTCGACGTCGAACCCGTCCAAGGGGGCCCGGACCGTGACGTCGCCGGACACCGAGTTGGACCGGATGTGGGACGAGCCCGACGTCAGGTCGAGGGCGATGTCGCCGCTGACCGTGTTGATCTTGACGTCCGGCAGGCTGCTGCGCTGCAGGGTCACCGTCCCGGAGACGGAGTTGACGTTGGCGCTGCCGGTGAGGCTGTCACCGTCGACGGTGCCGCTGACGGTGTACATGTCGACCTGGCCCTGGACGTCGCTGACGATGAGCGACCCGGAGACGCTGTTGACCTTGACCACGCTGCGCAGTCCGGAGACGACTGCCTCACCACTGACCGTCGCCACCGTGGCCGTCGCGTCGCTCGGCACGGAGATGCTGATGGTCACCTTGTTGCGCCCGAAGTGCTCGAAGGTCCGCTTGAGCATCTCCATGACGTTGTTGTTGTCCCACTCCTTGCCGTGCAGCACCCGGAGCGTCACGCCGTCCCAGGTCACCTTCAGCGGCAGCCCCTCGACGTTGGTCACCTCGATGCGCGCGGTGGGGGAGTCGTCGTGGGTGACCACGTCGACCCGTCCGCCGACGATGCCCACCTCGAGCTTGCCGACCCGTTCGTGCTCGTCGCCGATGTCGAGGACTCGTGGCCCCTCGATCAACCATTCCTGCGTCATGCGCCTCTCCCTTCGCGTTATATCGCGTCTTAGAGAGTCACGTTATATCGCGTATGCGCTGGACGCAAGCCCTAGGAGGAGATGCGCATCCAGTCGTTCCAGCCGTTGTGGAGGACCAGCCAGGCGATGAGGCCGTACCCGGCCTGCCCGGGGTGGACGCGGTCGGGCGACGCGTTGACGTCGGAGAGCCACTGCTCGTGGCCGACGAGGGGTTTGAAGCAGTCGACGTAGGCCACCCCGCGGCGAGCGCAGACGTCGGCCTGCGCCTCGGCGAGCGCCTCGATCCGGGGGTTCCACTCGGTCTCGAGACTCGGCGTCAGGCCCACGCAGAACACGGCGATGCCACTGGTCGTCGCCTCGTCGAGGATGTTGGCGAGGTTGAGCCGGGACCGGGCCAGGCTGACCCCGGTTGCGATGTCGTTCGCACCCACCGAGACGACCAGCCGACGCTCGGTCCGGTTCACCCAGCGCGGGGCGGTCTCGGTGCGCCAGCGGGCCATGACTCCGGCCGAGGTGTCGCCCCGCACGCCGAGGTTGTACGCGGTGAGGTCGAGGTCCGGATGTTGCGTGCGGCTGACGACGCGGCCGACCCAGCCCAGGCCCTTGGGGTCGCCGTAGCCGGCGGTCATCGACGAGCCGACGAAGCACAGCCCCACGTCGCGACGCCCCTCGGCGACGCTGAACTCGGCGCTCGGGATGTACTCCGGCTCGTGCGGCGTCTCGGCCGGTGCGGCGGGCGTCTCGTCGGTCACCGGATCACCCTATGGCGCGGCGCCGCCGCGACGCCGCGCTCCTGCGACTAACGCCGAGCGCCGCGGACGCCCGTCGACATCTCCCCACGTGGTGAGAAGTCGCCGGCCGATATCCGATATGCCCGAATACTTTCCACCACGTGCGGAGAAGTTGGCACGCGGACACGTACGGCCACCGACACGCGAGGACGCCGGGAACGTGGTGTCAGTCGTCGTCGTCCAGCCGAGCCAGCCAGGTCGCGAGCCGTTCGACCGGGGTCTCGAACTCGGGGTTGAGGTCGACGAAGGTCCGCAGCTGCTCGGCGAGCCAGTCGAACGAGACCTCCTCCTCGCCGCGGCGCGCGGCGAGCTCCTCGATCCCGCGGTCGGTGAAGTACAAGCGGGTCAGCGGTCGAACGCCGCAGCGACGAGGTTCTCCTGCTCGACCTCGTGCTTCTTGTGCGAGCCGGTGGCCGGGGACGCGGAGGCCATCCGCGACACCAGACGCAGCGGCCGGGTCTCGCCGTGCTCCTCCATCGCCTCGGGCAGGTTGAGCGCCATGTAGGGCCATGCGCCCTGGTTCCGGGGCTCGTCCTGGACCCAGAGGACCTCGGCGCCGGGGTAGACGGCGAGCGCCTCGGCGATCTCGGCGCCCGGGACCGGTGCCAGGCGCTCGACCCGCAGGATCGCCGTCGTCGTGTCCTCCCGCTTGGTGCGCTCGGCCTCGAGGTCGTAGACGACCTTGCCGGAGGCGAGGATCACCCGTGTCACGCCCGCCGGGTCGAGCCGCGCCGGGTCGGGGAGCACCGGGCGGAAGCCGCCCTGGGTGAAGTCCTCGACGCTGCTCGCTGCCGCCTTGAGCCGCAACATCGACTTCGGGGTGAAGACGACGAGCGGACGGCGCGGACGCGCATACGCCTGACGGCGCAGGAGGTGGAAGTACGACGCCGGCGTCGACGGGTAGGCGACCGTCATGTTGTCCTCGGCGCAGAGCTGGAGGTAGCGCTCGATCCGCGCGGACGAGTGGTCCGGGCCCTGCCCCTCGTAGCCGTGCGGTAGGAGCAGCGTGACCGAGGAGCGCTGGCCCCACTTCTGCTCGGACGAGGAGATGAACTCGTCCATGATCGTCTGGCCGCCGTTGGCGAAGTCGCCGAACTGGGCCTCCCACAGCACCAGGGCGTCCGGCCGCTCGACGGAGTAGCCGTACTCGAAGCCCATCGCCGCGAACTCGCTGAGCAGCGAGTCCACGACCCAGAACCGACCCTGGTTCTCACCGAGGTAGAGCAGTGGCGTCCACTCGGCTGCCGTGGTCTTGTCGATGAGCACCGCGTGCCGTTGGACGAAGGTGCCGCGTCGGCTGTCCTGCCCGGCGAGCCGGATCGGCGTGCCCTCGATGAGCAGCGACCCGAACGCCAGCAGCTCGCCCATCGCCCAGTCGATGCCGCCGTCGCGCGTCATCGCCGCGCGCCGCTCGAGCAGCTGGCGCAGCTTGGCGTGGACGGTGAAGCCCTCGGGGATGTTGGTGAACGCGTCGCCGATGTGCTGGAGGGTCTCCGCCGAGACGCCGGTGTTGTTCTTCCAGCGCGGGGCGGCGGCGTAGTCGGCCGCCTGCGAGGCCGGCTTCTCCAGGCCCCGGCTGCGGTTGTCGGTCGTGGCGCTCGCGGCCGTCCGCGGGGCCTTGATGGCCTCCTTGGTCTCGAGGAACACCCGCTCCAGCTGCTGCTGGTAGTCGCGCAGCGCGGCCTCGGCGTCCTCCTGCGAGATGTCGCCGCGACCGATGAGCGCCTCGGTATAGAGCTTGCGGACCGAGCGCTTGGCCTCGATGAGGTTGTACATCAGCGGCTGCGTCATCGACGGGTCATCGCCCTCGTTGTGGCCACGACGGCGGTAGCAGACCATGTCGATGACGACGTCCTTGTTGAACGCCTGCCGGAAGTCGTAGGCCAGCTCGGCCACCCGGACGCACGCCTCGGGGTCGTCGCCGTTGACGTGGAAGATCGGCGCCTGGATCATCCGGGCGACGTCGGTGGAGTAGACCGAGGACCGCGACGCGGACGGCGAGGTCGTGAACCCCACCTGGTTGTTGATGACGACGTGGATCGTCCCGCCGGTGCGGTAGCCGCGCAGCTGCGACAGGTTCAGCGTCTCGGCCACGACGCCCTGACCGGCGAACGCCGCGTCGCCGTGCATGAGGATCGGCAGCACCGTGAACGCCTCGCCCGCGAGGTCGAGCCGGTCCTGCTTGGCCCGGACGACGCCCTCGAGCACCGGGTCGACGGCTTCGAGGTGGGACGGGTTCGCCGCGAGGTAGACCTTCGTCGTCGACCCGTCCTCGGAGGTGAACTCGCCCTCGGTGCCGAGGTGGTACTTGACGTCACCGGACCCCTGGACCGACTTCGGGTCCTGCTGGCCCTCGAACTCGCGGAAGATCTGGCCGTAGGACTTGCCGGCGATGTTGGCCAGCACGTTGAGCCGACCGCGGTGCGGCATCCCGATGCAGATCTCGTCCATGCGGTCGTCCGCGGCGCGGCACATGATCCGGTCCATCAGGGCGATGACGGACTCGCCGCCCTCCAGCGAGAACCGCTTCTGCCCGACGAACTTCGTCTGCAGGAACGTCTCGAACGCCTCGGCCGCGTTGAGCTTGCGCAGCACCCGCATCTGCTCGTCGCGGGACGGACGCGCATACGGGACCTCGACCTTGGCCTGGATCCAGGCGCGCTGCTCGGGGTCCTGGATGTGCATGTACTCGATGCCGACCGTGCGGCAGTAGGAGTCGCGCAGGATGCCGAGGATGCGGCGCAGCTTGAGGAACGGCTCGCCGCCGAACCCGCCGGTGGCGAAGGAGCGGTCGAGGTCCCAGAGGCTCAGGCCGTGGGTGGTGACGTCGAGGTCGGCGTGCTTTCGCTGCCGGTACTCCAGCGGGTCGGTGTCGGCCATGAGGTGGCCACGGACCCGGTATGCGTGGATCAGCTCCTGGACCCGGGCGACCTTGTTGATGTCGTCGTCGTGGGTCGCCGAGATGTCCTGGACCCAGCGGATCGGCTCGTAGGGGATCCGCAGCGACTCGAAGATCTCGTCGTAGAACCCCTGCTCGCCGAGCAGCAGCTGGTGGACGATCCTGAGGAAGTCGCCGCTCTGGGCGCCCTGGATGATCCGGTGGTCGTAGGTGCTGGTCAGCGTGAGGATCTTGCTGACGGCGTTGCGGTTGATCGTCTCCGTGCTGGCGCCCTGCCACTCGGCGGGGTACTCGAGCGCGCCGACGCCGATGATGGCGCCCTGGCCCTCCATGAGCCGCGGCACCGAGTGGTTCGTGCCGATCGTCCCCGGGTTGGTCAGGCTGATCGTCGTGCCCTGGAAGTCCTCGACCGTGAGCTTGTTGGCGCGGGCCTTGCGGACGACGTCCTCGTAGGCGGTCCAGAAGTGGACGAAGTCCATGGCCTCGGTGGCCTTGATGCTCGGGACCAGCAGGGCCCGGCTGCCGTCGGGCTTGGACATGTCGATGGCCAGGCCGAGGTTGACGTGCGCGGGGGTGACGAGGACCGGCTTGCCGTCGCGAACGGAGAAGCCGTTGTTCATCTCCGGCATCGCCCGCAGCGCCTTGACCAGCGCGAACCCGATGATGTGGGTGAAGCTGACCTTGCCGCCGCGCGAGCGAGCCAGGTGGTTGTTGATGACGACGCGGTTGTCGATGAGCAGCTTGGCGGGCACGGCCCGGACGCTGGTCGCGGTGGGGACGTGGAGAGACGACTCCATGTTGGTGACGACGCGGGCGGCGGGGCCGCGCAGCGGGGCGACCTTCTCGGTGGCCTCGGCGGTGCCCTCCTTGGGCGCGACCTTGACGTCGCGCGGGGTGGGCCTGGTCTCGGGCTTCTGCTCCGCGCGCGTCGTCGGGGCCGAGCTGGGCGTGGGCTTGCTCGCCGGGGGAGCCTTCGCGCCGGCGGCGACGGTCGGCGTCGCCGTCCCACCCGCCTTGGAGGAGGAGGGGGAGGAGGAGGAGGCGTCCGCCGCCGGAGCGGGCTTCGCCGCCGGAGCGGGCTTCGCCGCGGGGGCGGCCTTCACCGCCGGCGCGGCGGTCGCGACCGTGGGCTCCGGGGCGGAGCCGTTGGCTCCGTTCGCGCCGTTCGACCCGTTGGTGCCGGGTGACCCGTCGGGGGTGTAGTCGGCGAAGAACGCCCACCAGGCCTGGTCGACCGAGTTCTTGTCCTCGAGGTACTGCTGGTACAGCTCGTCCACCAGCCACTCGTTCGGGCCGAAGTCGGCAAGCAGGTCGTCGGGCCGGGTGGTCCGGGGGTCAGCCACGGGGGAAACGCCTCTTTCATCACGTCATCGATGACGGTCACGCGAGACGGCCGGGAAGGCCCGGAGAACGCAGCCCGTCACCGCCGTTTCCCGCGTCACTCAGGCACCAAGTCTAGCCCTGCGCCCGTTAAGCCGCGGGTCGACCCCCAGGCGCGCGCACGCCCGCGACCGAACTCAGATGTCGACCCGGTTTCCGGCGGTCAGGCCCGGAAACCGACAACCAACTGAGTCCGGTCGCGGAGAGGTCGGTCAGCTGATGTCGCGGCGCACCGTCAGCCAGGACCCGACGCCGGCCATCACCGCCGCATACGCGGCGAGGACGAGCGCGCCACCCCACCAGCTGAGGGTCGTGACGGTGCCTCCGTTGAACCCTCCGGCCGAGGTGCTGAGCATGGCGGACGTGGCCTGGCTGGGCAGGTACGGCGTGATGTCGCTGCCCCAGCTCGTGATGCCGAGGACCGCTCCGAGGATCGGCTCGATGATCCATGCGACGCCGATGGCGATGAGCAGCGCGGCCACCTGGTTGGGGATGAGGATGCCCACCCCGAGGCCGATCAGCGCCCAGAGGCCGAGGACGAGCAGCGCCAGGGCGAGGGTCCGCCAGATCTCCGGGTCGGCGAACGGCGAGTGGCCTTTGGCGGTGAGCAGCAGCGACCCGGTCACGACCGAACCCACCAGGGACAGCACCGCATACATCGCGCCGATGACCAGCAGTGAGACGACCTTCGCCGCCATGACCCGGACGCGCTTGGGCGTCGCGAGGAACGTCGAGGTGACCGTCTTGTGGCGGTACTCCGAGCCGATGGTCATGACGCCGATGGCCAGGGTCAGCAGGTAGCCGACGCCGATGCCGCCGGTGAAGACCTGGCGGGCCAGGTCGAGGTCGTTCGTGATGGCCGGAGGTCCACCGTTCTGGCCGTTGGCGGCGTCGCTGGTGAAGATGAGGCCGAACAGCAGGGCGAACCCGGCGCCGGCCAGGAGGATGGCGATCGCCATGCCCCACCACATGCGGGTGGTGAAGAACTTGAGCAGCTCCGACTTGATCGACCGGATCATGACGCGACCTCCTTCTCGGCCTCTACCGCGGCTGAGCCCGAGTGGCTCCACTGAGGCGCGCCGGGTTCGGCGTCCTGCGCCGCCGAGCCCTCGAGGTTGCGGTTGCGGTTCTCCGGCGACGTCGTCAGCTCGAAGTAGAGCGACTCGAGGTCGGTGGAGAGGGTCCGCAGCTCGTGCACGGCCACGCCGGCCCGCAGGGCCACGTCGCCGATCCGGGCCATGTCCTCGGTGCGGACGCGCAGCCCGTCGGCGCCGTCCTGCTCCGTCACCGTCCCAGCGGCCAGCAGCGCGCTGGACAGCTCGGCGCGGTCCGGGGTCCGGACCAGCACGGTCGGCTCACCCTGAAGGTCGCTGATCGGCCCCTGGGCGACACTGCGCCCGTTGGCGATGATGACGACGTCGTCGACGGTCTGGGCGACCTCGGCGAGCAGGTGGCTCGAGATGAGGACGGTCTTGCCCTCGCCCGAGAGGAACCGCAGGAACCCCCGCAGCCAGCGGATGCCCTCCGGGTCGAGGCCGTTGGCGGGCTCGTCGAGGATGACCGCCTTCGGGTCGCCCAGCAGGGCGGCCGCGAGGCCCAGCCGCTGACGCATACCCATGGAGTAGCCGCCCGCCCGCTTGCGCGCCGCCGCGGGGATACCGACGAGCTCCAGCATCTCGTCGACCCGGGTGTCCGGGATGCCGGACGTCGCGGCGAGCACCCGGAGGTGGTCGCGGCCGCTGCGGCCGGGGTGGAAGTTCGTCGACTCGAGCGCGGAGCCGACCTCGAGGAGCGGGCTCGGGATGTCGTGGTAGGCCACGCCGCCGATGGTTGCGGTGCCGGCGGTGGGCCGGATGAGGCCGAGGAGCATCCGCAGCGTGGTGGTCTTGCCGGCGCCGTTGGGGCCGAGGAAGCCGGTGATGCGGCCGGGCTCGACGGCGAAGTCGAGGTCCTGGACCGCCGTGAAGTCGCCGAACCGCTTGGTGAGCCCCCGGACCTCGATGCGCGCGCCCGACGCCGGGGCGGGTGTCATGAGTCGTCCCCACAAGTTGTCATGGGTCGATCAAACCAGCGCTCGTCGGGCGTCGGATCCCACGGTGGGCGGATTGGGGGCCGGATCAGGGTGCGCTCAGGGTCATACCCCAGGCGGAGGAGGAGCGGTGGAGGGGCCCGTATGCGGCCGGGCGCCCGGCCTTCCGGGTTTCCCTAGGATGGACCGACTATGACCGAGTGGTTGCTCGTGCTCGCCGCCGTCGC
This sequence comes from uncultured Actinomycetota bacterium, assembly GCA_963757225.1. Classification (GTDB taxonomy): domain Bacteria; phylum Actinomycetota; class Actinomycetes; order Actinomycetales; family Dermatophilaceae; genus Lapillicoccus. Next base: position 38,233 of record CAVWQU010000042.1, read on the forward strand.
CCTCACGGCGGGCACCGCGCTCTTCGTCACGGCGGAGTTCTCCCTCGTCGCGCTGGACCGGCCGTCGGTGCAGCAAGCCGTCGACAACGGCGACGAGGGCGCGGCGACGGTCCTCCGGTCGCTGCGGCAGCTCTCGACCCAGCTGTCGGCCGCTCAGGTCGGGATCACCCTGACCACGCTGATCGTCGGCTACCTCGCGGAGCCCTCGATCGGGTCGCTCCTCTATGGGCCCCTTCAGAGCCTGGGCCTCTCGGAGTCCATGGCCGCCTCGGTCGCGACGGCGCTGGCCCTCATCCTCGTGACGCTGTTCTCGATGGTCTTCGGCGAGCTGATGTCGCAGTTCCTCGGGATCAGCGCGCCGCTGGCGGCGGCCAAGGTCGTTGCCGGTCCGGTCCGGGCCTTCGCCCTCGTCGCCCGCCCCCTGGTCGCCATCCTCAACGGCTCCGCCAACGCCGCCCTGCGGGCGATGGGCATCACGCCGCAGGAGGAGCTGACCAGCGCCCGTACCCCGCAGGAGCTGGCCAGCCTCGTCCGCCGGTCCGCCGAGCAGGGGACCATCGAGGCCAACACCGCACGGCTGCTCACCCGCTCCCTCGACTTCGGCGACCGGACCGCGTCCGATGTGATGACCCCGCGGGTTCGCTGTTCGGGCATCGAGCGCACCGCCCGCGCCGACGACATCATCCGGCTGGCGCGGCAGACCGGGCACTCCCGCTTCCCCGTGATCGGTGACGACTGGGACGACATCGACGGCCTGGTCCACGTCAAGAAGGCCATCGCCGTCCCGCACGACCGTCGGCCGGACGTCCCGGTCAGCGCGCTGATGGTCGCACCGGTGATGGTCCCGGAGACGATCCGCCTCGACCCCTTGCTCCTGCAGCTCCGGGCTGCCGGCCTGCAGATGGTCGTCGTCGTCGACGAGTACGGCGGGACATCCGGAGTGGTGACCCTGGAGGACGTCGTCGAGGAGATCGTCGGCGAGGTCAGCGACGAGCACGACCGCTCGCAGTCGGACTGGAACCAGATGGCCGACGGGTCCTGGCTGCTGCCCGGCCTCTGGCGACCGGACCAGGTGCGCGACCAGCTGGGCGCCGTGCTGCCGGACGGGCCGACCTACGAGACCGTCGGCGGGTTCGTCATGGCGGTGCTGGGCCGGATCCCGGTCGTCGGCGACGAGCTGACGCTGCCGGGCTGGGTCGTCCGGGTCGCCCGGATGGACGGGCGCCGGGTCGACCGGTTGCGGTTCATCCCGGTTCCCGAGGAGCCGGCCGGCGACGGGGACGCCTCGCCCGCAGGAGAGGGCTCCGAGTGAGCCACACCCTGGCCCTCTGGATCTCGGTGCTCCTGCTGCTCGGGAACGCCTTCTTCGTCGGCGCCGAGTTCGCGGCCATGGCCGCGCGGCGCTCGACCCTGGAGCCGATGGCCGCGGCCGGGAGCGCCCGCGCGCGGATGGCACTCGACGCGCTGGAGCACCTGGGCTCGATGCTCGCGACGGCCCAGCTCGGCATCACCATCTGCTCGGTCGGCCTCGGCGCGCTGGCGGAGGCGGCGCTGCACGAGATACTCGAGGACGTCTTCCACGCCTGGCATCTCGACCAGTGGGTCAGCGACGCGTGGCTCGGCCCGATCTCCCTCTTCGTCGCGCTGAACATCGTCGTCTACTTCCACGTCGTCATCGGCGAGATGATCCCCAAGAACCTCGCCATCGCCGGGCCCGACCGGGCCGCACTGCTTCTCGTTCCGGCCCTGCTGTTCGTGTCGCGGGCGTTGCGTCCGCTGGTCAGGGTCATGGAGTCCATCGCGAAGGGCCTGGTCCGGCTGGTCTTCCGCGTCGAGCCCAAGGACGAGATCACCAGCGCGTTCACCGCGGACGAGGTGGCGCACATCGTGGCGGAGAGCCACGCCGAGGGGCTGCTCGAGGAGGAGCGCGAGGGGCTGGTCCGCTCGGCGCTCGACTTCAGCGACAAGGTCGCGTCGCAGGTGGCGGTCCCGGTGGACCAGCTGGTCACCGTGTCGATGGGCGCGACGCCCGCGGACATCGAGAAGCTCGTCGCCCGCTACGGGTTCTCCCGGTACCCCGTGAGGACGGTCGACGGTGAGGTCACCGGCTACCTCCACCTCAAGGACATCCTGTACGCGGACGACGAACGCCAGAACGAGCCGGTCCCGCTCAAGCGGGTGCGTCGGCTCGCGACGGTCAGCCCGAACGACGACGTGGACGACGTGCTGGGATCGATGCAGCGGACCGGCGCCCACCTGGCCCGGGTCGTCGACGCCGACGGGTCGGTCAGCGGCGTGGTCTTCCTGGAGGACGTCCTCGAGGAGCTGGTGGGTGAGGTGTCGGACGCGACCCAGCGGTGACGTCCGCTCGGTGAGATCCTGTCCGGTGCGGGCGGCGTCAGGGGCCGCCCCGAAGGAGTTTCAGGGGGACTCATGGCCGACCAGGGCGGGTACCAGCTCGGCGATGTCGCCAACGGCTACGTCCTGACCGAACACGGTTGGCAACCGGTCGAACCCCAGGATGCGGCGCCGCCGCGGCAGTACCGCGTGGGTGACGTCGCGAACGGGTACGTCCTGACCGAGCAGGGCTGGCGGCCGCTCGCCCCGGGTGTCGGCGCGGCTGGCTCAGCCCATCCCGTCGGCCTACGGGACGCCGCCGCGGTACGCGACGCAGCCGGGTTACCGCCCGGTGCAACCCGCATACCAGCCGGCGCCCGGACGCGGGAGCCGCAAGACCCTGTGGATCGTCATCACGGCCATCGCGGTGGTGCTGGTGGCCGGCATCGCGGCGGTGGCGGTGACGCTGGTCAACGTCCGGGACACCATCAGCGGGGTGGCCGCCCCGTCGGAGACGCGGACGGCGGCGCCGTCGGGTTCCGGCTCGGGGAGCCCGACGTCGGGCGCCCCGGCCGGGGGCAAGACCTTCGCCTTCGGTGAGGCGGCGCAGCTGACCGTCGACGGCGAGGACGCGGCCGACATCACGGTCGGCGCGCCCGTGGAGTTCACGTCGACGAACCAGCTCGACAAGCCCGAGAAGGGTCGGTTCGTCTACGTCCCGGTCACGATGAAGGTGACCGGGACGGAGAAGGTCTCCATCAACCCGTTCGACTTCGAAGTGATCCTCCCCGACGGTCAGCGCATCGACGTGGCCTTCGTCGCCGGACTCCCGAAGGACGCGCCCGCCGGCCTCGACGGGGCCGACGTCAACCCCGGCGAGACGATCACCGGGTCCATCCCGTTCGACGTACCGGTGGGGACCCCGATCACGGTGGCGTACTCACCGGATCTCGACGTGCTCGGAACCTGGCAGTAACCCCACCCCGGCACACATGGGGCCGTAGCCCTCGCACGGGTCGGGCGACGTCAGGCCTTGGACGTCGCGGTGATCCCGCCGTCCTCGGTCGCGATGAACTTGGTCGGCCGGATGGTCATGACGACCCGCACGTCCTTGTCGGTGACCTCGTAGTCCCGGCCGTAGCGGTGCTGCAGCCCCTTGTAGAAGGAGGCGTCGGCGTCGTCGTCCTCGATGCTCTCGACCACGCCGCGGACCTCGAGGGACCGGTACCCGTCGTCCGGGTCGGCGATCGACAGGGCCAGACGCGGGTCCTCGGCGAGGTTGGCGAACTTCTGCCGGGTCTTGGTGTGCGTCATGCGCAGCCGCTCGCCGTCCCACGCGAACCACATCACGCTGCTCATCGGCGCCCCGCTCGGCCGGACCGTCGCGAGGTGCGCGAACAGCGGTCGCTCGAGCAGGTCGGCGTGGGTGGCGGGAACGGTGGCGGCGGCGGTGGTGTCGATGCTCATACCGTCGCCAACCACCGAACGCCCCAGCGTCATCCCGCCTTGGCCGGTCCTCGTACGTGCATCCGCTCACCCTGGGGGCCGAAGAGGGCCAGGATCTCGGTGCTCTTCCCACCCGCCGCCTCGATCGCGTGCGGAGTACGGGTGTCGAACTCCGCCGCCTCGCCCCGGGCGAGGACGAGGTCCTGGCTGCCGAGTCGCAGCCGCAGCCGGCCGGAGAGGATGTAGAGCCACTCGTACCCCTCGTGCGTCTGAAGCGGCGGTAGCCGGTTCGACGTCGGCGCCGGGATGAGGACCTTGTATGCCTGCAGCCCGCCGGGCTGCTGCGACAGGGGGATGAACGTCCGCCCGTGGCGGTTGACGGGTCGGGGATGGATGCGAGGGTCGCCGGTGGGTGGCGCCCCGACGAGCTCGTCGAGCTGCACGCGCCACGCGCTGGCGATGGGCAGGAGCAGCTCCAGGGTCGGTCGGCGCTGGCCGGACTCGAGCCTCGACAGCGTGCTGACGGAGATTCCGGTGGCGGCCGAGAGCTGGGCCAGGGTCCCGCCGTGTTGACGCCGGAGCGCCCGCAGGCGTTCGCCGACGCCGTCGAGGGTCGTGGTGAGGTCCGGGGCGTCCATGACATCAGTTTGCCAGACCGGCAACGTTGTTTGCTCGCCGCTGCTCGGCGTGCGCAGACTGCCCGCATGAACTCGAGCTACGACGTCGTCATCGTTGGTGGAGGGCCGGCGGGCCTGAGCGCGGCCACGGCCCTGGCGCGGTCGCGGCGAAGCGTGCTGGTCCTCGACTCGGGACAGCCGCGGAACGCCCCGGCCGGTCACCTCCACAACTTCCTGAGCCGTGACGACACCTCTCCGCTGGAGCTGGTAGCCCTGGGGCGCAAGGAGGTCGAGTCCTTCGGCGGAACGGTCGAGTCGGTCGAGGTGGGCGTCGTCAGCCGGGTCGACGACGCGTTCGAGGTCACGACCGCCGACGGTCGGACCACGCGGGCCCGGCGGGTCCTCATCACCTCCGGTCTCGAGGATCGGCTCCCCGACATCCCGGGCGTCGCCGAGCGGTGGGGGCGCGACGTCCTGCACTGCCCGTACTGCCACGGCTACGAGGTCCGGGACCAGGCCGTCGGGATCCTCGCCGTGGGTCCGCTCGCGGGGCATGCGGCCGGACTGTGGCGTCAGCTGACCGACCGGGTCACGGTGTTCCGGCACGACGACGACGAGCTTGACCCCGAGACGGCGCAACGGTTGGACGCCCTCGGCGTACCGGTGGTCGACGGAAGAGTGGCCGGTCTGGTCGTCGACGCGGACCGGCTCACCGGCATCCGGCTGGAGTCGGGGAAGGTCATCGCGGTGGACGCCGCCGTCGTCTCACCGCGGGCCGGAGCGAGAGCCGCGTTCCTCGAGGAGCTCGGCCTGGAGACGGTCGAGATCGAGATGATGGGCCGGGTCGTCGCGACCCGGCTGGACGCCGACCCGTTCGGGCGGACCGCGGTGCCGGGGGTGTGGGCCGCAGGGTCCGTGGTGGAGCCGATGGCCCAGCTCATGGCCTCCGCGGCCTCCGGCTTGATGGCCGGCGCTCAGATCAACGCCGACCTCGTGGAGGCCGGTATCCAGGAGCGACTCCGCTCCCGTCAGGTCGTGGCCTCCTGACGTTCACCAGGTGAGGACGCCCTTGACCACCGTGGCGACCGCACTGACCAGGGCCAGCCCGATGGCGAGGCGCCGTGCCGTCACGTGGTCGACACGATGGGCAAGGAGCTGGCCGCCGGCGAGCCCGAGCGCCGAGCCCGCCGAGGCACAGCAGGAGCTCGGTCGGAGGACACCTGCGGCAGCCCGCCCTTGGCCGCGAGCGAGGCGAGGCTTGACGACGAGCGTGTAGAACTGGAACGTCGCGAGGAACTGTGCGGTGCTCCCACGCCGTACTGACCGCGTAGAGGATGATGGCCGGTCCGCCGACCCCGGCCGTGACGTTCATGAAGCCGCTCGATCGCGCCGGCGGCGACGGCGCCTCCTCGACCACGCAGGACGCGGGCCCGCTCGCTGACGCAGCGACCGCGCCGAGCGCCACGACGACGAGCAGCCCGATGACGACCATCGAGCGGGGCCGGAGGAAGGTTCCGCGCGACCTAGGCACCGAACGGCATCGGCGAGGAGCGCGGGCACCGCCGAGCAGATGCCGCCTTCCGCCACTCGACGTCCCGCCAGCTGGCCACGAAGACGATCGCCGCGACGATGAGCGCCGAGCAGGTTCGAAGGAGGATCGCCCTCGAACGGTCCGGCGACGAGGACGAGGAGCGGAGCGGCAGACCAGCGCGAACCGACGCCGGTGACCCGCTGCGTCAGCGCGCCCGACGAGGACGCCGAGGGGGAGGAAGACGAGCTCGAGGGTCACAGTCAGAGGCCGAGCGCCAGGTAGCGCACGTCCTCGAACTCCTCGAGGCCCGAGCGCCGCGCCCTCCCGGCCGAGGCCGGACTGCTTGACCCCGCCCATCGGGGCGAAGGCGACCGAGGGGAGTGCGTTGTTGACCCCGACGATCCCGGCCTCGAAGCTGCTCGGCCAGTCCGCCAGCACGCGCGAGAGTCGCGCGACCAGAGGTAGCCCGGCCAAGCCCATCTCGGTGGCGTTCGCCCGTGGCGAGCGCCTCGAGGTCGTCGCGGAAGCGGAACACGGCGGCGGCCGGTCCGAACACCTCCTGGGTGGCGATCGCGGCGGTGTCCGGGACGTCGGCGAGCAGGGTCGGGGCCAGGAAGTGACCGCCGCCGGGCAGGTCCCGGTCGCGGGTCAGCCGCGTCGCGCCCAGCGACGAGGGCTTCGGTCGACCATGCGTGTCGACCGCCTCCACGCGGGTGTCGTCGATGACCGGTCCGAGGTCGGGGACGCGGGTCGGCGAGGCCGTCGCCGACGCGTCATGGCGTCCACCCGGGCCACGAACGCCTCGACGAACTCGTCGTAGACGTCCTCATGGACGAAGAAGCGGTTCGCCGCGATGCAGGACTGGCCGGTGTTGCGGAATTTCGCGAGCATCGCGCCCTCGACGGCGGCGTCGACGTCGGCGTCGTCGAAGACGATGAAGCCGCGTCGCCGCCGAGCTCGAGCAGCGGGCCGGACGATGCGGCGGGCCGCGCTGGCCATGATCTCGCGCCGACCGGCGTCGACCCGGTGAAGCGTCACCGCCCGCACCGCCTCGTGGTCGAGCAGCGCCTGGGTCACCTCGCGGGCCGGGCCGTGCACGAGGTTGACGACCCCGGCCGGGCAGCCCGCGTCGACGAGGGCACGGACCACTCGGTCGACGGCCAGTGGTGCCTTCTCCGAGACGCGGGCGACGACGGTACATCCGGCGGCCGAGCGCGGGTGCCAGCTTGCGGGCCTGGATCGAGCAGGGGAAGTTCCAGGGGGTCAGCGAGGCGACGACCCCGACGGGGCGCCGGATGGTCAGGTGCCGGCGGCCGGCCGCCTCGTGGGGGATGACCTCGCCCTGGGCGGCGGGCCTGCTCGGCGAACCAGCGGAAGTACTCGGCGCTGAAGGCGATCTCACCGACGCGCCTCGGGGCAGGCGCTTGCCGGCCTCGGGGGCGAGCAGCCGCCGATGGCGTCGGCCCGCTCGGCGATGAGCCGGCTGGCCTCGAGCAGCAGTCGGCGCGGCGCCGCGGCGGCAGGTCCGACCAGCGGCGAAGGCCGGGCAGCGGCGTCGGCCGCCCGCCGGGCGGTCTCGGCGTCCCCCCAGGCCAGCTGACCGACGACCGGCCGTCGGCCGGGTTGGTCACGTCGACCGTGCTGTCGCCGTCCTCCCAGGTTCCGTCGATGAGGTGGCTCGCGCGGGCGGTCACGGGTGTGCTCCTTGCTCGGTCGGTGATGTGGCGTTCAGGCGGAGAGGGTCAGCGGACGAGGACGTCGGGCCGGAGCCGGTCGCCCGACCTTCGACGGTGGGCCAGGCGTCGTCGAGGACCAGCGGTCTCCGGCGGTGGCCTCGACGAGGGTCGTGTCCTCGACCTTCCAGCCGCCGCCGCTGGGGTTCCAGGCGAGGACCCCGCCGTCGGTCACCAGCGCGTCGCTGCCCGGTGGGCGGGGAACTCGCGGGGCTGCCAGCCGCTGAACCCGCCCTGGTGGTGGCGATGCCACTCTGCGGGTCGAAGCCCTGTGCGGCGTACGCCGCGGTCCGGCGCCGACGACGTCACCGAGCCGGGCACCGGCCCGGGTGGCGTCGAGGAAGGCCTGCTCGACTCGAGGATGCGCTCGGTAGGCGTCCTGCTCGTCGGCGTCGAGCGGCTCGAAGGAGACGATGCGGGTGACGCTGGCGACCAGGCCGTCCCGCGGCCGCAGGCGACGAGCATGGCCCGGGCGCCCAGGGGGTCGCTGGTGGGCAGCGGGTGGCGGTGGGCGTCGATGCGGTCGCTCTCCGCCGACGAGCAGGACGATCGGGTCGAGCTCGCGCTCGAGGAGCTCGCGCGGCGAGGAGCCCGGCGGCCTGCGTACTCCGTCGTCGTGGGCGCGAGCCCGCCGGCCGCAGCGGTCGCCGCCGCGGCCGTGTGTCGCCGCATACGTCGCGCAGCAGCCGTTGCTGCCGAGCGGTGGGTCGGCGGCGCCGGAGGGCGAGGTCGCGCGCCACCGGGACCGCGTCGAGCCGCCAGCGGCCGGTCGGCTGCCGACCGCAGCCACGGCGGCAGCTCGCGGCTCGCGGCTGTCCCACCAGTCGACGACGTCCCACGTCGGCGTCCAGCCCGGCGAGCTCGATGTCGCGCAGCCGCGGCGCCTCGATCGCGTTGGTGACGATCGGTGAACCGAGGCGGCCGTCGGCGCATGTCGACGACCACGTCGAGGCAGGCGGTGTCGAGGGTCTGCGGGACGTTGACCCGGCCGCCGAGCAACCAGGCCAGGTTCGCCGGGTCGCTGAGGACGACGGTGTCGCAGCCCCGCTCTCTCGAGCCAGCGCTCGCCAGGCACTCCAGCTTCTCGGGCAGGTCCGCCCAGCGGTCTCGGCGTCAGGCGCCATGGCGGATCACCTCCCCCCCGGCGGCGCAACGGCGCGCCGTCGAAGCCGACCACGCTGCTCCGGCAACGGACGCCGTCTCCGTAGAGGTGTAGCGTACCAGGGCCGGCCGTCCAGGTCGGCGACGTTGCGGACCGTCGCGTCGACGTCGACGCGCGGGATGACGGCGCCGTCCCGGACCAGCAGCGGCATCGATCCAGCGGGACGTCCACGGTGTGGAAGCCCGGCCCCCTCATACGCGGTGCCGTCGTTGAGGTCGTCCAGCGCCCCTCCGGCACGTAGAAGGTCCGCGCGCCCGGGGCCTCGCCGTCGTCGAACACCGGACCACGAGCAGGTCCCGGCCGACCAGGAAGTGTCGTCGACCGCCGGGCGACCGCGGTCCTCGGGGTAGTGCAGCCGAGCGGCCGCATCACCGGCCAGCCGTTCGTGGCGGACTCGTCGGCGACCTGCCACAGGTAGGGGAGCAGCGAGTACCGCAGCCGGACCCAGTCACGGCAGATCTCCAGCGCCTCGGTCGCCGAACGCCCAGGGCTCGCGTGGTCGCAGCCCGTGGGCGCGCATCAGGGGGGACAGGGCGCCGAGCTGGGTCCAGCGCACATAGAGGGCGGGGGTCAGCTCGGGACCGAAGAAGCCGCCGATGTCGTGGCTCCAGAACCCGGGGCGCTCATGGCGTACGAGAGCCCGCCGCGCACGGTGGCCTGCATCCCGGCGACCGTCGACTCGGCGTCGCCGCCCCACTGCCCGGGGTAGCGCTGCGAGCCGGCCCACCCGCTGCGCCCCAGACCAGCGGCGGCCGGCCGGTGAACTCGCGGATCGCGTCGCGAGACGGCGCCGTTGTAGCGCAGCGGGTAGAGGTTGTGGGCCTGGTGCGGCGGGCGTGCCGTCGAAGAGCGGGACGTCGTCGGGCAGCGCCTCCCCGAAGTCGGTCTTGAAGACCGCGACCCCGTCGTCGAGGAAGTCGCGGTGCATCTCCTGCCACCACGCGCCGGGCGTCGGGGTTGGTGAAGTCGATGAGGGCCCGCATCCGCCCGTCGGGGGTCGGCGTCTTGACGATGCCGGCGAGGTTGCCGTCGATCCGCTCGACGAGGTAGCCCTCGCGCTCGGCGTCCTCGAAGATCGGGCGAGGCCGGGTCGAGGTACGGCAGCTCCCACACGGAGAGCCGGATGCCCAGGTCGGCAAGGTCGGCGATGAACTGCTTGCGGTCACCGAACCGGTCGGTGTTCCAGATGAAGTCGGTGTTGAGCCGGTCGACGACCAGCCAGTCCGGGTCGAGGTGCAGCACGTCGAGCGGCACCTCGTGCTCTCGCATCGTCCGGCCGACCTCGAGCATCTCCTCGCTCGTGTGGTAGCGGCAGCGACCCATCCAGTAGCCGAAGGCCCACGGCGGCGGGACGTCCGGCCGTCCGGTCAGGGCGGTGTAGGCGGTGAGCCGGGCCGCGGGGTCGGCGCCGGCGACGACGTAGAGGTCGATGACCGGGTCGTCGACGCCGATCGACAGCACCGACGGACGGGAGTGCCCGACGTCGGCGGTGAGCGACCGCGCCGGTGTTGACGAACCCGGTGTAGCCGCGCGAGGAGTGCCACACCGGGACCGGCTTGTAGGCCATCCCCGTGCCGGTGCCGCAGGCGTCCTCGCTGCGCAGCCGCAGCTTCTGGCCGTTCTTGACCAGCCGGCTGAACTGTTCGCCGAAGCCGAGGATGTCCTCGTCCGCACCGAGCTCCAGGCTGAGCGTCGTCGCTGCCGTGCTCGACGACGACCGCGGGGCGGTCAGCAACCCGGCGACCTGCCGCAGTCGGTCCGACGTCCGCAGCACGGTGGCGCCGGTCTCCGTCGGTCGACGGTCAGCGTGAACGGTGCCCGGCCCACCGTCAGCGCGCAGCCCACCGCGCTGCACGGACGACGTCGGTCGTCGTGCTCCTCCACCTCGAGGGCGGTCGGATCCGGCGTCGGGTCGACGACGATGCCGAGGCCGGTGCCGTCGTCCGCGAGGGCGGGGTGCCCCGCCGGGGCGAGGACGAGCCGCAGGCACTGGGCTGCGGCGCGGTGACGCGCAAGGCGTACGGGGTGACGTCGGTGGGCGGCAGGGCGATGTCGGGGAGGTTCGGCATCTGGGTCTCGACGCCCTGGGCCGCCAGCGGCTCGCCGGTGAGCCAGCCGGGCATCATGCCGAGCTGGACGCCGGGGAGGGCGTCGAGGTCGAGGGTCACGCCGGCACGGGTCGGGACGGACGCCCGCGGATGCGGCGCAGGAGGACGTGCGGTGTCGGTCACGGTCAGCCCTTCACGGCGCCGGCGGTGATGCCGGCGACGAAGAATCGCTGCAGGAAGACGTAGGCGATGACGATCGGGCGCGGAGGCGACCACAACACCGGTGAACAGCAGCGGGTAGTTGGTCAGGAACTCGCCCTGGAACGACAGCAGGGCCACGGGGATGGTGCGCTTCGCCGCGTCCTGGATGAACAGCAGCGGGTAGAGCAGGTCGTTCCAGTGGATGACGAACAGGAAGATCGCGGTCGCCGAGAGGGACGGCACGGACACCGGTATGACGATGGAGCGGTAGGTGCGCCACGGCCCCGACCCGTCGATGGCCGCCGCCTCGAACAGCTCCTTCGGCAGCGTCTTGAGGAACCCGGTCATGATGAACACCGCGATCGGGAGGGTCACGACGATGTTGATCAGGATCAGGCCCGAGCAGCGAGTCGGTCAGGCCGAAGGTCTCGAACTGCACGTACTGCGGGATCATGTTGGCCTGGGCAGGAACCGCCATGCCGAGGACGAAGAACCCGAACAGCAGACCGCTCTTCCAGCCCGGGATGCGGGCGATCCCGTAGGACGGCGAGGCTGGCGATGAACAGGGTGAGCGGCACCGAGCAGCCGGTGACGATGACGCTGTTGCGGAACGCCACCCCGAGGCCGGACTCGCTGACGATCGTGGAGTAGTTGTCGAGCTGCCAGGTTCGTCGGCGGCGCGAACGGCGACGCCGAACAGGTCCTGGCTGGTCTTGAGGCTGCCGAAGATGACGACGACGAGCGGGACGATGACGAGGACGGCGTAGATCGCCGAGGACCACGCGGCGGGTGAGCTGGTAGGTCATGGCGTTCTCCTCAGACGTCCGGGTTGCTGGCCTTGACCGCACGTCGCTGGAACCAGGTAATGGCGGCGATGAGGGCCATGAAGACGAGGGACTCGGCGGCGGCGTAACCGAACTGGGAGTTCGCGAAGCCGGCGTAGATGCGGGTCGACAGGATGTCGAGGGACCCCTTGGGTGGGTTGCCGCCGAGGCCGAGGATGAGGTCGAAGGCCTTGAACGACTGGACCGTCGTGTAGGCCATGACGATGGCCGTGGCGGGGGCGACCATCGGGCAGGGTGACGTAGCGGAACTGCTGCCAGCGCCCCGCCCCGTCGATCTCGGCGGACTCGTAGAGCTCCTGGGGGATCTGCTGCAGCCCGGCGACGTAGATGATCATCATCTGGCCGACGTGGAACCACACCTGGGTGATCGCGACCCAGTAGATGGCCTGGTTGTCGTTGCCGAGGAAGGCGCCCTGGAAGCGGTCGAGGCCGACGCGCCCAGCAAGGTGTTGATGAGCCCGAAGTTGGGGTCGTAGACGAACTTCCAGATGAACGCGACCGAGACGCTAGAGAGGATCGTGGGGAAGAAGTACAGCGACCGCAGGGCGACCGACGACTTGGTGTTCTTGATGAGGAAGACCGCCAGCGCCAGCGAGAAGACGGTCTGGAAGATGACGACGACGAGCATGAACTTGAGGTTGTTGCACAGCGCGTTGCGGAACAGGTCGTCCCGAGTGGCGACGGTCCCGAAGTTCTCCAGCCCGACGAACTGCGCCGTCGGGCTGAAGCCGTCCCAGTCGGTGACCGCGTAGACGAAGCCCTGGATGGTCGGGATGATGAAGAACACGACGTACAGCAGCAGGGCCGGGATGGGGAACAGCCAGAGCGCCGGGTGTGCGGCCATCGGGTTGCGCCCCGGGCTTCAGCTCGGGTGTCGGCCGCCTCCGGGACCCTGGGCCTGGCCGGGCGGGGTGATCGTGGTGGCCATGGTCACTTCCGCTTCTGGTCGATGATCGGTCTGGGCCGCTGCGGCCGCCTGCTCCGGCGCGGTCCCGCCGACGACGGCGACGCAGGACGCCTCGACGGCGTTGCGGATGTCGAGGTTGTTGAACTGGAACCGCGGGGCGAGGAGGGTCTTCTTCTCCAGCCACGGGTGCGGTGTGCTTGAGGTCGGCGTTGGTGTACTCGACGTTCTTGACGGTGAGGTGCTGGGAGGTGCCGTTCGCGTAGGCGGCGGCGTTGACGGGTCGGAGAGGAACTCCAGCCACTTCACGGAGGCGTCCTGCGCCGTGCCGGCTGTGTTGACGCCGAGGATGAAGGTCGCGTTGTAGATGCCCTCGTACTTGGCCTTGTCGGCACTGACCGTGATCGGCGCGATGAGGTCGATCGGGAAGGTGGCGCCGAGCTGGCGGACCGGGCTGATGTGGAACGAGCCGGTCGCCAGCATCGCGGCCTTCCCGCTGGCGAACAGCTGCTGCAGCGGCTCCGAGGCGGTCCCGGTGGAGTTCGCCTCGAAGAACGGCGCGAGCTGCTTGTACTGCTTGAGCGTGGTGAGGAACCAGTCGTCGGTGACCTTCTGGGTGCCGGCCTCGATCTGGGCGAACGCGTTGTCGTTGGGCATGTTGTTCATGACCATGGAGTTGACCAGCTGGCCCGAGTTGGCGGGCTCGCCTCCCGGCCAGGCGATCGGCGTGAAGTTCGTTGGACTTGAGCGTGTCGCACAGGGCGAGGAAGCCGTCCCAGTCCTTCGGGATCGACGTGACTCCGGCCTTGTCGAACGCGTCCTCGTTGAAGATCGGCATGTTGAAGACGAGCTGGTAGGGGAGCCCCAGCTGGGCCCGCGAGCCGTCCTGGCCCGGCCTTGATCAGCTCGGCGTAGTAGCCGTCGACGAACGGCTGGGCGCCGAGACCGGCATACAGCCCGGCCTTGACCATGTTGACGAACTGCGCCCCGCGGAAGGCGGTGAAGGCGTTGCCGATGTTCCCGCCCTTGATCTTCTGCAGGGCGGTGCTCTGGTAGTCGTTCGACGGCGAGATGTCCTGGGTGACCTTGGCGTCCGGGTTGGCCTTGACGAAGCGTGGCGATCAGCCGGTCGAAGACCGCCTTGTCCTCGGCCCGCCAGTGGGCGAACGAGACTGGCCCGGTCGCCGGCTTGGTGTTGACCGCGGGGAGGAGCTGGGTGCTGGCACCGATCGCGCCACCGGTGGCGCTGCCGCGGGACGGTGATGGTCGGGCCGACGCAGGCCGTCAGGCCGCCGGCTGAGTCCCAGGGCACCGACGCCCGTGAGGAAGCGGCGGCGGTTGAGGGTGAACTGTCTCGGACATCGTTGTCTCCTCGGTTTTCCGCGTGCTGCTACCAGTCGATGACGGTGATGCCGAGGTGGTCGGCGGCGGTGCGCAGCTGGGGCCGGACGTCGGTCCAGGCCAGGACGGTGTGGTGGGGGAAGCCACCGGTGACGAGGCGCGGTCAGGGCTGCCGGCGTCACTCTCGACGCGCACGGCCGCGGTGTTGCCCTGGAACCGGTTGGGCTCGGCCGACCGACTCACCGGAGGTGAGCAGGAGGCGCAGGGTGCCCGGGACGGCGGGGTCCTCGGTGAGCCGGGCGAGGATGACCGGACCGGTCTTCAGCGGGAAGTTGCCGGCGACGCCCAGCTTGCGGTTGCAGTGGGTGAACTGCGTCGCGTCCGGGGTCGGCGGCGAGCGAGGTCGCCGCCGCGCCGCAGTGCCACAGCCGGACCAGGTTGGCGTCCCGGTCCAGGTCGACCGTGTCGACGAGGTAGGTCGTGCCGGAGCCGAGGGCCTCCATGAGCATCATCGTCACGGCGCCGTAGACGTCGCGTTCGCAGGCGGTGGGCGTCCCCTCGTCTGCAACCCGGGAGAGCGAGGAGCACGGGCAGGCTCCCAGGTCGGTGGGGAACTCCGGCCAGCAGCGGATGGCCATGCCGACAGGTCGTCGCCGTCCCGCCAGTCGCGCATGGCCGTCGTGATCCAGGCGGAGGTCAGGGCCTGCTCGCCGTCGACGCTGGCGAGCGAGGGCTGGGCGGCCACCGCTGAGGCATATTCCTACTGCGCACGACGTCGTCGACCTGGCGGACCCGGTCGAACATCGCGTCGATCGGTGATCTGCTGCACGTCGATCCCGAACAGGCGAGGTGACGCAGGGCGCGGTCGTACTGGCTCGGGGTGAACCCGGTCGGGGCATCGCCGACGAGGCCGAGCCGACGGCCGTTGAGGGACCCCAGAGCGGGAAGCGACCGGTGACGGTGTCGGCGCGGGGCCCGGCCGTCGTGGGCGATTGCGACTGGCCTCGGGCAGGTCCGGCGAGCGGCCGCGGCGAGGGCCTCTCGGGTGCTGCGGCTCGTTGGGGTCTCCGTGGACGAAGGCCGGCGTGCGACCCGCGTGGACGACGAGGGCGTGCCCGAAGAGGTTGGCGCCGCACATGGAGTTGAGCCAGAGCCGGTCCCCGACGGGGCCGGGCTCGCGGAACGACCACAGCAGGACCGGTTGGTCCAGGTCGCCGTAGAGCTCCAGGGCCGGGGTCGCGTCCGAGAACGAGGCGCAGGCGTTGATGACCAGGTCGGCGCGCTCGGTCAGGTAGGGCTTGGCGGCCTCGACGTCCTCGGGCGTCATGACCAGCTCCTCGGGCCGACCACCTCGGCGCCCAGCTCGGTGAGCAGCGCACGCGCGTCGTCGGCGCGCCGGCGCGCCACGTCGACGGCGAAGGTGGGCCGGGCGGTGGGGACGAGCACGACCCGTGGCGCGGCTCCCGTGTGGTCATCGCTGGACGACGTCGTCGACGAGCGCGGCCAGGCGCTGCATGCGCGGGACGGACACCTCGTGCAGGTCCCGCTCGACGTCGTCGCTGCCGATGACCGCCGCCCAGACGGCGCGGCCGGCGAGGAACCCGGAGGCGCCTTCGCGGCAGGCGAGCTCGACGGCCAGGGGAAGAGGTCGGCGGCCACACCGGACGAGAGCACGACCCACGGCGAGATGACCGCCGCGGTGATCTGGGCGCAGCGGCGGCGGATCTCGTCGGCCGCGCCGCTCCCCTTGAGCGGGACCTCGGCCTTGTAGAGGTCGGCACCGAGGGTGCCCAGCTCCTGCGCCGCCTCGATCACGCAGGCGTCCCAGTCCCAGCCGCCGCCCTCGCGGGGCCTTGGCGACAGGTTCGATGATGCGAGACGAGTCCCGCTGTGCGGCAACGGTCGACGAACTCCTCGACCATGGCGATCCGCGCCCGCCGCCGGCTCGTCGGGTCGGTGGATGACGAGGAGCTTCATGGCCACGGCGCCCTGGTCGCGCACGGCGGCCGGGTCGACGGCGTGGTCGATCTCGACGGCGGTGACGAACTCGCCGTTGCCGGCGATGAAGTGGTCGGCAGCCGCGATCAGCCCGCAGCCGCCCGACGGCGTGGGCGTCCACGACCGGTCGAAGGCGAACTGCTTGTCGACGAGGACGGCGGAGGCGTACGGCGAGATGACGCGGGTCGCCGCCACCTTGAAGTCGGTGAGCTGCTGGTCGGTGACCGGTGCGTCCTGGTGCTCGGCGAACATGGCGCGCATGGCCTCGCGCTGGTCGACGGCGAGCATGGCGAAGGCGCCGCTGGGCCGGCTGATCTTCTCCAGCCCGCCCGATCGGACGGGGTCGGCCTGGGATGCGGTGACGTGGGTCATCGGATGTTCCTCTTCGGTTCTGGTGGTCGGTGTCACTGGGCGGAGGCGGGGAGGGCGCGGAGGACCTCCCGCGAGGTCGGGTATGCGCGGATCGGCCGTCGATCGCTCGGCAGGAGAGTCCCGCGACGACGTTGGCGAAGGCCAGCTGTTCGTCAAGGGTCATGCCGCTTGACCACGGCCGCGACGAGCGCGCCGTGGTAGACGTCGCCGGCGCCGAGGGTGCTGACCACGTCGACTGCGTGGCGCCGGCGCGAGGGCCGTCTCACCGGCGGCGGTGCGCGCCCACGACCCGGGGCGCCGGCCGTGGCGACGACGGTGCGCGCGCCCGTCGGCGATGGCGCGGTCCAGCAGGTCGGTCACGGACAGGCCGCGCCGTAGGTACGGCCGGAGGGCCTCGACGGTCGGGACGTAGAGGCCGACCCCGCGGGCCGAGAAGCCCGGGACGGTGTTGCCGGCGTCCACCGTGAGCAGCCGGCCGTCGGCGGCGCAGCCCCGGTGGCGGCGAGCGGCGCCCAGCCGGCGTGGTCGACGTGCACGAAGGACCGCCGTGCGCGCCGCGCCGCCGCGGTGAGGTCGAGCCCGGGCCGGGCCGGTTGCAGATGGCCGGGTCCCGGACGCGGTCGACGATGACGACGCTCGCAGCGGTGGCCGTGCCGGCGTGACCGCCACGCCACTGATGTCGACGCCTTCGTCGCCAGACCCGGATGAGGATGGCGCCGTTCGCGTCGTCGCCCACCGTGCCGACGAACGCCCGCGGACCCCGAGCCGGGCGCGGCGACGGCGGCCGTCGCGGCCGGCCACCGCCGGCATACACGACACGTCGGAGGCGACCACGCGTCGTCAGGACCGGGAAACCCGTCGACGAGGGCGATCGCGTCGAGGGTGGCGACGCCGACGAAGACAGCGTCGAACGGACTCGGGGAGCTCGTGGGGCTGGTCGCCATGGGCTGCTCGCACTCCATCGTGCAGGATGAAGATGTTGAGACTCTAACAGATAATGTTGGAAAGTCAACAAATACCTGTGAGATTCGTCACGTATGCTGGCGCGGGTGGTGGGGACCAGCCGGCCGAGGCGACGGGATCGAGCGAGAGCACGAGCGCTGCGCTACGACAGTGCCCCCGACCGGCGTCGGACCATCCTCAGCGCCGTCGGCGAGGCCGGTTTCGTCTCCGTCACCGAGCTGACCCGCCGGCTGGGCGTGTCGGACATGACCGTCCGGCGCGACCTGCGCAAGCTCGCGCACCAGGGCAAGGTGCGGATCGTCCACGGGGGCGTCAGCGCCGCTCAACGACCTCGCGGCACTCCCCGGCCTTCACCGGCCGGGCCGAGGAGCACGCCGACGGCAAGCGGGCGATCGGCCGGGCCGTGGCGCGAGTCGCTGTCGCTGCGCGCCACCATCGCCGTGGACGCCGGAACGACGACGTAGGCCGCGGTCCAGGCCCTTCCGGACGCGTTCCGGGGCACCGTCGTCACCCACTCGATCCCGGTCATGCAGCTGCATGCTCTCACGGGGCCTCGGGCGGGTCGTGGGGCTGGGCGGCGAGCTGCTCGGCGGAGAGCCAGGCCTTCATCGGCCCGCGGACCGTCGACGGCGGTCGCCGGCCTGCGGGTCCAGACCCTGCTGCTCGGCGCGGCGGCCGTGGACGAGCGGGGCCTCTACGTCTCGACCGACAACGAGCGGCCGACCAAGCTCGCCCTGATGTCCATCGCCGACCGGGTGGTCCTGCTGGTCGACGCGAGCAAGTTCCTCGCCTCGGCTCCCGTCCACCTGTGCGGATGGGACGAGATCTCGGCGGTCGTCACCGACGCGCCCCCTCCGGGCGACGTGGTCGAGCGGCTTCCCCGGTGGCGGAGATCGTCGAGGTCGCCGCGGCCGGACTAGGGCGACTGCCCCCACCGGGCCGCGGCACTGAACCAGCCCGAGCTCGCGATGGCGGGCTCGGGCTGACTGGCCCAGAGGGCGGTGTTCAGGTGAGGGTCGTGGAGCAGCTGGCTCTCGGGCATGAGGAACCAGTGGCGGTCGAGGCACCGGACCTTCACGTGGACGACGGGGCCGCTGGTGCTGTTGACCGTGTCCTGCCACTCGACCCAGGCCGGCTGACCGCAGTCGGGGCAGACGACGCGCTGCGTCGTCGATGCGGGGGCGAGGACCGTCGGTGGTCGCGGGAGCGGCCGAAGGGGTGTCGGTGAGGGAGGCGGCGGGACGGTCGAGGACCTTCATGGTGCTGGTGTTCCTGTCTCTGGGGGAGGGTGGTGCGAGCAGGAAGAGCCTGTCCCGACGGCGTCGACCTCGACGTCGGTCGAGTAGTGGACGAGGTGGAGGAAAGCGCTGTCCTCCGGTCGGACGACGAATCGCGTTGCCCTCACGCGGCGGGATCGCCTAGCGTCGCAGGCCTGATGAGTGCCCACCTCGTTGCGGTCTGCTTCGACGCGCGCGACCCCGAGGGTCTCGCGGACTTCTGGGGCGACCTCCTCGGCTGGGACCCGAGCCGACGACGACGTCGCGCTGGTCCCGAGCGACGACACCGGGTTCCGGATCCGGTTCCGCCCGACGGCGGCCCCCAAGACCGAGCCAGAACTCGCTGCACCTCGACCTCACGAGCCCCTCGCCTCGAGGCCCAGCAGCGCACCGTGGCCAGGGTCCTGGCGATGGGTGGGCGCCACGTCGACGTCGGCCAGCGGCCCGAGGAGGAGCACGTCGTGCTCGGCGGACCCCGAGGGCAACGAGCTCTGCGTCATCGAGCCCGGCAACCACTTCCTGGCCGACTGCGGCTTCCTCGGGCCGTGGTCTGCGACGGCTCGCAGGCGGTCGGGCTACTTCTGGAGCCAGGCGCTGGGCTGGCCCTGGTCTGGGACCAGGACGAGGAGACGGCGATCCGCTCGCCCCACGGCGGCCCGATCATCCGCTGGGGCGGGCCGCCCTCGTGGCCAAGACCGGCAAGACCCGGCTGCACCTCGACTGGCTCCGCCCGCCGACGGCGACCAGCGCGCGGAGGTCGAACGCCTGCTCTCCCTCGGTGCCACAGGGTCGACATCGGCCAGGGCGAGGTGTCCTGGGTGTTCATGGCCGACCCGGGCGGCCACGAGTTCTGCGTCCCACCGCCTGCTCCCCTCCAGAGCGGCCAGCAGGTCGAGGGTCGCGCGCATCGGGCTGAGGTCGTCGCTGACCACCGACGACCTACCGGGAGTGGACGGCGTCGAGCCGTGCGCTGACCGGCTCGAGGTCGGCGATGAGCTGGTCGAGCTCGCTCGGCTCGAGGCTGGCGTACGGCGGTGTGGCGAGGTCGTCGGTGAGCCGACTCGATCCGCTCCTTGGTCTTCCGGCCGGCGTCGCTGAGCCAGCCGGAGGCGTCGATCGAGGCCGCGGGCCCGCATCCCGTCCACCACCGCTGGCCAGCCGGTCCGCGGGAAGGTGGTGAACCCGTCCGAACTTCTCGGCCGGGATGTCCTCGGAGAGCGCGTGCAGCACATGGGCCTCCGTCCCGCCGATGTCCGCGGCGACCAGGGCGGCGATATGACCGTCACCGCGGTGCTCGCGGAGCAGGGTGGCCGCGTGCCAGAGCCGGGCCACGGGCTCCTCGGGTACCGGGAGCGCCCGGAGCGCGGCGTACAGGATCCGTCCCTCCGTCGGCGCGCTGGTCGCCGCCTTGGTGGCGAGGTCGGCGGCACGCGCAAGACCGGGGGCGTCGGCGAGGTCGCCGAGAATCCGCCTCAGCGCCGCGACGCTGCCCTGCTCGCGAGCGGCGAGCGCCGCCTCGGGAGTCGGCCGCTCCCAGACGCGGGGGATGTGGCGGGCCGCCTCGCCGTCGGCGAAGTTGTAGAAGACGGCGTGGACCACCTCGGCCGGAACCCGGCCCAGCGGTGCGGCCCGCCCGGCGAAGTAGCCGTCCCAGTAGTTCCGCAGGCCGAGCGCCATCAGCGCAGCGGTCGGCTCGGCGGCGAAGTAGGTGACCAGGTGGATCGGCTCCACCAGCCGGTACAGGCGGCGAGCGACGCGCTGGCGGGGCGGCATCCCTCGGTCCACTCCTGTCCTCGACGCGTGCCCCCGTCGGCGCTCCCACGTCGTGAAACAGGAGCGCCCGTTACTTCTGCCGCGGGCACGCCCGACGCGCTTCGCGCGTCCTGGCGTGCCCCGGCAGGATTCGAACCTGCGCCACCGCCTCCGGAGGGCGGTGCTCTATCCCCTGAGCTACGGGGGCCGGATGGTGGTCGTCCGCGGGCGGACCCGATGGCATACCGGCCTTTTGGTGCCCGGCGAGGGTAGCAGCCTAGGGTGCCCCTCATGGAACCGGGAGGTCGTCCGCCACCGGTCCACACCGCGTCCGGAACCGGCTGGGTGCTTGTCTGCGACGACACCGCCTCCATCCGGCTGTTGCTGCGGATCAACCTGGAGCTGGCCGGGTTCGAGGTGCTGGAGGCCGGCGACGGCCAGGCGGCGCTCGACCTGCTCGACCGGAACCGGGACCGCCTGCCGGCCGTGGTCCTCCTCGACGCCCAGATGGCACCACTCGACGGGTGGGAGGCCGTGGCGGCGATCCGCCGGGACGCGGCCCTCGCCCACCTGCCGATCGTCATGGTGACCGCGAGCCTGCAGCAGCAGGAGAAGGAGCGGTCCATCGCGGCCGGCGTCGACGCCTTCGTGGCCAAGCCCTTCGAACCCGAGGAGCTCGTCGACCTGGTCAGCGGGCTCGCGGTGTCAGGACGGCCGACGGCCCAGCCCTAGGCTGGACGCCATGCGGGCACACGAGGCCGGGGCGCTGCACGCCGACGGGTACGGCAGCCCGGCATGGCTGGCGGTGCCCCGCGACGTCAACGCGCTGATCCCCTCGCTGTGGGCCTCGTCGGTGGGCCGGGGCGCCGACGGCGCGCTCACCGTCGGTGGCGTGTCCGTCCACGACCTCGCCCGTGAGTTCGGCACGCCCGCCTACGTTCTCGACGAGGCCGACTTCCGGGGCCGGGCTCGCGACTTCCGCGACACCTACGCCGAGGTCTTCGCCGACCTCGGCGGCGGTGCCGACGTCTACTACGCCGGCAAGGCCTTCCTCTGCACCGAGGTGGCCCGCTGGATCCGGGACGACGACCTGCGGCTCGACGTCTGCACCGGCGGTGAGCTCGCGGTCGCGATGCGGGCCGGTATGCCGGGGGCGCGGCTCGGTCTGCACGGCAACAACAAGTCGGTGCCCGAGCTCGAGCAGGCGCTCCGCTACGGCGTGGGCCGGATCATCGTCGACTCCTACGACGAGATCGACCGGCTCACCGACGTCGCCCGGCGGCTCGGGACCACCGCGCGGGTGATGGTCAGAGTGACCGTCGGCGTGGAGGCGCACACGCACGAGTTCATCGCGACGGCCCACGAGGACCAGAAGTTCGGCTTCTCCCTGAGCGGCGGGGACGCGGCCGAGGCGGTCCGCCACATCCTGGCCGCCGCGCCGCACCTCGAGCTGATCGGGCTGCACAGCCACATCGGCTCGCAGATCTTCGACACGTCCGGCTTCGAGGTGTCGGCCCGCCGGGTGCTCGCCCTGCACGCCGACGTCGCCAAGGAGCACGGCGTCGAGCTGCCCGAGCTGGACCTCGGTGGTGGGTTCGGGATCGCCTACACCACCGAGCACGACCCGTTGCCGCCCAAGCACCTCGCCGCCGGGATGGCCGAGATCGTCGACCGCGAGTGCCGGGCCAGCGGAGTCGCCGTGCCCCGCATCTCGGTAGAGCCCGGCCGGGCGATCGCCGGGCCGAGCACGTTCACCCTCTACGAGGTCGGCACGGTCAAGGTGGTCGACCTCGACGGTGGCGCGGCGCGGGCCTACCTCTCCGTCGACGGGGGCATGAGCGACAACATCCGGACCGCGCTCTACGCCGCCAACTTCTCGTGCACCCTGGCCGGCCGGACCAGCACCGCGCCGCCGCGCCTGTCCCGCGTGGTCGGGAGGCACTGCGAGAGCGGCGACATCGTCGTCATGGACGAGTTCCTGCCGGCCGACGTTGCCCCGGGCGACCTGCTGGCCGTACCCGGTACCGGCGCCTACTGCCGCTCCCTGTCCAGCCAGTACAACCACACCCCGCGGCCACCGGTGGTCGCCGTGCGAGACGGGCAGGCGCGGGTCCTGGTGCGGCGCGAGACCGTCGACGACCTGCTCGCCCTGGACGTCGGGTGAGCACGCCGGTGACCAGATCTCGAAACATGTCCGTCCCGATAGGTGGACGAACGGCAGGATCGACGCCGTGAGCGACCCGAGACCGGACGAACCACTGCGCGTCGCGCTGCTCGGCTGCGGCGTCGTGGGCTCCGCCGTCGCCCGGCTGCTGACCACCCACCGCGAGGACCTCGCCGCCCGCGTCGGCCGTCCACTGGACATCGCCGGCATCGCGGTCCGCCGGGCGGGCCGGGACCGCAGCGACCTCGGCCTCGACCCCGCACTGTTCACGACCGACGCCGCGGACCTCGTCACGCGCGCCGACGTCGTCATCGAGGTCATCGGCGGCATCGAACCGGCGCGCTCGCTCATCCTGCGGGCGATGAAGCACGGCGCATCGGTCGTCACCGCCAACAAGGCGCTCCTGGCCCAGGACGGCCCCACGCTGTATGCGGCCGCACAGGACGCCGGAGTCGACCTCTACTACGAGGCCGCCGTCGCCGGCGCGATTCCGCTGCTGCGCCCGCTGAGAGAGTCACTGGCCGGCGACGACGTGCGCAGGGTGCTGGGCATCGTCAACGGCACCACCAACTACGTCCTCGACAAGATGGACACGACCGGGGCCAGCTTCCACGACGCCGTCGAACAGGCGCAGGCCCTGGGCTACGCCGAGGCCGACCCCACCGCCGACGTCGAGGGCTTCGACGCCGCGGCCAAGGCCGCGATCCTCGCGTCCCTGGCCTTCCACACCCGGGTCTCCGGCGCCGACGTCCACCGCGAGGGCATCACCGAGGTGACCGCCGCCGACGTGGCCGCGGCCAAGGAGATGGACTCCGTGGTCAAGCTGCTGGCCATCTGCGAGCGCACCGACGACGGCGTCTCGGTGCGCGTCCACCCGGCGATGATCCCGAGGTCGCACCCGCTGGCCGGCGTCCGCGAGGCGTTCAACGCGGTCTTCGTCGAGGCGGACGCGGCCGGCCAGCTGATGTTCTACGGCCGCGGCGCGGGCGGCGACCCGACCGCCTCGGCGGTCCTCGGCGACGTGGTCGCGGTCGCCCGGCACCGCATCGGCGGCGGTCGCGGACCGGGGGAGAGCTCCTACGCCGACCTGCCGATCCTGCCGATGGGCATGGCGCAGACGCGCTACCACATCAGCCTCGACGTGGCGGACCGGCCGGGTGTCCTCGCGGCGGTGGCGTCGGCGTTCGCCGACCACGAGGTGTCCATCGAGACCGTCCGCCAGCAGATCGTGCCGCCCTCCGAGGAGGAGGGGTCCGAGGGGCGCGCCAACCTCGTCGTCGTCACGCATACCGCGCCCGACTCGGCGCTCTCGGCGACGGTCGAGGCGCTCGCCGCCATGCCGATCGTCCGCGCGGTGGACTCGGTGATGCGGGTCGAGGGCTTCTGACGTGGCGCACCAGTGGCGCGGCGTGATCCGCGAGTACGCCGAGCGGCTCCCCTCCCTGGACGGCATGCCGGTGGTCACCCTCCTCGAGGGGGGCACCCCGTTGATTCCGGCCGAGCACCTGTCGTCGCTGGTCGGGGCCGAGGTATGGCTCAAGTTCGAGGGGCTGAACCCGACCGCGTCGTTCAAGGACCGCGGCATGACGACGGCCATCTCCGTCGCCGCGGGCCACGGGGCCAAGGCGGTGATCTGCGCCTCGACCGGCAACACCAGCGCGTCGGCCGCGGCGTATGCGGCCAAGGCCGGCATGACCTGTGGCGTGCTCGTCCCCGAGGGCAAGATCGCGATGGGCAAGCTCAGCCAGGCGATCGCCCATGGCGCGACCCTGCTGCAGGTCGACGGCAACTTCGACGACTGCCTCAACCTGGCGCGCAAGCTCGCCGAGGCCTACCCCGTCGACCTGGTGAACTCGGTGAACCCGGCCCGCATCGAGGGTCAGAAGACGGCGGCGTTCGAGGTGGTGGACGCCCTCGGTGACGCCCCCGACATCCACTGCCTGCCGGTCGGCAACGCCGGCAACATCACCGCATACTGGCTGGGTTACCAGCAGTACCAACAGGACTCGGAGCAACCCGGCCCTGCTACGCATGCTCCGAGAATGTGGGGCTTCCAGGCCGCGGGGGCTGCCCCGATCGTGCTCGGGCACCCGGTCGACGAGCCGGAGACCGTCGCCACGGCCATCCGGATCGGGAACCCCGCCTCGTGGAAGCAGGCCGAGGCGGCACGGGACGAGTCCGGTGGCCTCATCCACGCGGTCACCGACGAGCAGATCCTCGCGGCGCACCGCCTGGTCTCGTCCGAGGAGGGCGTCTTCGTCGAGCCCGGGTCGGCCGCGTCGGTCGCCGGCCTGCTCGCGTCGCACGAGGCCGGCCTCGTCCCCGCCGGGGCCCGGATCGTCTGCACCGTCACCGGACACGGCCTCAAGGACCCGCAGTGGGCCCTGCGGCAAGCGGACGGGTCCGACGTCGTCCCGGTCCGGGTCACGGCCGACGCGGTGTCGGCGGCCATGGCTCTCGGCCTCGACGGGTGAGCTCGGGTATGCCGGGCCGCTCGCCCGCCGTGCGCATCCGCGTGCCGGCGAGCACCGCGAACCTGGGTCCGGGGTTCGACTCCGTCGGGCTGGCACTCGGGTTGTGGGACGAGTACGACGTGAGTCTCGGCGACGCAGACGGCCTGCAGGTGTCGGTCTCCGGCGAGGGAGCCGAGGACGTGCCCCGCGACGCCACCCACCTCGTCGTCCGCGCCATGGCGCACGGGTTCGCCCGGCTCGGGACGCCGATGCCGGCCAACCTTCGCCTCGTCGCCCGCAACGGGATCCCGCACAGCCGCGGCCTGGGATCCTCCGCCTCGGCCATCGTGGCGGGAGTCGTTGCGGCCCAGGTGTTCTCGGACCTCGGGGTCCTGGCCGAGGTCGGGCCGGAGACGGTCGTCGACGTCGACCTCGACGTGGCCACCGACCTCTCGACCGAGCTGGAGGGACACCCCGACAACGCCTCGGCCAGCGTTCGTGGGGGCATGACGGTGTCGTGGAGCCGCGACGCGGACGACCCCTCGCCGTCACTGACGGGTACGGCCTCGGTCGCGACGCACCCCGACGTCACGGCGGTCGTGCTCGTGCCCCGCGAGCAGCTGGCGACGCATACCGCGCGGGCCGTCCTCCCGCCGCACGTCGACCACCGCGACGCCGCCCTCAACTCGGGGCGCGCGGCGCTGCTGGTCGAGGCGATGACGCGACGTCCAGACCTGCTGCTGCCGGCGACCCGGGACTGGTTGCACCAGGGCTTCCGGCGAGCCGCCTTCGCACCGTCCATGGACGTGGTCGACGCGCTCCGGAGCGAGGGCCACGCCGCGGTGATCTCGGGCGCCGGACCCAGTGTCGTCGTGCTCACCACGCACGAGCGGGCGGCCGGCGTGCTCGTTCCCGCGAACCGGGTCGGGTGGGCGCGGCTGGAGCCGGGGATCCCCTCGACGGGGGTGGAGGTGGTCCGGACCTGAGCCAAGCCGGGCCCTGCGCTTCGGGAACATGGGGTTCCCCGGCGGTGTTACTGTGAAGCCGCGACGCACGGAAGGCCACCTCTCTGGTGGCCCGGCAGCGGCGACATCCCACGCGAAGGTGAGCGACAGCGTCCCGGAGCCGCAAGGCCCGGCCACGTTCGTCTGCCCAGCAGCGTGATCCTCAATCACACCAGACGGTCGGGATCTCCGACCGACACCGGTGCCGCCCACCAGGGCCGCACCGACGACGAGGGGGAAGGACCTTCGTGACAGACACCACCGAACGGGTGGCCACCGGCCGCTCAGCCTTGGCGACGATGAACGTCGTCGAGCTCAAACGACTTGCCTCGGGCCTCGGCATCACCGGGACGACGAAGATGCGCAAGGACGACCTCGTCGCGGCGATCAGCGCCCGCCAGGTCGGCAGCGCTCCGCGAACCGAGGCCGCGGCTCAGCCGCAGACCCGGCCCGAGGACCAGCGGGCGCCCGAGCCCGCCGAGACTCCCGCCGACCCGCCGAAGCGCGTCGAGCAGCGGTCCGACTCGGCGACGGGCGAGCGGACGTCGGTCGCTCCCGACGTTCCTCAGGACGCCAAGCAGACCACCACCGACATCACCACCGACACGACCAGCGACACGACGACGCGGTCGGAACGCTCCCAGCGGACCCAGCAGCGGACCCAGCAGGAGCGCCAGGCCGATCGGCAGCCGGACCGCCAGCAGGAGCGCCAGGCCGATCGGCAGCCGGACCGCCAGCAGGACCGCCAGCAGGACCGTCAGACGAACCGGCCGGGCCAGACGGCGCCCTCGTCCGCCCCGCCCGCGCAGACCTCTCCGTCGGCGGCGCAGAAGGCGGAGGACGACGACGAGGCTCGCGGTGGCCGTCGCCGCAGCCGGCAGCGCAGCCGCGACCGGAAGCGCAGCCGCGGCACGACGGGGACGACGCAGGAGTACGAACCCGAGCTCCAGATCACCGACGACGACATCCTCGTCCCAGTCGCCGGCATCCTCGACGTCCTCGACAACTACGCCTTCGTCCGCACCTCCGGGTACCTGCCTGGGCCGAACGACGTCTACGTCCCGCTCGGCCTGGTCAAGCGGTACTCACTGCGCAAGGGTGACGCCGTCACGGGCTCGATCAAGGCGCCGCGCGAGGGCGAGCAGCCCCAGAACGGCACCGGCGGACGGCAGAAGTTCAACGCCCTGGTGCGCCTCGACACCATCAACGGGCTGCAGCCGGACCAGACCAAGGTCCGCGTCGACTTCGGCAAGCTCACCCCGCTCTACCCGCAGGAGCGGTTCCGGCTGGAGACCGAGACCAGCAACCTCACGACCCGGGTCATCGACCTCGTCGCCCCGATCGGCAAGGGCCAGCGCGGTCTCATCGTCGCGCCCTCGACGGCCGGAACGACGATGGTGCTGCAGTCGATCGCCAACGCGATCACGCAGAACAACCCCGAGTGCCACCTCATGGTCGTCCTCGTCGACGAGCGCCCGGAGGAGGTGACCGAGATGCAGCGCGCGGTGAAGGGCGAGGTCATCGCCTCGACCTTCGACCGTCCCGCCGACGACCACACCGGCGTCGCGGAGCTGTCCATCGAGCGGGCCAAGCGGCTGGTCGAGCTCGGCCACGACGTGGTCGTGCTCCTCGACTCGATCACCAAGCTCGGCCGGGCCTACAACCTCGCGGCTCCGGCCTCGGGTCGGATCCTGTCCGGTGGCGTCGACTCGGCCGCGCTCTACCCGCCGAAGAAGTTCTTCGGCGCCGCGCGCAACATCGAGAACGGCGGCTCGCTGACCATCATCGCCACCGCGCTGGTCGAGACCGGCTCGAAGATGGACGAGGTGATCTTCGAGGAGTTCAAGGGCACCGGGAACATGGAGCTCACCCTCGACCGGGACCTCGCGGTTCGTCGGATCTATCCCGCCGTGGACGTCAACGCCTCGGGCACCCGCCGCGAGGAGCTGCTCCTCGGCCCGGAGGAGCTGAAGATCATGTACAAGCTCCGCCGCGTTCTCGGCGCTCTGGAGCCGCAGCCGGCGCTGGAGCTGCTGCTCGACCGGATCCGCCGGACCCGGACCAACATCGAGTTCCTGCGCCAGGTCCAGATGAGCTCCTCGAGCAAGCTCGACGCCGACGACTGAACGGGTGGAGGTGTCTCAGAGCGCTAGGGCGCTCGGATTTACCTCCACCGGCCGATGAAGCCAGAGGAATGCGAGGAATGCCGTCACCGTCCTCGGCGTTTAGGGGATGTGTGCCCTCCTCTGGCACACTTTCCCGTTGGACCGGTTCACGGCAGCAGGGCGTTCAGAGCCCGCCGACCCGGCCCCACCTGAGACTGAGGAGCCGTTTGTGAAGAAGGACCTGCACCCCACCTACGTGGAGACCACGGTCACCTGTACCTGTGGCAACACGTTCACCACCCGCAGCACGTCCGCGTCCGGCCAGATCCACGCCGACGTCTGCTCCCAGTGCCACCCGTTCTACACGGGCAAGCAGAAGATCCTCGACACCGGTGGCCGCGTGGCCCGGTTCAACCAGCGCTACGGCAAGAAGGCCGACGCCTCCAAGTAGCTCTCCAGATCGCCGGTCCCGGCCTGGTTCGCCCAGGGTTCGGGGCCGGCGATCTCGTTGTGTGGGCCGGATGTTCCGCGAGGAGGGAGAGCCGTGAGCGAGTCCGTCGTCGACGGCGGCCGCGCCGTCCTCGAGGAGTACACCGACCTCGAGCAGCGCCTCGCCGACCCCGAGGTGTTCGGCGACCAGACGCTCGTGCGGACCCTCAACAAGCGGTACGCCGCACTCGCGCCGACCGTCGCCGCATACCGGGCCCTCGAGGCGGCCGAGGGCGACCTCGCCGCCGCCCGCGAGCTGGCGCCCGAGGACGAGTCGTTCGCCGCGGAGGTGCCGGCGCTCGAGGCGACCGCCGATGCGGCGCGAGAGCACCTGCGTCACCTGCTCGTGCCGCGTGACCCCGACGACGACCGCGACGTCATCCTCGAGGTCAAGGCGGGGGAGGGCGGTGAGGAGTCGGCCCTCTTCGCGGGCGACCTGCTGCGGATGTACCTGCGCTACGCCGAGAAACGGGGCTGGCGCGCCGAGGTCACCGACGCCACCGAGTCGGACCTGGGCGGCTACAAGGAGGCCCGGCTCACGGTGCAGGCCAAGGGCACTCCGCAGCCGGGCGAGGCGCCGTGGGCGATGCTGAAGTTCGAGGGCGGCGTGCACCGCGTGCAACGGGTACCGGTCACCGAGAGCCAGGGACGTATCCACACCAGTGCCGCCGGCGTGCTCGTCATGCCGGAGGTCGAGGAGACCGACGAGGTCGAGATCCACCCGAACGACATCCGGGTCGACGTCTACCGCTCGTCCGGACCCGGCGGCCAGAGCGTCAACACGACCGACTCCGCCGTCCGGATCACCCACCTGCCGACGGGCATCGTCGTGTCCTGCCAGAACGAGAAGTCGCAGCTGCAGAACAAGGAGGCCGCCCTGCGGGTCCTCCGCGCGCGGCTGCACCAGGCGGCCAAGGAGCAGGCGGAGGCCGAGGCGTCCGCGGCCCGCCGCAGCCAGGTGCGGACCGTGGACCGCAGCGAACGGATCCGCACCTACAACTTCCCCGAGAACCGGCTCAGCGACCACCGGACCGGGTTCAAGGCCTACAACCTCGACGCGGTCCTCGACGGCGACCTGGACGCCGTGATCGGCTCGTGCGTCGCGGCCGATGAGGAGGCCCGCCTCGCGGCGGTGGCCGGCGAGTGACGGAGCTCCGGGACGCGGTCCGGCGCGCGACGATGACGCTGGCCGAGGCCGGCGTCGCGTCCGCTCCCGTGGACGCCCTGCAGCTCGCCGCCCACCTGCGCGGCGAGGACGTCAGCGAGACCCGAAGGCTGATGGTCCTCGGCGGCGTCGACGCCCCGGAGGGGTACGCGGACCTCGTCGCCGAGCGCGCCACCCGGGTGCCGCTTCAGCACCTCACCGGCCGCGCCTACTTCCGGGGGCTGGAGCTGGAGGTCGGGCCGGGCGTGTTCGTCCCGCGGCCCGAGACCGAGCTGCTCGTCGACCTCGCGCTGCGCCCCCTGGCGGGACGCAGCGACCCGGTCGTCGTCGACCTCGCCACCGGGTCGGGCGCGATCGCCCTCGCGGTGAAGCAGGAATGCCCGGGCGCAACGGTGTATGCCGTCGAGCTCACCGACCTCGCCCACGCGTGGGCGGTGCGAAACCGCGACCGGCTCGGGCTGGACGTGACGGTCGACCGGGGCGACGCACGACACGCGTACCCGGAGCTCGTGGGGTCAGTGGACGTCGTCACCTGCAACCCGCCCTACATCCCCGACGGCCAGGTCCCGGTCGACCCCGAGGTCCGCGACCACGACCCGAGCGAGGCCCTCTATGGCGGCAGCGCCGACGGACTGGCCCTCCCGCTCGAGATGGCTGCTCGCGCGGCCGAGCTGCTGCGCGACGGCGGCACCCTCGTGATGGAGCACGCCGAGACGCAGGGAGCCTCGCTCCCGCGGGCGCTCGCCGCCGCAGGGGACTGGGACCGGGTCATCGACCACGTCGACCTGGTGGGCCGGCCGCGCTGCGTCGTGGCGACTCGTCATAGGGTCCGAGGTCGTGACGAGGTTGAGTGACGCGCATGAGTGAGGTCTTCGACTGCACCACGCCGGAGGGCCTGGCGGCCGGGATCGAGGCTGCGGCGCGGGCCGTCCAGTCGGGCCAGGTCGTCGTCCTGCCGACCGACACCGTCTATGGGATCGGGTGCGACGCCTTCGACGCCGCCGCCGTGACCGCGGTGCTCGCCGCGAAGGGCCGCGGTCGCGACATGCCGCCCCCGGTCCTGGTCCCCAACGCGCGCACCGTCGACGGCCTGGCCCGGTCGGTCCCCGGCTACGTCCGCCACCTCATCGACCGCTTCTGGCCCGGCGCCCTCACCATCGTGCTCGAGTCGCAGCCGTCTTTGTCGTGGGACCTCGGCGAGACGAACGGGACCGTCGCCCTCCGGATGCCCGACCACGAGATCGCCCTCTCGCTGCTCGGTCAGGCCGGCCCGATGGCGGTCACCAGCGCGAACCTCACCGGGCGCCCGCCGGCGCAGACCGTGGCGGAGGCGCAGGAGCAGCTCGGTGCGTCGGTGGCGGTCTACCTCGACGGTGGCCCGGCCTCCGGCGGCCCGGCCTCGACCATCCTCGACTGCACCGGCACCGCTCCCCTGACGTTGCGCGAGGGGGCCCTGACGCGGGCCGAGATCGACCTCGCGATCGACGAGGCCGAGAAGCGCGACGCCGCGGAGGCGGCGCGCAAGGCGGCCATCGAGGCGGCGGCGCTGACCCCGCCGCGTAAAGGGACCGGCCCACGGATCGCGGGATCTCGTCGCCGCAGCGGCTCAGCGGACCGGTAGCCGCACCCGCATCACCGTGCGGCCGGGAGCCGAGTCGACGGAGATCTCGCCGTGGTGGTGGTCGGCGATGATCCGGCGGGAGATGTCGAGGCCCAGCCCGGTCCCCTGCCCGACCGGCTTGGTCGTGTAGAACGGCTCGAAGACGTGCTTGGCCGTCTCCGGGCTCATGCCCGGGCCGGTGTCCTCGACCTCCACGACGACCCAGCCGAGATCGTCGAGCCGCGTGCGGACCCGCAGGGTCCCCTGGCCGCCCATCGCGTCGACCGCGTTGTCGATGAGGTTGGTCCACACCTGGTTCAGCTCGGCCGGCATCGCCTCGATCCGCGGCACGTCCGGGCCGTAGTCGCGTTCGACGACCACGCCCCGGCCGAGCTTGTGCCCGAGCATCACTAGCGTGCTGTCGAGGCCTTCGGGGATGTCGGTGGCCTGCAGCGAGGCTCGGTCCAGCTGGGTGTAGGAGCGGACCCGCGCCACGAGTCCCGAGATCCGGCCGGTGGACTCCTTGACCTCCGCCAGCAACCCGTCCATCGACTGGGCGCTGGCCACCCAGTCCACGCCGGGGCTGAGAAGGGCACCGGGCACGACGTCGGCAACCCGTTCGCACCACTCCACGTCGGCGCCGGCGGCGGCCAGGGGCGGGGCGAGCAGCCACTCCTCGGCGACGTCGTGGTCGGCCAGCCACGAGCTGAGGTCGTCCTCCAGCTCGGACTCGGCGAAGGA
>CAVWQU010000043.1:0-150257 GCA_963757225.1 uncultured Actinomycetota bacterium
ACGACCCCGTGCTGGCGAGGCCCGACCGGGCGGCTGCGGCGGGCGGGTCCGTGCGACCGGTTGAGCCGAGCGGCGAGCTCGACGCCGAGGCGGTGGAGGACGAGCTCGAACCCGGCGTTGCGGTCACCGTCGCGGTCGACGTCACGGTCTCGGTGACGGTGGCCGTCGAGGTGACCGTCGTCGGCGACGGCGTGCCGACCTCAGCTCCGGTGAGGGTCCGCAGGATCGTGAAGGTGACCGACTCGGCCTGCTGGATGGCGCCCTCGATGTTGGGGTGGAGGCTACCGATCGCGACGTCGGAGCTGCCGAGCTGCGAGTCGAGGGGCGACCCGGTCGGCGTGCCGGTCGGGGTGGGCCGGGGGGCCGGCGATTCCGTCGGGGACGGGCTGACGGCGGTCAGCGCCGTCGTGATCCCGTTCACCCAGGGGTCGGCCGTGCCGTAGCACGGGGAGTGGCTGAGGCTCTTCTCGTACGTCGAGACCACCGTCGCACCGGCCTCCCTCGCGGTGTCGGACATGGTCCTGTTGAACAACGTCTGGAGGTCGGAGAGGTACTCGGTGTCCACGCCGCCGAACGGGAACGACTGGCTGTAGAGCAGCGACTCGTAGCACGAGTCGGGGTAGGTGGCGGGGTCCGGCGCGTGGGCCCGGTCGGGGGCGAGCGCCAGGTAGTCGACGAAGAAGATGGCCGCCCTGGGGCTGCGCGCCCGGATCTCCGTGATGGTCTGCTTGACCGCGGGGGCGACCACCTTGGTGATGCGCTCTCGCAGCATGTCGTCCGCTGGCGTCCCGCTCGGGTCGTAGTAGGCCTTGCAGGTGGAGTAGTACTTCGGCCAGTTGTCGCCGAAGACGTACTGGGTGATCGGGTTGACCGCACAGGCTCCGGCGATGTCGCCGAAGCCGAAGTCGTTCCCCCCGATGCCGATGGTGACGATCTGGGTCGTCGGCCTGAGCGCGTTGAACTGGGGCGGCGCCGCCGGGTGCGACTTGCCGTCGGGGAACGTCGTCTGCGACTGGGTCATGTTGGTGGTGAGCGCCCCGGCGCAGCTGACGTCGGTCAGCCTCAGGCCAAGGTTGGCCGCGACCTGGTGGGGATAGTTGTTGGTCGACTGGATGCACCCCGACGACGGCTGGTCGGCGGCGACCGGGTTGACGCCCCAGTCGGCGGTGAAGGAGTCGCCGAGCGCGACGTACTCGTGGTCGGTGAGCGGCGCTGCGGCGGGAGCGACGACGCTGGTCACGCCGGGGCTCGCCGCCGCGACGGCGGGCAGGGCCGCCAGACTGCTCCCGACGGTCAGGAGCGCGAGGACGCCGAGCAGCGAGAGGCGACGGGCGACGGGCGGATGCGACATGTCCGGTCCTAACGGGAGTCGAGACCCACGGTGGCCCCGGGTCATGGTGCCACGGGAGCCCCCGCCTGGTCAGTCCTTGGACGCTCGCCGTCAGTCACTCGCATACGCCCGGAGGCGTTCGCGCAGACCGAGCCGCACGGAGGGCCACTCCGCGTCGATGACCGAGTAGACGACGACGTCGCGCACCGTGCCGTCCATCCAGAGATCCTGGTTGCGCAGGACGCCGTCCTGCTTGGCGCCGAGGGCCTCGATGGCACGGCGGGACCGGCGGTTGTGCCAGTGGGTGCGGAACTCGACGGCGACGCAGTCGAGGACCTCGAAGGCCCGGGTGAGCAGGAGCAGCTTGGCCTCCGGGTTGACGGCCGTCCGCTGTGCCCCCATCGACAGCCAGGTCGACCCGATCTCCAGCCGGCGGTTGTCGGCGCGCACGTTCATGTAGGTCGTCATCCCGACGGCGCGTCCGGTCCGGGCGTCCCGCACGGCCCACGGCACCATCGTGCCGGTCTCGTGCTCGGTGAGGCGCCGCTGGATCTCCGCGGCCATCCCCTCGGGGGAGGGGATCCGGGTCACCCAGAGCCGCCACAGCTCGCCTTCCAGGACCGCCTCGGACAGCTCGGCCTCGTGCTCGGGAGCCAGCGGTTCGAGCACGACGTGGCGGCCGCGCAGCACCGGCACGTCGAGGAACGCGGAGGTCACGATTCGACCCTAGGGGGGACCGGGAACTTAGTCGCTCGCTCGCTCGCCTTATCCTTAGACCTACGCGTTCCTGAGAGTTCCTTGGGAACGCCGCCTCGACGTCAAGGAGCCAGGATGGCCAGCAGCAACCCCGTGTTCTCGCAGGTGAACCGGGAGATCCAACAGGGGTACGCCGGGTTCGGCCAGCGCGCCGGTCAGCCGGCGCCGGGGTACAACCCCGCCGGGATGCAGGGCGTCCAGGACCGCACGACCAACGACCAGCTGGAGCAGATGTACGACGCTCCGCCGGCGGGGCCCATCCAGACCGGTCGGGTGACGTTCGACGACGTCATCATGAAGACGTTCGGCCTGTTCGTGCTGGTTCTCGCGGCCGCTGCCGGCTGCTGGTACCTCACCCGCGGCAACCCGGGCCTGCTCACGCCGATCTGGGTCGGCGGCATGCTGCTCGGCCTGGTCATCGGCTTGGCGATCGCCTTCATGAAGACCATCAGCGTGCCGCTGATCCTGCTCTACGCCGTCGTGGAGGGCGGCTTCGTCGGCGCGTTCAGCCAGGTGATGGAGCAGCGCTGGCCGGGCATCGTCATGACCGCCGTCATCGCCACGCTGTGCACGTTCCTCGGGATGTTCGCGGGCTACCAGTTCGGTCTGATCAAGGTGACCAGCCGCAGCCGCAAGATCTTCGGGATGATGCTGATCGGCTACCTGCTGTTCAGCGTGGTCAACGTCGTCGCCCTGATGTTCGGCTGGACCAGCGGATGGGGCTTCGGCGGCAGCGGCCTCCTCGGCATCGGCATCTCGCTGCTCGGGGTGGGCCTGGCCGCCTACTCGCTGGCCGTCGACTTCGACGACGTCCAGAGGGCGGTCAGCGCCGGGCTGCCGGAGAAGTACTCCTGGCTGCTCGCGCACGGCCTCATCGTCACGCTGATCTGGCTGTACCTCGAGATCCTGCGGTTGCTGGCCCGTCTTCGCGGCTGACCGGTTGTCGTCGGACTCCGAGCTTCGGCGCCTGGTCGAGCGGTGGCAGCAGCTGCCGCTCGACCAGGCGCTTTCGCGTATGCCGGTGGTCCGGCCGGTGGTCCAGGAGCTGGCCGACGCGGTGGCCGACCTGGAGGGGCGAGCGCGCGTCGACGTGCCCGACCTCGGCCCGCGAGCGGTGATGGACCAGCTGACGGTGATGACCTACGACGCCATGCAGGCGGGTCTCGACCCGGCGCCGCAGCTGGAGCGGCTGCGGCGCGACCTCAGCTGAGGCGCTCGTAGATGATGGCCATGCCCTGGCCGCCTCCGACGCACATCGTCTCGAGACCGAACTGGGCGTCCCGCTCCTGCATCCCGTTGAGCAGCGTCGTCGTGATGCGCGCGCCGGTGGACCCGAACGGGTGGCCCAGCGCGATCGCGCCGCCGTGGACGTTGAGCTTGTCGAGGTCCATCCCGAGAGCGTCGGCACTCGGCAGGACCTGCGCAGCGAAGGCCTCGTTGATCTCGTAGAGGTCCATGTCACCGATGGTCATCCCGGCCCGGGCCAGGGCCTGCTTCGACGCGTCGATCGGGCCGAGGCCCATGATCTCGGGGGACAGGCCCGAGACACCCGTGGCGACGACCCGGGCGAGCGGGGTGAGGCCGAGCGCGGCGGCCTTGGCGTCGCTCATGACGACCACCGCGGCCGCCCCGTCGTTGAGCGGGCAGCAGTTGCCGGCGGTGACGGTGCCATTGGGCCGGAACACCGGGTTGAGGCCGCTGACGCCCTCGATGGTGACGCCCGGGCGCGGCCCGTCGTCGGCCGAGACGACGCGGCCGTCCGGCATGGTCACCGGGGTGATCTCGCGTTCGAAGAACCCGTTGGCGATGGCCTTCTCGGCGCGGTTCTGGCTGGTCACGCCCCATTCGTCCTGACGCTCGCGGGTGATCCCGAGCGACGTCGCGACGTTCTCGGCGGTCTGTCCCATGGCGATGTAGACGTCGGGCAGGAGGCCGTTCGCCCGCGGGTCGGTCCAGGTGGCGTTGCTCGTGGCCGTCTCGACGGTGCGGGACATCGACTCGCCGAACAGCGGGTTCCGGGCCTCGTCGTCGGCGCCGCCGGCACCGGCCCAGCTGAGGTACTGCGAGACGCACTCGACGCCGCCCGAGACGAAGACGTCGCCCTCGCCGGCCTTGATCGCGTGGTAGGCCATCCGGGTCGTCTGGACGCTCGAGGCGCAGAACCGGTTGATGGTCGCTCCTGGCAGCTGGTCGTAGCCCGCCAGCACCGCCACCACCCGGGCGAGGTTGGCGCCCTGGCGTCCGGACGGCTCCGCGCAGCCCCAGTAGAGGTCGTCGATGTCCTGCGGGTCGAGCCCCGGCACCTTGTCGAGCACGGCCCGCAGCATCTGGACCGAGAGGTCGTCGGGGCGGATCTCCTTGAGCGAGCCCTTGAACGCCCGCCCGATCGGGCTGCGGGCGGTGGCGACGATGACGGCCTCACGAGAGCTGGCCACGGCGGTCCTCCTTGACGACGACAACGACGACGGGTGAGCGCTCGCTTACCTCGTCCCGTCCGATGGTATGCCGGTCCGGCGGCTCACGGTCAGGCCCCCGGCGGACGGCTCGACCTGGTCGCTCGGTGTGTCGTCGCCGCCGGACGCGGTAGGCGGGTCACCGGCGCGGGTGGGGAAGGGCCGGCGGACCCGGTGCAGGACCACCGCCCACCGGCCGAGCGGGCCGCGGGTCTGGCCGCCGATCTCGGTCGGGCTCACCTCGGTGCCGGGGTCGCGGACCGCACTGGTGGCCGCGCGCGACACCGGCGTGACCCGCTCGCCGCGGCTGCGGTCCAGCCCCAGCACGACGTCCTCGTCGAACAGGCCGAGCGCGGAGCAGAGGGTGGGGAGCAGGACCGCGGCGGCCCGCGCATACCCGGCCGCGGAGGGGTGGAACCGGTCCTGGCTGAACATCTCGTGAGGACGCTGCTCGAACTCCGGCCCGAGGATGTTGCCCAGCGAGACCGTGCGGCCGCCCGCGGTGACGACCGCGACGGTCTGGGCGGCGGCGAGGTCTCGGCTCCAGCGTCGCGCCAACGTGCGGAGCGGCTGCGCGACCGGCTGCAGCGCCCCGAGGTCGGGACACGTGCCGACGACGACCTCGGCGCCGGCGTCGCGCAGCCGGCGGACCGCGGCCTCGAGGTGCCGCACGGCGATCGACTTGTCGATGCGGTGGGTGACGTCGTTGGTCCCGATGAGGACCACGGCGGCGTCCGGATGGGGCACCCGGTCGAGCGCGTTGGCCACCTGGACGCCGAGGTCACCGGACACGGCGCCCACGACCGCCACGTTGGTGAGGCGGACCCGGCGACCGCCGAACGCGGAGACCCCCGTCGCGAGGATGGCCCCGATCGTCTGGAGCCCGATGTCGGCTCCGAGGCCGGCGGCGCTGCTGTCACCGAGGACGAGCAGATCGAGCGGGGGTCCCGGTGCGGCGCCGTAGAGGCCGTCGTCCTCAGGGGCCTCGTCCTCGATGATGCCGATCGCCTTACGCGCCAGCAACGCCTCGGCCTTGATCAGGCCGTAGCCCACCACGCCCAGCACGCCGATCCCCGCCACTCCGAAACCGCCGCCGTAGGCAGCGGTCTGGGCGATCCGGCGCGCGCGCCGTGCACGTCCCATCGCATCCCCCACCCGGTATCCCACGTGCCCCGGACCTGAGGCTGCCCCCAGTCTCCGGGTGTCCGGTGTCCACCGTACGACGCTTCCCTGAGCGGGAAGGACCGGGTTGGTGGACAGTGCGGTGGCCATGCGGAAAGGAGGCAGGATGGTCCCGTGAAGTACGCCGAACACCTCGCCGACCTCGTCGGGAACACGCCCCTCGTCAAGCTGTCCGCCGTGACCGACGGAATAGCCTGCACCGTGCTCGCCAAGATCGAGTACATGAACCCGGGCGGCTCGGTGAAGGACCGCATCGCGCTGCGGATGATCGAGGCCGCCGAGCAGTCCGGTGAGCTGAAGCCCGGCGGCACCATCGTCGAGCCGACCTCCGGCAACACCGGGGTGGGCCTGGCGATCGTCGCCCAGAAGCGCGGGTACGACTGCGTGTTCGTGTGCCCGGACAAGGTCAGCCAGGACAAGCAGGACGTGCTGCGCGCATACGGCGCCCGCGTGGTCGTCTGCCCCACGGCGGTCGCGCCGGAGCACCCGGACTCCTACTACTCGGTGTCCGACCGGTTGGTCCGCGAGATCGACGGCGCCTGGAAGCCCAACCAGTACGCCAACCCGATGGGGCCGCAGAGCCACTACGAGACCACCGGACCGGAGATCTGGTCGGACACCGACGGTCGGGTCACCCACTTCGTCACCGGCATCGGCACCGGCGGCACGATCAGCGGCACCGGGCGCTACCTCAAGGAGGTGTCCGACGGCGCCGTGCGGATCGTCGGCGCCGACCCCGAGGGCTCGGTCTACTCCGGCGGTACCGGCCGGCCTTACCTCGTCGAGGGGGTCGGCGAGGACTTCTGGCCCACCGCCTACGACCCGACGGTGGTCGACGAGGTCATCGCGGTCTCCGACGCGGACTCCTTCGCGATGACCCGCCGGCTCGCTCGCGAGGAAGGGCTGCTGGTCGGTGGCTCGTGCGGGATGGCGGTCGTCGCGGCGTTGCGCGCGGCCGAGAGCCTGCCCGCCGAGGCGGTCGTCGTCGTGCTGCTGCCGGACTCCGGCCGCGGCTACATGTCGAAGATCTTCAACGACGACTGGATGAGCTCCTACGGGTTCCTGGGCGCGGACGGGGAGACGACGGTCGGCGACGTCCTGGACAGCAAAGGCGCCCGCCTGCCGGCCCTCGTCCACACCCACCCGGGCGAGACGATCCGGACGGCGATCAGCATTCTGCGGGAGTACGGCGTCTCGCAGATGCCGGTCGTCAAGGCCGAGCCGCCGGTCACCTCGGGCGAGGTGGCGGGCTCGGTCAGCGAGCGCGCCCTCCTCGAGCTGCTGTTCACCGGCAAGGCGCACCTCGCCGACGCCGTCGAGCAGCACATGGAGGCCGGGCTCCCGCTCGTCGGGTCGGGCGAGAAGGTCAGCGTCGCCCGCCACGAGCTCGAGCGCGGCGACGCGGTGCTCGTCACCGACGAGGGCAAGCCGGTCGGGGTGCTCACCCGCGCCGACCTGCTCGGGTTCCTCAGCAACTAGGTATGCGGGTGGCCGAGTTCGCGATCTCCGTCCCGCAGCTCGTCGCCGACGGCACCTTCGACCGGGAGGCCCTGCGCGCCTACCTCGCCCGGGCCGAGGAGCTCGGGTTTGCCGGCGCGTGGGTGACCGAACAGGTCATCGGGTCGGCGCCGAACCTCGACTCGAACGTCCTGCTCGCGCTGTGCGCGGCCTACACCGACCGGATGCGGCTGGGCTGCGCGGTCTACGTCAGCACCCTGGCCAGCCCGCTGCACCTGGCCAAGGCGATCGCCACGCTGGACCAGGTCAGTGGCGGCCGGCTCGAGGTCGGGCTCGGGTCCGGAGGCGGGTTCCGGGCGTTCGGTGCCTTCGGGATCGAGCGCGAGGCGTTCGTCGCGCGGTTCACCGAGGGCCTGCGCCTCATGCAGGCGGCCTGGACCCAGGACCGGTTCGACGTCGACGGCCGGTTCTGGCAGGGCCAGGGGCTGGCCATGGAGCCGAAGCCGCTCCAGAAGCCGTACCCGCCGATCTGGCTGGGCGGCGGCCACCCCGACGCCTTGCGTCGCGCCGTCCGCCTCGGCGACGGGTTCATCGGAGCGGGGTCCACCATGACGGCGGACTACCTGGAGCAGGCGCGGTTCGTCCACGAGGAGCTCGAACGGGCCGGACGTGAGCCGGGGACGTTCCGGGTGGCCAAGCGGGTCTACCTCGCCGTCGAGGACGACCCGGCGATGGCGCAGTCCAGGCTGACCGAGGCGCTCGAGGGGCTGTACGGGTACTTCGGGACGACGGGCGTCGGTCGGGTCGGTGTCTCCGGGCGGCCGGCCGACGTCGCCGAGGTGCTGCAGTCGATCCTCGACGCGGGGACCGACCTGGTGGTCCTGCACCCGCTCTACGACGACGCGACCCAGATGGAGCGCCTCGCCGCCGAGGTCCTGCCGCTGCTCTCGTCGGGTGACTAGAACTGGCTGATCTCGGGGATGATCCGCTCTCCGATGACCTCGAGCCAGTCGGTACGCGACCCGTCCAAGCCCCGGCTGTGCACGTGCTCGACGCCGAGCGCGGCGAGCTCCTTGAGGTGGGCCAGGATCGCGTCGACGTTCTCGCCGTCGGGCCCTGGGTCGATCGGGCACATCACGGTCTTGGCGATCGTGCCGTAGTCGCGACCGATCGTCGCGCAGTGCTCGCGCAGGATGTCGAGCTTGCGCTCCAGCTCGGGGGAGTCGAAGAGGTTGCAGGCGTCGGCGTACTGCGCCACCATCCGCAGCGTCTTCTTCTCCCCGCCTCCTCCGATGAGGATCGGCGGGTGCGGTCGCTGCACCGACTGCGGTGAGTTGAGGGTCCGGCCCAGCCGGTAGTGCCGGCCCTTGTAGGGCGCGTCGCTGTCGCTCCACATCTGCAGGCAGATCTGCAGCGTCTCCTCGAGGCGCTCGAAGCGCTCCGCGGTCGCGGGGAACGGCAGCCCGAGCCCGACGGACTCCTCCTCGTTCCAGGCGGCGCCGATGCCGAGCCAGGCGCGGCCGCCGGACAGGACGTCGAGGGTGGTGACCTCCTTGGCCAGGAGGCCGGGCTCGCGGTAGACGGCAGCGGTCACCCACGCGAGCAGCTCGACCCTCTCGGTCACCGCGGCGAGGTAGCCGAGGGTGGTGTAGGCCTCGAGCATCTCGTGCTCCGGCGGCCCGATGTGCCCGATCTGCCATACGTGGTCCATGACCGAGAGCTTCCGGACGCCGACGTCCTCGGCCAGCTTCGCGGTCCGCGCCAGGTCGGTGACGAAGGTCGAGGGTCCGCCGGACCAGGTGAAGTTCGCGAGGTGGATGCCGAGTTCCATGCTTCGCACGCTACGCCGGGCC
Organism: uncultured Actinomycetota bacterium; assembly: GCA_963757225.1. GTDB lineage: Bacteria > Actinomycetota > Actinomycetes > Actinomycetales > Dermatophilaceae > Lapillicoccus. The sequence goes on from CAVWQU010000043.1 coordinate 9,033, forward strand.
ACCTGGGAGGACCCTGGACGCCCTACTCCGGCAACAGCGCGGCGGCGAGCATGTCGGCCAGCCACGACTCGTACGCGCGATGCGTCCAGCCGCGCTGCCCGACCAGCGCGTCGAAGTTGGCCTGGGCGCAGAGGGTCCAGACCAGGTCGGCGGCCCGGTCGGGGGCCAGGCCCGGCCGGAGCCGGCCCTGGCCGTGCAGGAAGTCGGCGAGACGACGCATACCGGTGAGCCGTTGGGCCGCCAGCTCGGCCTGCAGCTGCTGCAACGCAGGATCGGACGACGCGGCGCTGTCGAGGACCCGGAGCAGCGGTCCGACGCGGCTCCACACGCCAGGCTGGGTATGCGCGTAGGCCGCCAGCTGCCGCCGCGGGTCCGGCTCCTCGATGACCCGGCGGATGCCCTCGCGCTGCTCGACCGGGCGCTCCGAACGCTCGACGCCACCGGCGAGCGCCGCCTGGACCGCGGCCGCGAGGAGCCCGGCCTTGCCGGCGGCAGACCGGTAGACCGTCTCCACCGCGACGCCCGCCCCGGCGGCGATCGCCGGGATCGTCGTGCCGGCGTAGCCCCGCTCGACGAACAGCTCCGCCGCCGCCTCGACGATGCGGTGGCGGGTAGCGGCGGCCTGCTCGCGTCGCCGGCTCGCGTCGTATCGGCGTCGGGGGGTTGTGTCGGGAGACATTGAGGAGAATGATACTGGCATGAATATTGACACCACGACGGGACACGCCGTCGAGAGCCGGACCCTTGGCCCGGACCAGATCAAGGCCGCCGCCCGCCGCGTCCTCGAGGAGATCTTCCCGAGCAACGACGAAACGGCCCTCCGGGAAGCGGTCACGGAGGACTTCGTCAACCACGAGGCGCCGCCTGGTGTGCCTCCGGGGCCGGACAGCGTGGTCTTCTACATGCAGCTGCTCGACCGGGCGTTCTCGGACCAGCGTTGGGACATCGAGAAGGTCATCAGCGACGGCGACACGGTGGCGATCTACTGCCGCCACAGCGGGCGCCACACCGGCGACTTCTTCGGCTTGCCCGCGACCGGTCGGGCGTTCGACTACCGCCAGATGCACCTGATCCGGATGCGAGGGGAGCGGGGCGCCGAGCACTGGGCGGTCCGGGACGACGCGGCGCTGCACCGTCAGCTGACCGGCGAGAGTCGCTAGGACCGGCCGGCGGTCACTCCCGCGGGCGCCGGCGCGCTGCGGCGCGGTCGCGGGCCTCCGCGAGAAGAGCCCGCACGAGGTCCGCGGTCCGGTCGCCGGGCGAGACGACGCATACCCACGCCTGCTGGCCGTACTCCGGGTGGGGGAGCACCCGGTCGAGCTCGGCGTAGTCGTGCTCGTCGCGGCGCGCCCCGTGCTGGGAGGGCGGGTAGCCCACCAGCTCCTCGAACCGGCGCTTGCCGACGTTGACGTTCACCCGGAAGACCCCCTCCCGGTCGAGGCGGGACGACTCGTCGAAGCCCGCGTAGTCGTGCACGACGACGGTCGCGAACGGCCAACGACGGTCCGGCGGCTCGGGTTCGGCCCCCGGAGGGTCGTCGTAGACGAACGAGTCGCCCCAGGCCACCTCGGGCGCCCCGGAATCGGCGCCTGCCGTCTCGACGGTGACGTCCGGCAGGGCGGCGGCGAACGCGATGATCTCGTCCTCGGTCACGGCCGACGATCCTGCCACTCAGGCGATGCGGCGGGCCATCCCCGGGTCCGGAGCGCCGACGACCTCCGGGTGGAAGATCGCCGCCAACGCCTCGACGCCGTCGACCAGCCGGGGACCGGGACGGGCGAACGACGCGTTCGCGTCGACGGCCCACACCGGTATGCCGGTCGGCAGCACGTCACTGGCGACCAGGTCCACGCCCAGTTCGGTGGCCCCGGCGAGGTGGTAGCCGCACGGCGCCACCACGACGATCTCGGGTCGGGACGCGGCCACCGCGTCCCACGTGGTCCGGAACGACTTCTCGCCGGTCGTCCCGAGCACACTGGAGCCCCCGGCCCGTGCGACCATCTCCGGCACCCAGTGTCCGGGCGCGAACGGCGGGTCGGTCCACTCGAGGACCAGCGCATCGGGGCGCGGCCGACCGGCGACGGCGGCGTCGATCCGGCGCAGCCGTTCACGGAGGCGGCCCACGAGCAGCTCCGCCGCTGCCGCCCGGCCACTCGACCGGCCCAGCGTCACGACCGAGGCGAGCACCTCGTCGAGGGTGTGCGGGTCGATGGTCAGGACGTCGGCCCGGCAGCCGAGGTGGGCCAGCGCCTCGTCGACCACCGAGACGTCCACGGCGCATACGGCGCAGAGGTCCTGGGTGACGACGAGGTCGGCGTCCAGGCCGGCCAGGGCGCCCTCGTCGAGGTGGTAGAGGTCCTCGCCGGCCCGCATCCGCTCGCTGACCACCCGGTCGATCTCGGCGGCGCCGAGGCCCTCGGGCAGGGCGGACGTCGACACGATCCGGCGGGTGCGGGCCTCGGTCGGGTAGTCGCACTCGAACGTCACGCCGACGACGTCGTCCCCGGCACCCACCGCGAACAGGATCTCCGTGGTGGAGGGCAGAAGAGAGACGATCCGCACCGACTGAGCCTAGGCGAGCGCCGACGACAACAACCCCGCACGTGATGAGCTATCGACGGCCGATATCCGATTTGTCGGAATACTTCTCCGCAGTTGGGCAGAAGTTTGCGCGACGGGCGTGCGCGGACGTGTCCGAGCGAGTAGCGGGCCTCCGCTCGAGCTCGACGTCAAGCGATCCGCCGCAACGATCGACGACGTCGTCAGGTGTTGCGGAGCGGAGAGCAACGTCTCCGACATGTCCGCCCCACAGCGGGGCCAGCGGCTCAGGCGGTCGCCGTGGCGACCGGGGTGCCCGCCCGGGTGTGGACCTGGATCTGGACGATGTCGCCGGGCTTCATCCAGCACGCCGCCGTGAGGACGGTGCGTCCGCTGGACGTGCCGGTCCAGCTGGCCACGTCGTACTGGTGGCCGTCGCGGTCGGTCACCGCGAGGAACAGCACCTCGCCGGCCGGCAGGCTGGAACCCCGGACGTCCAGCTGGGTGCCCCAGTTGCGCGTCACCAGGTCGATCTCGACCTGGGCGGGGGCCGACTGCCCGGGCGTCAGCGGGGCCGCGGCCGCGACCAGGCCGCGGGTGGGCGGGGCGTTGAGCCGGTTCGTGACCGGCCCGATCGCCGCGCCGATCGCCCCCGCGAGGAGCACCAGCGCCGCGGCCACCGCCCCGAACCGCCACCGTCGACGGCGCCGCTCCGCGCGGACGCGGTCGAGGAGCGCGACGGGGGCGACGGTCTCGGCGGGGGCCGGCGCATCCGGGTCGGGCAGCGTGCCTTCGGCGGACGCGGACTCGGAACCCGGCTCGACGAGATCCAGCAGCGCCGGCAGGCCGGAGAGCTGAGCCGCCTCGCGCTGGCATACCGAGCAGGTGCGCAGATGACGTGAGAACGCGTGGTGCTCGGCGGTGTCGAGGCCTCCGAGAACGAAGGCGCCGAGGAGCTGCTGCAGCTCCGCGTGCTCGGCTTCGGGGGCCGGTCCGGCGGTCACTGGGTCACCCCCATCTCGTCGAGCACGGTGCGCAGCGAGCGCACGGCGTAGTAGGCGCGGGACTTCACGGTCCCCGCCGGGATGCCGAGGTGGTCGGCAGCCTCCGCGACGCTGAGCCGCTGGTAGTAGAGGGCGACGACCACGCGGCGGTGGTCGGGCTGCAGCCGGGCCAGCGCCTCCTCGACGAGGATCTGGTCGAGGGCGCGGTCGATGTCCTTCTCCGGGTTGGGGGTGCGGGGGTCGAGCCGGGCGCGCGAGTCGTCGTCCCGGTCGGCCGCGACCTCCACGACGCGCCGTCCGGCGGTGCGGTGCATGTCGATGAGCATGTTGCGGGCGGTCTGGAGCAGGTAGGCCCGCATGCTCGTCACGTGCGGCGCCTGCTTCCAGACCCGCAGGATCACCTCCTGGACGACGTCCTCGGTGCGCCCCGGGTCGAGCGAGGTCCGGCCGACGAACCGGCGCAGGACCGGACCGTGCTCGCGGTAGATCTCCGCCACCACTGCCTCGTCCAGCGGCACGACCGACCTCCCTCCCGCTGCGGTTCCGTCCGTCGATTGTCGCCCCTCCCGTGGCCGGCGCCGCCCCCCTGCCGGGGCGCCGGCCACGGGCAGGGTCGGCGGACGGGAAGACGACGGGTAGGCCGATCCGGTTCACCTACGCTTCGTGCGGTGGTCCAGTCCGTCGAGCTGCTCCTGGAACCGGAGGCCCAACGCGGCGTCCTCCGGGTGTGGGCGGCACTGCTGGACGCCGGCCTCCCGTCCCAGGCCCGCCACACCGCACCGAGCAACCGCCCGCACACGACCCTCGTCGCCGTACCCGGCCTATCGGACGAGGCGGAGTCCGCCGTGGTCGACGCGGTCCGTGGCCGCCTCCCGGTGGACGCCACCTGGGGCGCGGTCACCCTGTTCGGGCGCGGCCCGTGGGTGCTCGTGCGCCGGCTCGAGCCGAGCGAGGGTATGCGCGCGCTCCAGGCCGCCGTTGCGGCCGCGGGCGCGGTGGCGCCCGACAGCCTCTCCGCGCCGGCGCGATGGGTACCGCACGTGACGCTGGCCCGCCGGGTCGCTGAGCAGGACGTCGACCGGGCCGTCGACCTGGTCACCCAGCAGCTGGAGCGTGACGCTCCGGTCGGTATGCCGGTCGTGGCCTCCGCGGTCCGTCGCTGGGACGGCTCCGGGCGACGGGAGTGGCTGGTCGCCTCGGCCGCTCAGACCTGACCGGTGCGCTTGAGGACCGTCTGGAACCAGTCCACCGAGGTGTCGAACGCCTTCCCACCCGCGATCCGGTCGAACTCGATCGTGCGCAGCTGGTCGTCGCGCTCCTCGTCCTGCCCGACCACACCGGCGACGCCCTGCTGGGCCGCCTCGACGGCGACCGTCGCCATCTGCCGGATCAGCGTCCGGTCGGCCTCGTTCGCGGGGGCGGAACGGGAGAAGTAGCCGCTCTTCTGGACCATGGTCTTCTCGGCGCCGACCCGCTGGGCGAACTGCTGGGCGAACCACTCGCCGGGGTTGACGCGGTCGAGCTTGACGTGGCCGAAGGGGTCCCGGGGGACCTCCTCACCGGCCGCCTCCATCGCGGCGACGATCTCGGGTACGCCGGCACCCTCCGACAGGAAGATGTTGACGCAGCCGATCTCGTCCATCGTCGCGCGCAGGCGGTCCGCCTCCGCGTCCATGTCGATGGGGACCTCCGGCACGAACACGGCGTGGATGTCCCACCGCTCGGGCGTCAGCCCGATCGAGGGCACCCACTGGCGCCCGGCGTGCCACTCCTGGTACTGCGCCGCCGCCGCGGCGGTCAGCCAGCCGCAGCCGCGCCCCATCACCTCGTGGATGATGAGCATCCGCGGGTTGGACCCGTGCTCGGCGAGCACGTTCTGGGCGAACTGCGACGCCTGCTCGGCCGCGGTCCAGGCCCCGAGCGACTGCTTGATCGGGATGATGTCGTTGTCGATCGTCTTGGGCAGACCCACCACGGTGAGGTCGTAGTCGCGGTCGCGCAGGAAGGCGGCGAGGTCCGCGGCGGTCGTGTTGGTGTCGTCGCCGCCGATGGTGTGCAGCACGTCGACACCATCCCGGCGCAGCTGCTCGGCGGCGACCTCGAGCGGGTTCTGACCCTCCTCGATCAGACCGCGCTTCACGAGGTCCGCGGCGTTGGTGAGCTTGACCCGGCTGTTGCCGATCGGGCTGCCGCCGTACTCCTCGAGGACTCGGGCGAACGCCCGTGCCGACGCGTCGACGACGATGGACGTGCCGGTGAGGACGCCGTGATAGCCGTGGCGGTAGGCGATGATCTCGACGTCAGGGAGCAGCTGGGTGTACCGCTCGATGAGAGCCCCCACCGCGGCGGAGAGGCAGGGCGCATACCCGCCGGCGGTCAGCAGGGCGACGCGGCGCAGAGTCCTGGGAGCCATGTCTCGAAGCCTAGGGCGGTCGGGCCGTCCGCGGCGCGGGCCGGTTCACGACGTGGGCAACAGGACGGGCAGCGCCGCGCTACCGTCGGTTCGTGGCCAAGCCGACCGCATACCGGCTGGAGCGCCCTGGGGAAGAGGGCGAGGTCCGTGACGTGGTGCGGGCCGCGTTCGGCGACAGCGAGGGAGTGGAGCGGATCGTCGACGACCTGCGCGGGTCGGACGCCTGGACCGGGCTGTCCTTCGTCGCCGAGCACGAGGGTCGCGTGGCCGGGCATGTGCTGTTCACCCGCAGCCTGCTCGACGCACCGGACCGGCTGGTCCACGTCCTCGTGCTCAGCCCGCTCGCCGTGCTACCGGTCCTGCAGGAGAGGGGGATCGGCTCGGCGCTGGTTCGGTATGCGCTGGGCGAGCTCGAGGATCGACCGGAACCGCTGGTGTTCCTCGAGGGTTCGCCCGCGTACTACGCCCGGTTCGGCTTCCTCCCGGGCGAGGACCTCGGGTTCCGGCGGCCGTCCCGGCGTGTTCCCCGGGCCGCCTTCCAGGTCCTGCGGCTGCCGGCCTACGAGGACTGGATGACGGGAACCCTGGTGTACCACCGGATCTGGTGGGACCACGATGCGGTGGGCCTCCGCTGAGCTGGCTGGGCCGTTCCGAGCCGTGGGTCAGCCGATCCGCGGAGCCCGGCGCCCGGAGTTGTGGTGCGAGACGACCTCGCGGGCGACCTCGGCGAGCTTGATGTTCATGTCCTGAGACGCCTTGCGGAGCAGGTCGAAGGCCTCGTTGTCGGGGACCTTGTGGAACGCCATGAGCAGCCCGACGGCCTTGCCGATCTCGCGGTTGCTCTCCAGGCCCGCGGCCAGAGTGCGCGCCTCCTGCTTGCTGTGCAGGGAGGACACCGCCACGGACGCGAACGCCGCCAGGACGATCGCCTGGTCGGCCGAGCGCTCGCTGATGCCGCCGACCCGGTCGGAGAAGAGGTTGAGAGCGCCGATCTTCTCGTTGCCGGCGATGATCCGGAAGCCCGCTGCCGAGCGCACCGGTGTCTGCCGGACGACCTGCTCGGCGAGTGCGGGCCACTGGCTGTCGGGCTGGGACAGGTCGTCCTCGAACTGCGGGGCGTCCTCGACGATGGCGTCGAGGCATGGGCCCTCCTGATGCAGCTGCTCCATCTTGTCGATGGTCCGGGCGATGTCGTCGGTGGAGACGGCGGTCTGGTAGCGGCCGTCCCGGCTGCGCTGCATGATGCTCGCGTGGTCGCACCCGTCGACGATCCGCACGGCCGTGGTGACGATGGCGGTGAACACCTCGTCGAAGTCGTCGGAGGCGTACATGATCTGGCTCAGGGCGCCGAGCGCTTCACTCGCCGGACTCGAGGCACTGGCGAGGTCGGGAAGGGGCGTGTCCATGGGTCACCGTAGGGGTTGTCGGTCGGGGTCCGAGCGGACTTCGATTCTCGCACCGCGGGGCCGCCGTTTCGACCACTCGGCGTAGGGGTACGGTCCTCTGCGGCCCGTTGCGTCGGGGGCGTAGCGGGCTGCTGGAACCTTTCCGGTTTCAGCCGACCCCTGCGAGAACCTGGAGAGATCAATGATCGTCCTGGGAATCATCCTGCTGCTCATCGGGTGGCTGGCCCACATCTCGATCCTCGTCACGATCGGCATCATCGTCCTCGTGATCGGGCTCGTGCTCATGCTGCTCGGCGCAACGGGACGCGCCGTCGGCGGGCGGAAGTACTGGTACTAGCCGCGCCGGACACCGGGGGCCCTCATCGGCCCCACGCTGTCGCAGGAGCCGGGCCGGCGCACCATCCGGCCCGGCTCCTGCCGTTCGGGGTCGCCCTGCTGGGGACCGATCGGGGGGTCGACGGCGTCAGGCCGCCTCGTCCAGGGACGACTCCAGCCGGTTGCGCAGCCGGACGAGGATGGAGCGCAGGATGCGGGAGACCTGCATCTGGCTCACGCCGATCTGGTCTGCGATGTCGGACTGCGTCAGGACGTCGACGAACCGCAGCCGCAGCACGAGGCGCTCACGGTCGCTGAGGTCGCACAGGGCGTCGCGCAGCCAGGCGGCGTCGTCCACCAGGGCGAAGGGGTCGTCGGTCTCCGGCGGGGCGAGCTCGGTGCTCGGCTGGTCCGGGCCGGCCGGCAGGTCGAGCGAGAGGGCGTGGAAGCTCGATGCGGCTTCGCGGGCCGCTCGGATCTGACCCTCGTCCACACCGAGGACCGCCGCGAGCTCGTCGGTGCGCGGGCGGCGGTGAAGGTCCTGCTCGAGCTCCTTCTCGGCCTCCCGGATCCGGACGCCGAGCTCCTGGAGCCGGCGCGGCGGGCGGACCATCCAGCCGGCGTCGCGGAAGTGGCGCTTGATCTCGCCGGAGATGGTCGGCGCCGCGAACCCGGCAAAGGACTGGCCGAGACCGGGCCGGAACCGCCGGACGGCCTTGACCAGGCCGAGGCGCGCGACCTGGACCAGATCGTCCCGGTCGATGCCACGACCCAGGTATCGGCTGGCGATCCCGTCGGCCAGGCCGAGGTTGAGCAGCACCACGGCGTCGGCCGTCTCGCGTCCGACCGGGCGGCCGTCCTCGATCTCGCGGAGGAGGAACTCGGTGCGATCTCGTCTGGTCATCATGTGGCTCCCGGGGAGGAAAACGCTCAAACCCGTGGCGCCACTTCTGGACCAGTTCGTCCAATCAACCACCAATCTTGTTCTCGGGCAAGTCCGCGTCCCTGGGAGTCCGCTGGATGCCCCGGCCGCTACCGGTCAGGTTTGCGGTCCCGGAGCCACGGGTATGCGCCTACCAGTGGCTCCGGGACGTCGCCGTCTCGGCGAGTCCTTTCCCTGGGCCACCCGTTCACGAGACGGATACGAGAAGAGGGCAGGCCATGGGACTGACGGACAAGGCCAAGAACGAGGCCGAGATCGCTAAGGGCAAGGTCAAGGAAGGCGTCGGCGACGCCACCGACAACGAGCGCATGCAGGCCGAGGGCGAGGCCGACCAGGCCTCCGGCAACGTCAAGCAGGCCGGCGAGAAGGTCAAGGACGCGTTCCGCGACTGAGCCGCATCCCGATTGACATGAACCGGCGCCGCTGCCGTCCGCAGTGGCGCCGGTTCATCGGTGTCGGGGAGGTCACGGGTCACCCCAGCAGGCGGGTCCCGCCGACCCAGACCCCCGCGGTGTCGGCCACGCCGCCGAGCGAGAAGACTTTCGCGAGTGCGTCGTCCGGCCCGGTGGCGTGGACCAGAGCCGCGTCCAGGGTGCTGCCCACCGGCGGTCGCACCCATACGGCGTCGAACTGCCGGCCGACCGACAGGTCGCCGACGTCGTCGAGGCCGAGCGCGTCGGCCCCGGCCCGAGTGGCGAGGTACAGCAGGTGCGCCGACGTCAGCGCCAGGCCCTCCTCCTGGAGCAGCTGCTGCATGAAGTACGCCTGCAGCCCCTCCTTGAGCAGCGACAGCCCGGTGCCCGCCCCGACGTCGGACCCGAGGGAGACACGGACACCGGCCTCGACGTGCCGGCGCATCGGGAAGAGGCCGCTGCCCAGCGCCGCGTTGCTGCTCGGGCAGTGCGCGACCCACGCCTCCTGCGCCGCGAGCAGGCCGAGCTCGCGATCCAGGACGTGCACGTTGTGGGCGAACACGCTCCTCGGTCCGACCAACCCGAACCGGTCGTAGGTGTCGACGTAGTCCGGTGACCCCTCGAACAGCCGGACCACCTCGGCGACCTCGTCGCGGTTCTCGTTGACGTGTGAGGTGAACCAGGTCCCCTCGACGTCCTTGGCGAGCGACGCGCACGACTCGAGCATCGGCTCGCTGGCCGACAGCGAGAACCGTGGCGTGACGGCATACCGGGTCCGGCCCTGGCCGTGCCAACGCTCCGCGAGGGCGCGGCCCTCGTCGTAGGCCCGGGCCGGCGTCGAGAGGAGGTCGGCGCGCAGCACGCGGTCGCTGACGACGAGGCCGGTGGTGACGCGCAGCCCCACCCGCGTGGACTCGGCGAACAGCGAGTCGACGGCTCCCGCGAAGTGCGACCCGAAGACGAGGGCGCTCGTCGTGCCGGCCCGGACCAGACCACTGACGAACTCCGCCGCGACCGTGTGGGCGTAGTGGGGGTCGGCGAGCGCGGCCTCCTCCGGGAGCGCGCAGCGCTCGAGCCACTCGAGCAGCGGCATCCCGATGCCGCCGATGATGCGCACCTGGGGATAGTGGACGTGGGTGTCGACGAACCCGGGGAGCAGCAAGCCGCCGCGCAGGTCGACCACCTGCTCGTAGGGATGGGCGCGAGACACCTCGGCGATCGCGCCGCGGGCGTGGATCACCCCGTCCTGCACCAGGATTCCCGCGTCCTCGTCGGCGCGTAGGGTGCCGCCGGCGAACGGGCTCCGCGGGGTGTCGAGGACGGTGGCGCGGTAGATCGTCATCGGGACACCCCGGTATGCGCCTGCTCGCGCTCGCGCTCGAAGGTGCGGACGAGGTCGGCGGCCACGCTCACCGCGATGGTGGCGGGGTCCTTGCCCGCGACGTCCGGGAGCCCGATCGGGGTGGTGATCCGGGCCAGCGCGTCAGGCCCGTGGCCCTCCTCGGCCAGCCTGACCCGGAAGCGGGACCACTTGGCCGACGAGCCGATCAGGCCCACGGAGCCGAGGTGCGAGCAGCGCAGGGCCACGTCGCAGAGGGCGATGTCCTCGGCGTGGTCGTGCGTCATGACGAGCACGTGGGTGCCCGGGGGCACCTGGCCGAGGACCAGCTCGGGAACCGGGGCGTGGTGGACGTGAACGCGGGCCAGGGCGTCGCGGGTGGCGCCGGCCAGCGCCGCCTCCGACGCCTGCGCGGACCGGGAGTCGACGAGGTGCAGCTCGACGTCGTGGCGGGCGAGGATCCGGGCCAGCTCCACGCCGACGTGGCCCAGGCCGAAGATCGCAATCGAGGGCACCACGGCGAGTGGTTCGAGCAGGATGGTGACCTCGCCGCCGCAGCACTGCACGCCGTGCTCGACCGGCGCTTTATCGTTGAGGGACAACGACATCAGCTCGGGTATGCGGGTGGTCCCGTCGGCGAGCAACGCCCGCGCACGGGCCACCGCGGTGGCCTCGAGGTTGCCACCGCCGATGCTGTCCCATGTCGCATCGGCGGCGACCACCATCTTCGCGCCCGCCTCCCGAGGGGCGTGCCCGCGAACCGTCGCCAGGGTGACGAGCACCCCGGCGCGGCGCTCGCGGCGCAGCGCCTCAACGGCGGCGACCCAGTTCATTGCTCGACTCCCTACGCCCGCGCCGGGACGGGCTTCTCGTAGTGCTCGGACGTGGGGTGCGCCGGGTGGGCCCCCGGGCCGGGCTGCTGCGGCACCACCCCGGGGAAGCCCTCCTCGACGTGGCCGTGCTCGGTCGCCCGGCGGGCCTGCTCGACCGCCCAGTAGACGGCCTCGGGGGTCGCCGGCGAGGGCAGGTCGACGCTCGTGCCGACGGGACCGAACGCGGCGGCGGCCTGGCGCAGCGCCTCGCGGACGGAGAAGGCCAGCATGAGCGGCGGCTCGCCGACGGCCTTGGAGCCGTAGACGGCGCCGTCCTCGTGGGCCTGTTGGAGCAGCGCGACGTTGAACACCTCGGGCATCTCCGAGAAGCTCGGCAGCTTGTAGGTGCTGGCCGCCTGGGTGGCGAGCCGGCCGCGGGTCGGCCGGTCGCTCTCGTCCCAGCGCAGGTCCTCGAGCGTCAGCCAGCCGGCGCCCTGCACGTAGCCGCCCTCGATCTGTCCGATGTCGACCAACGGCGAGAGGCTGTCGCCGACATCGTGGACGATGTCGACCCGGCGGGTGCGGTAGGCCCCGGTGAAGCCGTCCACCTCGACCTCGGTCGCCGCGACCCCGTAGGCGAAGTACTTGAACGGCTCACCCTGGAACAGCTGGGAGTCCCAGTGCAGCCCCTCGGTCCGGTAGTACCCGGCGGCGAACAGCTGGACTCGGCGGAAGTAGGCCGTCTTGACCAGCTCGTCCCACGGGATCCTGGCGCTGGTGTAGGCGACGCCGTGCGCCTCGCCGTCCTCGATCCGCACGTCGGCGGGCGAGATGCCGAGGCTGGTCGCGGCGACCTGGAGCAGCCGCTCCTTGATCTGCTCGCAGGCGTTCTTGACCGCTCCGCCGTTGAGGTCGGCGCCCGAGCTGGCCGCCGTGGCCGAGGTGTTGGGCACCTTGTCGGTACGCGTCGGGGCCAGCCGCACCTTGGCCAGCGGGATGCCGAACGTCGTCGCGGCGACCTGGAGCATCTTGGTGTGCAGGCCCTGGCCCATCTCCGTGCCGCCATGGTTGATGAGGACGGAACCGTCCTTGTAGACGTGGACCAGGGCGCCCGCCTGGTTGAACGCGGTGAGGTTGAACGAGATCCCGAACTTCACCGGGGTCACGCCGATGGCCCGCTTGGTGTCCTCGTGCTCCGCGTTGAAGCGGGCGATCTCCTCCAGCCGGCGGTTGAGGTCCCCGGTGGCCAGGACCTGGTCCCAGGCGGCGACCGCGCGCTCGGGATGGCGGACCGGCTGCCCGTAGGGCGTCGTCTGGCCCTGGACGTAGAAGTTGCGTCGCCGCAGCGTCATCGCGTCGACCTTCAGGAGGGGCGCACACCGTCCGAGGATGTCCTCGATGACGATCATCCCCTGCGGTCCGCCGAACCCGCGGAACGCCGTCTGGGAGGTCTTGTTGGTTTTGGCGATCCGCCCGTTCACGCGGATGTTGGGGATCCAGTAGGCGTTGTCGATGTGACACAGCGCGCGCGAGACGACCGGCTCGGAGAGGTCGAGGCTCCAGCCGCCGTCGGAGGTCAGCGTGGCGTCGAGGGCCAGCAGCCGACCGTCGCGGTCGAAGCCGACCCGCCACTCGGCGTGGAACCCGTGCCGCTTGCCGGTCATCGTCATGTCCTGGGTCCGGTTGAGCCGCAACCGGACCGGACGCCCGGTGAGCGTCGCCCCCAGTGCCGCGATCGCCGCATACCCGTGGGGCTGCATCTCCTTGCCGCCGAAGCCCCCGCCCATGCGCAGACACTGGACGGTCACGTCGTGGTTGTGGACCCCGAGGACGTGGGCGATGATCTCCTGCGTCTCGGAGGGGTGTTGCGTGCTGCTCTGGACGAAGATCTGGCCGTTCTCGTCGACGTGCGCGAGAGCGGCGTTGGTCTCGAGGTAGAAGTGCTCCTGCCCGGCGAACTCGAACTCGCCGGAGAACACCTGGGCCGCCTGCTCGAAGCCCGCGTCGACGTCGCCGCGCTCCATGTGCGGCTGGGCCCCCTGGAAGCTCTTCGCGGCGATGGCCTCCTTGACGTTGATGAGCGCCGGCAGGGCGTCGGCCTCGACGACCACCGCCGCGGCCCCGAGGCGGGCGGCCTCGAGCGTGTCGGCGAGCACCCAGGCGACGGGGTGCCCGAAGTAGCAGACCTCGGTGGGGAACAGCGGCTCGTCGTGCTTGATGCCGGCGTCGTTGACGCCCGGCACGTCCTCGGCCGTGAGCACCCGGACCACGCCGGGCACCTCGAGCGCCGGGGCCGGGTCGAGCCGGGTCACCGTCGCGTGGGCCTGGAAGACCTGCACGGGGTATGCGTGGAGGCAGTCCTTCGTGCGACCGACCAGGTCGTCGGTGTAGAGCGCGAGGCCGGTGACGTGCAGAGACGCGCTCTCATGCGGGATCGCCTCTCCGACAACGGGGTTGGCGGGTCGTTCGGACAGGGCGCTCATGAGTGCTCCCCTCGCTCGGAACGGGACTGCTGGGCGTAGAGCTTGAGAAGCGAGGTGCCGAGCATCGCCGACCGGTAGGCGGCCGAGGCGCGCATGTCGTCGATCGGGGTGCCCTCCTGGCGGAGCACCCCCGCGGCGACGCGGACCGTCTCACGGGACCAGGGCCGGCCTTCCAACGCGGCCTCGGTGTCGAGCGCCCGAATCGGGGTCGCGGCGACCCCGCCGAGCCCGATCCGGGCCTTGACGACCTCACCGTCCACCACGTCGATCGCGTAGCCGAGCGCGACCCCCGAGATGTCGTCGAACCGGCGCTTGGCGATCTTGTGGAAGGCGCTGATCCCGGCCAGTGGCAACGGGATTCGGATGGACTTGATCATCTCGCCCGGCCGCCGGACCGACTGGCGGTAGCCGGTGAAGTACTCCGCGAGCGGCACCTCGCGGTCGCCGTCGGTCGACGCCAGGACGAGCACAGCCTCCAGGGCCAGCAGCGCCGGCGGGGTGTCGCCGATGGGCGAGCCGGTGCCGAGGTTGCCGCCGATCGTGGCGCCGTTGCGGATCAGTCGCGACGCGAACTGCGGGAAGACGTGGTCCAGCAACGGGATCCGGCCGTCCAGACGGCGCTCGACCTCGGTGAGCGTGAGGGCCGCGCCGAGCTCCACCCAGTCGTCACCGACCTCGAAGCCGCGCAGCTCGGGGAGCCGGTCCACGGCGAGCGCGTACGGAGCCCGGACGCCCCGGATGTTGACCTCGACCCCCCAGTCGGTCGAGCCGGCCACCAGGACGGCGTCCGGGTGCTGGGCGAGGAGGGCGGTGGCCTCGGTCAGGCTGGTCGGCCGGACGAACTCGCCGTCCGGCTCGACGATCCGGGTGTGCCGGACGGCTGGCGGCGGCGTCGCGAGGCGGGCCGCGAACGCGTCGTCCTCGGGCGGCATACCCAGGGCGTAGGCGGCGTCCTGGATCGGTCGGTAGCCGGTGCAGCGGCAGAGGTTGCCGGACAGGGCGTGCAGGTCGAACCCGTTGGGACCGTGCTCGCTCTCCCCATGGTCGACGTAGTCGAGGGTCTCGTCCGCGTCGTAGGTCGCCTCCGGGTTCTGCGCGCGGTCGGCCCGGTAGTACTCGGCGGCCATGCTGCAGACGAAGCCGGGCGTGCAGTAGCCGCACTGGGACCCGCCGCGGACCGCCATCTCCTCCTGCACCGGGTGGAGCGCCGTCGGGGTGCCGAGGCCCTCGGAGGTGACGACCTCCTGGCCGTCGAGGGTGGCCGCCGGGATGAGGCAGGCGTTGATCGCCGTCCACTGCGTGCGGGCCTCGGCGTCGTGGTAGTCCGGCCGGGCGACGAGGACGGAGCACGCGCCGCACTCACCCTCGGCGCAGCCCTCCTTCGCACCGGTGAGCCCGATGTCGCGCAGCCAGTTCAGGGCGGTGGTGTTGGCCAGGACGCCGTCCAGGGAACAGGGTCGGCCGTTGACCGTCACCTGCGGAGGCGACTCCGGGGAGTCGGTGGTAAGGGAGTCGGGTGCGGTGATGGTCATGTCCACTCCTGTCGCGCCGCCGTTGGCGCCATCAGTCGACCCGTCCGGGGTCCATGGTACAGATTCAACAGTTCGTTGAAAAGGGGTCGAGAGCGGCTGGCCGAGAGGCCAACTTCGGCCGTTATGGGACGTCGCATACCGGCCGAAGTTGGCCTCTCGGCCAGGGGGGTGCGGGTCATGACGTCACCCCGGCCCGGCTCAGCAGGGCCCGGCTGGCGGCCGCGGACCGGCTGGCGAGAGCGTCCTCGTCGACGTTGACGAGGACGCCCCGATCGACGACCGGTCGGCCCCCGACGAGCAGCAGCTCGAGGGGTGGCCGGTCGCCGAGAACGAGTCCCGCCACGGGGTCGACGACGTCGACGTGCGGCAGGGTGTCGACGCGCCAGACGGCGACGTCGGCCTGCTTGCCGGGTTCCAGCGAGCCGATCTGGTCGTCCCAGCCGAGCACCCGAGCGCCACCGATGGTCGCGACCTCCAGGGCGTCGCGGACCGAGAGCGCCTGTGGGCCGCCGCGGGCCCGGGCGAAGAGGAGCGCGTGCCGAGCCTCCTCGAGCAGGGAGCTGGCCTCGTTGGACGCGGCCCCGTCGACGCCGAGCCCGACGGGGACACCGGCGTCCCGCAGGTCCCGGACCCGGGCGATGCCGGCGCCGAGCCGGGCGTTCGAGGACGGGCAGTGGGCGACGCCGGTGCCGGTCGCCGCCATGGACGCGATCGCCGCGTCGTCGAGGTGGATGCCGTGGCCGTACCAGACGTCCGAGCCCAGCCAGCCGAGCGACTCCATGTAGTCGACCGGCCCGCAGCCGAACCGCTCGCGGCAGAACGCGTCCTCGTCCATCGTCTCGGCGAGGTGGGTGTGCAGCCGAACGCCTTTGTCGCGGGCCAGGACCGCGGCCTCCTTGAGCAGCGTGTCGGTGACCGAGAACGGCGAGCACGGGGCGACGCCGATCCGCAGCATCGAGTCCGGGGAGGCGTCGTGGAACCGGTCCACGGCGTCGGTCGTCGCCGCGATGATCGTGTCGAGGTCCTCGACGACGTGGTCCGGAGGCAGGCCCCCCTGTGAGCGGCCGAGGTCCATCGAGCCGCGGGTGGGCATGAACCGCAGCCCCACCGTTCGCGCCCCCTCGATCTCGGCCGCGAGCAGGTCGCCACCGTCGGCCGGGAAGACGTAGTGGTGGTCCATCGACGTCGTGCAGCCGGTCTTCGCGAGCCAGCCGAGGCCGGCGGTCGCGGCGGCCGACACCGACTCCTCGTCGATGCAGCCCCACACCGGGTAGAGCGTGGTCAGCCACTCGAAGAGGGTGGCGTCGACGGCCAGGCCGCGCGTCACCCACTGGTAGAGGTGGTGGTGCGTGTTGACCAGCCCCGGCGTGACGACGCAGCCGCGGGCGTCGACGCGACGTCCGCCCTCGACATCGGGGGCCGGTCCGGACCCGACCGAGGCCACCCGGCCGTCCTCGACGAGGACGTAACCGTCGGCATACTCGCTCCGGTCGCCGTCCATCGTCACGACGGTGCCGCCGCTGATGACCACCCGATCGGACATCTCAGACCGTGCTTTCCAGACGCAGCACGGCGATCTCGCCGAGCTGGTCGATCGTCTCGTCGCGCTCGGCCGCGTCATCGTTGTCGAGCCGACGCTCGAGCTCCGCGAGGATCTCGTCCGCCGACCGGCCCGCCGCACGGATGAGGAACACCCGGTCGAACCGCTGTTCGTATGCGGCGTTGCCGGCCGCCAGCCGGTCGGCCGTGTCGCGGTCGGCCGGGTCCACCCCGGCCTGCTCCCGCTCCGAGTGCTCGGCGTCGTGGCCCGCGCCGGCCCGCTCCCCGATCCGGGGGTGGCGGGCCAGCGCGGCCTCGAGCTCGGCCTCGGTGAGGGACTGTGCGGACTGCTCGGCCGCCTCGCGGAGGGCGGGCCACCCGGCATACGGGCGGCCCCCCTCCACCTCGGCCACCCACCGCGGCACGTCGAGGCAGGTCCGCAGGAGTCCCTGGGCCTCGTCGGCCGACAGCCGGTTGAACGCCGACACGTCCGGTCCGCTCACGGACGCCGCCGGGCGCTGGCGATCGGGTCAGCCCCCGCCAGCAGGTCGTCGAACCGGTGCGAGGCGATCCGGGAGATCTCGACGAGCGCGGTGGCGTGCTCCTGCTCCGGCGAGTTCTGGAGCCGCTCACGGCCCTGTGCGACGACCTGGTCGAACGAGTCGCGGTCGCGGACGGACATGACCAGCGGGAAGCCGAACCGCTCGCGGTAGGCCGAGGTCAGCTCGCCGAGCTCCTCGTGCTCCTGGTCGCGCAGGATGGTCAGGCCCAGCGAGGACTGGTCGCCCATCGAGCTCGTGCCGGACTCGCCCGAGGAGACGGCCGCGGAGCCGAGGTCCGGGTAGGCCGCGATGAGCTCGCGCTCCTGCTCGTCGGTCGAGGAGAAGAGGGCCTGCTGGAAGGCGCGGCGCAGGTCGGGCGTGTCGGAGAACGGCCGGCGCTCCCAGGCCCGGTCGACGACCCACGACGGGCCCTGGTAGATCGAGCCGAAGGTGTCCGCGAAGTCCTCGCGGCTCATCTGGTTGACCTCGGCGAGGGTGACTTCGTCGCCGGGCCGGCCGGCCACGGCCGGGCCACGGTCGCGACCCACATGGTGGAAGACGAAGTTGAGCAGGATCGCGACGAGGCTGCCCAGGGTGATGCCCGAGCCGAAGATGATCCGCACCCCTTCCGGGACCGCCTCGGAGAGGGTGGGAAGCACGGTGACGTAGACCGCCAGGGCGAGCGACGTACCGACGATGACGACGTTGCGGTGGTCGTGGAAGTCGACCCGCTGCAGGGTCTGGATACCCACGACCGCCACGGTCGCGAACATCGCCAGGGCCGCGCCGCCGAGAACCGGGTGGGGGATGCTCGCAACGATGGCGCCGGCCTTGGGGATCAGCCCGATGATGATCATGATGAAGCCGGCGGTGACGACGACGTACCGGCTACGGACCCTGGTGAGCCGCACCAGGCCGACGTTCTCGGCGAAGCAGGTGTAGGGGAACGAGTTGAAGACGCCGCCGAGGGTGGTGGCCAGGCCGTCGGCGCGCAGAGCGGCGGCGATGTCGTCCTTGGTGATCCGCTTCTCGACGATCTCGCCGGTCGCGAAGACGTCACCGGTGGTCTCGACGGCGGTGATGAGCATGACGACGATCATCGAGATGATCGCGGCGATCGAGAACTTCGGGATGCCGAAGAAGAACGGCGTGGTGAGGCCGAACCACGAGGACTGGCTCACCGCGTCGAAGTGTGCGTCGCCGAGGATCCAGGCGACGCCGGTGCCGATCACCAGGCCGGCCAGCACGGCGACGGTGGCCATGAAGCCGCGGAAGACCCGCTGGATGATGACGATCAGCGCGAGGGTCCCCATGGCGTAGGCGAGGTTCTTGCCGCTGGTCGGGTCCAGCGTGGGGCCGGCGCCACCGGCGGCGTCGTTGGCCGCGACGGGGAGCAGGGCGATGCCGATGATGAGGATCACCGTGCCCGTGACGACCGGCGGGAAGAACCGGATGAGCCGGCTGAAGTACGGGGCGACGAAGAAGGTGAACAGGCCGGCGACGATGACCGCGCCGTAGATGACGAGCAGGCCCTCGGTGCCGCCGCCGGCGGCGAGGCCGATGGCGATCATCGGCGAGACCGCGGTGAAGGTCACGCCCTGGAGCAACGGGAGCTTGACGCCGACCTTCCAGAAGCCCCACGACTGGATGATCGAGGCGATCCCGCAGGTGAACAGGTCCGCGTTGATGAGGTGGATCAGCTCCTGCTGGCTCAAGCCGATCGAGTTGGCCAGGAGGATCGGGACGATGACGGCGCCCGCGTAGAACGCGAGGACGTGCTGGAAGCCGTAGACGGCGAGCTTCGGGATCGGGAGGACCTCGTCGACGGGATGCTTCGGCGGAGCCGGGCGGGGTTTGTCAACGACGGGCGAAGCGGTCATGTCGCACCTGGATTTCTGTGGGGGGCCGTAGGTGGCGAGGCTTTACCGTGATGCGGAATTCGATTTACGGATGACGGAACTGTAGGGAGTGACCTCGGTCACCGTCAACGGTTTGTTGAAGAAAACTTTCCCGGCGATCGTCGACGATCGCCGGACGACCGGCCGCCGGTGCGGCCGGGACGACTCAGGCCGTGGAGCGGCGGTTGAGGTAGTTGTAGACCGTGAACCGGGTCACGCCGAGGGCCTCGGCGACCGTCTCGGCCGAGCGCCGCATCTCGAAGGCCCCGCGCTCCTCGAGCAGGCGTACCGCCAGCTGCTTCCCGGCCCGCGGCTGCTCCGCGAGCGGACCGCCGAGCTCGCGCTCGACGTCGGCGATGAGCCGGGCCAGGCCGTCCGAGAGGTCGGCCGACTCGGCCGCCGTGTCACTGCCCGAGCCGGGCAGTCGGACGTGGACCGCCGGTCCGCCGTCGAGGGCGACCGTGACGTCGTCGGCCTTCAGGGCATGGGACGGGACGATCTCCCCGCCGACCCGCTGGAGCAGGGGCGCCAGCGCCGCCTCCAACGCGCGCGCGTCGAGGTCAGGCGGCGTCACGGGCGGTCTCCGTCGCCGGCGTCGAGCCGTTCGACCTGCAGGGTGACCCGGGTCGCGCCCGACGCGAGGGCCGCGGCCAGGACGTCCGTGAGGGCCGGGAGAAGCACGCGGTCGTCGCCCTCCACCGAGGTCCCGAACGGGCCGAGGTCGGCGTCGAGGCCGGCCTCGGTGAGCAGCGCGGCCGAATGGGTCACGTGGGCGGGCACCTCGCCCTCGCCCACGAAGGGCTCGGTCGTGAACTCGGCGCGCACGCGCATACGGAAAAGGTAGACCCACGGGGGCGGTGCGACGATGAGGAGATGCTTCCGCCCGTCGCGCGCAACGAGGTCACCGCGGACCAGGCGGCCGACCTGCTCGGCGTCCGGTTGCAGACGATCTACGCCTACGTGAGCCGCGGGCTGCTGACCCGGGACCACCGGACCAACGAGGCGGGCCACCGGGTCTCGGTCCTCGCGCTCGACGAGGTCCTCCGGCTGGCGGCCGAGCGGACCCGGGTGCGGACCGGCTCGCTGGAGGTGCTCGTCGAGACCGACGTGACGCTGCTCGACCCCAAGGGCGCCCTCTCGTTCCGCGGCCACGACGCGGTGGCCCTCGCGGCGCGTCCGTTCGAGGAGGTCGCGGCGCTGGTCTGGGGGGTCTCGCCGGACGGTTCGTGGGAGATCGCGGACCAGGACCTCGCGACCGTCCGCGCCGCGGCGTCCGGCTTGGGGTCCGACGCCACCGACACCGACCGGATCCGGGCCGCGGTCCTGGCGCTGGCGTCGACCGACCCCGAGCGCGGCGAGCTGAAGCCGGACCACGTCGTCGCCGTCGGCCGGCGCGCGGTGACCGGTGGGGTGGCGGCCCTCGGCGCCGAGGGGGCCGGGTCGGTGGCGGCCCGGCTGTGGGGTGCCCTGGGCGCGACCACCCCCGCCGACGAGGGGATCGCCGCGCTCAACGCCGCGCTCGTCCTGCTGGTGGACCACGAGCTCGCCGCCTCGACGATGGCGGCCCGGATCGCCGCGGGCACCGGCGCCGACCCCTGGCTGGTCGTGCTCACCGGGCTGGCCGCCCTCGGCGGGCCGAGGCACGGACGCAGCAGTGTCGTGGCCGAGGGGCTGCTCGACGCCGTGCGGCGCGAGGGTGTCGGCGCCCTCGACCGGTATGCGGCTGCGGCCACTGACGTCGGGATTCCGGGGTTCGGGCACAAGGTCTACGTCGACGCCGACCCCCGCGCCGAGGTGCTGCTCGACCACGTCGCCCGGCTCGACCCCGAGGGCTGGTCGGCGGTCGAGTCGCTGCTGCTGGCGGTCAGCCACCGGTTCGGGCTGAGCCCCAACGTCGACCTCGGTCTGGCCGCGCTGGTCCAGGCGTGCGGGTTCCGGCCGGGCAGCGGCGAGACGGTGTTCGCCCTGAGCCGGATGGTCGGCTGGCTGGCCCACGCCATGGAGGAGTACCCCCAGGGCCTGCGCTTCCGGCCCCGCGCCGTCTACACCGGCGAAGCGCGTGAGGTCAGCGGGTCGCCAACGGCGGGACCGGCTGCGGAGGGGGCGGACCCGCATACCGGGCACTGGGCCGGATGATCTTGCGCTCGCGGGCCTGCTCGAGGATGTGCGCGGTCCAGCCCATCGCCCGGCTCACGGCGAAGGTCGGCGTGAACATCTCGCGGGGGATGCCGCACTCGTGCATGACCACGCCGGCGTAGAACTCGACGTTGGCGCGCAGGGTGCGGTCCGGGCGTGCGGCGTCCAGGGCGGCGTCGATGGCCGACTCGGCGGCGACGGCCAGCTCGGCCAGCGGGCCGCCGAGCTCCTCGGCCGTCTCGCGCAGCAGCTCGGAGCGGGGGTCCTTGCCACGGTAGATCGCGTGGCCGAACCCCATGATCCGGTTCCCCGCGGCGAGCTGGGCGTCGGCCCAGGGGCGGGCGTTCTCGGGGGTACCGATGGCGTCGAGCGAGTCGAGGGCGCGGCTGGGGGCGCCGCCGTGCAGCGGTCCGGACAGGGCGCCGAGGGCGGCGACGACACAGGCCGCCACGTCGGCGCCGGTGGACGCGACGACGCGAGCCGTGAACGTCGACGCGTTGAAGCCGTGGTCGACGGTGAGGCAGAGGTACCGCTCGACGGCCCGGACGTGCTCGGGCGTGGGCTCCCTGCCGGTGACCATCCAGAGGTGGTTCGCGGTGTAGCCGAGATCCGGGCGCGGCGCGAGCGGGTCGAGGCCCTGGCTGCGCCGGTAGGCGGCGGCGGTCACCACCGGGACCTGGGCGGCGACCCGGATGGCGTCGCGCTCGCGTTGCTCGGGGCTCAGGTCCCACACCGGGGTGAGGTCGAGGGCGCCGCCGAGCATCGACAGGGCCGTGCGGAGCTGGGTCATCGGGCTGATGCCGTCCGGGGTGGCGGTCGCGAGGGCGTCGAGCGCCGTCGTCACGGGATCGGGCAGCCGCTGGGCGTCGGCGATCGTCGTGCGGAAGGCGGTCAGCTCCGCCTCGTCCGGCAGGTGTCCGCGCAGCAGCAGGTGCCACACCTCCTCGATCGAGCAGGAGCGCGCGAGGTCGACCGCGTCGTACTGGCGGTAGTGGTAGAACCCCTGCTCCCCGCGGACGTCGGAGAGGGCGGTCGTCGCGACGATCACCCCCGCCAGACCGGGCGGCGCGACGAGCCCCTCGGGCGAGGTCGAGGGTGCGGAGGCGGTGGCGGTACTCATACCCTCTACGGTCGGTTCGGTCCCCGCCGAGGGTCAACGTTGACACCGTCCATCTGGTATCAAAGTGGTAGCATTTTCCCATGGCGATGACCTTGCGACTCACCGAGGACGACGAGCGCGCTCTGGCCGACCTGGCGGCGGCGGAGGGTGTCAGCAAGCACGAAGCCACGGTCCGCGCGATCCGAGAAGCCGCCGCCCGCCGCGGCCACCGCGCCAAGGTCGATGAGCTGTCTGCCGATGCGCGCACTCGGTATGCCGATCTGCTCGACCGTCTCGGACGGTGACGACCTACCTCTCGCTCGAGGATCTGCTGAGCCTGACGAACGACCTCGGCGTCGGGCCGGTCCGCGACCTGGGGCTGATCGACTCGGCGGCGCACCGACCGCAGACCGAGCTCATCGGGTACGAGGCCTACCCGTCCTTGGACGAGAAGGCCGCCGTACTCCTGGAGTCGATCGTGCGGAACCACCCGTTGGTCGACGGGAACAAGCGCCTGGGATGGCTGGCCGCTGTGGTGTTCTACGGCCTGAACGACGAGGCGCTCGACGCCCCGGACGATGATGCGTACGACATGGTCATCGCGGTCGCCAGCGGACAGCTCGACTACACGGCGGCCGCCGCACTATTGGCCGGGTGGCGCTGAGTCCGGCTACTTCGGGGGGAGTGACGCCGCATACCGGACCCCGATGTCGGCCCACCGGGCGAGGTCCTCGTCGGACTCGACCCCGGCAGCGTCGACCCGGAGCCAGCCGTTCATCTCCCGGCCGCGCATCTCGAACCGGCCCGCGTGCGGCTCGGCGGCGAGCTGCTCGGTCTGGTCCGGCGGGACCCGCAGCATCAGCCCGCTCTGGCCGCTGGCGGCGACGGCCATGTTCCCGCCGACGAGGAACGCGAGGCCGCCGAACATCCGCATCTCGGTAACCCCAGAGACGTCCTGCAGCTGCTCGCGGATCCGGTGGGCCAGCTCCTCGTCGTACGCCATGGGGGAAGCATGGCGCAGGGTGCCGACAGCCGGCCGACCACCGGCCGCGGCCTCAGGACTGCGGCGGCGCGATGTCCTGCTGGGCGGGCAGCTGGTCCTGGCGGACGATGCCGACCGGGCAGGTCATCCCGTTCGGCCCGTGGTTGCAGTAGCCGCCGGGGTTCTTGTCCAGGTAGCCCTGGTGGTAGTTCTCGGCGAGGTAGAACGGGCCGGCGTCCTGCGCCGACCGGATCTCCGTGGTGATCTCGCCGAACCCGTTGTCGGTGAGGACCTTCTGGAAGGCGTCGCGCGTCGCGATCGCGGCCCGCTCCTGGTCCGGGGTGGTCCAGTAGATCGCCGAGCGGTAGACGGTGCCGACGTCGTTGCCCTGTCGGTTCGCCGTCGTCGGGTCGTGGTTCTCCCAGAACTCCTTGAGCAGCAGCTCGGCGGAGGTCTGCTCGGGGTCGTAGACGACGCGCACGGTCTCGGCGTGGCCGGTCAGACCGGTGCAGGTCTCCTCGTAGGTGGGGTTCGGCGTGTAGCCGCCCATGTAGCCCACCGCCGTGTTGATGACGCCGGGCTGACGCCAGAAGATGCGCTCGACGCCCCAGAAGCAGCCCATCGCGACGTAGATGACCTGCGAGCCGTCGGGCCAGGGCCCCTCGAGCGGCGTACCCAGGACGACGTGCATCGGGTCCACCGAGAACGGGCGCGTCGGGCGTCCGGAGAGGGCGTCCTCACGGGACACCATGGTCGACTTCCTGCCAAATCCGAAGATCACCCGTCCAGTGTCACACGCACGCGGAACGCCCTGGCCCACGGGCGCTGACGGTCCGCTTACGGTGCCGCGTCCGGCCATTCGACCGGCCCCACTACTCTCGGCCGGTGACCTCTTCGCGCCGTCTGAACGGCTTCGCCACCCGGGCCATCCACGCCGGCCAGGAGGCCGACCCCGCCACGGGTTCGGTCGTGGTGCCGATCTACCAGACGTCCACCTACAAGCAGGACGGCGTCGGCGGTCTGCGCGGCGGGTACGAGTACTCGCGCTCCGCCAACCCGACCCGGACCGCGCTCGAGGAGTGCTTCGCCGCGCTCGAGGGTGGTGAGCGCGGGTTCGTGTTCGCCAGCGGCCTCGCCGGGCAGGACACCGTGGTCCGCGCGCTGCTCAACCACGGCGACCACGTCGTCGTGCCCAACGACGCCTACGGCGGCACCTACCGCTACTTCAACCGGGTTGCCCGAGCGGGCGGCATCGACCACACCATCGCCTCGATCCACGAGGTCGACGACGTGCGCGCGGCGATCCGGCCGGGCGTCACCAAGCTGGTCTGGGTCGAGTCGCCGACCAACCCGCTCCTCGGCATCGCGGACATCGCCGGCATCGCCGAGGCCGCCCACGCCGAGGGGGCCCTCGTCGTCGTCGACAACACCTTCGCGACCAGCTACCTGCAGAGCCCGATCGCGCTCGGCGCCGACATCGTGACGCACTCCACGACGAAGTATGCGGGTGGCCACAGCGACGTCATCGGCGGTGCCGTCGTGATCGCCAAAGAGCTCGGCGCCAAAGGCTTCTCGGACGCCTCGGAGCGGATCGAGTTCCACCAGAACGCGATCGGCGGAGTGGCGGGTCCGTTCGACTCGTGGCTGGTGCTCCGCGGTTTGAAGACGTTGGCGATCCGCATGGAGCAGCACTGCAACAACGCCGAGCGAGTGGTCGAGCACCTCGTGTCCCACCCGGCGGTCGAGCGGGTCTACTACCCGGGCCTTCCCGAGCACCCGGGGCACAACCTCGCGGCCAAGCAGATGCGCCGGTTCGGCGGCATGGTGTCGATCACCGTGAAGGGCGGCGAGCGGGCGGCCGTCGCGGTCTGCGGCGCGACCCAGATCTGGACCCTCGGCGAGTCGCTAGGCGGCGTCGAGTCGCTCATCGAGCACCCGGCGCGGATGACCCACGCATCGGTGTCGGGCACGCCGCTGGAGGTTCCGCGCAACCTCATCCGGCTGTCCGTGGGGATCGAGGACGCCGAGGACCTCATCGACGACCTCGACGCGGCGCTCAGCGCCCACGGCTGACCGCACGCGCGTACGCCCCGGTCCACACGAGCGGGCGTTGGTCGCCAGATCGGGCCGATGTGGCCCGGATCCGACGACCATTGCCCGTCGGTGTGCACGGTCAAGGCCTGACCGGCGCGCACTGGCGGCCGGAGCCGGTCCGACATCATGGGGGCCATGACGATCGTCGCGTGGGAGCGGGCCGACGAGCTCCGCGGGCACAGCGTCGCCCGGGTCGAGGAGCAGGCCGAGGGCTGGCTGCTCCACGGCAGCGAGGTCCTCGTCGGGGAGGAGACGCTCAGCTGCACCTTCTCCGTCGTCGTCGGCCGCGACTGGGTCACCCGCCACGTCGAGGTCTCGGCCCTTGCGGCGGGCGGTGAGACCCGGCGGGTCCTGGACTTGTCCGACGGCCACTGGAGCGTGGACGGTGCGGCGCGGCCGGACCTTGACGGGTGTGTCGACGTCGACATCGCCGCGACCCCGCTCACCAACACCTTCCCGATCCGCCGCCTCGCCCATCTCGGTGTCGGCGAGCCGGTGACCTCGGGGGTGGCGTGGGTCGACGTCCCGGCTCTTGGCGTCACCCGCGTCCAGCAGACCTATGAGCGGCTGGCCGACGCCGACGGCCTGGCTCGTTGGCGCTACTCCGACCCTCAGCACGGCGCGTTCGTCCTCTCGGTCGACGCCCTGGGTCTGGTCGTGGACTACGAGGGGTTCGCCCGGCGCCTACCGACGCCGGCCTCACCCGGATGACCGTGGCCACCCTCTGCCTCGACGTCGGCTCGACGTTCACCAAGGCCGTCCTCGTGGGCGCCGACGGCGAGGTCGAGGGGACCGCCGAGACGCCGACGACCCGGGCCACCGACGTCCTCGACGGCTGCCACGCGCTGGCCGAGGAGCTCGGCGCCGGGAGCGACACGACGACGCTGGCCTGCTCCAGCGCGGGCGGTGGTCTGCGGCTGGCCGTGGTCGGGTACGAGCGGCAGGTGACCGCCGAGGCGGGCTACCGCGTCGGGCTCAGTGCGGGTGCCAAGGTGGTCCACGTCGCCTCGGGACGGCTCGACCCGAGCGAGGTGCGGGCCGTCGGTCGGGCTCTTCCCGACCTGGTCCTGCTCGTCGGCGGTACCGACGGCGGGAACTCGGACGTGTTGCTGCACAACGCTGCCCAGCTGGCCCGCGCCGCGCTGGGCCGTCCCGTCGTGGTCGCGGGGAACGTGGATGCCCGCGACGAGGTGGTGGCCCTGCTGGCCGACGCCGGCCAGCCGGTCCGGGCCGCCGACAACGTCGTCCCGGAGATCGGCGAGATCCGCCCGGGCAGCGCCCGGTCCGCGATCCGGGCCACGTTCCTCGACCACGTCATCGGCGGCAAGGGCCTGTCGAGCAGTGCCGCGTTCCGCGAGATGGTCCGCGCCCCGACGCCGGACGCGATGCTGCGCGGCGTCGAGGTGACGGCGGAGGTGCTCGGCACCGACCTGCTCGTCGTCGACGTCGGTGGCGCGACCACCGACGTCTACTCCGTCGTCGCCCCCGAGGGCGAGGACGCGACGTTGCGCAAGGACGTCGTCGGCACGCTCTGGAACGCGCGCACGGTGGAGGGCGACCTCGGCGTGCGCTGGAACGCCGTCGGAGTGGTCGAGGCCGCGGCCCGCGAACGCATCCCGATCGGCGCGGGGCTGCACCGGTATGGGACCGCGGTCGTGGTGGACCCGGCTCACCTGCCCACCGACGACGAGGAGGTCGCCCTCGACCTCCAGCTGGCCACCGTGGCGTCGCTCGTGGCGGTGCGTCGGCACGGGCGGCCGGCCGTGCCGGGGGCGTCGCCTCGGCCCCTCGGTGAGGTCGGGCTCGTCCTCGGGTCGGGTGGGGTGCTCCGCCATGCGACGGCCGACCAAGGTATGCGGGTGCTCGCCGCCGTGACCGGCGACCACGCCGGCGGCTGGCGGGTCCCGCGGTCCGCGCGGACCGGCGTGGACGCCGCATACCTGCTGTTCGCCGTCGGGCTCCTCGCCGAGGAGCGGCCAGAGGTTGCCCGGTCGCTGGCGAGGCGGATCGCCTGACCTCGTCGGGATTGCCGGGGCGGTCTCACATCGTGGTCGCCGGTGGGTAGCCTTCGAGCGTGCCCGAAGCCACCCCACGAAGTTCTCCGCTTCGCTCCGATACTTCGCGGGGACCCCGACAAGACCTTGCCTCACTCCCCGTCAGCGCCGACGACATCCGGGCCGCGGAACGGATCCTGGAGGGCGTGGTCAGACCCACCCCGCTGGAGTACTCGCGGGCCCTGTCCGCCAAGGTCGGCGCCGACGTCTATCTCAAGTGCGAGAACCTCCAACGCGCCGGGTCGTTCAAGATCCGGGGCGCCTACACGCGAATGGCCCGACTGTCCGACGAGGAGAAGGCCCGCGGCGTCGTCGCGGCGAGCGCCGGGAACCACGCACAGGGCGTCGCGCTGGCGGCCCAGCTGCTCGGCATCCACTCGAAGGTCTACATGCCGCACGGCGCCCCGATGCCGAAGATCTCGGCCACCAAGGCCTACGGCGCGGAGATCGAGTTCGTCGGGACGACGGTCGACGACTGCCTCGTCGCGGCCCGTGAGTTCGAGGCCCGCACGGGCGCGATCCTCATCCACCCGTTCGACCATCCGGACATCGTGGCCGGTCAGGGCACCTGCGGACTGGAGATCCTCGAGCAGTGTCCCGAGGTGCGCACCGTCGTCGTCAGCGCGGGCGGGGGTGGGCTGCTCGCCGGGATCGCGACGGCGGTGCGGGCGCTCCGCCCGGACGTCAAGGTGGTAGGCGTCCAGGCCGAGGAGGCCGCCGCATACCCGGTGTCGTTGGCGGCCGGGCACCCCGTCGCGCTGGAGCGGATGGCGACGATGGCCGACGGCATCGCGGTCGGCCGGCCCGGCGACGTGCCGTTCGCGGTCATCGAGCAGCTCGTGGACACGGTGGACACGGTGAGCGAGGCGAGCCTGTCGCGAGCCCTGTTGTTCCTGCTCGAACGGGCGAAGCTCGTCGTCGAGCCGGCCGGCGCCGCCGCCGTCGCGCGCCTGATGGACCCGTCGGCGGCGCGGCTCGAGGGACCCGTCGTCGCCGTGCTGTCCGGCGGCAACATCGACCCGCTGCTCATGCTGCGGATCATCCGCCACGGCATGGCGGCGGCCGGTCGCTACCTCACCTTCGGGGTCCGGGTGCCGGACGTCCCCGGCTCGCTGGCGCGGTTGCTCGCCGACCTGGCCGGCGTCGACGCGAACGTCATCGAGGTCCGCCACAACCGGAACGAGTCGTCGCTCTCGGTGCACGAGACCGAGATCGTCGTCGACGTCGAGACGAAAGGCCCCGAACACCGTGAAGAGGTGCTCGGGGCCCTGCGGGCGGACGGCTACACGCCGTTGCTGCGCTGAACGTCTGGCGGGTCAGCCCGTGTAGGGGGCGGCCTTGAGGATCTTGACCTCGACGGTCTTGCCCGACGGGGTCGAGTACTTGGCGGACGAGCCGACCTTCTTGCCGTTGATCGACTTGCCGAGCGGGGACTGCTCCGAGAAGACCTCGAGGCCGGAGTCGTCCTTGATCTCGCGGTGGCCGAGCAGGAACGTCTCCTCGTCGCCGAACATCTCGACGGTGACGAGCATCCCCGGCTCGACGACCCCGTTGTCCTTGGGCGTCTCGCCGACCTTGGCGTTCTCCAGGAGCTGGGTCAGCTGGCGGATGCGGGCCTCCATCTTGCCCTGCTCCTCCTTGGCGGCGTGGTAGCCACCATTCTCCTTGAGGTCGCCCTCCTCGCGGGCCGCCTCGATGCGCTTGGCGATCTCTGTGCGGCCCTCGCCGGACAGGTGCGCCAGCTCCGCCGACAGGCGGTCGTACGCCTCCTGGGTCAGAAAGCTCTGGGTCGCTGTCTCGGTCACGATGTACTCCTTGGTATGCGTTGACGCCTAACGAAAGGGTCTGGACCCGTGAGGTCCAGACCCGTTTTCCAGCGGCGTGTAAGGACTCAGGGTAACAAAGTGGGGGAACCCGACGCACCTCACGGCGGCCTGGTGGGATGGCGCGGCTGGGGACCGTGAACGGTTTCCGCCCTCCCGAGGTGGGTGTTCGTCCACCATGCCACTCCTGGCGGTTCCGCGCTCCCACCCCGCCGGTCTCCGCCACTTCGCGCAGGTTCGTCACCGGCCGCGCAGGGTGCACCCTGCGCGCAACGTTCCCACCCTGCGCGCCACCACCCGTTCAGGTGCGGACGCAGTCCTGGACGACCCCGGTCACCGCTCGGCTGGTGGTGCGGACGGCCTTCTGCAGGTGGACCACCTGCTCGCCCTCCGGTGGGACGACGATGTCCGCGGTACCGACCACCGTGAAGTGACCGTCCAGCGCACGGACCGTGCACGTCACCGCCAGGCCGGGCGGCCGCGAGACGTCGAAGCTGACCGACACCGAGGTGTCGCTCTCGACCTTGTAGCTGATCGTCGTCGCCGTGATCCGCTGGCCCTCGTTGCGAAAGGTCCACCAGCCGATCAGGACGGCGGCCACGCCGCCCACCACGGCGCCGGCGATCGTCCAGCGGCGCCGGTGGTCGGCGGTGGCGGCGGGCGCGACAGGCGCGGCGTCGGGCGGTGACATGATGGTTCACCGTAGAACGACGCACGTTGGCATGACGATGAGGTAGGTGACGGTGGAGCCCCGAGGTCTGCGGCTGCTGTCGGTCCACGCCCACCCCGACGACGAGTCGAGCAAGGGTGCGGCGTCGCTGGCGAAGTACGTCCACGAGGGCGAGCAGGTCATGGTCGTGTCGTGCACGGGCGGAGAGCGAGGCGACATCCTCAACCCCCGGCTCAAGGACGACCCGCACATCCTGCGCGACATGGCCCAGGTCCGTCGGGACGAGATGCGGGCCGCCCAGGAGATCCTCGGCATCGAGCACACGTGGCTCGGCTTCGTCGACTCCGGCCTGCCCGAGGGCGACCCGCTCCCGCCGCTGCCGGCGGGCTGCTTCGCGGCCGAGCCGATCGAGGTGACCACCGAGGCCCTCGTCCGCGTCATCCGCGAGTTCCGGCCGCACGTCCTGGTGACCTACGACGAGACCGGCGGCTACCCCCACCCCGACCACGTCAACTGCCACGTCGTCTCGATGTCCGCCTTCGCCGCGGCCGGCGACTCGGCGGCATACCCGCACGCCGGTGAGCCCTGGCAGCCGCTCAAGCTCTACTACCTCGCGACGACGACGCGGGAGCGCATCCAGCGCCTCTACGACCTCATGACCGAGCGCGGCATCGAGTCCGACTACGGCGACTGGCTCAAGGACTGGAAGCGCCCGGACCGCGAGGTCACGACCCAGGTCGAGTGCGCCGAGTACTTCGACCTGCGCGACCGCGCCCTGCTGGCCCACGCCACCCAGGTCGACCCGGACGGCGGCTGGTTCCATGCGCCGCGCGACCTGGTCCGCGAGGGGTGGCCGACCGAGGAGTACGAGCTGGTCGTCTCGTATGCGCCGGTGCAGCTCCCCGAGGACGACCTGTTCGCGGGCCTTGGCTCGGTGCGGGAGGCCGACGCGATGGCGGTCAAGGCCGGCATCGAGCCGGTCCGCGACATCCGGCCCGACCCGCAGGGCGCGCTGGAGCGGCTGGCGAGCACCTCCGGGCCCGTGGGCTCACCGGGCTGATGGACACTCCCTCGACGTCGATCGGTCCCGGTCTGGGCGCCTTCATCGCGTTCTTCCTGCTGGCCATCGTGCTCTGGCTGCTGATGCGCAACATGAACGGCCGGATGCGCCGGATGGCCTACAGGGAGCAGCAGCGAGTCGCCGACCTCGAGGCCAAGGAGGCCGAGGAGGCCGAGGAGGTGGACGGGGGAGCCGAGCGCGAGGGCGCCGAACGGCCGAAGGACCGGCCCACGTCCGAGCCGGCTCAGGACGCGGACAAGGCCGATCCCACGCCGTAGACCGCGAGCGAGGCCGCCGCGTAGTGGGCGATGAACGCCAGCACGGTGAACGCGTGGAAGATCTCGTGGAACCCGAACCAGCGCGGTGAGGGGTTCGGTCGCTTGGTGCCGTAGACGACGGCGCCGAGCGTGTAGAGGACGCCGCCGACGGCCATGAGGATGACCACGGCGGGGCCGCCGAAGTGCAGCAGCGGGCCGAAGTAGAACACCGCCACCCAGCCGAGTGCGACGTAGATCGGCGTGTAGAGCCAACGCGGGGCGCCTACCCAGAACACCCGGAACAGCACCCCGCCGAGCGCGCCGCTCCAGACGATCAGCAGCAGCGTGCGGGCCTGCTCCGGCGGGAGCAGCGACAGGGCGAACGGCGTGTAGCTGCCGGCGATGATGAGGAAGATGTTCGAGTGGTCGAGGCGCTTGAGGACACCTGACGTCCGCGCGGACCAGCGCCCCCGGTGGTAGACGGCGGAGGTGCCGAACAGCAGGGCCGCGGTCACCGTGAAGACGATGGCGCCGACCTTCGGGGCGCCCTCCGGTGCCAGCACGCTGAGCACGATGCCGGCCGCGAGAGCGAGGGGGAAGGTCGCCGCGTGCAGCCAGCCCCGGAGCCGGGGCTTGACCGCCGCGACGAGGTCGCCGACGGCGTCCGACGCGGTGGGGAGGTTGGGCGGCTGAGGCATACCTCGATTCTAACTTACGGAACCGTAGGTTACGCACGCGTAGGTTGTGAGCGCGAGCACACCGGAGAGCAACCGCCCGGAGTACCGTGGGCCGCGTGCCGCTGACCGACGTGCTCTATGGGGCCTACGAGCGTCGGCTGGCCAAGCAGATCCGCCCCGAGGACGTGCCCCGCCACGTCGGCGTGATGCTCGACGGCAACCGTCGGTGGGCGCGCGAGAACGGGTTCGAGACGGTCGACGGCCACCAGGCCGGCGCCGACAAGATCAAGCACCTGCTCGAGTGGTGCGAGACGGCGGGTGTCGAGGTGGTCACCCTCTGGCTGCTCTCGACCGACAACCTCAGCCGGAGCCGGGACGAGATCGTCCCGCTGCTGAAGATCATCGAGACCGCCGTGGCCGACCTCGCCATCGAGGGACGCTGGCGGCTGCACCCGATCGGGGCGCTGGACCTTCTGCCGGCGGAGACGGCCCAGTCGCTCAAGGCGTCCGCCGAGGCGACCCGCGGCATCGACGGCCTCCACGTCAACGTGGCCGTCGGCTACGGCGGCCGTCGCGAGATCGCCGACGCGGTCCGGTCGCTGATCCTCGAGCACGCCGCGCACGGCACGCCGGTCGACCAGATCGCCGACTCCATCTCCGTCGAGGAGATCGAGCAGCATCTCTACACCAAGGGCCAGCCCGACCCGGACCTCGTCATCCGCACGTCGGGGGAGCAGCGGCTCGGCGGGTTCCTGCTCTGGCAGAGCGCGAAGTCGGAGTTCTACTTCTGCGAGGCCTACTGGCCCGACTTCCGGCACGTCGACTTCCTCCGGGCACTCCGCTCGTATGCGAACCGGGAGCGCCGCTTCGGCCGCTGAGGCCCGTGGGACGACCCTCCGCATACCCCATGTTTCCGGCGGGTGAACTTGTCGGACACCGCCGGCGACACGCCCCCGAAGTCGGCTCGGTACCCAGGGTCGAGACGTACCGTCAGTCCTGACGCCGGGCACCCGCCGGGCGTGCGGGAGGCCCGGTTGATGGAGTGCACGCTCCGAGCGGAGGGCCGGTCCCGGCTCCCGTTCGACGGGGTCCGGTCCCGGCAGCGCGAGCAGGTCGCGCCAACCCCGGCGCGCCGCTAGGAGCCGCACGTGAGCCCGACGGCATCGCACAAGACCTTCGTCCTCGACACCTCGGTCCTCCTCTCGGACCCCAAGGCGATGCTCCGGTTCAAGGAGCACGAGGTCGTCCTGCCGGTCGTCGTCGTCACCGAGCTGGAGGCCAAGCGGCACCATCCCGAGCTCGGGTACTTCGCCCGCCAGGCGCTGCGGCTCCTCGACGACCTGCGCATCCAGGAGGGCCGGCTCGACCGGCCGGTGCCTGTGGGGAACGACGGCGGCACGCTGCGCGTCGAGCTCAACCACACCGACCCGCAGATCCTCCCGGCCGGGTTCCGGCTGGGAGACAACGACACCCGCATTCTCTCGGTGGCCAAGAACCTCTCCGCCGAGGGGTTCGACGTCACCGTGGTCAGCAAGGACCTGCCGATGCGGGTCAAGGCGTCGGCCGTCGGGTTGGACGCCGAGGAGTACCGCGCCGAGCTGGCCGTCGACTCCGGGTGGACCGGCATGTCCGAGCTGGACGTCACGGTCGAGGAGATGGACCGGCTGTACGAGGTGGGCCGCGTCGAGCACCCGGCCGCCGCCGAGCTGCCCTGCCACACCGGCCTCGTCCTGCTCTCCCCGCGGGGCAGCGGGCTCGGCCGGGTCGGCGCCGACAAGCAGATCCGGCTGGTTCGCGGCGACCGCGACGCGTTCGGCCTGCACGGTCGGTCCGCCGAGCAGCGGATCGCCCTCGACCTCCTGCTCGACCCGGACGTGGGCATCGTCAGCCTCGGCGGCCGGGCCGGCACCGGCAAGTCCGCGCTGGCCCTGTGCGCCGGCCTCGAGGCGGTCATGGAACGCCGCCAGCACCGCAAGGTCGTCGTCTTCCGTCCCCTGTACGCGGTCGGCGGTCAGGAGCTCGGCTACCTCCCCGGCACCGAGGCCGAGAAGATGGGCCCCTGGGGCCAGGCGGTGTTCGACACCCTCGGCGCGCTCGTCTCGACCGAGGTAGTCGAGGAGGTCCTCGACCGGGGGATGCTCGAGGTGCTGCCCCTCACCCACATCCGCGGACGCTCCCTGCACGACGCGTTCGTCGTGGTCGACGAGGCCCAGTCGCTGGAGCGCAACGTCCTGCTCACCGTCCTGTCGCGGATCGGCCAGAACTCCAAGGTCGTCCTCACCCACGATGTCGCCCAGCGCGACAACCTGCGGGTGGGTCGGCACGACGGGGTCGCGGCGGTCATCGAGGCCATGAAGGGGCACCCGCTGTTCGCCCACGTGACCCTCACCCGGAGCGAGCGCAGCCCGATCGCGGCGCTGGTCACCGACCTGCTGGAGGGCCTGGAGCCCTAGCCCCGGGCTGACGCGGTATGCGGGTCGTCACCGCGGTGCCGGGCCCCCGTTCCCGACGTCTCCGAGGTCTCTGCCTGCGCCCACTCACAGTCGACCGGCTGGTACTGAGCCTCAGAGCTTGCGCAGCCGGACCTTCTCCACGCTGTGGTCCGGTCCCTTGACGAGGACCAGGGTGGCGCGCGACCGCGTGGGCAGGATGTTCTCGACGAGGTTCGGCCCGTTGATCTCCCGCCAGATCCGGGCGGCCGTGGCCTGGGCCTCCTCGTCGGTGAGCAGCGCGTAGCGGTGGAAGTACGAGTCCGGGTCGGCGAACGCGGTCTCCCGGAGCCGAAGGAACCGCTCGACGTACCAGCGCTCCACATCGTCGGTCTCGGCGTCGACGTAGACCGTGAAGTCGAAGTAGTCGTTCACGGCGACGCCGACGCTGCCGTCGAACCGGGCGCTCGGCGGCTGCAGGACGTTGAGGCCCTCCACGATGAGCACGTCGGGGTTCTGCACGACGATGTGGTCGTCGGGGACGATGTCGTAGGTCAGGTGCGAGTAGACCGGCGCCGTGACCTCGGAGACACCCGACTTCACCGCGGCTACGAACCGCATGAGCGACCGGCGGTCGTATGACTCAGGAAAACCCTTGCGCGCCATGATGTTCCGGCGCTCGAGCTCGACGTTGGGGAAGAGGAACCCGTCGGTCGTGACCAGCTGGACGCGTGGGGTGTCTGGCCAGTGGGAGAGCAGCTCGCGCAGGATCCGCGACGTCGTCGACTTGCCCACCGCGACCGACCCGGCCACGCCGATGACGAACGGCGTCCGCGGCGGTTGCTCGCCGAGGAACTCGCTGGTGACGTCGTGGAGGCTGCTGATGGCCCCGACGTAGTAGTTGAGCAGTCGGGAGATGGGCAGGTAGACGTCCTCGATCTCCTTCATGTCCAACGGGTCGCCGAGGCCACGCAGCCGGGTGACGTCGTCGGCCGTGAGGCTCATGGGGTGGTTCTGCCGGAGCCGGGACCACGTCTCACGGTCCAGCTCGATGTAGGGCGACAGGACGTCGCCGCGTTCGAGCACCTGGTGGCCGACCTGCTGACCGAGCCAGTCGGCGCTGGCGTCCTGCGTCACGGCGCTCATTGTGGCGCATGGGCGCCAGGGCGGTGTGGTGTCCCCGGATAGGCTCGCCACCATGTGCGGCATCGTGGGCTACGTCGGCTCGACCGTCGACGGACAGGCGCTCGACGTCGTCATGGAGGGTCTGGCCCGCCTCGAGTACCGCGGGTACGACTCGGCCGGGGTCGCGCTCGTCGACGGTGACCGGGTCGCGACGGAGAAGCGGGCCGGCAAGCTCGGCAACCTCCGCGAGGCGATCGTCTCGCACCCGATGCCGCCGTCGAGTACCGCCATCGGGCATACCCGCTGGGCCACCCACGGCGGACCGACCGACAACAACGCGCACCCGCACCGTGGGGGCTCCGACGGCAAGCTGGCCCTGATCCACAACGGGATCATCGAGAACTTCCACAGCCTCAAGGCCAAGCTCGTCGACGACGGGGTGCACTTCACGTCCGAAACCGACACCGAGGTCGCCGCCCACCTCGTGGCCCGGGCCTACGACGAGACCCACGACCTCACCGAGGCGATGCGCTTGGCGGTCCAGGACCTCGACGGCGCGTTCACGCTGCTCGCGATCCACGCCGACTCGCCCGGCGTGGTGGTCGGGGCGCGGCGCAACAGCCCCCTGGTCGTGGGGCTGGGTGACGGCGAGAACTTCCTCGGCTCGGACGTCGCGGCGTTCATCGGTCACACCCGGGAGGCGCTCGAGCTCGGCCAGGACCAGATCGCGACGATCACGCCCGACTCGGTCACGGTGATCGGG
Source organism: uncultured Actinomycetota bacterium (assembly GCA_963757225.1). Classification (GTDB taxonomy): domain Bacteria; phylum Actinomycetota; class Actinomycetes; order Actinomycetales; family Dermatophilaceae; genus Lapillicoccus. Next base: position 45,379 of record CAVWQU010000043.1, read on the forward strand.
TTCGAGGGGACGCCGGTCGAGGGCAAGGCCTTTCATGTCGACTGGGACGCCGCGGCGGCCGAGAAGGGCGGCTACCCCAACTTCATGACCAAGGAGATCCAGGAGCAGCCGCACGCGGTCGCCGACACCCTCCTGGGCCGGACCGACCAGTCCGGCCGGCTGGTCCTCGACGAGCTGCGGATCTCCGAGACCGCCCTGCGCAACGTCGACAAGATCGTCGTCGTCGCGTGCGGGACCGCTTCCTACGCAGGGATGATCGCGAAGTACGCCATCGAGCACTGGACCCGGATCCCGTGCGAGGTCGAGCTGGCCCACGAGTTCCGCTACCGCGACCCGGTCATCGACGGCCGCACCCTCGTCGTCTCGATCAGCCAGTCGGGCGAGACCATGGACACGCTGATGGCGGTCAAGCACGCCCGCGAGCTCGGGGCGCTGACCATCTCGATCTGCAACACCCACGGGGCGACCATCCCGCGCGAGTCCGACGCGGTGCTCTACACGCACGCCGGGCCGGAGATCGCGGTCGCCTCGACCAAGGCGTTCCTCGCCCAGATCACGGCGACCTACCTGCTCGGGCTCTACCTCGCCCAGCTGCGCGGCGGTGACCACGCGACCAACGCGGCCGCGGTCATGGCCGAGCTCCAAGGAGTTCCGGCCAAGATCCAGACGGTTCTCGACTCGATGGAGCGGGTACGCGAGATCGCGCGGTTCATGGCCGACACCCGCGCGGTGCTGTTCCTCGGGCGGCACGTGGGGTACCCCGTGGCCCTGGAGGGGGCGCTCAAGCTGAAGGAGCTCGCCTACATCCACGCCGAGGGGTTCGCCGCCGGGGAGCTGAAGCACGGTCCGATCGCCCTCATCGAGCCCGGGCAGCCGGTCTTCGTCGTCGTCCCGTCGCCGTCGACCGCGAACGGCCTGCACGGCAAGATCGTGTCGAACATCCAGGAGATCCGCGCTCGGGGCGCGCGGACCATCGTCGTGGCCGAGGAGGGTGACGAGGACGTCGTCCCGTTCGCCGACGAGGTGATCCGGGTTCCGGCCGTCTCGACGCTGCTCGCGCCGCTGCTCACCGTCGTGCCCCTCCAGGTGTTCGCCTGCGAGCTGGCCTCGGCCAAGGGACTCGACGTCGACCAGCCGCGCAACCTCGCGAAGTCGGTCACGGTGGAATGACGGGCGCCGCGTGATCATCGGCGTCGGGATCGACGTGGTCGACATCGAGCGATTCGGCACGACCCTCGAGCGGACCCCAGCCCTGAGGGAGCGGCTGTTCACGCCGACGGAACGGGGGCTCGGGCTGGCCTCGTTGGCGGCCCGGTTCGCCGCGAAGGAGGCCCTGGCCAAGTCGCTCGGCGCGCCGGCCGGGCTGCACTGGCTGGACGCCACGGTGGTCCAGGACGCCAACGGACGGCCGTCGCTGCGGGTCTCCGGCACCGTGCAGGCTCGGGGGGACGACCTCGGCGTCTCGTCGTTCCACCTGTCCCTCTCGCACGACGCCGGGATCGCGTCGGCGGTCGTCGTGGCAGAAGGTTGAGGACGTGATCGAGGCCTACGCCGTCGCCGACGTCCGCGCGGCGGAGGCGGCGGCCATGACCGACCTCCCCGTGGGTGAGCTGATGGCCCGGGCCGCGCAGGGGCTGGCGGCGGTGGTCGCCGCCCGCCTGCGGGAGCGGGACGGTCTGCGCGTCGTCGGCCTGGTCGGGGGCGGCAACAACGGTGGCGACGCGCTGTACGCGTTGGCCCACCTCGCGGACGAGGGCTTTGCCGCCGTCGCGGTTCACGCGGCGACGGCGCATACCGGCGGTCTCGAGGCCGCCCGAGAGTCGGGGGTCGCGCTGGTCCCCGCCGGGGCGGACGAGTGGCGGACGGTCGTGTCGGAGGCCGACGTCGTCGTGGACGGTCTGCTCGGGATCGGTGGTCGCCCTGGGCTGTCCGGCGACGCGGCCGAGTGGGTCGGGGAGATCCCCGAGGACGCCTGGGTCGTCGCCGTCGACGTGCCGAGCGGGGCCGACCCGGACGGCGAGACACCGTTGCGCGACGCGGTGTTCGCCGACGAGACCGTCACCTTCGGCGTCGCCAAGCCGGTCCACCTGCTGCCGGCTACCGAGGCCGCCGTGGGCCGCCTCACGGTGGTCGACATCGGCTTGAACGTCGACGCATACCGGCCGGTCGTGGAGCGGCTGACCTTCGACGACGTCCGGCGGCTCTGGCCGGTCCCGGGGACGAGCTCGGACAAGTACTCCCGTGGCGTCGTCGGCATCGTGGCCGGCACCCCCACCTACCCGGGCGCGGCGGTGCTCAGCGTGCTCGGCGCGCTCGGGGCCGGCCCGGGGATGGTGCGGTACCTCGGGCCTCCGGAGGTCCAGGCCCTCGTCCACGCGGCGGCGCCGGAGGCGGTCACCGCCGAGGGCCGGGTCCAGGCGTGGGTATGCGGGTCGGGGTTCGACCCGACCAGCCGGGCCAAGGGGGTGGCCGAGCAGAGGCACCACATGGAGGAGGCCCTGGCCTCCGACCTGCCCGTCGTGGTCGACGCCGGCGCGCTCGAGCTCCTGGACCAGCGCTCGGCGCCGACCCTGCTGACGCCGCACGCGGGGGAGCTCGCCCGGCTGCTGACCCGGCTCCGTGGCGAGGAGGTGTCTCGCGAACACGTCTCCGCAGCGCCGTTGGCTCACGCCCGCGAGGCCGCCGAGCGGACCGGCTGCACCGTCCTGCTGAAGGGGTCGCACACGCTGGTCGTCAGCCCCGACCCGTTACGGCCGGTCCGGTGCCAGGCCGACGCTCCCGCCTGGGTGGGCACGGCCGGCGCGGGTGACGTGCTGGGCGGTCTGCTGGGAACGCTGCTCGCGGCCGGGCTCGACCCGCTGGACGCCGGGGCGCTCGGCGCCCTGGTCCACGGGGTGGCGGCGGACCGGGCCAACCCCGGTGGGCCGGTCCGGATCAGCGAGGTGGCCCGGTGCATACCGGAGACCGTCGCCTCGCTCCTGCGCCGGTCGGGTGGAGAGTGGGGCGAGCGCTAGGGCGCTCGGCTATACCTCCACCGGAAACAGGGGTCTCGCCTGCCACACTGACCCCGTGAACCTGCCCGTGGGTGCGCCCGGCGCCGCGGTCGTCGACCTGGGCGCCATCACGGCCAATGTGCGGGCGCTGCACGAACGGTCCGCCACGGCCCAGCTGATGGCGGTCGTCAAGGCCGACGGCTACGGGCACGGCCTCCTTCCGGTGGCCCGGGCGGCCCAGGCGGGCGGCGCCACCTGGCTCGGTACCGCCCAGCAGCCGGAGGCCGTCGCGTTGCGCGACGCGGGGGTCGAGGGTCGGATCTTCACCTGGCTGCACGTCCCGGGCAACGACTTCGCCGCCGCCCTGACCCGCGACATCGACGTCGCGGCCTCCGCGACCTGGGCGCTCGACGACATCGTGACCGCCGCCCGCGCCACCGGCCGGACCGCGCGCGTCCACCTCAAGGCCGACACCGGACTCGGCCGTAACGGGGCCTACGGCCAGGACTTCCTCGACCTCGTCGCGGCGGCCCGCCTCCACGAGGTCGAGGGTGCCGTTCGCGTCGTCGGGGTGTGGTCGCACTTCGCCTATGCCGACGAGCCGGAGCACCCGACCGTCCGTCGGCAGCGGGAGGTCTTCGAGGAAGCCGTCCGCGCCGTCGAGGCCGCCGGCTGCGAGCTCGAGGTCCGGCACCTGGCCAACTCCGCCGCCACGCTGACCAACGCGTCGGTCCACTACGACCTGGTCCGACCGGGCATCGCCGTCTACGGGCTGACCCCCGTCCCGCAGCTCGGCGGCCCCGAGGCGTACGGGCTGACTCCGGCGATGACCCTCACCGCCCGGTTGTCCCTGGTGAAGCGGGTCCCGGCCGGTCAGGGCGTCTCCTACGGCCACGCGTACGTCACCCCGCGCGACACGATCCTCGGGCTGGTCCCGCTCGGGTACGCCGACGGCATCCCCCGCAACGCCACGAACGTGGGCCCGGTGTCGGTCCAGGGCATCCCGAACGTCATCGCCGGCCGGGTGTGCATGGACCAGTTCGTCGTCGACCTGGGCCCCGACTCGACGGCCCGGGAGGGCGACGAGGTGGTCCTCTTCGGCGCCGACCCGGCGGGGCCGTCCGCGCAGGGGTGGGCGGACGCGACCGGGACCATCAGCTATGAGATCGTGACGCGGATCGGGCCGCGGGTGCCCAGGGTGTACGTCGGAGGGCACGCGTGAGCTCGAGCAGGAACGGCCTGATCGGCCTGGGCATCGGCCTTGGAGTGGCTGGCGCGGCCGCGACGGCGGGCTTCGTCGCCGACCGCATGCACCGGCGCCGCCAGGACGCCCTCGAGACCGGCGTGAGTCTGGTGGAGGTGCCCACCCGCGAGCTGGTCGTCGAGGCGACCGACGGGGTCGCCCTCCACGTCGAGGTCGACGAGCCGAAGTCCGGCGACGGGATCGACGAGCTCGGGCTGCCCCGCCCGACGGTCGTCATGTCCCACGGCTACTGCCTGACGTCCGAGTGCTGGGTGTTCCAGAGACGCTATCTGCGGTGGGCCGGGTACCGCGTCGTCGTGTGGGACCAGCGCGGCCACGGAAGGTCCGGGCGCGGTGCCCCGACCTCCTACTCGATCGCCCAGCTCGGTCATGACCTCGCGGCGGTCATCGAGGCGGTCGCGCCCGACGGGCCGCTGGCCCTCGTCGGCCACTCCATGGGTGGCATGACGACGATGTCGCTGGGCACGACGCATCCCGACCTCGTCCGCGAGCGAGTGGTCGCCTTCGGGGCCATCTCCACCTCGGCCGGGGGGCTGCCGCTGGCGTCCGGCGGGTTCGCGGCGTCCGCCGGCCGGCTGCTGTTGGAGCGGCTCGGACCCAACGTCGCGGGGGTCTTCGAGAACCGTCCCGAGCTGCTCAAGGGGATCCTCTCCGCGAACTCGGACCTCGCCGAGTTCCTCGTGGAGCGGTACTCGTTCGCGTCGCCGGTACCCCGCAGCGTGGTCCTGCTGGCGTCGAAGATGCTCCTCGGCACCAACCTCACGGTGATGTCGTCGTTCACGCCCGTTTTCGACAGCTACGACCAGACCGGTGGCCTGGTGGCGTACGACGGCTGCGAGACGCTCGTCTTCAACGGCGAGCAGGACGTCCTCACGCCGCCGGAGCACAGCGAGGCGATCGTGCGGGCCCTGCCCGGTGCCCAGCACGTCATCGTCCGCGATGCGGGCCACGTGATCATGCTCGAGCACCCGGACCTGCTCAACCAGCAGCTCGACGCGATGATGGAGCGCGCCGCGAGGCGCGAGGACGAGCAGATGCCGGCCGACCTCGTCCCCCGAGTCCGGCGGGTCGTCACGGACGTGGACAAGAAGCGCCGCATCGAGCGCGGGCTCGAGCGGATCGACCGCGGCGAGCGCCGTCCCTCGAGGCCTGCGCGGGAGCGTCGCCGCGAGGCGTCGTGACGCTGCCGTCGAGCCTCAGCCTGGTGTCGGCCGAGGACACCCACGCGTTCGGTATGCGGCTGGGCCGCCTCCTGCGCGCCGGTGACCTCGTCGTCCTGACCGGTGGCCTCGGCGCGGGGAAGACCACGCTGACGCAGGGGATCGGCGCCGGGTTGGGCGTCCGCGGTCCGGTCACCTCGCCGACCTTCGTCATCGCGCGGGTCCACCCGTCGACGGTGGGCGGACCCCCTCTGGTGCACGTCGACGCCTACCGGCTCGGCGGTGCCGTCGAGCTCGACGACCTCGACCTCGACGCCGACGTCGCCGACAGCGTGACCGTCGTGGAGTGGGGGCACGGTGTAGCCGAGCGGCTGGCCGACGCCTACCTCGAGGTCGAGCTCGTGGCCGGCGCGGACGAGTCGCGGACCGCCACCCTCACCGGGCACGGCGACCGGTGGGCGGAGGTCCTTGGGTAGCCTGCGCGGGTGCTGCTGCTCGCCATCGACACGTCGACGACGGCGATCACCGTGGCGGTGCACGACGGGTCGCGGACGCTGGCCGAGGCGACCACCCTCGACGCCCGCGGCCACGCGGAGCATCTCTCGCCCGGCATCATCCGGGTCCTCGACGAGGCCGGCCTCGCCCCGAGCGACCTCACCGACGTCGTCTGCGGCCTCGGACCCGGCCCGTTTACCGGACTGCGCGTCGGCGTCGTCACCGCCCGGACGCTCGCCCTCGTGACCGGCGCTCGCCTCCACGGGGTATGCAGCCTCGACGCGCTCGCCTACCAGGCCGGCGTCGACGGCGAGCTCCTGGTCGCCACCGACGCGCGGCGCAAGGAGGTCTACTGGGCCCGATATGCGCCGGGTGCGGCGGGCATACCCCTGCGGACCGACGGCCCGCACGTGACCAAGCCCGCGGACCTGCCGGTCGAGGTGGCCGGCCTCCCGGCGGTCGGTCGGGGCCCGGGCCTATACCCCGAGGCGTTCGGTTCGCCGCTCGACGGACCGCTCGACGTCTCCGCCGCCGCCCTGGCGGACCTCGCCGCACGGCGCCTCGCGGCCGGCGACCGGCTCGACGAGCACGAGCCCTACTACCTGCGCCGGCCGGACGCCGCTCCGTCGGTCTCCACGAAGTCGGCCCTCGGATGACTGCCCTTCGTGAGGTGACCTGGCGCGACATCCCGCGGCTGGCGGCCCTCGAGACCGAGCTGTTCGCCGCCGACGCATGGACCGCGCAGACCTGGTGGGCCGAGCTGGCCGGGCGCCCGCGACGCGCATACCTGCTCCTCGAGGGGAAGGACGGCGGCGTCGAGGGGTATGCGGGTCTGGACCATGGCGGGGACGTCGCCGACGTGATGACGGTCGCCGTCGTCCCCCACCGTCGCGGGCGCGGGCTGGGTGACCAGCTGCTCGGGGCGCTGCTGCGCCGGGCGGCGGACGGTGGAGCGGGTGCGGTGATGCTCGAGGTGCGCGCGGACAACGTGGCGGCGCGGCGGTTGTACGAGCGGCACGGTTTCGAGGAGGTCTCGGTGCGCCGGCGCTACTACCGGCAGCCCGGCGCGCCCGATGTGGACGCGGTCGTCATGCGCCGCCGACCGGAGGAGACGTCGTGACCGCCGACCAGCCGCTGGTCCTCGGCATCGAGACCTCCTGCGACGAGACCGGCGTCGGCATCGTCCGCGGCGGCACCCTGCTGGTCGACGCGGTGGCGAGCAGCGTCGACGAACACGCCCGGTTCGGCGGCGTCGTCCCCGAGGTGGCCAGTCGCGCCCACCTCGAGGCGATGGTGCCGACCATCGAGCGGGCGTGCCGCGAGTCCGGCGTGCGGCTCGAGGACCTCGACGCGATCGCCGTCACCGCCGGGCCGGGCCTGGCCGGAGCGCTGCTGGTCGGCGTCGCTGCCGCCAAGGCGCTGGCCGTCGGGCTGGGGAAACCGCTCTACGGCGTCAACCACCTGGCGTCGCACGTGGCGGTGGACGTCGTCGAGCACGGACCCCTGCCCGAGCCGTGTCTGGCGCTGCTGGTCAGCGGCGGCCACTCCTCGTTGCTGCTGGTCCCCGACGTCACCGCGGACGTGCGGCCGCTCGGCGCGACGATCGACGACGCCGCGGGGGAGGCGTTCGACAAGGTGGCGCGGGTCCTGGGGCTGCCCTTCCCCGGCGGTCCGTACATCGACCGGGCGGCGCGCCAGGGGAGCCGGGTCGCCATCGACTTCCCCCGGGGCCTCACCGGGGGCCGCGACCTGGAGCGGCACCGGTTCGACTTCTCGTTCTCCGGCCTGAAGACCGCGGTGTCGCGGTGGGTGCAGCTGCGCGAGCAGGCGGGCGACGCCGTGCCGGTCGCCGATGTGGCGGCGAGCTTCCAGGAGGCGGTCGTCGACGTGCTGACGCGCAAGGCGGTGGCGGCGTGCCGGTCCGAGGGGGTCGAGGATCTCCTCATCGGCGGCGGCGTCGCGGCGAACTCTCGGCTGCGGGCCCTGGCCCAGGAGCGGTGCGACGCGGGCGGGATCCGGCTGCGAATACCCCGGCCCGGCCTCTGCACCGACAACGGGGCGATGGTCGCGGCCCTCGGCGCGCAGATGGTGGCTCGCGGCGTCGCTCCCTCGGCGATGGACCTGCCGGCCGACTCCTCCATGCCGGTCACCCTCGTCCGCGCCTAGCCGCTTCCGAACCGCCGTTGGTCCGGGTTTCGGGGCGGCGCACCGGCCAAAACCGGCAACAACGGCGGTCTGGAAGCGGGGTAGGTACCTTGACGGGTACGTAACTGATCGGGTACACAAGGGCCATGGAGATCTGGGAGGCGCTGGCCGACCCGACCCGGCGCGAGATCGTGCGGCGTCTTGCGACGGCCGAGGCCAGCGCCGGGTCGCTCGCCCTGGCCTTCGACATCGCCCGGCCGGGCGTGAGCCGGCACCTGCGGGTGCTGCGCGAGGCCGAGGTCGTCGAGGTCCGCCAAGACGCCCAGCGCCGGATCTACTCGCTGCGGCCGGAGGTGCTCGGCGAGGTCGAGCGATGGTGCGCCGACGTGCGCCGGTTCTGGTCGCAGCGGCTCGACGCCCTGGACACCGAGATCGCCCGCGGCAAGCGCGCCGCCCCACCGACGAACGCGACGAAGGAGCCGTCATGACCCCCGACACCCTGCTCGGAACCATCGCCCGCACGGGCGGCGACGTGGAGGTGACCTTCGACCGCGTCTACGACACCGACGCCGGCGACCTCTGGACGTCGGTGACCGATCCGGACCGGCTGGCCCGCTGGTTCGCCCGGGTGGACGGCGACCTGCGCGAGGGCGGCCGGTTCACCATCCACTTCGACGACGACGACGTCCCCGACTGCCGGGTCAGCACGTGCGACGCCCCGCGCGGCTACACGTGGGAGTGGTCGCACGCCACGCACACCTCGCTCGTGACCGTCGCCGTCGAACCGGCGGCCGACGGCGCGCGCCTGCGCCTCACGCATACCCGGCTCTCGGCGATCAGCGGGGCGGGCTACGCGGCCGGCTGGGACGTCTACCTGCGCCGCCTACTCGAGTTCGTCGCCGGCCGCGAGGTCCGGGACACCTGGTCCGAGGACTGGAGCACCGCGCACGACGGGTATGCGGCGCAGCTCGGCTAGTGGGGTGGCCTAGCAGGCCGCGAGCCCCCGTTTGACTTTGAGGTCCAGGACCCGCGTGGCGGCGGCGTCGACCTGCGCCGCGAAGGCCGGTTCCGCGGTCGCCTTGTCGCGCAGGGCCCGAGCCATCGTCGGCACGGTCTGGGCCAGACCGGTGAGGACGATGTCGCCACCCGCCGCAACGAACCGCGTCGCCCGTTCGGCCGCTGGGGTGCCGGCCACAGCGGCCGCCCCGCCGAGGTCGTCGGAGATGACGACGCCGGAGTAGCCGAGCCCTTCGCGGAGCAGGCCGGTGACGACCGGCCGGGAGAACGCCGCGCGGTCGGCGGGGTCGAGCTTCGGGTAGAGCGCGGACGACACCATGACCAGGTCGGCGCCGGCCTGGATCCCGGCGCGGAACGGCTCGAGGTAGGGGTCGTCCACCGTAGTCGTCGGGTCGGTCGTGCCGTTGGCCGTGACGTCGGTGTTGCCCGTCACCCGGCCGAGCCCGGGGAAGTGCTTGAGGGTCGCGCTGATCCCGCCGTCCTGGTACCCACCGACAGCGGCGACGACGGCCTTGGTGACAGTGGCGGGGTCGTTGCCGTACTCGCGCTGATAGGCGCCGATCGGGGCGTTCCGGGGGGCGAAGGACGCCGCGACGGTGTCGGCGACCGGAGCCAGGTCGACATTGACGCCTACCGCCGTGAGCTCGGCCGCCACGGTGGCGGCGGTGGCGCCGGCGGTACCCGCCCGGCCCTGGCTGAGGGCCGAGGGGGTCGCCGTGAAGCCGGCCCCTCGGAGGTGGCGGACCTGCCCGCCCTCCTGGTCGGCGGCCACGAGCACCCCGATGCCACCCGACGCGCTCGAGCCGACCGGCTGCCAGTGGCGCGTGGCCGCGCTGACGGTCGACGCCCCGTTCCAGGTCCCGAGCAGGACGACGCCACCGACCCGTTGGTCGCGCAGCACCGGGTCGAGCCCCGCCGCGGCGGTCCCGGCGTGGGCGCCGACCATCAGCAGCTGACCGACCTTCTGCTCCAGGGTGAGGGTGGCCAGCAGGCGTTGTCCGCAGGTCGAGGCGGAGACGGTGGGCGGGGGCGTCGTGGTCGTCGTCGCCGGTGTCGGTGACGCGGACGTCGGCGCGGTCGTGCCGATCGACGTGGTCGCGGGCGGCGTGGTGGCGCTCACGTCCGGTGACGCGGGGGACGCGCACGCCGTCAGCGTCCCGATCGCCAGCAGCGCCAACGCGGCGACGACCGGACGCTGGGACACGCGTCGACGCTACCGGCGCATAGGCTCCCCGCCATGCCTCGCCCGGTGGTCCTGGACGTCGACACCGGGGTCGACGACGCCTGCGCACTGCTCCTCGCGGCTCGTCACCCGGACCTCGACCTGCTCGCGGTCAGCTGCGTCGGCGGCAACGCGCCGCTGGACCTCGTGGTCGTCAACACGCTCACCGTGCTGGACGCCGCCGGCCGTGCCGACGTCCCGGTGGCCGCCGGCAGCGCCCGGCCCCTCCTCGAGGCGGCCCGGGACGCCCGCCACGTGCACGGCGAGGACGGTCTCGGTGACCTCGAATGGCCGAGGTCGACCCGACGGCCGGATCCTCGGCCCGCGGTCGAGCTGCTCCGTGACGTCATCCGTGCCGCCCCGGAACCGGTCACCCTCGTCACCCTCGCCCCGCTCACCAACGTCGCGCTGCTGCTGCGGACCTACCCGGACGTCGCCGCGGGGTTGAGCGGCATCGTCGTCATGGGCGGGGCGGCGAACGTCGGCAACGCCACGGCGTCGGCCGAGTTCAACGTCTTCCACGACCCGGAGGCGGCGGCGATCACCCTCGACGCGGCCGCCGAGCTGGAGATCCCCGTGACCCTCTACGGCCTGGACGTCTTCTACCAGCCGACGGTCACCGCCGCCCAGGCTCGTGAGCTCGCCGCCGGTGTGGACCCGGCCGCCCGGCTCGCGGGCCTCCTCATCGGGTTCCAGTGCGAGCGGTTCGGCGACCCGGCCACCATCGGTGACGCCGGCGCGGTGTGCGCGGTCCTCGACCCCGAGGCCCTGCGGACCGAGCGCCTGCCGGTCCGCGTCGAGCTCGGCGGGTCGTGGTCGCGCGGCCGCACCGTCGTCGACCGGCGCAGCTGGGACCTCGACCTGAGCCACGACCCGCACGGGCGCTCGCCGGTGGAGGTCGACGTCGCCCTCGACGTCGACGGACCTCGGTACGCGGCGCTGTGGCTCGACACGGTGGGCTCGGCATCAGGGGTCGGCGTGAGGGGCTCGGCGTGAGGGACGAGCGGTGCGGGCTCGAAGCGGCCCTCGCAGCGCCCTCCGAAGCGGCTGGCTGGTCGCGATCACGACCAAAGGGCCGCTACGTCACCCGCTTCGACGGCGCCGATGAAGGAGTCGGCCGCTGATGGGACGCGTCGTCGTCGTCGGGTCGGTGCAGCAGCGAGTCGTGGTGGACGTCCTCCGGATCCCCGCTGCGGGTGAGACCGCCACCTCACGGCGAACCAGACGGAGCATCGGGGGGCGCGGGATGCTCCAGGCGGTCGCCGCCCGGAGATCGGGCGCCGACGTCGCCCTGGTGGCCGCGATCGGTGACGACGAGACGGGCCGATGGTGCCGGGAACGGCTCGTGCGGGCCGGGATCGTCCCGCGGCTCCAGGTGGTCGCCGCCGAGGCGACGGGACAGGCGATCGTGGCGCGCGAGGACGGGGACCGCGACGCCGTGATCCTCATCCCCGGTGCCGACGCCGGCTTGGACGGCCGCACGGCTCTTGATGGGACAGAACCCGACGACGTGGTGCTGGTCCAGCTCGACGTCCCGCCGACCGTGGTCGCGACGGTCCTCCAGGAGGCCGACCGCCGGCAGGTCAGAGTGGTCGTCAACGCGTCGCCCTACGCCACCGTCGATCCCGAGGCAGCGTCGCTGGCCGACCCCTTCGTCGTGAGCGAGAAGGACGCCGCGCTCCTGGCCGACGTCGGCGTCATGCCCCGTTCGCTGTGCGTGACCTTCGGGCGGGCCGGGGCGCTGTGGGACGGGCTCCGCGTGGACAGCGACGACCTCGGCGCACCGGGCACGGCCCCCGGCGGGACCGAGGCCTTCTGCGGCGCGCTCGCGGCGAGCCTCGCCGCCGGTCTCGACCACCTGACCGCCCTGCGCACCGCCGTGGCCGCCGCCGGCGACATCGGCGACCTTGCCGAGGGCGACAACTAGGCGGGGTCCACCATCACCGCGACCGGCTGGCCGGCCACCCGGGTGAGCACCATCGTGGCCTCCGTCGACCCGCTCAGCCGCAGCTGCCGGCGGACCGCCTCGGGCTCGAGCGACACCCCGCGCTTCTTGATGGTGAGCCGCCCGACCCCGCGCGAGCGCAGCCACCCGCGGACCGCCTTGACGTTCCACGGCATCGCCTCCACCACCGTGTAGCGGTGCGCCCACGGCACGTCCAACGGAGCAGAGGCCGAGACGTAGCCGACCCCGTCGTCCAGCTCCGCCCCACCCACGAGCCGGGCCAGCGCCCCCGTCAGCCCCGCGCGGATCACCGCCCGGTCGGGTTCGTAGAGGTGGCCGCCGAGCCCTCCCAGCGACCCCAGCGGCGGCGCGGCGCCCACCGCATCGGACTCGGTGAGCGTCACCGCGTCGGCCCCCGGCCGCAACACCGTCGCCGTCCGCCCGACCGTCTCCACCAGCGGACCCCACCAGACCCCGCACTCGACGACGTCGCCGCGCCACGAGACCCACTGCGCCTCGGTGCCCTCGGGCCGCGCCGCGTGCGGGAACGCCGGAGCCAGCTTCGCCCCGGTGGCCGGCACCTGCGCCGCATACCCCTGCACCTCACGCCATGTCGGCGACATGCGGTCGAGCGAGACGACCCGGCGCGCTCGCCCGCGGGCGTCGGACGGCCCCTCGAGGCGGCGGGCCGGGTCGAGCCAGACGCCGGTATGCGTCGCGGCCTCACCCGTCGGCAGGACCACGTCCTCCGCGCGGGCGTGCGCGACGTGCGCCGCCGGCCAGTGCCGCAGGTTCACCCCGGCCACGGTGGCGGTCACCCCGTCGGCGTCGACGGCCCGGACCGCGAGGTCGAGCCCGGCGAAGGCCATCGCGTCGGCACCGATGCCGCAGCCGAGGTCGTGGACCAGCCGGACCTCGGCGCGCAGGTACCGCCCCGCGTGTCGCGCGGCCACCTCGAACCGCGTCGCCTGCTCGAGGCCGTCCGGCGTGAAGAGCATCCCGTCGGCGAACGCCCCGAACTTGTCCCGCGCCCGTCCTCGCAGCTGCGACTGGAGCAGGGCCGCCGAGACCAGCTCCGGCGCATACCCGGCCTCCCGGAGGCGGGTCTGGAGGCTCAGCTCCGCCCCCGCGTCGTAGGTCGGCAGCGACGCCAGCAGCTCCCACCCCTCACTGTCGACGAGGAGGGCGAGCGCCGCGAGGTCCACGCCCCATCCTCTCAGGCTGGCACTCGACTTGACCGAGTGCTAACGACGTACCTAGATTTGGGGGGTTGGCACTCTCACCCCGAGAGTGCTGATCCGCTCGGCGGGTCGACCCCCGCGACGGCGAGCCCCGAGCAGCCCAGACATTCATCTCGACAATCCCGAAGGGGAGGTCAACCATCGTGTCGGTTTCCATCAAGCCGCTCGAAGACCGCATCGTGGTCAAGTCGCTCGAGGCCGAGCAGACCACCGCGTCCGGCCTCGTCATCCCGGACACCGCGAAGGAGAAGCCCCAGGAGGGCGAGGTCCTCGCGGTCGGCCCGGGCCGTATCGACGACAAGGGCAACCGTGTCCCGCTCGACATCAGCGTCGGCGACCGCGTGATCTACAGCAAGTACGGCGGCACCGAGATCAAGCACAAGGGCGACGAGTTCCTCATCCTCAGCGCCCGCGACGTCCTCGCGGTCGTCGCCTGATGCCCAAGACGCTGGAGTTCGACGACGCCGCACGCAAGGCCCTGGAGCGCGGCGTCGACGCGCTCGCCAACGCCGTCAAGGTGACGCTCGGCCCCAAGGGCCGCAACGTCGTCATCGACAAGAAGTGGGGCGCGCCGACGATCACCAACGACGGCGTGACGATCGCCAAGGAGATCGAGCTCGAGGACTCCTACGAGAACCTCGGCGCTCAGCTCGCCAAGGAGGTCGCCACCAAGACCAACGACGTCGCCGGAGACGGGACGACGACCGCCACGGTCCTCGCCCAGGCGATGGTCAAGGAGGGTCTGCGCAACGTCGCGGCGGGAGCCGCTCCGGCCGCGCTGAAGCGGGGCATGGACAAGGCCGTCGAGGCGGTCAACGACCGGCTGCTCGAGAACGCCCGTGAGGTGGACGGCAACGACGAGGTCGCCTCGGTCGCCACCCTCTCCGCGCAGGACGAGACCATCGGCGCCACCATCGCCGAGGCCTTCGACAAGGTCGGCAAGGACGGGGTCATCTCGGTCGAGGAGTCCTCGACCGCGGCCACCGAGCTCGAGTTCACCGAGGGTATGCAGTTCGACAAGGGCTACATCTCGGCGTACTTCGTCACCGACCCGGAGCGCATGGAGGCCGTCCTCGAGGACGCCTACGTGCTGATCCACCAGAGCAAGATCAGCTCGATCCAGGACCTGCTCCCGGTGCTGGAGAAGGTCGTCCAGACCGGCAAGCCGCTGCTCATCGTGGCCGAGGACGTCGACGGCGAGGCTCTCTCGACGCTCGTCGTCAACAAGATCCGCGGCACGTTCAACGTCGTCGCGGTGAAGGCGCCGGGCTTCGGTGACCGCCGCAAGGCGATGCTGCAGGACCTCGCGATCCTCACCGGCGGCCAGGTCGTCGCCGAGGAGGTCGGCCTCAAGCTCGACCAGGTCGGGCTCGACCTCATGGGGACGGCCCGTCGCATCGTCGTGACCAAGGACAACACCACGGTCATCGACGGCGGCGGCGACTCCGACGAGGTCACCGGCCGGGTCGCGCAGATCAAGGCCGAGATCGAGCGGACCGACTCCGACTGGGACCGCGAGAAGCTCCAGGAGCGCCTCGCGAAGCTGGCCGGCGGCGTCTGCGTCATCAAGGTCGGCGCGCACACCGAGGTCGAGCTCAAGGAGAAGAAGCACCGCATCGAGGACGCCATCTCGGCGACCCGCGCGGCGATCGAGGAGGGCATCGTCGCCGGTGGCGGCTCGGCTCTCATCCACGCCGCGTCGGCCATCGACGACCTCAAGCTCACCGGCGACGAGGCCACCGGTGCCTCGATCGTGCGCAAGGCGCTGCACGAGCCGCTGCGCTGGATCGCCGAGAACGCGGGCCAGCAGGGCTACGTCGTCACCGCCAAGGTGACGGAGATGACCGGCGGTCACGGGTTCAACGCGGCCACCGGCGAGTACGGCGACCTCGTCAAGGCGGGCGTCATCGACCCGGTCAAGGTCACCCGGTCGGCGCTGCGCAACGCCGCGTCGATCGCGTCGATGATCCTCACGACCGACACGCTCGTCGTGGAGAAGAAGGAAGACGAGGAGCCGGCCTCGGCCGGCCACGGTCACGGCCACGGCCACTGACCGACTCGTCTGACCGGCGCAACGACAGCGGGCCGCTCCCCTCGGGGGGCGGCCCGCTCTCGGTCGGTCGGGGTGTTCGGGGTATGCCGCTCAGGCGGCGGGCATCGGGGTGCCGGCCGCATACACGGCCTCGCGCTCGTCCTCGGTCATGCCGCCCCAGACGCCATAGGGCTCACGCACCTGGAGCGCATGAGCGCGGCACTGGACCAGCACCGGACACGTCTCGCATACCTGCTTGGCCGCCGAGTCCCGGTTGCGGCGGGCCGGGCCGCGCTCACCCTCGGGGTGGAAGAACACATCGGGGTTCTCCCGTCGGCACAGCCCCTGCAGCTGCCAGTCCCACAGGTCGGCCACCGGCCCCGGCAGCCTGGAGATCTCCGCCATCTCGCCTCCTGGTCGTGAAGGGGTTCAGGCGTCCCGACTCGCCGCGAACCTCGGTTTGGGGCCTCGTCGGCAGGCTCGCGGCCCCTGAGGAACCCGCGACAAGGTCGTATCGGCAGTCCTCTACCCACTGGAGCGCGGATTAACGCGTCACGGAACGGTCACGTTTGCCTGAGGTACTGGTCAAGGCGAGGTCGGCGATAGCCCCTCACTGCCGGATGCGGCGAGGTATCGTTCGAGCGCTACACGACAAGAAATCGGGAACGTGCTTGGGGGTGCGGTGAGCGCTGCTGCGTCATGCGCCGGGCGGGGGGCGTCCCCCCGTGGGCCCTCAGCCGCTGTGCCCGATGACGACGCCCGCCGAGCCGCCCTGTCCACGGGTCGGGACGGTTCCGTAACGCCCGGACCCTCGGACGCGATGACACCCATGGACACGCAACCGACGTTGCGCGACCTCGCCGCCGCAGCCCGACGTGACGGCGGTGACGCGGCCGAGGCTCTCCTGGGACGCGTGCGGCAGCTGGCCCTGCGGTACGCGCGGGCGAGGCTCGGGCGGTTCGGAGCCGAGGACGTTGCCCAGGACGTCGCGCAGGAGGTGTGTATGGCGGTTCACACCGGTCTGCGCACCTACGACGACCGCGGGCTGCCCTTCGAGGCGTTCGTCTACTCCATCGCCGCCCACAAGGTGGCCGACGCGCAGCGCCAGCTGATCCGTGGGCCCGAGGCGGTCGCCGAGGTGCCCGACGGCGTCGACGTCACGGCGGGGCCGGAGCAGATCGCGCTGGTGCGCGACGAGGCGAGCCGGGCGATGGCGCTCATCCGCACGCTGCCGACGCAGCAGCAGGAGATCCTCACGCTGCGTGTCGCGGTCGGCATGTCGACCGAGGAGACCGGGGCCGCCCTGGGCATGAGCCCCGGGGCGATCCGGGTGGCCCAGCACCGCGCGCTGACCACGCTGCGCGAGCTGATCGCCACGTCCCAGGGGGTGGCGTCATGAGGTCGACACCGCTCAGCGCCGTGCTGGCCGACGACCTGCTCCTCGACCGGATCGGCGCCCGCCTCGATACCGACGACGAGCTGGGGTCGATGCTGCTGGCCGTCGCCCACAGCGCCGACATCCCGATCCCGAGCCCGACCGTGCGACGCCGGCCCCGTCGGCACCGTGGTCTGACGGTCCTCGCGGCCCTCGGTGTCGCCGTCTCGGGGGCCACGGTCGCGGCCGCCGTCGAGCTGGGGCCGGTCCCGTCGGACCAGGCGTCCGGGCTGCCGCACTCGCGGCTCCTCGTCCCACCGACGCTGCAGGCGCTCGTCCTGCCGTCCCTCACTGGTACCCCGTTCCAGGGCCGCCTGTTCCTTCCCTACGGTGGGCTGCCCGCCGTGCCCACCTCCAGCAGTGCCGCTGCCGGGCTCCCCGGCGCGGCCCTGTCCGGCCCGCGCCTCGGGGAGCCGGTCCCCGTCGCGACGGCGGCGCAGGAGGCTCAGCTCGACCGGCAGGACCAGCAGGAGGCCGCCCGCCAGAAGAGCCAGGCCAAGGGGACCCCGAACGGCCAGGCCGACCAGGGCAGCCAGGTCGTCGCCACCGACGACCAGACCGGCGAGGACGCCCAGGGGGACCAGACCGCGGCGGCGCCTGCGTCCGAGCCGACCAAGCCGGCCAAGCCGGCCAAACCGGCCAAGACCGAGCCGACCCCGCCCAACCAGGCGAACCAGGGCACGGCGTCCCAGGGAAAGGCGGGCAACGGTCAGGCGAACGGTCAGGCCAACGGTCAGGCCAACGGAAACGGGAACGCCAACGGTCAGGCCAACGGGAACGGGAACGGGAACGCCAACGGTCAGGCCAACGGGAACGCCAACGGCGCCGCCCAGGGTCGCGGGGCGACCGGCGGCACCACGGGTACCGACGCCACCGTGCCGGGCGACCCGCCGGGGTCCGGTGCGCCGGCGAAGGACAAGGACCACAGTGCGAAGCCGGTGACGCCGCCCGCCAACGGGAAGAAGGCGGCCAAGGGTGCCGCTCCCACCGGGACGCCTACCGACGGCTCGGCGGCCTCCATCGACACCACCGTCACGCCCGCACCGGACGGCCCGTAGACCACGGTCCGCGCCACTCCCGGCGCGTCGCCCCGCCACGTCGGGGGCGGCCCCGTGGCGCCCGTAGACTGGGGCGATGAGCTTGGGTTTCCCCGACCCCTCCGAGCAGTCCGCCGACCTCATCGCCCCGCTGGGCCTCACGTACGACGACGTGCTGCTGCTGCCGGGAGAGACCGACGTCATCCCCAGCGAGGTCGACACGACGACCCGGCTGACCCGCGAGATCAGCCTGCGCGTCCCGCTCGTCTCCAGCGCGATGGACACCGTCACCGAGTCCCGGATGGCCATCGCCATGGCCCGCCAGGGCGGCATCGGCGTGCTGCACCGGAACCTCTCGATCGAGGACCAGGCCTACCAGGTCGACCTCGTCAAGCGGACCCAGACGGGGATGATCTCCAACCCGGTCACCATCAGCGCCGACGCCACGCTCGAGGACCTCGACGAGAAGTGCGGCCAGTACCGCGTCTCGGGCCTGCCCGTGGTCGACACCGACAACCGGCTGCTCGGCATCATCACCAACCGTGACCTGCGGTTCACCCCCGTCGCGGAGTGGGCCACGACCAAGGTCGACGAGGTGATGACCCCGATGCCCCTCGTCACCGCGCCGGTCGGTATCAGCCGCGACGACGCGACCGCCCTGCTGCGACAGCACAAGCGCGAGCGGCTTCCGATCGTCGACCCCGAGGGCCGCCTCGCGGGGCTCATCACGGTCAAGGACTTCGTCAAGTCGGAGCAGTTCCCGCACGCGAGCAAGGACGACCACGGCCGGCTCCTCGTCGCGGCCGCGGTCGGCTACTTCGGCGACGCCTGGCAGCGCGCCTCGCTCCTGGTCGAGGCCGGGGTGGACGTCCTGGTTCCCGACGTCGCCAACGGCCACGCGCGGCTGATGCTCGACATGATCCGTCGGATCAAGTCCGACCCGGCGACCCGGCACGTGCAGGTGCTGGCCGGCAACATCGCTACGCGCGAGGGCGCCCAGGCCCTCGTCGACGCCGGCGCCGACGGGGTCAAGGTCGGCGTCGGACCCGGCTCGATCTGTACCACCCGGGTGGTCGCTGGGGTGGGTGTCCCGCAGGTCACCGCGATCCACGAGGCGGCCCAGGCGGCCCGGCCGGCCGGCGTCCCCGTCGTCGGCGACGGCGGGCTCCAGTACTCCGGTGACATCGCCAAGGCCCTGGTCGCCGGCGCCGACACCGTGATGATCGGGTCCCTCCTGGCCGGTTGCGAGGAGTCGCCCGGTGAGCTGGTCCTCGTCAACGGCAAGCAGTTCAAGGCCTACCGCGGCATGGGCTCCCTGGGGGCGATGGCCTCCCGGGGCAAGAAGTCGTTCTCCCGCGACCGCTACTTCCAGGCCGACGTCGACAGCGACGACAAGATCGTCCCCGAGGGCATCGAGGGCCAGGTCCCCTACCGCGGCCCCGTCTCGGCCGTCGCCCACCAGCTCATCGGCGGCCTCCACCAGTCGATGTTCTACGTCGGCGCTCGCACCGTCCCCGAGCTCAAGACGCGCGGCCGGTTCGTCCGCATCACCGCGGCGGGGCTCAAGGAGAGCCACCCGCACGACATCCAGTCCATCGTCGAGGCGCCGAACTACTCGACCCGGTGACCCGGCGGCCGACGCTCTCGGACCAGGCCCTCGCGCTCTTCGCCATCCCGGCGGAGGACGTCGACGGCGTCCAGGGCGCCGCCCGAGCGGTAGGTGACGACGCCCACCTCGCGCAGTGGGTCGACCGCACCGCCGCCGACCTTCGGGCCGGGATGGGCCGGCCCTCGCCTCCACCCGCGCTCACCCTGCGCCCGGACGGCGACCCGGCGGTCGTCGCATACCTGCCCGTCGTGGCCTTCGCCGAGGCGCTGCCGGCCACCCTGGCCTGGGCCGAGCAGGTGGGGCTCGCGCCGAACCTGGTCGCCGCCACGATGCGCGACGTCGGCCGGATGCTGCGGCGCAACCGGGCGTGGTTCGGCAACGCCGGGCTCGGCGACGAGCTGGCCGGGTGGCTGCCGCGGCACCTGGTGGGGTCGATCCTCGAGATCGGCCGGCTCCAGCACGAACGGTCCACGCCGGGGATCCGCACGTCGGCGTGGTTCCTCGCGGAGGGCGCGGACTGGTCACCGGGGGAGCTGGGCGTCAACCTGCACATCCCCGAGTCCGGACCGCTCGACCCCGCCGCCGTGGGGGAGTCCCTGCGCGCCGGGCGCACGGTGATGCGTCGACGCTTCCCCGACGAGCGGTTGCGGGTGCGCTACTGCATCTCGTGGCTGCTGGACCCGCAGCTGCTGGAGTACCTGCCGGCGTCGTCGAACATCGCCGCGTTCCAGGGGGTGTTCCGGATCGGGCCGGCCAAGGACGACGACGGCGACTCGTCGGTGCGCAAGTTCGTCTTCGGCAACCCGAGCGGTCCGGTCGAGTCGCTGCCCCAGCGTTCGTCGTTGGAGCGGGCGGCGGTGGCGCACTGGAGGGCCGGCCGGCACTGGCGGGTGCACGTCGGCCGGGTGCCCTGAGGCGTCGTGCGCACCCCGTTCAGCGAGGTCGTCGCGTCGGCGCCCTGGCGCGTCGAGGCGGAGAGCTGGATTCGCGAGCGGGTGACCGAGTCCGGTGGGCGGGTCGTCGGCGACATCACCCAGCCGCGCATCCGGCCGTGGTCCACGCAGCTGGTCGTCCCCACCGACGGCGGGCGGTTCTGGTTCAAGGCGAACTGCCCGGCGCTGGCCTTCGAGCCATCCGTCCACGCGGCACTCGCCCGGCTCGACCCGGATGAGGTCGACGCGCCGTTCGCCGTCGACGCCGAGCGTGGCTGGGTCGTCACCCGCGACCGCGGCGTCACCCTAGGCGACAGCCACGAGGCGACGCTCGCCGACTGGCAGGCCGTCGTCCGGGTGGCTGCTCGTCTGCAGCACCGGCTCGCCGACCACGGACCCGAGCTGCTCGCCGCCGGGCTGCCAGACTGTGCGCCGCATACCGTTCCGGCCCGGTTCGCGGAGCTGGTCGAGGCCCTTTCCGCGCTCCCCGCGGGACACCCGTCACACCTCGACGCGGCTCTGCTGCAACGGCTCCGGGAGGCATCCGGTCTGGTCGAGGACGCGGTCAGAACCCTGCTCGCCCGGCCGATGCCGACGTCGTTCCAGCACGGCGACCTCCACCCCGGCAACGTGTTCGCGGTCGACCGGGGCCTGCGCGTGTTTGACTTCGGGGACGCACAGTGGGCGCACCCTCTAGAGAGCCTCGCCGTGCCGTGGGGATGGGTCCACGGGCGCACCGCGCTGCCGTGGTCGGCGATCGTTGAGGCGTATGCGTCGGTGTGGGTCGACGTCATCGACGCCGCGGAGCTGGAGCGGTTGCTCTCCGCCGCCTTCGTGACCCAGCCCGTGAACCGCGCGCTGACCTGGTGGGGAGCGGTCGCCGACGCCACCGCCGAGGAGCTGGTCGACTGGGGCGACCGACCGCGGTTCTTCCTCGAGCTCGCCCTCGAACCGTTCCCGTGACCGCCGCCGGGTAGGCTCGCGCGGTGCGTCAGCGAGGGGTAACGACACGATGACCGAGATCGAGATCGGGCGGGGCAAGCGGGGCCGCCGCGCCTACTCCTTCGACGACATCGCCGTCGTCCCGTCGCGCCGCACGCGCGACCCCGAGGAGGTCTCGGTCTCCTGGCAGATCGACGCCTACCACTTCGCCATCCCCGTCATCGCGGCGCCGATGGACTCGGTGACCTCACCGCAGTCGGCCATCGCCCTCGGAAGGCTCGGCGGCCTTCCCGTGCTCGACCTCGAGGGGCTGTGGACCCGCTACGAGGACCCGGAGCCCTTCCTCGAAGAGATCGTCCGCCTCGAACCGGTCAAGGCGACCGCGCGGATGCAGGAGATCTACGCCGAGGAGATCAAGCCCGAGCTGATCTCTGAGCGGCTGCGCGAGATCCGGCAGGCGGGCGTCACGGTCGCCGGGGCGCTCAGCCCGCAGCGGACGCAGCAGCACTGGAAGACCGTCGTCGACGCCGGCTGCGACCTGTTCGTCATCCGCGGCACCACGGTCAGCGCCGAACACGTGTCGGGCCGTGCCGAACCGCTCAACCTCAAGCGGTTCATCTACGAGCTCGACATCCCCGTCATCGTCGGCGGCGCGGCGTCCTACACGGCGGCGCTGCACCTCATGCGGACCGGCGCCGCGGGTGTGCTGGTCGGGTTCGGCGGTGGCGCGGCGCATACGACCCGGCTCACCCTCGGCATCCACGCGCCGATGGCCTCGGCCATCGCCGACGTGGCCGCCGCCCGGCGTGACTATCTCGACGAGTCGGGTGGGCGCTACGTCCACGTCATCGCCGACGGCGGCGTGGGCACGTCGGGCGACATCGTCAAGGCCATCGCCTGCGGGGCCGACGCGGTCATGCTCGGCGCCGCCCTGGCCCGCGCCAGCGACGCTCCGGGCAGCGGGTACCACTGGGGGCCCGAGGCCCATCACAGCGAGCTGCCGCGCGGCGAGCGGGTCGAGGTGGGCGCGACCGCACCGCTGCAGGAGATCCTCTTCGGCCCGGGTCGGGTGGCCGACGGCACGACCAACCTCGTCGGGGCGCTGCGCCGGGCGATGGCGACGACGGGGTACTCCGACGTCAAGGAGTTCCAGCGGGTCGAGGTCGTCGTCTCGCCCTACATGCACGGCTGAGCGCCGCAGCCCCACGGCCTAGGGTCAGGCTGAGACTCAGGCCGACGCGGCAGCGCCGACCCCGAGCCCGGCCGCGAGCAGGAACTCCCCGTGAACCGGCCGGTAACAACCCTTAGTGCCTCATCGGAGTGGTCCGGGGCTCGTCCCGCCACGACCGCCAGAGCGCCGCGTAGGCGCCGTCGGCGGCAATCAGCTCGTCGTGGGTGCCGATCTCGGTGACGACACCCTCGTCGACCACGGCGACCCGGTCGGCGTCGTGCGCGGTGTGCAGGCGGTGCGCGATCGCGACGACGGTCCGTCCCGAGACCACGGCGGCCAGCGAGCGCTCCAGGTGCCGCGCGGCCCGAGGGTCCAGCAGCGAGGTGGCTTCGTCGAGCACGAGCGTATGCGGGTCCGCCAGCACCAGCCGCGCCAGCGCCAGCTGCTGCGCCTGCGCGGTGGTCAGCACGTGGCCGCCGCTGCCGACGGCCGTCTCCAGCCCGCGCGGGAGCCCGAGAGCCCACACCCGGGCGTCGACCGCCTCGAGCGCCGCGAGCAGGGTGTCCTGGGTGGCGCCCGGACGGGCGAGCAGCAGGTTGTCCTCGAGGGTGCCGACGAACACGTGGTGCTCCTGCGTCACCAGGGCGACCTCGCCGCGCAGCTGGTCCAGCTCGAGGTCGACCAGCCGCACGCCTCCGACGTCGACCCGGCCGGTGCGGGGGCCGTCGATGCCGGCCATCAGCCGCCCGAGCGTCGACTTGCCCGCCCCCGACGGCCCGACGATCGCCAGCCGTTCGCCGGGCACGAGGTCGAGGGACACTCCGTTGAGCACGTCGCGACCGGCGCGGTACGCATACCGCACGTCCTCGACCTCGAGCTGGGCGTCGCGTGGTGTCTGGCCGGTGGCCGCCCGGTCCGGTGGCACGTCGGCGATCCCGATGACCCGGGCGAGCGAGGTGGCGCCGACCTGGATCTCGTCGAGCCACATCAGCAGCTCGTCGAGGGGCATGGCGAGAGCCTGGACGTAGAGCGCGACCGCGGTGACCGTGCCGACGGTCGTCTGCCCCTGCGCGACCAGCCAGCCGCCCCAGAGCAGGGTGACGGCGACGGGGAACAGGTAGGCGATCTCGACCTGGGGGAACCACCACATCCGCAGGCGCAGCGTGTACATCTCCGCGTCGTAGGCGTCGCTGATGGCGTGGTCGATCCGGGCCCGGCGCCGTCGTCCGAGGCGCAGGGCATCGACGGTGCGGGAGCCGTCGACCGACTCGGTGACGACGCCGTTCATCACCGCGTAGGTGGCTCGCTCGCGCAGGTAGCCCGCCGGCGCGTAGCGGAGGTACCACCGCGTGGAGAACCACAGCAGAGGGAAGCCGACCACGATGGCCAGCGCCACCTGCCAGCCGGTGAGGAACGCGGCGACCACGGTGATCGCCACGGTGACCACCGCCACGAAGATCGACGGGATCCCGAAGCGGGCCACGTGGGACAGCGCCTCGACGTCGTTGGTGGTCCGGGAGACGAGGTCGCCGGTCCCGGCGCGCTCGACCGTCGACAGGGGGAGCGAGACGACGCGGTCCATGAACTGCTCGCGCAGCTCGGCGAAGAGGTCCTCACCCATCCGGAACGACGACCGCCGCGCGAACCAGGTCAGCACGGTCTGAGCGACCACCGCGACGGCGAGACCGACGGCGAGGCGGTCGACGTTGGAGATCTCGCCCTGCTGCGTCACGGTGTCGACGAGCAGGCCGACGATCCGCGGGGCGGCCAGGGCGGCCACCGCGGCGAGCGCGTGCAGGCTGATGACGAGGACCAGCTGCCCCCGGTGCCGCCGGAGCATTACCCCCGTCTGCGTGCGCACGGAGGACATCTCGGCGACCGGGAGCGTGGCCCGCGTCGGCGGCGTCATGAGGAACGCCATCAGTCCTCCCCTCGGGTCACGACGGCTCGGTAGGCCGGGTTGGTGTGCAGCAGCTCGTGGTGGGTGCCGCGCGCCGTGACGATGCCGTCCTGCAGGAACAGCACGCGGTCGGCGTGGTCGAGCAGCAGCGGGCTCGCGGTCATGACCGCGGTGGTCAGCCCCTCCCGCGCCGCGGCCAGGCGGCCGGCGATGCGGGCCTCGGTATGCGCGTCGACGGCGCTGGTGGGCTCGACGAGCACCAGCGTCTCGGCCCCGGTGAGCAGGGCCCGGGTCAGCGCCAGGCGCTGGCGCTGACCGCCCGAGAACGAGCGGCCCCGCTCCTCGACCTCGCTGTCGAGACCGTCGGCGAGCGCCTCGAGCACGTCCTCGCCGCTCGCGACGGACAGCGTGCGCAGGATGGCGGCGTCGTCGTAGCGGCCCCACGGGTCGAGCTCCTCGCGGAGCGAGCCGGTGAACAGCCGCGGGTCCGTCTCGCTGACGACGACCCGCCGACGCACAGTCTCCAGCGGCAGGTCGAGCAGGGACGTCGACCCGAGGCGGACTCCGGCGGCGTCCCGCCCGAACCGGCCCAGCCGGTCGGCCAGCGCCGCCGCGTCCTCCGGGCGGGCGGTCACGACGGCGGTGAGCAGCCCCGGCTCGACGACGACGCCGCTGCGCTCGTCGACCAGCGGCACGCCCGGCGCCGGCTCGGCCGCGTGCCGGGACCGATCGGGGTGGTCGCGGTGGTCGGGCTGCACGGCGAGGACCCGGATCAGCTTCGCGGCACCGATGTGCGCCCGGCTGAACCGGTCGACGAACTCGGTGGCGGTCCGCAGCGGCAGCACGAGGAAGGCGGAGTACCCGTAGAACGCGACGAGCTCGCCGACGCTGATGTCGCCCTGCAGGGCGTAGCGAGCACCGAGCCAGGTGACGACGAGGACGAAGACACCGGGCAGCAGCACCTGGGCGGCGTCGAGCGCCGCCTGGACGCCGGCCACGCGGTACCCCACCTGCCGTACCTGCTGCGACTGACCCGCATACCGGCGCAGGAAGGTGTGCTCGCCGCCGATCCCGCGCAGCACTCGCAGCCCCGCGACGGTGTCGGCGCCGAGCCCGATGAGCCGGCCGGACTCCTCACGCTGGTGGGCCTGGCGCTTCTGGAGCGGCCGCACGATGAAGGCGAGGAGGGCGGTGAGGATCGGTACGCCGACGAGGACGACGAGACCGAGGGTGCGCGACGTGCCGAGGAGGATGACGGCGACGACGACGTAGCTGACGACGGCGCCGACCATGCGGGCGAAGACGTCGAACAGGCCGCCGAGCCGCATCGCGTCCGAGGCGACCACGGCGACCACGTCACCAGTCGGGGTCTGGCGGGGAAGGGCCTCGCCGACGTCGGCGCTGTGCCAGCCGACCAGCTGGATCGAGCGGAAGGCGGCGCGCAGCCAGTTGTTCACGGCGAACCAGTGCCGTCCCGCACCGGCCAGTGCGCTGACCACGCCCAGCCCGACCAGGACCGCACACCAGAGAACGAGCTGGTCGGCCCGGCCCGCGACGATGCCCTGGTCGATGGCGCGGCTCATCGCCGCGGGGAAGAGCGCCTGGGTGACCATCCACACGACGCCGAACGCCGTGGCCACCGCGAGGGTGCGCCACTGACCCCGGCCCACCCAGCCCAGGAAGCTCAGGGGGCTGCGCAGGTCCGGGGTGCCCGGATGCTCGTACGGGAGGCGCACAAGGATTCACCGTACGCGTGAGATCTGACGGCTCCCACCGGTTTTCGGCCAGCCGCCGGACGCCGTCCCCGCCCGTCGGGCGACTCTTCTAGGCTGGTCGTCATGTCGAGCGAGACCACGGCCGGCGCGGGCGTCGAGAGCGTGCGCGGCGTCCCGCACGGAAGCCGCGGGGCGGTCGTCGCCGTCGGTGCGGTCTTCGCGATCAACGGACTGGCCATCGGTGGCTGGGCCGGCGTGCTGCCCGCGCTCCGGGCTCGGCTGGGCATCGACGCGGGGACGCTCGCGGTGCTCCTCTTCATCGTCGGGGTGGCCGCCGTCGTCTCGATGCAGGTCGGCGGGCGGATGGCCGACCGCGTGGGTGCTCGCCGGGTCACGCTGACCGCCCTGCCGCTGATGATCGCGGGGGCGGCAGTCTTGGCCTTCGCGGGCTCGTTCCCGCTCGCGGTGGTCGCCGGCGTGCTCCTGGGCCTCGGCAACGGCGCAACGGACGTCGCGATGAACGCCCTCGGCGTGGCCGTCGAGAAGGCCCGGCCGATGCCGGTGATGAGCCGGTTCCACGCGTTCTGGAGCATCGGCTCGTTCGGGGGCGCGGCGGTCGTGTTCCTCAGCGCGTGGCTGGTCGGGGACGAGAACGGGTCGGTCATCCTCCCGGCGATGCTGGCCATCGTGGTGCTGGCGGCCGTGGGGCTGGTCGTGACGCTGCGGTGGATCCCCGAGACCGAGCCGGTCTCGCATACCGTCGACGGCCGGAAGGAGCCGATCCCGCGGGTGGCCTGGCTGCTCGGCGCGATGGCCATCTGCTTCGGGCTGATGGAGGGGACGGCCTACGACTGGTCCGGCGTGCACATGGCCGACGTGGCCGGGGTCGATGCCGGCACCGCGTCGATCGCCGTCGTCACGGTGACCCTGTTCATGGTCGCGATGCGGCTGATGGGGGACTGGGCGGTGGCGAGGTTCGGGCACCGGCCGGTCGTCTGGTTCGGTGCGGTGGCCGCCGCGATCGGGTATGCGATCACGGTGTTCGCGACGCCCGTTCCGGTGCTCCTGGTCGGCTGGGCCTTCGTCGGGTTCGGCGTGGCGATGATCGCGCCGCAGGTGTACGCCACGTCGGGCTACCTCGGTGGGGGCCGGATGCTCGCGGTGGTGGTGACGTTCGGCTACGCCGCGTTCCTCAGCGGTCCCGCGGTCCTCGGCTGGCTGGTGCACACCTTCGGCGTGCAGAAGGCCATGCTGCTGCCGTTCGCGCTGTCGTTCGTGCTCGTGGTCATCACGCGGTGGATGCCGGCGATCGAGCGGGGAGCGGCCGAGCCGGTCAGCGAGTGAGCGCGCGCCGCCGGGACGCCTGGCGGAGCGCGACGGCCAGGGCCAGCACGACGGCTGCGGCGACCGCCAGCCCGGCCGGTCCGAGCCGGTCGACGAGCTCGGCCAGCCGTCCCTGGACGGTCGTGGCCGCGTCGACGACCGGGTCGTTCGGGTCGCCTCCGCCGGCCACCCGGACCTCGTACGCCCCGTACCAGACGATGTACGCGCCGGCGAGGACCAGCAGCACGCCGCTCAGCCGGTTCACCCACGGCAGGATCCGGCGCAGCCGCCCGACGACCGCGTCCTGGGCGAGGGCCACGGCCAGCGCGAGGACGGTGACGAGCAGGCCCATGCCGACCGCGTACGCGACGACGACGGCCAGCCCGGCGGCGAGGCCGTCTGCGCGGCTCGTCGACGCCAGGACGGCGAGGAACGGGCCGACGGTGCAGGAGAGGGAGGCCAGCGCGTAGGCAGCGCCGTAGGCCGCCATCGCCCACCAGCCGCGGGCAGGAACGCGGTGCCAGTGCGGGAGTCGCAGGACGACGTCTCGACCGCTCAGCAGGACCACGCCGAGGACGACCAGTGCGGCGCCGATGACGATGGTGGCCCACGGCAGGTACTGCTCGAGGGAGAGGGCGAGCGGGACCACCACGGCGCCGAACACACCGAAGACGGCGACGAAGCCCGTGGTCATGGCGGCGGAGAGGGCGAGAGATCGGGCCACGGCGCTGCTCCGGGTCCGGGTGTCGCGGTCGACGAGGAGGGTGAGCCACGCCGGCAGGAGAGCGAAGCCGCACGGGTTGAGGGCGGCGAGGGCGCCGGCGCCGAGGGCGAGAACGAGGGGCGCGGAGTCCACGGCCGGTCAGCCGAAGGTCTGCCGGGCCAGGGCGACGAGGTCGACGTCCTGGCTGTAGGCGGGGTGCCGGCTGACCGTTCCGTCCGGGGTGATGAGCACGAAGGTGTCCTGCTGGGTGATCCCGAACCGGGCGTACAGATCGCCGGTGGTGTCGGCGAGGTTGGTTATCGCCTGTAGCCCGCCGCGGTCGACGAAGCGGCGCATGTCGGCGGCGTCGGTGCTGAGCCCGGCGACCCCCACGACGCGCACGTCGGGACCGAGAGCGGCGGCGGACTGTTTGACGCCGGCGGCGGCTCGCGCGCACACCGTGCACCACGGCGCCCAGAACCAGAGGACCGTCTTCGTGCCGGCCAGGTCGGCGCCCGCGAAGGGGGTCCCGTCCACGGTGGTGGCCCGGAAGGTCAGGACGGGCGGAACCGAGGACGCGGTGGTCGAGGGGCTGGGCACTCCGGAGGTCGCCGGCGCGCTGGTCGACGCTGCGGTGCTGCTCGCCAACGGGACCGATGGTGCGGCTGGAGCGGGTGGTCCGGCGGTCCCGGTGCTGCTGCAGGCGCCGCAGACGGCGACGGCGAGCGCGAGCGTCGCGACGCGCGCTGTGGTCGCTCGGGCCGCCCGCATACGCCCATCATCGGCGACGGGGTAGGCGTCGAGCCGGCTTCGGGGCTTACGGCCGGCTAACCGCGGAGATGACCGACCGGCTGGACAACCGACCGCTCCTGGACGGCGCCAGTTCTCGGACATGTCTGAGGTTTCGCGCTGGGATCGCGCCGACCCGCTCCACTACTCAGACATGCGAGAAGGGGAGCGCGGACCACCTGGCAGCTGGGCCACGCATGGTCGGTTGAGTACCCGGTCGAGTCACCGAGATGGTCGTGATCACCACCGGATCGGTGACCCGACCGGGTACCTGACCGGCGCCGGACGCCGTCAGGCGATCCGGACCAGGGGGCGGATGCCGTCGTTGCGCGACGCCGCGGCCCACGCGGTCGCCACGTCGTCGAGCGGGTGGACGCGGTGGTCGACGACGAGCGCTCCGGACGCCGCCAGCGCCAGGACTTCGCTCGAGCGCGACCGCCCGCTGGGCCGGCGTGATCGCGTTGTTGGTGTAGCCGAGCACGCTCGCCGAGCGGGCCCGCAACACCGCCGACGACAGCTGCGCGCCGTCGCCACCGAGACCACCGAGGTTGACCAGCCGGCCGCCTGGAGCCAGGGCGTGGCACGCAGCGACCGCCGTCGGCCCGAACACCGGGTCGACGACGACGTCCACCGCTCCGCCCGCCGCCTCGACGAAGCGCCGGCCGAGAGCAGTCACGTCCGACGCCTCGTCCTCCACCACCCGCACGACCTCGTCCGCCCCCGCTCGCGTCGCGCGCGTCTCTGCGGCCGCCGACCGGCATACCGCAACCACCCGAGCCGCCCCGAGCGAACGGGCGGCCGCGACCGCCGCCTGCCCGACCGTCCCGCCGGCCCCGAGAACCAGGACGCGTTCGCCCGGCTGCAGCCCCGCCCGCCAGGTCAGGCACATCCACGCCGCGATCCCGGACGTCCC
Organism: uncultured Actinomycetota bacterium; assembly: GCA_963757225.1. Classification (GTDB taxonomy): domain Bacteria; phylum Actinomycetota; class Actinomycetes; order Actinomycetales; family Dermatophilaceae; genus Lapillicoccus. The sequence goes on from CAVWQU010000043.1 coordinate 75,362, forward strand.
GACCGCCGCCGCGTCCTCGTCGGCGACCGCATCGACCAGCGGCACCACGTCGTCGGCGGCCACCGCACACGTCTCGGCCAGGCTGCCATCCCCTGGCGCCATCCCCGCCGACGTGGCGAACCACACCCGCGTCCCGGCCTCCAGCGACGGCGACCGCACCACCCGGCCGACGCCCTGGACCCCGGGCACATAGGGCAGCGCCGGCTCCCCGAAGTACGACGTCCCGCTCGCGCACAGCAGGTCCAGGGGCACGACCGGCGCGACGCTCACCGCCACCACGGTCGAGCCCTCCGCCGGCGCGCGCGAACCGACGACCGGCGCCGACGCGTACGCCTGGATCAGGGCGGCGCGCACGTCAGGTCGAGATGTCGGGGTACGGAAGCGTGAGGTGCTTCATCGCGGCACCGTAGGCCAGCTGGTACTCCAGCGGACCGTGGTCGCGCTCGAACATGGCGATGAACAGGGTGAGCGTGAGGAACGGGTGGGCGCCCATCCCGAACAGCGTCACGTGGTCCTGCTCCACCAGGGCCCGGCGCTCGTCGTCGGTGAACGCCAGCCAGGTGCTCGCCTCGCCGGTGTGAGCCCCGAGCAGCCGGTTGGCCATCGTCTCCTCCCACCACGCGACCGTCCCGGCGGGGTCCTCGCGGTACCGCTCCACGAGGTCCGGGTCGCGGTCGACGGTGAAGAGGAACTTGTCGAGCAGGTACTTGCTCATGCCGGCGCCCCTTCCGAGGATGTCGGGTACCAGGTGAAGTACGCCTCCATGGTGTGGAACAGGTCGAGCGAGTCGACGTGGTCCGCCGCCACGCCATCGCCGGCCGCGCCCATCATGAGCATGAAGTCCATGAACCCGTGCGTGGCGTTGCCGGGCATGTGCAGGCTGTCCAGCGTCACCTCGCGGAGACATCCCTCGACGTCGCCGGTGGCGATCCACTCGACCGCCTTCCGGTCGAAGTCGGGGTCCGGCCCGTGCGGCCCGAACTGCCGCGGGCCGCCCAGCTCGAGCGACAGGTGACCGGTCCCGACGATCGCCACCCGAAGGTCCGACGGCCAGCTCTCGACCAGCCGCCGCAGCGTGCGCCCCAGCTCGACGAACCGCTCGGGCCGCGGCATCGGCGGCGCGAAGATGTTGGTGTAGACCGGCACGATCGGCAGGTCCGCCTCGGGCCGCAGCGTGATGATCGGGCAGGTGATGCTGTGGTCGATCCGCAGCTCGTTGCTGAACGCCAGGTCGAACCCCGCGTCGATCCCGTCGCGCAGCACGTGCGCGGACAGGTCCTCCTGACCGCGCAGCGTCATCCGTGGCAGCCCGAACTCGCGCTCCTCGTTGTAGAAGTTCGCGTCGTAGAACGGCGCCTTGCCGACGAGGAACTGCGGCATGTTGTCCAGCCACAGCTGATGGAAGTGGTCGCTGCCGACCATGAGCAGCACGTCCGGCCGCGCCCGCGTCAGGGTCTCCCGGAACCGCTCGATCTTCTCGACCCACTCGTCCGCGAACGGCGGCCGGTCGGCCCCTGTCGACGTGCTCGCGCGGTAGTAGAAGGGGTGGTGCGTCGAGGCGATGACGGCGGCAACCGTGGCCATTCGGTTCTCCTCCAACGGTTTCGACGGTATGCGGTCAGCTCTGGTCCGGTGCTACGTAGTAGGCGCCGCGGTCGACGGCGAGGTAGACGTCCATGCCGACCGGGCGGCGACGCTCCTCGGCCAGCTGGCCGAGGAGCCCGGCCGCCCGAGCCAGCAGGGCGAACCCGCGCAGCAGCTCGACCGGGAGGCCGAGGTCGGCGAGCGCCGCGCCGCATACCCCCGCGCCGTTGAGCGGCAGCCGGCGGCCGAGCACCTGCTCGTGGACCCGGCCGACCGCCTCGAACAGGCGCAGGTGCGGCCCGCGCAGGCCCTCCTCCTCGGCGATCCGCAGCAGCACCGGCGTCCGCGGGTCCTCGACCTTGTGGACCGGGTGGCCGAGACCGGGGACGAAGCGCCCGGCCTCGCGCGTCCGGGTCACCGCGGCGAGAGCCAGGGCGTCCCACCCGGCGTCGTCGGTCGGCAGGTCACCCTGGACATCGACGAGCACCGCGTCGAGGAACTGGCCGCAGTCCTCGGTGACCCCGAGGAACCGGGAGCCGCCGCCGAGCAGGCCCGCGGCGAGCGCCCCCTGCAAAGAGTCCGGCGCCGAGAGGTAGGTCAGCCGTGCGGCGATGGCCGTCGGCGTGAACCCGTGGTCGGCCAGCGCGACCAGCACGGCCTCGAAGACCCGCACCTCCGACGGCGTCGGCCGCCGCAGCGCCACCAGCCAGAACGCCAGCTCGCCGAACCCGACCTGGCCCATGAGGTCGGCGGTGAGGTCCTGGCCGAGCAGCCGGATCTGGTCGGCGTCGGAGGTGCCGAGCGACGTGGGCAACCGGAGCGGCTCGGTCATGCTGACGCCTCCTCGGCCAGCCAGCGCCGGATCTCGTCCCCGTGCTCGTCGAGGGCCGGGGGTGGCAGCCGGTAGCCGGGTGGGGTCTCGGACAGCGTGAGCGGGTTGCGCACGCTGCGGACCGACGCGCCGGTCGGCCCGACGTCGACGACCGGGTCGAGCCCGATGCCCTCGGCGAAGGCCACGCCCTGGTCGACGGTGTTGATCGGCCCGCACGGGATCCCGGCGGCGGTGATGTCGCGGAACCACTCCATGGTGGTCCGGGTCGTCAGCCGCTCGACGAGCAGCGGCCGCAGCTCCTCGCGGCGGGCGGTCCGGTCGGGGTTGCGGGCGAACCGGGGGTCGTCGGCCAGCTCCGGCACCCCGAGCACGTCGACGAGCTTGCGGAACTGCTGGTCGTTGCCGGCCGTGACGATGAGCTCTCCGTCGGAGCACGGCAGCGGCTCGTAGGGGAAGAGGCTCGGGTGGCTGTTGCCCATCCGGAACGGTACGACGCCCGCGGCGACGTAGGCGCTGGTCTGGTTGACCATCCCCGAGAGCGCCGACGAGAGGAGGTTGACCTCGACGTGCTGGCCGCGACCGGTCTCCTCGCGGCGGTGCAGGGCGGCGAGGAGCCCGATCGTCGCGTGCAGCCCGGCCATCACGTCGAACACCGAGATGCCCGCGCGGTACGGCTCACCGTCGGCCGGTCCGGTCAGGCTCATCAGACCCGAGATCGCCTGGACGATGAGGTCGTACCCCGGGAGGGTGCGGCCCTGCTCGCCGCTGCCGAAGCCGCTGATCGACGCATACAGGACGCGGGGGTTCGAGGCGGCGACGGTGTCGTAGTCCAGGCCGTACTTGGCGAGGCCGCCGGGGCGGAAGTTCTCGATGACGATGTCGGCGCGGCGGGCCAGCTCACGGGCGAGGGTCGCGTCGGCCTCGTCGGCGAAGTCGAGGACCACGGACCGCTTGTTGCGGTTGATGCCGAGGAAGTAGGTCGAGACGCCGTCGTGGACCGGCGGGACCCACGAACGGGTGTCATCGCCGCGCGGGCCCTCGACCTTGACCACCTCGGCGCCGAGGTCGGCGAGCAGCATCGTGGCGTAGGGCCCGGCGAGGATGCGCGAGAAGTCCGCGACGAGAAGCCCGTCCAGGGGTCCCACGGCGGCGTCACTCACGTACGCGCCTCCTCAGCACGAGTCGGTATGCGGACAGTCGTCCGTTATCGGTGTTCAGAGTCGCAAGCCGGACCCACGAGCGTCAAGGGGAGTCTTGACAGGGATGTCCGTAGTGCGGACGATCGTCCGCAGACGTCGCGCCCCGGACGTCACCGACTCGAGGAGGAGCCATGGAGGGACCTGGCCAGCCCACCCCGTCCGCCGTCGTGTTCCGTCACGGCACCGTCCTGACCATGGACGACACCCACCGCGTGCTGACCGACGCCGACGTCCTCGTCGTGGGCGACCGGATCGCCGAGGTCGGCAGCAACCTCACCGCTCCCGACGGCGCGCTGGAGGTCGACGCGGCGGGCGGCATCGTCATGCCCGGCATGATCGACACGCACCGGCACATGTGGCAGACGGCGATGCGCGGCTACGGCGCGGACTGGACTCTCACCCAGTACTTCGTCTGGTACTACCTCGAGCACGGCCGCCGGTTCCGTCCCGAGGACATTCGCGCGGGCAACCTGCTCGGCGCGCTGGAGGCGCTCGACGCCGGCGTCACGACGACCGTCGACTGGTCGCACGGGCTCCAGAGCGTGGACCACGCCGAGGCGGCGGTCGACGCGCTGCGCAGCGTGCCGGGCCGGTTCGTGCTGGCGTACGGCAACATCCAGGCCGGGCCCTGGGAGTGGACCGCCCAGCCCGAGGTGCAGCGGTTCCTCACCGGACTGCGCGACGCGGGCGACGACCGGCTCGGGGTGCAGCTGGCGTTCGACGTGACCGGCGACCCGGCCTTCCCGGAGAAGGCGGCGTTCGAGGTGGCCCGCGAGCTCGGGCTCCCGGTGACGACGCACGCCGGGGTGTGGGGCGCGACGAACGACGACGGGATCCGGCTCATGCACGAGCACGGGTTCATGACGCCGGAGACGACCTACGTCCACGCGGCGACCCTCGACAAGGACTCCTACCTGCGGATCGCCGCGACGGGCGGGTCGCTCTCGGTGTCGACCGAGTCGGAGCAGAGCGCGGGACAGGGGTACCCGCCCACGTGGCAGGTGCGCCGCTACGACATCCCCGTGTCGCTGTCGATGGACACCAGCGTGTGGTGGAGCGGCGACCTGTTCTCGGCGATGCGGACCACCCTCGGCGCGGACCGGTCGCGGGAGCACCTCGAGGCCCACGTCGAGGGCGACACCGTGACCCACGTCCACCTACGGGCCGAGCACGTCGTCGACTGGGCGACGAGGGGTGGGGCCAGGGCCCTCGGCCGCGACGACCTCGGCAAGCTCACGCCCGGTGCCAAGGCCGACGTCGTGCTGCTCAAGAACGACGACTCGCCGGTGTCGTTCCCGCTGCTGAACCCCTACGGGCACGTGGCGTTCCAGGCGCAACGGGCCGACGTGCATACCGTGCTGGTCGACGGGGTGGTCGTGAAGCGGGACGGGAAGCTGGTCGGCACGGACCTCGCCGCGGTGCGGTCCGCCATCGAGTCCACCGTCGACTACCTGCGCGGCGACATGGGCGAGGAGACGTGGGTCGCGGGCATGAACCCGGACCTGCCCTCGGACGACGCCGTCCTGGACAACCCGTACACGTACACCGAGTACAAGTCGTCGGCGACGAGGGAGGCCCGCGAGTCGCTGTTCGGGGACTCGTCGGCCGGCTAGCGAGACGGGGACCCATGGCGGGACGAGGAACCGGACCGGACTTCGTCGAGGCGCTCGCCCGCGGCCTCGACATCCTCACCTGCTTCGACGCGCGGCGTCCGACAATGACCCTCAGCGAGGTGGCTCTGGCCGCCGACCTGGCCCGGCCCACGGCTCGGCGGCTGCTGCTGACCCTCGCCGAGCTCGGCTACGTCCGGGTCGAGGACGGCGCGTATGCGTTGACCCCCCGGGTGCTCGGGCTGGGTACCGCGTACACCTCGTCCCTCGGGCTGTGGGAGATGGCCCGCCCGCATCTGGAGGCGCTGGTGCACCAGACGGGGGAGTCGTCCTCGATGGCCCAGCTCGACGGGTCGGACATCGTCTACGTCGCCCGGGTCGCCGTGCCGAAGATCATCGCGCTGCGGGTCGACATCGGGACCCGGTTCCCCGCGGAGCGGACCTCACAGGGCAAGGTGCTGCTGGCCGCCCTGCCCGAGGCGGAGGTGGCGGCCGTCGTGGCCGAACCGTCGCGGTCCGGGTTGCCGCCGGCGCCGGAACGGCCCCTGAAGGACCTCCAGCGCGAGCTGACCCGGGTCCGCGCCCAGGGTTGGGCGCTGGCCGACGAGGAGCTGGCCCCTGGGGTCCGCTCGGTGGCGGCGCCGGTCCGGGACGGGTCGGGGCTGGTCCGGGCGGCGATGAACGTCACGGTGCACGCCGCGGAGACGTCGACGGCACACCTGCTGGCGGCGCACCTCCCGCGGCTGCTCGAGACGGCCAGCCGGATCAGCGGTGACTGGGCCGCCTGGGGCGACCGCCCGCATGTCGAGCTGGTCCCCGGCGCCTGACGATCAGCCGGCTCCGAAGGAGCCCACTTCTCCGACATGTCCGGCTTGGGGAGTCCAGCTGCGCGGGGCCCACTCCGTCCGGGACACGCCCACCACTTCTGACACGACGGTCAGTTGTTGCGGCGCATCGCGCCATCCGGCCACAACGCCTGACATCGACGTCAGTTGTTGCGGCCGGAGGGGCCAGGTCGGGCGGAAGCCCACCACATCAGCGCAATTGCTTTCACGTGGTGGGCGATCTGGGCCGAACCACCGCCACATCAGCGCAATTGCGTTCACGTGGCGTCATGGACGAGTCACAACCGCCGGTGATTCAGGGTGTCCACGCAACCACCCCGGTGCGTGAGGGGTGATGAGCCGCAACGTCTGACATCGACGTCAGTTGTCGCGAAACGTCCCAGGCGCGAGTGGGTCAGCCCACTGCCGCGCGGCGGATCGCCGCGACGGTCTGCTCGACGTCGGACTCGTCCGTGGTCCAGTTGCTCACCGAGATCCGCAGGACGCCGCGGTCCCGCCAGCGAGAGCCGGAGATCCAGGTGCTGCCGTCGGCGATGAGCCGGGCGCCGACCTCCGAGGTCCGGGCGTCGTCCTCGAACGCGAAGCAGACCTGCGTGTAGACGACGTCGTTGAGCACCTCCGCTCCCGGAACCGACCGCACGCCCTCGGCCAGCGCGGCGGCCCGGTCGGCCAACCGCTCGACGAGGTCACGAACCCCGGACCGCCCCAGCGAGCGCAGCGCGGCCCACACGGGCACCCCGCGGGCCCGCCGCGACATCTCGGGGACGCGCTCGTACGGGTTCCCCGGCCCCTCGGGGTCGGCGGCCGCGAGGTAGTGGGTGTGCACCGCGAACGAGTCCCGCACGGCCGCCCGGTCACGGACGGCGGCGATCCCGCAGTCGTACGTCACGTTGAGCGTCTTGTGCGCGTCGGTCGCCCAGGAGTCCGCGTCGGCCATCCCGGCGACGAGGTCCGCGAGGCGCGGAGTGGCGGCGGCCCACAGCCCGAACGCCCCGTCGACGTGCACCCACGCGCCGCGGGCGTGAGCTATCGGCACCAGCTCGGCGAAGGGGTCGAACGCGCCCGAGTGGAGGTCGCCGGCCTGGAGGACGACGATCACCGCCTCGCCGTCCGGCACCGCGTCCAAAGCCGCCGCCAAGGCGTCGACCCGCATACGACCCTCCTCGTCCGCCGCCACGAGGGTGGGGACGCCGAACCCGAGGTATCGCAAGGCGAGATCGACGCTGTCGTGTCGTTCGACGCCCGCGAGCACGTGCACCGGGGGCGCCCCCGACAGCCCGTGGTGCTCCACGTCCCACCCGACGCCGGCCAGCACCGCGTGCCGCGCCGAGGCCAGCCCGACGAAGTTGGCCATGGTCGCCCCGGTCGTGAACGAGACGGCAGCGTCCGCCGGGAGGCCCAGAAGGTCGAGGAACCAGGTGCCCGCGGTCTCCTCGAGGGCGACCACGCCCGGCGTCGGCGAGCGCATACCGGCGTTCTGGTCCCACGCGCCGACCAGCCAGTCCGCCGCCAGCGCCGCCGGCAGCGTGCCGCCCATGACCCACCCGAAGAACCGGCCCGACTGGATCGCCATCAGCCCTGGCTCGGCGCCGCGCGCCATCTGCTCGACGACCGCCGTCGGCGCCGTCGGCCCCTCCGGTAGCGGACCACCGACGGCAGCCAGCACCGCCTCCACCTGTTCGGCCGGCGGTACCGACCGCGTCTCTAGCGAGCCGAGCCAGTCGAGGGCCAGCTCGTGCGCCCGGGCCAGCGGTTCCTCGTATGCGTCTCGTCCCGCTCCCACCATCGAACGGTAGCGGGGTCAGAAGATCGAGTAGGCGCCCTTGGCCAGGAAGAAGCCCTTCTTGCCGGCCGTGTTGATGCACGTCATCCCGATGCTCTCGCTGATGCACTGGAACGGCGACCCCTGAACCGTGGCGATGGCGCCGTACTGGAGAACCTGCGCCCCCGGCTGGTACATCGTGTCGCTGTTGCAGACCGGCTTCGGGGTGTCCCCGCTCCACTCGATCCGCCCGACGTCCTTGGGCCCGCCCCCGCTCGTGTCGCACGTCCCCGGCGGCGGGGTGACCCGCCCGTCCCGCACCTCACAGCCGGCGGGCACCGCGCCTGACGGCGCGATGGAGCAGAAGATGTTGCCCGTCGGGCTGGTGAACTGCGCCTTGGACGCGGCGTCGACCTTCCCGGCCGCGAAGTGCTGCGCCGCCTGCTCGTAGGTCTTGGGTGGCTGCAGCGCCGGGGTCGTCGTCGTGGTCGATGTCGTGGATGTCCTGCTCGTCCCGGACGGGGTGGGCGTGATGGTGATGGTCGTCGTGATCGGCGTCACCGGCTCACCGCCGCCGCCGCAGGCGGTCGCGACCAGCGGGACGACGGCGAGCGCGAAGGCCCCGGCCAGAGCCCGCAGCCGGCGCCCCGGAGTCGTCGCTGGGCGGCTGTCGGGGGGCATCACGGGGGACAAGGGTGCCATAACGACGGCGTCCGGACCGCCCCGCGGAGGTCGTCATCCGCGCACCGAGACGGCGCATCCTCACCCGTCGCTTAACCTGGAACCGTGCTGAGGACGATGCTCAAGCCGCGCTGGCTGGGGCTCCTCGGGGCGCTGATCGCGCTGCTCGTCGCCTTCACGTTCCTGGGCCTCTGGCAGCTGAGCGTGGCGCGCGACGACGCGCAGCGCGAGGCGCTGGAGAAGGCGCCGCAGCAGACACCGGTCGCGCTCGGCACCGTGATGTTCCCGCACACGCCGTTCCCGGGTGACGCCTCGGGGCGCCCGGTCACCATGACCGGGTCGTACGACGCCACGGGCCAGGTGCTCGTGGCCGACCGCCGGCTCGACGGGGTCCCGGGGTACTGGGTGCTCACGCCCCTGGTGGTGGACGCCACCGGCGTGGCCGGCTCGGCCCGGATCGCCGTGCTGCGCGGGTTCGTGACCAGTGGCAGCGGGACCGGTCCGCCACCGTCGCCGGACGGCCGGGTCACCGTGACCGGAACCCTGGCGCCGGCCGAGTCCCCGGCTTCCTCCAGCGCGGCGCTGCCCGCGGGCCAGCTGGGGTCGGTCGACCTGGCCCGGCTGGTCAACCTCTGGCCGGGTGACCTTTACAACGCATTCGTGTTCGCGACTACGGAGTCGCCGGACGTGAGTCCGGGAGTGCAGCGCGTGCCGCCGCCGCCCATCCCCACCGGCCTGACCTGGCGCAACGCCGCATACGCTCTCCAGTGGTGGGTCTTCGGTCTGTTCGCCGCCTACATGTGGTGGCGGATGGTGCGGGACGACTATCGACAGGACCGGGCGGCGGCCACCACGACCCCCACCGACGCAACACCCGCGGGAGCGACCACGTGAGCACCTACCCCACCACCCTGGCCAAGCCCGCCCAGATCCGCTCCGCGCTGCGCATCTACCGGGTCATGGCGGTCATCGCGGGCATCGCGCTGTTCGTCCTCATCGCCGCGATGTTCGTCAAGTACGGGCCGCCGCAGAACCCGAGCTTCTCCGCGGTCTGGAGCCCGATCCACGGCGTGATCTACCTCGCCTACGCCGTGTCGATCGCCAACCTCGGGCTCAAGTCCGCATGGGGCCTCAAGCGGATCGTGCTCAACCTGCTCACCGGGTTCGTCCCGATCCTGCCGTTCGTCGCGGAGGCGCGGGTGACCAAGTCCACCGAGGCGCTGCTGTCGCGGGTCTACCTCACCGGGGACGGCTCGACCGGCGGATAGGCTGAGTCCGTGGACGATGAGCTCCAGGCCCGCCCGGTTCTCGTCGTCGACTACGGCGCCCAGTACGCGCAGCTCATCGCGCGCCGCGTCCGCGAGGCCAAGGTCTACAGCGAGGTCGTCCCGCACACCCTGTCGGTGTCGGCGATCCTGGAGCGCAAACCGGCCGCGGTGATCCTCTCCGGCGGACCGTCCAGCGTGTATGCGCCGGGCGCGCCGGCTCTCGACGCCGCGCTGCTCTCGGCCGGGGTCCCGGTCTTCGGCATGTGCTACGGGTTCCAGGCGATGGCCCAGGCGCTCGGCGGGACGGTGGCCCACACCGGGACCGGCGAGTACGGGCATACCCCGGCTGACGTCTCCGACACGAGCTCGACGCTGTTCGACGGGCAGCCGACGGAGCAGTCGGTGTGGATGTCGCACGGCGACTCCGTGACCGGCGCGCCGGCCGGTATGCGGGTGACCGCCTCCACGTCCGGGGCGCCGGTGGCGGCGTTCGAGGACGACGAGCGACGGCTCTACGGCGTGCAGTGGCACCCCGAGGTCATGCACTCGGAGTTCGGGCAGCGGGTGCTGGAGAACTTCCTCTGGCGCGGAGCCGGGCTGTCGGCCGACTGGACGCCCGCCAACGTCGTGGACTCGCTCGTCGACACGGTTCGGGCGGAGGTCGGGGACGCGCGGGTGCTCTGTGCGCTGTCCGGGGGCGTGGACTCGTCGGTGGCCGCCGCGCTGGTGCAACGCGCGGTCGGCGACCAGCTGACCTGCGTCTTCGTCGACCACGGGCTGCTGCGTGAGGGCGAGGCCGAGCAGGTCGAGAAGGACTTCGTGGCGGCCACCGGGGTGAACCTCGTCGTCGTGGACGCCCGGGAGCAGTTCCTGTCGGCGCTGGCCGGGGTGTCGGACCCCGAGGAGAAGCGCAAGATCATCGGCGCGCAGTTCATCCGGGTGTTCGAGCAGGCCGCGCGCGACGTCGTGGGTTCCGCGTCCTCGGAGGGCCACCCGGTCGAGTTCCTCGTCCAGGGGACGCTCTACCCGGACGTCGTCGAGTCCGGTGGCGGCGAGGGCGCGGCTAACATCAAGTCCCACCACAACGTCGGCGGGCTGCCGGAGGACCTCCAGTTCACGCTGGTCGAGCCGCTGCGGTCGCTGTTCAAGGACGAGGTGCGGGCCGTCGGGCTGGAGCTCGGCGTGCCGGAGGTCATCGTGTGGCGGCAGCCGTTCCCGGGTCCGGGGCTCGGGATCCGGATCGTCGGCGAGGTCACGGCCGAGCGGCTCGACGTGCTCCGTCGGGCGGACGCCATCGCGCGGTCCGAGCTGACCGCCGCCGGGCTGGACCGCTCGATCTGGCAGTGCCCCGTGGTCCTGCTGGCCGACATCCGGTCGGTGGGCGTCCAGGGGGACGGCCGCACCTACGGCCACCCGATCGTGCTGCGCCCGGTGTCGTCCGAGGACGCGATGACCGCCGACTGGACGCGGGTGCCGTACGACGTGCTGGCCCGGATCTCGACGCGGATCACCAACGAGGTCCGCGAGGTCAACCGGGTCGTCCTCGACATCACCAGCAAGCCGCCCGGCACCATCGAGTGGGAGTAGGCGTCCCACCAGTCTCTGGGTCGCTCCCGCCCCATCGCTCCACGGTTGAGCCCCGACTCCACGGGATCCCGTTGAGCACGCGCTCGCCGGTGGCGTCGGCGGCGGTCCACACGGTCTGGGCGTGTCGTCCCATCATCCACACGCAGCCGAGCCGGGATACCGACTAGGGCGGAACGCCGCGACGCTCCTGGGATGAACGAGCTGCTGCGCCTGCGTCTCCTGGCGAACGCGAGCGTGGTGCACACGGCCGAGCTCGCCGCCGCGGGTTACGACCGACACGCCACCCGGGCGCTGGTGAAGAGCGGAGAGCTCGTCCGCGTGCGCGCGGGCTCGTTCGTCGACGGCGACGCCTTCCGCGCCGGCAACGCCGCGGCGCGCCATGTGCTGACGTGCCGGTCCATTGCACGGCAGCTGCGCGGCTACGCGCTGACGGACCTGTCCGCGGTGGCGTGCTGGGACCTCCCGGTGGTCGCGGCGGACATCGGTCACATCCACCTCGCCCAGGTCGGCTCGGGGCGGGCTCGCCGGTCAGGTGTGGTCCGGGTCCACCCACCGGTGGAGACCTCCGAGGTGCTCCTGCACCGGGGCGTGCTCGTCGTCATGCCCGAGGTCGCCGTGCTCCAGGCCTCTGAGCGGTCGATGCGGGCAGGGCTCATAGCCGCTGACGCCTGCATCCGTATGCGTCTGACCACGCCCGACCGACTCGTCGCCCTCGCCGAGTCCCACCACTTCGGCTTTGCGGCTCACCGCGTTGCCGGACTTGCATCCGGACTTTCAGAGTCGCCCGGTGAGTCCTGGACCCGGTTGGTCCTGACCGGGCTCGGCGTCGCGGTTGAGCAGCAGGTGGTGATCCGTGACCACGACGGCCGGTTCGTCGCGCGCGTCGACTTCCTGCTTCCCGACCTGGGCGTGGTCGTCGAGTTCGACGGCGCCGTGAAGTACGAGGGCGCCGACGGCCGGGATGCCTTGGTACGGGAGAAGCGCCGAGAAGACGCCCTCCGTGCACTGGGCTACCGCGTCATCCGGTTGACCTGGGCGGACCTGCACCATCCGGAGCGCGTCCTGGCGGCCCTGGCCCCAGGCTCCCGGCGAACGGCCTGACGGGCTAGCCGGGCGCTCCATCCGGCGGCTCGGCCTCGGCGAGAGCCTTGACGGCGGCCAGCCGGCGGTCCCAGGTGTCGGCCACCGCGGACAGCCACGTCGCCGTCTCCGCGAGGGCCTCGGTCCGGACCGCGAACCGGACGCGCCGGCCGAGAGGCTGCCGCTGGACCAGACCGGCCTGCTCCAGCACCCGGAGCTGCTTCTCGACCGCCTGCCGGGTGATGGCGAGCAGCGTTGCCAGGTCGGCTGCGGACTGTTCGCGCCCGGCGACCGCCTCGAGGAGCCGCTGCCGGGTGGGGTCGCCCAGGGCGGCGAAGACCTCGACGGGCGGCGGGCTCACGGGCCCGCTCACCCGTCGTGCTCGGCCGCGGTCCGCGCCGCGGCGAGCTCGGTCTCCCAGCCCTGGGTGTTGTCGCGCAGGTACTCCGCGCGCTCGCTCTCGGGGACGTTCTCCAGCCCGCTCTCGACGACCCGGAGCGTCACGCCGTCGGCGGCGTCCTCGACCCAGAACTCGGTCAGGGTGCCGGCGCCCTTCTCGTCGGCGCGCCCGAGCCAGCGGAACGCCGCATACCGGGGTGGGTCGAGGCGCTCCGTGCGGATGTGGAACGCGCCGTGCTCCTCGTCGTGGACGATCGACGTCCCGTTGCCCGCGTCCTCGATGCGGTGCGAGCGGATCGTCCCGCCGTTGATCCACCACCCGGGCTCGCTGACGATCTGCCAGACCCGCTCGGGCGTGGCCGCGATGGTGATCGACCGCTCGATGCGGTCGGTGAAGGTCGTGTCGTTCGTGACGGTATTCATGCAACCAGATAGTTGCATAGAAGAGAGTTCAAGGCAACCCAACGGTTGCCTCAAGTATGCCGTGGAGCGGCTATTCGTCGGTGATGCGGACGATCCGTCGGTCCGGTCCCTCGACCGGACGGAACCGACGGATGACGCGTTCGACGACCATGGTGACGCGGTACTCCCACCCGTACTTCGCCGCGAAGAGGTGTTCGTCGCGGTCGTGGGCGCCGTGGTCCGGGTCGACCCGGGCCGTCCCGGGGACCCACGCGGTGCCCGGCTTCACCGTTCCGCGCCGTGAGCACGGCCGGAGCTCGACGTCGCCGTTGTTGCTCAGACGCTTGACCTTGCCGCTCGAGGAAGGCGTCGTCACGACCAGGGTGTCACCGTCGCGAACCACCCACACGGGGGTCGATACGGGCTCGCCGGAGCGCCGGAACGTCGTCAGCTGCACGAAGTCCTCGTCGCCGAGGTCGTGCAGGGCGGGGGTGATCGTCACGCGCGAACCGTACCCAGGGCCGACCGTCTCGAACCCGTAGGGTTTGGGGCGTGCTCCGGACCACCGCCGCGATCGTCGCGGGCAAGACGGCCCGGGCCGCGGCCCGGGTCCGGGGCGGGGGGTCGGCGATGCCCGGCCTCGTGGCCGAGCGGATCGACCCGCAGTTCCTCGCGCACGCGCTGTCCGGGCTGACCGAGGGCATCGTCGTCGTAACGGGGACCAACGGGAAGACGACGACGACGAAGATGCTCGCGGCGATCCTGCGGGCCCACGGCAAGCGCGTCTTCAGCAACCCGACCGGCAGCAACTTCACCCGCGGCGTCATCTCGGCGATGCTCGGCGACCTGCCACTCAACGGGCGCCTCGACGCGGACATCGCCGTGCTGGAGCTCGACGAGTGGCACGCGCTCCAGTTCGCCAAGGTCGTCACGCCGACGCACGCGCTGCTGCTCAACGTCGCCCGCGACCAGCTGGACCGGTTCGCCGAGATCGACACGACGGCCAAGCTGCTCGGCACGCTCGCCTCGATGACGTCGACGGGGGTGGTCCGCAACCGCGACGACTCGTTCGTGGCGCGGCTCGACGGCGGGCTGTTCCGTGCGGGGGTCACGACCCGCTGGTTCGGCATCGACCCGGCCGTCGCCGACGACCTGCCGCCGCTGCACGAGGCCGACGCCCGCTTCGACGACGAGTTCAGCGCGCCCGAGCCCACCGCCGACGACGGGATGCTCCACCCCAACGGCCCTACCGAGTTCCGCATCGACTTCGGCGCCGAGGCGGTCGGGCCGCTGGTCCTCAAGCAGCGCGGCCTCGCCGCGATGATCAACGCCACCGCCGCGACCACCACGGCGCGGATGGTCCTCGGCGAGGCGTTCCGCTCGGCCGTCGCCGAGGAGGCGCTTCGCGCGGTCACGCCGCCGTTCGGGAGGGGCGAGGTCATCGATGCCGGGGGGTACCCGCTCGAGCTGGTCCTCGTGAAGAACCCCGCCGGGTTCACCGTGGCGCTCGGCACCTACCACGCCGAGCCGGTGACGACCATGGTCGCCATCAACGACGACTACGCCGACGGCCAGGACGTCTCGTGGCTCTACGACGTGTCGTTCGAGTCGCTGCGGGGGAACGGCGTCGCCCTGACGTCCGGCGTCCGCGCGTACGACATGGCGCTCCGCCTGGACTACGACGACGTGGCGGTCGCCACCGTCGAACCCGACCTCGAACGCGCGCTGGACCGGCTGATCCACGACTTCCCGGCGGAGCCGCGCCGGATCTTCTGCACCTATACGGCGATGATGCGACTGCGCCGGGTGCTCGCCGCGAGATACGGCCTGGCCGGCTTCGGGGAGGAGACGGGATGACCAGCAAGGGGACCATCGACCTCGTCCATCTCTACCCGCGCGAGATGTCGATCTACGGCGACCTCGGCAACACGCGGTGCCTCGCGCAGCGGATCCGCCGGCACGGCTACGAGGTCCGGGTCCACAACCACGACCCCGGGGCCACGCTGCCGGAGACGCCGCACCTCTTCATGGGCGGTGGCGGGCAGGACTCGGGGCAGAGCCGGGTCGAGGACGACCTTGCCGTCATCGCCGACCGGCTGCGTGACCTGGCCGCCGACGGCACGCCGATGATCATGATCTGCGGGATGTACCAGCTGTTCGGCAACGCCTTCATCACCGTCGAGGGGCAGGAGCTGCCCGGTCTCGGCATCCTCGACGTCACCACGCGCGGCAACCCCACGCGCATGATCGGCGGGATCGTGCTGGACACCGACCTCGGGGAGGTCGTGGGCTTCGAGAACCATTCCGGCGCAACGGTTCTCGGCAGCGGGCAGGCGGCCTTCGGCACGGTGCGCGCCGGTCACGGCAACAACGGGAGCGACCGGACCGAGGGCGCCGTCACCGGTCACGTCATCGGCTCCTACCTCCACGGACCGATCCTCCCCGCGAACCCCCGGCTCGCCGACCACCTGATCGCTCGGGCCGCCGAGCTGGCCACCGGCCGGCCGTTCGAGCCGGGCCACCTGGACGACGCCGTGGCCGACCAGGCGCGGTCGAGGCAGGTCCGACGGCTGCTCGCGGCGTAGCTCCATGACCACGCACGAGTACGCGGCGCTGGTCGCCCTCCTCGACGAGGTCTACGAGGCGACGACGACCGTGGTGTCCGCGCTCGACGAGGAGTCCTTCGACCACCGGACGCGCACCGAGCTGTGGACGGTGAAGGACCTGCTGTTCCACCAGATGTGCGACGCACAACGCGCTCTGGTCGTCTTCACGACGGAGCCCGACGCACCCGCCGACACGACCGCGGTCTCCTACTGGGCGGCCTGGCAGCCGGGGCAGCCCGGCGCCGACGACCACGCCCGGTATGCGGCCAGGGCCGCCGCGGCGTACGGGCATGCGTCGTCGCTGGTGGCTCAGTGGACGGAGACCAGCCGGGCCGCGGTGCGCGCGGCGCGCCAGCACGGCCGCTCCCACACCGTGGCGACCCAGGGGCACGTGCTCACGGCGACCGACTTCGTCCACACGCTCGTCGTGGAGGGCGTCGTCCACCACCTCGACCTCACCCTCGAGGTACCGTCCCCGGGGCTGCCGGACGCGGCGTACGACCTGGTCGTCGAGGTGGTCGCCGGGCTGTTGTGCGCTCCGCTCCCACGGGAGTGGGAACCGGAGGCGGCGATCCTCAAGGGCACCGGGCGACAGCCCCTCACCGACGGCGACCGGATCGCGCTCGGCCCTGCCGCGGGCCGCTTCCCGCTCTTCGGCTGACCGCGCACCGCGTCACGCGTCGGGATGGTTGGCGCCCAACACCTCGTCGACCTCGTCCGCGGACAGGGGTCCGTCGTGGTCCGAGACCACCGCGATGACCTCGCCCAGCAGCTCGATCTCGGCAGCTAGGCGGACGTCCGTGAGCGCCGTCTCGCCGGCCCCGGCCCCCTCCGATGTGGGCATACTCAAGGGTCGCGCGGCTCGGCGCTCCGCGGAATGACTCATCGGGACCCCCTGCCGCCGTTCACCTCCGTGATTCGGCTGATCAGCCGATGCGCGGTGCAGCGGGTGCGACCTAATGTCCCGGATGGGGCGTGCGTCCTGAGTCACCATCGGGGGATGCACGCGGCGTCCCGGCCCGCATGGGGGGGCGAGCCGGGACGCCGCGGGGGACGCACGGCTGACGGAGCCAGGGCGCACGGTGCGACGGGGACCTGGTAAGACCTGACGCCATGGGTGATGACACGGCCCGCGGCGAGAGCCTCCTCGTTCGCGGCGGCCGCTACCTCGATGTCGTGGCGGGCCGGTGGCGGGACGGTGACGTCCGTATCCTCGACGGCCGGATCGTCGACGTCGGACCCCACCAGGCCCCGAGTCCCGGCGTGGCCACCCTCGACGCCACCGGGAAGTTCGTCCTGCCGGGGCTCATCGACTGCCACGTGCACGTCACGGCGGTGACCGCCGACCTCAGCCTGCTCCCGGAGCTCTCGCCGACCTACGTGGCCTTCGGGACGGCCCGCATCCTCGAGGGGATGCTGCGTCGCGGCTTCACGACGGTGCGTGACGTCGGCGGCGCGGACTACGGGATCCACGACGCCCAGCGGGAGGGGCTGGTGACCGGTCCGAAGGTGTTCTTCGGCGGCAAGGCCCTGTCCCAGACCGGTGGTCACGGGGACCCGCGTTCGCGCGGACGGATCGCCCACGAGGACCATCCGACCCGCCCGGGCGTCAGCCGCGTCGCCGACGGGGTTGCCGCCGTGCGCGCCGCCGCGCGCGACGAGCTCCGCAAGGGCGCTCACCACGTCAAGATCATGGCCAGCGGTGGCGTCGCGTCGCCCACGGACCGGATCGACTCGACCCAGTACTCGCTCGCCGAGATCCAGGCGGTGGTCGAGGAGGCCGAGGCGGCGAACCGCTACGTCACCGCCCACGCCTACACCGGTCGGGCCATCGCTCGCGCCGTCATGGCCGGGGTCCGCGGCATCGAGCACGCCAACCTCATCGACGACGAGGCGCTGGCCGTGGTCAAGGACCACGGGGCGGTGCTCACCATGAACCTCGTCACCTACTGGGCGCTCCAGGAGGAGGGACGCGACTTCGGCCTCTCGCAGGAGAACTGGACCAAGGTCGCCGCCGTCCTCGACCAGGCCCACGACGCGCTCGGGCGGGCCCACGCGGCGGGCCTCAACCCCGCATACGGGACCGACCTGCTCGGCGGGATGCACCGCCACCAGGCGACGGAGCTCGCGATCCGGTCGCGGACCATCCCGGTCATCGACGTCATCCGGGGCGCCACGACCGTCGCGGCGGCGCTCCTCCAGCGCCCCGGAGAGCTGGGCGTCATCGCGCCGGGGGCGGCGGGGGACCTGGTCGTCACCGACACCGACCCGCTGTCCGACATCTCCGTGCTGGCCGAGAGCCGGCTCGCCGCCGTGGTCCAGGACGGCCGGATCGTGAGCGGCGAGGCTGCGCCCGGCTGACCGCGGAGTCATACTCGATGGATGGCTTGGCGCCGAGCCACTCCCGCCGCGGCCACCACGCCGGACGCCGTCGAGGCCGCCATGGCCGCGACGCCGCGCGCGAACCACCTGCCGATCGGTCAGCAGCAGTACGCCGGCCTCGACCGGGCCCTGCCGATCGGCTACGGCCAGACCAACAGCCAGCCGACGACGGTCCGGGCCATGCTCCGCGCCCTACGGGTCGGGACGGGTATGCGGGTGCTCGACGTCGGCTCCGGGTCCGGCTGGACCACGGTCCTGCTCGCCCGCCTGGTGGGGGAGACCGGGACGGTGGTCGGGGTCGAGCGCATCGCGGAGCTCGTGGCCGACGGCGGCCGCGCGGTGGCAGCGGCGGGCCTGCCGTGGGCCTCGGTGCGCCTCGCCGGTCCGGTGTTGGGTGCCCCCGAGGCGGCTCCCTTCGACCGGATCCTGGTGTCCGCCCAGGGGGACGAGGTGCCGGATCAGCTCGTCGACCAGCTGACGGAGGACGGGCTGATGGTGGTCCCGGTCGACGGCCTCCTGCTGCGCGTGGACGCACGGGGCCGCGAGGAGAACCTCGGTCACTACGTCTTCGTGCCCTTGGTGACGGACGACGACTCCACCTGGGGCTGAACCGTCGTGGTGGCCTTCGGGTCGACCTTCGGGCCGAGCCACCAGGCGAGCCAGCCGAGGGCCCCGAGCGGGACCTCGAGGAAGTGGACGTAGAGCGAGTACAGGACCACCCCGGCGGTCGCCTGCGCCGGGTTCGCTCCCCACCCGACCAGGAGGGCGGCGACCCCGGTCTCCGACACGCCGACGCCGCCGGGCGTCACGGTGACGCTGGTCAGCAGCCGGCTCAGCGCAAACGCGAAGAACATGTAGGGGAAGGGGAACTGGACGCCGACGGTGTTCTGGCAGAACCAGAACAGCAGGTAGTTCATCCCGAAGAACCCGACCATGCCGAAGGTCATCGACAGCCAGCCGTGGCGCACCACCGCGATGGTCTGGTGGCGCTGGTCGAGGATGTGCTGGCTCAGGCTCGGCTCCGAGTCGCGGACGAACGGGACGAACCCGAAGCTCCACTCCAGCCACAGGCCGATCTTGTGACACGCCCGCTCGGACGCCAGCATGGTGATGAACACGGCGAGAACCGCGATGCCCCCGACCGCGCCCACGGCCGCGGCCCGCATCACGGCGGGGTTGAGGTCAGCGGCGAAGAAGATCATCAGGCCGATGCCGATGATCGGCAGCAGCAGCCGCGCCATGAGGTTCCAGACGCCGGTGACGATCAGCGACGTCGAGATCGCCCGCCGCGTGAACCCCCACGACCGCAGCTGCTTGTAGGTCGCCGCCGCACCCGCGGCGCCGCCGGCGGGCAGCAGGTTGCCGACCGCCGAGCCCGACACGTTGACGATGAACGCCTTGACGTGCGGCAGGTGCGGCAGGGAGCCGGTGATCGTGAACGTGTAGAGCCACAGCCCGAGCACCATGAGCAGGAACAGGCCGAACGCGGTGGTCGCCGGAATCCCCTTCAGCACCGCCCAGACGTCGGCCCAGGTCGTGTGCGCGAAGTACGGCAGCGCCCAGCCCAGCAGGAAGACGGCCAGCCCGAGACCACCGACGACCTGCAGCAGCCGACCCCACGTGAAGGTCGGCTTCGGCGGTGCGCCGGGCTCCGCCGCAGGGTCCGCCGCAGGGTCCGACACGCCCACCTCAGCCGAAGACGTCATGCGCCACCCCCGCCCCGGCCGGCCGCGACGCGTCGACGTACCACTCCCGGCCGAACACCAGGTCGAACACGGGACGCGGTATGCGCAGGAAGGCGGCCAGCGTCCGGTCGGCCCCGCCGTCGGCCGAGGCCTGCGACGCGTGGGCGCGCATCGACGCGCGCTTCTGCGACGCATACCGGCGGACGCTGACCCGGTGGGTGATCGCCGCCCGGGGGCTGTAGGCGCGTTCGAACGAGGTCGGGTCGAACTCCGGGGGGAACCGGTAGATGCGCGAGGCGAACCGGATCGCGCGGACCAGCAGGTCGCGGGGCACCGTCGCCTGGAGGACCCGTGGGGTGCCGGCCAGCTCGGCCGCACGCGCCCCGACGTGGTGGACCTTGACGTGGTCGCGGTGCCCGTAGCCGCCGTTGGCGTCGTAGGTCAGCAACACCTCGGCGTGCTCCTCGCGCAGGATCGCCGCGAGCCGCTCCGCCGCCTCCTCGGCATCGGCGCGGACGAACCGCACCTGGCCGGGCGGGTCGGGGTGGGTCTCGGGACCGAGCCCGCTGTCGGCATACCCGAGGGTCTCGACGCGCGCTGTGCCCAGGGCCCGGGCGCTGGTCTGGAGCTCGGCCATCCGCACCGAGCCGAGCGTGGTGTCGGACGTCCCCACGTAGTCCGACGCGGCGAGCCCCAGCCCGCCGTCGGTGGCGACGACGAGGACCACCCGGTGTCCCTCGGCGGCGGCCCGCGCCATCGTGCCGGAGGTCAGGAGCGCCTCGTCGTCGGGGTGGGCGTGAAACGCCACCAGTGTCCGTCCCATGTGGTCGCCATTGTTCCCCATGACATCCTCGGAACCGTGAAGGTCGCGCTGCTGTCGGACTGCTACCTGCCCCGGCTCGGCGGCATCGAGGTGCAGGTCCACGACCTCGCGGCGCAGCTGTCCAGCCGCGGACACCACGTCGAGGTCTTCACGGCCACCCCGGGAACGCACGGCGAGCGGCACGGCGCTACCGAGGTGGTCGACGGGATCACCGTCCACCGGATGGCGCTGCGGCTGCCGTGGGACCTGCCGGTCAACCCGCTGGCGCCGCTGACGATGCGCGACCGGCTGGCGACCTTCGACGTGGCCCACGTGCACATGGGCGTCGTCAGCCCGTTCGCGGTGGACGCCGCATTCCTGACGCGGCGGATCGGCCTGCCCACCGCGATGACATGGCACTGCATGCTCGACCGGTTCGCGTCGGTCGTGTCGGGGATCGGGGTGGTGCGCCGGTGGGCGGCCGGCGGCATGGCCATGAGTGCCGTCTCGGACGTGGCGGCCGCACCGCTGCGCCGGGTCCTCGGCGACGCCGGTGAGGTGTCGGTGCTGCCCAACGGCATCGACGTCGGGGTGTGGCGGCCCCGGGGTGCCCGTCCCGACGACCGCGTCGTCCGGTTCGTGACGGCGATGCGGCTCGCGAGACGGAAGCGGCCGGTGCCGCTGATGCGGGTCATGCGTCAGGTCCGTGCTCTGGTCCCCGCCGACCGCGAGATCGCGCTGGAGGTCCTCGGCGAGGGGCCGGACCGGGGCAGCGTCGAGCGGTACCTCGCGGACCACGGCATGGCCTCCTGGGTGAGTCTGCCGGGGCGCGTGCCCCGGACGTCGGTTCGCGACCGGTACGCGACGGCGGACGTCTACATCTCGCCGGCCCGGCTCGAGTCGTTCGGGATCGCCGCGCTCGAGGCGCGCACCAGCGGGCTGCCCGTGGTGGCTCGATCCGGTTCGGGCGTGGGCGAGTTCGTGACCGACGGCGTGAACGGGTTCCTCGCCGAGGACGACGACTCCATGGCGGCGGCGCTCGCGCGGCTGGCCTCCGACGACGGCCTGCGCGACCGGATGCGCGCTCACAACCTCGACCAGGCGCCCGCCCAGGACTGGCCGCGGGTGGCCGAGCTGGCCGAGGCGGAGTACCGGCGCGCGGTCGGAGTGACGGTTCGCGCGTGAGCGGGGCAGCGCTGTGGGTCGTGGGGGTCGACGCGTCCGGGGTCGAACGCGTTCGCGAACGGCTGGGTCACGGGGACGACCCGGTCCGGTTGCTGGCCCGCAACGGGTATGCCGCGAGTGCCCCGAGCGCCGTGGTGGGAGAGGTGGACCCGCATACCGTCACGGTCGTCTACCCGGTGACGTCGACCGACCCGGTCGCCGCCGACTCCGGCGCCCTCGTTCCCCGCGACCGGGGGATGGTGCTGGAACCGGGCGAGGAGCCGGTCGTGCTCCAACGGGTGGCGGTCTACGCGGTGGTCCACAGCGTGCGGGGCGTGTTGTTGGCCCAGAACTCGGTCCGGACCAACGTGGCCGGCACCTGGGGTCTCGCGGGTGGCGGCCTCGACCCGGGCGAGCTGCCCGAGGCGGCGCTGCACCGCGAGGTCTGGGAGGAGACCGGCCAGCGGGTGGCGATCACCGGGATCGCCGGGGTGACGACGCGGCACTGGGTCGGCCGGGCGCCGAACGGCCGGCTGGAGGACTTCCACGCGGTTCGCCTGGTCTACCGGGCGGAGTGTCCCGAGCCGTCCGACCCGGTGGTGCACGACATCGACGGGACGACGGCCGCGGCGGCCTGGTTCCCGCCGGAGGAGGTGAGCACGCTGCCCCTCGCCACCGGGACGCGAGAGATCCTCGCGCACCTCAGCCGCGACGGCGGCGGGTGACGATCCCGACCAGGCCGAGGAACGCGCAGGCGAGTCCGACGACGACCAGGACGCTGGGCCCGAGCTCGCTCAGGCTGGTCACCTGGAAGCCGGCCACCTGGTTGGCCACGACGCCCGCGCCGACCAGAGCGAAGACCAGGCCGACGACGACGAGTCCCCAGTTCGGTCCGCTCGGCGGCGGCAGGTACGTCACCGGCGGCCGTCCCTGACGCGCCGTCCCCTGATGAGACGCTCGTGGGGGTGGCAGTCGGTGCTGGGGCCGCCGGCCCGGCGGCCTCAGTCTGTGTTTGGGCCAGGGTCTGGGCCTGGGTCGACTCGGGGAGAGGCGGTGGCGTCCACGCCGTCCCGCTCGCCGGCGGCGACCACGAGGGAGCCGGCGCGTGGTGCTGCTCCGAGGTGGGGACCCAGGTCGTCCAGGCCGCGGAGTCCGGACCGTGGGCGGGCAGGTGCTGGGTGGTGCCGGAGTCCTGCGGGGTCTCGGGCTTCTGGTCGGACATCAGGGCTCCTCGGTGATGACGATCTCGCCGGCGACCATGTCGATGTCGACGGTCACCGCTGTCGGGCCGCTGCCGACGGTGACCGGCTGGGCATCGTGGGCGTCGATGCCCCCGGAGGACTCCTTGGCGCCGGAGCCGGCGCGGTGGACGACGAGCTGGCCGGCCTTGACGGTCGGGACGACCGTGGCGGTGGTCCCCTTCGGGACGGTGACCTTCAGCTGACCGGCGCCCATCGCCACGTGCACGCTGCTGCCGTTCGTCGCCCCCTCGAGGGCGAGCTGGGCTTCACCGGCGGTCAGGCTGAACCCACCCGCGGGCGCCGACGCCGCGGTCCAGCTCCGCTCACCGAAGCCGCCGCTCGGCAGGGCGGGCACCGAGGTCGCAGCGACCGTGGCGAGCGCCGCCAGCGTGACGAGGAACGCGGTGAAGCCCGCGCGGCGACCCGTGAGGCCGATGACCAGCAGGGCGAGCCCCGCGCCGACGACCGCGAACCCGGCCGCGAGCACCTCCGGAGACCTCTCGAAGCCGGTGTTCGTCGCATACCACTGGCCGAGGCCGTACCCGGCGACGGCCAGGCCGGCCGTGAGGAGCAGACCCAGGAAGCCGCCGCGACGACGGGCCCGGTGGACGACGCGGGCAGGGGCGGTGACGACGCCCGTGCGGCCGGGGCCCATGCCGTGGGGCGAGGCGGCCGGGGGAGCCGGTGTCGTGGTGGTCGGCATCGCTGGTTGCTCCGCCTCGGCTGGAGGGGTGGCGTCACTCGGCGCGGCGGCCGGCGGCCGGGAGAAGGTGGCCGCGATCCGGTTGCCGAACTCGCGGGCCTCCTCACTCATCTGCTCGGGCGTCTTGCCCTGCCGGCCGGAGCGGATGGCCCACCACGAGACGAGGCCGACGGGCACGAGGATCGTCCACAGCCACCAGCGGTCGGTGATGTTGCTGATGAACGCGATCGCGATCACGATCAGCAGGAAGATGCCCCAGCCGTCGCCGTGCAGGGCGGCCTCGGCGAGGATCTTCCCGTTCTGGTCGGGCAGCAGGGCCCAGGCGACGAGGTAGGCGAGCCCGCCGAGCCCCCCCACGAACAGCAGCACGATGAGGGCGCCCCGGACGATCAGCGGGTCGATGCCGAGCCGGTCGGCGATACCGGAGCAGACCCCGGCCAGCCACCGTTCGTCGGTGTTGCGGCGCACACCGAAGCCGCGCAGTGACGAGAACAGCCCGTCGAGCCCGGAGCGGGCGGAGCTGGGCGTGGAGTGCGGTTCGGCCATGGCTCCATGCTGGCCGCGAGGCCGGACCTCCGGCCATGAGGGTCGACCCTGACCTCACCCTGAACGCACCCCGAGCGGCCTTACCAGGGGCGGTCTCATGGGCGAGGATGGGTGGGTGCCCGACCCGCAGCCCGCCGTGTCGCCACCGGTGGAGCGCCCGAAGCTCTACCGGTCGTCCGGCGACCGCTGGATCGCGGGGGTATGCGGCGGCATCGCCGAGCACCTCGGCATCAGCTCGTCGCTGGTCCGCTTGCTCATGGTTCTCGCCGTGCTCGCCGGTCCGGGGGTCTTCCTCTACGGGTTCTTCTGGGTGATGACCCGGCCGGACACCTCCGCCACCCAGGGCGTCCCGGTCGCCCGCGCACGCAAACCCCTCACCAAGAACCAGGTCCTCCTCGTCATCGGCGCCGGCGTGCTCGTCATCGGGCTCGGCTGGGGCGGTCCGGCGGGTCAGATCGGTCGACACCTCGGGTTCCTGCTCCCGGTCATCGCCGTCGCCGTCGGGGCGTTCCTCGCGTGGTCGCAGCTGGACGCCAACGAGCGCGGGCGCTGGGCGGGGCGGTCGCGGCGCGGACGGGCCCTGGCGATCGCCCGGCCGGTCGTCGGTGTCGTGCTCGCCACCGTCGGCGTGGTCGCGTTGGCGACCCAGGGGCAGGGCTTCGACGTGGTGCTCACCAGCGCGCTCGCCGCGGTGGCCGTCCTCGTCGGCGCCGCCGTCATCGCCCTGCCGTGGGTGGTCCGGATGTGGCAGGGCCTCCAGGCCGAGCAGACCGAGCGGATCCGGGCCACCGAGCGGGCCGACATCGCCGCGCACCTGCACGACTCCGTGCTCCAGACCCTGGCGCTGGTCCAGCGCCGGGCGGACGACCCGGCGACGGTGATCCGGCTGGCCCGCGCCCAGGAGCGAGAGCTGCGCGAGTGGCTGTACGCGGACCAGAACCGGTCGACCGACAGCCTCGCCTCAGCGGTCACCAGCGTCACCCACGAGGTCGAGGACGAGCACGGCATCCCGATCGAGGTCGTCGTGACGGGCGACCGGCCGATGGACGACGGCGGCCAGGCGCTGGTCAAGGCCACCCGTGAGGCGTTGCTCAACGCGGTTCGTCACGGCGCGGCCCCGGTCTCGGTCTACGTCGAGGTCGGTCCGTCGGGCGTCGAGGCGTTCGTCCGCGACCACGGCCCGGGTTTCGAGATGGGCGAGATCGGTGAGGACCGGCTCGGCGTGCGCGAGAGCATCCTCGGCCGGATGCGGCGCCACGGCGGGGCCGCCAAGATTCGCCGGCTGGAGTCGGGCACCGAGATCGAGCTGACCCTGCCGCCGCTCGCGAAGGGGGCCGAGACGTCGCCGCTCGAGACGCCGCCGCCCGAGGTGGCCGCGGCCAGCGAAGCAGCGCGTGAGGCGCAGACGACCGGAGGTCGGACCGCATGACCAGTCCCACGCATACCGCTTCGACGAAGGCCACCAGCCCGATCCGGCTGGTGCTCGTCGACGACCACCGGATGTTCCGGTCCGGCGTCAAGGCCGAGCTCGACCCGGCGGTGACCGAGGTCGTCGGCGAGGCGCCCAACGTCGACGACGCGGTCAGGGTGATCAAGGAGGCGCGACCGGACGTCGTGCTGCTCGACGTGCACCTGCCCGGCGGCAACGGCAACGGTGGCGTCGACGTGCTCTCCGCGACGCGGGGGGCCACGAACGCCGCCGGTCAGCCGGTGCGGTTCCTCGCCCTCTCGGTGTCGGACGCCGCCGAGGACGTCATCGCCGTGATCCGGGCGGGCGCTCGCGGGTACGTCACCAAGACGATCTCGGGGAACGACCTCATGACGGCGGTACGCCGGGTGGCCGACGGCGACGCGGTGTTCAGCCCGCGACTGGCCGGGTTCGTGCTCGACGCCTTCGGGGCCACCGCGGGGGAGATCGCGGAGATCGACGAGGAGCTGGACCGGCTGTCCGCGCGCGAGCGCGAGGTCATGCGGCTCATCGCCCGCGGCTACCAGTACAAGGAGGTCGCCAAGGAGCTGTTCATCTCCGTCAAGACGGTCGAGACCCACGTCTCGTCCGTCCTGCGCAAGCTCCAGCTCTCCTCGCGGCACGAGCTCACCGCCTGGGCGATGGGCCGCCGCCTCCTCTGAGCGCCACGGTTCACGGTGCGGGTCCGGGTGATGGTCCGCGGGCGAGGGCGCGGTCGTTGCTGCCGGGGTGTCCGGTCCCAGGTGGACTGCCGGTCGGGGGTGATGGGTGGCGTGGAGCCGGTCGCGGTGGACGATCGTGTGGTGCGGTTCGCATAGCAGGGCGGCGTTGGTCAGGTCGGTGGGTCCGCCGTCGACCCAGTGCCGCAGGTGGTGGGCGTCGCTCCAGGTGGCGGGGGCTCGGCAGCCGGGGAAGGTGCAGTGCCGGTCGCGGAGCCACAGGGCCTTGGTCTGGGCGGGGGTGAAGACCGCTCTCTCGTCCCCAGTGCAGGATCGCTGCCCGTCGGGGGCCAGCACGACCGGGATGACGGCGCGCGTCGCAGGCCAGCCGTCGCACGGTCTCCGGGCCGAGGAGGGTGCCGGCGTCGACGCCGCCGACCAGGACGCCGGGCCGGGTCCGGTCGCTTTGAGGTCGTCCAGGCCGATGGTGACGATGACGGTGGCCTTGACGCGGCCGGGACGGGCGTGACCGGTCGTCTGAGCGGTGGCGATCGCCGGCGGTGGCTCGCCGGCAGACCTGGGACGAGGGCGTCGCCGCGGCGTTGGTCGATGGTCCGCGGGTCCCGTTCCCCGTCGACCACCGACGGGTTTGGCCAGGACGTTGATGGCCGCCTCGACGACGGCTCGGGCTTCGGGGTTGAGCCGCAGCCGGTACTCGGTGATCCCGCCGCCGATGTCGTGCCCGCAGGACAGGACGGTCAGCCCGCGGTGCCGGTCCTCGATCTCCTGGAGGACCTCGCCGAGGCCGTACCGGGCGAGCAGCGCGGGCCGGATCTGACGGACCCCGACCGGGCCGTCGACCTGCCCCATCGCCACCAGGCCGGCCGCCACCGCGTCGACCGCGTCCGGGTCGACCAGCGGGACCAGCTGCGCAGGCTCGGCCGCGACCACGCACCCCGCCGACACCGACAACCGGCCCTCCTCGACCGCGGCCCAGCGGTCGACAAGAGCGGCGTCAGCGGCGACGGGCCGGTCAGCTCGCGGACCGCCTTGGCGACCAGCCCCGCCTTCCGCCCGTCCAACGACGGGCACCGGTCGGCCACCCACTGCGCCGTCGACCCCGCCTGCGACGCCGCCACCTCAGCCCGCCCGACCGCCTCCGCGGTGACCGTGAACCGGCCCGCCGCGGCGACCGCCGCCAACCCGTCGATCACCGGCAACACGACGTCCAGGTCCGGCCGGTCAACCCGTGCACCCGCGCCGGCAGGTCCTTCAGGACGGCGGTGGCGGCGGACAGCACGGCGACCAGCTCGTCGCCCTAGCACCCGCGTCCCCGTGTCCATGAACCAGACCCTAGAACCCACCACCGACAGCCCACGACATCCAATCCCATTTATCCACAAGCGAATTCGTGGCACCTTATCCACAAGGTCTGTTTACTTCGGCCCACCAGTCCCGTCGCCATCACGAGGCATCACGACTCCGGCGACAATCTGGACGCGGCCCTCCCGCATGATCACGTCCAGAGCGTGGTCGAGGCGCTCCCGAGCCGTCGGGGTGACCCGGGTGCCTCCGAAGACGCGGTACGCCTCCTTGGCCAGCTCGTCACGGGTGATCCCCATCGCGTGCTCCGCGATCGACGGCCATCGCATTGCCGATCTCGCGAAGCGCCACATCGTCGAGCGGCCGTTCCTTGGCCGCACCGGTGGTCCGCCGGAACCCTCTCCACCGCAACGGGTCCCGCGCTGCCGGCCAGACGAACCCGTCCTCGGGATCGCGCCGCAGGTCCGCTGGCACCGCCCGGTTGATCTGCGCCACCCGGTCGTCGAGGACGCGGCTGAGCCCGTATGCGTGCGCGACCAGCTTCGCGAGCCGGGTCGGACTGACGGGTCCCTCGGTCTCGACGACGTCGCGGATGACCGCCTGGACCTCGGCCACGTAGC
Source organism: uncultured Actinomycetota bacterium (assembly GCA_963757225.1). Taxonomy (GTDB): domain Bacteria; phylum Actinomycetota; class Actinomycetes; order Actinomycetales; family Dermatophilaceae; genus Lapillicoccus. The sequence goes on from CAVWQU010000043.1 coordinate 103,810, forward strand.
GCCCGCCGGGCAGCGAGTCGAGGGCGTTCCGTCGACCGATGACGTCGCTGACGAACGGAACGTACGGCTCCTCGAGACCGTCGACCGCGGTCACCACCCCGATCGGGTCCGCCGTCAACAACTCCGCACGTGATGAGCTGTTCGGGCCGATGTCCTGAATGTCCGCCGAAAGGTCATCACGTGCGGAGAAGTCGGCGGGGAGCATACCGGCGCTCGTCGTCACGACTCGCTCCCCGACCCGACGAGAAGCCGACGCCGCCTCCCCGGCGGCGACGACCAAGCGCGCCACGACGGACTCACGGTCCTCGAGCCAGTCCGGCAGCCAGACCCGAACCACCTTGGGCCAGCCCATGATCCGTTCCAGCACGACCACCGGCAGCGCGTCGCGGTCCGAGGTCGTCCGCCGCTCGGCCCAGGCGGGGGAGTCCAGCAGCACCGCCAGGCACATCGGCTCTCCTCGGGGCGCGACGGTGAGGTCGATCTGGAACTCCGACAGCCCCACCGCCGTCGCCACATCCAGGCCGGCAGAACGCAGCGCCGCAGCGATGTCGTCCCGGTGCCGGTCGACGCCGACCTGGCCGGCCGAAACAGCGGCAGGCGTGGTCGCCACGCCGTACTTGGCCACCTCGAGGTACCGCCGCAGGTCCCGGATGCCCACCGACGAGGTCTGCTCGACGCGCAGGTCCTCCGGCTCGAACGACGAGAACACCATCACCCGCCGCCGCGCCCGGGTCACCGCGACGTTGAGGCGCCGCTCGCCACCGGACCGGTTGAGCGGCCCGAAGTTCAGCGGCAGCACGCCGTCCGCGTTGGCGGAGAAGCCGGTCGAGAAGAGGATGACGTCGCGCTCGTCGCCCTGGACGTTCTCCAGGTTCTTGACGAACAGCCCGTCCCGCTTGGCGGCCAGCGCCTCGGCGAGGCCGTCGACGCCGCTCTCCTCGAGCATCGACTCGATCAGCGCCCGCTGCTGGATGTTGAACGTCACGACGCCGATCGACCGCTCCCGCGCCTGCCACCGGCGCAGCACCTCCGCCACCACAGCCGCCGCCTCGACCGGGTTCGTCCGCAGCGCCCCCTTGTCGACGGCGCCCCTCCCCGTTCGCAGGAACGTCCCGGCGACCCGCGTGAACGAGACGCCGGTGTCGTGGGACTGCGCGGGGTGGGCGGGGAAGCTGGACAGCCGGTTCTCGTAGTACGCCGCGTTGGAGAACGCGATGAGCGACTCGTCCTGGCTGCGGTAGTGCCACGACAGCCACAGCCGCCCGACACCCGCGTGCACGGCCTCGGTGAGGATGCTCTCCTCGTCCGGCACCACCTGGAACTCCGCCTCCACGGCCTCGGCGTCGTCCATCGAGAGCTCGGCGAACACCGACGGCGGCATCTGCTTCGAGTCGCCGGCGATGACGGCCGCATCGGCCCGCCCCAGGGCTCCGACCGCGTCGGCCACGGTGATCTGGGACGCCTCGTCGAAGACGACCAGGTCGAAGCTCATCGACCCCGGCGGCACGAACCGCGCGAGCGAGTCCGGGCTCACCAGCACGCACGGCGTGATCGCGCCGATGACGTCGCCGTACTGCTCGACCAGCCGCCGCACGCTCAGGCCTCCGCGCGTCCGCCCGATCTCGCGTTCCAGCGCGCCGACCTTGCCGAAGAACGCGCCGGGCCGGAACGGCCGCCGGTCCAGCAGGGCGGCCGGGAGGGCGGTCGCCAACGACGACCGCAGCCGCTCCGACGCGTCGACGAACCGGCCGACCGTCCGGTCCTGCCGCTCCACCTCGAACGACCCGAACCCCGCCGCGTCCCAGCGCTCCGACACCGACGCCGCCGCCAGCCCGCGGTCGAGGGCCTCCGGTCCCTCGTCCGGTGACACCGCTCCGGTCAGCAACGCCCAGCGCGCCTCGCCCAACGCCTCGCCCAGCGGGGCCAGCGCCTCGCTCGCCTCGACCCATCGCCCCAGGGCCGCCCCGCGCGGCCGGTCGGCCGTCCGCTCGGCCGCGGTCGCCGCCCACGTCCGCAGCAGCCCCCGGCCGCGGGCGAACCTCGCCTCGTCGTCGGACGACCCGCCGGTATGCGTGACGGCGGCGGACAGGGCCCGGCCGGCCGCGTCCAGGCCCCGGTGCTCGGACGGGCCCAGCGGCTCACCGAACCGTCGCGACGCCTGGACCCCGTCCGAGAGGTTCGCCGGCAGCCCGGCCAGCAGGTCCCGGTCGCGCTCGACGGCGGACACCGCGTCCGACACCGCCTGCCAGCCGGCCTCGGACAGGACGTTGACCGCCGGGTCGAGGCCGGCGCAGCCCGGCAGCCGGCGCCAGGACAGGGCGATGTCGCCGACCAGTCGGCGGACGCGGGCCACCTCCTCGACGACGGCCGGCAGGGTCTTGGGGTCGACCTCGGCCCCCGGTCGGAGGTGAGCCAGGACCGGCGCCGCCGCGCGGACCAGCCGGCCCTTGCGACCGATGAAGAACGACGTCGAGGCCTCGCGGACCTCCTGGCGAACCGGTTCGACGTCGACCGACGCGACCTCCGGGCCGAACCGCTCCATCAGCGACCCGGCGGACTCCCGTGCCTCACGGGTGCGCTGCCACAGCTCCTCGCGGGCCGCCCGCCAGCGGTCCGACCGGGCCTCGACCGCGACGGACGGGTCGGTCGACGACGCCGACACCAGCCAGACCACCGCGCCCAGGTCGGCACTGGTCGTCGCGCCCTCGACAACCCCACGCACCGTCGCCGCCAACGTGTCGACCACCCGGAGCGCCTCAGCCACCGAGTCGTCGGCCGCATCCAGCGCGGCCCACAGCGGGCCCAGGTCGGCCGGCCGCGACCGGGCGAACCCCCATACCGGCGTTTCCACCCGAGGCAGTGCCGTCAAAGCGGGCACGGCGTCGGCCACCGCCCGCCGCAAGCCCTCTGAGGCGACCGCACCCTCGACCACCGCCGCCTCCGGGACGGGCAGCACGGCCCCGTTGCCCCGCGCCAGCTGCTGGCCGCGCGCCGTGTAGAGCGAGAGTCCGGCGCCGTTGCGCTGGTGGAGGCGCGACGCATACGCCTCGAGCACGGAACCGGAGGTGGAGACCTCGGAGGCGGCCATGCGGTACCCGTCGGTGTCCGGCTGGGCGCGGTGCTGCAGGGCGGTGCGCAGCCGGGCGCGGACCTCGGTCGGCCGCGCGCCCTCGTCGTGGAGGTCGAGCGCGAAGGGCAGCAGCCCGACCTCGCCGAGCCGGTTGCGGACGACGTCGAGCGCGGCGCCCTTCTCGGCGACGAAGAGGACGCGCCGGCCCTGGGCCATCTGGTCGGCGAGGATCGCGGTGATGGTCTGGGACTTGCCGGTGCCCGGCGGTCCCTCGAGCACGAACGTCTGCCCGGCCCGCGCACCGGCGATGGCCTCGGCCTGTGACCCGTCGGTGGGCACCGGCGCCGTCGCCACGACCTCGTCCAGGTCGGCGTCGCCGAGGGAGACCGGCTCGCCCGCGGCGAAGCTGTCGGTCGGGGACAGGGCGAGGTGCCGGACCAGCGGCCGCTCGAGGAACCGCTCCCAGTGGGCGTCGAGGTCGCGCCAGAGCAGGTACCCGGTGAACGCGATGACGGCGAGCCGGGCCTCGCTCTCGACGCGGAACGGCAGGCCGGACGCCGCGATCGCCTCTCGGACCAGCCGGACCACCTCGCCGACGTCGACGTGCTCGGTCCCCGGCAGCGTCGGCAGCTGCTCCGTCAGCCCCGGCACGGTGAACCCGAACTCCAGCCGCAGCTTCTCCATCAGGCTGTGGTTCAACGTGACCGCGCCCGACTCGTCGAACGCGATCCGGAACGGCATGACGACGCCCTTGACCTGCACCGGCGCCAGCAGCAGCGGTGCGCTGAGGTCGCGGTCGCCGAGCTGCCAGTCGAGCCGACCGAGGGTGACGTAGAGCGGGTTGGCGCCGGTCTCCTGGATCGCCGTGCGCGCGCGGTAGCGCAGCCGGGTCATCGCCGCCTTGTGGACGTCCGACGCATACCCCGAGTAGATGGTCGACCGGCTGGCCAGCATGTTGCGCAGGACGTCTCCGGGCAGCGCGTAGGCGTCGCGGCTGCGGTCCGCGGCGACGGCGCCGGCCAGGTCGTCGACCGCGCGGACCGAGACGGTCTTCCCCTCCTGGAGGATCTGCGCGAGGAGGCCGAGCTGCTCGCTCGGCGTGACCAGCGGCGCCTGCGTCATCGGGCCGGCGAGGTTGAGCAGCCGGTTGCGCAGGGTGAGGTCGAGCAGGGCGTTCTTCCAGGCCTGGACCCGCGGCGGTGGGTCGGGTCGCCTGGGTCGCGGGTCCGGTCCGGCGGACGGCTCCGGTATGCGGGTGGCTGCGGCCGCCGCGCCCAGCGGGTCCGGGGGCGTGTACTCCACCAGCTCGACGACACCGTCCGCGCGGACGCGGCGGGCCGGGACCGGGAGCACCCGCATCAGCCGGGCCATGCCGACGTCGACCACCCCGACCAGCTCGGACGAACCGCCCAGGAAGTACCCGTCCTTGGGCGCCTGGCTGGCCCGGCGGAACAGGTCCTTCGGCGGCCGGCGCTCGCGGGTGACCATCGTCGTCTCGACGACGCCCATGAGGCCGAGGTCGACGGCGTTCGCCGCGGGGGCGATCTGGAGGCTGGCCGCGTCGGGGAGGCCCTGCTCGCCGCGGCGCCAGTAGCCGAGGAAGGCGTGCCCGCGAGCGACCCAGATCACGGGGGTGATCCCGACGTGCTCCAGGCAGGACGCGAGCGCGACGGTCGTGTCGAGACAGGTCCCGACCCGGTGTTCGAACACGTCGCCGGGGGTGCGGACCTTCTGGCCGTAGCCCCAGCTGGCCGGCGGTTCGGCGTAGTAGACGTCGAGCTCGTGCACCGCGGTGAACACCGCGTCGACGATCGCGTCGATGCGCTCGGGGTCGACGTAGGTGACCTGGAGGCTGCCGCTCGTGGTCCGGTCGGCGAGGATCGCGGCGGCCCGGGCGACGACGGGCCCGACGGCGGGGTGGTTGGGCTGGACGAACGACGCCAGCAGCTCGAGGGAGAGCACCGGTGCCGACGGGTCGAGCGACCACTGCCGAGCGGCGAGCACCCGGACCGGCGTGTAGGCCCGGCCGAGCTCCCGGCCCGCCGCGGTCACCGTGACGACGACCTCGGCGGTCGTCTCCTCCTCGAGCTCGGCGAGGTATCGCGCGTCGAGGCGGATCGCGGGATGGTCGACGACGAGGGGTATGCCGGCGCGGAGGCTGTCGACGTGGTGCTGCCAGGGGCGGGTGAGCACGTCGCCCTGGGCATCCACGACCTCGGCATGGATGACGAGGTCGTCCACGCCGGCAACGGTGGGCGGGACGGTGACGACGATGCGGTGCAGGAACGCGATCCCGCCGTGGGCCATGGCGTAGTTGACGATCGGTGCGGTGACGACCTCGACACCGACGCCGCTCGCGTCTCCCACGTCCACGCGGACGCCGCTCGCGTCGTCCACGCCCGCGTCGTCCCACGCCCGCGTCGTCCACGCCCGCGTCGTCCACGCCCGCCGGACCCATGGGCCGCGAGCCTACGAGACCGGACCCACCGCATACCGAGGTCCGTCCGCGCGCCCTCGCCGACAACGGAAGGAGGGCTCTTTCGTTCGATGTGATCGACCTAATATTGGTCAACCGGTTGACAGGTTGACCGACGATACGCTTGAATCAGCCATCGTCAGGTCCGCCCCGGGCCTTTGCACCGACTGCCAAAGGAGTCACGGTGGGCATGAGCGCCGTTCAGGAGCAGCAGACGCGCAGCGTCGAGCGCTCGACAATCCGCAAGATCTCGATCCGCCTCGTGCCCTTCGTGGCGCTGATGTTCTTCATCAACTACCTGGACCGGACGGCCATCGGCTTCGCCGCTCCCAGCGGTATGAACGCCGACCTCGGGCTCTCCGCGGCCCAGTTCGGGTTCGCGTCGGGGATCTTCTTCCTCGGCTACATCGTGCTCGAGGTCCCGAGCAACCTCGCCCTCAACAAGTTCGGGGCCAGGCGCTGGCTGGCCCGGATCATGATCAGCTGGGGCATCGTCGCGGTGCTGTTCACGTTCGTCCAGACCTTCACCCAGCTGACGGCGCTGCGCTTCCTCCTCGGTGTCGCCGAGGCCGGCTTCTTCCCGGGCGCGATCCTCTTCCTCAGCATGTTCGTCCCGGCCCGTTACCGCAGTCGGATCCTCGGCCTCTTCTACCTGGCCCAGCCGCTCACGACGGTCATCGGCGCCCCCCTGGCCGGTTGGCTGATCAGCCAGCACGGGATCTTCGGCCTCGAGGGTTGGCGCTTCATGTTCCTCGGCGTCGGTCTGCCGGCCATCGCCATCGGCGTCGTCGCGTGGTTCTACCTCTCCGACAGCCCGGCGAAGACCAAGTGGCTCAACGACGACGAGAAGGAATGGCTGACCGGTGAGCTCACCGCTGAGGCCGCCTCGAAGACCAGCGGTCACGAGAAGCACAGCGTCCGCGCGGTCTTCCGCAACGGCCGGGTCTGGACCTTGTCGTTCATCTACTTCGGCTTCGTCTACGGCCTCTACACGCTGGCCTTCTTCCTCCCGACGATCATCAGCGGGTTCGAGGCGCAGTACGGCGTGAAGTTCGACTACCTCCAGAAGGGCTTCATCACGGCCATCCCGTACCTACCGGCCGCGATCGCGCTCTACTTCGTCACACGGCACGCGACGAAGCACGGCGTCAAGCCGGGACACATCATCATCCCGGCGCTCCTCGGAGCGGTCAGCATCCCGCTCGCCCTCTACGCGGGCAGCCCCGCCCTGACCATCGCGATCATCACCGTGACGGCCTGTGCGATCTTCTCGGCGCTGCCGAACTTCTGGACCGTCCCCACCCAGTTCCTCACCGGGGCCGCCGCGGCAGCGGGCATCGCGTTGATCAACACCATGGGCAACATGGCCGGGTTCACCGCGCCGTACATCACCGGCTGGCTGAAGGACCTCACCGGTGACTACAAGGTCTCCATGTTCGTGGTGGGCGGGTTCATGCTCATCTCCGCGATCCTGATGACCTTCCTGAGCCGGCGTGAGCACGTCGAGATGGCCCCCGGGACGGAGGTTCCGATCGGGCACTGACCGACCACACCACCGACGAGGGGCAGCGCCGTCACGGCGCTGCCCCTCTCGGCGTCGTCTTGCCGGCCAGCGGGGAGGGTCTTCGGTGTGGGGACGCCGAAAACCCTCCCCAGTCGCGTGCCTGGGGAGGGTCTGCACGCCGTCAGCGGCGCTGACCTGACCCGCGACGTGACCCTTCGGCCAACGTGACCCGGGTTCGTGCTCCGGTCCGCGATCCTGCAATGCTCGAGGGCGTGACGACGCCACCTGACCGCCCGGTCCGCGTCCGTCCCCGAGTGTGGATCGGGTTCGCCGTGTTCCTCGGGTACGTGGTCCTCGTCGTCGTGATGCAACGGCTGAGCGGAGTCCCCTACACCGAGCTGGGTGACAACGGCGGAACCCTCTTCCGGGGGGCCGGGATCTCCCTCGTCGTCGGGGCGGTACTGCTCGCCGCTACCACGTCGTGGCTCGGCTGGTGGAGCCCGGCCCTGTTCGAACGCCGGACGGCCCAGCATCGGTGGCCGATCGTCGCTCCGATCCTCATGGCGGCGCTCGTGGTCGTGAACCTCGCCATCACCGACTGGTCGGCCTACGACCTGGCTTTCTTCGGGGCCTCCCTGGTGCTGCTCCTCGTCGGGTTCACCGAGGAGCTCACGACACGCGGACTGCTGCTCACCGGGTTGCGGTCACGGCTCGGCGAGGGGTGGGTGTGGTTCCTCTCGACGCTGGCCTTCGGGGTCATGCACTACGCGAACGTCCTGGGCGGTCAGGCCTTCGGGGCGACCAGCCTGCAGGTCCTCAACGCGTTCCTGTTCGGGACGACCCTCTACATCCTGCGGCGGGTCACCGGCTCGCTGGTGTGGGCGATGGTGCTGCACGCGCTGTGGGACTTCTCGGTCTTCGCCGTGGGCAAGGGGGTGCAGCCGCCGCTCGCCGGCCTGGTCGGCATCCTCGGGATCGCGGTGGGCGTGCTCTCGGTCGTCGCCGTCCGCTGGGTGATCACCGGGACCGACGAGCGGATCTCGGAAGTCGGTCTTCGCCCAGTCCGCGAGGTCAGCGAGTAGCGAGCTCGTCGAGGACGGTGGCGACGGCGGAGGGGTCGTGGGCGAACCGCCCGAGGAACAGCCCGTCCACCGAGTCGCCCAGCGCCGCCACCAGGCCGGGCCCGGCGCTGCCGCCGTAGACGATCCCGAAGTCGCCGAGGCGCTCGCCGAGAGCGGCGCGCACGGAACGGCATACAGCAGAGGTGTATGCGTGGGGCGCCGGCTCGGCGGCGCCGATGGCCCACACCGGCTCGTAGGCCACGAGGACGCGCTTGCCGGTGCCGTCCGGGATCGCCGAGGCGACCTGGTCGACGACGACGGCGGCCGCCGCCAGCGGGTCGAGGCGCGAGGCCTCACCGACGCACAGCAGGGGGACCAGGTCGTTCCGCAGCGCCGCGGCGGTCTTGGCCCGCACCACCGCGTCGTCCTCGCCGAACAGCCGCCGGCGCTCCGCGTGGCCGACCTCGACGTGCGTCACGCCCAGCTCGGCCAGCTCGGCGCCGGAGACCTCGCCGGTGAAGGCGCCGGTGTCCTCGGTCGCGAGGTCCTGGGCGCCCACCCGGAGGCGCGTCGACCCGGCCGCCGCGAGGGCGGCCGGGATGGAGACGAACGAGGGGAGCACGACCAGTTCGGTCGCCCCCGACGCGACGTCGGAGTGGCGAGCGGCCAGGGACGCCAAGGCGGCGCAGTACGCCTGCGCTCGGGCGGGCCCGAAGTACATCTTCAGGCTGACGGCCACGGTGGTCATTGGCGCGCGATCAGACGTGTGCGGCTTCGAACGCCTCCAGCTCGGCGACGTTGGCCTGCGAGTGCGACGTGGGGTCGAACGTGTAGGTCAGCCACTCGGCCGCGAGCCGGCGCGCGAGCTGCAGCCCGATGACCCGCTGGCCCATGGTGAGGACCTGGCAGTCGTTGGACAGGATCGAGCGCTCCACGCTGAACGAGTCGTGCGCGACGGTGGCCCGGATCCCCGGCACCTTGTTGGCCGAGATGGCAACGCCGATCCCGGTGCCGCAGAACAGGATCGCGCGGTCGGCCTCGCCGTTGGCGATGCGGGTCGCGGCCTCGATGGCCACGCTCGGGTAGGTCTTGGCCCCCGGGTCGTCCGGGTGCACGCCGAGGTCGGTGAGGACGGCGACGCGCGGGTTCGACCGCAGGTCCGCCGCGATGGCGTCCTTGTAGTCGACGCCGGCGCTGTCGCTGCCGACGAGGATCCGGAGCTGGTCGGTCATGTGGGGTTCCTTCGACGTATGCGGGTGGGCTGGCTGGGTGGGCGATGAGTCAGGCGGGCGAGGGGGCGTGGCGCCGGGTCACGACGGGCGCGAGCGCACCCATGACGGCGGCCAGCGAGGTGGCGCCGGGGTCGGGTGAGCCGAGGCTCTTCGCGCCCAGCACACGGGAGCGGCCCATGCGAGCGGCGATGTCGGCCGTGGCGGCCGCAGCGGACCGAGCCGCGGAAACGCCCACATCCCAAGCGGTTTCGAGGTCGTCGCCGGCGTCGAACCGCTCCCGTAGCGTCACCGCGAACGGCTCCAAGGCGTCGACGAGCGTCTTGTCGCCCACCTCGGCGCCACCGATGGCCTTGACCTGCTCCCAGGCGTTGACGACCGCGGCGACGACGTCGGCGTCGGTCGGAACCGCATCCGACGGCAGCTTCTCGGCGGCGGCCAGCAGACCGGCGCCCCAGAGCGCACCGGACGTGCCGCCCGCCTTGTCGGCCCACTCCTCGCCGGCGTTGCGAAGCACGGTGGGGGCGTCGCCGCCCGCGTCGACCGCTGCGGTCGCCCCGGCCAGAGCGGCCGCGGAACCACGGGCCATGCCGCGGCCGTGGTCACCGTCGCCGGCCACCGCGTCGAGCCGGCCGAGCTCGTCCTCCATGTCGTGGAGCAGCGCGGACACGGCCTCGACCGCCTGCCGCACGCATACCCCGGCCTGCTGCCCGACCTCGGACGAGGCCACGACGGCGGGCAGGGCCGCGCCCACCGGCACCGGAGTCGGGTCGAGCGGAGCCGGCGCCGTCCGGCGGAACGCGGGGCTGTCGGCCGGGGCCAGCCACAGCCGCTCCAGCTCGTCGTCCAGCCACGACACCGTGAGCGAGCAGCCGGCCATGTCCAGGCTGGTCACCAGCTCACCGACCTCGGGCGCGACGACCTCGAGACCAGCCGCAGCCAGCAGTGGGAGCACGGCCGACCAGAGCACGAACAGCTCCTCGTACTTCACCGAGCCGAGGCCGTTGAGCAGCACGGCCACCCGAGAACCGCCGTCGGCCGGCGCGTCCTCGAGCACCCGGCGGACCAGCTCGGCGGCCAGCTCGTCGGCCGACGGCAGTTCGCCGTCGCCGACGCCCGGCTCGCCGTGGACGCCGAGGCCCCAGGCGATGGTGCCCTCGGGCAGCGTGAAGAGCGGGGCGTCGGCACCGGGCAGCGTGCACCCGTCGAACGCGGCCCCGAACGAGCGGGTCCGGTCGTTGGCGCGGGCGGCGACCGCCTCGACGGCGTCGAGGTCGTACCCCACCTCCGCCGCAGCACCGGCCACCTTGAAGACCACCAGGTCACCGGCGACACCGCGCCGGCGGTGCCGCTCGGCAGGAGAGGCGCTGGCGACGTCGTCGGTCACCGCGAGGAGGGCGACGCGCATACCCTGCGCCCGCAGCCGGGTGGCCGCGGCCGAGAAGTTGAGCACGTCGCCGGCGTAGTTGCCGAAGCTGAGCCACACGCCCGCTCCCTGGTCGACTGCCCGGCAGATGTCCATCACCTGGCGGGTCGACGGGGACGCGAACACGTCCCCGCACACCGCTCCGTCCGCGAGACCCTCACCCACCACGCCCGCGAACGCCGGGTAGTGGCCGGAGCCACCACCGACGACGACGGCGACCTTGCCCGGTGCCCGGACCGTCGAGCGAACCACGCCGCCCGGCGCCGGCCGGACCCGCGTCGCGTTGGCGGCGACGAAGCCGGCCAGACTCTCCGCGGCGAACGTCTCAGGGGAGTTGAGGATGAGGGTCATCGCTGGACTTCCTTGTCAGTGAAAGCGATTGGGACGCGACTCAGCGGCTGATGGGCTCGCGCAGGTGAAGCATCGCCTGCAGGTTCTTGTCGAGCTCGTCATCCCGGAAGATGACCTTCCAGTCGTCCTTGACGATCTTGCTACGGCCGTAGTCCATGGCGATGAGGCAGGCGTCGGAGAACGGGTTGTCGCCCTGGAGTGCGTTGGCCAGCGCCACCTGGGTGTGGCCGAGCAGGATCGAGCGGGCGGCCGGCTCGGGGATGCCCATGGTGTGCACTGCCTCGTGCAGCGACTCCTTGAGGAAGTCGCCGACCATGCAGGCGATGGTCTCGACCAGGGTCGGCTCGCACTGCGCGAGCTGCTTGACGGTGATCCAGTGCACGTCGACGACCGGTGCGTACATCGCGCGGATGACGGCCTCGGTCTGGGCGCGCTTGGTCTCGTCGCCACCCTCGTAGGCGGCCAGGACGTCCTGGGGAGCCGCGATGCCGCCGAAGGTGTCCGCGTACTCCTCCTCGGTCGTTCGACGCAGGAAGATCGACGGGTGGCACGGGTGGGCCACGGCGTAGTGCACGTCGTCGCTCGGGTAGAGCAGGTTCGCGTAGGCGGCGGCCGGGTCGAGGGTGAGGACCACGGTGCCGGCGGCGAGCTGCGGGACGACCTGCGCGGTGACCGGCTGGAGCGCGATGTCCGGGACGGCGAGGATGACGACGTCGGCGTCCTTGATGGCGTCGGCCAGCTCGGTCACCTCACGGCCGGCCTCGACGGTGCGCTGCTGGCCGGCGGGGGAGTTCTCGACGTAGCGGACGTCGTGCGTGCTCTTGGCGAGGTTGTCGGAGACGCGCATCCCCATCTTGCCGCCGGCGCCGATGACGGCAATGGACAGGTTCTCAGTCATTTCTGCAGTGCTCCTTCGTGATGGGTATGCGCGGCCTTCTGCCGCAGGTAGGCGAGGTTGTGCAGGGTCCAGTCGTCCTCGAGGCGGCAGGTGGTCTCGTTGTCGCCCTGCCAGACCAGCCAGTGCTCGACGATCTGGTTGATGCCGCGCTCATGGGGGCGGACCTGCTCGACGAGGTAGTCGTAGTCGAGGAGTCCTTCACCGAGGCGCGCGCCCGCATACGTGAACCCGACCCAGCCGGCCTGCCGGCTGAAGGCGAAGTCCTTGACGTGCAGGTTGCGGACGAGCGGTGCGGTGAGGTCGATCGTGGAGCGCGGGGTCTCGAGGGCGGCGACCGAGTTGCCCGGGTCGAGGACGATCCCGAGGTATGCGGAGCCTTCCGCGGCGACCAGGTCCACCAGGGTCTGGGTCGGGATCTGCTCGTACGTCTCCAGGGCCAGCGTCACGCCGGCGTCCGCGTAGGCGGGCACGACCTTGGCCAGCAGCTCCGGCGCGTCGGCGATCTCCTCGCGCTTGACCATCGAGCGGACGAGGGTGACGTCGAGGTGGCCGGCGAGCTCGAGGTAGTGCAGGAGATGGGCGGTGTCGAGGCCGCGGGTGCCGAGCTCGTAGGCGACGCCGAGCTCCCGGCCGGCGGCGGCCAGGTCGGCGGCCTGCGCCGCGTCGTACCGGTCCAACGCCGGGTAGTCGCACAGCTGGAGCAGGTCGACGTCCCAGGAGGCGGTCTTGGCGACGATCTCGCTGAGGGACAGCGGACGGGGTGCGGTCTCATGCCACTGCCAGAAGAAGCTGTAGGTGCTGAGCCCGATCGAGCTGAGCCCGATGGCGCTGGCGGTGCTGCTGGGCACGGGTGGCGCTCCTTCTCACGTCGATGTGGGCCGCTGTGGGCGTGAGGAGGACTCTGCCATAAATTGGTCAACCAGTCAACCGGTTAGCCAACAGCGATGGGCGTGGTTAGAGTGACCCGTGTGACCTCAGCCGCCGGCGTGACCGGTACGAGCGCTCCTCGGCTCGCTCCTCTGCAGACGATCGAGCCGGTCAGCGCGGTGTCGGCGGTGACCCGACGACTGCTCGACTTCTTCACCTCGGGCGAGATCGCGGCCGGTGACCGGCTGCCGGCCGAGCGTCAGCTCGCGGCCCAGCTGGGCGTGGGCCGCTCCGCGGTCCGTGAGGCCCTCGCGGCGCTGGAGCTGCTGGGGATCGTCAGCGTGCGCCCGGGATCCGGGACCTACCTCAAGGGCAGCGTCTCGGAGCTGCTCCCGCAGACCCTCAGCTGGGGACTGTGGCTCGGGGAGCCCAAGACCGTCGAGCTGATCCAGGTCCGCCAGGTGCTGGAGGTCCAGGTGGCCCGGCTGGCTGCCGACCTCGCCTCCGACGAGCAGCGCGAGGCGATCGACAGCGACGCTGGTGACGATGCGGGAGAACCGCGACGACTTCCGGGTCTTCGTCGAGGCCGACATGCGGTTCCACCAGGTCATCGCCGAGGCGGCCGGCAACTCGCTGCTGACCGACCTCCTGACCACGGTCCGGTCGCTGATCCGGGTCTGGGTCGAGCGAGCGGTGAACGATGTCGCGCATACCAACCTGACGCTGGCCGAGCACACGTCGATCGCCGACGCCATCGCGGCCCGGAACCCCGACGCTGCTGCGGCCGCGATGGACCGGCACATGAAGAGCGCCGGCGACCGGGTGCTCAGCTCGCTCGGCGACGCCTGACGCGCTAGCGCCGGATCTGCGGTAGCCGGGCCGCGACCTGGGCGGCGATCGCGCGGTCGACGAGGTCCCACGGGACGGGCTTCTTCAGCGGGAGCTTGATGGTGCTCTGGCCCGAGAGGTACGGCGCGAGGTCGGCGTCCAGCGCCTCGTCGCCTCCGGCGATCGGGTAGATGCTCACGTGGTGCTTCCAGCCGGCGATGTAGATGACGTACTGCCCGTCGACGGCGAACGTCGGGATCTGGTAGCTGATCCGCTCCTCGGCCTCCGGCAGCGCGGCGAGGACGCGGCGGCGCAGCTCCTGGAGGATCTCCTGGGTGGCCGCGGGAAAGGTCGAGATGTACTCGTCGATGGACGCTGCCGTGGGAGCCATGGGTCACCCTGACACGCCTCGCCGGTAGCCGTCGAGCGTCCTACGGCGATGGCTAAGGTGCCGGTATGCACGTGGTGATCGGCATCGTCGTCGTCCTCCACCTGCTCGGCGCCGCGGCCATCATCGGCCCCTGGCTCGCTGCGCCGCGCTCCGGTCGGATCCGGATGGCGATGGTCTGGGGCGCCCGCGCCCAGGTCGTCACGGGCATCGTCCTGGTCGGGCTGCACGAGATGAGCAGCGACCCGGCCGACGAGCTCATCCGCGCGAAGATCGGCGTCAAGCTGGCCATCGCGCTGGCGGTGGCGGCCTGCGCGGAGATCGCCAACGGCCGGCAGCGCCGGGCGCTGAGCGCCGCTGACGTCGACGGCGGCGCGCGGGCCGGCGGCGGGGCGACCACGGCCGTGCTCCCGGCGACGGGCCTGGTCCAGGCGACCGCGATCTTGGCGATCGTCAACGTCTGCGTCGCCGTCCTCTGGACCTGACCGCTCCGACGCCGGACCGTCCGAGGCCCGACCGCTCCGAGGCCCGACCGCCCCGCGTCAACAACTCCGCACGTGGGGAGTTATCGACACCCGATGTCCGATATGTCGGTAAAGAGGTCCCCACGTGCGGAGTTGTTGACAGCGGGGGAGCGGGCGAAGACCTGCACGTTGAACCTGGACGGGATGGGTCCGCCGGGGCTCAGGTGTCGCTGTTGAAGGCGATGTGGCAGTGGTCGCGGTGGGTCCGGTCGGAGAAGTAGCCCGCGCCGGAGAGCAGCCTCGGGCCGCCGAGGTTGTAGGCGCCGGCCTCCTTGGCCGCGCGAAGGAACCCGTCGACCAGCGCGTCGGGCGTCGACTCGGCGATCACCGCCTGCCCGTTGACCGCCCAGACGTCCCAGGCCCGGCGGCGGGTGTGGTCGCTCATCCGGTTCGTCGCGAACACGTTGTCGGGGTGCGGCTTGAAGACGATGCTCACGTCGATGTCGTAGTCCTGCGCGAGCGCCAGCAGGGCCTGCATCGGCTTCGGGCGCAAGTTGCCCGCGGCGATGTCGGCGGCCGCCGCGGGGGGCAGCCGGATCCGCTGGTTCGACAGCACCTGCTGGACCAGCGCGGGCACCGGCTGGACCGGCGGCAGCGGTGTCGCCGTGACCACCTCGGTCACCTGCCACTGGCCCTGCTCCTTGGTCAGCCGCACGTCGGCGCCTGCCCCGCCGCGGACCACCGCGCCGGCCGCGTCCCGGGTCCACTGCTCGAAGGTCACCAGCAGCGACGCCGTCGTCGCGGTCAGCCCGCCGTACTGCGCCGCGATCACCCCCGACGTCGCCTCGGCGCTCGGCCCGCGGAACGGCGCCGTCACGGCCGCGAACGTTGCCGCTCGCGGTCCCGAGATGCCCTGGGCCGCCAGTCGAGCGGCCACCTGCGCCTCGTCCGCAGCCGCCCGGCCCCCACGACGACGTCGCCTCGACCAGCCGGACCGCGCGCTCCTTGGCCACCGGTTCGGGCTCGTTCGGAGCGATCGGGAAGACCCGGCTGGCCGGCAGCGGCGCCGGAGCGCTGGTGGTCGAGGTCGGCGCAGGAGTAGTCGTCGTCGACGACGAAGGGCTCGGTATGCCGGCTGGTCGCCGGCGCGGTCGCCGCACCGTCCGGCGCGGCGGCCTCGGTGCACCCGGCCAGGCCCACCGCCGCGGCGCCGAGGAGGACCGCCCGCCGGCCGACCAGGGAAGGGCCGGAGGGACGGGCGAAGGAGCGGTCGGGCATACACAACCTCCGGTCAGGCCGCGAACGGTCCGGTGCTGGCGCCCCACACGTCGGCGCGGATGCGGTCGGCCTCGGGGTCGCCGTCGAGCCAGCGGGGGACATAGCGGTCACCGATCCGGTACGGCCAGAGGCGGGCGGCCATCGGGCGGTCGCCCCAGAGCAGCAGCTCGAGGGCCATGCCCTGCTGTACCTGCGTGGAGAACGTCATGTCGAAGACGAAGTTGCCGAGCGAGTGCGCGATGAGTCGCCCCTGGTGCAGGTCCATCCCCTGGACCCAGTGCGGGTGCGACCCGACGACCGCCGTGGCGCCCGCCTCGACGAGTCGCCGGCCGACGTCGCGTTGCTCGGGAACGGGGTCGTGGACGTACTGCGTGCCCCAGTGCGGGTAGACCACGACGACGTCGGCCCGGGCGCGCAGCCCGCGGACCGTGTCGGTCACCCGGGCCAGGTCCTCCTCGTTGAGCGGACCGGTTCGCGGCGGCATCCGCACCGACAGTGCTCCCGCCGAGGAAGCCGTCGCCGCGGGCGTCTCGCCGATGGCGTTGAACGCCAGCACGCCGAACCGGACGCCCTTGCGCTCGACGACCGCCGGCTCGAGCGCCGCGGCGAGGTTCTCGCCGGCGCCGGTCACGGCGAACCCGTTGCGTGCCGCCGCGAGCGACTCGCGCAGCGCCCGGTCGCCGTAGTCGCCGAGGTGGTTGTTGGCCAGCACGAGGACGTCGAAGCCCGCGTCCCGCATACCGTCCAAGGACGAGGCGTCGGCTCCGAACGAGTCGCCGCCCTGGGTCGGACGGCCGTTGCGCGAGAGGGCGCACTCGAGGTTCGCCACGGTGAGGTCCGCCGCCCGCAGCCGCTCGGCGGTCTGGCTGAACGGCAGGTTCGGGTCGCGGGCGGCGGCGATCTGCTGCCCGACGCGGCGCCCGAGCATGACGTCTCCGAGCCACAGGGTGGAGACGATGCGGGTCGGGTCGACGGGGTTCGCGGGGTCTCCGGGCACGGACACCGGGTATGCCTCGGGCCTGGTCACGGGGTCGACGCCGTCGACCGGTACGGCGGCGACCGCCGGGCCGAGCGCGTCCGCGCGAACGACAGCGACGGTGTCGCGATCGGCCTGAACCGCGCCGACCGCGTCCGCGTCGGTGGCCGATCCGCCGGCCGGGACACCGCGGACGACCGTCGCGGCCCCGCCTGCCCCGCCCGGAGCACCGAGGTCGGACCACGCGACCCCGCCGCCGGACGCGGCGGCGTCGAGCACCGCCCGGGACGCGCGTACGCCCGCCGCGCGCGTCGCGTGCACGGCGAGCACGAGCGGCAGCCGCGGACCGGCCGGCGTCGCTGTCGTCGAGGACGTGGCCGCCGGTGAGGGCGCGGCGATGGCGTCCGTCGACGCACTGCCGGCCGTGGGAGCAGGTGCGCTGGGCGGTGACGTGCACGCGGCGGCAGCACCGACGGCGCCGAATGTGAGGCCGCCGAGGACCACCCGGCGGGTCACCGGGCGCCGTGCGACCGGGCCCTCCATCGACCGAGGGTAACCAACGACGTTGTGACCGCTGGCTCGGGCGTCAGGGGATGAGGATGAGCTTTCCCGTCGTCTGGCGGCCGGCGAGGGCGTCGTAGGCGGCCTGGGCATCGGCAATCGGGTAGCGGCCGCCGACGTCGACCCTCAGCGACCCGTCGGCCACGGCGCCGAGGATCTCCGAGGTGCGCCACACCAGCTCCTCGCGAGTGGCGATGTAGTCGCCCATCGTGGGCCGCGTGAGGAAGAGGGAGCCGCCGCGGTTGAGCCGCTGGATGTCGAACGGGGGCACCTGGCCGCTGGCCCCGCCGAACAGCACCATCATTCCGCGGCGGCGCAACGTCGCCAGTGAGGCGTCGAAAGTCGTCTTCCCCACTCCGTCGTAGACGACGTGCACGCCCTCACCACCGGTCAGCTCCTTGACCTTCCCGGGCAGCTCGCCCAGGTCGGCCAGCTCGGAGTAGTCGATGACGTGGTCGGCGCCGAGCTCGAGCCCCAGCGCCACCTTCTCGGCCGACCCCGCGGTCCCGATCAGGGTCGCCCCCTTGGCCTTGACCAGCTGGACCAGCAGCTGGCCGACGCCACCGGCCACGGCGTGGACGAGGACGAGGTCGCCGGGCTGGACCGCATACGTGGAGTTCACCAGGTAGTGAGCGGTGATCCCCTGGAGCATCACGGCACCGGCGGTCTCGAGGTCGACCCGGTCCGGGACCGGCACCACCCTGGCGGCGTCGAGGACGACCGCACCGGCCGCGCTGCCCGGCCCGTCGGCCCAGGCGACCCGGTCCCCCACGGTCAGGTCGACCCCGTCGCCGACCGCCTCGACCGTGCCGGCGCCCTCGCCGCCGACGACGAACGGGGTAGGGACCGGGTAGACGCCCTCGCGGTGGTAGATGTCGATGAAGTTGATGCCCGCCGCCGCGACGGTCACGCGAACCTGGCCCGGACCCGGCGCGGGGACGTCGCGGTCCTGCACGGTCAGCACCTCGGACCCACCGTGACGGGGGACGACGAGGGCCGGGACGGTGAGGGGTGCAGCGGTCATGACCGCCAGCCTAGGAGGCTCGGCTACACATAACGAATCCTAGGGATGTCCATAACGCGAGATAATGCATCAATCGGCTTGCGACGTCCTCCTTACCGCTGATGTCCTTGTCACATGTCACGCACCGCGAGGCGAATGCGCACGGGTCGGCCGGTTCCGGCGACCTCGTGGCGCGTCGTCGCGCGCTGTTGTCGCTGGTCCTGAACGACGGCTCGACCCGCTCAGACCTTCCGACAACCGCCCGCCGGTGCCACCTCTCGCGTCGCGAGGGGATCCCGAGGCGCCGGCCCCGACCCTGGGGACCCGACATGACCGCTTCCACCACCCATCTCGACGCCCGCGCGGCCACCGTGCCGCTCGCGGAGCTCCGGCGTACCGTTCGCCGCTACGCCCTCAACCCGAACCTGTCCGCGCTGCTCCCCGAGAGCGGCGAGCGCACCTGGGCCCGCCTCGCCGGGGACGCCCGTCTGGACGTCTGGCTCATCTCGTGGCCGGAGGGCACCGAGACCGGCTGGCACGACCACGGCGACGCGTCCGGCGCCTTCGCCGTCGCCTCCGGCGTCGTCCTCGAGCAGACCTGGGCCCTGGGCGCCGTCCAGCACCGGACCCTGGCTGAGGGCGACGCGCGGGCGTTCGGCCGCGACCACGTCCACAACGTCGTCGGGGTCGGCCCCGGGCGGGCGCTGACGGTGCACGCCTACGCCCCCGGGCTGGTCACCATGGGCCGGTTCGAGCTCGGCCCGGACGGCCCGAACCGCCTCGCCACACCCGAGGACGCAGCCTCGTGGTGACCACGACCGCCGAGCGCACCCAGTCCATCCACTGGGAGACGCGGCTGTTCTCGCGTCCGGTGCCGCCGACCACCGCGGCGACCACCGCGGCGACCACCACCGCGTCGGTGACCGTCGACGACCTGGTCGACGAGGCCCGAGACACCTACCAGCGGATCTCGCCGCGGGCCGCGTACCAGCTGCTGCTGCACGGCCGCGCGGTCCTCGTCGACATCCGGCCCGAGGCGCAGCGCCGCGCGGAGGGCGAGGTCGACCCCGCCCTGCGCCCGGTCGTCATCGAGCGGAACGTCCTCGAGTGGCGGCTGGACCCACGGAGCACCGCCCGGCTGCCCTGGGCGTCGTACGAGACGCGCGTCCTCGTGCTGTGCCAGGAGGGGTATGCGTCGTCGCTCGCCGCGGCCACGCTCGTGCGGCTCGGGCTGACCGGGGCGTCGGACGTCGTGGGGGGCCTGCGCGCCTGGCGTGAGGCGGGCCTTCCGCTCGCTCCGGCGGTCGCTGCCTGACCCGTCCCCGCCCCGGGTGGCGGTCCCGGTGGTGTCGCGCCGCGGACGTAGGCTGGACGACGCGATGACATCCGAGCCCAGCACCCTGTTCGACGACCTCGACCTGCCGCGTCCCGTCCCCGGTGGAGACGTCGACGAGCGGGGAATCCCGTTGTGGGCCACCGCTGAGCCCGGCGCGGAGACCGCCGGCGGACCGGGCCGGCCGACCGACTCCGACGGCCGGCTGCACGACCCGGAGGAGCTGCTCAAGGGGCTCAACCCACAGCAACGCGAGGCCGTCGTCCACGAGGGGCCGCCGCTGCTCATCGTCGCCGGCGCCGGGTCGGGCAAGACCCGGGTCCTCACCCACCGGATCGCCTACCTGCTCGCCGCCCGGCACGTCCAGCCCGGCCAGGTCCTCGCCATCACCTTCACCAACAAGGCGGCCGGGGAGATGAAGGAGCGGGTCGCCGACCTCGTCGGTCCGCGGGCCAAGGCGATGTGGGTGATGACCTTCCACTCGGCCTGCGTGCGTATCCTGCGCCGCGAGGCGGGCCGGCTCGGCCTGAAGTCGACCTTCTCGATCTACGACGCCGCCGACAGCCAGCGCCTCATGACCCTGGTCCTGCGCGACCTCGACCTCGACCCGAAGCGCTACCAGCCGCGGGCGTTCTCGCACGCCGTGAGCAACCTCAAGAACGACCTCGTCGACGAGGAGACGTATGCGTCGCGCGTCGGCCCCGAGGAGAGCGGCTCCAGCCATCACGAGCGGAAGGTCAGCGAGGCGTACACCATGTACCAGCGCCGGCTCCGCCAGGCCAACGCCATGGACTTCGACGACCTCATCATGTCGACCGTGCACCTGCTGCAGGCGTTCCCGGACGCGGCCGAGCACTACCGGCGCCGGTTCCGGCACATCCTCGTGGACGAGTACCAGGACACCAACGTCGCGCAGTACCAGCTGGTCAAGGAGCTGGTCGGGTCCGGTCCTCCCGGCGGACGCCCCGGCGCACGCCGTCCCGCCGGGCGAGTTGTGCGTCGTCGGCGACGCCGACCAGTCGATCTACGCGTTCCGCGGGGCGACCATCCGCAACATCGTCGAGTTCGAGGAGGACTACCCGCAGGCGCGGACCATCCTGCTCGAGCAGAACTACCGGTCCACGCAGACCATCCTGCGGGCCGCCAACGCGGTGATCGCCCGCAACGAGAAGCGCCGGGCCAAGAACCTCTGGACCGACTCCGGTGACGGCGTGAAGATCGTCGGCTACGTCGCCGACAGCGAGCACGACGAGGCGGCGTTCGTCGCGAAGCAGATCGACCACCTGCAGGACACCGAGGGCGTCCGGCCCCGGGACGTCGCGATCTTCTACCGGACCAACGCCCAGTCCCGCGCCTTCGAGGAGGTGCTGGTCCGGGTCGGGATGCCCTACAAGGTCGTCGGCGGCACGCGCTTCTACGAGCGCAAGGAGATCAAGGACGCCCTCGCCTACCTCCGGGTGATCTCCAACCCGGCCGACACGGTCAACCTGCGCCGGATCATCAACGTGCCCAAGCGCGGGATCGGCGAGCGGGCCGAGGCCTGCATCGCCCAGCTGGCCGAGCGCGAGCGCATCCCGTTCGTCGCCGCACTCGGCCGTCCCGCTGACGCCCCGGGCATCGCGACGCGCTCGGTGGCGGCGATCGAGGCGTTCACCGGGCTGCTGGAGTCCCTGTCCAGGGTCTGGGCCGACGGGTCCGGCGTGTCCGGTCTCATCGAGGCCGTCGTCGAGCAAAGCGGCTATCTCCGCGAGCTGCGGGCCAGCTCCGACCCCCAGGACGAGACCCGGATCGAGAACCTCGCCGAGCTGGTCGAGGTGGCCCGCGAGTTCGACGAGGAGCGGATCGAGACCGGCGAGGTGATCTCGCTGGAGGACTTCCTGGAGCGGGTCTCGCTCGTGGCCGACGCCGACGACATCCCCTCCGGCGCGCCCGGCGCCGACGGTGGCGTCGTCACCCTGATGACACTGCACACCGCCAAAGGGCTGGAGTTCCCGGTCGTCTTCCTCTCCGGGATGGAGGACGGCACCTTCCCGCACATGCGGGCCCTCTCCGAACCGCTCGAGCTGGAGGAGGAGCGCCGACTGGCCTACGTGGGGATCACGCGTGCCCGGGAGCGGCTCTACCTGTCGCGCGCCGCGGTCCGCTCCGCGTGGGGTGCACCGCAGTACCACCCCGCGTCCCGGTTCCTCGACGAGATCCCGCCCGAGCTGGTCCAGTGGGAACGCCTCGAGTCGGCGGTCGACGCGGCGCGCCAGGGTCGCCGGATGGGCGGTTCGGCGATGGAGTCGCTGGCCAACCGTCGCGAGATGACCCGGGCCTCGTCCAGGCCGGCGCTCCACCTGAACCCCGGCGACCGGGTCACCCATGACTCGTTCGGGCTCGGGACCGTGCTGCGCGTCGAGGGCGACGGCGACCGGGCCATGGCGCACGTCGACTTCGGTGCGGAGGGCGTCAAGCGGCTTCTGCTCCGGTATGCGCCGGTCACCAAGCTGTGAACAGACAGCAGCGCAGCGCCCCGGGATCGGGACACTGCGCTGCGGGTGACGGGAGAGCGAGCCTTACGGCATCGTCCCCATCTTCTTGAGCCACGGCAGTGGCGGGACCGGGGAACCGTTCTGCGGGTGGACCTCGACGTGGATGTGCGGGCCGGTCGAGTGGCCGGTGTTGCCGGACATCGACACGAGCTCACCGGGGGTGACCTTCTCGCCCTGCGTCACCAGGAGCTTGCTGTTGTGGCAGAACCAGGAGACCGTGCCGTCCCAGTACTGGATCTCGACCTTGTTGCCGTAGCCACCCTGCCAGCCGGCGAAGATCACCGTGCCCGAGGACATGGCCTTGACCGGGGTGCCGACCGGCACCGCGAAGTCCTGGCCGGGGTGCATCGCGCCCCACCGCATCCCGAAGCCGGAGGTGAGCTGGTAGCCGCCGTCGATGAACGGAACCCAGTTGTGGGCGGCGGCGGCGGCCGCGTCAGCCTGGGCCTTCTGCTGCGCGGCGGCGTCGGCCTGGGCCTGCACCTGGGCCTGAGCGGCCGCGGCGTCGGCAGCGGCCTTCGCGGCGGCGGCATCGGCCTGAGCCTGGACGCGGTCGGCGGCGTCGGCGGCGTCGAGCTGGTCGGCCCGGCCGCTCTCAGCGGGGTCGAAGGAGTCGGTCCCGGTCAGCGCGGAGGCGCGGGCGCTGTCACGCCCGGAGCGCTCGATGACGTCACGCTCGATGGCGTCCTCGGTCACCAGGCCGGACGCGGTCATCGCCGTCACCGGGGTGGCGGAGGCCGTCGGCGCGCCGGCCGTGCCGCCGATGTGGGCGCCGGTCGCCGTGAGGACGAGCGTGGCCGCGGCGGCGGTCGGCAGGAGATAGCCCGACCCGACGAAGCGGGGGAGCGAGGAGCCTGTCGACTCGGAGGTCCGGGAACGGGCGGCACGGTGCCGTCCCGCGGGGGGCCGGTGGCGCCCGCGGTATGCAGCGTCAGACAAGAGAGGGGGTCCTTGGGGGGCTTCGGGAGATGACCGTCAGGGGGGCTAGGTAGGCCGGTCGCCACCGTAGCGTGACCATTTCGTTATCTCCAAATCGCCATCCACAGGTTCGCGGGGGCGTGACGGAGCATGGAGCAGGCGTCGGCCAGGGGTGGGCGCCGCCGGACAGCGCCGGGCGGTCGGACGATGACAGGGGGCTCGCGGCACCGCTGGGGACGTTGTCGCGGCTGTCAACCTAGCGGCCGAAACCGCCCGACGCGAGGGCCGGATCACCCGGCTGACCTGGTGTTATCCAGCCCCTTCCGGCGGACCGTCGACAGAGCCGGGTCAGCCGGTACGGCGACGTCGGGTGAAGGGCGTCGCACCCGGTGCCACCGTCGTGCCGTCGGAGTCGAGGTGGGCCAGCGCGGCCCCGATCCCGTGCACGACGGACTGCATGATCGGCAGGCTCATGTGACCTACGCCATGCATCTCGACGTTGGTGACGTTGAGGTCGGGATGCTCCAGGGCGGCCGTCCGCTGAGGGAACATCAGCTGGTCGATGTCGGACCAGTAGCAGAGGAACCGCGTACGGCAGCTCTCGACCGGCTGCTCCAGCTCCTGCATGAGCGGGCTGCCCGGGCGCAGCTGCTGCATGATCCGGCTGTTCCAGGCGTACGCGAGGTAGGTGCCGTGGTGCGGGCTGCCGAGGGTCACCAGGGTGTGGACGCGCTCGTCGCCGCCGAGCCGGGTCACGTAGTAGCGCGCGATGAGGCCGCCCATGCTGTGCCCGACGACGTGGATCCGCTCGTAGCCGGTCTCGGCCACGATCGCCTCGATCTCCTCGGCCAGCTGAGCGGCGGCGACGCGGACGTCCCCGGTGAGGATGGAGTAGTTCATCGTCGTCATGTGGCCGAAGCCGCGCCGGCGCAGCCCGCGTCGCAGCAGCGTGAACACCGACCGGTTGTCGGCCATGCCGTGCACCAACAGGATCGGCGTCCCGGCCGCCTCGATGTCGGAGATGACCAGACCGCGCTGCACCGGGCCGAGATGCTCGATCCGGTATCCCTGGGAGACGTCGCGAGCCCGGGTGCCCACCAGACCCATCGGGTAGATGGCGAGGTGGGTGCCCAGCCAGAGCGCCTCGACCGCCGCACCCGTGAGCCCCGTCGGGGTGGCCAGCGCCTTCACCGCGTCACCGACGATGTCGGTCGCCGTCGCGGCGGCACCACGGACCACGTTCGAGGTTGCGCCGACGACCCCGGAGGCGATGCTCGACGCATACCCCCGCACCCGCACGGCGCCGTCGGCCCGGCCACCGGACGGCGGCCCACCGGCGGTCGGCAACGAACGAGGCGGCATGGTTCCGCGACACTAACTCCCACCAGGGGCCTTCGCTACGCTTCCCGGCATGTCCGACCAGCCCGATTCCGCCGAGCCTTCCGAGCCCCTCTCCGAACGGGCCGGGTCGCCGATCCGAGTGGTGGTGGCCAAGCCGGGCCTGGACGGTCACGACCGCGGCGCCAAGGTCGTCGCGAGGGCCCTGCGGGATGCCGGGATGGAGGTCGTCTACACCGGGCTGCACCAGACCCCGGAACAGATCGTCGAGGCGGCCATCCAGGAGGACGCCGACGCCGTCGGCCTCTCGGTGCTCTCGGGGGCGCACATGACGCTGTTCGCCAAGGTCGTCGACCTGCTCAAGGAGCGCGACGCGTCCGACATCGTCGTCTTCGGCGGCGGCATCATCCCGGACGACGATCTGCCGGAGCTGAAGCGGATGGGCGTCGCCACCGTGTTCACCCCGGGAGCGACCACGACCGAGATCGTCGCGTGGGTCCGGGCGAACGTCGATCCCAACAGGTGAGACGATTGGTCCGCCCTTAGGTGCGGCGTTCCCCTCGCGACTGTAAAGACTTGGCAAAGTCGGTAGGTGCTGACGGCGTCGAGGTTCCACCATTGACGTACGGACCAGTGCGACAACCCCCCATGCCGCAGTGTTCCGAGTCGATAGTGGACAGGGTCGGATCCCCGCTTTTCCCGCAGCGGGCGTGGTCCGGGCATCACGGGTCTCCCGTGGTGGGCCGGGAGCGAAAGCCCCGGCATGAC
Source organism: uncultured Actinomycetota bacterium (assembly GCA_963757225.1). Classification (GTDB taxonomy): domain Bacteria; phylum Actinomycetota; class Actinomycetes; order Actinomycetales; family Dermatophilaceae; genus Lapillicoccus. The sequence continues at coordinate 129,081 of CAVWQU010000043.1, forward strand.
TGCGCTGTCGGCGACCGAAAGGTTGTGGGGCCGCCAAGGGGCTGCGGCCCCACAACCAGGTTCCGGTCCGACGTGAGTCGGCAGCCGGTCGGGCTACTCAAGCAGGTCGCGTGCAGGCGCGCACCGCGGACCCCGTGCACGTGTCAGCCCGATGCCGTGGCCGCAACAGGCCACCGACGGACGACCGCCCTGTCCCCTTCGTGCCGGGCGACCCGGCACCACACTGAGTCGTCGCATCCCGGCCAAAGACCCACGGGGCGAAGGGCCATCCGGCTACGGTGAGTTGCCGCTTACCGTGGGGGAGGGCGACGCCGATGTCCGGTGGGATCAGGGTCATTGTGGTGAGCGTTACAGCGCTCCTGCTGATGGTTGGCGCGCCCTCGGCCGTGGCCGCACCACCGGCCGGACCTGCGCTGGTCGGTCCGGCGAACGGCTCGACGGCGACCGGTGTCGACGTTCCGCTGTCGGTGCAGGCGACCGACCCGGACGGCGGCTCGATCGACGTCCGGTTCGAGGGCCGCAAGGTGGGCGCCACGGTGCCCGGGGGCGGTGGCGGCAGCCCGTTCAGCCTGGTGGCGCTGCCCGACACCCAGAACTACACGTACAACAACCGCCAGGGCACCATCGCCCAGCAGGCCCAATGGGCGGTTGACACCCGCTCGGATCTCAACACCGCCATGGTGGTGCAGCTGGGTGACCTGGTCAGCGAGTACACCAACCCGACGCAGTGGGGCTACACCTCCGCGGGGTTGAAGGTCCTCGACGACGCCAACATGCCGAACACGGTCGTCCCGGGCAACCACGACTTCGACAACGCCACCGGCGCGGTCGGGCCCTACGACACGTACTTCCCTCCGTCGCGCTACGCCGGCAAGGCATGGACGCCCAGCACCGCTCGCTACGGGGGTTACCTCGGTCAGAACCTCTTCGGGGCCGACCCGGTGGATCGCCGCAACATGGACAACTTCGCGCTGTTCACCGCGGGCGGCCGCGACTTCGTCGTCCTCAACCTCGAGTGGGAGGCTCCGCAGTACGCCCTCGACTGGGCCACGAAGGTGCTGGCCGCCTATCCCGACCGCATCGCCATCCTCACCACCCACAGCTTCGTCCAGGTCAACGGCCAGCGCAAGACGACGGCCGAGCGTCCGGGCGGTACCCCCGCCAACACGATGTGGACCAGCTTCGTGTCGCAGCAGTGCTCCATCCGGCTGGTCCTCAACGGGCACTTCCACGACGGCAACCTGGCCGAGGCGAACCGGTCCGACCTCAATCGGTGCGGCCAGCCGGTGCAGCAGATCCTCACGGACTACCAGGACCGTGCCAACGGGGGCGACGGCTGGCTGCGGTACTACTCGTTCGACCCGGGGGCCAACACCATGACGGCGGTGACCTACTCGCCCACGCTCAACCGGTACGAGACCGACGCCGACTCCGCGTTCACGCTGCCGTTCGACCTCTCCGCCCCCCAGCCCGCCCCGTTTGCCACCGTCGGTGCGGAACGGGTCGCGTCCGGCGGCGTGGCGCACGCCACCTGGACCGGGCTGGCTCCGGACACCCTGTACGAATGGCGCGCCGTGGCCGACGACGGCACCTCGACGACGACCTCACAGACCTGGACCGTCCGCACGCCCCCGAACGGCGACCTCGTCGACGACACCTTCACGCGCAACGCCACCAACAGCTGGGGTGCTCCGGACGCCGCCCACGCCTGGCAGCTCACGTCGACACTGACGGCCTACAGCGTCGACGGCTCGGCCGGACGCGTGACCATGCCCGCCGGCTCCGGCCGCGGGGGGACTCTCACCGGTGTTTCCGGAGCCGACGTCCGCGTCACGGCGGACCTGTCGCTGGCCCAGGCCGCGACCGGCTCGGGCACCTACGTCTCCCTCGTTGCGCGAGCTAACGGGTCGACCAGCTACCGGGCGAAGCTGCGCTATCTCGCCGGCGGCTCGCTCGCCCTGAGCGTCGGCCGGTTCGTCGGTGGGACCGAGACCACCCTCGTCACCGCCAACGTCTCCGGGGTCACGGCCACGCCCGGCCTTCCGCTGCGGCTGCGCCTGGAGACCGAGGGCGCGTCACCCACCACGGTCCGTGCCAAGGTGTGGCCGGTCAGCGGGACCGAGCCGGCTACCTGGATGACGACGGCGAGCGACTCCACGGCCGGGCTCCAGACGGCCGGCACGGCCGGGCTCGACCTCTACACGTCCAGCTCCGCCACGACCACCTCCGTACTGGCCTTCGACCGGTTCACCGTGTCGCGTCTGGGGGTCGTCCAGCCGCCGGTGAACCAGGCGCCGACGGCGGTGATCGGGACGCCGTCGGTGTCCGGTCGTACGGTCGGTCTGAGTGGTTCGGGGTCGTCGGACCCGGACGGGACGATCGCGTCGTATGCGTGGAGCTTCGGTGACGGCACGACCGGTACGGGGGTGAGCCCGTCGCACACGTACACCGCTGATGGGACGTTCACGGTGACGTTGACGGTGACCGACGACAAGAGCGCGACCGGTACGGCGACCCGGTCGGTCACGGTGACGGCGCCGCCGCCGGTGAACCAGGCGCCGACGGCGGTGATCGGGACGCCGGATATCACGGGTCGTACGGTCGGTCTGAGTGGTTCGGGGTCGTCGGACCCGGACGGGACGATCGCGTCGTATGCGTGGAGCTTCGGTGACGGCACGACCGGTTCGGGGGTGAGCCCGTCGCACACGTACACCGCTGATGGGACGTTCACGGTGACGTTGACGGTGACCGACGACAAGGGTGCGACCGGTACGACGACCCGTTCGGTGACGGTGACGGCGCCGCCGCCGGTGAACCAGGCGCCGACGGCGGTGATCGGGACGCCGGATATCACGGGTCGTACGGTCGGTCTGAGTGGTTCGGGGTCGTCGGACCCGGACGGGACGATCGCGTCGTATGCGTGGAGCTTCGGTGACGGCACGACCGGTTCGGGGGTGAGCCCGTCGCACACGTACACCGCTGATGGGACGTTCACGGTGACGTTGACGGTGACCGACGACAAGGGCGCGACCGGTACGGCGACCCGTTCGGTGACGGTGACGGCGCCGCCGCCGGTGAACCAGGCGCCGACGGCGGTGATCGGGACGCCGTCGGTGTCACGGGTCGTACGGTCGGTCTGAGTGGTTCGGGTTCGTCGGACCCGGACGGGACGATCGCGTCGTATGCGTGGAGCTTCGGTGACGGGACGACCGGTTCGGGGGTGAGCCCGTCGCACACGTACACCGCTGATGGGACGTTCACGGTGACGTTGACGGTGACCGACGACAAGAACGCCACCGGTACGACGACCCGGTCGGTCACCGTGACGGCGCCACCCGCTGCGAACGAGCTGGCCCGCGACGCCTTCGCCCGGACGGTGACCAACGGCTGGGGGACCGCCGACAAGGGCGGGGCGTGGACGGTCAGCGGGGCCACCAACCGCTACTCGGTGGCCAACGGGGCCGGCCAACAGACGATCACGGCGCCGGGCGCGACGGTCGACGCCATGCTCACCGGCGTCAGCTCCAGCGCCACGGACCTGCGGCTGACGATGGCCTGGAACCGCACCGCCGCGGCGGGAACGCTCTACGCCAGCATCCTCCCGCGGCGCGTCAGCAGCGCCAACGACTACCGCTGCAAGGTCGTTGGGAGCGCCAACGGGACCCTCCAGATGATCCTCGTCCGCCGGGTCAACGGGGTCGAGACGACGATCGGGTCGACCACCGTCGCGGGCGTGACGGTGACGGCCGACCAGAGCTACAGCGTCGCGTGCCGCACCGTGCCGTCGGGGACCAGCACGCAGCTGACCGGGAAGCTCTGGCGCACCGGCACGCCGGAGCCGGCCGCGTGGCAGGTGAGCGCCACCGACAACACCGCAGCGCTGCAGGCCGCGGGCGGCATCGGGCTCAGCTCCTACCTGTCGAGCGGAGCCACGACCGGGGTGACGCTCTCGGTCGACGACCTCGTGGCCACGACGCCCTAGCCGGCGGACCCGGTCACGCTCACCCGCATACGGGGTATGCGGGTGAGATCCGTCGCACCCCGCGCAGGGGGCGCCAGGAGCCGGCGGACCGCGGCCGATAGGCTCGCCCCGCACGAAATCGCTCATTCCAACGATGGGACGGCTGGCGTGGACCTGTTCGAGTACCAGGCGCGGGACATGTTCGAGGCGCACGGGGTGCCCGTGCTCGCCGGGATCGTGGCCGACACCCCCGAGGCGGTCCGCGCGGCGGCCGAGGAGATCGGCCCCAAGAGCGGCGGCGTCGTCGTGGTCAAGGCGCAGGTCAAGACCGGTGGTCGAGGCAAGGCCGGCGGGGTCAAGGTCGCGAAGTCGGCCGATGAGGCCGCCGCGGCGGGCGAGCAGATCCTCGGCATGGACATCAAGGGCCACACCGTGCACCGGGTGATGGTCGCGCAGGGCGCGTCGATCGCCGAGGAGTACTACTTCTCGGTGCTCCTCGACCGCGCGAACCGCACCTACCTCGCCATGTGCTCCAAGGAGGGGGGCATGGAGATCGAGCAGCTCGCCGTGGAGCGGCCCGACGCCCTGGCCCGCATCCCCGTCGACCCCAACGTCGGCATCGACGACGCCAAGGCCCGCGAGATCGTCGACGCGGCCGGGTTCGACGAGGCGGACGACAAAGAGCAGATCGCCAGCGTCCTGGTCAAGCTCTGGGACGTCTACCGCGAGGAGGACGCGACCCTGGTCGAGGTGAACCCCCTGGTCAAGACCTCGGACGGGAAGATCGTGGCCCTCGACGGCAAGGTCACCCTCGACGAGAACGCCGACTTCCGCCACGAGGACCACGCCGGCCTCGAGGACGCGCTCAGCGCCGACCCGCTGGAGGCGGCGGCCAAGGAGAAGAACCTCAACTACGTCAAGCTCGACGGCGACGTCGGCATCATCGGCAACGGCGCCGGGCTGGTCATGTCGACCCTCGACGTCGTCGCGTATGCCGGTGAGGAGGTCGCGGCGGACCGCGGCCTCACGACCCCGCCGAAGCCCGCGAACTTCCTCGACATCGGCGGCGGCGCCTCCGCGGAGGTGATGGCCAACGGCCTGCACATCATCCTCGGCGACCCCCAGGTCAAGGCGGTCTTCGTCAACGTCTTCGGCGGCATCACCTCCTGCGACGCGGTGGCCAACGGCATCGTCGGCGCCCTCGACAAGCTCGGCGACGAGGCGACCAAGCCGCTCGTCGTCCGCCTCGACGGCAACAACGTCGACGAGGGCCGGCGCATCCTCGCCGAACGGAACCACCCCCTCGTCAGCATCGAGGGCACCATGGACGGCGCGGCCCGCAAGGCCGCCGAGCTCGCTGCAGCGGCGAAGTAGAAGGGGCGGCGGAGCGCGATGTCGATCTTCCTCAACCAGGACTCCAAGGTCATCGTCCAGGGCATGACCGGCTCCGAGGGGATGAAGCACACCACCCGGATGCTCGCCTCGGGCACGGCCATCGTCGGCGGCGTCAACCCGCGCAAGGCGGGCCAGTCGGTCGACTTCCCGAACGACGTGACCGTGCCGGTGTTCGGCGGTGTCGCCGAGGCCATGGCTGAGACCGGCGCGGACGTCTCGGTCGTGTTCGTCCCCCCGCCGTTCGCCAAGGCGGCGGTCGTCGAGGCCATCGACGCGGGCATACCCCTCGTCGTCGTCATCACCGAGGGCATCCCGGTCAAGGACACCGCGGAGTTCTTCGCCTACTCACAGAGCAAGGGCGGGACCCGCATCATCGGCCCGAACTGCCCCGGACTGATCAGCCCCGGGCAGTCCAACGCCGGCATCATCCCCGCCGACATCGCCGGCCCGGGGCGCGTCGGCCTGGTCAGCAAGTCCGGCACGCTGACCTACCAGATGATGTACGAGCTCCGGGACTACGGCTTCTCCTCCGCCGTCGGGATCGGCGGTGACCCGGTCATCGGGACGACCCACATCGACTGCCTCGAGGCGTTCCAGAACGACCCCGACACCGACGCGATCGTCATGATCGGCGAGATCGGCGGCGACGCCGAGGAGCGGGCCGCGGCCTACATCAAGGACAACGTCTCCAAGCCGGTCGTCGGCTACGTCGCGGGGTTCACCGCGCCGGAGGGCAAGACGATGGGCCACGCCGGAGCGATCGTGTCGGGCTCGTCCGGCACCGCCGCGGCGAAGCAGGAGGCCCTCGAGGCGGCCGGTGTCAAGGTCGGCAAGACGCCGTCCGAGACTGCCGCGCTGATGCGCGAGATCATGGCCAGCCTGGACTCCGTCGTCATCTGACCGACCCTCGGCGCGCCCTCCTCGCCCAGCGGCGAGGAGCGGCGACGATGGTCCGGTCATGACCCTTCTCGACTCGCTCCGCGACCGTGTCCGTGCCGACTCCCGGGCCGACTCCCGCCCCGACTCCCGTCCGGAGACGGGTTTCGACGACGAGGCGCTCGAGGCGCAGTCCGGGCTCGACTGGTGGCCGGCGCCCGCCGCCGGCGCGCTCGCTGCCGGCGGCTCGTGGCTCGTCCTGGCCCTGCCGGCACTCGTCGTGTGGGTCGCCACCGCGCATACGACGGTCGGCTGGGGGGACGCGCTAGGGATCGCCAGCGCGGGCTGGTTCCTGGGCCACGGAGCGTCCGTCGCCGTGGGCGACCTGTCGATCTCGCTGGCCCCGTTGGGGCTGCTGCTCCTCGCGCTGGTCATCACCGCCCGCAGCGCCCGACGGCTGCTCGACCGCACCGAGCGGTCCGCTCCCGGGACGACCTGGCCGCGGACGCTCGCCCGGCAGGTCGTCCCCGGGTTCGTGCTGGGGTATGCGGCCGCCGGCGTCCTCGCCTGGCTGCTCACCCTCGCCGGGCCGGCGCGTCCGAGCCTGGTGGGGATCCTCGTCGTCATCGCGGTGCCGGTCCTCGCCCTGGGCTGGGCGCTGCTCGGGCGCTACGTGGCGGGGGAGGAGTGCGGCGTCGTCGGCGACTGGCTCGACCGGCTGCCGCGCTGGCTGCCCCGCGCGGTACGGCCGGGGGTCCACGGCGCCGTGGCGCTGCTCGGTCTCGGCACGGTCCTCGTGGTCGTCATGGTCGTCGCGCGCTGGGAGACGGTCTTCGGCCTCCATGCCGCTGTGAACGCGGGCGTGGTCGGCGGGGTCGCGCTGACCGCAGGCCAGCTGCTGGTGCTGCCCAACCTGGCCGTCTGGGGACTCGCCTGGCTCGCCGGGCCGGGCTTCCAGATCGCCGACGGCTCGACGATCACCCTGGCGGGCGCCCACCCGGGACTGATGCCGCTGATCCCCGTCCTGGGCGCCCTCCCGTCGGAGGGCACCTGGTCCGGGTGGCTGGTCCTCCTGCTGGCCGTGCCGGTGCTCGCGGGTGGCGGCATAGGGTGGCTCGCGTGCCGCAACCTGGCCCGACTGTCGAGCTGGCGGACCAAGCTCGCCGTGGCCGTCGCGGCCGCCGCGACCTCGGGCGTGCTGATCACCGTCCTCGCGGCGCTCGGCTCGGGGGCGGTGGGTGTGGACCGGCTCAGCGCTGTCGGCACTCGGCCGCTGGCGTTCGGGGCGGCGCTGCTCGGACTGCTCGTCGCGGGGGCCGCGGCCTCGGTCCTGGCCGCGCAGCTGCTGCTCCGGGCCCGCCCGCACCGCTGAGCCTCGCTCTCCCCGGCCCGGTGGAGGCCGCGTGCGCGTGATCGTCGTCGGTGGCGGCATCGTGGGGCTGGCCACCGCCCGGGCCCTGGCCCGTCGCGGCGACGAGGTCACCGTGCTCGAGAAGGAGCCCGCGCTCGCGACGCACCAGACCGGGCGCAACTCCGGGGTGATCCACTCCGGGATCTACTACCCGCCGGGGAGCCTCAAGGCCACCATGGCGGTCCGCGGTGCGGCGTCGATGACCGCCTTCGCCCGCGACCGGGGCATTCCCGTCGAGACGCCGGGCAAGCTCGTCGTGGCGACGTCGGACCGTGAACTGTCCGCCCTGCACGCGCTCGCCGACCGTGCCGTCGCCAACGGCGTCCCCGCCCGCCTGGTCTCGGCCGCGGAAGCCCGGGACTACGAGCCCTACGTCTCCTGCGTCGAGGCGCTGCGGGTCGAGACGACGGGCATCGTCGACTACGCGCAGGTCGGCGTCGCCTACGCCGAGGACGTCGTCGCCGGGGGCGGGCTGGTCTGCCTGGGGACCGGGTTCGCGGGAGCCGACACCGCCGCACGGGGCGTCGTGCGGGTGCGGACGACGACCCGGGAGACCCTCGAGGCCGACGCCCTGGTCGTCTGCGCCGGCCTGTACGCGGACGTCGTCGCCCGGGCCTGCGGGATCGTGCCGGAGGCGCGGATCGTTCCGTTCCGTGGCGAGTACTTCGAGCTGGCGCAGCACCGTGAGCACCTCGTCCGGGGGCTGATCTACCCGGTCCCCGACCCGCGGTTCCCGTTCCTCGGCGTCCACCTCACCCGGATGGTGCGTGGTGGGGTCCACGCCGGCCCGAACGCGGTCCTCGCCCTGCGGCGGGAGGGGTACACCTGGCGGGACGTCGACCTCGGGGAGCTGAAGGACGCCCTCTCGTGGCCGGGCCTCTGGCGGATGGGGGCCGCGCACGCGGCGACGGGCGTGCGGGAGGTGGTCCGCTCCCTGTCGCGGAGGGCGTTCGCCCGCAGCCTGGCCCGGCTGGTCCCGGGGATCGAGGCCCGCGACCTGACCCCGGCGCCGGCGGGGGTTCGCGCCCAGGCCCTGCGCCGGGACGGTTCGCTGGTCGACGACTTCCTCGTCCAGACCGCACCCCGCCAGGTGCACGTGCTCAACGCCCCGTCGCCGGCGGCCACCGCCTCGCTGGAGATTGCCGACCACCTGGTGTCCCAGGTCGACGCCGTCGCCCGCTGACCACTCCCCACCGACCGGACTCAGATGGTTGTCGGTTATGCCACGCCCTGGCCGAAAAACCGACAACCATCTGAGTTCGGTCGGTGGGGAGTGGTCAGAACTCGGTGAGCGAGCCGAGGATCGAGCGCTGGCGCTGCTGGCTGCAGACCGACTGGGCGGTGCTGGTGTTCGCGCCGGTCATGCAGTCCTCGTACTGCTTCTGCGGTGCGTAGAACACCGCCTGCGTGATCGCGCCGAGCAGGAGCACCGTCGACAGCCCGAGCGCGACGGCTGGGCCGAACCGCGAGAAGGCGCCGGCGGAGGTGCGCGAGAGGCGACGCATCTCGCGAACGGACACGACGATCGCGACGACGATCGGCACGACGACGATGGCCCGCCGGGGGAGCGCGAGGCCGGCTCCGACGAGGATCAGCAGGAACAGGCAGGCGATGGTCATCGAGTAGCGACCGCGCGCCCGCAGCTCGTCGCGGCTGACCTGCTGGCCGCCGACCTGCCCCGCCATCGTGTCTCCGCTCGCCCGGTTCGGGTGGACCGCCGGCCTGGTGACCGCGACCCCATCCTCCCCGATGACAACGACGGGGTGGTCCCTCGGGTTTCGAACGGGGGTGGCGACCTCGGGGACGTCGAGCGCCGTCGGTAGGGTGGAGCACCGTGACGGCAGCCCCCACCGAGCCCTCGGCCGGCTCGGTCGTCGTCCTCGTCTCCGGTTCGGGCACGTTGCTCCAGGCGCTCATCGACGCCTCGGCCGACCCCGCCTACGGCGTGCGTATCGCTGCCGTGGGCGCCGACCGCGGCGGCATCGAGGGCCTGGCCCGCGCCGAGCGCGCGGGAATCCCCACGTTCGTCTGTCGGGCGGGCGACCATCCGGACCGGGCGTCCTGGGACGCCGCACTGGCGAAGGCGGTCGCCGCGTACGACCCGGCGCTGGTCGTGTCGGCGGGCTTCCTCAAGCTCGTGGGGTCGGCCTTCCTCGCCCGGTTCGCCGGCCGCTACGTGAACAGCCACAACGCGCTGCTGCCGTCGTTCCCGGGCATCCACGGACCTCGGGACGCTCTCGCCTACGGCGTCAAGGTCACCGGAGCGACGCTCTTCGTCGTCGACGAAGGCGTCGACACCGGCGTCATCGTCGGCCAGGTCGCGGTGCCCGTCGAGGACGACGACACCGTGGCCACGCTTACCGAGCGGATCAAGGCCGCCGAACGGCCCCAGCTCGTCGACCTCGTCGGACGCATGGTCCGCGAGGGGTTCACCGTCACCGATCGGAAGGTCACCATCCCGTGAGCTCTACCGACCCCTCCGACGGGCGACGCCCGATCCGGCGCGCACTGGTCTCCGTGTACGACAAGACCGGGCTCCCCGAGCTCGCCGGCGCCCTCAACGCTGCCGGCGTGTCCATCGTGTCGACCGGGTCGACCGCGAAGACCATTGCCGCACAAGGGATTCCAGTGACCGCGGTCGAGGACCTCACCGGCTTCCCCGAGTGTCTCGACGGTCGGGTCAAGACCCTGCACCCGAAGGTGCACGCCGGCATCCTCGCCGACACCCACAACCCGGACCACGTGCGCCAGCTGGAGGAGCTCGGCGTCGAACCCTTCGACCTCGTCGTGTCGAACCTCTACCCCTTCCGCGACACCGTGGCCTCGGGCGCCTCCCCGCAGGAGTGCATCGAGCAGATCGACATCGGCGGCCCGTCGATGGTCCGTGCCGCCGCCAAGAACCACGCCAGCGTCGCCATCGTCACCAGCCCCGACGCATACCCCCGCTTGTGGGCGGCCCTCGCCGCCGGCGGGTTCACGCTCGCCGAGCGCCGGCGGCTGGCCGCCGAGGCGTTCGTGCACACCGCGAGCTACGACAACGCCGTCGCCAACTGGATGGGCACCGTCGTCGCCGACACCACCGACGGGACCGGATTCCCGGCGTGGACCGGCGCCACCTGGGACCGCGTCGCACCGCTGCGCTACGGCGAGAACCCGCACCAGGCCGCAGCCCTCTACCGGCACTGGCGCCCCGGTATCGCCCAGGCCGAGCAGCTGCACGGCAAGGAGATGTCCTACAACAACTACGTCGACGCCGACGCGGCCGTGCGCGCCGCCCACGACCACGGCGACCAGCCGACGGTGGCGATCATCAAGCACGCCAACCCGTGCGGTATCGCCGTCGGCGAGTCGCTGGTGGAGGCCTACGACAAGGCGCACGCCTGCGACCCCCAGTCGGCCTACGGCGGCATCATCGCGACGAACGGGATCGTCACGGCCGACCTCGTGGAGCACACCAAGGGCGTGTTCACCGAGGTGATCGTCGCGCCGGCCTTCGACGAGGACGCCTTGGCGCTCCTGCGCGCCCGCAAGAACATCCGGGTGCTGCGCCTGCCGGCCGAGATGGAACGGTTCCGAGACCCGATCGAGGTTCGTCCGATCAGCGGCGGCATCCTCGTCCAGACGCCGGACCGCGTCGACGCGGTCGTCCGTGGAGACGACGGCGAGCCCACGGGCGGTGACGACCACGCCTACTGGCGGCTCGTCGCCGGCGACCCCGCCGACGGAGCGACGCTGGCCGACCTCGCCTTCGCGTGGCGGGCCATCCGCGCGGTGAAGTCCAACGCGATCCTGCTGGCCAAGGACGGAGCGGCCGTCGGCGTCGGGATGGGCCAGGTCAACCGGGTGGACTCGTGCCGCCTGGCCGTGTCGCGCGCCGGGGCTGAGCGGGCCGCCGGCGCCGTCGCGGCCTCCGACGCGTTCTTCCCGTTCGCCGACGGGCTCGAGATCCTCCTCGACGCCGGGGTCCGTGCGGTCGTGGCGCCGGGGGGCTCGATCCGCGACGAGGTGGTCGTCGAGGCGGCCGAGCGCGCCGGGGTCACCATGTACTTCACCGGCACCCGGCACTTCGCCCACTGACGTGGCGTTCTGGGTCGTCGTCACCTTCCTCGCCGGCGCCGCGCTCGCGGGGCAGGCCCGGATGAACGGTGAGCTGGCGACCCGGCTGGGCCACGGCCTGGACGCGGCCCTGTGGAGCTTCGGGTCGGGACTGGCGGCCCTGACCCTCGTCCTGGCCTTCTCGCCGCGTATGCGAGCGGGGTTCGGCTCGCTGCGGAAAGCCTTGCGCGGCCATGAGATCCGCTGGTGGCAGTGCATCGGCGGCGTCATCGGCGGGCTCTTCGTCTTCACCCAGGCGTATGCGGTGCCGATCGCCGGTGTCGCCCTGTTCACCATCGCCGTGGTCGGGGCGCAGACCCTCACGGCGGTCGGCGTCGACAAGCTCGGGATCGGACCGGCCGGTCGGGTGCCGGTCACCGTGGCACGGGTCGCCGCGGCGCTCCTCGCCATCGTCGGGGTGGTGGTCGCGGTCGGCGGTCGGGTCTCCGGGAGCACGGCCGCGGTCGTCCTCCCCGCGGTCCTCGCCGCCCTGGTCGGGGCGGCCGCGACGGTCCAGCAAGGCATCAACGGCCGGGTGACCGTGGCGGCGCGCAGCCCGATGACGACGACCTGGCTGAACTTCGCGACCGGCGCGGCCACCCTGCTCGTGCTCACGGTCCCCGGCGTCCGGTTCGGGTCGTTCGGGCGGCCGGAGACGTTCGCGGCGCCCTGGTGGGCGTGGTGCGGAGGACTGATCGGGACGGTCATCATCGCGGTCACGGCCGTGGCGGTGCGACCCCTCGGGGTGCTCCTGGTCATGCTGTTGATGCTGGCGGGGCAGCTCGTGGCCGCGGTCGGTCTCGACGCGCTCGACCCCCAGACCCGTGACCACATCACGCCGCTCGTCCTGGTCGGCCTGCTCGTGACGATGGGCGCGGCGGCCCTGGCCGGCGTGGCCGCGGCCCGCGCCTCCCGCCGCTCCCGGTCGGCAAAGGAGTCCGACGCGGCCGTGGCAGGATAGCCAGTCGTGACCGCACGGATCCTCGACGGCAAGTCCACGCTGGCGGCGATCAAGGCGGAGCTGAAGGAGCGCGTCGCGGTGCTCGCGTCGCGTGGCGTCGTCCCCGGCCTGGGCACGGTCCTCGTCGGCGACGACCCCGGCAGCACGTGGTACGTCGGCGCGAAGCACAAGGACAGCGCCGAGATCGGCGTCACCAGCATCCGCCGCGACCTCCCGGCGACGGCCACCCAGGACGAGGTCGAGGCGGTCATCGACGAGCTGAACGCCGACCCCGACTGCACCGGTTTCCTCGTCCAGCAGCCGACCGGGCTCGACGAGATGGCGCTGTTGTCCAGAGTCGACCCGACCAAGGACATCGACGGGCTGCACCCGACCAACCTCGGCTGGCTGGTTCTCGGCAAGCCCGCCCCGCTGCCGTGCACGCCGATGGGCTGCATCGAGCTGCTGCGCCGGTTCGACGTCCCGATCGCGGGGGCTCACGTCGTCATCGTCGGCCGCGGCATCACCGTCGGCCGCCCGCTCGGGCTCATCCTCACGCGCAAGTCGGAGAACGCCACCGTGACGATGTGTCACACCGGCACCAAGGACCTCGCCGCCCAGGTGCGCGAGGGCGACATCGTCGTGGCCGCCGCGGGCGTTCCCGGCATCATCACCGCCGACATGGTCAAGCCGGGGGCGGCGGTCCTCGACGTGGGCGTCTCACGCGTCGACGGCAAGCCGGTCGGCGACGTCGCCGCCAACGTGGCGGAGGTGGCGGGCTGGCTCAGCCCCAACCCCGGCGGCGTCGGGCCGATGACCCGGGCCATGCTGCTCACCAACGTCGTGGCGGCCGCCGAGCGGCAGGCCGGCCTGGGGTGACGCCGTGAGGTACGCGGGGCTGCGGCGCCTCGGTCTCTGGTGGCTCATCGCCGGGTTCGTGATCGTCGGTCTGGGCCTGATCGTGTTCGCCGGGCGGCTGCGGCTGGGCGGGTTCGTCATCGGCCTGGGCCTGCTGATCGCCGCGGTGATCCGGCTGGTCGTCAAAGAGCCACGCTCCGGCGGCATCGAGGTCCGGACGAAGGCGCGCGACGTCCTCACCCTCATCGTCGCGGCGGGCCTGGTGTTCGGCGCGTTCTTCCTGGTCCGGACCTGCGGCCCGGGCGACGCGCAGCTCGGCGGCGGTCGAGCTGCCAGCTGCCCCGCGACCCCCTAGCCCCCGCGCATACTCCGCTTCCAACCCGCCGATGTTCCCGGCTATCCGGGTCATGTCGCCGGTCATGTCGCCGGTCATGTCGCGGACAGTGTCGTGGTGGCGACACCGCTTGCGACATGACCCGCGACATGACGCGCGCGGCCGACTGAACGCCGTCACGCTGACCCGCGTACCCCACCCGCCGAGAGGCCAACTTTGGTCGTTACGGACCCCGCCTTAGCGGCCGAAGTTGGCCTCTCGGCCGGGCGGGTGGGACGAGTCAGTCCAGATGGACTGGCGGGCGGGCGCCCCGGAGAGGGCCGCTAGGGGAGGAGGCCGAGGCCCTTGACCGCCTCGCGCTCCTCCTCGAGCTCGGCGACCGTCTTGTCGATCCGCGCCTGCGAGAACTCGTTGATCTCCAGGCCCTGGACGATCGACCAGCGGCCATCGGAGATGGTCACCGGGAAGGACGACATGAGGCCCTCCGGGACGCCGTAGGAGCCGTCCGAGCACACCGCCATCGAGACCCAGTCACCCTCGGCCGTCCCGTCGCGCCAGGTGCGGGCGCTGTCGATCGTCGCCGATGCGGCGCTGGCCGCCGACGACGACCCGCGGGCGTCGATGATCGCGGCGCCCCGCTTGGCCACGGTGGGGATGAAGGTGTCGGCCAGCCACTGCTCGTCGTCGACCAGCTCGGCGGCGTTCTGGCCGTTCACCTCGGCGTGGAAGATGTCGGGGTACTGCGTGGCCGAGTGGTTGCCCCAGATCGTCATGTGGCGCACCGCGGTGACGGGCACGCCGAGCTTGGCGGCCAGCTGGGAGATGGCCCGGTTGTGGTCCAGCCGGGTGAGGGCGGCGAACCGCTCGTTGGGGATGTCCGGCGCGTTGGACATCGCGATGAGGGCGTTGGTGTTCGCCGGGTTGCCGGTGACCGAGATCTGCACGTCGTCGGCGGCCACCTCGTTCAGGGCCTTGCCCTGCGGCGCGAAGATGCCTCCGTTGGCCTCGAGCAGGTCCCCCCGCTCCATGCCGGGACCGCGCGGCCGCGCCCCGACCAGCAGCGCGTGGCTGACCCCGTCGAACACGACCCGCGGGTCGTCGCCGATCTCCACCTTCGCCAGCGTGGGGAACGCGCAGTCGTCGAGCTCCATGACGACGCCCTCGAGCGTCTTCAGCGCGGGCGTGATCTCCAGCAGCCGCAGCTCGATCGGGGTGTCCTTGCCGAGCAGGTCACCGTTCGCGAGCCGGAACAGCAGGCTGTAGCCGATCTGTCCCGCGGCGCCGGTCACGGCGACCTTCACGGGGGTACGGGTGGCGGGGCTGGCGTCGTTGCTCACGCCCGAGGACGCTACCAGCCGGTATGCCTCTTGGCTCGCCGCCCTAGGTCGTCTCGGGCTCCGTGGCCGGTGCGGCGGGAGCCACCGCGGCCTCCACCGGTGCCGGCTCGGTCATGACCTCTCCGGGGTTGACCGCGCCGCCGATGTCGAGGTTGCTGCGGTCGATGCCGGTGATCGCCTCGAAGGTCCAGCCGGCGATGACCGCTCCCACGATCGGCGCCACGATGAACAGCCACACCTGGGCGGGGGCGCCGTTGCCGTTGAAGAAGGCCACGCCGAGCGAGCGCGCGGGATTCACCGAGGTGTTGTCGATGGGGATGGAGATGAGGTGGATGAGGGTGAGCGTCAGCCCGATCGCGAGCGGGGCGAACCCGGTCGGGGCGTGCGCCGTGGTCACCCCGAGGATGACGAAGACGAAGAAGGCCGTGAGGAGGATCTCGACGAGCAGGACGGCCACGAGCGAGAACCCGCCGGGGGAGTGCTCGCCGTAACCGTTGGCCGCGAGCGCGCCGGAGACGCCGGCCGCGCCGCGCACGCTCTTGGCGAGGCCCCACAGGACGGCGCCGGCGAGCAGGCCTCCGACGACCTGCGCGGCGATGTAGGCGCCGGCGTCCCGCACGTTGTCGAACCGGCGGGCCGCCCAGAGACCGATGGTCACCGCGGGGTTGAAGTGTGCTCCCGAGACGTGCCCCACGGCATACGCCATCGTGACGACCGACAGGCCGAAGGCGAGCGACACACCGAGCAGACCCACGCCGAGCTGGGACGAGGGGGCGGTGATGCTCGGTGTCGTGAAGAAGGACGACCCGAAGATCGCCGTCCCGCAGCCGCCGAACACCAGCCAGAAGGTCCCGAGCAGCTCGGCGCCGAGGCGCTTGCGGAGCGACGGTGTCGTCATGCCGAAAATCTAGCGGAGCAGGGCAGATCGCCCTCGGGCCACAACTATCTTGACGTCAAGATAACGATAGGATGCCGCCATGGCCCGGATCATCTACACCCTCACCGACGAGGCACCGCTCCTCGCGACGTACTCCTTCCTCCCGGTCGTCCAGGCGTATGCCTCCGCGGCCGGCGTCGAGGTCGAGACCCGCGACATCTCGCTGGCCGGGCGGATCGTCGCGGCGTTCGGCGACCGGCTCCCGGCCGACCAGGCGGAGAGCGACGCCCTCGCCGAGCTCGGTGAGCTGGCCACGACTCCCGAGGCCAACATCATCAAGCTGCCCAACGTCTCGGCGTCGGTGCCGCAGCTCAAGGCCGCGGTCGCCGAGCTGCAGAGCCAGGGCATCGCCGTCCCCGACTACCCGGACGAGCCGTCGACGCCGGAGCAGAAGGACATCCGCGCCCGTTACGACAAGGTCAAGGGCAGCGCGGTGAACCCCGTTCTGCGCGAAGGGAACTCCGACCGCCGAGCTCCGGCGTCGGTCAAGAACTACGCCCGGAAGCACCCGCACTCGATGGGTGCCTGGTCGGCGGACTCGAAGACCAACGTCGCCACGATGGACGCCGACGACTTCCGCCACAACGAGAAGTCCGTCGTCATCGCCGAGGCCGGCGCACTGACCATCCGTCTCCAGCCGGCCGACGACGGCGACCCGGTCGTCCTCCGGGCCGGGGTGCCCGTCACGAAGGACGAGATCGTCGACGCCACCGTGATGCGCGCCGCCGCGCTCGACTCGTTCCTCGCCGCCCAGGTGGCCCGGGCCGCCGCCGACGACGTGCTGCTCTCGGTCCACCTCAAGGCCACCATGATGAAGGTGTCGGACCCGGTCGTCTTCGGCCATGTGGTGCGCACCTACTTCGCCGACGTCTTCGACACCTACGGCCAGGAGCTGACCGCCGCCGGGCTGGACGGCAGCAACGGGCTCGGCGCGATCCTCTCCGGGCTGGGCGAGCTGGAGCACGGCGCCGAGATCAGGGCGGCGATCGAGCAGCGCCTCGCCGACGGCCCGAGGCTCGCGATGGTCAACTCCGACAAGGGGATCACCAACCTCCACGTCCCGAGCGACGTCATCGTCGACGCCTCCATGCCGGCGATGATCCGCACCTCCGGCCACATGTGGGGCGCGGACGGCGCCGAGGCCGACACCCTTGCGGTCATCCCCGACTCCTCCTACGCGCCGATCTACCAGGCGGTCCTCGACGACTGCAGGGCCAACGGCGCGTTCGACCCGACGAGGATGGGCTCGGTCCCCAACGTCGGGCTGATGGCCCAGAAGGCCGAGGAGTACGGCAGCCACGACAAGACGTTCGTCATCGACCGGGCCGGCACGGTCCAGGTCGTCGACGAGTCCGGCACCGTGCTTCTCGAGCACGACGTGCAGCCCGGCGACATCTGGCGGGCCTGCCAGACCACGGACGCGGCGATCCGCGACTGGGTCAAGCTGGCGGTCACCCGAGCCCGGGCGAGCGGCACGCCGGCGATCTTCTGGCTCGACGAGCAGCGGGCCCACGACGCGAACCTCATCGCCAAGGTGCACGCCTACCTGAGGGACCACGACACCGACGGCCTCGACATCACCGTGCAGACCCCGGTCCAGGCGATGGCGACGTCGCTGGAGCGGATCCGCAAGGGCGAGGACACGATCTCGGTGACCGGCAACGTCCTGCGCGACTACCTCACCGACCTGTTCCCGATCCTCGAGCTCGGCACCAGCGCCAAGATGCTCTCGGTCGTCCCGCTGATGAACGGCGGCGGCCTGTTCGAGACCGGAGCGGGCGGGTCGGCGCCGAAGCACGTCCAGCAGCTGGTGCAGGAGAACCACCTGCGCTGGGACAGCCTCGGCGAGTTCATGGCGCTCGCGGAGAGCCTCCGCCACCTCGCCGAGTCCACCGGCAACACCGGGGCGGCCACCCTCGCCGAGACCCTCGACCGCGCGACCGAGCGGCTGCTCGAGGAGAACAAGTCCCCGAGCCGTCGGGTCGGCGAGATCGACAACCGCGGCAGCCACGCCTTCCTGGCCTACGCGTGGGCGCACGAGCTGGCCACGCAGACCGGCAACCCGGAGCTGGCCGCCGTTTTCGGCCCGGTCGCGCAGGCGCTCGAGACCGACCTCGCGGCCATCGAGCAGGACCTCCTGGACGTTCAGGGCCGACCGGTCGACCTCGGCGGCTACTACCGGCCCGACGCCGCCAAGGCGGACGCCGCCATGCGGCCGTCGGAGCGGTTCAACGCCGCGCTCGCGCGCGTCCGTCCGGTGTGACTACGGCCCGTCGAGAGCGCCCGGACCGATCGCCGTCGGGATGCCGGACTTCGGAAGTGATCGGCAGAACGTCCCGAATTGTCGATGACCTGAATTGACTAGAGGGAGTCCAAAGGGACTACTTCGAACGGGTGGTTTCCGCCGAAGCCCCGTGAATACCAACGGTATTCCGCGAAAACTGCCCGTGTCCTGAAGCCGACGTGCAACCATTGCTGGTCGGACCGGCTGGGGGGCCGGGTGGGCGCGAGGCACAGCCTTCTGCCTCCGACGGGGGATCTTTGGGAGGAATGACGTGTTACACGTGCTGAGCGCCGAAGTGCTCGTGGCGTGGCTCGGAGTTGGGCTGTTCGCGTTCGTCGGTGGCGTCGCCTGGGTCCATGAGACACGCAAGCGGATGCGGCGATGGGCCGCGTCGCCTGACGCCGGTGCCGCCGTTCACTCCTTTCCGCAGCGGGCTGCGGCCGCTGTCGCGCCTGATGTCACCACGCCGCTGAAAGACCAGCTCGCCGGATGACCCTTGCTCTCACTCGCCCCGGAGCTATCACCAAGCCCGGAGCGCGAGACCTCACGCGCCGGGTCGCCATCACCGACGGACTCGTCGTCCTGTGGTCGGTGGTCGGCGCCTACCTGTTCCGGTTCGGTATCGACGCCGATGTCGCTACCAGCGGGTCCGGTTACGACTGGGGTTACGTCCTCGTCTCCGTGCTCATCGCTGTGCTGTGGATGGCGTCCTTGCGTTTTCACGGAACGTACGACGAGCGGCTCTTCGGTTACGGGCCGGCGGAGTACCGAGCGGTCATCGCAGCCACGCTGCGGCTGTTCGTGACCCTGGCGGTGCTCTCCTACCTCTTGAAGCTCGAGATCGCCCGCGGGTATCTCCTGATCGTGCTGCCGGCTGGCCTGATCGGCCTGGTTCTGGGCCGGTGGACTTGGCGTCGCTGGCTGAGCGTGCAACGGTCGGTCGGCCGGTTCAGTGAGTCGATGGTCGTCGTCGGTGACCGCAACCATCTGACCAGCCTGGTCGCGGCGCTCAACGACGTTCCCTCCGCCGGCTATCGCGTCGTCGGCGCCTGCTGCTCGGACGGCGCGGAGCCGATCGGCAATGTGCCGATCCTCGGCCCCGAGGAGGATGCCGTCTCCATCGCCCTTCGCGTAGGCGCGGACGTGGTGGCCTGCTCGGGCGCCTCGCGGCTCGGCGCCGATGGGCTGCGGCGCTTGGGCTGGGAGCTGGAGGGCACCGGAGTGGGCCTGGTCCTGGCCCCCGGTCTCACCCAGGTGGCCGGCCCCCGAATCCTCACCCGGCCGGTCGCCGGCCTTCCCCTGTTGCACGTCGAGGCGCCGATCTTCAGCGGCCCCAAGCGGGTCCTCAAGCGCGCCTTCGACGTGGTGGGCGCACTGGGGATCGGCCTCCTCCTCAGCCCCGTGCTGCTTACCGTCGCCCTGCTGGTCCGTCGGGACGGCGGGCCGGCCTTCTACCGGCAGAGCCGCGTCGGCATCGGCGGCACACCGTTCGAGATGGTCAAGTTCCGCAGCATGGTGGTCGACGCGGACACCCTGCCGTCCAACGTGAACGATGGTGCCGGGCCCCTGTTCAAGCTGCGCAAGGACCCTCGGGTGACCCCGCTCGGCGCGGTCATCCGGCGCACGAGCGTCGATGAGCTGCCGCAGCTCTGGAACGTGCTCAAGGGCGAGATGAGTCTGGTCGGCCCCCGGCCCGCCCTCGACCGCGAGGTGGAACGGTACGGCGACGATATGCGCCGTCGCCTTCTCGTCCCGCCGGGCATGACGGGTCTGTGGCAGGTGAGCGGACGCAGCGACCTGTCCTGGGACGACGCGGTACGTCTCGACCTCTACTACGTCGAGAACTGGAACCTCGTTGAGGACCTGAAGATCTTGTGGCGCACCGGCACGGCCGTGATGCGCTCGGAAGGCGCCTACTGACCGACCGGCATCGGCCACCTGACAAACTGTCCCGGTGACCGAGCGCAAGCCCGTCGAGTGCTGGCTGACCGATATGGACGGAGTCCTCGTCCACGAGGAGCAGGCCATACCGGGTGCAGCGGACTTCATCGAGCGCCTCGTGGCCATGGAGCGGCGCTTCCTCCTCATCACCAACAACTCCATCTACACCCCCAGAGACCTGCGAGCTCGTCTGTCCCGCAGCGGGATCAACGTCCCTGAGGAGGTCATCTGGACGTCGGCACTGGCGACCGCGGCGTTCCTCGCCGACCAAGGTCCGGGTGGGTCGGCGTATGCGCTCGGCGAGGCCGGCCTCACCACGGCCCTCTACGACATCGGCTACACCTTGACCGAGATCGACCCCGACTACGTGGTTCTGGGTGAGAACCGGACCCTCTCTCTGGAGTCGATCACCAAGGCGATCCGGTTCGTGGCCGGGGGAGCCCGGTTCATCGCGACCAACCCCGATCCGTCGGGACCGTCGCGCGAGGGACTCATGCTCGGCACCGGGTCGGTAGCCGCTCTCATCACCAAGGCCACCGGTCGGCATCCCTACTTCATCGGTAAGCCAAACCCGATCATGATGCGCAGTGCGCTGAACCGGATCGACGCGCACTCCGAGACGACGGTCATGGTGGGGGACCGGATGGACACCGACATCATCAGTGGGCTCGAGGCGGGGTTGCGAACCGTGCTCGTCCTCACCGGATCGACCCAGCGGGACATGCTCGAGACCTTTCCCTATCGCCCCACGCGGATCTTCGACTCCATCGCGGACGTCGTCCCGCTGGTCGACGAGCTCAGCCGCTGA
>CAVWQU010000044.1:0-40583 GCA_963757225.1 uncultured Actinomycetota bacterium
GCCCCGCGGCGGCGTCCGGCGCGGCCGCGTCGACCGGCCCGGCCGGGTCCGCGCCACCCGCTCCCGCGCCACGGGTCGGTGCCGGCGGACGCTTGAGCGCGGACAGGTCGACCGCACCGCGCAGTGCGGCGGGCGGGAAGGGTTGCTGGGTCATGGCCCCATTCTTTCCGATCGGTGGTGAGAACGGGCTGTCGGGGCCGTCCGCCGAGGCCCGGTCAGGTACCCGCGGCGGAGACGAGGTGCTCCTGAGCGGCCACGACCTGCGCCTGCCCGCTGTTCGGGATCACGAAGGCGACGAACTCCAGGGTGTCCAGCGTCGCCTCGGCCTTGACCGAGGACAACCCGGTCAGCACCTTGAACGGCTCCGAGACGTTGATCGAGCCCGAGGTCTTGTTGAGGACGGTGTCCTTGCGCTCCATGACGGCGAAGGCCAGCGCGCCGCGGTCGCCGGCGAGGCGTAGGCCGCCCGCGACGTCCTTGGCCACGTGCTGCTGGGTGAACGTGCCGACGCTGGCGATCTTGTCCGCCTGGTCCTTCGCGGCCGCCTTGACCTTGTTCTCGAACGCGTCGTCGGTGAACGGCCGGTCAGGCACGGCCGGCGGCGTCGGGTAGGCGAGGGAGGCCGCGTACGCCCCGACGAGCTTGGCCGGGTCGACGGCGAGACCGGCGGCGTCGTCCCCGAGCGACGGAGCACCCGCGGTGACCTGGTCGAAGGCCGGGACCTCCGTCGCCGGCAGCATCAACGCGCTGGCCGCGATCTTGAACGGGGTTCGCACGTCCGGCGTCACCAGGAGTGAGAGGACGGGCAGCCCGGACTTCGCCCGCGTGGTCTGCACGATCATCGAGCGCGGGTAGCTCAGCCCGTTGGACACCGCGAGGACCACCGGGGCCGCGGGGGTGAGCGCCAGAGCGTCCTTCTGGTCCTGGGAGAGGGTGCCGGCCAGCTTCGCGTCGGCTTTGGCGGCCGTCAGGGCGTCGCCGGTGTAGGCCGTGTCGCGCAACGTGTCGCCCTCGGCGCCCGGCGTGGCCGCCGCCTTCTGCGCGGTGTCGAGGACCTGCGCCGCGATGGTCTGCGCGCGGGTGCTCGACACGGCACCGCCGACGGTGGCCGTGGGCGGGTCGGAGATCCCCGCGACCGCCGCGCACCCGGTCAGCGAGGTGGCGAGCAGGGCGGCGCCGGCGAGGGCGGCGGCACGGCGACGGGTGACGAACCGGGTCATCGGGCCTCCTTGCTGCTCTCGCCGGCCTCGGTGAGGTCCGGGCTCGGCTCGTGCTCGGAGCTAGGCGCCTGGCTGGTGTCGACCTCCGGCTCGGTAGCGGCCTTCTCGGCCCCGTCCGTGGACGCGGGGGCGTCCGGCGCCGGTTCCGTGGCCTCGGCCGGGGTCCGCCAGTGCTGCCAGAGCCACCCGCCGGCGAACGCGACGACGATGAGACCGACGACCAGGGCTACGAGGGACTGCAGGAACCAGGTGTTCCGCGCGACCGTGACGGCGACGTCGACCGAGCCGCCCTTCGTGGGGTAGACGAGGACCGACTGCGGAGCCTGGTCCTGGGTCACCGTGAGCGAGCCCTCGCCGGTCGAGCGCCAGACGTGCGACTCCGACGGATCCGCGAGATCGCCGGAGCCGAGCTGCTCGATGGTGAGGGTGCGCGCCGGGAACGACGCTGAGGCGACGAAGTTGTGCTTCGACCCGCCGACCAGCTCGTCGACGTCCTGCGGGACGGCCGCCCCGAGGAACACCGGGCCGGAGGCGGCGTCGCCGGAG
This sequence comes from uncultured Actinomycetota bacterium, assembly GCA_963757225.1. Lineage (GTDB taxonomy): Bacteria > Actinomycetota > Actinomycetes > Actinomycetales > Dermatophilaceae > Lapillicoccus. The sequence goes on from CAVWQU010000044.1 coordinate 1,767, forward strand.
ACCGTCACGGGGGCGTTGACCCGGTTGAGCACGTTCGGGCCGATGACGAGCGGAGCGTTGGAGGTCGCGTGGAAGGCGGCCGTGCCCTTCGGTCCGAGGACGAAGGCGAACCAGGCGCCGAACACCGCGAGGGCGAGGCCGAGCAGGGCCGCGACGGCGACCGCGATACGGCGTGCGAGGGCCACGGGCGAAGGTCCTGTCGAGGTCGTGGACGGCGTGCGTCAGCACGCGGCGTCCGGGGCGAGGGGGGCTGCCGGGTTCGGCTCGCTCTCCACCATGACATACGAGCCTGGGCCGAGACCAATCCGTGACCTCGGGGGGAGCGGTCCCGGGCACTCGGCTCAGAACCGCGCGGGCTCCCGGTAAACGCCCCACTCGGCGCGCAGCGCGTCGCAGATCTCGCCCAGCGTCGCCTCGGCCCGAACCGCGTCGAGCATGGCCGGGACCATGTTCTCCGAGGTCCGCGACACCTCGACCATCCGGGTCACGGCCGCCTCGACGGCGCCGCGGTCACGTCCCGCCTTGCGGTCGGCCAACAGGCGCACCTGCTCGGTCTCCACCTCGTGGCTCACCCGCATGATCTCCAGCTCGTGGCTGATGGAGGCGGTATGCGTGTTGACCCCGACGACCTTCTTGTCGCCCTTCTCGAGGGCCAGCTGGTACTGGAAGGCGGCGTCGGCGATCTCGCCCATGAACCAGCCCTCCTCGATGCCGCGCAGGATCCCGGAGGTCATCGGGCCGATCTCGTGCTGGACCGTGCCGTCGTCACCCGCCGTGCGGCCGAGCTCCCCCATGGCGCGGATCCGGTCGAAGATCGCCTCCGCCTGCGCCTCGATCTCGTCGGTGAGCGCCTCGACGTACCAGGACCCGCCCAGCGGGTCGGCGACGTTCGTGACCCCGGTCTCGTCCATGAGCACCTGCTGGGTGCGCAACGCGATCTCCGCAGCCTGCTCACTCGGCAGGGCGAGGGTCTCGTCCAGGGCGTTGGTGTGCAGCGAGTTCGTCCCGCCCAGCACCGCAGCCAGGGCCTCGACGGCGGTACGGACCACGTTGTTGTACGGCTGCTGTGCGGTCAGCGACACCCCGGCGGTCTGGGTGTGGAACCGCAGCCACTGCGCCTTGTCGGTCTGTGCGCCGTAGACGTCCCGGAGCCAGCGGGCCCAGATCCGCCGAGCCGCTCGGAACTTCGCGATCTCCTCGAAGAAGTCGACGTGCGCGTCGAAGAAGAACGACAGCCCCGGCGCGAAGACGTCGACGTCCATGCCGCGCGACAGGCCCAGCTCGACGTAGCCGAACCCGTCGGCCAGCGTGTAGGCCAGCTCCTGCGCGGCTGTCGAACCGGCCTCGCGGATGTGGTAGCCGGAGACCGAGAGCGGCTTGTAGTCGGGGATGTTCTGGGCGCAGTACTCCATGAGGTCGCCGATGAGGCGCAGGTGCGGCTCCGGCCCGAACAGCCACTCCTTCTGCGCGATGTACTCCTTGAAGATGTCGGTCTGCAGCGTGCCGTTGAGGACGCCGAGGTCGACGCCCTGTCGCTCGGCGGCGACGAGGTACATGCAGAAGACCGGGACCGCCGGCCCGGAGATCGTCATCGACGTCGTGACGTCGCCGAGCGGGATGTCGGCGAACAGGGTCTCCATGTCGGCGGCACTGTCGATGGCCACGCCGCAGTGGCCGACCTCACCCAGGCTGTGGCCGTCGTCGGAGTCGCGACCCATGAGCGTCGGCATGTCGAAGGCGACCGACAGCCCGCCGCCGCCACGAGCCAGGATCATCTTGTAGCGCTCGTTGGTCTGGACCGCGTTGCCGAACCCCGCGAACTGGCGGATCGTCCAGGTCCGCCCGCGGTAGCCGGTCGCATACAGGCCGCGGGTGAAGGGGTACTCCCCCGGCCACCCGATCCGCTCGAGCCGAGCCCGCTCCGCGTCGGACGACGGCTCCGGTATGCCGTTCAGCCCGGGTCCGTAGACCGGCTGGACGGTGTCGCCGGAGAGGGTGGTGAAGTCGGCCTCGCGCACGCGACCGGCGGCCAGGGCGGCGTCGTAGCGCTGCTGCCAGCGGGCCGCGCCGCTGTCGGCCGGTGTCGTCTCGGGGCTCATGCGCGCCAGTTTACTAGGACGTCCTAGTAATTGACAGCCGGAGCACTACTCGGCGAAGTCCCCGCGCGCGACCCGCACCTTGCGCAGCAGGGCGAAGAGCTGGTCGTGCTCCTCGGCGGTCAGCATGGACAGCCCGAAACCGCCCCGCACGAGGTCCGCGGTGGCCGCCTCCATGACCTCCCGGCCGCCGTCGGTGATCGCCGCGAGGGTGCCGCGGCCGTCGCGCGGGTTCGGGCTGCGCGAGACGAAGCCCTGCGCCTCGAGCCGCTGCACGATGTTGGTCGCGGACGTGGGGTGGACCATCAGCCGTTCGCCGACCTTGCTCATCGGCAGCTCGCCGGCCGACGAGAACGCCAGCAGGACCAGCGCCTCGTACCGCGCGAAGGTCAGCCCGTGCCGCCCGACCACCGCGTCGAAGTCGGCGAGGAGGAGCTGCTGGACCCGCATGATCGACGTCGCGGAGGCCATCGCCTGGGGTTGGGAGCGCGCGCCCCATCGACGACGCCAGAGCTCGGCGGCGCGGCGGATCGGGTCGAAGCGCAGTCGAAGGACGTCGGCCACGACCGGCAACGCTAATGGTTGCCGCGACCTCGCGGAGAACGGTTCACCCGTCGGAGAGCAGGTCCTCGATCCGGGCCACCTTGGCCTCGAGCTCGCCGGTGAACCCCGGACGGATGTCGGCCTTGAGCACCAGGCTCACCCGCGGGCTGGCCGTCGCCACCGCGTCGACCGCACCCTTGACGACGGCCATCACCTCGTCCCACTCCCCCTCGAGGGTCGTGAACATCGAGTCGGTGCGGTTCGGCAACCCGCTTTCGCGGACGACGCGGATGGCGGCGGCCACCGCCTCGCTCACCGAACCGGTGTCGTCGGCGGCGACGGCGGGGGCGACGGAGAAGGCGACGAGCATGGCCTCACCGTAACGGCCGTTACTCAGAGGTCGGTGAGCACCTTCCGGCACATCCGGGCCACCTCGACGACGTGGAACCCCAACTCCTCGTTGATCCCGACCATGTAGGAGTTCGTCGCGTCGTTGCCCGTGCCGACGGTCTCCCGCTCCGGGTGGGCCGACTGCAGCTCGCGCAGGTTCGCCACCTTGACGGCCATGCCGAGCCGGTGCCCGCGGTGCGCCCGGTCCACGAGCGTTCCCCACTGCCACGTCTTGGTCGGCGCGCCCGAGGGCAGCACGAGGTCGGTGTAGGCCACGACCTCGCCGGTCGCCTTCTCGAGGGCGACCGTGGTCAGCCGCCGCCGTCCCTGACGACGTTCGAGGTCGAGGTAGCCGCGGTACCGCTCCGGCGTCAACGTCTCCGCCTCGAAGTCGACGGCCCCCGTCGGGGCGTCCACGTTGAGGAGGTTCGAGACGCGGCAGTACCCCTCGACCAGCTCGTCGGGCAGCCCGTCGGTGTGCGTCTCGAGCCGGTATGCGCCCGCCCACCGCTCCCGGGCGCTCGCCTCGAGCCGATCGAGCACGGCGTCCGGGACGGGAAGGTCGAGGATGCGGACGTTGTCGGTGCTCTCCGCGACGAAGCCCTGGGCGGCGGCGAACCGCTCGTAGGGGTGCTCGTCGGTGTCGACCGGCGGCAGGTAGACCTCGACGATGAGCTCGGGACGGCCCAGCTCACGGCCGCGGCGCTCCAGCTGGTCGGCCAGGGCCGTTCCGGCGCCTCGCCGGCGGTGCTCCGGGCGCACGTCGACCTCGGCCCAGATCTTGTCGGTGTTGTCGTCCATGCTGATGTAGAGCGTGGCGACGCCGACGATGAGGCCGTCCGCCTCGACCACCCAGCGTTCCGCGCGCTCGGACGGGTCCTCGTAGCGCCACTCGGCGAGCGTCGGCTCGAAGCCGTCGCTGTCGTCCCACGGTCGCTGGTACGTCCGGCTCGCGATGAGGGCCGTCCAGGCCGCGTGGCAGTCGGCGTCGTCGTGGAGGTCGACGAGCCGGACCGGAGCCGTCGCCACGGACGGTGCGGAAGCGGTTGCGGACATGCCTCGACGGTAGAAGGCGAGTCGCTGCGCGCGCCAACGGTTTTCGGAGCGACCCGACGGTAGACGTTCAGCGCAGCCGCGTCAGGCGCCCCTCGTCGAGCCGGACCTCTCCGTCGCACAGGGCCGCCGCCTCCGGGTCGTGGGTGGCCATCACCACGACGACGCCCTCGCCGGCCCGGGCTCGCAACAGCTCGAGGACCCGGGAGCGGTTCGCGTGGTCGAGCTCGGAGGTCGGCTCGTCGGCGAGCAGGACCGGCGTCTCGGCCGCCAGCCCACGGGCGACCGCGACGCGTTGCTGCTGCCCGCCGGACAGCTCCTCGACGAGGTGGTCGCCGGAGTCGCCGAGGCCCAGCTCGGCGAGGGCGGCGCCGGTACGGGTGGTGGCGTCGGCGGGTGACGTTCCGGTGGCCAGCAGCGGGAAGGCGACGTTCTCGTGGGCGGTCAGGACACCCGCCAGGCCGTTGCCCTGAGGGATGAGCGCGATCCCGGCACGGATGCCCGCCGCACGGTCGGCGACGCGGACCTGCCCCACCGAGACCTCGCCGGCGGCGGCCGGCACGGCCCCGGCGATCGCCCAGAGCAGGGACGACTTGCCCGCCCCGGACGGACCGGTCAGGGCGAGGAAGGTGCCGGGCGGGACGACGAGGTCGACGGTGTCGACCGCGACCACGGAGCCGTACCGGACGGTCACGCCCTCGACCACGACGGAGCCGTCGGCGACCGCAGGCTCAGGGACGACCGGCGCCGGAGGAGGCTCGACCGTGGCGGGGCCGTCAGTGGTCGGACGCGCATACGGGTTGCCTGGTCCGCTGGGCAGGTCACCGTCAGACATCGTCGCCTCCACCCTCGGCCAGGAGTGTCCAGCGGTCACCGTCGCGGTGGACGCGGACCAGCGAACCGGGCGGGAAGTCGTCCAGCACCTCGTCCGGCAACGGGAGCGACCCGTCCGCCGACACGACCGCGTAGTCCTCGCCGCGCCGGCCCTCGCCGCCGACGCGCCCGTCGCGGATGGTGACGGTCCGGGGTAGCCGGGCGGCCACCTCCGCATCGTGGGTGACGAGCACGATGGTGGTGCCGACCTGGCGGTTCACCTCGTGCAGCCGGTCGAGCACGAGGTCCCGCGCCTCGTGGTCCAGCTGGCTGGTCGGCTCGTCGGCCAGCAGCAGGCCCGGCAGGGTCGAGATGGCCACGGCCAGCGCCGTGAGCTGGAGCCGGCCGGGGGTGAGGTTCTCGAGCGACGTCCGGCCGACGTCCCCGAGACCCACGAGGCCCAGGACCTCCCCCGGCGTCGGCACCGGCCGCCCGACCGCCCGGGCGGGCGCCTGGGCGAACGCGACGTTCTCGCGGGCGTTGAGGTAGGGCAGCAGGTTGCGCCCGGCCCCTTGAAGAACCATCCCCACGTCGGCGGCGCGGTACTCGTCGAGGGCCGGCTCGTCCATCCGGCCCAGGTCATGGCCGCCGATCCGGATCCGCCCGGCACTGGGACGCATCAGGCCGCCGAACAGGGTGAGCAGGGTCGACTTGCCCGCCCCGGACGGACCGAGCAGGCCGACCATCTCACCGGCCCGCACATCGAGGTCGACCCCGGCCAGGGCCGCGACGTCGTGCCCCTCGGACCGGTAGATGTGCACCAGACCGTGGGTGGACACGGCCAGGCCGCGGCGCTCGACGCCGACCGCCGCCGTCACAGCTGCTCCCGTACCCGCGCGAGGGACGAGCGCTCGACCAGCCGGGCCCCGACCACGGCTCCGACCACGAGCAGCAGGACCAGGGCGGCGACCACCGCGACGACGACGGGGCCGGTCGCCAGGGTCGTGTCGATCGGCAGGACCGGGGACGGCGTCGTGAAGAACGGGATGATCGGCATCGCCAGCTGGGCACCGAGGATCCCCGAGAGACCACCGACGACGACGCTCACGATGACGACGGTCCACTGCTCCGCGAGCCCGACCCGACGCAGCGTCGGCGGGGCGACGCCGGCCATCCGCAGCGCGGCGTAGTCCCGCGCCCGGCCCCGCCACGAGGTGATCGCCACGAGCACCAGGACGAGCGCGGCGATCACCAGGGCCAGCAGACCGACGACGAGGGCGAGCCGCAGCCCCCACGCCGACGCGGAGCTGTCGTAGAGCTCCTGGAGGTCGGCCCGGGTCTCCACGGAGGAGACCGTGATGCCGGAGCCGTTGAGGGCGCTCCGGACCGTGGGGACCGCTGCCGCGTCCGCGACCCACACCTGGGCCTGCGCCAGCGGCGCGATGGACGTGGACCGCTCGAGCAGGGCCGGGAGGCTGACGATGGCCTCGTCGGTGTCCCCGCCCGGCGCGTACGGCACGGCCGCCGCCCGGGTGAAGTCGAGGGTGATCCCGTCGAGCCCCGCCGCCTGGAATCCCGGGCCCGCGGCGCCGTTGGGCAGGGAACCGACGACGAGGGCCGGCAGGGCCGCGATGGCGCTGTGGGCCGTGATCCGGACGTCGTCCAGCTGGCTCTGGAAGGCCAGGCCGAGCCGGGTCGGGCTGCCGGCGTCGACGGCCTTGGCGTAGGCCTGCAGCTGCTCCGGCGGCGCCTCGGGGTGACCGGACGGCACCCAGTCGACCGCGTTGCCGATCGGCGCCGGCGCCGACCCGTCCATCGTGACGTTCGAGATCGTCACGGATCCGCGCAGCGGCTCGCTGGAGCCGGCCGGAGGCGCGATGGCGAAGCCGGCCAGCTGGCAGCCGCTGGCGCACCCGACGTCCCGAGCGAGCGTCACCGACGTGCTCGCTCCCCTCGGGAGCTCTCCCATGTCGATGGTGAAGGCCTGGGAACCGGTCACGGCGAGGGACGCGATCAGGGTCGGCGGCGGCAGGTTGCCGGTGCCGCCCCGAGCGACGGCATCCGGACTGGTGGCGACCACGCTGGCGGCGTCGAGGGTCACCGAGAGGGTGCGACCGGTGAGGACGACCCCCGACGGCGGCCGGCCGCCGAGCTCGCTCCAGGGGAAGGCCGCCGGGTCCCGAGGGAGCTGCGCGATCCGGGAGAACTGGTCCGGCACGACGGCCAGCGTGCGCAGCGCCGCCGAGCTGCCCTGACGGACCCGGACCACCGGCGTCGCCACGGTCCCCGTGGGGTCGGCGGCGGTCACCGCCGCGACCAAGGCCTTGGCGTCGGTCGCATTGGTGGTGAGGACCGCCTCGGCGCCGGTCTCCACGCGAGCCCGCTCGTCACGGTTGCGGGCTCCGACCACGAGGGCGTCGGTCGCGAAGACGGTCAGCGCGGTGGCCACGGTGATGATCGCCATGATCCGTCGGACCGCCGGCCGGCGGGCGACCTGGACCGCGGTGAGGCCGCCGACCACTCGGCCTCGGGCCGTCATCCGTCGAGCCGCGGCGTCGGCGACCGGGATGAGGACGTGGGCCAGGAGCAGGCCGAGGGCCAGGGCGATGAGGGTCGGGGTGGCCAGGGCCAGTGGCCCGGAGAGGTTTCCGCTGAGGAGGGTCACCAGCCCGGCCACGGCGACGGCGACGACCACCGCGTCGACCACGCCCACGGCCCAGCCCGCGCGCCGTGGGGGGACCCGGCGCAGCAGGGTCGAGATGGGTTCGCGCAGGGTCGGCCGGGCGACCAGCGCGAGCGCCAGCACCGAGACGGCGAGCGAGATCAGGGCCGCGACGAACGCCGTCGTGGGCAGCTCGAACGGGACGCCGGCGGTCAGCCAGAACCGGCGGGCCACCCACGCGAGACCGAGGGCGAGGAGGAACCCGAGCGGGACGCCGGCCGCCACCACGGTGCCCAGCTCGAGGAGGACCAGCCGCGCCGCCCCCGAGGGACTCTGACCGCGCAGCCGGGCGAGGGCCAGCTCCGGCCGGCGCTGTTCGACGGCGGCGGCCGCGACGAGCCCGAGGACCACCACCGCGAGGACGGCGAGCTGTCCGATGAGCAGCGGGACGATGGTGCGGGCCTGCCGCTGACCCTCGAGGACTCCGGAGACCAGGTCCCCCATGGAGGTCGTGACGACGACCGCCGGGACCTTCGCCACTCCCGCCTGCTGCATCTGCTGGACGGCGCCCGGGATCCCGTCCAGGTCGTCGAGCGAGATCCGGTCGCGGTCGAGCAGCCAGACGACGGCGACACGGTCGGCCTTCCAGCCCACGGAGAAGGTCGAGGCCGGCGTCACCCATCCGTCCATCAGCGGCGTGTCCTGGGCGCCGACGGAGGCGATCTGGCCGGCACGGCCTTCCAGGCGCAGGCCCTGCCAGTGACCCGGGTCGTCGAGCTGGCGGAAGAACCCCGTCACCACGAACGGCTTCGGGAACGGCTGCGGTTGCACGAGTCCGGGCACGTCCTCGACCGGGGTGAGCTTCGTCCCGATCGTCCATCCCTGGACGGCGGCCTCGGCGGCGCTCACGGCGACGTCGTACGCGTTCGTCGGGCAGCTGCCCTGAACGATCTGGAGGCTGCGGCAGGTCTCCTGCGGACCGGCGACGGTGATGATCGAGGTGCCCTTGGCCACCCCTGAGTACCGGAGCCGTCCGGACCACAGCTCGTTCCCGGCGTCGTAGAAGGGCACGAACGAGGGAGGGAAGATCGCCCGGGCGACGTCGGGCTGCGGCGGGGCCAGGTTGGACGGGACCATCTCGCCGGTGATGCTGGTCGCGAGGACGCTCTGCCGGGTCAGGCCGTCACGCAGCAGCGACTGCTCGAGAGCCCGCTCGTAGAGGGGCGCGAACACCGCGCAGGCGGTGATGAGGGCGGACAGCAGCAGCAGGGCCGAGGCCTGGGCGCGCCGGTAGCGAATGGCGGCCCACACCATGCACCTCCGAGTCCCGGGAATCGTCGGCCCCCCGGCCGTCGAGCCGCTCGACCTTACCTTGCGTCGCTGACCGGAACGGGGTGGTCAGCGAAGACGGACGAGGGCCACCGAATGACCGGGGAGATGGAGGCGGTCCTCCGTCTGCGAGGTGCCGGCCGGGTCCCACGCCAGGATGACCGGCGTCCCGGGGTCCAGCCCGGGGACGGGGATGTCGGCCGGGGTGGCCGACAGGTTGGCCACGACCCGCAACGCGCCGCGGGACAGGACGAGCCACGCGTCGTCCTCGTCGGCCTCCACCACGAGGGCGTCGAGGTGGTCGTCGAGGAGATCGGGGTTGCGCCGGCGTTCGGCGACCAGGGACGCATACCAGCGGAGCATCCGCGCGTGGGCCGGCTGGCCGAGCTCCGACCAGTCGAGCACGCTGCGGTCCCGCGTGGCGGGGTCCTGGGGGTCGGGGACCTCGTCGGCCGCCCAGCCGTGCGCCCCGAACTCGGCCCGCCGACCGTTGCGGACGGCGTCGGCGAGCTCGGGCTCCTCGAACGAGGTGAAGAACTGCCAGGGCGTGCTCGCGGCCCACTCCTCACCCATGAAGATCATCGGCGTGAACCCCGAGGTGAGGTAGAGCGCGGCCCCGATCGCCTGCTGGCCCGGCGTGACCGCCGCGCTGATGCGGTCGCCGAGGGCCCGGTTGCCGACCTGGTCGTGGGTCTGGAGGTACCCGAGGAACTGCGACGCCCGGAAGGCGGTCCGGTCGACCGGCACGCCCCACTCGCGACCGCGGAACGTGGACCACCGGCCGGCGTGGAAGAACACCTCGCTCAGGGTCCGCGCGAGCACGCCCGGACCGGCGAAGTCGGCGTAGTACCCCTGGGCCTCCCCGGTGAGCGCCGTGTGCAGGGCGTGGTGGATGTCGTCGTCCCACTGGGCACTCATCCCCCAGCCGCCGCCCGCCGGCGGCGCGACGACCACGGGGTCGTTGAGGTCGCTCTCCGCGATGAGGTCCATCGGTCGCTCGACCTCGTGCGACAGGGCGGCGACGGCCTCGGACAGCTCGGCCAGGAGGTGGGGCGCCCCGCCGTCGCGCAGCTCGTGGATCGCGTCCAGCCGCAGCGCGTCCAGGTGGAAGTCGCGCAGCCAGCGCAACGCGTTGTCGACGACGAACCGGCGCACCTCCTCGGACCCGGGCCCGTCGAGGTTGACGGCCGGGCCCCAGGGGGTGACGTGGCGTTCGGTGAAGTACGGCCCGAACTGCGACAGGTAGTTCCCGCTCGGACCGAGGTGGTTGTAGACGACGTCGAGGCAGACGCCGATGCCGCGCTGGTGGCACGCCTCGACGAACCGCTGCAGCGCCGCGGGACCGCCGTACGGGTCGTGGACCGCATACAACGCGACGCCGTCGTACCCCCACCCCCAACGGCCCGGAAATGCGGCGACGGGCATCAGCTCGACGACGTCGACCCCGAGCGCCACCAGATGGTCGAGGCGGCTGGTCGCCGCGTCGAGCGTGCCGCCGGAGGTGAATGTCCCGACGTGCAGCTCGTAGAAGACGCCACCCACCGACCCGGCGCCGTCACGCGGCCCCGGCCAGCCGGAGTCGCTCCAGCGATGCGACGTCGTGTCGAAGGTCCGGCTGGGTCCGTGCACGCCGCGCGGCTGCCACGGGCTGCGGGGGTCCGGGAGCGGGGGGCCGCCGTCGAGCCGGAACGCGTAGTCGAAGGGTCCCGGCCGGTCACTGGGCGCCGTCCACCAGCCGTTGGGCTGTCGCGTCATGGGCGCCGTCGTGACCACGCCCCCCAACGGCTCGATGTCGACGTCCACGCGTTTCGCGTTCGGTGCCCAGACGCGAATCTCGTTGTCAGTCATACGTTCTCGTCAGGAGTGCCACGGGAAGGCGGTCGAGTATGCCGGCCAGGGCTATCGTTCCGTCGCTCATGACGGCCCGCCCGGTCAGCAGGTCGGTCCACGGGCCGGCCGGAACGGCGATCTCGTGGTGGCCCCAGCCGTCAAGCGAGCCGGACAGGCGCGTCACGACCGTCACCACCTGGTCACCGGACGCGTCGCCACGGGCGACGGCGAAGGCGTGGTCCGTGTCCGTCCGGACGTGGCGGAACGTTGCACCCGGTGCCGTGAACCACTCCGGTCGGTCGCGCCGCAGGCGGAGCGCGCGGCTGGTGACCAGCAGCTTCTCGTCGTCGAGGTCGCGAGGGTCGGCACCGCCGTCCAGCCGGGCGAGCCGCTCGACCCGGTCCTCGAAGTCGACGGCGCGGCGGTTGTCGGGGTCGACGAGCGAGAGGTCGACGAGCTCCGTGCCCTGGTAGACGTCGGGCACTCCGGGCAGCACGAGCTGGAGCAGCTTCTGGCCCAGCGTGGCGACGCGTACCTCATCGGCGCTCTCCGCGAGCCACGACCGGACGTGCGACCGAATGCCCTCGTCCTGCACCACGCCGATGACAAAGGTGGAGACCGCCGCCTCGTAGTCCTCGTCGGGATCGGACCACCCGGTGTGGAGCTTCGCCTCGCGAACCGCCTTGGTGGCGTACGCCTGCAGCCGCTCCTCGGAGAGGGGCCAGGCGCCGACCAGGGTCTGCCAGAGCAGGTACTCGGTCGCGCCGTCGAGCCGGTCGGAGCGGTAGGGGCGCGCCGACTCCTGGGCCTCGCGGACCCAGTGCTGCCACGCATCCGGCCGCTCGGAGATCGCCGCGAGACGGGCGCGGACGTCCTCCGACCGCTTCGTGTCGTGGGTCGAGAGGGTGGTCATCGTGAGTGGCCACTCCTGCGCCAGCCGCTCGACGAACGACGCGAGCTCGTCCGGGGACACGGCGAAGTGGTCCGGGTCGGCCCCCACCTCGTTCTGACCGACCAGACGGTGCCACCGGTAGAACGCGGTGTCCTCGATCCCCTTGGCCATCACCGGTCCACAGGTCTGCTGGAAGCGCACCACCACGTCGTCGACCGCGGGACCGGCTTCGGCGCGTACGGCGTCGGCCACCCGGCCGAGGACGAGCTCGGCCACGACATCCAGGGTCCGGTGGTCCTCGATGTCCAGGTGCTCGCGGGCCCGGGCCGCGGCGTCGTCGAGGACCCGCTGCGCCTCGGGGTCGACCCCCTCGCCGGGGACGACGTAGGCCCGGTAGCGGTCCATGCCGACGAGCAGAGCCACCAGGGCACGCTCGACGGAGTCCCTCGACGGACGATCCGGTGAGGACGGGGCCGCCAGGACCTCCCCGACCCGGCGCACCAGCCGCAGCACCTCCGGCACCAGGGCCGTCCCGACGACGTACTGCTTCGAGGCCGTGACCACCTCGTCGAGCGTGAGGCGCGCCCCGGAGACGAGGGCCAGCTGGTCGGTCAGCGGCTGCTGGCCCGCCGGGTCGACGAACAGCGCTCCGATCCGCCACAGGAGGTCGTAGCCCGTGGTGCCGGCGCTCGGCCAGTCCTCGGGGAGCCGCTCGTCGCCCTCGAGGATCTTCTCGACGACGACCCAGGCGTCGTCGGTCGCGTCGGCCAGCCGCCGCAGGTAGCCGCGCGGGTCGGCGAGGCCGTCCGGGTGGTCGATCCGCAGCCCGTCGACCGCCCCGGCGCCACCAGGTGGACCAGCAGCCGTGGGTGGCGTCGAACACCTCGGGGTCCTCGACCCGCACGCCGCCAGCGAGCCCACGTCGAAGAAGCGGCGGTAGTTCAGCGTGCTCGCCGCGGCCCGCCAGGACGCAAGTCGCCACCACTGCCGGTCGAGGGCTCCGCAGCGGCAGATGCTCCGTGCCGCGGACGGACCGGCAGCTCGTGGGCGTAGTAGCGCACGACGGTCTCGTCGCCGGCCGTGCCGCCGTCGGTCGCGAGCACCAGCTCACCCGACGCGAGCGCCTCGTCGACAGTGCCGCCGAGGATCGGGAGCACGACGCGGTCGCCGGCCGCGTCCCAGTCGACGTCGAACCAGGACGCGTACGGCCGATTCGCGGCCCGTCGCGGAGCATCGACCAGAGCGGGGCGTTGAGGTGCTCCGGCTCGGGGACGGCCATATGGTTGGGGACGACGTCGACGACGATGCCGAGACCAGCGCGCGGGGGGTCGCGCACCATCGCGTCGAATGCCGCCCGGCCGCCGGCCTCCTCGCTCAGCCGGCATGGTCGAGCACGTCGTAGCCGTGGGTCGAGCCCGGCGTCGCCTGCAGCACCGGGGAGAGGTAGGCGTGGCTGACGCCGAGGTCGGCGAGGTAGCCCGCGACTGCGTCGACGTCGCCGAACCCGAAGCCGGCTGCACCTGCAGCCGGTAGGTCGGCGGTGGGCACCCGGCGGTCAGCCGTCGTTCGCTCCGCCGGTCACGCCTCCGGCCCGCAGGGGCTGCGGAGCACGACGATGCTGCGCGCCGAGACGGGGAACTCGGTGTCCGGCTCGAGCATCGTCGACGCGGCCGGCCGACGAGGGCGCGGCGGTGACCGGGTCGGCGGCGGCCGGCGCTCGCGTGCGTGGCGGCCGAGGCGCTCGCGGGGTGTCGACCTCGATGTACCACTCGGGCCGTACTCCTCCTCCGGCAGGGTGAAGGTCGATCGCCTCCGTCGTGGGCGTTGAAGACGACCAGGAAGCAGTCGTCGCGGACGACGTTGCCGCGCCGGTCGGGTGCCGGGATGGCCATGCCGTTGAGGAAGACCATGAGCGACCGGGCCATGCCGTCGCGTCCAGCCGATTCGTCCATGTGCTTGCCGTTGGGCATGAACCAGGCGATGTCGCCGAGGTCGCTCTCGCCGCCGTGGTTCGCGCTGCCGGCGAAGAACCGCCGGCGGCGGAAGACCGGGTGGTCCTTGCGCAGCTGGACCAGCCGCCGGGTGAAGCGGAGCAGCTCGTTGTCGCTCCTCGTCGAGGTCCCAGTCGACCCAGGTGAGGTCGTTGTCCTGGCAGTAGCGCGTTGTTGTTGCCGAGCTGCGTGCGACCCAGCTCGTCGCCGTGGGCGATCATCGGCACGCCCTGCGAGAGCAGGAGGGTGGTCAGGAAGTTGCGCTGCTGCTGGAGCCGGAGCGCGTTGATCGCCGGGTCGTCGGTCGGACCCTCGACACCGCAGTTCCACGAACGGTTGTGGCTCTCGCCGTCCTGGTTGTTCTCGCCGTTGGCGTCGTTGTGCTTCTCGTTGTAGGACACGAGGTCTCGCAGCGTGAAGCCGTCGTGTGCGACGACGAAGTTGATCGACGCGATCGGCTTGCGCCCCGAGTGCTCGTAGAGGTCGGAGGAGCCGGTGAAGCGCGAGGCGAACTCGCCGAAGGTGGCCGGCTCGCCGCGCCAGAAGTCGCGCACCGTGTCGCGGTACTTGCCGTTCCACTCGGTCCACAGCGGCGGGAAGTTGCCGACCTGGTAGCCGCCGTCGCCGAGGTCCCACGGCTCGGCGATGAGCTTGACCTGGCTGATCACCGGGTCCTGCTGGACGAGGTCGAAGAACGCGGAAAGCCTGTCACGTCGTGGAACTGGCGCGCCAGTGTCGCCGCGAGGTCGAATCGGAACCCGTCGACGTGCATGTCCAGCACCCAGTAGCGCAGCGAGTCCATGATCAGCTGCAGGACGTGCGGGTGCCGCATCAGCAGCGAGTTGCCGGTGCCTGTCGTGTCGTAGTAGTGGGCCGGGTCTGCGGTCGACGAGCCGGTAGTAGGCGGGGTTGTCGATGCCCGCGGAAGGCCAGGGTCGGACCGAGGTGGTTGCCCTCGGCGGTGTGGTTGTAGACGACGTCGAGGATGACCTCGATGTCGGCCTCGTGCAGCGCCTTGACCATCGACTTGAACTCCTGCACCTGCTGGCCGCGGGTGCCGTAGGCCGCGTAGCCGTTGTGCGGTGCGAGGAAGCCGATGGTGTTGTAGCCCCAGTAGTTGCGCAGCCCGTCGTCGAGCAGGGTGAAGTCCTGGACGAACTGGTGGACCGGCATCAGCTCGATGGCGGTGACGCCGAGCTCCTTCAGGTGCGCGATCGTCGCGGGGTGGCGATGCCGGCGTACGTGCCGCGGATCTCCTTGGGCAGAGCCGGAAGTCGCTTCGTCAGACCCTTGACGTGCGCCTCGTAGATGATCGACTCGTGGTAGTCGTGGCCCGGGGCTCGGTCCTGCCCCCAGTCGAAGAACGGGTTGATCACGACCGAGGTCAGCGTGTGGCCGAGGCTGTCCAGGGTGTTGGGATCCGGGTCGAGGCCGGGTCGTGGGTCGTCGAAGTTGTACCCGAACAGCGACGGGTCGCCGCTCATCTCGCCGTCGATAGCCTTGGCATAGGGGTCGAGCAGCAGCTTGTCCGGGTTGCACCGCAGTCCGGAGGACGGGCTCGTAGGGCCCGTGGACGCGGAACCCGTAGCGCTGCCCGGGCTGCACGCCGGGATGAACCCGTGCCACACGTAGCCGTCCACCTCGGGCAAGGCCAGCCGGGTCTCCTTGCCACGGTCGCCGATGAGGCACAGCTCGACCTTGCTCGGCGACGCCGGAGAAGATCGCGAAGTTGACGCCCGTCCCGTCGTACGTCGCTCCGAGCGGGTAGGGCTTGCCGGGCCAGATCTCCATTTGTGCCTTTCGTCGTCCCGCGGCTGTGCGCCGGGGCGCTGCGGCCGAGCGACATTGGCGGGCCTTGCACATCCTAGGCAGATCGCGCGGGTACGGCGCGAACCGAGATGCGTCCCCCCGCCAGGAGAGGTACCCCACCGGTCCGAGCTGCACAGGTTTCCCGGTGGGACTCACCCAGATCCGCCCGCTTCCGGGGAATCGCGTGCGGCACACGTGTCAGGTGAGCGCCTCGACGACCCGGTCCGCCGCCGAGTAGGGGTCCATCGCACCGTCGACGACCTGTTCGGCCAGCTGCTGCACGCTGTCCGTGGACCGCAACCCGGCGATACGAGAACGCAACGCTGACAACGCGATCGCCTCGATCTCGTCGGCTGCACGAGCCAGCCGCCGTACCCGCAGGTTGCCCGTCTTCCGCAGCCACGCACGGTGCGTGTCCAGCGCCTTCACGAGGTCGTCGACACCGCTGCCGGAGGAGGCGACCGTCCTGACCACAGGTGGCCGCCAGAGGCCTGGGGCAGCCCGGTCACCCAGCGAGATCATGTGCCGCAGGTCACGCACGGTGGCGTCGGCGCCGTCCCGGTCGGCCTTGTTGACGACGAACACGTCGGCGACCTCGAGGATGCCGGCTTTGGCCGCCTGGATCCCGTCACCCATGCCCGGCGCGAGCAGCACGACCGTCGTGTCGGCTAGCCCGGCCACCTCGACCTCGGACTGCCCCACCCCCACCGTCTCGACCAGCACGACGTCGCACCCGGCGGCGTCCATCACCCGAAGGGCCTGCGGCGTGGCCCAGGACAGGCCCCCGAGGTGCCCCCGCGAGGCCATCGACCGCAGGTAGACCTCAGGGTCGGTCGCGTGGTCCTGCATCCGGATCCGGTCGCCCAGCAGGGCCCCGCCGGAGAACGGCGACGACGGGTCGACCGCCAGGACCCCCACCCGCTCGCCGCGAGCCCGCAGCGCGCCGACCAGCACGTTCGTCGTGGTGGACTTGCCCACCCCGGCGGTCCGGTGAGCCCGACGACGCGGGCGCGGCCGGCGGACGGCGTCAGCGCGGCCATCACCTCGCGCAGCGCGGGATGGGCGTCCTCGACGAGCGAGATGAGCCGGGCCACGGCTCGCGGAGAGCCGGCCCTGGCCGCATCGACCAGGGCCGGGACGTCGACCTGTCGCGCCAACCGGAGGGAGGCTAGCGAACCGGGTCGGCGGGTTCTCCGACCGGACAGGTCTCCGTCGAGATGAGGGATCCGCGAAACAGGAAAGTGAGTACGGTTGGGAGGCGGCTACGCGCTCGCTGCGGGGACGCGCACGACGAGGGCGTCGCCCTGGCCGCCGCCGCCGCACAGGGCGGCCGCCCCGATCCCGCCACCGCGACGCTGCAGCTCCAGCGCCAGGTGCAGGACGATCCGCGCGCCGGACATCCCGACCGGGTGGCCGGTGGCGATGGCGCCGCCGTTGACGTTGACCTTGTCTGCGTCCAGGCCCAGCAGCTTGGTCGAGGCGAGCCCGACGGCCGCGAACGCCTCGTTGATCTCGACGAGGTCGAGGTCGGTCGGCGCGATCCCCTCCTTCGCGCAGGCAGCGACGATGGCGTTGGCGGGCTGCGCCTGCAGGCTCGAGTCGGGCCCCGCGACGACGCCATGCGCGCCGATCTCGGCGACCCACGACAAGCCCAGCTCCTCGGCCTTCGAGCGACGCATCACGACGACCGCGGCCGCCCCGTCCGAGATCTGCGACGCCGTGCCGGCGGTGATCGTCCCGTCCTTGCTGAACGCCGGACGCAGCCGGGCGAGCGACTCGACCGAGGTGTCGGCGCGGACCCCCTCGTCGGCCTTGAACTCGACCGGGTCACCCTTGCGCTGCGGGACGCTGACGGCGACGACCTCGTCGTCGAACACGCCGTCCTTCCACGCCTTGGCGGCCAGCTCGTGGGAGCGGGCGGCGAAGGCGTCCTGCTCCTCACGCGTGAACGCGACCTCGCCGGTGTTGGCGCTCTCGGTGAGCAGGCCCATCGGCTGGTCGGTGAAGGCGTCCCACAGGCCGTCGTACGCCATGTGGTCGCGCATCGTCACGTCGCCGTACTTGTAGCCCTCGCGGGACTTCTCCAGCAGGTGCGGGGCGTTGGTCATCGACTCCTGCCGCCCGCGACGACGACCTCGAACTCGCCCGCGCGGATCAGCTGGTCGGCCAGCGCGATCGCGTCGAGGCCGGACAGGCAGACCTTGTTGATAGTCAACGCCGGGACGTTCATCGGGATGCCGGCGTTGCTCGCCGACTGGCGCGCGGGAATCTGGCCGGCGCCGGCCTGCAGCACCTGGCCCATGATCACGTAGTCGACCTGGTCGGACGCGACACCCGAGCTCTCCAGCGCGCCCTTGATGGCGAAGCCCCCGAGGTCGGTGGCGGAGAAGTCCTTGAGCGAGCCGAGCAGCCGGCCCATGCCGGTGCGGGCGCCTCCGACGATGACGGTGGGATCTGCGCTCATGAGGGGTCTCCTGCGGGTGTCAACGGCGTCGGTGGACGAACATCGATTCTAGTCCGCGACGCATCCCCACCGCCCCCGGCCGAGGGTGGCGCTCCCCACACCGACCACCGGCCCCACCGACGTGTCGCACCCTGTTCAGGGGCGGTATCAGGAGGCACGCTGGTGTCCTCTCCACGGTCATCGCCTCTGGCGCATGATCTGTCCTCGGAGGTCGTCATGCCGTACGTCAGCGGATTCCTGCCCAGCCGCTCCGCGCCGCTGTTCCACAACGGTCCCTGGCCGGCCGGCCTCGACCTGCGGATCTCGCTGGCGGGTCTACCGTCGGCGTCGATCGACGTCACGAAGATGGGCCTCTGCGGCGGGATGTCGTTCCTGGCGCGGGACATTCACGAGAGCGGGACTCCGCAGCTCCGGTCCACGAACTCCCAGGGCATCCCGCTGCCGCTCGGGCGGCATATTCTCTCGCGGCTGCTCGACAGCTTCCTCGGCCCCGGCGTGATCCCCTACTGGATCCACGCGACCCAGGAGCTCGACCACGGGACGTGGTTCTGGGGCAAGGGCCTGTACGCGGAGACGGTCGACGCCGCGCGCCAGGTGATGCGCTACATCGACGCCGGCGGCCTCGTCCCGATCGGGGTCGTCCTGGCCCAGAGCGCCTGGCCGTGGGACGTGTTCCAGAACCACGTCGAGCTGGTCTACGGGTACGACCTCGTCGGCACTCAGCTGACGTTGCACGTCTACGACTCCAACTACGAGGGCAGCGACAACGTCACGATCTCCCTCGACATCGGCTCCTCGGCACCGGCCCGCCCGATCCTCACCAACGGCACCTCGATGGCCGGCCAGTCCGGCCACGTGCGCGGCTTCTTCGTCCTGCCGTACCAGCGCAAGGACCCGAGCCCCGCCTATATCGACGACGGGCACGTCACGTTCGCCGGCGGGGTCCCGACGTCGGTCACGCCCGGCGAGACCCTGAACCTCGCGGTCACCATCGACAACACCGGGACGACGACCTTCGAGTCCGGTCGCGGCTACCGGTTGGGCACCCAGTCGCCTCCCGACAACACCGAGTGGGGCACGCCCCGCTTCGAGATGTCGGAGAGCGTGGATCCCGGTCGGGTCTCGACGCAGACCGTGTCCCTCCGGGCGCCGCTCGTCGGCGCGCCGACCCTGCAGCTGCAGCTGCTCCGCGAGTCGGTCCACTGGTTCGGCCAGCCGACCGACCCGGTCCAGGTGACGGTCAGCACACCGGCCCCTGTGGGCTGACCACGGTCGCCGTCGCGGGCATACCCTCGCCGCATGAGCGAGTTCCCGCACCTCTTCACGGCGATCGACCATGTCGGCGTCGCCGTCGCGGACCTCGACGAGGCGAAGATCTTCTACGAGCGGATGTTCGGTATGCGGCTCGTCCACGAGGAGGTCAACGAGGAGCAGGGGGTCCGCGAGGCGATGATGTCGGTAGGCGACTCGGGCTCGTGCGTGCAGCTCCTCGCCCCGCTCACCCCGGAGTCGACGATCGCGAAGTTCCTCGACCGCAGCGGCCCCGGCGTCCAGCAGGTCGCCTACCGCGTCGAGGACGTCGAGGAGGCCAGCACCATGCTCCGCGAGCGCGGGCTGCGGCTGCTCTACGACGCACCCCGCCGAGGCACCGCGGGGAGCCGGGTCAACTTCGTCCACCCCAAGGACGCCGGCGGGGTGCTCGTCGAGCTCGTGGAGCCGGCCGCGCACCACTGAGCCGGCTGGCACCCGTCTGAGGTAGCGGGGAACGGGCTTCATCTGAGGTAGCGGCGCCCGCCAGAGATAGGGCGTCCTCCCCATGCCCCGGGGTACCTCAGCAGCGCACTGTCAGTGGCGTCGGACAAACAGTCCGGCGAAACCACACAAGGAGTGCTGCGATGTTCCCCATCACCACTGTCGACACCGTCTCCGCGGACCGCAGCCGTCGCCTCGAGGGCTACCGCGGCTGGTCGCACCGCCGCCACCAGCCCGCCGGCCCGGACGCGGACGACACGCCCCGCCCCGTCGAGGGGCACCGCCCGGTGCTGCGGCCCGCCTTCAGCCGCTGAGCCCGGTGACCCTCACGGGCACCTCGCCGCATACCGACAACGTCGTCGGCGAGACGGACCAGCCGCGCCTGGCGTACGTGCAGGACCAGACCGCGAACCCCGCGACCTCCACCCCGGAGATCTCGCGGGGTTCGTCGGTGTCGGGGATGCCGGGGATGTCGCCGGCAGCCACGATGATGGACCCCATGAGCACCGTGGACCGACGCGCGCCGCTCGTCGGTCGCGACGAGCTCCTCGCCGAGCTCGCCTCGTTTGCGGCCGTCGACGATCCCGAGGGCAGCGGCTCGGTCCTCATCGGCGGCGACGCCGGCGTCGGCAAGACGCGCCTGCTGCTGGCGCTGCGTGACCGCGCCGTCGCCGCCGGCCGCCTGGTGGTCGTCGGGCACAGCCTCGACTTCGGCGACAGCGCCCTGCCCTTCCTCCCCTTCTCGGAGATCCTCGGCCGGCTCCAGGACGAGCTGCCGGCGGTCGTCGACACCGTCGCCCAGACCTACCCGGCCATCATGCGGCTGCTCCCCCGCCAGCGGGTCCGCGTGGCCCCGGTGCCGGAGGAGGCCGGTGAGGGCGTCGACCACGCGCCCGGTGCCGACGAGCGCTCCAGCCGGTCCGACCTCTTCGCGGGCATCCACGCCCTGCTCGAGGAGGCCGCCCGGGTGCAGCCGCTGCTCGTCGTGGTCGAGGACGTCCACTGGGCCGACCAGTCCTCCCGCGAGCTGCTCAGCTACCTGTTCGCCCGCCAGCTCGAGGCGCCCGTCTCGCTGGTCGTGTCCTACCGCAGCGACGACGTCCACCGCCGCCACCCGCTTCGCCCCACGCTCGCCGAGTGGTCCCGGCTCCCGGGCCTGCACCGGCTGCAGGTCGGTCCGCTGTCCGAGGCGTCCGTCCGCACGCTGGTGCACGCCCTCCACCCCGAGCCGCTGACCGACGAGCAGGTCCGGGCGATCATCTCCCGGGCCGACGGCAACGCCTTCTTCATCGAGGAGCTCACCGGCCTGGAGGAGCTCTCGACCGCCGCCACCCTGCCCGTGGACCTCGCCGACCTGCTGCTGGTCCGCCTCGACCGGCTCGACGAGCCCTCCCGCCGCGTGGTCGGTGCCGCCTCGGTCGCGGGCCGGCGCGTCTCGCACGAGCTCCTGACCCGTGTGCTGGCGGCCTCCGGCGCGGACGCGGCGGATCTCGACCTCGCCCTCCGCCAGGCGGTCGACGCGCTCATCCTCGAGCCCCGTCAGGCCGGGGGGCATGCGGTGTATGCGTTCCGCCACGCCCTGCTGTCCGAGGCGGTCTACGACGACCTCCTGCCCGGCGAGCGGTCCCGCCTCCACACCGCCTACGTCACCGCCCTGCAGGACGGCAGCGTCCCGGGCACCTCGGCGGAGCTGGCCCGGCACGCCCGAGCCGCCAACGACACCGAGACCGCGATCGCCGCCAGCACCGAGGCCGGCGACGAGGCCATGCGCGTCGGGGCCCCGGAGGAGGCGGCCCAGCACTACCAGTCGGCCCTGGAGCTGCTCGGACCCCGCGCCGCCGTCGAGGTCCGCCTCGTGGCGAGCGCGGCCGACGCGCTCATCGACGCCGGCGACGCCTACCGCGCGGTCAAGCTCGTCTCCGCTCACCTGGCGATGCTGCCCGACTCCGCGCCCGTGGAGTCGCGCGCCCGGCTGCTGCTCGCCAAGGCGGAGTCGGCGTTCACCACCGAGGTCGACTTCGACCCGCGCGACCTGACCACCGAGGCGTTGGCGCTGATCCCGGAGGAGCCTCCGTCCAAGCTGCGAGCCCGGGCGTTGATGATCCACGCGCAGGCGCAGCGCTGGCACCACCGCACCGAGGCGGCGGCCGCCGCGGCGTCCGAGGCGGTCCGCATGGCCACCGAGCTGGGGTTCCCCGGCCTCGCCCGGGCCGCCTCCCTGGTGCTGGCCCGGGTGGCCGACCTCTCCGGGCAGCCCGACGACGCCATCGCGCGGCTGCAGAAGGTCCTCGGCGAGGCCGGCGCCGACGTGGACGTCGAGATCCGCGCCCTGCACCAGCTGGCCACCGTGCACTACGGCATCGGGCGGTTCGCCGACGCCCGGCGGCTCTACCTCGAGGCCCTGGCACGGTCTCGGGCCAGTGGGCGACCGTGGTCCCCGTGGGGACTGGACGCCCGGGCCGTCGCGGGCCTCGCCGCCTACATCCTCGGCGACTGGGACGACGTGCTCGCCATCACCGACACGTCGGGTGAGGCGCCACCGCCACTGGCCGAGGCCTACCTGCGCTCGATCTCCCTCGACGTCGAGGCCGGACGCGGCTCGACGGAGGCGCTCGACCACATCGCCGCCATCCGCCCGTTCTGGGAGCGGGACGGCGCGATGGTGCTCTACTGCACGACGGCCGCGATCGACCTCTACGGCGGCCGCGGCGAGCTCGAGGCGGCCCGGGACTTCCACGACGAGGCCATTGCGACGCTGCACCGGCTGTGGCCGGGCAGCATCATGTGGCTCCGGCTGCGGCTCAGCGCCGTCCTCCTGGGCCAGGTCGCGTCGCACGTCTCCGCGCTCACCCGGTCCGAACGTGCCGAGTGGGCGGCGCTCGGGGAGCGCCATGCGCAAGGGAGCCGCGAGTTCGTGGCCACCCAGTCCCTGGAGGGGGCGTCCCGGGTCGAGGCGAGGGCGTGGTTCGCGCGCGGCGAGGCGGAGATCCTGCGGCTGCGCTGGCTCGCCGATGTCGACCCACCGTCCTCGGAGCAGCTGGTCACGGCCTGGCGGGCGAGCGTCGCGGCGTTCGAGGAGATGGGACACGCCTTCGAGACCGCGCGCTCTCGCACGCGGCTGGCGGCGGCCCTGCACGCGGCCGGCGCGCCCGCCGAGGCCCGCACCCTCGTCACCACCGCCCGGGCGACGGCACGCCGGCTCAAGGCCGAGCCGCTCCTCGCCGAGCTGCGCGCGGTGGCCGGGCCGGGTCGCGGGCGCGACGAGGACAGTGCGACCTCGGTCGCCCTGACCGCGCGGGAGCAGGAGATCCTCGGACTCGTGGCGCAGGGCCGGAGCAACGGCGAGATCGGGCGCCAGCTGTTCATCAGCACCAAGACGGTCAGCGTGCACGTCTCCAACATCCTGGCCAAGCTCGGCGCCGCCGGCCGGACCGAGGCCGCGGCGATCGCGCGTCGTCAAGGGGTCCTCCAGGACTGATCGCCGGCACGGTCCTGCGTGAGCCAGGTCACCTCGTGACGGGCGTCTCACCGCTCGGAGGGCAGAGGCTACCCGCCAGTACGGTCGGGCCACCTTCCGCCGACGGAACAGGAGCCGGGGTCCTATGGACGAGATCCGCGACGCGATCATGGCCGGAGAGCGCACCGCCGCCGCGTGGGAGGCCCTCCCGGTACCCGACTCCTACCGCGCCGTGACCGTGCACCGCGACGAGGAGGGCCTGTTCGAGGACCTGCCCAGCCGCGACAAGGACCCGCGCAAGTCGCTGCACGTCGACGACGTGCCGGTCCCCGAGCTGGCCCCCGGCGAGGCGCTGGTCGCGGTCATGGCCAGCGCGATCAACTACAACACCGTCTGGACGTCGATCTTCGAGCCGATCTCGACGTTCCGGTTCCTCGAGCGCTACGGCCGGCTCTCCCCCGAGACCAAGCGGCACGACCTGCCCTACCACGTGGTCGGCTCCGACCTGGCCGGCGTCGTGCTGCGTACCGGCCCCGGCGTCCACCTGTGGCATCCCGGTCAGGAGGTCGTGGCGCACTGCCTCTCCGTCGAGCTGGAGGCCGCCGACGGCCACAACGACACGATGCTCGACCCGGAGCAGCGGATCTGGGGCTTCGAGACCAACTTCGGCGGCCTGGCCGAGCTGGCCATCGTCAAGACCAACCAGCTGATGCCCAAGCCCGCCCACCTCACCTGGGAGGAGGCGGCCTCCCCCGGGCTGGTGAACAGCACCGCATACCGGCAGCTGGTCTCCCGCAACGGGGCCGGCATGAAGCTCGGCGACGTCGTCCTCATCTGGGGGGCCAGCGGCGGGCTTGGCTCCTACGCGACACAGATGGCCCTTGCCGGCGGCGCCACACCCGTCTGCGTGGTGTCCAGCCCCGACAAGGCCGAGATCTGCCACCGGATGGGCGCCGAGCTGGTCATCGACCGGTCGGCGGCCTCCGGCGAGGGGTACCGCTTCTGGACCGGTGACGGCCCCGACGCGACGCAGGACCAGACGGAGTGGCGGCGGTTCGGGGCGAGGATCCGCTCGCTCACCGGCGGCCGCGACCCCGACATCGTCGTCGAGCACCCGGGACGGGAGACGTTCGGCGCCAGCGTGTTCGTGGCCCGCAAGGGCGGCACGATCGTCACGTGCGCCTCGACCTCGGGCTACCTCCACGAGTACGACAACCGGTACCTCTGGATGAACCTCAAGCGCATCATCGGCTCCCATTTCGCCAACTACCGGGAGGCGTGGGAGGCCAACGCCCTCATCGACCGCGGCCTCATCCACCCGACCCTGAGCCGGGCATACCCGATGGAGGACGTGGGCCAGGCGGCGTACGACGTCCACCGGAACCTGCACCAGGGCAAGGTCGGCGTCCTCACCCTGGCGCCACGAGAGGGCCTCGGGGTGACCGATCCCGAGAAGCGGGAGCGCTTCTCGACCGAGCTCGGCTGGTTCCGCGACGTGTGACGGCCCCGCCTCCCCAGAGGCGGCTCGGCGCGCGGTTAGCGTCGAAGCATGCTCGACGTCGTCGGCCGCCTCCGCGGTCTCCGGGACCGGGAGCGGGCCTTCAGGGCGCGCCAGCGGGCTCGCGTCGAGGAGAGCCGGCGCCGGCCCCTCGACCTCGGTGACGACCGCACCGACGACGACGAACAGCTGACCCACTCGCTCCTGGCAGACACCCTGCCGCGCCAGGACGCCGAACCGATGGTCGCCGAGCCCGAGGTTCGCGGGGCTCGTCGCCCCTACGGACAGGCCGGCCGCCCGCTGAACCGGCAGTCCCCGTTCTACGTCGGCTTCGTCGGCGCGATCGGGGTGCTCGCCGCCTACGCGCTCTGGCAGGCGGTGTCGTCGCTCGGCACGGTCCTGACCCTGCTGACCGTCGCCTTCTTCCTCACCCTCTCCCTCAACCCGGTCGTCGAGCTCCTCGTCCGTCGCGGCCTGCGCCGCGGCGGTGCCGTGGCGGCCGTGTTCGCCATGGCCGTCGGCGCGTTCGTGCTGCTCGGCTTCGTCGTCGTGCCGCCCGTGACCCAGCAGGCCGGCGAGCTCGCCCAGAACGCGCCCCACTACGTCAACGACGTGCTCAGCAACCCGCGGGTCCAGGACATCGACCAGCACTACCACGTGGTCGACAAGATCCAGGAGGAGCTCAACAAGCGGCTCACCGACAGCGACTTCATGTCGCAGGTCGCCGGTGGCGTGCTCGGCGCGGGACGGATCGTCGCGGAGGGCGTCTTCTCGGCGCTGACGGTGCTGGTGCTGACCCTCTACTTCCTCTCGTCGCTGCCGACGCTCAAGCAGGCGGCGTATGCGGTGGTACCGGCCAGCCGCCGCCCCCGGGTGATCTCGCTCTCCGAGGAGATCATGCGGCGGGTCGGCTCCTACGCGATCGGTCAGGTCGTCGTCGCCGCGGTCAACGCCTTCTGCGCCTGGATCATGATGTCGATCGTCGGGATCCCGTATGCGGCGGTGCTCGCCGTGGCGGTCGGCTTCCTCGGGCTGGTTCCCATGGTCGGGGCGACGCTGGGGGCGGTCCTGGTCGCGGTCGTCGCGCTGTTCGACGACCCCACCAAGGCGGTCATCGCGCTGGTCTACTTCATCGTCTACCAGCAGACCGAGAACTACCTCGTGGCGCCGCGGATCATGCAGCGGACCGTCTCGGTACCGGGGGCCGTCACCATCGTCGCGGCGCTCATCGGCGGGACGCTGCTGGGGATGCTCGGCGCCCTGCTGGCCATCCCCGCGGCGGCCGGCCTGCTGCTGCTCTACGACGAGGTGCTGGTCCCGCGCCAACGACGGGTGTGACCGCGCGCCGGCCGCCCGCCCGCACCTTTCTGGCCGAGAGGCCAGCTTCGGCCGCTATGGGCTGCGCCATAGCGGCCAAAGCTGGCCTCTCGGCGGCATGGGGAGGGGTCCCGCGGCACCCGGTCGGTGGGCGGCGGGCCGGTAAAGTCGTGCGGTGCGGTTCCTCAACGGCCTCGAGCCGACGTTCGACCTGACCTACGACGACGTCTTCATGGTCCCGGCGCGCTCGTCGGTCACCTCGCGGATGGACGTCGACCTCTCGTGCACCGACGGGTCGGGCAACACCATCCCCATCGTCGTGGCGAACATGACCGCCGTCTCGGGCCGGCGGATGGCCGAGACGGTCGCCCGTCGCGGCGGCCTCAGCGTGATCCCTCAGGACATCCCGACCGACGTCGTTGCCGATGTCGTCTCCTTCGTCAAGTCCCGGAACCTCGTCCACGACACGGCGATCACCGTGGACCCGGTGGAGACCGTGGGTGCCACCCTCACCTTGCTCCAGAAGCGGGCCCACGGCGCCGCCGTCGTCGTCGACGAGCGACACCACCCCATCGGGCTGGTGACCGAGGCCGACCTCAGTGGCGTGGACCGGTTCACCCAGGTGCGCGACGTGATGAGCCGCGACGTCGTCACCATCGGGGCCGACGAGTCGGCCGAGGACGCCTTCCACCGGCTCAGCACGGCCCGTCACCGGCTCGCGCCGGCCGTCGACGCCGACGGACGGCTGGTCGGCATCCTCACCCGCCAGGGGGCCCTGCGCGCGACGGTCTACCGGCCCAACGTCGACGCCCACGACCGGCTTCGCGTCGCGGCGGCGGTCGGCATCAACGGCGACGTCGTCGGCCGGGCGAAGGAGCTGGCGGCGGCCGGCATCGACCTGCTCGTGGTCGACACCGCGCACGGCCACCAGGAGAAGATGCTCGAGACGCTGCACGCCGTCCGTGACCTCGGTCTCGAGATCCCGATCTGTGCCGGCAACGTCGTTGCGGCCCAAGGGGTTCGGGACCTCGTCGAGGCCGGCGCCGACATCGTCAAGGTCGGCGTCGGACCGGGCGCGATGTGCACGACGCGGATGATGACCGGCGTCGGACGGCCCCAGTTCTCAGCGGTGCTCGAGTGCGCGACCGCCGCTCGCGAGCTCGGTGCCCACGTCTGGGCCGACGGTGGCGTCCGCCACCCTCGCGACGTCGCGCTCGCCCTGGCCGCGGGCGCCTCGAACGTCATGATCGGGTCCTGGTTCGCCGGCACCCTCGAGTCACCGGGCGACCTGCAGGCGACGGCGGACGGACGCGCATACAAGGAGTCCTTCGGCATGGCCTCCTCTCGCGCGGTCCGGACCCGCACGGCGACGGAGTCCTCCTACGACCGGGCCCGCAAGGCTCTCTTCGAGGAAGGCATCTCCAGCGCGCGGATGTTCGTCGACCCGGCCCGGCCGAGCGTGGAGGACCTGCTCGACGCGATCACCGCCGGCGTGCGGTCGGCCTTCACCTACGCCGGCGCCCGCACGATCGGTGAGTTCCACGACCAGGCGGTCGTGGGGCTCCAGAGCACCGCCGGGTTCGCGGAGGGCGCCCCGCTGCACACTTCCTGGTGACGAAGAGGGAAGGAGCGTCATGAGCACGTCGCCGCACGAGGCCGGACGGATCCGGCGCCGCACCGTGGTGTCGGCGTCGGCGTGGTCGGTACCCGCGGTCATCGTCGCCGGGGCCGCTCCGGCGATGGCCGCCTCACCCGCCGTCACCGTGACGGCCGTCTCCGCTTGCCTCGTGCAGCGCGTCCTGCCCTTCACCCCCTACCAGGTGGTCCTGTCCGCGGCGAACCCCACCGCCGCCGACGTGACGGTGACCGCAACCGGCATCGACCTCAGGGGTGACATCGTCGAGAGCTTCGCCTCCGACTCGTTCAGCGTGCCCGCCGGCTCGACCGACACCCGGGCGACCTTCCGGTTCTCGGTCCGCGGCGCCATCCCGTCGGTCCTGACCCTCGTCGTCAGCTACCGCCTCGGGACCGACGAGACCGTCATGAACACCCCGCAGGTCACCCTCAACGCCCCGAGCTGCTTCGCCTGACAACGCGTCACGCGGGCAGCCGGGTCGCGGGCGACTGCTCGTGCCGCTGGTCGGCGGCCGGCCAGCTGGTCGCCAGCGGCAGCGCCGAGGGGTTGACGCGTCGGACGATCTCCTCGTGAACCCGCCGGACGTAGGGCTCGCCGACCCAGAGGTGCTTCGCGCCGTCCACGCCGATGACCTCCGCCTGCGGGACGGCGGCGAACCGCTCGCGAGCCTCAACGGGCCGGAGGTAGTCGTCGAGCTCGGGAACGAGAGCGAGCAGCGGCTTGCCCGAGTCTGCCCATTCGCCAAGGTGTTCCGGGGCGGAGTAGCGCAGTGGCGGGCTGAGCAGGATGGCGCCCTCGATCGACGGGTCGTTGCCGTACATGAGGGCCAGGTCGGTGCCGAAGGACCAGCCGACCAGCCACCGGTGCGGCAGCTCCGGCGCCTCGTGAAACTCGGCGTACTCGATCGCCGCGGCGACGTCGAACCGCTCGGCGTCGGCGTTGTCGAACGTCCCCTCTGACGTTCCGCGCGGCGAGGTCACCCCCCGAAGGTTGAAGCGGAGCACGGCGAGCCCGGCGAGAGCGGGCAGGCGGTAGGCCGCCTTCTTGAAGACGTGGCTGTCCATGAACCCGCCGTGCGTGGGCAGCGGGTGGAGCGTGACGAGCGTCGCGACCGGGTCCCGACGCTCCGGGAGCGCGAGCTCCCCCACCAGCCGGAGGCCGTCGGCGGTGTGGAGGACGACGTCGCTGCGTCGCGCCGGGAGGATGGAGCTGGCCCGGATCTCGTCAGGGTCGCGGCTCATGAGGGGCAGGCTACCGAGCGGGTGCTCAGCGGTAGGCGTTGCCCGCGGGGCGGGCATCCCGCCGGGTCCAGCAGCCGGTATGCCAGTGCCGCCGGTCCCCGAGGCCGCCCACGCCCTCGGCCGGCCACGCGACCACGTGCGGTGTCCCGACGGCGACCTCCTGCTGGCATCCGGGGCAGAGGTACGTGCGGGTGGCCCGGGCACCGCTCACCCGGCGCACGGTCCAGAGCGATCCGGCATACCGCTCGGTCGTCGTCTCCCCGAACCCTCCCGCCGCCAGCGGGCGGTGCTCGTTGCGGCGGCGGTTCTCACGAGGCATACCGATGATTCTCCCGGTCTCAGCTGGGGGTCAGTCGGCCGGTGGCGCCGGTGGTGAAGAGGTCGACCAGCGCCGGGAAGGTCTGCTCGATCCGGTTGTCAGGGTCGTCGGGGTCGACGTACCGGTCCGGGGCGTGCAGGGAGGCGGGGAACTCGTAGACGCTCACCAGGTCGCCCGCGTCGCGCTGCTGGCCGACCAGCACGCGGACCGCCGCCGGGTCGAGCGACGCGTCGGCGACGTTGAGCACGTGGACGACGTAGGCGTTGCTGCGCGTCCTGCCGACCGTCGAGCCGATGCTCATCAGGCCGGCCAGGCTCCGGGTGGCGAACTTGGCGTAGCTGTAGCGCGGGACCTGGACGGCCTCCTGGCGCGAGAAGTCCCACCAGACGTCGACGTTGGGGACGAACCGCATGAGGTTGCCGGTCGCGTGCGAGAGGAGCGTCGGGACGGCCGCGGGACCGAAGAACGGCCCCAGGGCGACGACGCGCTGAACGCCGGCGTTGTGCTCGGCCGCCCAGAGCGCGAGGGTGGCGCCGCCGGAGAGCCCACCGAGGACGGTGCGCTGGTCCAGCCCCAGCGCGATGGCCGTCGTGCGCATCGCGAAGTTGGCCAGCTCCTGCGGGTCGACCGGGTTCGGCTCGGCGTTGGTGTCGGCGACACCGTGCTCGGGCCAGCGCGGGACGAGGACCCGGTACCCCGCCGCCGCCAACCGGGTCGCCAGCGCGGAGAACTGGTTCGGGCAGCTGGTGTAGCCGTGGAACAGCAGGACGACGCCGAGCTGGGGGACGGTGGGGCGCACGTCGATGGACTTGCACTCGGGCAGGACGGTCGGGTCGGCGGCGTCCTTCGCGATGAGGTCCGCGTAGCCCGCCTCGGCCTGCTCCGCCGTAAGCGCGCCGGGACTGACCGCGACGGGCGGGTTGTAGGGCAGGAGGGTCAGGCCGACGACCAGCGCCGCGAGCACGGCCACGAGGGTGACGACGATCGTGACGGTCCGGCGGAACCACCGAGGCGCGCCGCGTCCGGTCCGTTCCGTCACCCGGCGATCGTAATCAAGGACCCCCAATCCCGCGCGGAGGTCTCAGGTGCCCGCGCTTGTCGGATCGTGGGAACAAGTCAACCCTCTGGGGTCAGCTCGTCACCACACTGTCCGGCCGACGGCACACGCGGCCTGACGGCACGGCCACGGCACGTCATCCCATCCTCGCTCCCGGAGCACCTCGGCCACCTCGACGGCCAGGTCACAGGGCGTGCCGGCGACGTCCGGCCAGAACGCTCGCATGGTCAGCCATCCCTTGGTCGCGCTGCGGCGGTCACGGCGGCCGTCGAGGATCCTCCCGGCCCCCGCGTGCCCGAGCTCTCCGTCCAGCTCGACCAGCACCCGCTCGGCGTCATAGGCGACATCGTGAAGTCGCATCCGCCCCACGACCGTCGGTGCCTGGCGACGCCCGCAGGGAAGACCGTGAGCGCGCTCGACGTCGCGGACGTAGCGCACCTCCATCGCACTTTCGGCGCCACTCGCCACATCGCCCATCACGTCGTTCAGCAGGTCGCGCCGGCGATGCCGAGCTCGAGTCGCCAGGAGCGCTCGGAGCGTCGCCTCAGTCGTCCCGCCGCGTTGGAAGGCGCGGCCGAGGAGGGCGAACATGTCGTCGGTCGTTCCCCGTTCGGCCAGATCCAGGATGGTCTCCTCGAACCGGGTTCGCCACGGCCAGTGCAGGTCGTCGACTCGATGGTCGGCGTGCCGACTGCGATAGACGCGGATCCCCGGCCCCGGCCGGACGTGGATCTGTGCGTGGACGAGGAGCTCCACCCTCGTCGGCGGCGTCCGCAGCAGCCCGTGCGCGAAGCCGGCCGTCCCGAAGGCCCACGCCGAACCGGACCCGACGCTGAGCAGTGCGGACGTCGCATCCCACCACCACCCTTCGCGGCCCGGCACCGTGAGGTAGACGCCGTGGCGAACCGGGACCCAGCGACCGAGGTGAAGGCGATGCCGGATGGCGCGGTCGGTCATACCCGCCGACAGACACTGCCGCCGGGTGACGAGGCCCCGCTGCTGCGCCACGACCTCCCGCAGTGACGCCAGGTCCCTCGGAACCGGCGGCCCTCCGAGAACCGGTCCGAACGCCACGAGATCGGCCACGCCACCAGCATCCCGGGCCGGAGCCGACCGCCCCGGCGCTCATCCACAGGCCCGAAACGGCAGTGCCGGGCTCAGGATCGTGGGAACTAAGTGACCTCAGGGCGTCAACTTGTTCCCACGATCGCCAGGTGGTGCGAACCGGTCAGGGGTAGGTGCGGAAGCCGCGGCCGGTCTTGCGGCCCAGGTAGCCGGCCGTCACGAGGTGCTCGAGCAGGGGCGCCGGCGCATACCCGGGCTCGCGGAACTCGAGGTACAGCTCCCGCTGGATCGCCAGCGACACGTCGAGGCCGACGACGTCGAGCAGCGCGAACGGGCCCATCGGGTACCCGCACCCCGTCCGCATCGCCATGTCGATGTCGTGGGCCGTGGCGTAGTGGGCCTCGAGCATCCGCACGGCGTCGTTGAGGTAGGGGAAGAGCAGCGCGTTGACGATGAACCCCGACCGGTCGGCGCACGACACCGGGTGTTTGCCGAGTGCGCCGCACAGCGCCACCACGGTCGCCGCGACGTCCGGCGCCGTCGACACCGTCGACACGACTTCGACCAGCCTCATCAGCGCGGCCGGGTTGAAGAAGTGCATCCCGACCACGTCCTCGGGCCGCGACGTCACGGCAGCCAGGTCGATGATCGACAGCGACGAGGTCGTCGTGGCCAGGATCGCCCCGGGGCGGCACACCTTGTCGAGCGTCCGGAACAGGTCCTGCTTCGCACCGAGCTCCTCGACCACCGCCTCCACCACGAGGTCGGCCTCGGCGAGGTCGTCGGTCGACCAGGACGGGGTCACCCGGGCCACGACGGCCTCACCGTCCGGCGCCGACAGCCGCCCCTTCTCGACCGCCCGCGCCACGGAACGCGTGACCGACGCCACGACTCCCGCCGCCTTCTCCGGCGACCGCGCGACGACGGTCACGGCGTACCCGGACCGCGCGAACACCTCGACGATCCCGGACGCCATGGTCCCCGAACCGACCACGCCGACCCGCGAAACCGACCGCACCGCAACGTCGCCCGTGCCGACACGACTCGGCGTCTGCGCGTCGGGCACCACGGCGGACGAGCCCGGTTCCGCATACGTGTAGAAACCGCGACCGCTCTTCCGGCCGCGCAGCCCCGCGGAGACCATCTGCTTGATGATCGGGCTCGGTGCGTGCAGCCGGTCACGGCCCTGCCGGTACATCGTGTCGAGGATCTCGTACGCGGTGTCGAGGCCGATGAGGTCCATGAGGGCCAGCGGCCCCATGGGCAGCCCGCAGCCCAACCGCATTGCCGCGTCGATGTCCTCGCGCGACGCGTAGCGGGTCTCGTACATCGACACCGCATGGTTGAGGTAGCCGAACAGCAAGGCGTTGGCGATGAACCCCGCCTTGTCGCCGACGACGACCGGCTCCTTGCCGAGCCGCTGGGCGAAGGCCACGACGTCGGCCACGACGCCGTCGTCGGTGACCACGGTCCGGATCACCTCGACGAACGACAGCACGGGTGCCGGGTTGAAGAAGTGCAGCCCGACCACCCGCCGCGGGTTCGCCGTGGCCACGGCGATCTCGGTCACCGACAGCGACGAGGTGTTGGTCGCGAGGACGGTCTCCGGGCCGACGATCCGGTCGAGCGCCGCGAAGACGTCCTGCTTGAGGTCGAGGTGCTCGGGGACCGCCTCCACCACGAGTCCGCAGCCGGCCACCGCGTCCAGCGACGTCGCGTACCGCACCCGGCCGTGCAGCGCGGCGGCCTCGTCGCCGGTGAGCTTCCCCCGGTCCACGGCTCGTGAGGTGGAGTGCTCCAGCGCCTCCCGACCGCGCGCGACACCGGCCTCGTCGACCTCGACGGCGATGACCTCCGCCCCGGACCGGGCCATGACCTCGACGACCCCCGCACCCATGGTGCCGAGTCCGATCACGCCAACCGTGGCGAAGTCCCGAGCCGCGCTGTCGACCATGTCGGCAAGGGTGGCAGCCGAGGCTACCGGTGGGTAGGGATGACCGACGCGACGGTCGTCACACTGGGGGGCTGGACCTCAGGCCCGGGTTCGACGAGCATGGGGACGTGCCCAGAGCCGGTCTGCGCCCACCCCGAGTCTTCCGCCAGCGACGCCGTGTGACGCTCCCCACCGAGGTGGGCGGGGTCCGCGAGCCTCATCTCCCTCGTCCCGCACCACCGAGCACGACGGCCGCCCTCCCCCTGCCCGAGGACGAGCGCGCCCGCTGAGCGTCGCTACTCTTCCGGGGTGCGTCTCGTCATCGCGCGGTGCAGCGTCGACTACGACGGGCGACTGACCGCACACCTCCCGCTGGCCACCCGCCTGCTCATGGTCAAGGCGGACGGGTCGGTCCTCGTCCACAGCGACGGCGGCTCCTACAAGCCGCTGAACTGGATGTCCCCGCCGTGCGCGATGGCCGAGGTGGCGCCCACTCTCGAGGAGGCCGCCGACGGTGTCACCCTGGTGTGGGTCGTCCAGCACGCCAAGTCGGAGGACCGCCTGCGGGTATGCCTGCACGAGGTCCTCCACGACTCCCACCACGACCTCGGGATCGACCCCGGCCTGGTCAAGGACGGGGTCGAAGCGCACCTGCAGAGGTTGCTGGCCGAGCACATCCACACGCTCGGTGACGGATGGAGCCTGGTCCGGCGCGAACACATGACGGCGATCGGGCCGGTCGACATCCTGGCTCGCGACCCCTCCCGGCAGCACGTCGCGATCGAGATCAAGCGACGCGGCGAGATCGACGGCGTCGAGCAGCTGACGCGCTACCTCGAGCTGATGAACCGGGACCCGCACCTCGCCCCGGTCGTCGGGGTGTTCGCGGCGCAGGAGATCAAGCCTCAGGCGCGAGTCCTGGCCGAGGACAGGGGAATTCGGTGTGTGGTCCTGGACTACGACGCCCTACGCGGAATCGATGACGTCGGGGCCCGCCTGTTCTGAGAGGGACTCCTCCCAGCGCCTCCCGGGCCACGGGCCTACTAGCCGCCACCCGTCAGCGTCGACCTCGACCTCGGCCACGGCGCAGTTCGGGATCATCGCGTCGAGGGCCAGCTCCGGCCGGACGTTCTCCGCGGTGTTCGGGATCGCGAGCGTCATCACGCCCCCGTGGCTCACGACGAGGACCGTCTCGCCGCGGTGCCGGTCGGCCAGAGCCTCGACCGCCGCCACGAACCGCGCCACCACCTCGGATCCCGTCTCCGCCCCCGGCCACCGCCGGTCGAGATCGCCGGTCACCCACGCCACGAACACCTCCCGCGCCTCCGGACCCGACGCCGGCGTCCCGGCCAGCGACCCCACCGAGAACTCCTGGAGGCCCGCGACCGTCGACGCGGTCAGGCCCAGCAGCTCGCCGACGACGGCGCCGGTCTGCTGGGCGCGAGCCAGCGGGCTGGTGTAGACCGCCCCCACCCGCTCAGCCCGTAGTCGCTCGCCCAGGGCGGCCGCTTGCTCGCGGCCCCGCTCGGTCAGCCATCCGCCCTCGTCACTGAGCAGCTCCGGGTCCGCGTACATGGCCTCGCCGTGGCGGGCGACAATGAACCGGGCCGGGCACTGCAGGTCGCTCACCAGCTCACCGTATGCCTGCCGTCACGCCAGCGGCCGGGGCTCCTCCTCGACGCCGCGCTTCGCGAGGACCTCGGTACGGTTAGCGGCGTAGCCGACCATCCACGTCGGCTCGAGCCGGAAGAACACGACGTCGCCCCAGGTCAGGGGTGAGGAGCCGTAGTGGGCCGTCCAGTGCGCGTCGACCTCGGCCAGCTCGTCGCCCTCGAGCACCACGGCCTGACCGTGGGTGAAGACCGCGACCTCCTCGCCCTCGATGCACGCCGCGCTGACCGCGGGATGGGCGACCAGCTGCCGGCCCTTGGGCGAGGTGCGCAACGTGCTCAGCGTCCAGCGCCCGTGGAGGAAGTGCCCGTCGAGCCCACTGACCCGCGGTTCGCCGTGAGCGGTCACCGTGGCGAAGCTCATCACGCGCATCCCCGTCATCAGGCCCGCGATCTCGCGGGCCG
The DNA here is from genome assembly GCA_963757225.1 of uncultured Actinomycetota bacterium. Lineage (GTDB taxonomy): Bacteria > Actinomycetota > Actinomycetes > Actinomycetales > Dermatophilaceae > Lapillicoccus. Next base: position 36,989 of record CAVWQU010000044.1, read on the forward strand.
ACAGGGTACGCCCGTCGTCGATGATGCTCTTCAGATGCTCGCTCGCCCCGGCGTGCGACCGGTCCAGCAGGGCCTGGAGTGCTGTCAGCTCCTCGTCCGTCTCCTTCATTCGGCCCAGTCAACCGTCGAGCACCGACACCCGGCAGAATCGAGGGCGTGACCGCTGCCGTCGCCGCCCCGAACTCCCTTGCCGTCCGAGCGGGCCTCGACGTGGTCGAGGCCGGCGGCACGGCGGTGGACGCCGCGATCGCCGCGATGATCGTGGCGATGTGCACCGAGCCAGGCGTCGTCTCGCCGCTCGGAGGCGGCTTCGTGGCGATCTGGCCGCACGACGGCGACCCCGAGGTCATCGACGCCAACGTCGAGATGCCGGGCAGAGGCCTCCCGGCCGAGCGGTTCGGTGAGGGCCTCGTCGAGCTCACCATGTCGTACGGCGGCGGGATCACCGTGTATGCGGGCCCGGGCAGCGTGGCGACGCCCGGCGCCCTCAGCGGGCTCGGCCTCGCCCACGAGCGACACGGCCGGGTGCCGTGGCGCGAGGTCGTCGCCCCGGCGGCCACTGCGGCGCGCGACGGCTTCCCACTAGGGGCAGCGGCGGCCAGCTACCTCGCGATCACCGGCGACTCGCTGTTCGCCTGGGACCCCGAGACGGCGGCCCTGCTGCTTCACACCGGGGGTGAGCCCAAGGTGGCCGGCGAGAAGATCGTCGACCACAACCTCGCTGCGGCGCTCGACCGGATCGCTGACGCCGGCGCCCAGGACCTCTACACCGGCGACCTGGCGCGCGCCCTGGCCACCGACCAGCAGAACCGGGGCGGCCTCGTCACCGAGGCCGACCTCGCCGCATACCGGCCCGTGGTTCGTGAACCCCTCCGGCTACGTGCCGGGGAGTGGGACCTCGCCACCAACGCGCCGCCGTCGATCGGCGGTCCCGTCCTCGCGGTCATGCTCGGCGAGCTGGTCCGACGCGGCCGGGTCGAGGTCGCCGAGATCCTCGACATCCAGCAACGCGTCCTCAGCCACCGCCTCGGTGTCCACGACTTCTCGCGCGACCTGGAGAAGGACGGGTACGACCTGCTGGCGTTGGTGGAGCGGCACGGGCTGGTCGGGCTGCCGACGTCCGGCTCGACGGCTCACGTCTCGGTGGTGGACGCCGCGGGCACGGCGTGTGCGATCACCGCCTCGTCCGGCTACGGCTCCGGAGCGACGGTTCCGGGCACCGGCCTCATGCTCAACAACTGCCTCGGGGAACCCGAGCTCAACCGGCTCGGCCTCCACGCCCTCACTCCGGGGACCCGCCTGGCGTCCAACATGTCGCCCACCGTGGGCCGCGCCGCAGGCCCGCCGTCCGGTGCGGGTCAGGTCCTCGCGGTGGGGTCCCCCGGCGCCGACCGGATCACGACGGCGCTGATGCAGGTGCTGGGCCGGTTCTGCCTCGAGGGGATGGACCTCGCCGAGGCCATCGACCGGCCGCGGATCCACGTCACCTACCGCGGGGAGTTCACGGACCCGAGCGCGGCGGCGGCCGATGCGGGCGACGACACCGCGCTGCCGGTCGAGGAGCCGGTCGCCGTGGTCCAGGTCGAGGACGACGACGACCTGGTGACGGCGGTCCAGGAGGCCGGTCTCGAGGCGGTGGTCCACCCGCGGCGTTCGATGTTCTTCGGTGGCGTCGCGGCGGCCTACCGTCGCGACGACGGCACGTTGGGTGCCGCTGCGGACGCGCGTCGGGAGTCGGCGACCGGCGTCTCCTGAGCGCTGTCCCGCTTCCAGACCGCCGTTGTGCAAGTTTCGGGCGTCGCCGGCCGGCGAAACTCGCCAACAACCGCGGCGTTCGGAACGGCGGACCGGGGCGTCCAGGTGGTGGGCCGCGCGGATCAGGCGAACGAACTCGCCCATGATGTCGGTGATGGCGAAGTCCTTCGGCGTGAAGACGGCCGCCACGCCGAAGCCGCGGAGCACCGCCGCGTCGGCGTCCGGGATGATTCCGCCGACGACCACCGGCACGTCGACCACTCCCGCCGCCCGGAGCCCGTCGAGCACGTCCGGCACCAGCGAGAGGTGCGACCCGGACAGGATCGACAGCCCGACGAGGTGGACGTCCTCCGCCACGGCCGCCGCGACGATCTCCGCCGGCGTGAGCCGGATCCCCTGGTAGACCACCTCGAACCCCGCGTCCCGCGCCCGCACCGCGATCTGCTCGGCACCGTTGCTGTGACCGTCGAGGCCCGGCTTGCCGACCAGGACCCGCAACCGACGGCCCACCTCGGCGCTGGTCCGCGCAACCTCGGTCCTCACCGCCGCGAGGTCGCCCGCGGCCTCGCCCGGCGCCACCGTCGACGAGACGCCCGTCGGGGCGCGGAACTCCCCGAACACCCCCGCAGCGCCCCGGCCCACTCCCCCGTCGTCACGTCGGCGCGGGCGCACTCCAGGGTCGCGGAGACGAGGTTGGTCGCGCCCGCAGCCTCGGCCCGCAGCCGCTCGAGGGCCCGCTCCGCCCGTATGCGACGGGCCGGGTCCGCGTCGCGCTCCGCCCGCCAGCGGCGAACGGCCGCCACCGCAGCCTCCTCCACGTCGGCGTCGACGGCCTGGATCGCCGACCCCAGGTCGGCCGTGAGCGGGCTCGGTTCTGTCGTCGTGTAGCGGTTGAGCCCGACGACGACCTCGTCCCCGGACTCGATCCGGCCGCGTCGGCTCGCGTGCGAGGCGACCAGCGCCGCCTTCATGTAGCCCGACTCCACCGCCGCGACCGCACCGCCGAGGTCAGCAACCCGCGCCATCTCCGCGCGAGCGCCCTGGACGAGCTCGGCCACCTTGGTCTCGACGACCACCGAGCCGGCGAAGAGGTCGTCGTACTCCAGCAGGTCCGACTCGTACGCCAGCACCTGCTGGAGCCGCAGCGACCACTGCTGGTCCCACGGCCGCGGCAGCCCGAGCGCCTCGTTCCAGGCCGGGAGCTGCACCGCCCGGGCCCGGGCGTCGCGGGACAGGGTGACCCCGAGCAGCTCCAGGACGATGCGCTGGATGTTGTTCTCGGGCTGCGCCTCCGTCAGCCCCAGCGAGTTGACCTGGACGCCGTACCGGAACCGCCGCTGCTTCGGGTCGCAGACGCCGTAGCGGGTCGACGTCAGCTCGTCCCACAGCTGGGCGAAGGCGCGCATCTTGCACATCTCCTCGACGAACCGCACGCCGGCGTTGACGAAGAACGAGATCCGGCCCACCACCTCGCCGAAATCCGCCGCCTCGACCTGCCCGGAGTCGCGCACCGCGTCGAGGACCGCCACCGCCGTCGACAGCGCGTACGCGATCTCCTGCACCGGTGTCGCCCCGGCCTCCTGCAGGTGGTAGCTGCAGACGTTGATCGGGTTCCACCGTGGCATCTCGCGGACGGTGTAGGCGACCATGTCGGTGATCAGCCGCAGCGACGGGCCGGGCGGGAACACGTAGGTGCCGCGGGAGAGGTACTCCTTGATGATGTCGTTCTGGGTCGTGCCGGCCAGGTCCGCGACGGGAGCCCCTTGCTCCTCGGCGACCACCTGGTAGAGCGCCAGCATCCACATCGCCGTGGCGTTGATGGTCATCGACGTGTTCATGT
>CAVWQU010000045.1:0-29663 GCA_963757225.1 uncultured Actinomycetota bacterium
GACCCATCTGGTCAGCCCGCTCGTCGCGGCGGCGACCGCGGTCCGCGGCACTCTCTCGTCCCCTGCCGACCTGGTGGAGGTCTGACATGGAGCGGTTCACCACGCATACCGGCATCGGGGTCCCGTTGCGGCATACCAACGTCGACACCGACCAGATCATCCCGGCCGTCTATCTCAAGCGGGTGACCCGAACCGGGTTCAAGGACGGCCTGTTCAGTGCCTGGCGGAACGACCCCTCGTTCGTCTTCAACAACCCTCGGTATGCCAGAGGGCTCGGTCCTCGTCGCCGGGCCGGACTTCGGCACCGGGTCGAGCCGCGAGCACGCGGTGTGGGCGTTGATGAACTACGGCTTCCGCGCGGTGATCTCGTCGCGGTTCGCCGACATCTTCCGGGCAACAGCGGCAAGGCGGGCCTGCTCACGGGCCGGTCGCGCAGGACGACGTCGAGCTGATCTGGAAGTACCTCGAGAACGAGCCGGGGGCGGAGGTGACCGTCGACCTCGTGTCGCGGATGGTGACCGCGGGGGAGATCGTCGCGCCGTTCCAGATCGACGACTACACGCGCTGGCGACTCCTCGAGGGACTCGACGACATCGGTCTGACGCTGCGTCACGAGGCCGACATCACGACGTTCGAGCAGAGCCGGCCGGTATGGAAACCCACGACCGAGCCGGTCGACACGCCGAATGGGCGTGTCGCGGCGGAGAGTACCTTCGCCTCGTCCTGACCGGGTCGCCAATCGGCGCACCAGGAATCGGAATCCGCCACGTGGTGGGGGCGAAGCCTCTCGACGGCCGGGTACTGAGGCCTGAAGTCGTTGTGCCGCAACCCGGTTCGAGGTTTCCGGCGGCATCGCCACGTCCGCGGACGTGGATGGGTCGGGGCCATCGCTTGTGACTCCTGGGGCACATGAGATGCGACGACCCTGTCGTTCGACTCCGAATCTGTTGCGAGACAACGGAATGACGACGTTCGGTGATGGACTCACGCGCTGACACCGCCTAACGTCTGCAGGGAGCCGGAATCGGTCCGGCCGCGTCAACGTCGGGCGGCTGCCCGACCCGCAGGCTTTCGGAGGATAAACGTGAACAAGGCAGAGCTCATCGGTGCTCTCGAGTCCAAGCTCGGCAGCAAGAAGGCCGCCAGCGACGCGCTCGAGGCCGTCCTCGACGTCATCATCCGCGAGGTCGCCAAGGGTGGGAAGGTCGGCATCACCGGGTTCGGCACCTTCCAGAAGGTCGCGCGAGGGGCCCGCACCGGCCGCAACCCGCGCACCGGCGAGACGGTGAAGATCAAGAAGACGACGGTGCCGAAGTTCAACGCCGGCACCGCGTTCAAGAAGGTCGTCGCCGACCCGCGCCAGCTCCCGAAGGCTGCGGCCGCCGGTGGGCGCGCATCGGCGGGAGCGGCCGTCAAGGCCACCACCGCCGCGGCGGGTGCCACCAAGACCGCGGCCAAGCGGGCGACGTCGACGACGAAGGCGGCCGCGACCAAGACCGCCAAGGCCGCTCCGGCCAAGGCGACGCCGGCCAAGCGGGCCACGACGACGAAGGCGGCCGCGACCAGGACCGCCAAGGCCGCTCCGGCCAAGGCGACGCCGGCCAAGCGGGCCACGACGACGAAGGCGGCCGCGACCAGGACCGCTGCGACCAAGACGGCCAAGGCGGCTCCGGCGAAGAAGGCGACCGCGACGAAGGCCGCGGCCACCAAGGCCGCTCCGGCCAGGAAGGCCGCGACGACAAAGGCCACTCCGGCCAAGACGACGACCCGCCGGGTGGCCAGGAAGGCCTGACCCGCAACGACGGCGACGACCGGGCGGATCCCATCAGGGTCCGCCCGGTTCGTGTGTCTAGGTGGTGCGCGAGGGGCGACGGGGCCGTCAGCGGATCGGCTGGCCCTCGCCGATCCCCACGATCCAGAGGCGGGTCACCGTCTCGCCGCCCAGCTCGACGCTGACGCGCTGGCCCACTCGCAGGTGCCGTAGGCCGCTGCGGAAGAACACCTCGCTGTCGAACCAGCGCTCGACGCCGTCGTCCAGCAGGACGCTGCCGAACCCCGTCTGCTCGTCGAAGCCGTGGACGCTCGCCTGCACGCCGGCCACCCTAGCCGGAGGACCGGCTCACGCGGGCGTGGCGATCCGCAGCTCCCCGACGGTCAACCGGGTCACCGTCGTCTGGCCGGCCCGTCGGGCGCCGCGCGTACCGCGCCCGTCGCCCTCGTGTGATCGTGGGAAGAAGGTGACCTCAGAGGGTCTACTGCTTCCCACGATCCGCTGCACTGGGTCGTCGGCTGCAGCGGTCCGGTTGCGGCTCAGAGCCCGATGAGATGGGCGAGCAGTGCGGCGGTGTTCGGGCCGACACCCAGCCGGAGCGCCTCGCCGAGAGAGGCTTCGTCGTCGACGTCCCGACGCAGGCGTTCGAGGTCGAGCGCGAGACGAGTGCTCCCCCCGGACTCGTGCCGAGTGGCCGAGCCGGACCCGAAGACCGGCCGTATCGCGGCCGCCATCCGCGCCCCCAGCAACACGGTGCCGGTGCCCTCCGCATCGGGGACGAACCAGCGGTCGCAGGCGTCACCCGCCACCAGGGCCGCTCGGAGGTCGGGCGCACGCAGGGCCGGGACGTCGCCCAGCAGCACGGCGGCCGGCTGCTCGGACGGCAGGCCACCCAGCGCGGCATGGACGGCCTCGTTGAGACCGCGACCCGGATCGTCGAGCGTGCCGACGCCCACGGGAGCGACCGCCGCGAGCACCTCGGCGTCCGAGGTCACGACGACGACGTGGTGCGGACCGACGGCCTCCGCTGCGGCGGTGACCGTGTCGATGGCCAGAGCGCGGGCCAGAACCAGCCGGTCGACACCGTCAGGGGCCCGCAACCGGCTCTTGGCATCAGGGCCGCCCTTGACGGGGATGACGACGTGCCACGTGCCCGGTGGGGCCGGGGGCCGCAGGCGGGACGTACGGTCGTTGATCCAGTCGCTCATCGCCGTCGAGTTTTGCAGCCACGCGGCAGGCTGCTCGACACGGGGGAGGATGGACAGCGAGGATGACCGCACCCGCGCGGCTCGAACGCCGTGGCGCACGACAGAGAGAGGCCCCTGGTCCTGTGGAACCAGCGCGACACCGTGGCCGGCTGAACCCGGCCTACCGGACGGCCGCCGCGATGGTGCTCCCGTTCGTCAAGGCCACGACCAGGCAAGAGTGGAGCGGGTGGGAGAACCTCCCCACCGGAAGGCGGCTTCGTCGCCGCTCCGAACCACATCTCCTACTTCGACCCCTTCTCGGTCTCTCACTTCCTGTATGCGAGTGGCTGTGAGCCGTACTTCCTCGGCAAGGAGGAGGTGTTCCGGATCCCCGTGTTCGGACGGCTGCTCCTCGCCTCGGGCCAGGTGCCGGTCTACCGCAAGACGGGCCGGGCGGCGGACGCATACCGGGCCGCCGTGGAGGGTGTCGAGCAGGGCAAGTGCATCGTCGTCTTCCCCGAGGGCACCCTGACCCGCGACCCCGACCTCTGGCCGATGGTCGGCAAGACCGGCGCCGCCCGCATCGCGCTGCAGACTCGCAGGCCGGTCGTCCCCCTCGCTCACTGGGGCGCGCAGGAGGTGATCCCCACCTACGGCAAGGGGATCCACCTCGTCCCGAGACACACGATGCGGGTGACCGCCGGTCCCGCCGTCGACCTCAGCGACCTCTACGACCGCCCGATCGACTCGGCCACGCTCAAGGTCGCCACGGAACGGATCATGGTGGAGATCACCGACCTGCTCGAGGGGATCCGTGGCGGGCACGCCCCGGCGATCCGCCATGACCCCCGACAAGCGGGCGAGCCCGACATCGGCAACTTCAAGAAGGGCAAGCGATGAGCACGCGAGCCGCGGTACTCGGGACCGGCAGCTGGGGGACCGCCTTCGCCGCCACGATGGCCGACTCCGGGTCGACGGTGCACATGTGGGGCCGCCGCCAGGAGGTCGTCGACCAGGTCAACGCCGGGAGCAACGCCTCCTACCTGCCGGGAATCGAGCTGCCACAGGGGATTCGCGCAACAGTCGACCCCGAGGAGGCGCTCGACGGGGCCGAGGTCGTCGTCCTCGCGGTGCCGTCGCAGACTCTTCGGGGCAACCTCGAGGGCTGGGCACCGCTCCTCCCGCCCGACGCTGCGGTCGTCTCGCTGATGAAGGGCATCGAGCTCGGCACGACGAAGCGGATGAGCGAGGTCATCGCGGAGGTGGGGCGGGTCGACGCTCATCGGATCGTCGTCGTGTCCGGACCGAACCTCGCCCGCGAGATCGCCGAGCACCAGCCGGCGGCCAGCGTCGTCGCCTGTCTGGACGAGGCGACCGCGGAACGCGTCGCCACGTCGTGCGTCACCCCGTGGTTCCGGCCCTACACCAACGCCGACGTCATCGGGATCGAGCTCGGTGGGGCGGTGAAGAACGTCGTGGCGCTGGCCGTCGGCATGGCCGCCGGGATGGGGATGGGGGACAACTCCAAGGCGTCGCTCATCACCCGCGGGCTGGCCGAGACGGCGCGGCTCGGCTCCGCCCTGGGGGCCGACCCGGCGACCTTCATGGGCCTGGCCGGCGTCGGCGACCTCATCGCCACCTGCATGTCCCACCTGTCGCGCAACCGGACGTTCGGCGAGATGCTCGGCCAGGGGATGAGCGTCGCCGAGGTCGCGGCGCATACGAGCCAGACCGCCGAGGGCGTCAAGTCCTGCGAGTCCATCCACCAGCTCGGCATCGACCACGGCGTGGACATGCCGATCGTCGGCGCGGTCGTGGGCGTCGTCCGGGGCGAGGTGACGCCGCGCCAGATGGTCAAGGAGCTGATGACGCGGTCTCTGAAGTCCGAGGGGGACTGACCCGGCTCAGGCCGATGCGGCGTCGAGGGCCTGGCTGAGGTCCCGCCACAGGTCGTCGACGTCCTCGATGCCGACCGACATCCGCAGCAGGCCCTCCGGGACCGTCGGCGACTCCGCCGCATACTTGCGGCGTCGTTCGATCAGCGACTCCACACCACCGAGGCTGGTCGCGTCGAGCCAGAGGCGGCAGCCGGCGGCGGCGGCGTCCGCGGCGGCCGCACCACCGCGAACCTCGATCGACACCATCGCGCCGAACCCCGGGTAGCGAACCCGGTCGACCGCCGGGTGGTCCGCGGCGCGGCGGGCGATCTCGACGGCGTTCGCGCACTGGCGCTCGAACCGCACGTGGAGCGTGCGCAGTCCGCGCAGCGCGAGCCATGCCTCCATCGGCCCAGCGATCCCACCGTGGACCAGGCGGCGGCGCTGGAGCGCCGTGTAAAGGTCCGCGCGCTGCGTGACGGCGACGCCGAGGAGCACGTCGGAGTGGCCGGAGAGGTACTTCGTGACCGAGTGGACGACGACGTCGACGCCCAGGTCGAGCGGCTGCTGCAGCAGGGGCGTCGCGAAGGTGTTGTCGCAGACGGAGAGAACCCCGCGCTCACGGGCCGCCGCGGCCAGAGCGGGGAGGTCGGCCACCTCGAGCGTCGGGTTGGTGGGGGACTCGAGCCAGAGCACGTCGGCCCCGTCGAGGGCGGCGAGGACGGCTGGGGTGTCGGCGATCTCGACGTGCCGGACGGTGTGACCCTCGGCCGCGTAGTCGGCGAGCAGGGCCGTGGTGATGTTGTACGCGTTGCGCGGTGCCACGACCGTGCCCCCGGCGGGGACGAACGCCATGGCCGCCGCGACGGCGGCCATCCCCGAGGCGAACACGAGGGCGTCGCCGTGCTCCAGGACACCGACCGCCTCCTCGAGCGCGGTCCAGGTGGCGTTGCCGTTGCGGCCGTACCCCGTTCCGGTGAGCGGCGCGGCATACGTCGCGGAGAGCTCGACCGGGGTGTTGACCGGCGCCCCGGGTATGCGTGGGGGCCGGCCGGCCGCGACGACGAGGCTCGCCGGGGCCAGGCCCGCGAGATGGTCTGCGGGGTGGGCCGTCTCGTCCTCGGGTTCAGGGGTGCTACCGGTCACCGGCGACACGCTACCGGCGGGATAGGGTCTGGCCGGTGAGTGACCAGTCCGACGGCTCCTCCCGGAAGACTCGTGTCGCCATCGTCTTCGGCGGGCGCTCCGCTGAACACGCGGTGTCCTGCTCGACCGCGGCGAGCGTCCTGGCCGCGATCGACCGGGACACGTACGACGTGGTGCCGATCGGGATCGCCCCCGACGGTCGGTGGGTGCTGGTGGCCGACGACCCGGAGCCGCTGCGGCTCGCCCCCGGCCACGTCCCGGAGGTGAGCGGGACCAGCGCCGTGCTGGTACCCCTGGGGTCGGCCCAGCGCTCGTTGACGGTGCTCGACCCGGGCCGGCCGCCGCGCGAGCTCGGCGAGGTGGACGTCGTCTTCCCGTTGCTGCACGGGCCGTTCGGCGAGGACGGGACGATCCAGGGGCTGCTGGAGCTGGCCGACGTGCGCTACGTGGGGTCCGGGGTCACGTCGTCGGCGGTGATGATGGACAAGGCGTTCATGAAGCTGGTGTTCTCGGCGGCGGGGCTGCCGATCGTCGACCACGTGGTCGTGACCGACCGGCAGTGGCGGTCCGAGCGCGTGGAGGTCGAGGTGGCCGTGGCGGCACTCGGGTTCCCGGTGTTCGTCAAGCCGGCGCGGTCGGGGTCGAGCATCGGAATCACCCCGGTGGCGTCGGCCGGGGAGCTGGCGGAGGCGGTCGAGGCGGCCCGGGCCCACGATCCCAAGGTGATCGTCGAAGCCGGCGTCCACGGTCGTGAGATCGAGTGCGCGGTGCTCGGTGGGCGCGACGGCGGTCCGCCCCGGCCGAGCCGGCTGGGGGAGGCTGTCGTCGTCGAGCAGAGCCACGCGTTCTACGACTTCGAGGCGAAGTACCTTGCGGAGGACGTGTCGCTGGTGTGCCCGGCGGACGTGCCGGACGAGGTGGCAGCGGAGATGACCGACCTCGCGGTTCGGGCGTTCGAGGCGGCGGGGTGCGAGGGCCTGGCCCGCGTGGACTTCTTCTACGCCGACGACGGCCGGGTGATTCTCAACGAGATCAACACCATGCCGGGGTTCACGCCGTCGTCGATGTACCCGTATGCGTGGCAGCACAGCGGCCTCAGCTACCCCGAGCTCATCGACGAGCTGCTCCAGCTGGCCCTCGAACGCCCCCTCGGCCTCCGCTGACGCCCAGCCTGGCCCAAGCCCCCGGCCGCGTCCGCGAGAGGGGTGAGTGCGTCGGCGGCCCGAACTGGGCCAGCCGGGATGGTCAGCTGCAGTGGTGGCCGGTCTCGGGCAGGGCCTGGGCGGCCGAGGTGAACGCCGGCAGCAGTGAGCCCTCGGGGACGTCGCCCTTCGGGATAAGCACCTCCAGCGCCGGGTCCCGGCCGTAGGTCACGAACCGGGTCCCATCACTGAGTGGAGTCGCCACCCAGTCGACACCGTTGACGGTCAGGCAGTCGTCGGTGGTCGGTCCGGGCGTCGAGACGCCGCACCGCGCGACGATCGCCGGGTCGCCCCACGCGTGGACCGCGGGATCGGACGGGTCGGTGGCGACGCTCGCGCGGCCGGACACCGACGCCGGCCACGCGGCGGCGGACTTGACGCATACCGGATCGGCGCCCTTGGCGGGCACGGTGACCGGGACGCCCCTGGAGCAGCCTCCGAGCAACGCGATCCCGGCGAGGAGGAGTAGCGCAGCCCTCAGACGTGCACCACCGTGCAGGTGAGGGTGCGGGTGATCCCCGGCACGTCTTGAATCTTGGCGATGACGAGCTTGCCCAGCTCGTCCACGGTCTTGGCCTCGACGCGGGCGATGACGTCGTAGGGACCGGTGACGTCCTCCGCGAGGGCGACGCCGGAGATGCCGGCGATCGACTCGGCGACGGACGCGGCCTTGCCGACCTCGGTCTGGATCAGGATGTATGCCTGGACCACCTGACACACCTTCTTCCGCTGCTCGATGGGGGCGCGGCGGTGCGCCCAGGGAGGACGCTACCGTGCGCTCAATGGGCCCAGGACAACACGCACGCCGGACGGTGGCCGAGGTCGGCGAGGACGAGCTGCTCGCCATGGTCTTCCCGATCCTCGCCGCCGCGGGCGGGTCCGTCGACGTCACCGTCGGGCCCGGCGACGACGCGGCGGTGCTGGCGCTCGGGGCGGGCGGGCTGGTCGCCACGACCGACGCCGTCGTGCACGGCCGCGACTGGCGCGACGAGTGGTCGACGGGCGCGGACGTGGGCGCCAAGGTTGCTGCGCAGAACGTCGCCGACGTCGCGGCCATGGGCGCCCGGCCGGTCGCCCTGCTCGTCACGCTGGTCATGGCCCCGTCGACCGCGGTGGAGTGGGTGCTGGACCTGGCCCGTGGGCTCGCCTCCGTGACCGGCCCGGCGGGCTGCCCCGTCGTGGGCGGCGACCTGTCCTCCGCGCCGGAGGGTGTGCTGACCGTCTCGGTGACGGCGCTCGGCTCCCTCGACGGCCGACGGCCGGTGCTCCGTTCCGGAGCTCAGATCGGCGACGTGGTCACGGTCGCCGGTTCGCTCGGGCTGTCCGGGGCGGGGCTGCACCTCCTCCAGACCGGCCGCCCGGACGCCGACCCCCAGGCGGTGGCGGTGCACCGCCGACCGGTCCCCCCGATCGGCCTCGGCCCGGTTGCGGCCGATGCCGCAGCGACGTCGATGATCGACCTCTCCGACGGCCTGTTGCGGGACACCGCCCGGGTGGCGGCGGCGAGCGGGGTACGCCTCGACCTGGCCTCGGCTTCGCTCGCCGCCGACGTCGCCCGTCTCGAGCCTGCGGTGGGAGCCGAGCTGGCCCGCGAGTGCGTGCTCTCCGGTGGTGAGGAGCACTCGCTGCTGGCGACGTTCCCCAGCGGCTCGGCGGTGCCGGAGGGCTTCCGGGTCATCGGCGCCGTACGGGCCGGCAGCGGGGTCGCGCTCGACGGCATACCGCAGCAGCCGCGCGGCTGGGACCACTTCGCCGGCTGAGCGATCGCGGTTCGTGCGCCTGGGGTACGGAATTCGCGACGGTTGAGAGCACGAACCGGGGAGAGACGCGACGAAGGCCGGCCACCCCGTGAGGGTGCCGGCCTTCGGTATGCCGTGAGGGCAGGTCAGGCGTTGCGCGCGACCTTGCCGGCCTTGAGGCACGAGGTGCAGACGTTGAGCCGCTTCGGGGTCACGCCGTTGACCAGCGTACGGACGCGCTGGATGTTGGGGTTCCAGCGACGCTTGGTACGACGGTGCGAGTGCGAGATGTTGTGACCGAAGGACGGTCCCTTGCCGCAGACATCGCAGTTGGCAGCCACGGTGGATCTCCTGGTAACTCGAAAGACGAAGTGAAAGGGGCCCGCGACGCACGTGGCCGCTGGGCAACCTGTCAAGAGTAGCCGAGCGCGCACGAGCGACCAAAACGGCGCACAGCCCCGCCGTCCGGCTGGAGGTTTGGGACCTCCCCGGTGGGTGCCGACGAGTAGCCTGCCGTCCCAGGGTCGTGCGGTCCAGCTCGGGAGGGCCGAGGGGCGAGGAGACGAGGGCTGCGGTGACGGGCAGTGACGTGCGAGGCGACGTCCTCACGCTCCTCGACACCGCCGCAGCGCGCCGCTGGGCGGTCGTCACCCGGGCCGCGTTCGCCGCCCGCCGCGCCGAGATCGACGCCCTCAACGTCTTCCCCGTCCCGGACGGCGACACCGGCACGAACCTCTACCTCACCTTCGACGCGGCCCTCGACAGCGCTCGCGTCGAGTACGAGGACCGTGCCCGACGGGGTCACCCGATGGACGACGAGGACCTCGCCACCGAGGCCGACGTCTTCGCCCGCGCCCTGCTGCTCACCGCGCGGGGCAACTCCGGCGTCATCCTCAGCCAGATCTTCCGCGGCTTCGCCGACGAGGCGGCGGCCACGGGGGTGTCCGGCATCGGCGCCCTCGGACTCGCCGGCGCGATGACCCGGGCCGACGAGCTGGCCTGGTCGAGCGTCGCCCACCCCGTCGAGGGCACCATCCTCAGCGTCTCGCGGGCGGCCGCCGGTGCAGCGACGCAGGCGGTCGAGGAGCACGGCGAGGACCTGTACGCGGTCTCCTCCGCTGCGCTCGAGGCGGCCCGGTCGGCGCTGGCCGAGACCCCGAACCAGCTGCCGCGGCTCGCGCAGGCGGGTGTGGTCGACGCCGGCGGCGCCGGCTACGTGCTGCTGCTGGAGTCCCTCGAGCGGGTGGTGACCGGCGACGTGGGCGCCGAGTCGTTCGCGGGCGACGACCCGTTGCGCCGTCGCGCCGGCTGGACCCAGCCGGTGACCCCCGTGCGGCAGGGGACCGATCTCGATCCCGGCGGACCGGCATACGAGGTGATGTACCTGCTCTCCGACACGACCGATGACGCCGTCGAGGTCCTCACGGAACGGCTGGACGGGCTCGGCGACTCGCTCCTCGTCGTCGGGACCGGCGACCTGCACAACGTGCACGTGCACGTCGACGACGTCGGTGCCGCCATCGAGGCCGGCATCGCCGCGGGTCGGCCGCACCGGATCAAGGTGACCCACTTCCGCGACCAGCTGACCCGCCAGCCGGACTCCGACGCGCAGGCCGTGGTGAGCTGCGCGGCCGGCGAGGGTCTGGCCGGGACGTTCCGGTCGGCCGGGGCGGTGGTGGTCCCGAGCGGGCCCCGGCGGCGGGCCAACGCGGCCCAGTTCCTCGAGGCGGTGCGCTCGACCGGAGCCGGTCGCGTGATCCTGCTGCCCAACGACGGCGACACCCTCCTCGCCGCGAACGCCGCAGCCAAGGTGGCCGCCGAGGAGGGCGTCGACCTGCGCGTGGTGGCCGCCCGGACCGCGGTCCAGGGCATCGCGGCGCTCGCGGTCTACGACCCGGCGCAACCGTTCGCCGACAACGTCCTCGCGATGAGCAGCGCGGCGGCCGCCACCCGCAACGGCGCCGTCACCGTGGCCACCAAGGAGGCGCTGACCTCCGGCGGTCCGTGCCGGCCGGGTGACGTCCTCGGCGTCGTCGACGGCGACATCGTCATCGTCGGTGACGACCTGACGCGCGTCGGCGCGGAGGTCGTCGAGCGGCTGCTGTCCAGCGGCGGCGAGCTGCTGACCGTCGTGTCCGGGGAGGAGGCGACCCCGGCCCTGGGCGAGGACGTCGCCGCTGCCGTACGCCGCCACCGCCGGGACCTCGAGGTCACCCAGATCTACGGCGGGCAGCCGGTCTACCCGCTGCTGCTCGGTGTCGAGTGACGGTGACGTGACCGTGCTGCTCACCGAGGACTCGGCGGTCGCCAAGGTCGCGGGCCCCAAGGCGGCCGTGCTCCTGGAGAAGAACAAGGGGATCCGGACGGTCGGGGACCTCTTCGAGTACCTGCCGCGCTCCTACGTCGCGACCAACACGCTGACCGACATGTCGACGCTGCGCGAGGGCCAGACCGTCCTCGTGGTGGCGCAGGTGGCCAAGGCGGTCACCAAGCCGCTGCGCCGCAGCCCTCGCCAGAAGATGCTCGTCGCCACGCTGACGGACGGGCAGAACCAGATCGACCTCACCTTCTTCAAGGCGTGGGGCCACGAGGCGAAGCTCGTGCCCGGCGTGGTCGGGATCTTCGTCGGGGCGGTGTCCCGGTTCAACGGCCGCTGGCAGCTCACGCATCCGGAGTACGAGATCCTCGGCTCCGACCTGGACGGGTGGGACGTCGGCCCGGAGGGCCGCCTCGACACGGTCAGCCGGCTCGACCACTACCGCGAACACCGCATCCCGGTCTACTCCGAGACCGGGAACGTCAGCTCGCTGAAGATCCGGACCATGGTCGAGCTGGCCTTCGACTCGGTGGAGACCGTCCGCGAACCGCTGCCGGACGACGTCCGCGAGCGCCGGGGGCTGCTCGGGCGGCGCGCGGCGCTGGAGCTCGTGCACCGGCCGCGGCTGGAGGACGACACCGAGGTGGGGGTGGAGCGGCTGCGCTACGACGAGGCGTTCGTGCTCCAGGCGATCCTCGCCCAGCGGCGCAAGAGCATCGAGGCGATGGAGGCCACGGCGCGTATGCCTCGTGCCGGCGGCCTGCTCGCGTCGTTCGACGCTCGGCTGCCGTTCGAGCTGACCGCGGGGCAGCGGGCCATCGGCGAGACGTTGACCGAGGAGCTGGCCCGCAGCCGACCGATGCACCGCCTCCTTCAGGGCGAGGTCGGTTCGGGCAAGACCGTCGTGGCGCTGCGGGCGATGCTGGCGGTCATCGACGCGGGCGGCCAGGCGGCCCTGCTCGCGCCGACCGAGGTGCTCGCCATGCAGCACCAGCGCTCGATCTCGGCGATGCTCGGCGACCTGGCGATGGGTGGTCAGCTCGGCGGCGCCGACATCGGGACCCGCGTCGTGCTGCTGACCGGCTCTCAGCCGACGGCGGTGCGGCGGTCGGCGCTCAACGACGCCGTGACCGGTGATGCGGGCATCGTGGTCGGGACGCACGCGCTGATCCAGGAGCACGTGGCGTTCCACGACCTCGCGCTGGTGGTGGTCGACGAGCAGCACCGGTTCGGGGTGGAGCAGCGGGATGCGCTGCGGGAGAAGGGCCGCACCCCTCCGCACCTGCTGGTCATGACCGCCACGCCGATCCCGCGGACGGTGGCGATGACGGTGTTCGGCGACATGGAGACGTCGACGCTGCGCGAGCTTCCGGCCGGGCGCTCGCCGATCCAGACGCACGTCGTGGAGACGTCGAAGCCCGCGTGGGTGGAGCGGACCTGGCAGCGGATCGCCGAGGAGGTCGGCAAGGGGCACCAGGCCTACGTCGTGTGCCCCAAGATCGGCGATCCGGCCGATCCCTCGGCCGCGGATGACGTCGAGGTCGAACCGCCGCCCGACGACGACGGGGCCTCCGGCGCGGCCGGAGAGGTCGCGTCCCGCGAGCTGACCGGGGTGTACGACATGGCCGAGCGGCTGCGCGCGGTCCCGTCGCTCACGGGACTGCGGATCGAGGTGCTGCACGGCCGGCTCGACCCCGATGTCAAGGACCGGACCATGCGGGCCTTCGCGGCGGGGGAGATCGACGTCCTCGTCTCGACCACGGTGATCGAGGTCGGCGTCGACGTCGCGAACGCCTCGGTCATGGTGGTCATGGACGCGGACCGGTTCGGGATCTCCCAGCTGCACCAGCTGCGCGGGCGGGTCGGCCGTGGTGGGGTCCCCGGGCTCTGTCTGCTGCTCACCGAGGCCCCCGAGGGGACGCCGGCGCGGGAGCGGCTCGACGCGGTGGCGGGGACGACGGACGGGTTCGAGCTGGCCCGACGCGACCTCGAGCTGCGCCGGGAGGGAGACGTGCTCGGCGCGCGGCAGAGCGGGCGGGCCTCGTCGGTGCGGTTCCTGCGGATGGGGAACCCGCACGACGCGCAGATCATCGCCGACGCCCGCGAGGACGCCACGGCGGTCGTGGACCTCGACCCGACCCTGGCCGGCCACCCCGACCTGGCGGCTCGCGTGGCGGCCCGGCTGGACGAGGAGCAGGCGGCCTACCTGGAGCGGGGCTGACGGCGGTGACCCCACGGTGACCCGGATCATCAGCGGAGTGGCGGGCGGCCGTCGCCTGCAGACGCCGGCCGGCCCGCGGACCCGGCCCACCTCCGACCGTGTCCGTGAGGCCCTGTTCTCGCGGCTCGAGCACTTGGATGTCCTGTCGGGCGCGCGGGTGCTCGACCTGTACGCGGGTTCGGGGGCTCTCGGTCTCGAGGCGGCCAGCCGGGGCGCCCGGTCGGTGCTCCTCGTGGACGCCGACCGGAACGCGGCCAAGGTCGCTCGGGGGAACGCGGCGGTCGTGGGACTGCCCGGCGTCGTCGTGCGCGAGGACACCGTGGAGCGGGTCCTCCTGGCCGGCCCCGGCGGCGGGGGCCGGGTGGACCTCGTCCTCCTGGACCCGCCCTACGACCTGTCCGAGGACGCCCTCGGCGATGTGCTGGCGCTGCTGGTCGGCCACGGGTGGCTCGCGAGCGAGGCGCTGGTCGTCGTCGAGCGGTCCTCGCGCAGTCCGGAGCCCCGGTGGTCCGAGGGTCTCGCGCCGGCCGGGGAGCGTCGCTACGGCGAGACCCGGATGTGGTTCGCCGACGCCGCCGGCCCCGACGCGGTGGCCTGACCCGGCGCATACCGCTGCGACTTTCCCGTGCTCCGGTCCCGCCGAGAGGCCAGCTTCGGCGGTTATCGGCGCCTTCTGAGCGGCCGAAGTCGACCTCTCGGCGGGAGTGGGGTGGACGGCGGGGCGGCACCAGGTGTGGCGCCGTTGGTACCGTTCGCGGGTGGCCAGCGAGGTGCGTCGAGCGGTCTGCCCCGGGTCGTACGACCCCGTGACCAACGGGCACGTCGACGTCGTCGCCCGCGCCGCCACGCTCTTCGACGAGATCGTCGTCGCCGTGCTCTACAACCCGGCCAAGCGGGGGACGTTCGCGATCGAGGAACGCCTGAGCCTCCTGGAGGAGTCGCTCACCGACGTCCCGAACCTGCGCGTCGAGGCCTTCGCGGACCGGCTGCTCGTCGACGTCTGCCGCGAGCTCGGCGCGTCGGCCGTCGTCAAGGGCCTCAGGGGCGGCACCGACTTCGCCTACGAGCTGCCGATGGCCCGGATGAACAAGCACCTGACCGGCATCGAGACGGTGTTCCTGCCCGGCGACCCCCGGTTCGACCACGTGTCGAGCTCACTGGTCAAGGAGGTCGCGAGGTACGGCGGCGACGTCACGGGCCTCGTCCCGGACGCCGTCCTCGCCGCGATGACCCGCCAATTTGGGCCCTGACCTGCGGCTCCGGTAATCTGGTCAGTCGGTCTTCGTCCGTGCGTGGACGACGACCGAACCTTCGACCTCTCCGAGAAAACTCATGCCGCGCCTCAACGCCCAGAACCCGATGGTCCTCGACACTCGGGAGCTCAATCGGCGGCCGGGCACCATGCAGGAGCTCACCCGGAGAGTGGAGGCTCCCGAGACCATCGGGACCGACGTCATCGCCATCCCCGCGGGAGACCCGCTGGACCTGGAGATCCGTCTGGAGTCGGTGGTCGAAGGGATCCTCGTGAGCGGTTCGGTCCGAGCCACGGCGACCGGGGCTTGCGTGCGGTGCCTGGAGCCGGCCACCTACCCGGTGGACGCGTCCTTCCAGGAGCTGTTCGCTTACGCCGATCGGGCGGCACACCACCACGAGGTGGGTGCCGACGCGAACGGGGCCGACGAGGACGTCGTGCGCGTGCTCGAGGGAGATCTGATCGACCTCGAGCCCGTGATCCGGGATGCAGTGGTGCCATCACTGCCGTTCCAACCGGTGTGCCGGGACGACTGCCCCGGGCTGTGCTCCGAGTGTGGAGCCCTGCTCGCGGAGGACCCCGACCATCACCACGACACGATCGACCCGCGGTGGGCCGCCCTGACCGGCGTGTTCACCGAGCAGCCCGGTACGACACCAGAGATGAACCCAGAGAAGAGGACATGACGTGGCCGTCCCGAAGCGGAAGACCTCGCGTTCCAACACCCGTTCGCGTCGAGCGAACTGGAAGGCGGCTCCGGTCGCCCTGACGACCTGCCCCCAGTGCGGCAACCCGACGCAGCCGCACGTGGCGTGCCCGTCGTGCGGCACGTACCAGGGTCGTCACTACGCCACCGCCGAGCGCACCGAGCACCAGGGCTGACTGGCGTCACTCAGGTGACCTCGTGACGTCGCCGGCTCCGAGCAGCACGTTCCCGCGCCCCGTCGGCGCGCTGGTCGACTACCTCGCCGAGGTGGTCGGTGAGCAGGTCGACGAGGCGCTGCTCGTGCGCGCCCTCACGCACCGCTCGTACGCGTACGAGCACGGCGGTCTGCCCAACAACGAGCGCCTCGAGTTCCTCGGCGACTCGGTGCTCGGCCTCGTCGTCACCGACACGCTGTACCGGACGCACCCGGACCTTCCCGAGGGCCAGCTGGCCAAGCTGCGCGCGGCCGTGGTCAACATGCGCGCCCTCGCGGAGGTCGCCCGCACCATCGGGCTCGGTGAGTACGTCTTCCTCGGACGCGGCGAGGAGGCGACGGGCGGCCGCAACAAGGCCTCGATCCTTGCGGACACGATGGAGGCGCTGATCGGGACGATCCACCTCTCGGGCGGGATCACGGCGGCGGGCGTGTTCGTCCACCACCTCTTCGACCCGCTGATGACCCAGTCGGCGTCCCTCGGGGCCGGCCTCGACTGGAAGACCAGCCTCCAGGAGCTGGCGGCACAGGCCGCCCTCGGCACGCCCGAGTACCGCGTCGACGAGTCCGGACCGGACCACGAGAAGGAGTTCGTGGCCAGCGCGGTCGTCGGCGCCGAGGTCCTGGGACGCGGCACCGGCCGGAGCAAGAAGGAGGCCGAGCAGCGCGCCGCCGAGCAGGCCTGGGCCGCCCTCGACGAGCGCCGCCGCCCCATCCCGGCCCTCGAGCCCAAGGTCACGTGACGTACCGACCGGTGCGGATGCCTGGTCCCGCCGAGCACCGGTATGCCTGAGCTCCCCGAGGTCGAGACGGTCCGTCGCGGCCTCGACGCCTACGTCGTCGGGCGCCGGATCACGTCAGCGGAGTTCCAGGGGGCCCGCGTGGTGCGACGGCACCTGCCCGGAGCCGCCGATCTCGCCGCTCGGGTCGAGGGGTCGCTCGTTGTCCAGGCCCGTCGGCGCGGCAAGTACCTCTGGCTGGTCCTCGAGGCCCCGGACGGACACGACATGGGTCTGCTGATGCACCTGGGCATGAGTGGCCAGCTGCTCGTACAGCCGCCGGACGCCCCCGACGAGAAGCACCTCCACGCCCGGTTCCGGTTCGAGGACCGGGAGACCGAGCTGCGGTTCGTCGACCAGCGGACCTTCGGCGGCGTGGCCCTCGCGGAGCTCGACTGGTCGAGGGGTGACGGCATCCCGGAGCCGATCGCCCACATCGCCCCCGACCCGCTCGAGGCCGCGTGGGACGAGCCCGCGGTCGTGGCCCGGATGAAGGCCCGCAGCAGCGGGGTCAAGCGCTGTCTCCTCGACCAGTCGCTGGTCAGCGGCATCGGCAACATCTACGCCGACGAGGCCCTGTGGCGGGCCGCGATCCACGGTGAGCGCCCCGCCGACCGGCTCACCAAGCCCGCGCTCCACCGGCTGCTGGGCCACGCCCGCGAGGTCATGGTCGAGGCCCTCGGCCAGGGGGGGACCAGCTTCGACGCGCTCTACGTCAACGTCAACGGGTCCTCGGGCTACTTCGACCGGTCGCTCGACGCCTATGGTCAGGAGGGCCGGCCGTGCCGCCGCTGCGGGACGCCGATCCGGCGCGAGGCGTTCATGAACCGCTCGTCCTACTCCTGCCCCCGATGTCAGCCGCGCCCACGGACGGGCCGGCTCTGACTCAGCACGGGCGGTACAGCGCCCCCTTCCCTGGGCGCCAGGGCACCACTGTCGAAAACGGCGCTCACCTCGTCAGGTCCTCCGGCACGGCGGTGAGCGGCCCGCCGGCGTCTCCGGTGTTCACGGTGTTCTCCGGCTCCACCAGCACGACGCTCACATCGCCGTCGGCGACCGGACGGTGCTCCACGCCCTGGGGGACGACGTAGAGCTGTCCGGGGCCGAGCGTGACGTGCCGCTCTCCACTGCCGTCGCGCAGCTGGATGACCAGTGTCCCCTCGACGACCAGGAACAGCTCGTCGGTCTCCGGATGGCAGTGCCAGACGAACTCCCCCTTGAGCTTGACCACCTTGACGGCGTAGTCGTTGAGGCGGGCCACCACCTTGGGGCTCCAGTGCTCCGAGAACAGCGACAGCCGCTCGTGCAGGTCGACGACGCCCGTCATCAACGGCCCCGTCCGGCGACGCGGTAGCGGGCGACGACCGCGCCGCTCTCGAAGGCCTGGGTGCGGATGGGTTCGAGCTCGGTGTGCGTGTCGCCGAACAGCCGCGTACCGACGCCGAGGACAACGGGAAGGATGGTCAGCTGGTACTCGTCCACGAGTCCCGCCGCGGCCAGCTGGCGCACCAGGTCGCCACTGCCCAGGACCACCAGCTGCCCCTCGCCGTCGGCGCGAAGCGTCCGTACTGCGGCGACGGCGTCGCCGGCCAGCAGCGTCGACGTGGGATGCGGGAGCGGCTCGGTCAGCGAGCGCGAGGCGACGTACTTCCTGGTGCTGCGCAGGATCTCGGTGAACGGGTTGGGGTCCGGCGTCGACAGCCAGTGGCCGACCAGATCGAGGTAGGTGCGCCGGCCGAAGAGCATCTCCGTGCCGGACGCGCTGTCGCCCAGGCTCGCCTGGACCACCTCGGGGTGGTCGGCCAGCATCCGGGACGCCCAGCCTCCGTAGGTGAACCCGCCGCGCTCGTCCTCGTCCTCTCGGCCGGGGGCCTGCATGACCCCGTCCAACGAGAGGTTCTCCACGACCGTGATCGTCCGCATACCGCCAGCCTAGGAGCGACCGGAACCCCAGGGCGTACCCGGCGGTTAGCATCCTCTGCGTGACGGAGCCGCTGAACCCCCTGACCCTGCCCGCCCCCGCCGACGCCGAGGAGTGGCTGGACTCTCGGGCTCGCGCCGACCTCGACCGCGCCCGGGAGCTGGTCGCCGGCATCAAGGCCGATCGGCCCGCCGACGCGACCGACCTGCTCAACCGGTGGAACGACGTCAGCGTCGCGATCGGCAATGTCGCGTCCGTGGCGTCCCTGTTCAGCGAGGTCCACCCCCTCGAGACCGTCCGATCGCGGGGCGAGTCGGCGATGCAGGAGGTCCAGAAGCTCGACACCGACCTGAGCCTGGACCGCGACCTCTACGAGGTGTTCGCGGCGGTCGACGGTTCCGGTCTGGACGCGACGGCGCAGCGGCTGCTCGACAAGACGCTGCTCGACTTCCACCGTGGTGGCGTCGACAAGGACGACGCCACCCGCACCCGGGTCAAGGAGCTGTCGGAGCGGGCGATCCTCGTCGGCCAGGAGTTCAGCAAGAACATCCGCGACGACGTCCGCAGCATCAAGGTCACGCCCGACAAGCTCGACGGGATGCCGCAGGACTGGATCGACGCGCACGTCGTCGACGAGGACGGCTTCGTCACCCTGACCACCGACTACCCCGACGTCGTCCCGTTCTCGACCTACGGGCGCGACCGCGACACCCGGCGGGCGCTGCGGATGGAGTTCCTGAACCGTGCGTGGCCGGCCAACGACGCACTGCTCACGGAGCTCTTCGAGATCCGCCGCGAGCACGCGCACCTCCTCGGCTACCGCGACTGGGCGGACTACGACGCCGAGGTCAAGATGATCAAGGAGGGCGCGGCGATCCCGGAGTTCATCGACCGGATCGCCGTCGCCGCGCTCGAGTCCGGGGAGCGCGACCGGAACGTGGTCCTCGACCGGATGCGGCAGGACTACCCCGACGCCGAGACGATCGACGCGTCGGACCTGGCGTTCTACGCCGAGGCGGTCCGGCGAGAGCAGCTCGACGTCGACGCCCAGCAGGTGCGCACCTACTTCGACTTCACGGCGGTACGCCGCGGCCTCCTCGACGTCACGGGCCGGCTGTTCGGGCTGACCTACCGTCCCGCCGAGGACGCCGTGGTCTGGGACGAGGCGGTCGCCGCGTACGACGTGTTCCTCACCGACACCAACGAGCACCTCGGCCGGATCTACCTCGACCTCCACCCCCGCGAGGGAAAGTTCAAGCACGCGGCGCAGTTCGACCTGGTGCGGGGACTGGCCGGTCGGCAGCTCGCCGAGGGCACCCTCGTCTGCAACTTCCCGCGCGGCCTGATGGAGCACTCGGACGTCACGACGCTGTTCCACGAGTTCGGCCACCTGGTCCACCACGTGCTCGCCGGTCGCGGCGAGTGGGTGCGCTTCTCCGGCGTCGCGACCGAGTGGGACTTCGTCGAGGCGCCGAGCCAGATGCTCGAGGAGTGGGCGTGGGACGCCGACGTGCTCCGCACCTTCGCGCGCAACGCGGCCGGCGAGGAGATCCCCGACGCCCTCGTCGCCCGGATGCGTCGGGCCGACGACTTCGGCAAGGGCTACAACGCGCGCACCCAGATGTTCTACGCGTCGATGTCGTACTGGTTCCACGTCGACATCCCGGACGACCTCACCGAGCGGACGCGGGAGCTGCAGAGCCGCTACAGCCTGTTCCCCTACATCGAGGGGACCCACATGCCGGCCTCGTTCGGCCACCTCGAGGGCTACGGCTCGGGCTACTACACGTACATGTGGTCGCTGGTCATCGCCAAGGACATGTTCAGCGCGTTCGACCGCGACAACATGTTCGACCCCGAGGTCGCCGGCCGTTACCGCGACCGACTGCTCGCCCAGGGTGGGCAGCGCGACGCCGCCGACCTCGTCGCCGACTTCCTCGGCCGGCCCTACACGTTCGACGCGTACGCGGCCTGGTTGGCGGAGTAGCCGGCCCCGGTCGGGGAGACTAGGCCGCCCAGCGCAGCCGCACGTCGTCGGCGCGCTCGCAGCACCAGCACGCCTCCTGCGACCACATCCCGATCCACGCGACGGCGCACGACGTGCAGGTGAGCCACTGCACGTGCTCGCGGTATGCCTCGGGCCGGGCAGCCGGCAGGTCCTGGATCACGTCGAGGTTCATGCGGGGAGGAGCCCGAAGCGGTCGGTGCCGATACACGGGCGGGCCGTCACGGGCCCTTCAGCTCCTTGAGGACGACGGGTTGGCCGGTGTGGCGCGTGCTCAGCTCGGCCAGTGCGGCGCGGACCGTCTTGGCGAACAGGTGTGCGCCGGGGATGCCGGGGTGGACCTTGTCGGCCTGCAGCAGACCGAGGTTCGCCCGGATCGCGGTGTTCCAGTCGGCGACGATGACGTTCGGCCGGGTCGAGGCGACCCGGCCGAGGGTGGCGTTGGACTCGTCGATGAACGTCGAGTGCGGGTCGTAGAGGTTGACCAGGACGACCATCCGGTCCGGACCGAGGGCGTCGAGGGTCTGCACCACGGTGGCCTCGGTGACGCCGGCGTTGGTCCCGAACGCGAGCACCACCGCGCGCCGGGTGTCGACGCCCCGGGCCGTGACCGCCGCGAGCCCGTCGCTCCACCGCCGGTTGGACTTCGCGTCCTGCCGGACACCGGGGAAGTAGTAGTCGATGGCGCCACGGGTCGTCGCGATGAGGGAGTCGCCGAAGACGTCGATCTGGTCGCCGGCGGGCATGGACCAGTCCTGCGCGGGTCCGGCGGGCGCGGGGGCCGCCGACGCTGCGGGGGCGGGGGCCGGAGCGGCGGCCGGACCCGCGGCGTTGTCGGCGATGAGCTGCTCCGTGTCGCTGCGGGTGGGAGCCGTCGCGACGACGACCAGACTCGTCACGACGAGCGCGACCGCCGCTCCGACCGCGACCCGCGGCACCCATGACGTGTCGAACCGCACCGCGCTCCAGACCATCCGCCCACAGTCCCGGAAGCCCCACACCCGGATCGGTGCCTCGGCGAACCGGTACGACAGATCGGCGAGCGCGATCGTGACGATGACGCACCAGATCGCGCTGACGACGTACTGGAACGTGCCGGGCTCCGTCCGCATCTCCTGCCCGATGATGACGATGACCGGCCAGTGCCAGAGGTAGATGCCGTAGGACCGACGTCCGATCCACGTCACGGGCTCGGCGCTCATCAGGGTGCGCCACCGAGACTCCGGCTCGGACGAATCGGAGGACTCGGTATGCGGGTCGCTCGGCGAGGAGGCTCCGGTCGCGGCCCGGACGGGCAGCAGCGCCGCGACGAGCACGACCGTGGCGACGCAGCCGAGCACCAGGCCGCCGCGGTAGGTCAGTGGCGAGTCCTCGCGGAGCAGCCACAGCAGCGCGGCCAGCGTGACCAGTGCCACCCCGAGGACCGGCCGGCGCACCGCGAGCCAGACCGACGCATACCGGGTCCGCCAGGAGGAGGACCAGACGAACGCGAGCGCCGCACCGAGCATCAGCCCCATGACGTGCGTGTCGGTGCCGTAGTAGACCCGGGTGGCGTCCTCGCCGGGGACGTACAGGAGGGCCATCAGCGCGGTGGACAGCAGGGCGACGCCGAGCGACACGCCCAGGCCGACCGCCACGCGCCGACCGCGTAGCAGCGTCGCCGTCATGACCGCCGCCACGACCAGGGGCCAGAGGAGGTAGAACTGCTCCTCCACGGCCAGCGACCAGAAGTTCATGAACAGCTGCGGCGCGGTCTGGTCGAAGTAGCTCGACCCGGCTGCCGTCTCGACCCAGTTGGTCGAGAAGGTCAGGGCGCCGAGGATCTGCCGCCCGATGTGCACGACCAGGTCGTGGTGCGCCACCCTCGCGGCGAGGGTGCTGAGCACGACGCAGACGACGAGAGCGGGGATCAGGCGCCGGGCTCGCCGGGTCCAGAACCGGCCGAACGCGATCCGGCCGTGAGCGAGAGCCTCGCGCTGGAGCAGGGTGGTGATGAGGAACCCGGAGACGACGAAGAAGACGTCCACGCCGAGGAAGCCGCCGGGCAGCCACGAGGGGTCGAGGTGGTAGACGAGCACCGCACCGATGGCCAGGGCGCGGAGCCCGTCGAGGCCGTCGAGATGGGTCGTCGCCGCGGGGGGCGTGCCGCCATACGTGGGGGTGGTCGTGCTCCGGGCGGGGCGCTCCAGCGTCGACACCGTGCGACCGCCTCCTCACCCGTCCGACCCCCTGCGCGCGAGCGTAGGACGGGCCGGACGGAGGACGGTGGCGCCACGCGGTCGCCACTACGGACGGCCTCGTAGGGTGGTCCGGTGGCGGAGGGTACGGAGCGGGTGACCGTCTACGTCCGGGGCGACGTGCAGGGCGTGGGGTTCCGGTTCTGGACCCGGGCCCGCGCCCGGGAGCTCGGCCTGGTGGGCCATGCGAAGAACCTCCCCGACGGCCGGGTGGAGGTGGTCGCGCAGGGGGACGGGGACGCCCTGGACCGCCTCATGGCGCTGCTCCAGGAGGAGCCGTCGGCGTCCGGACGTCCCGGCGCCGTGACCGGGGTCGTCACCCAGTGGGGGCGCGCCCTGCCGGGCGTCGGGTCGTTCGACGCGCGGTAGTCGATAGCCTGCCTGCGTGAGCGAGGTCCCGCCGGAGCTGGTCGAGCTGCGTCGCAGCATCGACAACATCGACGCGGCGCTGATCCACCTGCTGGCCGAGCGGTTCAAGGCCACCCAGACGGTGGGCGAGCTCAAGGCCCGGCTCCGGATGCCGCCCGCCGACCCCGGCCGTGAGGAGCGGCAGGTCGCGCGCCTGCGGACCCTCGCCGAGGAGTCCGGGCTGGACCCGGTGTTTGCCGAGAAGTTCCTCGCCTTCGTCATCGCCGAGGTCATCCACCACCACGAACAGATCGCCGAGGCCAGTCAGGACTGACCAGGCAGTCACACCTGCCCCATCAGCCCCTCGAACCACCGAGCCCGCGACGTCCGCGGGCCTCCGCGTCCCCGCTTGTAGGGTGACGGGACCCCGAGCATGACCCGAGGAGAGCCCGCACCCGTGTACGTCAAGAGCCTGACGATGAAGGGCTTCAAGTCCTTCGCGTCCGCCACGCACCTGCGCCTCGAACCCGGCATCACGTGCATCGTCGGCCCCAACGGGTCCGGCAAGTCCAACGTCGTCGACGCGCTCGCCTGGGTCATGGGGGAGCAGGGTGCCAAGTCGCTCCGGGGCGGCTCGATGGAGGACGTCATCTTCGCGGGCACCGCCGGACGGCCGCCACTGGGCCGGGCCGAGGTCGCCCTCACCATCGACAACACCGACGGCGCCCTGCCGATCGACTACACCGAGGTGACCATCTCGCGGACGATGTTCCGCAGCGGTGGCTCGGAGTACGCCATCAACGGCACCTCGTGCCGCCTGCTCGACATCCAGGAGCTGCTCTCCGACAGTGGGATCGGCCGCGAGATGCACGTCATCGTCGGCCAGGGCCAGCTCGACGCGGTGCTCCGCGCGACGCCCGAGGAGCGCCGCGGCTTCATCGAGGAGGCCGCCGGCGTGCTCAAGCACCGCAAGCGCAAGGAACGCGCGCTGCGCAAGCTGGAGTCGATGGAGGCCAACCTCACCCGGATCACCGACCTCACCGGCGAGATCCGCCGCCAGCTCGGCCCGCTCGGGCGCCAGGCCGAGACGGCTCGCAAAGCCGCCGTCATCCAGGCCGAGGTCCGCGACGCCCGCCTGCGGGTCCTCGCCGACGACCTGGTCCAGCTCACCTCCACGCTCGAGCAGGAGGTCGCCGACGAGACCGCCCTCATCGCGCGGCGCACCGAGGTCGAGGACGGCCTCACCGGGCTCGGGTCACGGGTCGCCGAGCTCGAGTCGGCAGCCGAGGCCGCCCGCCCCGAGATCTCCCAGGCCCAGGACCGCTGGTATGCGCTCGCCCGCCTCACCGAGCGGCTCACCGCCACGGGGTCGCTGGCCACCGAGCGGGTTCGCCTGCTGCGCCAGGACCTCGCCGACGAGGCCCGCGACGCCGGGTCCGGCGCGTCCAGCCGCGACCCCGAGGAGCTGCGTCGCCAGGCGGCGGAGCTGCTGCACCAGCACGAGGCGCTGGTGGTCGAGATCGCCGACGCGACCGCCGCGCTCGAGGCCGCCGTCGCCGAGCGCGCGGACGTCGAGCAGGCCTACGCGGCGGAGCAGCAGCGCCTCGCCCTCGTCGCCCGCGCCGTCGCCGACCGTCGCGAGGGCCTGGCCCGGCTCGCCGGCCAGGTCGCCGCCAAGGCCTCCCGCATCGAGGCCGCGGAGGGGGAGATCGGCCGGATGCGCGAGACGGTCGCCGCCGCGCGAGCCCGGGCCGCCCAGGCCGAGCGCGAGTTCGCCGCGCTGGAGTCGTCGATCGCCGCCGAGGAGGCCGGCGAGGAGGACCTCGACGCGGGCTACGAGCACGCCGCCGCCCACCTCGACCGGCTCCAGGCCGAGCTCGAGGAGCTCCAGGAGGCCGAGCGGTCCGCGGAACGCGACCGTCAGTCCTTCACGGCCCGCGTGGACGCGCTCGACATGAGCCTGCGTCGCAAGGACGGGGCGGCCGCGTTGCTGGCGGCCGGGGACGACACGCATACGATCGCCGGTTCGGTCGCCTCGCTCGTGCAGGTCGAGGCCGGCCACGAGGTCGCGGTCGCCGCCGCCCTGGGCTGGGCCGGCGACGCGCTCGCCGTCGACACGCTGGCCGGCGCCGCCGCGGCGGTGGACCGGCTGCGCTCCGACGACGCCGGGCGCGCCGGGCTGCTCGTCGCCGAGACCGCCGGCTCGGTGGAGCGGTCCGGGTGGCCGTCGCTCCCGCGCGGGGCGCGGTGGGCGGTCGACGTCGTGTCGTGCTCCGACCGGCTCCGCCCGGCGGTCGACCGGCTCCTCGAGCGGGTGGCCCTCGTCGACAGCGCCGACGCCGTCGCGGGGCTGGTTCGCGACGGGGCGACCGCGGTGACGCCCGACGGCGACGTGTTCGGGCCCGGCTGGGTTCGCGGCGGGAGCGCTGCCGCCCCGAGCCTCATCGAGATCCAGGCCGCCGTCGACGAGGCCCGCGACCGGGTCACCGAGGCGGCCGGCCGGGGCGAGCGCGCCCGGTTCGCCATGGCCTCGCTGCGGACCCGGGTGGCCGAGGCGTCCGACGCCGTCGAGGGCGCCCTGGACCAGCTGCACGACTCCGACGCGAAGATGTCGGCGGTCGCCGAGAAGCTCGGGGCCCTCGGCGTGGCGGTACGCAGCGCGCGGTCCGAGGCCGAGCGCACGGAGCGGGCCATCGCTGCCGCCGAGGCGGCGCTCGACAGCGACCGGACCGAGCACGCGGCGCTCGCGGAACGCTACGAGGCCGCCGGCGTGCCGCCGGACACCACCGATGCGGACGTGGGCACCGACGAGCGCGACCGGCTCGACGCCGCCGCGACCGCCGCTCGCGCGCACGAGACCGAGCTGCGTCTCGCACTGCGCACCCGCGAGGAGCGCGGCCGTGCCCTGCACGACCGCGCGACTGCCCTCGAGGCGGCGGCCGTGGCCGAGATCGAGGCCCGGGCCCGGCACCAGGCCCGGCGGCAGCGCCGCCTGCGGGAGGCGGAGGTGGCCGAGGCGGTCCGCGTGGGCGCCGCCTACGCCGCCGGAGTCGTCACCCGCGCCGCGGAGCGGGCCGATGCCCTCCGCCGCCGCGCCGAGGAGGCCCGCACCGCGCGTGACGCCGAGCTCGGCGTGCTGCGCCGCGACGTCGCCACGCTCCAGGACGAGCTGCGCGAGCTGACCGACTCCGTCCACCGCGACGAGGTGGCGCGGACCCAGCAGCGGCTGCGCATCGAGCAGCTGGAGACGCGGGCCGTGGAGGAGCTGGGGGTCGACCCGGCCACCCTCGTCGAGGAGTTCGGTCCCCACCAGCTGGTGCCCATGCCCCCCGCCGAGGGGAGCGACGAACCCGGCGAGCCACAGGCCTACGTGCGCGAGACCCAGGAGAAACGGCTACGCAGCGGCGAGCGGCGGCTCGCGGCGCTGGGGCGGGTCAACCCCCTCGCGCTGGAGGAGTTCACCGCGCTGGAGGAGCGCCACACGTTCCTCACCACGCAGCTGGAGGACCTCAAGCGGTCCAAGCGCGACCTGCTCGACATCATCCGCGAGGTCGACGAGCGGATCGAGCGGGTGTTCACCGAGGCCTACCACGATGTCGCGGTGCAGTTCGAGCGCGTGTTCAGCCGGCTGTTCCCGGGCGGGGAGGGTCGGTTGATCCTCACCGACCCGGACAACATGCTCACCACCGGGCTCGACGTCGAGGCGCGGCCGCCGGGCAAGAAGATCAAGCGGCTCTCGTTGCTCTCCGGTGGCGAGCGGTCCCTGGTGGCCGTGGCCCTGCTGGTCTCGATCTTCACGGCCCGGCCGTCGCCGTTCTACATCCTCGACGAGGTGGAGGCCGCGCTGGACGACGCCAACCTCGGCCGGCTGATCCTGCTCCTGGAGGAGCTGCGCGACTCCAGCCAGCTGATCGTCATCACCCACCAGAAGCGCACGATGGAGATCGCCGACGCGCTCTACGGCGTGACAATGCGCGGCGACGGTGTCACCACGGTGGTGTCCCAGCGGATGTCCGAGGTCGCCGGGGCGCGCTCCGCCTGAGGGAACACCGCACGACGGCGGCCCGTTGCCGACCTGAGACCCGGTGGGGTTTGAGGTGGTGGGTGACAGTTCGGTCACAGCCGGTCCGGTATGCGTGGCGCGGCCTCGCGGCGTGGTCACATCCGTCACACTGGTCACATGTTCGCCCTGGTCTTCGGCATGTTGGTCTGCCTCGTCGGAGGCATGGTGGTCGTCGGTGTCGTGGCGGCACAGGCCCGAAAGGACGGTCGCGAGCTGCTGACGGCCCGTGGCGAAGAGGTCGTCGGGCGGGTGCACACCAAACGCTGACGCCCGGCCGCGACGCGGCTCGCCACTGCGTCGAGGCGTGCGTCGAGTCGTGCGTCGAGTCTGCGGCTGACGTCCGGATTTCGCGGTGGTTCAGAGCCCGAACGGGCGTCCGGTCGGTCCCGCGGACCGTGCAAGGATGGGCGCCGTGCTCGACCAGGTCTGGGAGATCGTTGCCGTCTGCGCCATCGTCGCCATCGTCCTCGTGGCGGGCGTCGTCGGGCTGGTTCGCGGGCGGTCGTCGCGCCAGAAGGAGCTGACGCCGCCGCCACCACCGCCCAAGCCCTCGACGCCGACCGCCCCGCCGACCGACCTCGACAGCGACGCCGACGGTAGGGGTGTCGACACCCTTCCGGCGCCCACGCCGACCCGCCCGGCCGAGCCCGAGGTGGACGACGACGTCGTCCTCGTCGAGGAGCTGCCGACCCTCGAGCGGCCGGCCTCGGCCCGTGGCCGCCTGGCTCGCCTCCGCGCCCGCCTGGCCCGCAGCAACTCGGCCATCGGCAACGCGCTGCTCGTCCTGCTTTCCCGCGGCGGCCTCGACGAGGAGGCGTGGGAGGAGGTCGAGGACACCCTGATCCGGGCCGACCTCGGTGTCGACGCCACTACCGAGCTCGTCGACAAGCTGCGCACCAAGGTCAAGGTCGACGGCTCCGGCGCGACCAGCGAGGCCGAGGTCAAGGCCTGGCTCAAGGCCGACCTGCTGGCCCTCGTCGACCCGGACATGGACCGTCGGATCGCCTCGTCGCGCATCGACGGCCGTCCCGCCGTCATCCTCGTCGTCGGCGTCAACGGGACCGGCAAGACGACCACCGTCGGCAAGCTCGCGCGAGTCCTCGTCTCGGAGGACCGCGACGTCATCCTCGGGGCGGCCGACACGTTCCGCGCCGCCGCAGCCGACCAGCTCGAGACGTGGGGCGCGCGGGTGGGGGTACCCACGATCCGCTCGGAGAAGGAGGGCGCCGACCCGGCCGCGGTCGCGTTCGACGCGGTCAAGGCCGCCGGCGAGATCGAGGCGGACGTCGTCATCATCGACACCGCCGGCCGCCTGCACAACAAGGTGGGCCTCATGGACGAGCTGGGCAAGGTGAAGCGGGTCATCGAGAAGCAGAGCCCGATCGACGAGGTCCTCCTCGTGCTCGACGCCACCACCGGCCAGAACGGGCTGCGACAGGCCGAGGTGTTCTCCGAGGCGGTCAAGGTCACCGGGATCGTCCTGACCAAGCTGGACGGCACCGCCAAGGGCGGCATCGTCGTCGCCGTGCAGCGTCAGCTCGGCGTGCCGGTCAAGCTGGTCGGCCTGGGCGAGGGCCCCGACGACCTGGCGCCGTTCGACGCCGAGGCGTTCGTCGACGCGATCGTCGGCTGAGAGACCCTAGATCGGGTTCAGTCGGCGCCATTCCTTGCGCAGGTCCTCGCGCGGGTGGCGCGGGTCGGTCAGCGCCCACCGCACGGTGTTCACGGCCAGCGCGCCGGCCGGCAGCGTGACCGTCCGCTCGGTGACCGGCAGGACGGGCAGCCGCAGCATCTCCTTGACCCACACCGGCAGCAGCGCCACCGCGCCGGCCGCCAGACACGCATACCCGGGTCGTTCCACCCAGCGGAGCGGCGGGTGGAGGAGCAGGAACCGTGCCGCGTCGTGCGCTGCCGGCGTACCCGCCAGCTCCGGCCGGTAGACGTCCAGCGTCGTCTCAAGCTCGGCGACCGTCCGCGGCGGGTCGACGACGCCGAGGCGGGCCGCGATGGACCCGGACTGCGCGACGTACTCGTCCTCGTCGGCCGCCGACAGCACGGACGAGCCGAACCGCCGGTATGCGGCGAGGAAGCTGTCCGCCTCGGCCGCGTGGACCCAGCCGAGCAGGTGAGGGTCCGACGCCGCATACCCGCGTCCGTCCGGCGCCCGCCCGCGTACCCGCTCGTGGATGCCGCGCACCATCTCGACCGCTGCCTCGGCGTCCTCAGCGGTGCCGAACGTGGTCCGCGCCAGGAATGCCGAGGTCCGCTGCAGCCGGCCCCACGGATCCGACCGGTAACCCGAGTGCCCGGCCACCCCGGCCATGGCCAGCGGATGCAGCGACTGCAGCAGCAGCGCGCGGATCCCGCCGACGAACATCGAGGCGTCGTCGTGGACCCGCCAGACGGCGTCGGTCTCGCTGAACGACCGCGGACCCTCGGCCAGCCAGATCGCGCGGGCCTTGTCCTCGGCCCCCTCACCGACCACCTTGTCGCGCAACGAGTTCGCCAGCCAGCGGCGGGTGGAGGGAATGCTCACCCCTCATCCTCACCCGGAGACCGCCATAGCCGCGAGGCGGGGTCAGGCGGAGCGCGGCCGCCCACGAAACACAGCGATAACACGTGGCGCGGATTGCTTACACGTCCGTAACAGTCGTCGCGACGCCGCGAAACGCGGTTCC
>CAVWQU010000046.1:0-12034 GCA_963757225.1 uncultured Actinomycetota bacterium
CTCAAGTGGAAGGTCGAGCCCGCGCCCGAGGGCCGATCCGACAGCGCGCCCGTCGTCTGAGCCCCGTGCGCTCAGCCATGGAGGGTCCCGGCGCGGGCCGGTGCGACCACATCCTCCAGCGCCAGTGACTCCGGCGTCTGGTGACGCCGCCTCCTGATCACCTTGCCCACCTCGACGACGATCGGAAGCAGGGCGGCGAGGCCGGCACACACGAGCCACTGGCGACCGCTCAGCGGGACGGTGAGCAGGGCCCCCTGCACGGTCGGAAGCTGGGTGGCGAGGAAGACCATGGCCACAGGGACGAGGGCGATGGCCGCGGCCTTGAGGAGCGGTGGGGTCAGTCCGCTGGTGGGGTCGCGGCGGTTGACGATCGCGTTGAACGCGGTTCCCAGCCCCATCACCGCGAACGTCATCGTCATCGACACGCTGGCGTGGCTGGGGCTGGGCTCATCGGGGCCGGCCACCAACGGCAGGAACGCGGCGACGAAGAGCACCAGGGCGTAGACGACCCACATGACCACGGCGCTCCGGTTGGTGATCGTCACGGTGGGGTCCCGCGGCGGACGGTGCATGACGTCGGGGTCGCCGGGGTCGACAGCGATGATGACGACTCCGACCGCGGTCGCGAAGAACAGCAGGTACAGCACCATCGGCGGCGTCATCGCCACGCCCTGGTTGACGTTGAACACGGTGGCGGCGAGGAAGAGGAACACCAGGGACAGCAGCTGGGTCATCTGGTACCGGACGTAGGAGACGACCTTGGCGTAGACCCGCCGGCCGATGCCCACCGCGTGGACGAGCGTCCCGAAGTTGTCGTCGGTGAGCACCATCCGGGCCGCCTGCTTGGTCACCTCGCTGCCGCTGCCCATCGCGACCCCGATGTCGGCCTGCTTGAGGGCCGCCGCGTCGTTGACCGCATCGCCGGTCATCGCCACGATCATCCCCTGCTCCTGCATGGCCCGAGCCAGCCGCAGCTTGTCCTGCGGAGTGACCCGTCCGAAGACGTGCAGGTCGGGCAGCTGCTGCTTGAGCTGTTCGTCGGTGAGCGCCTGTAGCTCGGTGCCGCTGATCGCCCCCGGACCCAACCCGAGATCTGCCCCGATGGCCTGAGCGGTGACCGCGTGGTCGCCGGTGATCATCCGGACGTCGATGCCGGCGGCAAGAGCGACGGCGACCGCGTCCTTCGCCTCCGCGCGCAGCGGGTCGATGATCCCGGCCATCCCCACGAACGACAGACCCCGGGTCAACGCCATCGGGTCCTCGGACATCGTGGCCAGCTCGTCGTCGGCGACCAGGCGCGTCGCGAACGCGAGGACGCGGAGGCCCTGGCGGCCCATCCGTTCGTTGGCCTCGGTGATCCCCGGCCCGGCCTCGTCGAACGGCACCTGCGAGCCGCTGAGGGAGCCGCCGGCGTGGCTGCAGCGGGCGATGACGACGTCCGGCGCGCCCTTGACCAGCTCGATGACGTGCTCCGCGCCGTCCAGCGTCACCCGGTGGAACGTGGCCATGAACTTGTACTCGGAGTCGAACGGAACCTCCGACAAGCGCGGGTATGCGCGCCGGGTCTCCTCGGCGTCGGCCCCCAGCTTCGCGGCCAGCACCACCAGCGCCGCCTCGGTCGGGTCGCCGATCACCGACCCGTCATCGTGGACGACCGCGTCGCTGTCGAGGGCGAGGCCCAGGGCGAGCCGGGTGAAGTCGGGGACCGGCGTTCCGGCCACCGACAGGAGCGCGCCCGTCTTGCGATAACCCTCGCCTTCGACCGTGAACCAGGAGCCGCTGGCATACAGCGTCGAGACCATCATCTGGTTCAACGTCAGCGTGCCGGTCTTGTCGGTGTTGATCGCGCTGGTCGCGCCCAGGGTCTCGACGTCCGTGAGGTTCTTCACCACCGCCTTGGCCTCGGCGAGCTGCTTCGCGCCGAGCGACAGCAGGCCCGACACGAACGCCGGCATGCCCGTCGGGATCGCCGAGATGGCCATCGCCGTACCGAGCAGCAACAGGTCCTGGCCCGGAATCCCGCGGATCAGGCCCACCACCACGATGATGGCGACGGCCCCCCACGCGATGACCCCCAGCACCTTCGTCAGCGAGTCCAGCTCCCGCTGCAGCGGTGACCTGGTCCGCGTCACCGAGCTCAGCATGGTGGCGATCTGGCCCATCTCGGTCTTCGTCCCGGTCGCCGTCACGACGATCGCGCCCGTGCCGCGGGTCACCGAGGTGTTCTGGAAGAGCATGTTCGTGCGGTCGCCCAGGGTCACCTCGGAGGAGGTCAACGTCATGGTGTCCTTGGCGATGGGCGCGCTCTCGCCGGTCAGCGCAGCCTCCTGCGCCTCCAGCGTCGCGGACCGGATGATGCGCCCGTCGGCCGGCACGATGTCACCGGCCTCGACCTGGACGATGTCGCCGGGAACGACCTCGGTGGCCTCGACCAGCGAGACCGCTCCGTCCCGGACCACCCGCGCCTGCGGCACCTGCATCTTGGCCAGCGCATCCACGCTCGCCCGTGCCGCCAGCTCCTGGCGGGTGCCCAGCGCGACATTGAGGACGATGAGCAGGCCGACGATGACCCCGGTCGACACCTGCCCGATGAGCAGGCTGATGAGGACCACCGCGACCAGCATCAGGTTCATCGGGTCCCGCAGCTGGACGGCGGCGACCTTCACCGCCGACGGGGGTTCCTCGGCGGCGACCCGGTTCGGGCCGTAGGACGAGAGGCGCTGGGCCGCCTCGGCGCCACTCAGACCACCACTCGCATCAGAGCCCGCCGCCTTGACCACGTCGTCGGCCCCGAGGGCATACGGCGGAGTCTCCGCGCCGGCCCTCGACTCCGCTGGGCTGTCGGGTTCGCTCACAAGTACCTGCACCTCCGGACTCGAAGCGGCGAGGCGTCCCTCCGCACCGTAGTCCCTACCGGCGCGAGTCCACGGACGGACCGGCCAAGGTTGGTCGGCGCCTCGGCACGGCTCGGGTGGGACCATTCCAGAACGGGGCGAGTCCAGGCGCGCGCCATCCCGGCACCGCGCCGACGAGGAGGCGAACCACCATGAAGACCACCAACGGAGCCGCTGCGAGCAGTGGAGCCCTCTACTCCCTGGGCATCTTCGGCGCGTGGGTCTACTTCTGGCAGCAGGCCGATGGCTTCTGGGAGTATGCGCTGGCGATTCTCGAGGGGCTCTTCTGGCCGGCGTGGATGGTGTACCACGTGTTCGCCGCTCTCCACGCGTAGCCCGACCTGATCCCGGCCTGATCCCGCCGCACCGCCGTCAGGCCGGTGCGGGTGCGTCCTCGACCGCCGCACTGACGGTCGGGTAGAGGTGGGCTTCCCCCACGAGGCGGAGGACGCCCGCGTCCTCGAGGTCGTTCGTCACCGGGCTCTTGAGTCGTGCGAACACGAACGTGATCGACTCCTTCTCCAACGCCTCGATCAGGGTGGTGAGGAGATCGATGCCCGTGGCGTCGACGTGGTTGAGGCCCTCCGCGTCGAACACCAGCCAATGGACGGGCGAGGGTGATCCGGCGACCGCCTCCCGGATGCGGGACTGGACGTAGTTGACGTTGGCGAAGAACAGCCGGTCGTCGAGGCGGTAGACCAACACCCCGGGCGAGAGCTTCGCGGACGGATGCAGGCTGACGTCGGCGTACCGGCCGAGCCGCTCGACCCAGCCGAGTACCGCGTCGTGAGGCTTGGCACTTCGTCGGATGGCGTCGATGACCGACAGGGCGACCGCCACCAGCAGGGCCTGGAGGACGCCGAAGACGATGACGCCGACCATCGTGGTGGCGGCGAGCCCGACCTCGACCTTGCTGATCCGGGCCAGTCCTCGCCAGGCACTCGGGTTGATCAGTCCGAGCGAGGCGGAGATGATGACCGCCCCCAGCACCGCCTTGGGCAGATATTGCATGGGTGCGGTGAGGAACAGCAGCACCACCGCGACGACCCCGGCGGCCATCAGTCCGGCGAACTGGGTGCGACCGCCGATCTGGTCGTTGACCGCGGTGCGCGAGCCACTGGCGCCGATCGGAAACCCGTGGGTGATGCTGGCGGCGAGATTGCTGGCGCCCATAGCGGCGAGCTCAGCGTCGGCGCGCACGTGCTGGCCGCGGCGCCCAGCGAACGATCGTGCGGTCAGGATCTCATCGGAGAAGCTGACGACGAAGATGCCCAGGGCGGCGGGCAGGATATCGAGCACTGCGCGGAGGTGAAGGTTGGGCACGCTGAAGCCGGGCAGCCCGGAGGGGATCTCGCCCACGACGGCGACGCCATACTGCGCCAGGCCGAGGGCGGCCGACGCCGCGATGGCGAGGACCACCACGATCAGGGATACCGGGAGCTTGGGTACCAGCCAGCG
The DNA here is from genome assembly GCA_963757225.1 of uncultured Actinomycetota bacterium. Classification (GTDB taxonomy): domain Bacteria; phylum Actinomycetota; class Actinomycetes; order Actinomycetales; family Dermatophilaceae; genus Lapillicoccus. The sequence continues at coordinate 4,353 of CAVWQU010000046.1, forward strand.
GGCGAGCAGCAGCACGACCAGGCAGCTCCCGCCCACGACCGCGGTCGCCGGATTCACCTGGCCGACCTCCTGGACGACCTCGACGACCTGGCCCGGTGGAGTCTCGGCGCTGATGCTGAGGCCGAGCAGCTTGGCCACCTGGCTGACGATCATGACCACCGCGACGCCGTGGATGTAGCCGATCAGGACCGGGAGAGAGAGGTAGTCGGCGATCCACCCCAGCCGGGCGACCAGGGCGGCGAGGTATGCAGCGCCGACCAGCAGGGCGAGGAGGGCCGCCAGTGAGGCTCGCTCGCCGGGATCCTGGGTCATGGGGATCAGGGCGGCGCCGACCATCGCGGCGATCGCGCCCTCGGGCCCGACGATGAGCATCCGCGCCGAGCCGAGCACCGCGTAGGCCACCGCGGGCAGCAGCAGCGCGTACAGACCGTTCACCGGTGACAGTCCGGCTAGCTCCGCGTACGCCATGCCCGCCGGCAACGCCAGCGCGGCGACCGTGACGCCCGCCAGCGCGTCCCGGCCCAGGGTTTGTCGGCGATAGCCCGCAATATGCTCCGCAACCGGCACGATCCGCTGCAGCAACGGGCGTCGTGGCGGCGGGCGGAAGGGTGACGCCTCAGCCTGATACTGCTGGCCGGGCACCGTTCCTGGTTCGTCCTCGTCCATGTCTCGATCCCCGCAGAGCCGACAACCGCATGCTCCCATTCGAGAATGGCCGGCACAACCAAACCGGCGTGGTGACCGGGGACGGCGCAGCGCAGGTCGTTGCGGTCGAGCATGCCCAAGCGCGGTGGACATCGTTGACGCCAAGGAGCAGGAAGCGCATCCGCGCCTCACCCGTCGGCGAAGGCCAGCGCTGGGTCGATCCGGACCACGCCTCTCACGCTGAGCGTGCTGGCCGCCAGTCCGACCAGCAAGGACAGTCCGACGAGCCGGAGCCCGTCACCCGCGGAGAGCTCGATCTCCAGCGGGAACAAGGGCAGCAGCAGCTGCGCCAGCAGCAGAGCCAGCCCACCGGCGAGCAGGCTGACGAACCCACCCTCCACGAGCAGGGACGCGACCAAGCGTTTCGTGGTGACCCCGTGGGCCTTGAACACGGCGAAGTCTCGATGGCGGTCGAGACCGGAGAGGAAGGCGAGCATGCCCACGATGGCCGCGGTGACGACCCAGAGCATCGCCGCGACGAGGCCGAGTGCGGTCGTCGCGACGGACAGCGGGCGCCGCAGGTCGTCGCGGACCGCAGTCGGGGTCATTTTGGTCAGACCGGGTGGAACGGACTGGGGGATGCCACGGACAACCAGGGCGCTGGCCAGGTCGCGCCCGTCGTAGGCGATCTGCTGGCCCTCGCGCAGCGTGATCAGCACGGTCGGCGTGCCACCGTTGTACGTCAGCCCGCGGACCGTGCCGACGACGTCGAGCCGCCGTCCCGCCAGCGTCATGACGTGTCCGACATCGACCCCGAGCTGGACGTCGACCACCGCTTCCCCCACGTTCAGCGGCGCGCGACCGGTGACGACGCGGGGCACGACGACGCCGTTCGGCGCATAGGCGATGACGTTGACGTCCGTGTACGCCGGCCCGACGCCCTCGACGGAGTGGCGGAAGATCGCGACCGGAGTGACGTCCTGGCTTCCGTCCTCCTCGCGCACCGACGCCGTGTCGGCGGCCATCGGGGAGTTGGAGGTGAACGGACCCGAGACGCCGTCCGGGACCACCCAGGTGTCGCCGCCGAAGAAGCCGATGGTGCGGTCGGTCTCGTCGAGGAAGCCGTCGTGGAGAGCGCCGAGCAGGGCCGCGATCGCCAGGACCAGTGACGTTGCCGCAAGCCCGATGACGATCCGCCGCGCCCGCCACTGCATGTCCCGAAGCGTCACGAGCATCATCGCGGGCGACCGGCTGTCGCGAGGGTGCGCACCCGTGCGCCCAGCGGGACGACGACGCAGATGCCGAGGAAAGCGAGAGCAGCGCAGACACGCACATCCAGGACCCCCAGCAGACCGCACGCGCCGACGGCCCAGGCGGGGAGCAGCAGGGCGACGACACGCATACCGGCCGGGCAGGGAAACGAACCGACCATGAGCACGCCGACCGCCAGGAGACCGAGCCCCATCACGGCCGGAGCGATGGTGATGAACCCGAGGGCCAGAGCGGCCATAGAAGCGGCGGTCGTCGGCAGCCCGCGAAACCCGATGTCCGTGCCGCGGTTGGCGGAGTAGTCGGCCAACCGGAGCAGGGCGGCTACGACGTAGACACTTCCGCCCACGGCGAGCGCCACCCACTCCGGGCCGCTGGCGGTCGACGGGAGGGCCAGGACCGCGATCACCGGGGCCACTCCGAACGTCACCGCGTCCGCCAGGCAGTCGAGGAACGGCCCCACTGAGGTGCCGCCCCAGCGTCTCGCCGCGGCTCCGTCGACCATGTCGAGGATCGTGCCGACGACGACGAGGAGGCAGGCGAGGCGGTACCGGGCATCGACGGGCGACGAACCCAGCGGTCCGAGTCCCGTGACGACGACGATGGCTGCTATCCCGCACAAGGCGTTCCCGAGGGTCAGTCCGTCCGCGACCCCGGGTCGGCGGGCGGTCCAGACGTTCACGCCGGCTCCGTCGTCGTCGCTACCACCGTCGCTCCGCCGCGGAGCCGTTTGCCGACGCCAACGGTCACCCGGAGCTCCCTCGGGAAGGTCAGGTCCACCCGCGACCCGAACCGGATGAGGCCGATCCGCTGGCCGCGACGGACACGGTCGCCGACCGATTGGTACGCGACGATCCGGCGGGCGACCGCGCCGGCGTACTGGGTGAGCTCGATCTCGCCGTGCTCCGTGGCGAGCCGCCACTGCAGCCGCTCGTTGGTATGCGCCGTGCGGCTCGACGCGCGGTGGTGACCGCCGGGACGGTACGTCTGCTCGATGACGACCGCATCGCACGGCGCTCGGGTGACGTGCACGTCCAGCAGGTCGAGGTAGGTCGACACGGTCTGGCGGTTGGGCCGGTCCGCCTCCACCGATCTGACGACTCCGTCAGCCGCGGCGACCAGGCCGTCGCTCTCGGGCGCACGGTCCGGATCACGGAAGAACCAGGTCGTGCCGGCGGCGAGCGCCGCTGCGGCCAGCCGCGCCGGCACGGGGCGCACCACCACAGGGAGCAGCCAGAGCACGCCCACAAACCAGGGGGTTCCTCGGGCCAGCCGCAGTGTCATCAGGATGCCCGCGAAGCCGGACGGGCGACGACGTCGGTCCCCATCTGCACCACCATGTCGGCCAGTGGGTAGAACCGCGCGTCGTGGGTGGCCACCACGACGAGGCGACCAGGCGCGCGCAAGCCGTCGATGATCCCCAACATGCTCTCGGCCTGCTCGGGGTCCAGATGAGCGGTCGGCTCGTCGGCGACGAGGAGCGGAGGGTCGTGGACCATGGCCCGCGCGAAGGCGACACGCTGCTGCTGACCGCCGGACAGCTGGCCTGGACGTTTCCGGGCGTGGGCCCCCATCGCCAGCTCGTCCAGTCGCCGCATCGCGACCGCGCGGGCCTCCCGGGAGCGAATCCCCGTCAGGACCAGCGGCGCCATGACGTTCTCGACCGCCGACAGGCTGGACACGAGGTTGAACGCCTGGAAGACGACGCCCACGGTCCGGCGCCGGTAGTCGAGGAGGTCGTGCCCGGCGAGGCTCCCCACGTCGATGTCCGCGAACCGGACCCGCCCCCGCGTGGGGTGCAGAAGACCGGCCAGCACAGAAAGGAGCGTGGTCTTGCCGCAGCCGCTGGGGCCGAGGGCCAGGGCCAGCTGGCCGTCCCGGGCCGCGAAGGAGACACCGTCGAGCACCCGGGAGACGCGGGAACCCAGTGTGTACTCGACGGTCAGCCTGCTCACGTCCAGCAGGGGAGGGGATGGGTCCATACGGCCTCCCTCCCGCGAAGGACGGAACCCCGCCTCCGGTCGGCCCGACCCCCCAGATTCCTGCCCCGGAGAGGCCGTCAGCATATGGGACCATGACCGGTCATCCGGCCGAACTGCGCGGAAGGCAGCACACGGAATGCTTCGACGGGCTCTGCTGCGTGCCGCCGTGCGGCTGCGCCGGACCCGCCGCAGTACCGACGTCCTGTCGCTGATGCCGGAGTCCGTCCTCGTCGCCCTTCGGCGCGACGGACTGGATCCGGTGCTGGACCAGTCCGAAGGACCGGCCCGCCGGGTTCCCCTGCCGTGGGGGTTCCGTGGATGGTTGGTCACCGGCTACGACGAGGTGCGCCAGGTGCTCGCCGACCACGACGCCTACAGCAACGACTTCGACAACCTCGTAGGACGTAACCGGGCGTCGGCCGGACTCGACCCGGGCGGCCTCGGCTTCACGGACCCGCCGGACCACACCCGCCTGCGGCAGATGCTCACGCCCCACTTCACGGGCCGTCGGCTGAAGGCCCTCGAACCGGCCGTGGCGACGATCGTCAGGCAGACGGTCACCGACCTGGGGCGCCGGATCGCTGAGGAGGGAACGGTCGACCTGGTCGATCACTTCGCCCTTCCCGTGCCCAGCCTGACGATCTGCGAGCTGCTCGGGGTGCCGTATGCGGAACGGGACCAGTTCCAGCGGCTGAGCCAGGTCCGGTTCGACGTCTCGGGCGGCGGGACGGCGTCGCTCTCGGTCATCGGGGAGTCGCTCGACTACTTCGAGGACCTCGTCGCCCGTCTCCGGCGGAAGCCGGGACCCGGTCTGCTCGGCGGGCTGGTGGCGGACCACGGCGACGACCTCAGCGACCGCGAGCTCGCCGGGGTGGCGGACGGTCTGCTCACGGGTGGTCTCGAGACGACGGCCAGCACCCTGGGACTGGGGGCGGTGCTGTTGCTGCGCAGCCCTGGCGACCGGGCTCGGCTGGCCGGCGACCCCACCTTCGTCCGGCCCTACGTCGAGGAGCTGCTGCGCTACGTCACCGCAGTGCAGGTCGCCTTCCCACGATTCGCCCGTCACGACGTCGACCTGGCCGGGTCCCTGGTCCGTCGTGGCGACGTCGTGCTGTGCTCGCTCAGCGCGGCCGGGCGCGACCCGCGCGTGGGCGACCATCCGGACCGGTTCGACCCGACCGCGCCGCGGCTTTCGCAGCTGGCGTTCGGTCACGGCATCCACCGCTGCGTCGGGGCGGAGCTGGCCCGGCTGGAGCTGCGGCTAGCCCTTCCCGAGCTCTGTCGACGACTGCCCGACCTCCGGCTGGCGGTCGCGGAGCACGAGCTCACCTACCGCCCGCTCGCACTGGTCTACGGGCCGACCTCGATCCCGGTGACGCTCACCGATCGCTAACCCGAACCGGGCAGCGTCCAAAGCGGGCGGGCATGAGGCGGCTGATATTCAGGGCGGGCTGGGCTCAAGTGCGGGTCCGAAAGGGCGTGCCACGCGGGTACCGGCTGCTGTAAGGGCGGGTCAATGCAGCGGAGGTTCGGATGGGTCCGGCCTAACGGCGCCGGGTTGGCGCGTCCAACAGAGGGCGACCGCTGACCACCCGGTGAGCAGGGCACGGCACTTCCCCAATGGCTGTGACACGGGGATCCGACTATGCGGCCTTGGCGAACACAGCGGTAGCGCGCTCAACCGCGTCCTTGGTGATGCCCTGGATATCGCTTTCAGACTCTTGGATGAAGGTCAGTGTGATCACAGCGTCCTGCACACCGGTAGCGACGACGGTCAGATAGATGCCCTTTGAGGCGCCGCTGGAGCCCACGATGTGGCCCGCCGTGGGATGGTCACCGTGAGGCGGTGCCGGCGCAGGCGAGACGGTCATGGTGCTCGACTTTGCGCCGGGAATGCTCATGGTGAGCTTGGTGCAGCCGTGAATCGAGTCGTTCAGTGAAGCCAGCAAGTCGGCAACGTGATTCGCGGTGCCAACCGTTGTGATCTCCTCGATGAGGAACGGAGTGGCGTCCCCATCGGCTTGGAAGGTAATGCTGGCGTATCCGGTTACCCCTGGCATGCCGGCGTTCCCGCCGGTGTTGGTCTCCTCGAGGAACGGCGCGCACTTTGGGTTGTCCGACGTGACCTTCGCGCCAGTCCCGCTTTTCGAGCCAGACTGGGCGGCGCTGCCAGCGGGGGTGGCTACCACGTGAACACCGGGTACGAACGAGTACGTGTCCAGGAGCGCGATCGACACCTCGGATGGTTTTCGGGTTCGAACAGTGTCGCTCGGCACCGGGGCGGCGGTGGTCGTTGTCTCTGAAGGCGGTGTCTCCGGCGTGGTGGAGCTGCCGCCGCTCGCGGGAGTGGCCGAGGTTGCCGGCGTGGCCGCCGGGCTGACGTCTCCCGCCCCGCGATCCCCAGCGGAGCCCGAGCTGGAGCAACCGGCGATGGACAGGCAAGCCCAGACACCGACGGCCAGCAGCCAGAACCGTTTCCCGGAGGCTGATCGATCCATCGTCATCACGGTCTCCGTTCGAACGTCGTCATCTCTCTGGGACGTGCAGCCTGCCGGGGCCGGACGATCGTGTCAGTGCCTGAGCGGACACACCGAACGTGCCGATGACGACACAGTGGTGACGTTCCTCGCCAACCCGGGGTTATGCCCTGGGGGATCTCGCGGGCTAAGCGGTCGACCCGGCAAGATCGAGGGTCTATGCCGGATGGCTTTGCTCCCCTGCCGTACTCAGAGCACGGCTCGGCCTGTCCCTCGGAAACTTCGAGGAAAATTTTGGGTAGGGCGGCAGTTGCCGTCACCCAGGACGGTGCATAGCTCATTACCACTCCCGGCGGCGCCGCTCACGAAAGCAGCCGGAGGATCAACCAGCCCGCCAGGACCGGTAGCCAGGAGGCAGCCCCGTCCATCCCATGCCGGGGCCGTTAGCCCGCTTCTTCGCCGTCCGCGCCCCGGGTGATGCCGCCCGAAAGCGCCACCCCAGGCGCCGGGGAGGTTGCTCCTGTGCACGTCACGACAAACCGAACATCTATCCGATGGCATACGAACGGCCAGCAATGTCATTCGAACGTCCATCGGCATGCGGCCAACGGCGGCGTGGAACCCAAACAGCTGCTTACCGTCCCGACCGAAGGCGCCCCCTCGGGACGTTGCCCCTCGTGCCAGGCGGCTCGCGGAGCAGGCCAGCGCGCCGCCCGCGGCTCACCCGAGCGTCGCGGCGCGGCCAGACGAAACACCGGAGAACATCTTGGACATCCTCAACACACCCACGTCGTTCCCCGACAACGGACACCGGTTCCGCATCGGCGTGGACGACGGCAGGACGTGCGACTGCGGCCACATCGCGGACTCGTTGCTCGACCGTTGGCGTCATCTCGACGCGGTAGGCGCGCTGATCACTGCAGCAAACAACTGACCCACCAACTCACAACGCCGACGCCGCGTCGAACAAGAGTGCCGACGCCTCGTTAACCGTCGAAAGCCTGTGCCGCCACGGTGTGCAACCGCCGCTCCGGACCACCACTCACGCGTCCTGTTCGTCTTCCAGGTGCCCGAGTCCATCACCGACACAGAGACGTTGACGACGTTCTGCGGTGGCGGGGGCGCTGTCGTTGTCGGATGTGGAACCTGCCGGACATGGCGCCCTCGGGCTGAGGGGGCACAAGCCGCAACGAATGGGTCGTGGACATCCCGGACAGGCTTCATCGACGCTCGCGACCAATGGGTTGAGCGGCACTGCTTTCGCGCTGATCAGGACAACCTGAGCCGGTCCGCCAAGCCGGTGGCGCGC
>CAVWQU010000047.1:0-35587 GCA_963757225.1 uncultured Actinomycetota bacterium
TGAACGAGGGTCCGGGCAAGGCGAAGTTCGAGCAAGCCTGACGTCGTGGCCGACCCCGTCGACGTGCTGGTGGTCTACGTACCGCCCGCCTCGACGAAGGCGGTGCTGGCCACCCTGTTCGGGGCGGGCGCCGGGTGGCCCCGGGGAAGCTGGCGCTTCGCATCGGCACGGACGGGGTCAGATACCCGGTCGGGTCACCGAGGGCGTTGTGAAAACGACCGCCTCGGTTACCTGACCGGGTATCCCAGGTGTCGACCGCCCCACGTGTCAGGGTCTGAGCCGATCAGACCGCGTCCTCGAGGCCGCGCGTCGTGGTTCGGCTTCAGCGGGCAACGGTCACGAGGACACTGGGCGAAGTCGTATACCCGGTCATATGCCCGAGCGTGTTGTGATAGCAACCGAAACAGGCATACGACCGGGTATACGACTGGGGCCGTCTCGGCTACCTGACCGAGTATCCGACCGAGACGGACCGCCACGGTGACGTCGCCGCATCCACCGCGGCTACTCAGAGATGTCGGGACCGACGCGGATGGCGGTCAGGCGGCGTCGAGGACGGTGAGGTCGCGTGTGGTCGTGAGGTGGCCGCTGGCCGTACCGACATAGCTGCCCGAGGTCGGCGGCACGTCGCGGTAGTCGCGTCCGGTCGCCACGGTGACGTGTCCCGCACCGGTCCGTCGTCCGTTGCAGGGGTCGAACCCCACCGCCTCCGCTGCACGGCCGTCCGCCGACGGCACCACCACCTCGACCCACGCGTGGGTCCCGCCCTGGCCGACCAGGTGACCCGAGACGTAGCGTGCCGCGAGGCCACGGATCCGGCACAGCGCCAGCATGATGTGGGCCGAGTCCTGGCAGACCCCCCGGCCGAGCACGAGGGCCTCGTCGGCCGTGGTCCGGACCCCGGTCAGGCCGTACTCGTAGCCGAGGGCGTCGTGGGTCGCGTGGCACAGGGCATCGGCCAGAGCCAGCCCGCTCAGCCGGTCGAACGGTCCGTGCCCGGACGGCGGGCCGGCCGCAGCCAGCTCCTTCAGCGCCTCGGAAGAACCCGTCAGGGCGGTGCCTCGCAGCCAGCGCGGGTCGCTGAGGGCCTGGGGGTCGAGCAGCACCGAGGTGCCGTCGCGCCGGCGGGTCAGCGTGGCCGAGTAGGCGAACTCGAGGTACTCGTCGACGCGTTCCGCCACGACGCGGACGACCGCGTTGCCCGCGGCGTCCCGGGCCTGCCGCCGTCGGACCTCGGCGCCGGAGATCGTCAGCCGCGACGTCTCGAGGAGCGTCGGGCCGTGCTGAGGCGGCGGCATCACCCGCAGGCGGTGACGCAGCCGCTGAACGGGCGCGTCGTAGCGGTAGAGAAAGGTCTGGTCCAGGCGGTACGACACCCGGTCCAGCTCGTCGAGCGGGCTCATCCGGCGTCCTCCCGGAGCTCTTCGGCGACCACCGCCATCGACTGGAGGACCGGACCGCCGAACGTCGTGGCCATCGCCACGTCCGACGCGTCGCGTCCCCGCCCGATGACGACGCGACCCTTGCGGCGCTGGTTGTTCCGCGGGTCGAAGGTGAACCACCGGTCACCGAGCCAGACCTCCATCCAGGCGGCGAAGTCCATCGGAGCCGGGTCCGGCGGGACGTCCATGTCGGGGAGGTAGCCGAACGCGTACCGGGCCGGGATGTTGAGCGCCCGGCAGAAGGAGATGGCCAGGTGGGTGAAGTCGCGGCACACGCCGTAGCCCGTGGTGAAGACGTCGAGCGCCGTCGACGTCGCCGTGCTCGACCCGTACTGGAAGGTCAGGTGCTCGTGGACGTGGTCGCAGATGGCCTGGACCCGGGAGTAGCCCGGAGGGATGTCGGCGAACTGCTTCCACGCCTCGTTCGCGAGCATGTCGGGCAGGCAGTAGCGGCTGGGCAGCGTGAACAGGAGCACGTCGTCGGGCAGCGCGGCGACCGGGGTCTCGGGCGCGTCCGGGTCGGCATCGTCGACCGCGTCCCGCACCGTCGCCACCGCCGCGTAGCGCAGGACGGACCGCCCCAGCGGTAGCACGGTGCGCAGGCAGGGGTTGCCGTAGAGGTCGCTGTAGCGGCGCACGTCCAGGTCCGGCTCGAACGACCAGGACTCGCCGGCGACCAGGACCTCCGCCGCGAGGGTGGGCTGGACCTGGAACACCGTCGGCGTGGGGATCTCCGCGTGGTAGACGAACTCACACCCGATCTGGAGCCGTCGTGTGTCCATGGACCCATCCTGGAGAGCGTGTGTTTCCGTTGCGTTACGGGAACGTCGTGAGTTCCGGTATGCCGGGGTCCGGCTCGACCGTCCTCATCCTGCGCTGCGCCGCCAACCCGTGGACGCCGACCCGCCGAGGAGCGTACGGGCCATCGCGTCGTGGGTCACCAGGGTGCTGACCAGACCGCTGCGCACCGCGGCCAGGACCGCAGGCGCCTTGGAGACGCCGTAGGGGATCGCCAGGACGTCACCGACCCTGGCCAGCTGCTCGGCGTTCATGCAGATCATCCGAGCGGTCTGCTCGTGGCCGACCACCGTGCCGGCTGCGTCGATGAAGACACCAGAGACGTCGGCGACGGCGCCGGCTTTGGTCAGGGCGCGCCGGTCGGCGGTGCTCATCGCGTCGTAGATCGTGCTCTGTCCGGGTCCCCAGGCCCCGAGCCCGACGACGGCCTTCGTGACGGAGGCGAACTGGGCGATGGCGCGGGCGATCTCCGGCTGGCGGCGCAGCGTGCGGGCGGTCTCCTCGTCGGGCAGGAGGAACGGTGCGTAGAAGCAGGTGACGCGCCCCCCCGTGAGACGGCCGATGTCCCGGACGATCTCGGTGGACGTGACCGAGAGGTCCTCGCGCAACAGCGAGCCGGTCAGCTGGACGAGCGGGGCCGGCGCCATGCCGCCGAGGACGGGAACGATGCTCGCCACCGCCCGGGCCCACGCGAACCCGAGAACGTCGTGCCGGGCCACGGTCTCGGTGAGCAGCTCGCCGGCCGCGCGGGCGAGCAAGGTGCGCAGGGCCGCCGGGTCGGACTCCTCGGTTCCGACGACGATCGCGGTGCGAAGCCCCAGCTGCTCGCGCAGCCGACTGGACAGGTCGGTGTCGATGCTGCCCGGATGACCGATCTCGATACGGACGAGCCCACTGGCCAGCGCGTGGTCCAGGAGCCGGGCGACCTTGAACCGGCTGATCTCCAGCTCGTCGGCGATCTCGACCTTCGAGCGCCCGTCCACGTAGTAGCGCCGGGCCACAGTGGCCGTCAGGACGAGCTGCGCCGGACCGGCGGCCAACTCGGATCCATCCATGGCGGCTCCCTTCGGTGCGTGCTCGACCAAGGCCCCCGCCGAATCTACGACGCGGACCGGCCGACGCGATGGCGTTTCCCGGCCAACTCTTGACAGGCGGACCCGGCAGCGGTTGACTCCCGAAAGCAGCATACGAGCAGGGCAGCGCTCATGTGAGCGTTACGCACGGACCACGTCGAAGTGGTCCCGGGACGAGGGAGTCGGCGTGGCGGGTCGAACAGGACGCAGAGGCGGTACGCGAGGAGCCCGGACCGGCATGCTCGTCGGGGGAACGCTCGTGGTCTCGGTGGTGCTGGCTGGTTGCGGAGCGAGCGGCTGGGGCAGCGCCGGAGGCGGCGGCGGCGCCGACACCATCAACGTGCTCATGGTCAACAACTCACAGATGGTCGACCTGCAGAAGCTGACCACGGACAACTTCACCGCCAAGACCGGCATCAAGGTCAACTACACGGTGCTGCCGGAGAACGACGTCCGCGACAAGATCAGCCAGGAGTTCTCCAGCCAGGCCGGCCAGTACGACGTCGCCACGGTCAGCAACTTCGAGATCCCGATCTATGCGCGCAGCAAGTGGATCGCGCCCCTCAGCGACTACATCGCCAAGGACACGGCCTTCGACCAGGCCGACATCCTCAAGCCGATGACCGAGTCGATGTCCAAGGACGGCGTCGTCTACGGCGAGCCGTTCTACGGGGAGTCGTCGTTCCTCATGTACCGCAAGGACGTCCTGGACTCGAAGGGCATCACGATGCCCGCGAACCCGACGTGGGACCAGGTCGCCGACATCGCCGCCAAGGTCGACGGGGCCCAGCCGAACATGAAGGGCATCTGTCTGCGCGGGCAGCCCGGCTGGGGCCAGATCTTCGCCCCGCTCACCACCGTGGTGAACACCTTCGGCGGCACGTGGTTCGAGAAGGACTGGACGCCCGGTGTCAACGCCAAGCCGTTCGTCGACGCGACCAACTTCTACGTCAACCTCGTGCAGTCGCACGGCGAGAAGGGTGCCCCCCAGGCCGGGTTCACCGAGTGCCTGAACAACCTCGTCCAGGGCAACGTCGCCATGTGGTACGACGCGACGTCGGCAGCGGGCTCCCTCGAGGCGGCGGACTCCCCGGTGAAGGGCAAGATCGGGTATGTCGCGGCCCCGGTGAAGCTCACGAAGAGCTCCGGCTGGCTGTACTCGTGGGCCTGGGGCATCCAGGCGGCCAGTACCAAGAAGGACAACGCCTGGAAGTTCGTGTCCTGGGCGTCGAGCAAGGAGTACGAGGAGCTGGTCGGCCAGAAGCTCGGCTGGTCCAAGGTCCCGGCCGGCAAGCGCTCCTCGACCTACGACAACGCCGACTACCTCAAGGTCGCCTCGGCGTTCGCGACGCCGACCAAGGCGGCCATCGAGTCGGCCGACCCCAACAACCCGGGCGTGCAGCCGCGGCCGGCGCCGGGCATCCAGTTCATCGACATCCCGGAGTTCCCCGACCTCGGCACCCAGGTCTCCCAGGACGTCAGCTCGGCGATCGCCGGCCGGATGACGGTCCAGGAGGCCCTCGACACAGGGCAGGGTCTGGCCGAGGACGTGGCGGACCGGTACCAGTCCAAGGCGGGTCAGTGAGCCGGTGGGCGGCCGTCGGCCGCCACCGCCCTCAGTCGCCCAGCCGCATCCGCACCGGAACCAGGAAGGTCAGTTCATGAGCGCCGTCGCCGAGTCCACCCGTACCGGCACCCCGCCGGCCACACCCCCGGACGACTCCGCCCTGGCTCGCGCCGGCGCCTGGGCCCGTCGGGCGCCGTTGCTGCCGGCGCTGATCTTCATGATCATCATCACTCAGCTGCCGTTCCTCGTGACCCTCGGCATCTCGTTCATGAACTGGAACGCCTACTACCCGGACGAGATCGGCTTCAACGGGCTGGACAACTACCGCCGGGTCCTCACCGACGCGAACACTCGGTCCGCGATCGTCGTCACCGTCATCCTCACGGTGGCCGTGGTCCTCATCAGCCTGGTCCTCGGGCTGCTGATCGCCCTGCTCCTCGACCGCCAGTTCCGGGGCCGTGGCGTCGTGCGCACAATGATGATCACCCCGTTCCTCATCGTTCCCGTGGCCGCCGCTCTGCTCTGGAAGCACGCGCTGTTCAACCCGGAGTACGGCCTGTTCAACGGCGTGCTGCGGTGGGTCGGCAACCTCTTCGGTCAGACCTGGCCCCAGCCTGACTGGATCAGCCAGGCGCCACTCTGGGCGATCATCGCCGCACTGGTCTGGCAGTGGACGCCGTTCATGATGCTGATCCTGTTGGCCGGCCTCCAGAGCCGCCCGCTGGACGTCGTCGAGGCCGCCAAGATCGACGGCGCGACCAGCTGGCAGATCTTCTGGAACATGACGTTCCCGCACCTGCGCCAGTACGTCGAGCTGAGCGCGCTGCTCGGGTCCGTCTACGTCGTCCAGAACTTCGACGCCGTCTTCGTCATCACCGCGGGCGGCCTCGGCACCGCGAACCTGCCCTACGTGATCTACCAGCTCTTCTATACCGCTCATGAGTACGGCCGGGCGTCCGCCGCCGGGGTCATCGTCGTCATCGCGACGATCATCATCGCGACGTTCGCGCTGCGGACCGTGTCCACGCTGTTCCGGGAGGAGACCCGATGAGTGCCGTCGCCAGCGCCACCACGCCAGGGACGCAGCAGGCCCAGCCGATCCAGCATCGCAAGAAGCCGCGCAGTGCCATCGTTCTCAGCGGTACGGCGTGGATCGTCGGGATCCTCTTCATCCTGCCCGTCCTCTGGATGGTGCTGACGTCCTTCCACTCGGAGCCGGATGCGGCCAAGAACCCGCCGGCGGTGTTCGCGCCACTGTCCTTGGAGGGGTACAAGACCTTCTTCGACTCGGGTCCGTGGCCGCCGCTGCTGAACTCGCTGACCGCCAGCGTGCTGTCGACGGTCCTCGTTCTTTTGCTGGCGTTCCCCGCCGCGTACGCCCTGTCGATCAAGCCGGTGAAGAAGTGGACCGACGTGCTCTTCTTCTTCCTGTCGACCAAGATGCTCCCGGTGGTCGCCGGCCTGCTGCCCCTCTACCTGTTCGCGCAGGCCGTCAACGTGCTCGACAACATCTGGTACCTCCTGATCCTCTACACCTCGATGAACCTGCCGATCGTCGTCTGGATGCTTCGGTCCTTCCTGGCGGAGGTGCCGGTGGAGATGCTCGAGGCCGCCCAGCTGGACGGCGCCGGCCTGGTCCGGACACTGCGCTCGATCATCGCGCCGGTGGTCCTGCCCGGGATCGCTGCGGCCGCGTTGATCTCGTTCATCTTCAGCTGGAACGAGCTGCTCTTCGCGCGGGTTCTCACTGGTACCGCCGCCCAGACCGCGCCGGTGTTCCTCACCGGCTTCGTGACCAGCCAGGGGCTGTTCCTCGCTAAGGTCTGTGCCGCGTCGTTGGTCGTGTCACTCCCGGTGCTCATCGCCGGGTTCGCGGCCCAGGACAAGCTCGTGCAGGGTCTCTCGCTCGGCGCCGTCCGGTAAGACAGTCGCGTCGGGAGTCGTTCGCGGAGGAGGAGTCTCGTATGCCCGTACTCAGCCAGCGCACCCTGGACTCGCTCCCTGAGCCGGTGGCCCGGCCGGCCTACGACCGGTCGCGGCTCACCGAGGGGATCGTCCACTTCGGGGTCGGCGGCTTCCACCGCGCTCATCAGGCGATGTACGTCGACGCCCTGATGAACGAGGGCAAGGCGCTCGACTTCGCCATCGTGGGTGTCGGCACCATGCCTCAGGACACCCGGATGCGCGACGCGCTGAACAGCCAGGACGGGCTCTACACGCTCGTCGTCAAATACCCCGACGGCCGACGTGAGCCTCGGGTGATCGGGTCCATGACGCGGTTCCTCCATGCCGCGGACGACCCGGGTGCGGTGCTCGCCGCGATGAGGGCGGCGAGCACACGCATCGTCTCGTTGACGATCACCGAGGGTGGGTACCTCTTCCATCCCTCGACCGGCGAGTTCGACGCAGAACACCCGCTGATCCAGCCCGACCTCGCCGAGGGCGCGACGCCGAGCACCCCCTTCGGCTTCATCGTCGAGGCCCTACGGCTGCGCCGCGAGGACGGGACGCCGCCGTTCACGGTCATGTCCTGCGACAACATCCCCGGCAACGGTGACGTGGCCAAGAAGATGATCGTCGCGTTCGCGCGGTTGAAGGACCCCGACCTCTCGACCTGGGTCGAGTCGTCGGTGCGGTTTCCCAACTCGATGGTCGACCGGATCACGCCGGTGACGGCGCCGGAGGACATCGTCGCGCTCCAGGAGGAGTTCGGCGTCGAGGACGCGTGGCCGGTGGTCTGCGAGCCGTTCACCCAGTGGGCCCTCGAGGACGGGTTCGAAGGCGGTGCCGCTGGGCGCCCGGCGTTCGAGGACGTCGGCGTGCAGCTGGTGCCGGACGTCGAGCCCTACGAGCTGATGAAGCTGCGGCTGCTCAACGCGAGCCACCAGGCGCTCTGCTATCTCGGGTTCCTCAGCGGCTATCGCTACGCCCACGAGGTATGCCAGGACCCTCTGTTCGTCGACTTCCTCCTGGCGTACATGGACCGCGAGGCGACCCCGACGCTGCACGACGTCCCCGGGGTGGACCTCACCGCATACAAGCACCAGCTCATCGAACGGTTCGCGAACCCGGAGGTGCGCGACACGCTGGCGCGACTGTGCGCCGAGAGCTCCGACCGCATCCCGAAGTGGCTCGTTCCGGTCATCCGGACCAACCTCGACAAGGGCGGGGAGATCGAGCGGTCGGCCCTCGTCGTCGCCTCCTGGGCGCGGTACGCCGAAGGGGTCGACGAGCAGGGCGACGCCCATCCAGGTCGTCGACCAGCTCAAGGACCGGGTCATGGCGGCTGCGGCGCGGCAGCGGGACGAACCGCTGGCGTTCGTCCAGGACGAGCAGCTGTTCGGTGACCTGGCGTCCGACGAGCGGTTCGCCGAGTCCTACACGCGATGGCTGGACTCGCTGCACGAGGTCGGGGCACGGGCGACGCTGGAACGGCTGGCGGGCAGGGCAGACTCGGTGCATGACTGAACCGGTCCTCGTCGCTGGTGTCGACTCGTCGACCCAGTCCACCAAGGTCGTCGTCTGCGACGCCGCCACCGGGGAGATCGTCCGCGAGGGCCGAGCCGCACACCCGGAGGGGACCGAGGTCGACCCGGCGGCCTGGTGGGCCGCCTACGAGGAGGCGACCTCGGCGGGACTGCTCGCGGACGTGCGAGCCATCGCCGTAGCCGGACAGCAGCACGGGATGGTCGCCCTCGACGAGGATCACGACGTCGTACGAAAAGCGTTGCTGTGGAACGACACTCGGTCCTCAGCGGCCGCTTCGGAGCTCGTCGGGGAGCTCGGTGGCCCCCAGGCCTGGGCCGACGCCGTCGGCACCGTCCCGTTGGCCAGCATCACCATCGCGAAGCTGCGCTGGTTCGCCGAGCACGAGCCGGACCTCGCCGACCGCACCCATGACGTCGTCCTTCCCCATGACTGGCTGACCGCGCAGATCGTCGGCTCCGGGTCCACGGCCGGCGTCCGCCTGGTCACCGACCGCGGCGACGCGTCCGGCACCGGGTACTGGGCGCCGTCGAGTGGCTCGTACCGCGTGGACCTGCTCACGCGCGCGTTCGGACGTGAGCTGGGGGTGCCCGACGTCCTGGGGCCGTACGAGGTGGCCGGGACCACCGCCGACGGGATGGTGGTCGGGCCGGGGACCGGTGACAACATGGGTGCCGCTCTCGGGCTCGGCCTGGGGCCCGGCGACATCGTCGTCTCGCTCGGGACCAGTGGGACCGTCTTCGGCGTCGCCGAGGCGCCCACCGCCGACCCGACCGGGTTCGTCGCGGGGTTCGCCGACGCGACGGGTCGGTTCCTCCCACTGGTCTGCACCCTCAACGCCGCCCGGGTGCTCACCTCCGCGGCAACCATGCTCGGGACCGACCACGCCGGCCTCGACGACCTCGCCCTGTCGGCGCCACCGGGGGCCGGTGGGCTGACGCTGCTGCCCTACCTCGACGGCGAGCGAACCCCCGACCTCCCGGACGCGACCGGGACTCTCGGCGGAATCACGCGGGCGAACCTCACCCCGGCCAACGTCTCCCGCGCGGCCGTCGAGGGAATGCTCTGCGGTCTGGCCGACGGCCTCGACGCGCTGCGCGACAACGACGTTCCGGTCCAACGGGTGCTGCTGATCGGGGGTGCCGCCCGGTCCACGGCGGTCCAGGCGGTGGCGAGTGGAATCTTCGGCGTCCCTGTGTCGGTGCCGTCGCCCGGCGAATACGTGGCGCTCGGAGCGGCCCGGCAGGCCGCGTGGGTGCTGGCGCGCAGCCGCGGCGGCGGCGCCGAGGAGGCGCCGGGCTGGACGGTGGGGGCCCAGGAGGTGCCCGACGGCGGCGGCGACTGGGCCGCGGAGGTGCGCGGCGCATACTCCCGCCTGCGGACCCAGATGCACGGCGTCTGACTCCGGAGTCAGCGTCCCGTGGCCGCGTGGCGGGCATCACGTGGCGTGGGCTTGGGCCACGCGGGTGCGGCTGCGAGGATGGACGGTGGTCACAAACTATGAGCATCAACCCGTCGAAGAAGAGGACGCATGAACATCGTCGTCTGTGTCAAGTACGTCCCGGACGCCCAGGCGGACCGGACCTTCGTGGAGAGCGACAAGACCACCGACCGGGTGGGCGTGGACGGGCTGCTGTCCGAGCTCGACGAGTACGCGATCGAGGAGGCGCTCCTCGTCACCGAGGCCGGTGACGGTGAGGTGACGGTCCTCACAGTCGGGCCCGAGCAGGCGTCCGACGCGCTGAAGAAGGCGCTCCAGATGGGCGCCGACAGGGCGGTCCACGTCGTCGACCCGCAGATCCACGGCACCGACGCGCTCGGCACGTCCACCATCCTCGCGAAGGCCATCGAGAAGCTGGACCCGAAGCCGGACCTCGTCATCACCGGGATGGCCTCGACCGACGGCACCATGGGCGTCGTCCCGACGATGCTGGCCGAGCGGCTCGGGCCTGCCGGCGGTGACGTTCGCCTCCGAGCTGACCGTCGGCGACGGCACCGTCACGGTCCGCCGCGACAACGACGCGGCCTCGCAGACCATCGAGGCCTCGCTGCCGGCGCTGGTGTCGGTCACCGACCAGATCAACACGCCGCGCTACCCCTCGTTCAAGGGGATCATGGCGGCGAAGAAGAAGCCGGTCGACACGTGGTCGCTCGCCGACCTCGGGATCGATCCGAGCGAGGTTGGGCTGGACGCCGCGTGGACCAAGGTCGAGTCGTATGCGGCGCGTCCGCCGCGGCAGAAGGGCCAGATCGTGCCGACGAGGGTGACGGCGGCGAGAAGCTCGCCGCGTTCCTCGCCGAGCGCAAGTTCGTCTGACCCTGACCGTCGCCCCCTTTCACGTTTGCTGGCAAGGAGATTCGAACACCATGGCTGAAGTACTCGTCCTCGTCGACCACGCCGGCGGTCAGGTCCGCAAGACCACCTCCGAGCTGTTGACCATCGCCCGCCGTCTCGGCGAGCCCTCCGCCGTGTTCGTCGGCGACGGCTACGACGCGGCGTTGGCGACGCTGCGCGCATACGGCGCCCAGAAGGTCTACCGCGCCGAGTCCGCCGACCTGGTCGACTACCTCGTCGTCCCGCAGGCCGAGCTGCTCGCCCAGCTGGTCGAGCGCACGTCGCCGGCGGCCGTGCTCATCGCCTCGTCGGCGGAGGGCAAGGAGGTCGCGGCGCGGCTGGCGGTGAAGACAGGGTCCGGTCTCATCACCGACGCGGTCGACGTGCAGGCGGCGGGCGGCGGCGGGGTCGAGACGACGCAGTCGGTGTTCGCCGGCTCCTACACCGTGACCGCGACCGTCACCCAGGGCACGCCGATCGTCACGGTCAAGCCGAACTCGGCCACGCCGGAGCAGGCGGAGTCGCAGCCGGTCGAGGAGGTCGTGGAGTTCGCGGCGTCCGACGCGGCCAAGGCCGCCCGGATCACGGCCACGGCCCCGCGCGAGAAGACCGGCCGGCCCGAGCTGACCGAGGCGGCCATCGTCGTCTCCGGCGGTCGAGGCACGGCCGGCGACTTCTCCAAGGTGGAGGACTTCGCCGACTCGCTCGGCGCGGCCGTTGGCGCCTCGCGCGCGGCGGTCGACGCCGGCTGGTACCCGCACGCCTCGCAGGTCGGCCAGACCGGCAAGCAGGTGTCGCCGCAGCTCTACGTCGCGTGCGGCATCTCCGGGGCGATCCAGCACCGGGCCGGCATGCAGACCTCCAAGACCATCGTCGCCGTCAACAAGGACGAGGAGGCGCCGATCTTCGAGCTCGTCGACTTCGGCGTCGTCGGCGACCTGTTCGCAGTGCTGCCGCAGGCCACGGCCGCGGTGGAGGCCAAGAAGGGTTGACCGTTCCGCAGGATGTGGCCGAAACGCCACGAACTGCGGTCCACGAGGGGCCGAACGCCGCGGTTCGTGGCACAACCGCCACATTCTGTGGTCGGTGCTCGTCTCAGCGGGGCTGTCGGGCCAGGGCCTCGAAGAGGTGCCAGTGCTTCGGTCCAGAGTATGCCGCCCCGTCGCTGTCGTCCTCCGTGACGACCACCTCGTCCAGCCCCGCCGTCAGCTCCGCAACGCGGGCGGCCGACAGGAACGTCTTGTCCCGGTCCGACGCCCACGAGTCGTGCTCGCCGAAGAGGGTCACGGCCAGAACGGCGCCCGGGTTGAGGGCCGCGCGGATGCGGGCCCAGAGTGCGGGGAAGTGGAACGGCGGACAGAACGGCAGGCTGAACCCGGCGTAGACCAGGTCGGCGGGCGGGACCGCATACGTCTCGAGCCCCGCGACGGTGGTCGTGAGCCGGCCGGCGTCGGAGCCGAGCTCCGACGCCGCCCGAGCCGTCGTCCGGCGAATCGCCTCCGGAGAGGAGTCCATGGCCGCCACCGTGAACCCGGCCCGGAGCAGCGCCACGGTCTCGGTGCCGTCGCCGCAGCCGAGATCCACGGCGACCGCGCCGGGCGACGGTGGCCCGAACGCCTCGAGCGCCCGGACCAGCAGGTCGCGCACCGAGCGCCCGGCCGTGCCGTCGTAGTAGTCGACCCAGTCGACGGGTGCGGGCGTGCTCACGACGGTTTGACGGCGCCGAGGGTGAAGCTCATGGCGATCCGCTCGGGATGCTCGGTCATCCGGAACTCGCCGATCTCGTCGCGGGTCATCTTTCCCGGGAACGGGCAGAACGGGACGCTGTCGTGCTCCTCGAGCATGGTCAGCGTCAGGCCGTGCCGCAGCACCGCCGTCACCGTCTCGCCGATGCCGTGGCTCCAGGTGTGGGTCTCGGTATGCGTGATGGTGTCCGTCGGAGTCCTCGGCCGCCTGGACGTAGGTCACGTCCTCGTCCCACACGACGGGGTCGCGGTGCTCGAAGTACGGAAACGACGGCACCGGCTTGCCGGTCACGGGGTCCGGCTCCATGGTGTCGAGCATCGGGTGGGTGTCGCGGATGAACAGCCGCCCGCCCGGACGGAGGCAGCGGCGACGACCTCGGCCCAACGGTCCACCGACGGCAGCCACGAGATCGCCCCGAGGCTGACGTAGACAGAGGTCGAAGGTGCGGCCACTCAGCGCTCGGGGCGCGTCGTACACGTCGGAGACGACGTAGTCGACGTCGGCGCCGGTGGCTGCCGCGAGCCGGCGGGCCTGCTCGACCGACTGGGGCGACAGGTCCAGCCCGGTCATCCGGGCCCCCAGCCGGGCCAGGGAGAGGGTGTCGGTGCCGATGTGGCACTGCAGGTGCACCCCGTCGAGACCGCTGACGTCGCCGATCCGCGCGAGGTCGAACCGGACCACGCCCGACAGGTATTCGGGGTCGTCGAGGAACGACTGCACCTCGTAGTCCGGCGACGCGACGTGGATCGCGGCCCGGTCGTCCCAGTTGGCCCGGTTCGCCCGTAGGTAGTCCGGTTCTTCGACGGCTTCCGGCACCACGAGGACACGGTATGCCCGCTTCGGCCGGCATCGGCTTGCCGACACCCGCGGTTGTTGGTTGGCTGCTGCGGTGGTCGACGTCGGGGTGCTGGGGCAGCAGCCGGTTCTGGAAGGGCGGCTGGTCCGGCTCGAGCCGGCCGGGCCGGAGCATCTCGACGGGCTCTGGCCGCTCTACTCGGGCGGCGAGGAGGACCCCTTCGTGACCCTGACCCGGGAGCAGGCGCGGGCGGGTCTGGCTCGGGCGCGGGGGCGGCAGGACCGCGCCGACTGGGCGATCGTGCGTCGTGAGGACGACGTGGTCATCGGCGAGGCGGTGCTCATGGACCTCGACGAGGACGCGTCGTCGATGAGCTACCGGATCGCGCTGGTCGGTCCCGAGGTGTTCGGCCGCGGCTACGGCACCGAGGCAACCCGGCTGGTGCGCGACTTCGCCCTCGGGCCGCTGGCGCTGCACCGGCTGGCCCTGGAGGTCAACTCGTTCAACGCCGCCGCCATGGCCGTCTACACCAAGGTGGGGTTCGTCCTGGAGGGGGTGCGGCGCGAGGCGGTGCGCGACGACGGCGAGTGGTTCGACGTGCACGACATGGCGATCATCGAGGGCGACGCGAGGCCCTAGCCACCCCACGAGTCGCCGGGCCGTCACGGGCAGCTGGCATACCTGGTCCGGTTGCGGACGTAAACTTGCCCGGTGCGCCGGTACCTCGACCACGCCGCCACGACGCCGATGCGTCCTGCGGCGATCGAGGCGATGACCGAGCAGCTGGCCCGCACCGGCAACGCGTCGTCGTTGCACACCTCCGGTCGGCTGGCGCGGCGCGTGGTCGAGGAGTCCCGCGAGACCATCGCCGGCGCGATCGGCTGCCGGCCCTCGGAGGTCGTCTTCACCTCCGGCGGCACGGAGTCCGACAACCTCGCGGTCCAGGGCACGTATGCCGCGCGCCGCGACGCGGACCCCCGCCGGGTCCGGCTGCTGGTCAGCTCCATCGAGCACCACGCCGTCCTGGACTGCGTCGACTTCCTGACCGCCCACGAGGGCGCGAAGGTCACGTGGCTCGAGGCCGACGCCCAGGGGCGGATCGCCCCCGAGGTCGTGCGGACCGCGCTCGCCGAGGACCCGGAGTCGGCCGCCCTCGTGTCGGTGATGTGGGCCAACAACGAGGTCGGCACCGTCCAGGACATCCCGGGAATCACGGCGATCGCTCACGATCTCGGCGTCCCGGTGCACTCCGACGCGGTTCAGGCCGTGGGGCACATCCCGGTCGACATCGCCGCGTCGGGCGTCGACCTGGCCTCGCTCACCGCTCACAAGCTCGGTGGCCCGATCGGCGTGGGCGCCCTCGTGGTCAAGCGGCAGCACCAGCTGGTCCCGCTCTCGCACGGGGGCGGCCAGGAGCGGCAGGTGCGCAGCGGGACCCTCGACGTGCCGGCGATCCGCGGGTTCGCCGTCGCCGTCGAGGAGTCGGTCCGCGAGCTCGCCGTGGAGTCCGCCCGGCTGACCGGCCTGCGCGACCGCCTCGTCGAGGGCGCCCTCGGCCTGGGTCTCGACATCGCGGTCGGCGGTCCATGGGCTCCCGGCGACATCACCGACCGGCTGCCCGGCAACGTCCACCTGCTCGTTCCGGGCTGCGACGGTGACTCGCTGCTCTACCTGCTGGACGCGGCAGGGATCGAGTGCTCGACCGGGTCGGCCTGCCAGGCGGGCGTCCCGCAGCCCAGCCACGTCCTGCTGGCGATGGGCGTCCCGGAGGACCAGGCGCGCGGCGCGCTGCGGCTCACCCTCGGGCACACCTCGACCCAGGAGGACGTGGACGCGGTGCTCGCCACCTTGCCCGCCGCCGTCGAGCGCGGGCGCCGTGCGTCCGGCCGGGCTGGTGAGCGCCCGATGAAGGTCGTCGCCGCGATGAGCGGCGGGGTCGACTCGGCCGTCGCCGCCGCCCGGATGGTCGACGCCGGACACGAGGTCGTCGGCGTGCACCTCGCGCTCAGCCAGAACGCCGCCACCCTGCGCGAGAGCGCCCGCGGCTGCTGCACCATCGAGGACGCCGGCGACGCGCGACGGGTCGCCGACGTGCTCGGGATCCCTTTCTACGTCTGGGATCTCGCCGCCCGCTTCCGCGCCGACGTCGTCGAGGACTTCCTCGCCGAGTACGCCGCGGGACGCACCCCCAACCCGTGCGTCCGCTGCAACGAGCGGATCAAGTTCGCCGCACTGCTCGACAAGGCGGTCGCGCTCGGCTTCGACGCGGTGGCGACCGGCCACTACGCCCAGGTCGTCGAGCGGCCGGACGGACGGCGGGAGCTGCACCGCGCCGTCGACCCGCTGAAGGACCAGTCCTACGTGCTCGGCGTCCTCGACGAGGACCAGCTCGCGCGCTCCTTCTTCCCGCTCGGCGACACGGCCAAGCCGCAGATCCGCGCCGAGGCGGAGGCCCGCGGGTTCTTCGTCGCCAGCAAGCCGGACAGCCACGACATCTGCTTCATCCCCGACGGAGACACCCGCGGGTTCCTCAGCCGCTCGCTCGGCGAGCAGCCTGGCGACCTCGTCGACACCGAGGGGAAGGTCGTCGGATCCCATTCCGGCGCATACGGGTTCACCGTCGGCCAGCGGCGTGGGCTGGGACTCGACCGCGGGGGTCTCGACGGAGAGCCCCGCTACGTGGTCGGCGTGGAGGCGCGGACCAACACCGTCGTCATCGGCACGGGGGACCTGCTCGGCGTCGACGCGATCGTCGGCGGCCACGCCCGCTGGTGCGGTCCGGCCCCGGAGGGTGTCGTCGAGGTCGGCGCGCAGCTGCGCGCCCACGGTGAGGAGTACGCGGCGACGGCGTGGGCGGAGGGCGATGCGGTCCACGTCCGGCTGCGGGAGCGGGTCCGTGGCGTGGCGCCGGGCCAGTCGGTGGTCCTCTACGCCGGGACGCGCGTGGTCGGAAGCGCGACGATCGGCACGGCGTTCGTGGCGTCGGCGACCGCCTGACCCCGTCGACGGGGCGCTCCGCCCGCAGCCGGCCCGTCGACGGTCTTCGGACGCTAGGGTGCCTGTGGAGTGGGGACTCAGCAGGGCGAGGGGCGCGAGGGTTGGCCATGACGGCGCACTGGACGGGCTCGGACCATCTGGTCGACCGTGTGCGCGCCCTGTGCATGGCGTACCCGCAGACCCAGGAGCGGCCGAGCCACGGTGAGGCCTGCTGGTTCGTCGGTGGCAAGCGGATGTTCGTCATGTTCGCCGACCACCACCACGATGACCGGGTGGCGTTCTGGGCCGCGGCCGACGACGGGGTGCAGCGGCACCTCGTCGAGGACGAGCCGCAGCAGTTCTTCCGGCCGCCCTACGTCGGCGTGCGGGGCTGGGTCGGGATGTGGCTCGACGACGACCCCGACTGGGACCGTGTCGAGCTGCTCGTCGAGGAGGCCTGGCGCTGCATCGCCGGACCGCGACTGATCAAGGACTGGGTCGCACGGCGCTGACGCCCGGTCAGGGTGGGTCCGAGCCACGCCGCTCCTCCTGCGCCACCAGGCCGTCGAGGTCGCGAAGCCGGTCCAGCCCGCCGAGGGCCCGGCTCATCCGCTGGTTGCCGTCCAGGCGAGCCCGGTTGCGCTGCAGGTACCACCAGTAGCCCGCGGTGAACGGGCAGGCGTCCTCGCCCACGCGCGTACCAGGATCGAAGCGACAGCTCGCACAGTGGTCGGTCATCCGGTTGATGTACGCGCCGCCCGCGACGTAGGGCTTCGTCGCCATGATGCCGGCGTCTGCGTGCTGCGACATGCCCACGACGTTGGGCACCATGACCCAGTCGTAGCCGTCGACGAACGCCCGGTGGAACCAGTCGGTCAGCTCGTCGGGCCGCCAGCCCCGTTGCGCGGCGTAGTTGCCGAGGATCATCAGGCGCGGGATGTGGTGGACCCAGCCGCGGTCCCGGACCTCGTCCAGCGTATGCGCGAGGCAGGCGGCGTCGGTCGCGTCGCCGTCGAGGTCCCGCCACCAGCCCGGCAGGTGCCGCCGGGCGTTCAGGCGGTTGGCCGTCCGGTAGTCCTCGCCGAGGTGCCAGTAGACGTGCCAGACGTAGTCGCGCCAGCCCATGACCTGGCGGACGAAGCCCTCGGCGGACGCCAGGGGCGCGTCACCGCGACGGTAGGCGTGCTCGGCCGCCTCGACGACCTCCAGCGGGTCGAGGAGGCCGAGGTTCATGGGCGCCGAGAGCAGCGAGTGCGCCATCCACGGGTCGCCGGCCATCACGGCGTCCTCGTGCGTGCCGAACCCCGCCAGCCGGTGGCGGACGAAGTCGTCGAGCGCGGCGAGCGCCTCGGCGCGGGTGGCGGCGAACCGGCGCGGACCGTCGGCGCCGATGAACGTGACGCCGCCGTCCCGCTCCCACCGGTCCAGGTCGGCGCGGACCTCGGCGTCGATGTCATCCTCGGCGGGCCACCGCGGTTCCTGGACCCCGAGGGTCTTCCGCCCACGCGGGGGAGGTTCGCGGTTCTCGGCGTCGAGGTTCCAGCGACCGCCGACCGGTTCGTCGCCGTCCATCAGCACGCCGTGACGTCGCCGGGCGTCGCGGTAGAAGTCCTCCATGAGCAAGCGGCGACGGCCCCGGGACTCCGCCCACGCCGTGAAGTCCTCGCGGGCGGTCACGTAGCCGCGGGCCGGGAGCCGCTCGACCTCGCGGTTCTCGGCGATCCCGCGCACGAACGCGACGGCCGCCCGTGACGTCGGCTGGATCACCTGCAGCCGGTCGTCGACCTCGGCGAGGGCGTCGCCGTACCGCTCGACTCGCGCGTACCGGCACCGGTCGCCCAGCTCCGCGGCGCGGTGTCGCATGGCGCTGACGACCAGATGGGCCTTCTGACGGTGGAACGGCTTGCGCGCGAACACCCGCCGCGACTCGACCATGAGCACCGGCCCGCCGTGGTCGTCGAGGAAGTGCGGGCCGAGCTGGTCGCCGAACAGCCAGCGTGTCGGTGCGGCAGCAGGGGCGGCGCGACCGGGCATACCGGCGACGCTAACCTCGCGACGTGACGACCGCGACCGGCATGGGCTCCTGGCCGGGCACCGACGTCCGCGAGACGGTGGGCGTCGTCCGCGACCTTCTCGCGAACCCCGGTGACGGTGCCGACGGCCTGCCCTACCTGCCGGAGCTGCCCGACCGCGGGCCGGGCGCCGACCTCGTCGGCCGCGGACTCGGGATGCTCGTCGACCTGCCGGTCGACCTGCAGCCGTCGGGGTGGCGGCTGACCGACCGGCCGGGGCACGACCAGAACCGCACCGGAGCGTTCCTGCGGGAGGACCTCGACGAGCTGGCCGAGGCGTTCGACGGCTGGACCGGGCGGCTCAAGCTGCAGGTCGCGGGTCCGTGGACCCTCGCGGCGAGCACCTGGCTCCCGCGCGGCGAGCGGGTGGCGTCCGATCCCGGAGCGACCCGTGACCTGGTCGACTCGCTGGCCGAGGGCGTCCGGCTGCACCTGGCGACCGTGCAGCGGCTGGTCCCGGGCGCGCAGCTGGTGCTTCAGCTCGACGAGCCGTCGCTTCCCGCGGTCGTCGACGGGCGGCTGCCGACGGCGTCCGGCTTCGGCACGGTCCGCTCGGTCGACCCGCAGGTCGCCCTCACGGCCCTCGAGACGGTGCTCGCCGCGGCGCCCGAGGGCAGCCGGCCGGTCGTCCACTGCTGTGCGCCGGACGCGCCGATCGTCCTGCTCCGGCGCACCGGCGCCGACATCGCGGTCGACACGTCGCTGCTCGGCTCGCGCGGCTGGGAGGGGGTCGCCGTCGGGGTCGAGGACGGGATGACGCTGTATGCGGGCTGCGTCCCGTCGGTCGGGCCGGTCCTGCGCCCGCAGGCGGTCGTCGACCGGCTGGCCGAGCCGTGGCACGACCTCGGGATGCCCCTGTCCCGGCTTGCCGACCTCGTCGTGACGCCGGCCTGCGGGCTCGCCGGACTCACACCCCAGCAGGCGCGCGACGTTCAACGGGTATGCATCGACAGCGCACGGGAGCTCGCCGAACGAGCCGCGACGTGAGAGTTCCCTGGCAGGTCAAGTTCGGGGCGCTCGCCCTGATCTGGGGCGCGTCGTTCCTGCTCATGAAGGTCGGGCTGCAGGCGCTCGCGCCGGTCCAGATCTCGACCCTGCGGATCGCGTCAGGGGCCGTGACCGTGCTGCTCACGGCGTTGGTCATGGGCGTCCGGCTCCCGCCGTGGGGCCGGGTCTGGGGTCACCTGTTCGTGGCCGGGCTGGTGCTGTGCTCCCTGCCGTTCACGCTCTTTCCCCTGGGCGAGGAGCGGGTGTCCTCGGCACTGGCCGGCATCGGCAACGCGACCACGCCGCTCTCGGCGGTCCTCTTCACGATGCTGCTGCTGCCGGCCGACCGGGTCGACCGCCGCACCGTGCTCGCCGTGGTGACCGGGTTCCTCGGCGTGGTGGTGATCATGCAGCCGTGGGAGGCGAACGGCCGGCCGGACGCCGTGGGGTTCGGGATGACGCTCCTCGCGGGTGCGTCCTACGGACTGGGCTGGACCTACGTGAAGCGGTTCCTCGCCAAGGACGACATCGGCGGCCTGGGCATGCCCGCCGCCCAGCTGCTCATGGGCGCCGCGCAGATGCTCGCGGTCACGCTGGTGTGGTGGTGGCTGCACCGGGGGAGCGAGCCGACCGGCATACCGGCGCCATGGTCGTTCGCTCCGGGTTCGGGATCGGCGGTCTGGCCGGTCGTGGCGATCCTCGTGCTCGGCGTGGTCGGCACCGGGCTGGCGTTCGTGCTCCAGTACGACGTGGTGCGCGAGGTCGGGCCGACGGTTGGTGCCACCGTGACCTACGTGATCCCGGTGGTCGCCGTCGTGCTCGGGATGGTGTTCCTCCACGAACGGCTGCAGTGGCCGCAGGTGGCCGGTGCAGCGGTCGTCCTGGCGTCGGCCGTGGCGATCGGTCGCGCGCGTCGACGTCCGGTGGCGGTTCCCGAGGGCGAGGTCCTCGAGGAGCTCACCCCGCCCACCTCACGCGTGCTCTGACTCTGGAGGGGCCGCAGTGGCCGGGGTCATGTGGCGTGTCATGTCGCGTCTGGTGTCGTCATGACAACACCAGACGCGACATGACCTGCGACCTGGCTCGGGGCCGGCGCGGTCACGCCGCGGCGGGTAGGACTCAGGCGGCGAGCGCCGAGCCGGACTTCCACTTGTCGTAGCTGACGTTCCAGTCGGTCCAGCCGTTGCCCGCCTCGAGCCCGCGGTTGGTACCGGTCACGACGACCGGGTCACCGACCTTGGCCAGGTTGAACAGCCACTGCGCGTTGGCGTTGCTCATGCCGATGCAGCCGTGGCTGACGTTGGCCTTGCCCTGGGAGCCGACGGACCACGGCGCGGCGTGGAGGAACTCACCCGAGTTGGTCTCGCGCATGGCGAACTGCACGTCGGGGATGTCGTAGTAGTTCGGGTCCCCCGGCTCGATGCCGATCGTGTTGGCGTCCATGCGGACCTTGGACAGCTTCTCCATGATGACCTTGGTGCCGCTGCGCGACTCGAAGCCCGCCTTGCCGCCGGTGATCGGGATGGTCTTCACGTCGGCGCCGTTGACGTTGACCGTCATCTGGTGGCTCGCCAGGTCGGCCTTGATGATCGTCGCGTCGCCCACGGTGAACGAGCCGGAGGTGGACAGCTGCCCGTAGGTGCCGTTGCCACCCGGCACGCTGTTGATGTCGACGTTGATCGACACCTTGGTGCCCGGCTTCCAGTAGTTCGCCGGCCGCCAGTGCGCCTCGCTGCTGGAGACCCAGCCCCACGAGCCGTCTTGCGGCGGGTCGGACTTGACCGTCATCTTCTTCTCGAAGGCCGCCTTGTCCTTCACCGGGACGTCGAAGCGGACGATGACCGGCATGGCCACCCCGACCGTGGCGCCGTTGGCGACGATGCTGGGGTAGATCTGCTGCTTCTTCGACAGCGCCTGGGTGGAGAACGTCGAGTGCGTCGTCGACTCGGTGCCCGCGGTGTTCTTGCCGACCATGCTGAGGTTGTAGGTGGTCCCGGGCTCCAGCAGGCTGGTCGCCGTCCACGTGGCGCCGTTGGGGTCGAGGTTGCCCTCGACGTTGACGTCGCCCTTCTTGGGGTCCTTGTAGGTCAGGGTGACGTCGGTGACGGTGCCGTCCTTGGCGGCCACGGAGACCACGGTGTCCACGGGGACCTTGGCTTCGCTCGCGACGCTCGAGGTCAGGGTCACCGGCGGGACCGTCGGAGTGGTGGTCGTCGAGGTCGACGGTGCAGCGGCAGAGGAGGGAGCGTCGGTACCGTCGGCAGCAGGAGCGGCACCACCGCCGGGAACGGTGCAGGCGCCGAGGGCGAGCCCCAGCGTGAGCACACCGGCGAGCAGCCCGAGACGGGTACCTCTCGACGTACCCCTCGGACTCCGCTGACGAACGACCTGCACCATCCGTGCCTTCTCCCCCACCTGGACGTGACAGGGCAGAGCACGCCCCACGGAACAGTGTCACCGAAGCCTGCGCCTTCGACCAAATTCCGACATGCTGAATCGCCTGTGAAGTCGCCGACAGCCCGTCGGGACCAGCGCGGACGAGGGAGCGATGGAGACCAACTGGGCCGGGAACCACCAGTATGCGGGCGCGAGGCTCGAGCGGCCGGCCTCCCTGGACGAGCTGGCCGAGGTCGTCGCCGCGGCGCCACGGGTCCGAGCCATGGGGTCACGGCACTCGTTCACCGACATCGTCGACAGCGACGTGCTCGTGTCCCTGGAGGCGCTCCCGCCGGTGTTCGAGCTCGACCCCGAGACGGCGACCGTGACCGTCGGCGGTGGCGCGCGCTACGGCGAGGTGTCGACGGCACTGCACGAGCAGGGCTGGGCCCTGGCCAACCTCGCGTCGCTGCCCCACATCTCGGTGGCCGGGGCGGTGGCGACCGCCACCCACGGGTCGGGCGACTCGAACGCCTCGCTGGCGACGGCGGTGGCGGCGCTGACCATGCTGAACGGGCACGGAATGCCGCGGGCGGTGCGCCGTGGCGACCCCGACCACGACGGCACCGTCGTGGGCCTCGGGGCGCTCGGGATCGTCACCACGATCACCCTCGACGTCGAGCCGACCTACGACGTGCGCCAGGACGTCTGGATCGACCTGCCGTATGCGGCGGTGGCGGATCACTTCGACGAGATCACGGCCAGCGGCTACTCGGTCAGCCTGTTCACCGACTTCTCGAACGCCGGGTTCGCTCAGGCGTGGGTGAAGAGCCGGGCGTCCGACGCGCCGACGGAGTTCTTCGGGGCCCGGCCGGCGACCAGGCAGCTGCACCCGGACATCGGCGCGGTCGCGGAAGGCGTGACGCAGCAGGGCGGCATCGTCGGACCGTGGCTGGAGCGCCTGCCGCACTTCCGGCTGGAGTTCACGCCGAGCCACGGCGCGGAGCTGCAGGGCGAGTACCTCGTGCCGCGAACCCGGGCGCTGGACGCGCTCGACGCCTTCCGGTCGCTACGCCCGCGGCTGGAGGGCCTGCTGCGCGTCGCCGAGCTGCGCACCGTCGCGGCCGACGACCTGTGGCTCAGCAGCGCCTACGGCACCGACGTCGTGGGCTTCCACCTGACCTGGGTCCTCGACGAGGAGGCGGTGTATGCGGTGCTGCCGGTCCTCGAGGCGGCGCTGCTCCCGCTGGGGGCGCGGCCGCACTGGGGCAAGTGCTTCGCCGCGACGGCGGCCGACCTGGAACCGCTCTACCCACGGTTCGCGGACTTCCGGGCACTCCGGGACCGTGTCGACCCGGACCGGACGTTCGGGAACGCCTTCCTCGACCGGGTCATCGGCGGCTGACCTGCGGCGTTGTCCGCGCTCGTTGTCAGGGCCCTAGGGCAGGATTGGCGGGTGGCGACGGGAGCGGCGGGAGCGGCGGGAACCAGCACCGGCAGCACGAAGGGCGAGGCGAAGGGGCCTGAGGTCCCCTCGACCTCCGAAGCCACCGGCATACCGACCGAGGCCCTGCACGAGTGGTCCGACGTCGCCCAGGACGCGCTCGCGGCGCAGTTCAACTACCACGTGCGCGACGCGCCGACGATCGCCGACGCCGACTACGACCGGATGATCCGGCGGCTGAACGAGCTGGAGGAGCAGTACCCCACGCTGCGCACCCCGGAGAGCCCGACCCAGCTGGTCGGAGGCGCGACGTTCTCGACCGAGTTCCAGGCGGTCGACCACCTCGAGCGGATGCTCAGCCTCGACAACTGCTTCTCATCCGAGGAGCTGGAAGCCTGGGCCGCGCGGGCCGCCCGTGACGCCAACACGCACGACTACCACTACCTCTGCGAGCTGAAGATCGACGGCCTCGCGGTCAACCTGCTCTACGAGAACGGCCGCCTCACCCGGGCGTTGACCCGCGGCGACGGGCGTACCGGTGAGGACGTCACCAACAACGTCAAGACCATCGAGGGCGTCCCGCACCGGCTGAACGGGTCCGGTCACCCGGCCAAGGTCGAGATCCGCGGCGAGGTGTTCTTCCCCGTCGAGGGCTTCGAGGAGCTCAACGCCTCACTGGTCGCCGCCGGGAGGGCGCCGTTCGCCAACCCCCGCAACAGCGCGGCCGGGTCGCTGCGCCAGAAGGACCCCCGCGTCTCCGCTTCGCGGCCGCTGCACATGCTGGTCCACGGGATCGGCTACCGCCAGGGCCTCGAGCTGACCCGGCAGTCGCAGGCGTACGACCTCTTCCGCGAGTGGGGCCTGCCGGTGTCCACGCACTACGAGGTTCTCGGCTCCATCGAGGAGGTCGAGGCCTACGTCGCGCGGTTCGGGGAGGAGCGGCACAGCGTCGAGCACGAGCTCGACGGCGTCGTCGTCAAGGTCGACGAGATCGCGGTCCAGCGGCAGCTCGGGACCACGTCGCGGGCGCCGCGGTGGGCCATCGCCTACAAGTACCCGCCCGAGGAGGTCAACACGCGGCTCCTCGACATCCAGGTCAACGTCGGCCGCACCGGACGGGTGACCCCGTTCGGCGTGATGACCCCCGTCGTCGTGGCCGGGTCGACGGTCGAGCGAGCCACCCTGCACAACGCCGACGAGGTCCGTCGCAAGGGCGTGCTCATCGGCGACACCGTCGTGCTGCGCAAGGCCGGCGACGTCATCCCCGAGATCGTCGGGCCGGTCGTCGAGCTGCGGGACGGCACCGAGCGGGAGTTCGAGATGCCGACGGTCTGCCCGGCGTGCGGCACGACGCTGGCCCCCGAGAAGGAGGGCGACAAGGACATCCGCTGCCCCAACGCGCGGACCTGTCCGGCGCAGCTCCGGGAGCGGATCGCCGGGCTGGCCGGTCGGGGGGCGTTCGACATCGAGGTCCTCGGGTGGGAGGGCGCCGTCGCCCTGCTCAACGCCGGCGTCGTGACCGACGAGGGCGATCTCTTCGCACTGACCCCGGAGCAGCTGCTCACCGTGCCGCTGTTCACCCGGGCCGCGAAGAAGACCGATCCGGAGGACAAGGTCGTCGACGGCAAGACCCTGTCGGTCAACGGCGTCCGGCTGTTCGACAACTTCGCCAAGGCCCAGCGGCAGCCGCTGTGGCGGGTCCTCGTCGCCCTGTCGATCCGGCATGTCGGGCCGACCGCCGCTCGCGCACTGGCCTCCCAGTTCGGCTCGATGGACGCCATCCGGGCGGCGTCGCGCGAGGAGCTGGCCCAGGCCGAGGGCGTCGGCGGGGTCATCGCCGACGCGGTCATCGAGTGGTTCGCTGTCGACTGGCACGCCCAGATCGTCGACAAGTGGGCCGCCGCCGGCGTCAAGATGGCCGACGAGCGGGACGCCTCCGTCGAGCGCACCCTGGAGGGGCTGACGGTCGTCGTCACCGGGTCGCTCGAGGGGTTCTCCCGCGACCAGGCCCGCGAGGCGATCCTCACCCGTGGCGGCAAGGCGGCCGGTTCAGTGTCCAAGAGCACGAGCTATGTCGTCGTGGGCGAGAACGCCGGGTCCAAGGCAGCCAAGGCGGAGGAGCTGGGTGTCCGGGTCCTCGACGAGGCGGGGTTCCGGGCGCTGCTGGAGACCGGCCCGGTCGACTAGCCCTTTCGGGCAGGTTCACAGGCTCTGCGGGATAGACGTCAGCCGACGCGCGACGCAGGATGGGATCAGGGTCGCATCACGCGTCCCCGTTCCACCGCTCGACCGAGGGAAGCAGGGCCTGGCGCATGACCATCGAGTACGTGCCGCGCTCCGCCCCGACCGGCGCAGCGTCCTGGCGCACGGCCTCCGGGTCGGCGTCCGTCCCGGGCCCCCTCCATACCGAGGCGAGCGGCGGCCTCGGCGCCGTCTGCGTTCCCGTCGTGCCCCGACGCATCCCGGTATCCATGTTCCGCTTGTGGATCCTCACCGTCGTCCTCATCAACGGCTACCAGTCCGTCCGGTGGGGCGGCGGTCCCTCGTCGCGGTCGGTCTCTCTCGCCCTCCCCGTCCTCGCGCTCGTCGTGGTGCTGGTCGTCCTCTACCGCGCGCTGCGCCTTCGCCGGTTCACCGCTCGTAAGCACCTGGAGGTCGTGCTGTCGTCCGCGGGGATCCACACCGGCGGCCTCGTGGTGCCGTGGTCGCAGGTCGAGGGAGTGGTCCGGTTCGGGTTCGCGTCCGGCCCGGGTCGAGGTGGCCCTGGTCACCGCACCTTCGTGGCCGTGCGGGTGGCCGACTTCGTGGCGGTACGCGGGCTGTCCCCGGTCCGCGCCGGCCTGGCCAACCTCACCCGCCGGCACCTCCTCGTGCTGTGCGAGGCGCGGGAGGTCCACGACCCGACGGCCTTGGCGAACGCCCTGGACGAGCTCGTCGCCAACCCGGTCGCCCGTGAGCTGCTGAGCGGGGCCGAGGGCGTGCGGCTGGTGGCCACAGGTCCGTCCTGGCGCGGCAGCGCTCGCTGAGGACCTACCGAGTCGGTCGGCTCGCCGTCAGCTCCGACTCTCGTCGGCCCGACTGCGCAGCAGGGCGGCCTCGGGCTCGTTGCGCGTGAGCTCGGCGGCGAGCAGGTATGCCTCGCGGGCCTCCTCGTGACGGCCCAGCAGCCCGAGCAGGTGCGCGCGGACCGCGGGAACCTGCGCGTAGCCCCGCAGCGACGGCGCGTCCGCGACCGCCTCGACGACGGCCAGGCCGCCCACGGGGTCGCCCGCCATCGCGACAGCGACGGCCCGGTTCAGCTCGACCACCGGTGACGGCGACACCGCCACCAGCGCCGCATACAGCTGGGCGATCTGCGGCCAGTCGGTCTCGGCGGCCGATGGTGCGAGTGCGTGGCAGGCGGCGATCGACGCCTGGAGCAGGTACGGCGTGGGCGGTCCGGGCAGCGCGAGCGCTCGGGCGAGCGTCGAGGTGCCACGGCGGACCAGCAACGGGTCCCACCGTCGTCGGTCCTGGTCGAGGAGCGGTACCGGCGCGCCGGACGCGTCGACGCGAGCCGGTAGCCGCGATGCCTGGAGCTCCAGCAGGGCGTCCATCGCCAGCACCTCGCGCTCCGCCGGGAGGAGGGTGGCGAGCAGGCGAGCCATCCGGATCGCCTCGTGGCACAGCTCCGGCCGCGCCCAGCTCGGACCCGACGTCGCGACGTACCCCTCGTTGAACATGAGGTAGACGACCTCGAGCACCGACCCGAGCCGCTCCGGCATCTCCTCGGCGCGCGGCAGCTCGAACGAGACGCCGTAGGCGGCGAGCGTCCGCTTGGCCCGCGAGATGCGCTGTCCCGCAGTCGCTTCCGGGATGAGCAGTCCTCGCGCGACCTCGGTCGTCGTGAGGCCGCCGAGCAGGCGAAGAGTCAGCGCGACCCGCGACTCGGTGGTGAGCACCGGGTGGCACGTGGTGAAGACAAGGCGGAGCAGGTCGTCGCCGATGTGGTCGTCCAGCACCTCATCCACGTCACCCACCTCCTCCACGGATCCGTCGAGCCGGGCGTCGGTGACGGTCCGGCCGACCTCGGCGAGCTTGCGCGCATACGTGCTGCGGCGCCGGACCAGGTCGATGGCCTGGTGGCGCGCGGTGGAGACGAGCCAGCCCGCGGGGTTCGGCGGAACCCCGCGGACCGGCCACTGCTCGAGGGCGGCGACGAAGGCGTCCTGGGCGATCTCCTCGCCGAGGCCGACGTCGCCCAGGACACGGCTGGCCACGGCGACGACACTGGCGGACTCCATCCGCCACACCGTCTCCGCGGTCCGCCGTGCGTCGGGTTCGGTCACGGGGCGGGCGGGGCCTGGAACACCTGCTGGACGTCGGCCTCGCCCTCCCAGCCGGCCCAGTGCTCCTGGTGCAGCCGGACGAACCGGGTCGCCCACTCGATGGCCTCGTCGCGGGAGCGGACGTCGTAGACGGCGTAGCTGATGAGCTCCTTGGACTCCGCGAAGGGCCCGTCGGTAACGGTGAGGGTGCCACCCGCCAGGGTGACGCGGCCACCGCCGGCGGCCACCGGCATGAGGCCGGCGAAGTCGACGAGGGCGCCGGAGCGGGTGGCCTCCATGCCGAGAGCGGCGATGGCCTCCATGAGGGACGCCGGGGGAGGGGTGTCGGGCTGCAGGCTGACCTTGAGGGTGCTGACGAAACGCATCGTGGGGCTCCTTGTGGTGTCGATGGAGTATGCGGGTGGGGTGTGGTCACCGGCGGGCGTAGGTGGCCCGCGAGTAGGTGTCGACGCCGAGCAGGCTCAGCCACGTCAGCGCCGTGATGATGCCGGTCGTGAACGCCGCGACGCCAGCCCCCGAGCCGGACGCGATCGTGCCGAACCCGCCGAGCAGGGCGACCGCTGCGACGACCGAGAAGGTGCTCCGGCCCCGGCGGCGCTCCGATGCATACCGGACCGCCATGACGACCATCGCGGCCGCGAGGGCGAGGAAGCCAACGCCTGAGGTCATCAGGTGCAGCATCCCGTGCAGGCTGGGCGTCGCGGGCGTGGCCATCCCGACCGGGAACCCCGCAGCCGGGTCGGCCGGGAACACGCCCGCGAGCAGGACGCCGAGGCCGAAGACCGCCACGAGGGCGGGCACGGCCCGGCCGCCACGGCCGCCGGCCAGGGTTCGCCGCAAGGCGACGGAGAAGGCGAGCGACATCAGGCCGGTCGCGACGAGGTTGGCGGTCTGGATCCAGCCCCAGTCGCCGACGGCCAGCTGGCTCCAGGAGTGCCGGCCGAGGTCGAATCCGTCGCGGCTCACGGCCTGAGCGAGCGAGACGCCGACGTAGACCGGGCCGGCGATGACGCCGTAACCGGCCAGCGACCGGGTCACGCGCGCTGCGGGGTCGGCGCACGCCTGCGCCTTGGCGGCGTCGCGGTCGGCGGCGGACAGGGTGCGCGGGTCGAGGTACGAGGTGGTGGTCATGGCGGTTGCTCCTTCGAGTCGTGGACCGCCTCGTTCGGGGCGGTCTCATCCGTTCCTCGAACGGGCGCCGGGGATTTCGACAGGGCCGACCGGGCAACTTTCGGAAAGGTGCCGAACCGCGAGTCGGCGCTCAGGAAGCCGACTTAGAGTGAGGGCTCGCTCAGGAGGACGCCGATGATCGAGTGGGTACCCCGCTCCCGCGGCGATAACGGCTGGCGTGAAGTGGCTCCGGGCCGGTACCAGGGTCGTGCGGTCCTCGGGGAGTACGCGGGCGAGCCGGCCGTCACCGTCCCGGTGGTGGTCCCGGACTGGGCACGGATCGCGATGCGACGCGTGGGTCAGCGGCTCGTCCAGCTCGCCCGGATGGCCTTCTTCGCCTTCATGCTCGTGGCGTGGAGCATCAAGGCGGCCGCGGGCGGCCTCAGGAGCGCCTGGCCCGTGGTGGTCGTCCTGGCCGTGGTGCTGCTCGTAGCCGTGTACCGGCTCGTCCGGCTCCGTCGATGGCACGCGGGCCGGCGCGCGGACCTGCTGCTGACGCGGGACGGGATTGCCGTCGACGACCTGTTCGTGCCCTGGTACCAGGTCGAGCGTGTCGTCCGGTTCCACTTCGAGGCCCCCTTCGACCGCAAGGGCAACCGGAACTTCATCGCTCTGGAGATCCGCGACTTCGTCGCGGTGACGGGTCTGTCCCCGTTCGAGGCGGGCCTGGCCAACCTGACCCGCCGGCGCCTCGTCGTCCTGTGCGAGACCGCCGAGGTCAGTCATCCGGAGGAGCTCGCCGCCGCCCTGGACCGGATCATCGCCGACCCCGAGGCCCGCCACCTGCTGGCCTCGGCCGATGGCACCCGTCTGGTCGACGAGGGACCCGCGAGGGTGCTGCCGCGCTCCCCATAGACTGACGCACCATGTCCCTCACCCGCGACGACGTCGTGCATCTCGCGTCGATGGCCCGGATCGACCTGAGCGAGGCGGAGCTGGACCGCATGCTCGGCGAGCTGACCGTCATCCTCGACTCGGTGGCCGTGGTCCAGCAGGCACCGACCGACGGCGTCGAGCCGATGTCGCACCCGCTGCCGCTGACCAACGTGACCCGGCCGGACGAGGTCCGGCCGAGCCTGACCGCCCGCGAGGTGCTCGCGGCGGCGCCGGCCGAGGAGCAACAGCGCTTCTCCGTGCCCCGCATCCTCGACGAAGACTGACCCCAGACACCGGTATGCGTCGCGACGGCCGTCGCCGTCCGCATACTCCCGAACCTCACGAGGGTTGAGAACACACGTGACCACCGACCTGACCCGGCTCGGCGCCGCCGAGATGGCCCGCCTGCTGGCCGCCAAGGAGGTCAGCTCCGTCGAGCTGACCCGAGCCCACCTCGACCGGACCGCCGAGGTGGACGGCGCGGTCCACTCCTACCTGCACGTCGACGCCGAGGGCGCGCTGCGCACGGCCGCGGACGTCGACCAGCGCCGGATCGCCGGCGAGAGCCTGCACCTGCTGGCCGGTGTGCCGATCGCGGTCAAGGACGTCCTCGCCACCCGGGGGCTCCCGACGACGTGCGGGAGCAGG
Organism: uncultured Actinomycetota bacterium; assembly: GCA_963757225.1. Classification (GTDB taxonomy): domain Bacteria; phylum Actinomycetota; class Actinomycetes; order Actinomycetales; family Dermatophilaceae; genus Lapillicoccus. Next base: position 30,121 of record CAVWQU010000047.1, read on the forward strand.
ATCCTCGAGGGCTGGGTGCCGCCGTACGACGCGACCTTGGTCAGCCATCTCCGGACCGCGGCCATGCCGATCCTCGGCAAGACCAACATGGACGAGTTCGCCATGGGATCGTCGACCGAGCATTCCGCCTGGGGGCCGAGCCACAACCCGTGGGACCTGACGCGGATCCCCGGCGGGTCCGGCGGCGGGTCGTCGAGCGTGGTGGCGTCGTTCCAGGCGCCGCTCGCGATCGGCACGGACACCGGCGGGTCGATCCGCCAGCCGGCCGCCGTCACCGGGACGGTCGGGGTCAAGCCGACCTACGGTGGCGTGTCCCGCTACGGGCTCGTGGCGCTGGCCTCCAGCCTCGACCAGGCCGGACCGTGCACACGCTCCGTGCTGGACGCCGCGCTGCTGCACGCCGTCATCGGCGGTCACGACCCGATGGACTCCACCTCGATCGACGCGCCGGTACCGCCGGTGGTCGACGCGGCGCAGCGGGCCTCGGTCGAGGGGATGACCGTCGGCGTGGTCCGCCAGCTGGGCGGCGAGGGGTACCAGGCGGGGGTGCGTGAGCGGTTCGACGAGTCCGTACAGCTCCTCGTCGACCTCGGCGCGAAGGTGGTCGAGGTCGACTGCCCGAGCTTCGACTACGCGCTCGCGGCCTACTACCTGATCCTTCCGAGCGAGGCGTCGAGCAACCTGGCCAAGTTCGACGCAATGCGTTATGGGCTGCGGGTGGTGCCCGACGGCGACCCCAGCGCCGAGCAGGTCATGGCCGCGACCCGCGACGCCGGGTTCGGGCCGGAGGTCAAGCGGCGGATCATCCTCGGCACCTATGCCCTCTCCTCCGGCTACTACGACGCCTACTACGGCCAGGCGCAGAAGGTCCGGCGGCTGATCGCCGACGACTTCGCGCGGGCGTTCGACGTCGCTGACCTGCTCGTCTCGCCGACCGCGCCGACCACGGCGTTCCGGATCGGCGAGAAGCTGGACGACCCGCTGGCCATGTACCTCAACGACGTCGCCACCATCCCGGCCAACCTCGCCGGCGTGCCGGGCATGTCGATCCCCACGGGGCTGGCCCCGGAGGACGGGCTGCCGACCGGCATACAGTTCCTCGCTCCGGCGACGCAGGACGACCGGCTGTATTCCGCCGGTGCGGCGCTCGAGGCCGCCCTGCTGGACCGATGGGGTGGTCCGCTGCTGGACCGCGCCCCCGAGCTTCCGAAGGGAGCCTCCCGATGACCACGACCGAGGCCCGCGAGGCTGTCCTCCCCTACGAGGACGCGATCGCCGCATACGACCCAGTGCTGGGGCTCGAGGTCCACGTCGAGCTCAACACCGCGACGAAGATGTTCTGCGGGTGCGCCACGACGTTCGGCGCCGAGCCCAACACGCAGGTGTGCCCGGTGTGCCTCGGGCTGCCCGGCGCGCTGCCGGTGGTCAACGAGGTGGGCGTCGAGTCGGCGATCCGGATCGGGCTGGCGCTCAACTGCTCCATCGCGCCGTGGTGCCGGTTCGCGCGGAAGAACTACTTCTACCCCGACATGCCGAAGAACTTCCAGACGTCGCAGTACGACGAGCCGATCGCCTTCAACGGCTGGCTCGACGTGGAGCTCGAGGACGGGTCGGTCTACCGCGTCGAGATCGAGCGCGCGCACATGGAGGAGGACACCGGCAAGACGCTCCACATGGGTGGCGCCACGGGACGCATCCACGGGGCCGACCACTCGCTCGTGGACTACAACCGGGCCGGGATCCCGCTCATCGAGATCGTCACGAAGCCGATGACCGGGGTCGGTGACCGGGCGCCCGAGATCGCGCGGGCCTACGTGGGGGCGTTGCGCGACCTGCTGCGGGCGCTCGAGGTGTCGGACGTGCGGATGGAGCAGGGGTCACTGCGCTGTGACGCCAACGTGTCGCTGCGGCCCCGGCTGGACGACGAGCAGGAGTCGGTGCCGCTCGGGACCCGGACCGAGACCAAGAACGTCAACTCGCTGCGGTCGGTGGAGCGGGCGGTTCGCTACGAGATCACCCGGCAGGCGGCGATCCTGCGGGCTGGCGGCCGGATCGTCCAGGAGACGCGGCACTGGCACGAGGACACCGGCGTGACGACGTCCGGGCGTGAGAAGAGCGACGCCATGGACTACCGGTACTTCCCGGAGCCCGACCTGGTGCCGGTCGCGCCGTCGTCCGAGATGGTGGCCGCGCTGCGACAGACCTTGCCCGAGCCTCCGGGGGAGCGGCGCAAGCGGCTCCAGACCGCTTGGGGCTACACGGATCTCGAGATGCGTGACGTCGCCAACTCCGGCGCCGTCGAGATCGTCGAGGAGACGATCGCCGCCGGCGCGACGCCGGGGGGAGCGCGCAAGTGGTGGAGCGGCGAGGTGGCGCGCCGGGCCAGTGCCGCCGGCGTGGACGTCGGCGAGTACGCGGCGACGACCGGCCTGACGCCGGCTCTGGTCGCCGAGCTCGACGGGCTGGTGACCTCCGGGCGGCTGAACGACTCGATGGCCCGCCAGGTGCTGGACGGGGTCCTGGCCGGCGACGGTTCGCCGACGGCCGTCGCCGATGCGCTCGGCCTCGAGATCGTCTCGGACGACTCGGCGCTGGAGGCGGCCGTCGACGCGGCCATCGCGGCGAACCCGGACGTGGCAGAGAAGGTCCGCGGCGGCAAGGTCCAGGCCGCCGGCGCCCTCATCGGTCAGGTCATGAAGCAGATGAAGGGCCAGGCCGACGCCGCGAAGGTCCGCGAGATCGTCCTGGCCAAGCTCACCCCCTGACGCCGCCGCGGTCCGCCGCAGCCCTCCTCAGCCCCCGCCCTCGACGCCGCCGACCCCGCCGCCCCACGCCGCCCGCCGCCCCAAGCCCGCCGCCCCAAGCCCGCCGCGCCAAGCCCGCCGCGCCCGAGCGCGCGTGTCAACAACTCCGCACGTGGTGACTTATAGACGGACATTTTGGACATCCGGCGCGAATTTCTCCGCACGTGGTGAGAAGTTGACGCGCTGGGGTTGAGGCGCTGGGGTTGACGCGCCGGTTCGGGCTCGGGGTGCGCGCAGGTTCGGAACCGTGCGCGCACGGTCCAACGTGCGCGCGGTGTCACGAACCTGCGCGCGGTGTCACGAACCTGCGCGCGTACCGGTGCAACCTGCGCGCGGTGTCACGAACCTGCGCGCGGTGTCACGAACCTGCGCGCGGTGTCACGAACCTGCGCGCGTACCGGTGCAACCTGCGCGCGTACGGGGGGAACCTGCGCGCCCGGGCACGAACTGCGCGCAGCAACCCAGGAGAGCGCGCCGGCTAGCGCTTGCCGCCGCCGAGGAGTCCGCCGAGGACGCCGCCGAGCAGGTCGCCCAGCCCACCCTGGCCGGTGGGCGTCCCGGGCTGGGTCTGCGCCCCGCCCGCCCCGCCGAGCACCTGGCCGAGGATGTCGCCGATCCCGCCGCCCTGGCCGGCCGCGCCACCACCACCGGCCGCGCCACCGCCCAGCACCGAACCCAGCACGTCTCCGAGTCCGCCACCGCCGGCCCCGCCGAGCATCCCGCCCAGCCCACCCATCGGGTCGTCGGTCGCCGATGCACTGGTCGAACCGGCCCCTTGGAGCTTCTTGGCCAGGTAGGCCATGACGATCGGCGCGATGATCGGGAGCAGCTTCTGGATCAGGCTCGACCCCTCGCCGGGCGTCGCCCCGCCGAGCCGGGCCATGACGTCGGGCGTCTGCTCCCCGAAGACGTTCTGGACGATCCGCTGGCCGTCCTGCGTGTCGATCTGGTCCAGCCCCGCACCGAGCACCGACGGGTCGTGCTGCTCGACCGCGTTCGTCAGCGACGCCGCCCCGGCCGGGTCGGCCGCGTTGGCCTGCATCCCGCCGAGCAGCGCGGGGATCGCCGTGCGGGTGGCCTCCTCGGCCTCGCTCTGGTCGACGCCGAGAGCGGCGGCCACCTGGTCCATCGGTACCTGGCTGAGGATCTCGTCGATCTCCGACATCTGGCCTAACCCCTTCGTCGCCCGCGGCGCCCGCCATCGTCGGCGGGCCCTGCCAGGGTAGAACGCCTCAGCCGGTGATCGACTGTGGCAGCTTGACCACCCGGTCGTCGCCGTCGCGGACCTGCCCGCGCGAGGTGTTGTTGGTGATGACCCAGACGTTGCCGTCCGGACCGACGAACACGTCCCGCAGCCGCCCGTACTGGCCGTCGAGCAGCTTCTCCGGCTCGCCGGTCGACCCGCCGGGCCCGACCGGGATCTTCCACAGCGCCTCCCCGCGCAGCGCCGCCATCAGGACTGCGCCGTCCGGGCCGATGGCGATGCCGCTGGGCGACGCCTCGTCCGTCGACCACTGCTGCACCGGGTCGATGAACCCGCTCTGTCCGGCCATCCCCTCGACGGTCGGCCAGCCGTAGTTGGAGCCCGGGGTGATGACGTTCAGCTCGTCCCACGTATTTTGGCCGAACTCGCTCGCCCACATCTGGCCGCCCGCGCTCCACGCAATGCCCTGGACGTTGCGGTGCCCCCAGGACCACACCCGCGACCCCGGGAACGGGTTGCCGGGCGCCGCTTCGCCGGAGGTCGTGACGCGCAGGATCTTGCCGCCGAGGCTGTCCCGGTTCTGCGAGTTGCCGGTCTGGCCGGTCTCGCCGGTCGTCACGTAGAGGAACCCGTCCGGCCCGAACTTCAGCCGGCCGCCGTTGTGGATGCTGCCCTTGGGGATGCCGGTGATGATCGGCGTCTGGGCCCCGAACCGGCCGCCGTCCATGGCGATGGTCACCACCCGGTTGTCCGAACCGGCCGTGAAGTATGCGTACAGCACCGGAGTGCTCGTGAAGGTCGCCGCGTCGACCGCCAGCCCGAGCAGTCCGCCCTCGCCGCCGGGGTCGACCCCCTCCACGGTGCCGACCGTCTCGACCGCACCGCCACCGGCCGGGATTCGCTTGACCAGTGCCGTGTCCCGCTCGCTCACGAGGACCGACCCGTCCGGGAGCATGGCCCCGCTCCACGGCACCTTCAGCCCGGTCGCCACGTCGACGGGCGCGGACAGCGCCGTCCGGGCACTCGTTGTCCCCGAGGTCGCAGAGCCGGTGGCGCTCGACGACCCACCCGCCGACGGGCCGCCCGTCGCGTCACCGGCCGAGCCGGACGCCGAGCCCGGCCCGGGCGTGGTGCACCCGGCCAGGGCCAGCGCGCCGAGAGCACCGGCGCCGAGCACGGTGCGGCGGGAGACGGAGCTGGTCTGGGGCAGAGGGCGAGCGCCAGGCATACCGGCTCAACGCCAGAAGCGCCCGGTAGGTTCGCGGTATGGCTCTCGTGACGATGCCGGACGCGTCCTGGGTGGCGGACACCGGAGAGATCCCGGGCCTCGAGATGGTCACGTGGGACATCCACGACCCACACCCGCGGGCCGACGAGATCGCCGTCGTCGTGCCGCCCTACCTCGACCCGCACCAGCGCCTGGACCTGCTGGGCACACTGCCGGAGCTCGAGCTGGTGC
>CAVWQU010000048.1:0-22129 GCA_963757225.1 uncultured Actinomycetota bacterium
CGTCGCCTTCGCGCGCACCCCGGAGGCCAGGGGAAGACCGCTGTCGAGCAGCTCGCGCATCTGGGCCGGTGTCGCGGTATCCCGAGCCAACCGGCCGATGGTCACCTGGTGGGACGGCCGGACCAGCCGGCGGACCGGGTCGCCCGCCCGGACCTCGCCCTCCGTCAGCACGCGGCACATCGCCCCGACTCGTCCGGACCGCGAGGAACTCCAGGTGGAACCCCTCGATACCCATCCGCAGGGCCAGGTTCTCGCAGGGCGTGCGGATGCGCCGAACCTCGAGGACGACGTCGTCGCCGACCTGCCACTGCTCGCCGACCCGGGCTCCGGTGACCGACAGGCCCGTGGTCCGGAGGTTCTCGCCGAACAGGCCGGGGGGGATCTCGCGGTCCAGCCGTGTTGCCCACCAGGCGGCGTCCTCGTCGGCATACACGTAGACCGCCCGGTCCGGTCCGCCGTGGCTGCGGTCGACCTGTTCGTCGCCGACGAGGCCGAGCGACCCCACGTGGACCGCCCGGTCGACCGGTCGCTTGTCGATGGCCGTCCGGTGGAAGTACCCGTCGCGCAGCTCGTGCACGACGTTGACGGTCCGAACGGTGGCCTTGCTCATGAGCCCAGCCTGCCACCCGCCCGGCGCGCTGACCTGACCGTCGTTGCGGCCTGCAAGCCCGGCCCAAGTGGCCCGCAAGGGCCGTGACTCACGGTGGGACGCAGGTCAGCACCACCGAGCGAGAGGACCAGCCATGTCGTCACCCACCCAGCCCACCCAGTTCCGAGAGCAGATCAGCCTTCCGGGCCAGACTCACGTCGCCGAGGGACCGTACGACCAGACCCCGATGTACCTTATGCACCACGCCTTTCGGCGCGACCTGCGCCGCTTCGAGGCGGCGGTCCGGGCCACCCCGCTCGGCGAGGTCGCCACCTGGAACGCCCTGGCGCGCCGGTGGGACCGGTTCGCCGACGTCCTGCACCATCACCACCAGGTGGAGGACGTGTACATCTGGCCAGTGCTCGAGCGGCACTCCGCCCAAGACGGGGAGACCGCCGCAATGCAGATGCTGCACGCGATGGAGGAGGAGCACGGCCTGATCGACCCAGCGCTGGCCGGGGTCGAGGCTGCGTTCCGCGCGATGGCGGCACATCCGTGCGTCGACCACCGCAACGCTCTCGACGTCCGGGTCACGGCCCTCCGGGCGGCGCTGCTCGACCACCTCCGCCACGAGGAGACCGACGCCCTCCCGTACCTCCAGCGGGTCGCGACCCCCGAGGAGGAGAAGGCCATGGTCCAGGGCGCCGAGCGTGGGTACCCGCTCTCGATCACGCCGTTCGTCGTGCCGTGGGTCGCCGAGGAGGTCCCGGACGAGCTGGTCGCGCCGATCCTGCGCGCGGCCGGCCCGATGTTCGTCCTGATGCTCCGCGCGTTCCGCGGCCGGTTCCATCGCGCTGAGCGGGCGGCCTTCCGGTACGCGTAAGGCCTGGCGTCAGAACCCGAGCCGGGACCGCTGCGCCAGCAACCACTCCCGGTATGCCGGCAGGCCCCACTCGTCCGCCTGGACCAGCGCCCGGTCGGCCAGCCGCCCCGCGTCCTCGCGGTCGCCCAGGGTGGCCGACGCCAGGGCGAGGTAGCCGTCAACCGGCCCGAACACGAGGGACACGCCGGCGAGCGCCATTCGGCCCTGCAGCGGCTGGAGGACCCGGGACCAGCGACGCGCGACCCCGACGTCGCCGACGACGCTCGCCGCCTCGACCTCGAAGCAGGCCAGCATCGGCGTGGCCCACGTTTCGAGGGTCTCAACGGGCGGGTGCTCGGTCATGCTGCGGCGCAGGACCGCCGGGTCCCCGACCCGGGCGAGCAGGCCGTGGCCGAGACCGGCGCCAGGACCCGGATGCACCAGGTCCTGGGCGACGATCAGCTCGGCCACCTCCGCGTCGGCCGGTCGGGGTTCCCAGACGTGGCGAATGGTCTCGACGATGACCGGCGGGATGTCCCCGATGGGCAGTGCCATCTCCCGGGCGAGGCCGAGCACGTGGTCGCGGCGACGGTCGGCCTCGACGAGGTCGCCCCGCAGCGCGGCGAGGCTCATCTCGACCCAGCTCACGGTCCAGAGCACGTAGGGCAGCCGCTCGCGCTCGGCCATGGCCTCGGCGGCCCGTGCCGGCTCCTCCCACGCGCCCGGTCCGGACAGCTCGAGGCCGTCGGTGGCCAGGGCGAGCAGGGCGACGGCCTGCCCCGCGTGGTCACCCGCGGCCCGGGCAGCGGCCAGCGCTTCCTCGTCCAGCTCCAGCCGGTCCCGGGTGTGCGAGGGGCTCCAGCTCGCCAGCCAGGCGGCGCGGCTGGCCCAGGCCAGCACTGCCGGGTCGGCCAGCCGCCGGGCGAGGTCGAGTCCGGCGTCCACGAGGGCAGCACGTTCGGCGACCGCTCCCGGGTCGTAGTAGAGCTCGACGGCCAGCGACAGCACGAGCATGCACCGCTCGGCCGAGTCGTCCTCGGGCAAGGTCCGCAACGCCCAGCGCAGGTCGTCCACCCCGTCCTCGGAGGTCTCCATCCAGTCGTGGATCGTCCACACGCAGTAGCGGCTCAGCCCGGCGGCGGCCGGCCCGACGAGGTCGGGGCGGTCGAGGGTGCGCGCCAGTGACATCGCCGCGTACGAGGCCTCGCTCACGGTCGGCCACCACGCGGCGTAGGCGGAGTCCCGGGCCAGCTCGAGCAGGAGGTGGTACCGCTCCTCCAGACCGGCGCCCGGTACGCGGTCGAGGCTCGTGACCGCCTCCCGTCGCAACGTGAGGGCTTCGCGGTATGCGGTCGCGCGCCGGGCCTGGTCGGCGGCCGCGGCCGCGGCTCGCCAGGCCCGGTCGGCATGGGTGGGCCCGCTGGCCAGCCAGTGCCGGGCCAGCTCGGCGGTCAGCTCGTCGTCGGTGAGGAGCGCTCGCAGGACGGGGTCGGTCTCGAGGGTGTGGGCGATCTGCGCGTGCAGGCGGGCCCGCGAGCGTGGGGGCACGGTGAGGACCACCGCCTCGTGGGTCAGGGCGTGCGTGAACGCGTACCCGTCGAGGCCCTGGCCCTGCACCAGGCCGGCGGCGACAGCCGTGTCGAGGTCGGTCTCGACCTCCTCGACCTCGCGCTGCAGGGTGCCGGCGACCGCCTCGACGAGGAACGACCGGCCGACCACCGCGGCGGCCCGCAGCGACGTGAGGGTGTCCGCCGGGAGCGCCTCCAGCCGCCGCGTCACGACCTCGCGGACGGTCGCCGGTAGGGAGGCCGCCTCGGCCCCCAGGCGGGCGAGCTCGACGAGGAAGAACGGGTTGCCGCCGGAGCGGTCGTGCCACGAGTGCGCGACGGCCGGGTCGACCCCGGACCGGGACACCGCACCGACGAGAGCGACGGAGTCCGCCGGGTCGAGCCCGTCCAGCTCGATGCGGAGGGCGTGCCGCCGGGCGAACGCCTCGGCGACGTCCGCGAGTGCGCCGGTCGGCTCGGGGTGACTCCGGCGGGTCGCGACGATGGCGAGGGCCACGTCGTCCGGGGCGACGGCAGCGAGGTGCCGTAGCGCACGCAGGGTCGCCTCGTCCGCCCAGTGCAGGTCGTCGAGGACCACGACGACCGGACGGCGCCGGGCGGCGTCGATGACCGCCCGTGCGATCCGGTCCCACGTCTGGAACGCCAGCCGGCCCGGGCCCAGCGACCCGGCCTCCGCGGAGATGACGTCGGCGAGCGAGACTTCCGCCGTCTCGTCGCCGTCGGCCTCGAGAGCGCGCAGGACGTCCAGCCAGGGCCAGAGCGGCGGTGCGCCGTCGTCCTGCGAGCAGGCGCCGGCGGCCACGCATACCCCTCGAGCCCGGGCCTCGTCGGAGAGGTGCCGGACCAGCCAGGACTTGCCGATGCCGGGCTCCCCGATCACCGTCGCCAGGGCGCCGGAACCTCGGCCGAGCCGGTCGAGGAGGGACCGCAGCTCCGCGCGCGGGCCGTCGCGGCCGACGTCCGGCGCGGTGGGCTCGGTGGGCTGCTCGGTGGGCTGCGTGGTGGGCTGCACGGTTTCCCGGGTTGCGTGACCAGGCCGGGTCGGCCGACGGACCGGGTCGGGCAACCGCACGGTGAGAGCGGGGTCCTGGCGGAGGATGGCCTCCTCGAGCCCCGCCAGCTCCGGCCCGGGGTCCAGGCCGGTGTCATCGGCGAGCAGCTCGCGGAAGGCGCGGAGCGCGTCCAGCGCCTCGACCTGGCGCCCGGACCGTAGCAGCGCAACGGCGTGGACGGCGCGAAGACGCTCCCGCAGCGGTTCACGGGCGATGGCCGACTCGGCGGTCGAGAGGACGCTGGCGTGCTCGCCGAGCCCGAGCAGCCCGACGAGCCGGGCCTCCTCCGCCGCGGCGCGGAGGCGTTCGAGGGCCGCTCGCTCGGCTAGCACGTCGGGGTGGTCCGGCAGGTCGGCGTACGGCTCGCCGTTCCAGGCGGCGAGGGTCTCGTCGAGCCGTTCGACCAGGGCCGCAGTCTCCGTCCGGTCGGGCCAGCCCGATGTGTCGCCATGTCCGAGCTGGCCGGCCAGCGGCGCGAGGCTGCGCTCGGCGGCGCGGACGTCGGCGGCAAACCGGTGCACGTCGACGGCCGCTCGGTCGATGTTGAGCAGGTAGCCGTGGTCGGTGGTCTCGAGGACCGACGCGGCGGTCCGCGCCCGACGGTCCGGTTCCAGAGCCTTGCGGAGGCCGGAGATGTAGGCGTGCAGCGCACCGTGGGCGGCCGGCGGGGGCTCGCCGGCCCAGACCAGGTCGGCCAGGAGGCCGGGCGACACGGGACGTCCCGGCGTCATGGCGAGGGCAGCGACGATCGAGCGTGGCTTGCGGGCGCCGATGTCGACCGGCGTGGCGTCGAGCCGCCCGGAGTCGGGCCGCCCTTCGACGCGAGCAGCCCCGAAGACGAACACGCGCACCGGCACACGGTAACGGCGCGACCGCCTCCCACTGGTCTGGTTCCCGCCGAACCCGTCCCCGCCGAGAGGCCACCTTCGGTCGTTATGGGTGGCCCCTTAGCGACCGAAGGTGGCCTCTCGGCGGCGGTGTCGCGACCCAAGCGGCGCCCTAGGACCGCGCAAGGGGCGTGCTCGACCGTGGTCCCGTCCCGCTTCGTCATCGAGAGGTCTGCCATGTCGTCACATCCCACGTCGCTCCCGTCGGTGGTCGTCGCCGCCCCGTCGGCCACCCGTCATCAGTCCGCGCGTCGGCTCGCCCTGGGCATGGGCGCGCTGGTCGCCACCGACCTCGTCGGCGGGGTGCTCGCCGTGAGCTCCGGCGTCAACACCTGGTCGGAGGCCTGGGGGCCGGCCGCCCTGCTGGCGGCACCCGCGCCGATGGTCGTCGGCCAGGTGCTGCTCACCGTCGTCGCCGTCGGAGCCTTCCGACGAGTGTCGCCTCGTTGGGCCGCCGGTGCCGCCGTCCTCCTGGCGCTCGCCTGTCTGGTAAGCGTCGCGTCCGGGTTCTTCGACGGCGGCCTGGGGAACCGGGCGCTGACCCCCGCCCTCGCCGCATACCAGGTCCTCCTGCTCGCGGTGACGGCGGCGGTGGGCCTGCTGGCCACCTGGCGCGCTGTCCTCCTCGTCCGCCGTCGGTGAGACGCGCGGTCCACGTGCGGTGTGGGGAGATCGGAACGTCATCGACGTTGGTTAGGCTCCGCCTGTGACCGACACCTCACGCGTTCTCGCCGTGTCGGTCATCGGCGCGTCGGGCCGGATGGGCTCCCGGGTCTGCGCGGCGGTCGGGGCCGCTGCCGACCTCCGCCTGGTCGGTACCTACGACCTCGACGACGACCTCGGGGATCTCGGGGGAGCCGACGTCGTCGTGGAGTTCTCTGTGCCCGACGCGTCATCCGGCAACGTGGCCCACTGCGTGGCGCAGGGGGTTCACGTCGTCGTCGGCACCACTGGCTGGGACGAGCGTCGCCTGGCCGTCGTCGAGGAGCAGGTCGCCGCCGCTCCACCGTCGAGGTCGGGCACCGGGGTCGGCGTGCTGGTGGCGCCGAACTTCGCGATCGGCGCCATTCTCATGATGGGGTTCGCCGCGCAGGCGGCCCGCTTCTACGAGTCCGTCGAGGTCATCGAGCTTCACCACCCGGACAAGGTGGACGCTCCCTCGGGGACCGCGGCGCGGACCGCCCGCCTCCTGGCCGCGGCCCGCTCGTCGGCCGGGGTCGGGCCGGTTCCCGACGCGACCCAGTCCGACGACCTCGGGTCGCGCGGTGGTCGGGTCGACGGGATCCCCGTCCACTCGGTGCGGCTGCGTGGTCTGGTCGCCCACCAGGAGGTGCTTTTCGGCAACGCGGGCGAGCAGCTGACCATCCGGCACGACTCGTTCGACCGCGACTCCTTCATGCCGGGCGTCCTCGAGGGCGTGCGCCGGGTCGGCGACCACCCCGGCCTGACGGTCGGCCTCGAGCACTACCTCGGCCTGACCTAGGTATGCCGACGGCTCAGTCCCAGTAGTCGCCGGCCGACGGCAGCGCGGCGAAGTCCTCGACGTCGTGCGACAGGAACGGGGTGATCCCCGACCGCTTCAGGGCCCGCAGCCGTTGGTACGACAGGAGTTTCGCCTCGACGTTCCAGTCGCTCACCTGGGGTACGTCCGCGGTGACCTGCTCGCGGAGATGCGCAGCGTCCCCCACGAACGCCACGCGACCGCGGTGCGGCAGGTCGACCACGAGCCCCTGGCTGCCCGGCGTGTGCCCCGGCAGTCGGAGCACGCGCAGCGATCCGTCGTCGAAGAGGTCGGTGTCACCGTTGAGCTCGCGGTACTCGAAGCCGCGACCGGGCAGGTAGTCGGCCAACGCATACCCCCGAGCCGTCCACCGGTCCGGCCACCAGGCGTGCCGCAGCTCGTCGTGCTGAGCCACATGGACCGCCGTCGGGAAGTGCTCCATGCCACCGGCGTGGTCCAGATGAAGGTGGGAGTACACGACATGGGTCACGTCCGCGCACCGGTACCCGAGGCCCTCGAGGCGGGCGTCGACCGCCGCCTCGCGGGTGAACACCGTTGCGCCGTAACGTTCCCGAAGGCCGGGCCCCCACTGTGCCTCGGCCTGCTCCGGGTCGGCGACCCGGTAGTTGATCCCCGTGTCGAAGAGCACCAGCCCGTGCGCGGAGTGCTCGACCACGACGACCGTCGACGGCACGGTGACGGTGCCGGACGCGCCCTGCATGAGGTCGCTCCGGTCCACCTCCAGCGGGCCGGCGTCGACGACGGTGAGGCGGATGCGGGGCGACATGACCGCATCCTTTCCACCGGAACGGCCCACCGCAACGGACGCTGGTATCACCATGGGAGTGCTGGACCTCCCAGCAGTACCAGCCGTGCCACCCACGGCACGGCACCGCACGTCAGGAGACACTCATGCCCAGTCTCAAGGTCGGTACCGGCCCGGACGCCCCGATCTCCAACCGGACCGAGGGTGCCGCCGAGGTGGCCGCCAGGGTCGCGCAGCAGGACGCCGCGCCCGGCAAGGGCAAGGTCGCCGCGGGCCTGGCCTCGGGGATCGAGAAGGTCCACGGCTTCAGCCTGCCGAAGGTCGCCGCCGCGCGGTCGGCCAAGGAGGTCCTCTCCGGCCCGCTCGACCTGCCGGACATCGCCGAGGCGTCCTTCGGGCCCGGCGCGCGCCAGGTGCCGAGGTCGGTCCTCGAGACCGTCCACGGCCCGGACGACCGGGTCAAGATCACCAGCACCGGCGTCTACCCGTGGCGCGCCCACGCGTCACTGCTCATCACCGCTCGCGACGGGTCGATGTGGATCGGGACCGGCTGGTTCATCGGGCCCCACACCCTGATGACCGCCGGGCACGTCGTGTACATCAAGAACAGCGGCGTCGCCGGGCGGGACGGCTTCGTCCGCTCCATCAAGGTGATGCCCGGCCGCAACGGGACGACGCTGCCCTACGGCTCGGTGACGAGCAGCAACCTGCGCACCGTGCAGGGGTGGGCGACCAACGGTGACGAGGAGCACGACTACGGCGCCATCATCCTGGGCACCGACCTGGGGGCGACCACCGGCTGGTTCGGCTTCGGGGTCTACAACGACGCCACGCTCACGGCGTCGGTCGGCAACATCTCGGGGTACCCGGGCGACAAGCCGGACGGCACCCAGTGGTACGCCGCCCGACGGATCGCGTCGGTCGCGGCCCGCAAGGTCTACTACGACATCGACACCTTCGGCGGTCAGAGCGGCAGCGCCGTCTACCGGATCGTCGACGGCAAGCGGTATGCGTTCGCAGTCCACGCGTACGGCGGGGCGACGACGAACTCCGGCACCCGGATCGTCACGCCGGTGTACAACAACATGGTGGCCTGGAAGGCCTGAGCCGGGCTCCTCCCGGCCCCTCACGACGAGAGCGGGAGAGGTGGACGCGGAGAGGCGACCGGTCATCTCGGGAGTCGCGACCGGCCCGGACGGGCCGGTCGCACTCGCCCGCGTCAGCATCGAGGCGGCGCCCGCACCCATGCCGGACCTGGCCGGGCTGACCGGCGAGGACGGGACGTTCGCCATGGCCACCAACGGCGTGGGCCGTTATGTCGTCGCGGTCCACGCCGACGGTTTCGTCCCGGCCCGCGTCGAGGTCACCGTCGGCCCCGAGGACGCACCGGCCGAGCTGCGCGTGAACCTGGTCCCGGAGGGGATACCCCCCAGGGGTGGTCGACCCGCGTGACAGACTCGGCCCGGCGAAAGGGGTCGAGACCGTGAGCAGAGCAGAGGCACCCGTCCGGACCGACGCGGGGGCCCGTCCACGCAGCCGCACCGAGCGCCTGGTCGACGCGACGTCGACGCGGCTGTTCCGCCTTCCGCCGCAGCGGGGGACCTACTCGGTGACACCGGCCATCCCGGTGCGGATGCGCGACGGGGCCCACCTGTTGACCGACCACTACGCCCCGGACGGCCCGGCGCTCGGCACCGTGGTGATGCGCGGCCCGTACCAGCGGGCCGGGGCCGTCCCCCACATCCTGGTGGGACTCTTCGCGGCGCGCGGCTACCACGTCGTGATGCAGAGCTGTCGCGGAACGTTCGGGTCCGAAGGCCGGTTCGTGCCGGGTGAGGCCGAGATCCGCGACGGGGCCGACACGGTGACATGGCTGCGCGAACAGCCTTGGTTCGAGGGCAGGTTCGTGGGCGTGGGTGGCTCCTACCTCAGCTACACCCTGTGGTCGATGCTCATGGAGCCACCGCCGGAGATGGTCGCGGCCGTGTCGTTCGTCAGCTTCCACGACTTCTTCGGCGTGGTCCGCGGGACCGGTGCGTTCACCCTCAACGACAGTCTCGACTGGTGCGACAGCCTGGCCATCCAGGAGAGCACGACGACACTCCGCCAGCTCCTGGACGGACGGCGGATCCGCCGTCGGCGCACGGCCGCATACCTCGGTCTGCCGGTCGCGGACGGCGAGACCTACCTGGGGGCAGGTTCTGCGTGGTACCGCGACTGGGCCACGCACCCCGACCCCGACGACCCCTTCTGGCAAGCGCGCGACGTCTCGGCTGCTCTCGACCGCGTGTCGGTCCCCGTGAAGTTCCTCACGGGATGGCAGGACCTCTTCGTGGGGCAGACCCTCCACCAGTACCACCGGCTGCGCGACCGTGGCGTGGACGTGTCCCTCACCATCGGGCCCTGGACCCACGCCAACCTGCTCACCAAGGGCGGTTCGAGGGTGTTCGGGGAGACGCTCGACTGGGTCGATCGTCATCTCGGCGGTCCGCGGTCACCGGCGGCGGAGGACCCGGTGTCGTACCTGCTCACCGGTGCGGACGAATGGCGCTCCGCGGCCGACTGGCCGCCGCCGGCGGTCGAGGAGCGCACCCTCTTCCTCGCGCCGGGTGGTCTGCTGGCCGACACCGCGCCGACGGCCTCGGCCGGCGCCGTGGGCTTCACCTACGACCCGGACGATCCCACGCCCACGATCGGCGGCCGGTTGCTGGCAGCGGAGTCCGGGTACCGGGAGGACTCCGCCCTGGCGCGCCGGGCCGACGTGGTCGTGTTCGCCGGCCCGCCCCTGGAGCACCCGCTGGACGTGGTCGGTGTCCCTCGGGTGACCCTGGCCCATCGCCACGACGGCCCGAGCGCCGACCTCTGGGTCCGGGTCAGCGAGGTCCGGCCGGACGGCCGGTCGCAGAACGTCACCGAGACCTTCCGTGGCGCGGTGAGTCCTGACGACGAGGGTCGGGTCGTGCTCGAGCTCGACCCCGTCGCGCATCGGTTCGCGGCCGGCTCGCGTCTCGGCCTGGTCATCGGAGGGGGGTCGTTCCCGCGCTACGCGCGCAACCTCGGTATGCCGGGAAGCCGGACCGAGGGCACGTCGAAGCACCCGACGCACCAGGCCCTGGACCTGGGCTCCGGTGCGTCGACGTTGTCGCTTCCGATACCGACCTGAGCCGCGTCGAACCCGTCAGTCGACGGGACGGAAACCGGCTCGTTGGGCCGCGTGCTCGTCGGCGAACCACACGTGCGGCTCGGCCTCACCGTAGGCGTCGTGCTCGGGCGTGACGAAGGTCTTGGTGTCCTCCCACGCCTTGACGGGATGTCCGAGCGGGACCGCGCCGTCGTCGATCGGGGCGGCCGAGCCGACGCCGTAGCCACCGTCGCGGATCTCGTCCAGGGACGACGTGCGCGGGCCGTCGTCGGACGAGCCCGAGGACCGATGGTCCTCTGCGCTGGACGAACCCGACTCCGGCCGGCCCGGAGCCGAGCCCTCGACGAGACGGCCTTCGGAGTCCCAGACCTGCGGGCCGCCGGCGTCGTCGGCCGTCCAGTCGCCCTCCTGCCGGAACTCCTCCCCGGCGGCGACGTCGTGCTTCTCGGGGTCGTGCTCGCGCGCGAACTCCTCGGCCGGTTTCTGTTGCTCGTCGGCCACGTCCACGTCGCCGGTCCGGCCCCCAGCCGCACCCTGCTGCTCTGCACCCGTCTGATCGGTCATGGCTCCTCCTTGAGCTCCGCCGCGCCACTCGATGGCAACCCCACGGGTGACTGTGCCCGCTCTCCGGCGCCTCGAAACCGTCGACGGCGACCCTCGGCTCCGTCACCTGCGCAGTTCCGCTCCGGCCACCAACGGTGGCACGGTGAGCAGCCCGTGACGGGTTGCTGACCGCAGTCACGACAGAGGGGGTGCTCCGCCACTCCGGCCGGGCACCATTCGCTCGTGCTACGGGGTCTCCACCAGGGTCCGGCCGTCATCGGTGATGGTCCAGAACGGGTTGTGTGCGACCTCCCAGCAGTGACCGTCGGGGTCCGAGAAGACAGCGCCGTAGCCGCCCCACTCGGTCGGCGCACCTGGGCGCCGCAGGGTCCCGCCCGCCGCCACCGCCTCCGCGATCAGCGCGTCCACGGCTTCGGGAGACCCGACGTTCTGCGCCAAGGTGATGCCGCCCCAGCCGCCCGAGTCCTCGACCACCGTGTCCGCGGCGAGCTCCCCGCGGCTCCACAGGGCGATGACCATTCCGCCGGCCTGGAAGAAGACGACCTCGTCAGTCGGGCCGGACGGGCTCCAGCCCAGCCGCTCGTAGAACTCGCGTGCGGCGTCGAGGTCGGCGACGCCCAGAGTTACCAGGCTGACTCGTTGCTCCATCCTTCGACCGTAGAGGGTCAGCCCCAGCCGAAATGCCGTAGCAGCGCGGCGGTGCCGGCGGCGAGCACCACCACGACGATGAACGGAGCCCGCAGCAGGAGCGCCACCACCGCGACCCCGACACCGGCCGCCCGGGCGTCCAGCGTCAGACTGTGGTCCGGTGTCGCGAAGGTCTGGACGACGACCAGCCCGGTCAGCAAGGCGACCGGAAGAAGGGCCGTCACCCGGGAGATCCGCGGTCCGGACAGCCAGTGGGCCGGGACCAGGTAACCCGCGAGCTTGAGCACGTACGCGAGGGCGCAGGCGACGAGCACGGTGGCCCAGGCGTTCATGCCGGCTCCCCGCGGCCGGTCACGGACTCGGCGTCGTCGCGGCCGCGCCGGCCGAGCAGACCCACGGCTACTGCCGCGAGGGCCGCCACGAGGACGGGTACCCCGGCCGGTGCCACCGGGACCAGCACCACCGTCAGCACGGCCGCCAGGGCGGCGGTCGCCCCCGCCTCCAGGGACCGCAGCCGCGGCCAGAGCAACGCGCAGAACGCGGCGGCCGCCGCCGCGTCGAAGCCGTAGACCTTCGGGTCGCCGATGGCGTTGCCCAGCAGCGCACCGGCGAGGGTCGAGAGGTTCCAGCCGGCGTACACGATCACGCCGGTCAGCCAGAAGCCGCGCCGCATCGCGCGCGGCTCGGCCTGGCCGATCGCGACGGCGGTCGACTCGTCGATGGTCAGCTGCGCGGCGACCAGCCGACGAAGGCCCCGCACGTGAAGGATCCGCGAGACCTGCAACGCGTACAGGCCGTTGCGCACTCCGAGGAGCGTGGACGTCGCGACTCCGGCGAGCCCGCTGCCGCCCGCCCCGAGGACGCCGACGAGGGCGAACTGCGACCCGCCCGAGAACAGCAGCATCGACAGGGCGACCGTCTGCCACACGCTGAGCCCCGAGGCGACCGAGACCGCGCCGAAGCTGATCCCGTAGGCACCGGTGGCGATGCCGACGGAGAGGGCCTGACGGGTGACCGCCCGCATCGCCGCACGGTCCGTCTCGTCGCGGGCGTCCGGGTCGCGTTCGACCTCGGCCCCCGCGTCCATCCCCGCATGGTCACACAGGACGCCGCCCCCGCTCCGCCCCGTGTCCACGGAGGGGACGCCGTCACGGTGGCCGCACCCCCTGGGATAACCTGCGGTTATGTCAGTCATAAGTAGCCGAATCGTTGGGTTCCCCAACCCGGTCAACGAGAAGGCGGCCCGGGTCGTCGCCGGGCTCGTCGTGGTCACGGCTCTGGTCGCGCTCATCTCCCAGTCCGTCTGGCTGCTCTGGCTGCTGGCCGCCGGCTTCCTCCTCCGGGTCCTCTCCGGGCCGCGGTTCAGCCCGTTCGGCCTCCTGGCGACGAGGGTCGTGGCGCCACGGCTCGGGCCGCCGAAGCTGGTCCCCGGGCCGCCGAAGCGGTTCGCGCAGGGACTCGGACTGGCGTTCTCGCTCCTCGCGGCGATCGCGGTGACCCTGGGCGCGACCACCCTCGGCTGGACCCTGGTGGTCCTGCTCATCGGGGCCGCCGTGCTCGAGTCGGTCTTCGCGTTCTGCCTCGGCTGCACCATCTTCGGCCTGCTCCAGCGCGCCGGGATGGTTCCGGAGTCGGTCTGCGAGGCGTGCGTCGTCGGCTCCAGGTAAGGCTCCGACTCGTCGGAACCCTGCCCGCTGGAGGGTCGTTGGGCCCGGTATGACGACCACCCTGACCTGCCCGAAGTGCGCGAGCGACCTGCGCAGCTACGAGCGCAACCGCGTGCTCGTCGAGCAGTGCACCGGCTGCGGTGGGTTGTTCCTCGACCGTGGTGAGCTGGAGAAGCTGGTCGCCGCCGAGAACGAATGGCACGGCGCGCCGGCCGTGTCCTCGGCGCGGCCGCCGCAGGACCACTCGTATGCCGGTCCGCAGGACCGCGGCTACCAGCAGGGCTACCAGCAGGGCCACCAGCAGCGGCCCTACACAAAGAAGAAGTCGTTCCTCAGCGAGCTGTTCGACGACTGAGCCGCGTCGGCGACGTCACTGTGGCACGTCCACCGTGAGCCGGATCTCTCCGGCCACGTCGCCCGCGGCCGAGCCTGTGACGCGCTCGCGACGGGCCCCGTCGGGAGCGAACCCGGCCGCCTCGAGGAACCCGCGCGTCGCCTCGTCCTCGGCCAGCAACCAGGTCCGGACCCGGGCGAACCCGCTGAGCCCCGCCGTGTCGACCGTCGCGTTGAGCAGCCGTGACCCGTGGCCGGTGCGGCGCGCGGCCGGAGCCACCCCGCCGACCAGCAGCTCGCCGTCGACGTCGGTGGCGTCCGGGTCGGCGTTGGGTCCGATCGCGGCGAACCCCACCACCTCCTCACCCGCACAGGCCACGAGCAGCCGGTATGCGCCCGACGGCGGGTTCGCGAGGGACTCCCGCCAAACCGTCGCGAACTCCTCCGGCGTCGCCGCGTCGAGCGCCTCCGCCGGCAGCAGGGCCGCATACGCCTCCCGCCACAGCGTCGCCTGGACAGCGCCGACCGCGTCGACGTCCCACGGCGTGGCGACGCGAACGCTGGCGTCGGCGACAGGGTGGTCGTGGGAGTGGCTCACGCGGCCATCCTGCCAACCGCGGGCGGGATGCCGCGCGCGGGCGTCACGAACGGCGTTCGGGCCGACGACTCCCTCCGCCTCGCTGGGTCTCCATCACCATGAGAAAGCTCGTGGAGTCGACCTTCGTCAGCCTCGACGGCGTCATGTCCAACCCTCAGGACTGGGCACCGCCGTACTGGGACGAGGAGTACACCGCCTACGAACGCCGGGTGATGGAGCCCGTCGACGAGCTGCTGCTCGGCCGGGCGACCTACGACGGCTTCTCGGTGTCGTGGTCGCAGCGCTCGGGCGACTGGTACGCCGACCGGAGGAACTCCCTGCCCAAGCAGGTCATCTCGCGGAGCCGGCCGGAGCTCACCTGGAACGCGCAGCTCCTGGAGGGCGACGATCTCGTCTCCTCGGTCCGGGCGCTGAAGGAGGCCGCGGGCGGCGACATCCTCAAGTTCGGGACCGGGGAGACCGATCTCACCCTGCTGCCGGCAGGTCTCGTCGACGAGCTGCACCTCTGGGTGTTCCCCGCCATCGCCGGCGACGGTGGCCGGCTGCTCGAGGGGTTGCCGATCACCCACCTGGCCCTGCAGGACACGACCCGGTTCGACTCCGGGATCGTCGTCCTGCGGTATGCGGGAACCACAGACCGCTGAGCGGGACACCAACGCGTGATGGGATGGGCGGATGAGTCTGCCCGCGGGTCTGTGCACCGTCGGGGCGGCCGTGCTCCTGCTGGCCGGATGCACGAGCAGCCCGGACGTGGCAGCCGGCAGCGCCAGCCCGACCGAGGCGGTCGCCGCCTTCATGCACGCCCTCGGTGAGAAGAACTCCGACGCCGCCTGTGCGCAGGTGTCCACGGCGGGGCAGCCGCTGACCAACGCGGGCTTCGACCAGTGCAAGGAGGGCCTCGAGAAGGTCCTCGCCGACCTCGACGACCCGACCGAGATCGCCCAGCTCAAGGCCGCGACGGTCACCGGGGCGGCCGTCACCGGCGACAAGGCCACCGTGTCGAAGACGCAGATCACCAACGTGCCGGACGGCTACCAGAACGACATCGACCTCGTGAAGATCAACGGGCGCTGGTACATCGACTCGAAGCAGTAGCCGGCTGGTCGCTGGGCTGAGGGATACTGAGGGCATGTACGGCAACGACGTCGTGGACCCGACGGAGGCCCTCAACGCCTCGGAGACGCCCGAGTTCGACGAGGCGGTTGCCGCCGGTTCGGCGGCCGAGGCGCGCGAGGGCACGACCAGCTTCGACGCGCTGATCGCCGCGGACCTGCGGGTGGAACCTCGCGACGAGATGCCCGACGCCTACCGCAAGACCCTCATCCGGCAGATCGCGCAGCACGCGCACTCCGAGATCATCGGGATGCAGCCCGAGGGCAACTGGATCACCCGGGCCCCGTCGTTGCGGCGCAAGGCGATCCTCATCGCCAAGGTGCAGGACGAGGCCGGCCACGGGATGTACCTCTACTCGGCGGCCGAGACCCTCGGCATCGACCGGGCCGAGCTGCTCGACATGCTCCACAGCGGGAAGCAGAAGTACTCCTCCATCTTCAACTACCCGACCCTGACCTGGGCCGACTGCGGCGCGATCGGTTGGCTGGTCGACGGAGCCGCGATCATGAACCAGGTGCCGCTCTGCCGGTGCTCCTACGGCCCCTACGCGCGCGCGATGATCCGGGTCTGCAAGGAGGAGTCGTTCCACCAGCGGCAGGGGTTCGAGATCCTCTGGAACCTCGTCCGCGGCACCGCGGAGCAGAAGGCGATGGCCCAGGACGCGGCGAACCGGTGGTGGTGGCCGGCGCTGATGATGTTCGGGCCGCCCGACACCGGCGAGGCGGCGGCGCCCGGCGGGCATACCGAGCAGTCGATGGCCTGGGGCATCAAGCGGTTCAGCAACGACGACCTGCGCCAGAAGTTCGTCGACATGATGGTGCTGCAGGCCGACAAGCTCGGACTCACGCTCCCCGACCCCGACCTGCGCTGGAACGAGGAGCGCGGGCACTGGGACTACGGGCCGATCGACTGGGACGAGTTCTGGCGGGTGCTGCGCGGCGACGGGCCGTGCAACGCCGAGCGGATCGAGCACCGGCGCGGCGCCCACGAGGAGGGCACCTGGGTGCGGGAGGCGGCCAACGCGTACGCCGTGAAGCAGTCCGCGCGCACGGCGGCCCAGGGCTCGGCCGCGTGAGCGACGCGGCCACCGAACGCTCCTGGCCCCTCTGGGAGGTGTTCGTCCGGGCGAAGCGCGGCCTCTCGCACACCCATGTGGGCTCGTTGCACGCCCCGGACGCGACGATGGCCCTGCGCAACGCGCGGGACGTCTACACCCGGCGGCAGGAGGGCGTCTCGATCTGGGTCGTCGAGGCATCCTCGATCACGGCCAGCAGCCCCGACGAGAAGGACTCCTTCTTCGACCCGGCGGCCGACAAGGTCTATCGGCACCCCACCTTCTACGACGTGCCCGAGGACGTCGAGTACCTCTGAGCCTCAGCGCCGCCGGTTCGCGGCCCAGGCCAGACAGTAGACGCCGAAGGCCGTGAGCCCGATCGCCTTGAGGACGAGGAGGATCCCGCCCGCAGGCGACAGGTTGACCAGCCGGAACACGGTCTGGATGCCGGGCGGCCCGAGCCGACCTTCGAGCGCGGTCCAGATCATCAGCCCGCCGATGATGGCGAACGTCACCCCCTTGCCGACCAGCCCGGCCTGCCCGAGCGCGACGACCATCCGCGGGGAGCCATCCCGCAGGTCGTCGACGAAGCGTCGCCGCACGCCCCGGTAGCCCGACCGGACGGCGAGCACCACCAGGACGACACCCGCGACGACCACGCCGATCCGCAGGGCCAGCTCCTCGAGGCTCGACACGACGTCCGCCGGCGAGGTGCGTCCCTCGCGGGCGGCGCGCCCGGCGGCGGCGACGCGCACCGCGCTGATCGCCAGGGTGAGGTAGCCGACGGCCGCCGCGATCGTCCCGAACCGTCCGAACGCCTTGCCGAGCGGGTTCTCGTGCGGGTCCCGACGCCAGACGGTCTCGAACACCTGCCACAGCGTCAGTGCAGCCAGACCGAAGGCGGTCACCCAGAGCATCGCCTCGCCGACCTCGGTCTCGGCCAAGGCGTCCAGTGCGGCGTAGGGCGAGTCGGCGCTGCGATGGCCGGTGACCGCGATCCGGACGGCGATCGCTGCGACGAGGAGGTACACGAACCCGTACGTGACGAGCCCGATGCCGACGACGACGTCGAACGGGGTGCCCTTGTGGACGCGCGCCGCCCACTGGCCCGCCCGGCGCAGCCGCTCGGCCGGCCGCGGCACCGGGAACCGGTCGGTCATCGGGCCAGCCTCCCAGGTCAGGCTCGGTCGACCGTGATCGCGGTGGATAACTCCCCTCAGCGGGGGTTCGATCCACCGCGATCCGCTCGTCGCCCGCTCCAGGGCACCGGTTTTCGCTGGGAGCGGGAGCGGCCGTATGGTCGGACCGTGAGTGAGGGCCGACGATGACCCATGGACCGGTGCCGTCTCCGGGCCGGGCGGTCGACGACGCCATGCCGACCGGAGACCGGCTGGCCGCCGCGTACCTGCTCGGCCTCGCCGACGATGCCATGGTCTACGCCCAGCGGCTGGCGGAGTGGCTGACCAACGCTCCCCAGATCGAGGAGGACATGGCCCTGGCCAACGTCAGCCTCGACCTGCTCGGACAGGCGCGCGCCCTCTACGCCCACATCGGTGAGCTCGACGGCACGGGCCGCTCGGAGGACGACTTCGCGATGCTCCGCGACGAGCGGCAGTGGCGCAACGTGCACCTCGTCGAGCAGGAGCGTCAGGACTTCGGGTTCGAGATGGCCCGGCTGCTCTGGTTCTCGGCCTACCAGGTCGAGCTGTATGCAGCGGCCCCCGGCTCCTCGGACGAGACCTTCCGCGCCGTGGCGGAAAAGGCCACCAAGGAGGTCGCCTACCACCACGACCACGCTCACCAGTGGGTGGTACGGCTGGGTGACGGCACCGAGGAGTCGCACGGTCGGATGCAGGCGGCCCTCGAGACCGTACTCCCTTATCTGGCAGAGCTGTTCGACGACGACCCGGTGTCCGCCGCGGCGGCCGAGTCGGGCGTCGGCGTCCTGCCGTCGTCGCTCCACGACGCGGTCGTGGGGCGCGTGGTCGCGGTCGTCGACGAAGCCACCCTCACCCTCCCGGACGACTCGCGCTGGCGCTCGCGCGGCGGCCGCGAGGGCGTGCACTCGGCGCCAATGGGCTACCTCCTCGCCGAGATGCAGCACCTCGCGCGCTCGCACCCGGGGGCGACGTGGTGACGACGACGCGCACCGCTCCGGCCGAGGTCGAGCAGGCGGTCGGGAGCATCCCGGACCCCGAGGTCCCGGTCGTCACCATCGCCGACCTCGGCATCCTTCGCTCGGTGGCCGCCGACGAGGCGACCGGCGTCGTCGACGTGGTCATCACGCCGACCTACTCCGGCTGTCCGGCGATGGAGGCGATCACCGCCCACGTGTCCTACGTGTGCCGCGCCGCCGGCTGGGAGCCGCGGGTGACCTCTCGGCTCAGCCCCGCCTGGACGACGGACTGGATGTCCGAGGAGGGCAAGGAGAAGCTGCGCCGGTTCGGGATCGCGCCTCCGACGCATACCCCGACGGGTGCCCCGGTATCGATCTCGTTGGGGCGTCGCACCGTCATCTGCCCTCGGTGCGGGTCGGAGGACACGGTGGAGCTCGCCCGGTTCGGGTCGACGGCGTGCAAGGCCCTGCGCCGGTGCGAGGCGTGCCGCGAGACGTTCGACGAGTTCAAGACCCTCTGATGGCGCTGCTCTCCGCCGCCGCGCCGGTGCGAAGGCCGCGGTTCCACCCGCTCACCGTCGCCGGCGTCGAGCGGCTCACCGACGAGGCCGTGGCGGTGACGTTCGACGTGCCCCGCGAGCTGTGGGACGAGTACGCCTACCTGCCGGGGCAGCACCTGACCCTGCGCGCGACGATCGACGGCGAGGACGTCCGGCAGTCGTACTCGATCTGCCAGCCACGCTCCGGCCGGGGCGGCGCGGGGCGGCTGCGAGTGGCGTCGGCGGTGGTCGAGGGCGGCCGCATGTCGACGTGGCTGAACACGACGGTCGCGGCGGGCGACGAGATCGAGGTGATGACCCCGATGGGGTCGTTCACCTGCCCGACCCAGCCGACGGCGGCCCGGCACCACGTCGCGATCGCCGCGGGTTCCGGCATCACGCCGGTCCTGTCGCTCATCTCGACGGCGCTGGAGGAGGAGCCCTCGTCACGGGTCACGTTGCTGTTCGGGAACCGGCGCACCAGCACGGTGATGTTCCTCGAGGAGCTGGAGGACCTGAAGAACCGCTACCCGGGCCGGTTCCACCTGGTCAACGTGCTGTCGCGCGAACCGCAGGACGTCGAGCTGTTCCACGGGCGCCTCGACCCGGAGCGGCTCGCGCGGATCCTCGACGTGCTGGTCCCGGTCGAGGGGGTTGACGAGTGGTACCTCTGCGGCCCGTTCGGCATGGTGACCGGGGCCGAGGCGCTGCTGCGGGAGCGCGGCGTCGACCCGCACCACATCCACCACGAGATCTTCCACGTCGACGAGCCCGGCGATGCGGTCCGCAGTCCTCGTGCGGCCGTGGACGTGTCGGCCCCGCCGGCGGCGATGGTGACGGTCACTCTGGACGGCCGCACGACCGAGGTGCCCATGCCGTCGCTCGACGAGTCGATCCTCGACGCGACCCTGCGGGTGCGCCCCGACGCGCCCTTCTCGTGCACCAACGGGGTATGCGGTACCTGCCGCGCGCACCTCGTGTCCGGTGAGGTGCGGATGGACCGCAACTACGCGCTGGAACCGGACGAGATCGAGGCGGGCACGGTGCTGGCCTGTCAGGCGCACCCGGTCTCCGAGAAGGTCACCCTCGACTACGACGCCTGATCGGCGGTCGGGGCGCCCGGGCGTGGTGGAGAATCCGTCGATGACCTCTCCGACCGGACGCGACCTGCTCGACGAGCTGGAGGCCCAGGAGGCCCGGCTGGTCTTCGACCGGTTCGACGACGACACGGCCTGGGCGCTGGGGTCCGCGCTCCGGGATGCGGCGAGCGCCGGCGGACTGCCGATCGCGATCTCGGTGCGCCGCAACGGACGGCTGCTGTTCT
Source organism: uncultured Actinomycetota bacterium (assembly GCA_963757225.1). Classification (GTDB taxonomy): domain Bacteria; phylum Actinomycetota; class Actinomycetes; order Actinomycetales; family Dermatophilaceae; genus Lapillicoccus. The sequence goes on from CAVWQU010000048.1 coordinate 20,324, forward strand.
TCGCGGCGCTGCCCGGCTCGTCGGCCGACAACGAGGCCTGGCTGGCCCGCAAGTGCGCGGTCGTGGACCGGTATGGCCACTCGTCGCTACGGGTCGGGGAGCAGTTCCGGGTCGACGGGAAGTCCTTCGACGAGAGCTCGCGGCTCGACCCCGCGTCGTTCGCGGCCCACGGCGGTGCATTCCCGATCCTGCTGCGGGGCACCGGATGCGTGGGCACGGTCGCCGTCTCCGGCCTGCCCCAGCTCGAGGACCACCAGCTGGTCGTGGACACGCTCGCGGACCTGCTGGGTCACGACCGCTGAACTCCGGCCTCGTGCTCAGTCCGGGCGCTGACGCTCGTAGGTGACCCACGCCAGCTGCTCGCGCGTGTCCCGCGCGGTCTCGACGAACGTGTCGAAGGGGATCGGCGGGAACTCCACGTCGCCCTCGGGCTCGAGGAACACCTCGGTGATCAGCATCCGGTGCGCCCACGGCATGGCCTCGGCGTAGATCTGGCCACCGCCACAGACGAACACCTCGTCGGCCGGGCCGGCCAGCGCGAGCGCCTCGGCGAAGGAGTGCGCCACCTCGACGTCCGGGTGCTGCCAGAACCGGTTGCGGGTCACGACGATGGTGCGTCGCCCCGGCAGCGGGCGTCCGATCGACTCATAGGTCAGCCGGCCCATCAGCAGGACGTGACCCATGGTCGTCCGCTTGAAGTACGCGAAGTCCTCCGGCAGGTGCCAGGGGATCTCGGACCCGTTGCCGATCACGCCGTTCCGGGCGACGGCGGCGATCAGCGTGACCTGCGTCAAGGCGACCTCAGACCGCGATCGGGGCCTTGATCGACGGGTAGGCGTCGTAGCCCACCAGCTCGAAGTCCTCCAGCTCGAACTCGTCCAGCGCCGTCCGCGGAGCGATCCGCATCTGCGGCAGGGGCCGGGGGTCCCGGGTCAGCTGGAGCCGGGCCTGGTCGAGGTGGTTGAGGTAGAGGTGCGCGTCGCCGAGGGTGTGAACGAACTCGCCGGGGGCCAGGTCGCATACCTGCGCCACCATCATCGTCAGCAGGGCGTAGGAGGCGATGTTGAACGGTACGCCGAGGAAGACGTCGGCCGACCGCTGGTAGAGCTGGCAGGACAGCCGGGCCGGGTCACCGGAGCGCTTCGGCGGCGCGACGTAGAACTGGAACAGCGCGTGGCACGGCGGCAGGGCCATCGAGTCGACGTCGGCGACGTTCCACGCCGAGACGATGTGGCGCCGCGAGTCCGGGTTGCTGCGGATCGACGCCACCACGCGGGCGATCTGGTCGATGTGGTCGCCGCTCGGGGTCGGCCACGACCGCCACTGGTAGCCGTAGACCGGTCCGAGGTTGCCCTCCGCGTCGGCCCACTCGTCCCAGATCGAGATGCCGCGCTCCTGGAGCCACCGCACGTTGGTGTCGCCGCGCAGGAACCAGAGCAGCTCGCCGGTGATCGAGCGCAGGTGGAGCTTCTTGGTCGTCAGCGCGGGGAACCCGTCGGCGAGGTCGAACCGCATCTGGTGCCCGAACACGCTGAGCGTGCCCGTGCCGGTGCGGTCGGACTTCTCCACGCCCATCGTGAGGACCCGGTCGAGGAGGTCGAGGTACTGCCGCACGGGCCGCACGCTACACCGGGGCACCCACCGGGCGGCTGATGTGACCCACGTCACGCATTGAGAGCCCAAACGGCTGTAACGGATCCCGTGCTGGGCCGATGTAGGTGGTGTCGAAGCGCTACCCGGACCCCCGAGCGGGGAGCGCTTCGACATTCATGTCCGGGCATATCTCTCGGCCGGTTGCTGAGGTGG
>CAVWQU010000049.1:0-75754 GCA_963757225.1 uncultured Actinomycetota bacterium
CGGGGCGCAGGCGTTCCAGTCGACGCCGCGGATCCAGGCGGCGGCCGTCGTCGCGGCGATCCTCCCGAACCTCGCTTCCTGGGGGACCGGCCTCATCGACAACGCCCTCGCCGCCGCCGGGACCAGTGCCGACAAGGTCGGCGAGGAGGCCCTGGCCAGCGCCGGCCTGGTGTACCAGGGCCTGAAGATCCTCGGCGAGGGAGCCGTCCTCGCGGGGATGGTGCTCGGGTCGATCGTCGCCTTCATCATGATGCGCAAGTTCGTCAGCTCCGCGATCGCCGCCGCGCTCGGCGCGGTCCTCAGCTGGATCGGGCTGATCCACGCCAGCGAGGTCTCCTGGGCCGCGCAGCCGTCCGTCGCTCTCGGCTACGCGATGCTGGCGGTCGTCCTGCTGGCGTTCGCCTACCGGAACCGGTCCTTGACGGCGGTTCCGGAGGAAGACGACGGGGCGGATCTGGCCGACCCGGTGGTGGCCGAAGCCTGACCACTGCCACCGCCGCCCCAGGACCCGACGGGGTCCTGGGGCGGCGGCCTGCGCGGCGCCGACGGAGTCAGTCGTCGGACTCGAGCACCTCGTGGAGCCGCTTCGCGAACGCCTCGGGCTGACCCGCATACCCGAACTCGCCGCCGAGGAACCCGCCGTGGTGGCTGGGGAACTCGACCGCGTCCTGCCCGAGGGCCTCGGCCATCGCGACCGACGTGCGGCCCGTGATGGTGTCGCGGGACTCGACGCCCACGCCGATGACCACCCGCGTCGGCGCGGCGTTGAGGGCGGCGGGGTCGGGCTGGAAGGCGGTGATCCCGTTGGCCGCGCCGGACAGCAGCGGGTCCTCGCGGCCGCCGTCGTCCTCGGTCGGCATCCCGAACATCGCCGGGTCGGCCGCGGGTTGCGCCGCGTAGGCCTCGCCGAACTCGCCCTGCCACGACGTCAAGGCCATGAACTGCGCCAGGCCGGCGCCGAACCCGCGCTGGTGGTAGGCGTCCTGGACGCCCTTCTCGGCGGCGAACGCGGCGTCGGCGTCCGGAAGCAGCGCGAGGAGCGGCGGCTCGTGCGCGACGAGGATCCGCACGTCGTCCGGGTGCTCCGCGACGAGCGCGAGGGAGTTCACCGCGCCGCCGCTGCTGGCGAAGATGTCGACCGGCGCCCCGATCTTGGTGATGAGCGCGTGCAGGTCGGCGGAGTGCAGCTCCGGGGAGCGTTCCGTCCGGCCGTCCTTGCGCACGCTGCGGCCGACGCCCCGTGGGTCGTAGACCACGATGGTCCGCTCCGGGAAGTACTCCGCCACGGTGAAGAAGCCCTCGGCGGCCATCGGGTGGCCGGCCATCAGCAGGGGTGGCTCGCCGTCTGCGGTGGGCAGCGGTCCGACGACGTCGTAGACGAGGTCGACGTCGGGGGTCTCGAGGGTGTGCGTCTGCTTCTCCATGGTGGGCATCCTCCGGACTGTGGGGTGTGGTCGTCAGAACTGTTGACCGGTGCCGCGACGGGAACTCATCGGGCGGCCGACGGCCGGGCCGCGTCGAGGCGCTCCGCCAGGCCGGCCAGCCCCTCGCGGATCATCCGCCCGTAGCCGTCGTCGCCCAGCGCGTCCACCGACGCGAGGCCGGCCCGAAGCTGTTCGCCGGCGTCGGCCACCCGACCCTGCCGGAGGAGGCCGTCGCCGAGGTTGAGGTGCAGGCTGGGCGCGAGCCCGGCGGCGTCGGAGATGCCGACGGCGACCAGGTCGTCACCTCGAAGATGCGCGTACTCCGACAGCGCGGTCGCGTCCCACCCGACCTCCGCGTCGACCGAGTCCTGCAGGTCGGCCAGGTAGTGGGCCAGCACGCACCGCTGCGCGTGGTCGGCCGGGGCGGTCTGCTCCCAACACGCCAGGAGCGCCTGCCGGCCCGCCGTCCGCTCGCCGGTCTGGGCCTGACCGACGGCCTCGAGGATCGTCGACCACTCCATCATGACCGGGACCGTAGACCCCGAGGGCGACAGCCGGAGGCGCACTCGCAGGAAATCCGGACCCGAGGCCGGGCACGACGCGGCACCCTGGAGGCATGAGTAGCGGGGGCTCGGACGGAGGGCGGGCACGCCACACCGTCATGCGGCGGCTGGGCTGGACGGCGGAGAAGCTCGTCACGCCGGTGCTGACCGGCGCGGTGCTCGTGGTGTTCGGCGTGATCGCCACCCCGCTGGTCGCGCAGCGCCTCCAGTCGCCGTCCTGCTCGGACCCCCGCGACCTGGTCCCGGTGGTGCCGACGAAGGCAGAGGGACCGAGCAAGCCGGCCGACGACTTCCCCACCAGGGGCCGGGTCACCTACGGCCCCGAGAACCTCGTCGACGGCAACACGAGCACGGCGTGGGTGGAAGGCAGCCCCGGGCTCGGGCTCGGCTCCGCCGTCACGCTGCGGTTCGACCGGGACGTCGACGTGCGCCTGGTGTGCGTGGTCGACGGGTATGCGGAGTCCTGGGACCTGTACAAGCGCAACTCACGGGTCCGTCTGCTCAGCGTCGAGACGGCACAGGGCACCCGGTCGGCCCTGTTGGCGGACGCGGGCAGCCCCGACCGCCCGGCCGTCTACCAGGACGTCAACGTCGCGCCCGGCGACAGCACCTACGTCAGCTTCACCGTGAAAAGTGCGTACGCCGCCCAACGCGACACCACGGCGACGCAGGCCTATCCGGACACCTCGGTCAGCGAGGTGGAGGTCTGGGCGGCCGGGTAGCGGCTCAGCTCGCCTGGTAGACGCCGAGCTGGTTCCCAGCGGGGTCCTGGAAGTGGAACCGCCGACCGCCGGGATAGTCGTAGGGGCGGTTCGTCACCGTTCCGCCCGCATCCTGGACCGAGCGCACGGATGTGTCGAGGTCGTCGGACCAGAGCATCACGAGGACGCCGCCGGCCGACGGCGTGGCGGCGGCGGTCAGCCCGCCGACCTCGTCGTCTCCCTCCGCGGCGCGGATGCCCGCATACTCCGGGCCGTAGTCGTTGAACTCCCAGCCGAAGGCCGTGGAGTAGAACGCCTTGGCGGCGGCGATGTCCGGAGCGGCCAGCTCCACGTAGTCGATGGTGTGATGGGTATGCGTCATGCCACCACAGTGGCGCGAACCCCCGACACCGATGCGGAGGACAGCCGTGGCGTCGAGCCCGCACCCCTCGGAGGACGCCGACACCACCACGGTGTCACCGCGCGACCGTTGGCGGACGCTCGTCGGTGCCGGACTCGGATGGACGTTCGACGGCTACGAGACCTACGCGATGGTCCTCACCCTCGGCGTGTCCCTCCCGGAGCTGCTGCCCGCAGCGGACCACGACCGCATCCCGTTCTTCGCGGGAGCGACGATCGCGTTGACCCTGTTCGGCTTCGGCCTGGGCGGGATCGCCGGCGGGATCCTCGCCGACCGCTTCGGGCGGCGCCGGACCCTGCTCGTCACGGTCTGCGCGTATGCCCTCCTCACCGGACTCACCGCGCTCGCGTGGAGCTGGTGGTCCTTCGCCGTGCTGCGGCTGCTGACCGGCGTCGCCCTCGGCTCCGAGTGGAGCACGGGAGCGACGCTCGTGGCCGAGACCTGGCCGGACCGGTTGCGGTCGCGGGCCGTGGCCCTCATGCAGAGCGGCCTGGCTGCCGGCTTCTTCGCGGCCGCGTTGGTCTGGTTCGTCATCGGCCCCCTCGGACCCGGCTCCTGGCGCTGGATGTTCGTCATCGGCGTGGTGCCCGCACTGGTCGCGCTGGCCATCCGGCGCCGGGTTCCCCCGTCCCCGTCCTGGACCGCGGAACAGGCACGGACGCATGGCGTGCCTCGCCGCTCGACCACCCGACGCATCCTGGCTGACCCCGCTCTCCGCCGGATCACGCTGGTGGGCTCGGTCTTGTCCCTCGCCACAACCCTCGGCTGGTGGGGGGTCTCGACGTTCATCCCGCAGTACTTCGCGTCGGTCGCGGTCCCGGCGGGGTGGGAGCCGTCGCGGGCGGCCAGCGTGTCCGGGATGGTCTACACGGCCGGCGGCGTCGTGGGGTACCTCCTGGTCGGGTACCTCGCCGAGCGCTGGGGGCGGAGGCCGACGGCTGCCCTGTTCTTCGCGGCCGCGTTCGTCATCACGCCGGTCGCCTTCCTATGGACCCATACCGTGTCGCTGCTGCTGGTCATGCTCTTCGTCAACGGGGTGTTCACGCTGGGTCAGTACGGGTGGATGGCCGTCTGGCTGCCCGAGCTCTATCCCACCAGCGTGCGGGCTACCGGAATCTCCTTGGTCTTCAACGCATCCCGATTCCTGGCGTGCTTCGGCCCGCTGGTGGCGGGTACTCTCATCGTCGCACTCGGCGGGTTTGGAACCACCGCCACGGCCGTGGGGTGCATCTACCTCGTCGGGCTGGCCTTCGTGTGGCTCCTGCCCGAGACGCGGGGGATGCCCCTTCCGCGGGGCTAGTCGAAGGTCTCGAGCAGGAGCGCCCGCTCCGCGCCGGTGAGGTTCGTGCTGACGAGGTGGCCCTGGAAGCCGCGGAACCGCTCGCCCAGCCGGTCGAGGTTACCCTCGTCGGTGACGGCGAACAGGACCGAGGTGCCGGGAACGGTTTGGTCTCGGATGGCCTCGAGCTGTTCCTTGGTGATGCCGACGCCCTGGAGATGCTGGTAGAGCGCGCCGGCTCCGGCACCGATCGCCACCGCCCCGAGCATGGGGACGAAGAAGACGGTCCCGACCAGGAGCCCCCAGAACGCCCCCCAGCCGGTGCCCCGCCACTCGTCGTCACGGCTGTGCCGCAGGGATGGCTTCTCGGCGCCCTCCGGCCACTCGAGCACGGCACGGTCGATGACCTTCACCAGGCCCTCGGCGCGCGCATGGTCGAGCTGCTCGCGGGCCGCCTGGGCGCCCCCGGGGGTATCGAACTTCCACGCCGTAAACGTCGTCATCGCGTGCTCCTCGTCCTGGACGGGCCGGCGCCGTCGCCGGCCCTTACCCTGCCACCGTTCGCCTCAGGACAACACATCAGGGCAGCCGGGCGACGACGACCTGCTCCAGCACGTCGAGCGGGAGCGATCCCGAGTCGAGGACCGCCGAGTGGAACCGCCGGACGTCGAACGTGTCGCCCTGCCGCTGCTCCGCCTCCCGGCGCAGCCGTTGGATCTCGAGTCGGCCGATCATGTAGGACGTCGCCTGGCCCGGGGACACGACGTAGCGGTCGACCTCCGGTCGCACGACGCCGGCGGACAGCGGCGAGTTGTCGAGCATGAACTGCACCGCCTGCTCGCGGCTCCACCCGAGGGCGTGCAGGCCGGTGTCGACGACGAGCCGCCCGGCTCGCATCGAGTCCGCGGACAGCATCCCGAGGCGCTCCACCGCGCCGCTGTACAGGCCCATCTCGTCGGACAGCCGCTCGGTGTAGAGGCCCCAGCCCTCGGCGTAGGCCGAGTTGTGCATGTGCTTGCGGAACTCGGGGAGCCCGGTCAGCTCGGCGGCCATGGCGATCTGGAGGTGGTGCCCCGGGATCCCCTCGTGGAACGCCATCGCCTCGAGCTCGAAGGTTCCCCATGCGGTCGGGTCGGTCACGTTGACGAAGAAGGTGCCGCCCCGGCTGCCGTCGGACGCCGGCGGGAAGTAGAAGGCCTTGGCTCCGGTCGTCGTGCTCTCGACGGCGCAGGGCGCTTGCGGGAGGACCTCGAACCAGTCCGCCATGGCCTCCCAGGCGCGCGCCATCGCCGTTCGCGAAGCGCTGACCAGCTCGTCGCCGCTGGTGAAGTGCAGCGCGGGGTCGTCGCGCATCCGGTCGAAGATCTCCTGCAGGTCGGACGTGCCGAGCGCCTCGGCGCCGAGGGCGCGGTACTCGTCTGCGAGGGACTCGACCTGCGCCAGGCCGATGTCGTGGATCTGCTGGGCGGTGAGGTCCGTGGTCGTGAAGTACCGCAGGGTCCGCGCGTAGGCGTCGTCGCCGCCGTCGAGGTGTGTCAGCCCGGCGCGGTCGTCGGGGCGCGCGACGGGCAGCACCTCGTCGCGCAGCACGTCGCGGTATGCGGTCAGTCCGGGGCGGAGGCTGCTCTCGACCGCCGACGCCAGCCGGCCGCGCCAGGCGTCGACGTCGATCCCCGACGGCGGGCGCAACGCTGACACGAACGGGTCGCTCGCGAGCGGCCGGCCCAGGGCGGCCTCGATCTGCGCGATGGTCCCGGACACGGCGAAGGCGGCCGGCGCCCATCCGTGGGCGATGCCCTCGCGGTGCCGCTGCGCCACGTCGGCGAACCACTGCCCGGCTCCCGCGAGCACGCCCGGCATCGCGTCGGCGACCTCGGCGTCCGGGATGGTGAGCATGCCGAGGACCAGGGGCAGGGCGTCCTGGAGCCCGAAGATCGGGTCGGCGGAGACCTCCGCGAGGCGCGCCTCGAGCAGGTCCGCGCTCGTCGTGGCCTGGCTGACGAGGACCGCGCGGGTCGTGCGCTCGTGCTCGTCCAGGTCGTCGGTGTCGATCGTCCCGGCTCGCGCGGCCACGTCCCGCAACCGGGCGATCTCGGCGTCCTCGGCCGCGCGGGACGCGTCCTCGAACCGCCCGGTCGTCGGGTAGTGCCCCAGCAGGTGGGCCTCCGTCGGCTGGGCGGCCAGATGTCCGGACCAGTACTCGTCGGAGAGGGCGGTCAGGTCGTCGCGGGAGGTCATCAGGGAACCGTAGTACCCGTGGATTCTGAGTACGGTGCATCGGTACCCGCATCACGAGGAGGGCCATGGTCTCGGCGGAGGAGCGCTACGCCAAGCGGTTCGTCGACGTGCTGGGGGTGCCGATGGCCTACGTCGACGAGGGGGTCGGCGACCCGATCGTCCTGCTCCACGGCAACCCGTCGTCGTCGTACCAGTGGCGCAACGTCATCCCGCACCTGACCGGCTCTGGGCCGCTGCATCGCGCCCGACCTCGTGGGGATGGGCGACTCGGGGAAGCTGCCGGACAGCGGGCCCGGCTCCTACCGGCTCGTCGAGCACCGCGCATACCTCGACGCGTTCCTCGAGACCCTCGGCGTGCGCGACCGCGTGACGCTGGTCCTGCACGACTGGGGGTCGGCGCTCGGGTTCGACTGGGCCTACCGGCACCAGTCCTCGGTGCGGGCCGTCGCCTACATGGAGGCGTTCGTCGCGACCATCGACTCGTGGGACGACTGGCCACCGGAGGCCGTCGCCTTCTTCACCGCCATCCGGTCGGACGCCGGCGAGCAGCTGGTGCTCCAGGAGAACCTGTTCATCGAGCAGGTCCTGCCGAGCGAGGTGCTGCGGGAGCTGACCGCGGAGGAGATGGCCGTCTACCGGCGGCCCTACCTCGACCCCGGCGAGTCCCGGCGACCGACCCTGAGCTGGCCCCGGCAGGTCCCCGTCGCCGGCGAGCCGGCCGACGTCCACGACATCGTCCGCGCCTACGGAGCCTGGCTCGCCGCGTCGGACCTGCCGAAGCTGTTCGTCGAGGCCGTCCCCGGGGTGATGTTCGAGAGCCACCGGGCGTTCGCCCGGTCCTGGCCCCGGCAGACCCACCTGACCGTCACCGCCGGGCACTTCGTCCCGGAGGACGCGCCCGACGAGGTCGGCGCGGCGATCGCGTCCTGGCTGCGCGAGCTCCCTACGGCGATCTGACGGGCGCGACCTCGCCGGCCATCCACGTCGCCGCCTCGGCCAGCGTGACCGACGCCCCGGTGAGGCGGTGCCCCTCGTCGTCCAGCAGGTGCAGGCGCGAGCCCGGCCAGGCCCGGTGCAACCGCCACGCGGTGACCGGAGGGGTGCAGAGGTCGTAGCGCCCCTGGACCAGGACGGCGGGTATGCCGGTCAGGGCCGCTGCGCCGGCGATCAGCGAGCCGTCGGGGACGAAGCCGCGGTGGAGGGCGTAGTGCGTGCTGATCCGCGCGAACCCGACCGCGAAGTGCGGGTCGGCGAAGATCGCCTCGACGGCGGGGTCGGGCGTCGACTGCATCCCGGCCGTCTCCCACCGGCACCAGGCCAGCGCGGCGGGGATCCTCACGTCGTCGTCCAGGGAGCTCACCCGGGCGTGGAACGCGGCGACGAGGTCGTCCCGCTCGTCGACCGGCAGCGCCGCGAGGAGCTCCTCCCACCGTTCCGGCAGCAGGTGGTTCGCCCCGTCCCGGTAGACCCACGCCAGCTCGCTCGCGCTGCCGGTCGTGATGCTGCGCAGGATCATCCCGAGCACCCGGTCCGGATGGGCCTGCGCGTAGGCCAGACCCAGCGTCGTGCCCCACGAGCTGCCGCAGACGACCCACCGGTCGATGCCGAGCGCGGCGCGGAGATGCTCCATGTCGGCCACGAGGTGGCCGGTCGTGTTGGCCTCCAGACCGACCCGAGGGTCGGCGGCGTGCGGAGTGCTGCGGCCGCAGCCGCGCTGGTCGACGAGCACCATGCGGTAGACGCGGGGGTCGAAGGGCCGCATCATCGCCGGCACGTGGCCACCGCCGGGGCCGCCGTGGACGAGGACCACCGGGATGCCGTCGGGATCGCCGTACTCGCCCCACCACAGTCGTTGGCCGTCGCCGACGTCGAGCATCCCCTCACGGCGCGGGCCAGGTGGGTCGCTCGGGTCGCTCACGCCCGGTCAACGCCGGCCCTCGGCCGCCGGTTCCGGTGCGACGATGCATGGATGACGGACCCGGCGCGCTACCGCGACCTCGCCGAGCAGGCGTGGCGTTGGGTACTCGCCCAGGTCGACCGCTCCGACGGCCCCCGGATCCCGGCGCGCGTGGACGTGGACGCCGGCACGACCGAGCCCACCGAGGAGGCCTACCGCGACGGCCTGCACGAGGGGATCGGCGGGCTGGCCCACGTCCTGGCCGAGATCCGGCTCTCGCGACCGTGGACCGAGGCGGAGACCGACCTCGCTGCGGCCGTCGCCGAACGCCTGCGTGCCCGGATCCCCGAGGTCGCCGACGCCTCGTTCTTCGACGGCCTGTCGAGCATCGTCGGGGCGCTGATCGCCCTGGACGCGCCGGGCGCCGACGACGCGGTTGACCGCCTGCTGTCCACCGCGGAGAGTGACGGCTGGCCGCCGGCGTACGCGCTCTCGCCCGAGAAGCACCGACCCGGCTCCCGCATCAACGACGCGACGCTCGGCACCGCCTCGGTGCTCCTCGCCGCGGTCTGGGCGATGCGCCGGGGCATCCCTGGCGCTCGCGCGCTCGCCGACCGCGCCGCGGACGTCCTCCTGGCCGAGGGCGAGCCCGAGCCGACCGGAACGAACTGGCGGATGGTCTCGTCCCGCTTCCTGCTCCTGCCGGTGGGGCAGATGCCGAACTGGTCACACGGCCTCGCCGGCATCGCCGGCAGCCTCGCCGTGGCCGGCGCCCAGCTGGACCGCCCGGACCTCGTCGAGGCGGCGCGACGCGGCGCCGAGCACCTCGTCACGCTCGGTGACGCGTCCGACGGCGGGTTCCTCGTCCCGCTGTCCATCCCGCCGGCGGACCCGGCGAAGGTCGACCCGATCTCCTACGGCTGGTGCCACGGGCCCACCGGCACCTCGATGCTCTTCCTCGCCCTGGACCGCGCGGGCGTCGCCGACGTCGCCGGAGCGCCCACGATGAGCTGGTATGCACGCGGTCGCCACAGCGTCCGGACCTCCGGTCTCCCGGATCGGCTTCGCCCCGGCTTCTGGGACAACGACGGCCGCTGCTGCGGCACGGCCGGCGTCGGCGACGCGTTTCTCGACGCCTACGCGCGGACCGGGGACGGGGCCGAGCTGGCCTTCGCGGTCCGGCTCGGGGACGCGCTCGTCGAGCGGGCGGTCGTCACCGACGGCCACGCATACTGGCGGTTCGTCGAGCACCGCGACGCGAACCCGTTGCGGCCCCCCGGTGTCGGCTGGATGCAGGGGGCGGCGGGGATCGCGGCCTACCTCTTCCGGCTGGCGAGGGTTCGGCAGACGGGCCGCGACGCGCCGGCCGTCCAGCGCATGGAGAACTGGTGGGCGGTCGAGCAGCGCGTCAGATGAGGCCCATTGCCCCTTCTTCGGGTGAGGGTACCTCCCGTGTCGCGCGGGTCGCCGGGTGTGGGACGATCCTGTGACCCTGCTGATGACGGGGATTCGCTCGCGCACGACTCCCGTGGAGGTCGCCCTGTGACGCTCGCCAGCCAGGCTGACGGACCCCGTCCCCAGTTCCATCGGGTACTGCTGAAGCTGTCGGGAGAGGTGTTCGGCGGTGGGCGGCTGGGGCTCGACCCCGCCGTGGTCCGACGGATCGCCGACCAGGTCGCCGAGGCGGTGCGCAGCGGGGTGCAGGTGGCCATCGTCATGGGCGGGGGCAACTTCTTCCGCGGCGCGGAGATGCAGGCCAAGGGGATGGAGCGGGCTCGGGCCGACTACATGGGGATGCTCGGCACGGTCATGAACTGCCTCGCGCTCCAGGACTTCCTCGAGAAGAGCGGCATCGAGACGCGGGTCCAGACCGCGATCACCATGGGCCAGGTGGCCGAGCCCTACATCCCGCGGCGGGCGATCCGTCACCTCGAGAAGGGTCGGGTCGTCATCTTCGGAGGCGGAGCCGGGATGCCCTACTTCTCCACGGACACCGTCAGCGCCCAACGCGCCCTGGAGATCAAGTGCGACGCCGTGCTGATGAGCAAGAACGGTGTCGACGGGGTCTACGACATGGACCCGCGCCTGCACCCGGAGGCCAAGAAGCTCGACACCCTGACCTTCGACGAGGCCTTGCAGAAGGGGCTGCGGGTCGTCGACCAGGCGGCCTTCAGCCTCTGCCACGACAACAAGCTGCCGATGGTCGTCTTCGGCATGGAGGGCGAGGGCAACATCACCCGCGCGCTCCAAGGTGAGAGGATCGGCACGCTCGTCACCCCGGTGTGACGCCCCGACGCAGCCCCGACGCATACGGAGAAACCCACGATGATCGACGAGACGCTCTTCGAGGCCGAAGAGAAGATGGAGAAGGCCGTCGAGGTCGCCAAGGAGGACTTCGCGGGCATCCGGACCGGGCGGGCCAATCCCGGCATGTTCAACAAGCTCACGGTGAGCTACTACGGCGCTCCGACGCCGCTGCAGCAGCTGGCGTCGTTCCAGACGCCCGAGGCGCGGACCATCATCATCAGCCCGTTCGACAAGTCCTCGATGCACGAGATCGAGAAGACCCTGCGCGACTCCGACCTCGGGGTGAACCCCAGCAACGACGGCAACATCATCCGCGTGGTGCTACCGCTGCTGACCGAGGACCGGCGCCGGGAGTACATCAAGCTGGCGCACCACAAGGCCGAGGAGGCGCGGGTCTCGATCCGCAACGTCCGGCGCAAGGCCAAGAGCGACCTCGACAAGCTGGTCAAGGACGGCGACGTCGGCGAGGACGACGGCGTCCGCGGGGAGAAGGAGCTCGAGTCGCTCACGAAGAAGTACGTCGACACCGTCGACGGGCTGCTCAAGGGCAAGGAGAGCGAGCTCCTCGAGGTCTGACCGGCCACCGAGATGCCCGTACCCGCCCGAGACATGACCGACGAACCGGTGCCGTCGCCCGAGTCCGAAGGCGCCGTCGTCGCGCCGGTGACGACCGAGACCCAGTCGGTCAAGGTCTCCCGCGCCGGCCGCAACCTCCCGGCGGCGTTCGCCGTCGGGCTCAGCCTCGGCGCCGCCGTCGTCATCACGCTGTTCTTCATCCCGAAGTGGACGTTCGTGGTCCTCGCGACCGCCTCGGTCGCCGTGGGGGTGTGGGAGCTGTGCCGGGCGTTGCGGGCCGGTGGCTTCAACGTCCCGGTCGTGCCCAGCCTCGTGGGGTGCGTCAGCATGCTGGGCGCGGCTTACATAGGCGGCGCCCAGGCGCTCCTGGTCTGCTTCGCCCTGACCTGCGTCGCGATCCTGGTATGGCGGGTGGCCGACGGTGTGGTCGGCGCGGCCCGCGACGTCCTCGGCGGCTCGCTGGTGGCCGCCTACCCGTCGTTCCTCGCCGGGTTCTCCTCGCTGCTCCTCGCTCCGGACGACGGCACGTGGCGGATGTTCACCTTCATCGCGCTCACGGTGGCCAGCGACATCGGCGGGTATGCGGTGGGTGTCCTCGCCGGGCGGCACCCGATGGCGCCGACGATCAGTCCCAAGAAGTCGTGGGAGGGGTTCGGCGGCTCAGTGGTCTTCTGCATGGCGGTCGGCGTGGCCTGTGTCCACTTCGCCCTGCACGGGGCCTGGTGGGTGGGCCTCATCGCCGGGGCGGCGGCGGCCGTGGCGGCGACCGCGGGTGACCTGGTCGAGTCGACGATCAAGCGCGACCTCGGCATCAAGGACATGTCCAACATCCTCCCCGGGCACGGCGGTCTGATGGACCGCCTCGACTCCCTGGTCTTGGCGGTGCCGATCATCTGGGCGGTCCTCGCGGTCCTGGTCCCGGTGGCCGTCTGACCTGACCCTCGAGTCGTGAGTCTCGAGACGCCCGCGCCCGTCAACCGCGTTGCGGTGGAGTACCCGGTCGGGTAACCGTCTCCGTCGCGTTCACCGCCGGTTTGGTGACTCGACCGGGTACTCAAGCGGTCAGCCGAGCCATGGTTTCGGCGTGGCCGGGACCGCCGGCCGGAAACCGGACTGCGCGGGCCCTCACGTAGTGGCTCTCGATCCGCCGCAGGACCGCACGTGGGTCCTTGGTCAGCTGCTCCGGCGTGACACCGACCACCACGATGCGGTAGCTGGAGAGCTCCGAGTCGTCGGTGACGGTGGCGTCCCACTGCAGTGTGCCGGCGTGGAACTGGCGGCTGTGGATCATCACGGCCATGCCCACGTCGTCGAACCACACATCCGGCGTGGTCAACCGGAGTGCCGGTGTCGTCCTGGAGGCTCAGGGTTCAACCAGGCGGTCGGCAGCACTCGGTCGAGGTCCGGACCAATGTCCCCAGATCGGCCTCGGGAACCGACCACGCTCCCGCGGCGGCCTCCTGCAACGCTCGCCGCAGCCGGACCCGACCGTCGGACTGCCGTACCTCCACCCAATGCGTCAGGTCGTCCAGGCGAACCAGCCGACGCCGGACCACGTCGATGATGAGCGACCGAGCGGCGGAATCCGGGAGGACCGCGGCCGCGTCGACGACGGCTCGGGGACGACAGGAGACGCGCAGAGGCCCGCGGTGGACCAGTCGTTCGTCCATGAGGCGGGTGCGCCGGACGACCACGCCGTTGATGGCCCGCGGCTTCGAGGTCGCCGGAACGAGGACGTGGACCCGTCGATCGACCTCGTCCGGGAGCAAGCCCAAGATGGCCGCCGCGGTCGGACCGGCGAGCCAGGACCGCGGTCCTCCATAGAGCTGTGCAGCAACGTGCCGTTGAGATGGCGTCGGCAGGCCAGCCTCCAGGAGGACCACCCCGGGCAACAGCTGACGCCACGTCCGGCCCAGCTGCCACCGCACCTGACCGGTCGACACGCCGTACTCGGTCAGCTGTCGGCGGCTGACCACCCCGATCTGCTCGGCAGCGAGGGCGATCAACGAGTCGGGGAGGTCCATCCGTCCAGCGTCCGAGCACCGCGGGCGACGCGCCAGCGCCACGACGGCGCCGGTGGACCGTGGGACGAACCGCACGAACCCTGTGGATAGCTGCCCGAGTCGAATAACCGGTCGGGTCACCGAGATGGTCGCGATCACGACCGGATCGGTGACTCGACCGGGTATCCGACCGGTCGGCGTCGTGGACGGTCAGGATCCGCAGGCGTCGAGGAGCTGGTCGACGACCGGGCGGGTCAGCGGGCGGTCGGTCAGCTCGGCGACCCACGTCGCGGCGTCCGAACGCTGCGCCTCGTCGGTCGCCTCGAGCCAGCGGGTCGCGGCCAGCTCGGCGATGTGACCCAGCACGGCCGCGATCATCGTGAAGTCGCCGGGTCCGGTCAGCTGGCCTGGCCCACCCGCGGACCGGTATGCGTCCCATAGTGCCCTCGCCCGCGCCCTGTTGACGACCGCGTGGGCCGGAGCCGCCTCCGTGGCGTACTCCGTGAGGACGAAGGCCAGCTCCCAGGACGGGTCACACGGCCCACTGTTGTCGAAGTCGAACACCACCAGGCCACCACCCGGGACCGCCCGCACGTTGTCGGCGAACAGGTCGCGGTGACACCACAGCAACCGGCCCGGTACGGCGAATCTCGCCTCCAACCCGACCAGCTCGTCGCGATGCGCGGCGAGGTCGGCCGCGAACGGTGCACCCCGGTCGACGGTTCGGCCGATGACGTCATCCCACGCGGCCGCCCCGACCGGCGCATGGAACCAGGGCCGGACCGCCCATGGCGGGCTGGCCGGACCCGGGAACCGGGCGGCGCGCATGCCGTGCAGCCCGGCGAGGAGGGAGCCCACGGCGACCGGGTCCAGCCCCGGATCGGGCTCGGCCATGTCCACCCACCCCAGGACGGCCACCCGGGTCTCGGCCAGCTCGACCAGCACGCGCCTGTCCCGAGTCCGCCGGACTGTCGGCGCCGGAAGGCCTGCCGCCACCGCGGCCTCGTGGAACCTCGCGGTCGACTCGACCTCGTCCTCCGAACCGGACCCGTCGGTCGGGCGCGTCTTGACCGCCCACGTTCCCGTCGCGGCGTCGAGCCGCCAGATCTCGCCCAGCCGCCCGCGGGCGACTGGACCGGCCGACAGCGTCCCGTCGCCGAGCTCGAACGCGGCGAGCACCTGCGCCAGCCCGGCCTCGTCGAGCACGGTGCCCTCCTCGGTCAGACGGGTTCCGGCACCGCCACGGCGACCGGCTCGCCGCTCCGGGCATTGTCGCGGGTGACGTGTCGTCCGGGTAGGGCAACGGCGGCGACCGCTGCCCCGACCAGGCAGAGGACCGCGACCAGGAGGCTGCCCGCGTGCATTCCCGACATGAACGCGTCCCGCGCCGCGGCCACCAGCTCCGGCTGGCCCTGGGCGATGGCCGCCGCGGCGACGACGGACTCGCGGGCCTGTTCCTGCGCGGCAGCGGGGAGCCGCTCGAACGCCCCGCCGCTCAGCGCCGCGCCGTAGACCGACGCGAACACCGAACCGACGACCGCGACACCCAGCGTGGCGCCGAGCTCGCGGGTGGCGTCGTTGACGGCCGACCCGACCCCGGCTCGGGCCGGCGGAAGCACGAGCAGGATCGACTCGGTGGCTGGCGTCGAGATCAGACCAATCCCCAGGCCCAGCAACACCATCTGCGGCACGATCGACGTCGCGTACGGCACGTCCACGGGGCTGGCCGCGATCCACGCCATGGCCGACCCGAACATGAGCAGGCCGGTGGTCACGACCGCCCGGGTGCCGAGGCGAGGCGCCAACAGCCCGCCCGCGATCGAGGCCACGGCGATGCTCACCGCGACGGGGAGTATGCGCGTACCGGTCGACAGGGCGTCATATCCGCGAACGACCTGGAAGTACTGGGTCACGAGGAAGATGAAGCCCGCGAGCGAGAAGAAGGTCACCGTCACGGCCCCGCTCGCCGCGCTGAACCGCCGGTCGGCGAACAGGCTGACGTCGAGCATCGGGTGCGGGGCACGCCGCTCGGCGACGATGAACACGGCCACGAGGACCGCGCTGCCCGCGAACCCGATGATCGTGGCCGGCGACCCCCAACCGCGGCTGGGCGCCTCGATGACTGTCCACACCAGCAGGCCGAGCATCGCGGTGGACAGGACCAGGCCGCGTCGGTCCAGCGGCGGAGCAGCGGGGTCGCGGGACTCGGGAACGAGGAACGCGGCCAGGAGCGCGGCCACCAGGGCGAGGGGCGCGAGCGCGAGGAACACGCTGCCCCACGAGAAGTGGCTCAGCAGGAGGCCGCCCACGACCGGCCCGGTCGCGACGCCGATCCCGACCACGGCGCCCCAGCCGCCGAGGGCGGCCGCCCGCTGCCGACGGTCGGGGAACGCGTTGGAGATCACCGACAGTGTCGCGGGAAAGATCAGCGCCGCGAAGACGCCCATGACGACCCGAGCGGCGATGAGCGCGGTGTCCGTGGTGACCAGCCCGCCGACGATGCTCGCTCCGGCGAAGCCCACGAGGCCCACGAGCAGGGCCGGACGGCGTCCGTAGCGGTCGGAGAGGCTCCCCGCGGCCAGGACGAAGGCGGCGAAGGCCAGGTTGTACCCGTCGACGACCCACTGGAGATCCCGCGTACCGGAACCGAGCTCACGGGCGATGCTCGGCAGCGCCACGTTGACGATGGTCGTGTCGAGGTTGATCGCGAGGACCGCGGCATAGACCGCGACCAGGATTCCCGCCTTGCGCTTCATAAGCACCTCGTGAGCAGCAGTAGAATGTGGACGGTGTCAACATCGCCAAGTTCAACACATGTATGTGGACAGTGTCAACATGTCGGTAGGATCGGGTGCGTGAAGACCTACCACCACGGCAACCTCCGGGCCGAGCTGCTCCGGAACGCCGTGGAGCTGGCCCGTGAAGAGGGGCCGTCCGGCGTCGTCCTGCGTGAGGTGGCCCGGCGGGCCGGCGTCTCGCACAACGCGGCATACCGGCACTTCGCCGACCGGGAGGAGCTGCTCGCCGCCACCGCCGAGGCGGGTCAGGACGAGCTCTCCCGCGCGATGGCGGGTCGCGCCGCTCGGGTCCGTGGCGGTGACCCTGCCGAGCGGTCGGTGCGGCGGCTGCGCGAGATCGGCAAGGCCTACGTCCTCTTCGCGGTGCGGCAACCCGGACTGTTCGCCACCGCCTTCGCCGCGCCGGTCGAGCGCGCGAGCGACCAGGCCGGACCCTACGAGCAGCTCAGCGCCGCGCTCGACGAGATGGTCGAGGTCGGCACCCTGTCGCCCGAGCGGCGCGAGGGTTCGGAGGTGGCCTGCTGGTCGGCGGTCCACGGGTTCGCCGTGCTGCACATCGACGGCCCCCTCAAGGACGTCCCCGCTCGGGAGCGCGACCGGCAGCTCGAGGTGATGCTGGATGCGCTCCAGGCCGGCTTGGGTTGAGAGACTGGTCTCCTGATGACCGACCTTCCCACGCCCACGACCGCGTCACCCCGGCCCGGCCAGCTCACCTTCACCGCTCCGCGCCGCGGGAAGCCGCCGCGGCATCTCGCCGACCTGGCGCCGGCCGAACGCCGAGAGATCGTGGAGTCGCTGGGTCACAAGGGTTTTCGCGCCAAGCAGCTGTCCACGCACTACTTCGAGCGGCTGGTGGACACCGCGGACGAGATGACCGACCTGCCCAAAGGGACTCGCGACGACCTGGTCCGCGACCTGTTGCCCACCCTGCTGACCCCGATGGTGCAGCGCACCGCCGACGACGGCGAGACGGTCAAGTCCGCGTGGCGGCTCCACGACGGCGCGATCGTCGAGTCGGTGCTCATGCGCTACCCCAACCGCGTCACCATCTGCATCTCCAGCCAGGCCGGCTGCGGCATGAACTGCCCGTTCTGCGCCACCGGGCAGGCCGGCCTGACCCGCAACCTCTCGACCGCCGAGATCGTCGAACAGGTCGTGTATGCGGCTCGCTCGCTGCGCCGGGGCGAGCTCGCCGGCGGGGGCGGCGAGGAGGAGCGCGCGACACCGCTGCGCGTCTCGAACGTCGTGTTCATGGGCATGGGCGAGGCCCTGGCCAACTACAACGCGGCGATCGGTGCCATCCGTCGCCTGGTCGACCCGGCGCCGGACGGCCTCGGCATGTCGGCCCGCGGGATCACCATGTCGACGGTCGGCCTGGTGCCGGCCATCGACAAGCTGGCCGCCGAGGGGATCCCGGTCACGCTGGCCCTGTCGCTGCACGCGCCCGACGACGAGCTGCGCGACGAGCTGGTCCCCATCAACACCCGGTGGTCCGTCGACGAGGCGCTCGACGCGGCATACCGGTACTTCCAGACCACGAAGCGGCGAGTGTCGATCGAGTACGCCCTGATCCGCGACATCAACGACCAGTCCTGGCGTGCGGACCTTCTGGGTCGCAAGCTCAACTCCCGTGGCCGGGGCTGGGTCCACGTCAACCCGATCCCGCTGAACCCGACGCCCGGCTCGAAGTGGACGGCGTCGCGCGCCGGCGTCGAGCAGCAGTTCGTCGAGCGGCTCCGGGCGGCCGGCATCCCGACGACGATCCGCGACACCCGGGGTCAGGACATCGACGGCGCCTGCGGCCAGCTGGCCGCGTCCACCGCCTGACGTCGGGTCAGGAGGCCTCGACGACGTAGAAGTGGTTGCCGTCCGGATCGTCGAACTCGAACATCGGCGGCACCTGGTCCCACTGGAGCAGCTCGCCGACCACGACGCCACGGGCCGCGAGATCGGTGCGTTCGGACGCGGCGTCGGCCACCGCGAAGCGGATGCCGGTGTCGGTCGGACCGGACGGCTCGCCCGCGGTCAGGGCCAGCGAGGTCGTCGCGCCGCGCGGGGCCACCTCGACCCAGCGCTGGGTCGGGCTGATCGGGGCGTCGAGCCGCTTCTCGAAGCCGAGCGTCCCGACGTAGAAGTCGAGGGCGGCGTCCTGATCGCGGACGGTGACGCCGATGCTGCGGACGTCGGTCATGGTGGTCATCGTCATGCCTCCTGCGTCGTGGTGGCGGGCTCGCCGTACATGAGCGAGCCCGGCGTGGTCAGGGTCTCGCCGGTCTCCAGCCACGTCTTGAGGCCGGAGAGGATCATCGGCCAGCCGCCGTAGATCTCGGGTGGGGCGTCGTCGGCGAGCTGGTCGTGGGTGACCGTGAGCCGGCAGGAGTCGCCGACCGGCTCGATCTCCCAGGTCACTCGTGAGGTGCCCTCGCGTTCGGCGTCCTTGCTCCAGAGCGTGAGCATCGTCTGCACCAGGCGCCGCGGCGCATCGACGACGAGGTTCTCGCCCTCGGCGAGCGGCCGCTCCGAACCGGGATGCTCCAGGGTGTAGGCCGACCCCGGCGTCCAGTCCGAGCGCGCGCTGACGCCGAAGTGGTACTTGGCCCGGATGGTTGGGTCGACGATGGCCGCCCACAGTCGCTCCGGGGTCGTGCGGATGTAGATCTCGAAGACCTTCTCCATGGTGTGCTCCAGCTCGGTTTTGAGGCCGGCCAGTCCGGCGGCCCAGGGCTCGGTGTACTTGCTTACCCACCGGTCGTGGATGAGGCGGATCGGGACCGGGTTGAGGAAGTGCAGCTTCTCCCGGCCCCGGCGACGCGTGACGACCAGGCCGGCCTCCTCCAGGAGGCGTAGGTGCTTGGCGACGGCGATGCGCGTCATGTCGTGCCCGGCGGTCAGCGCCACCAGGGTCTGGCCGTCCTGCTCGTGCAGGGCGTCGAGCAGGGAGCGGCGGGTCGGGTCGGCCAGCGCCCGGAACACCGTCTCCATGCGGAGGAGAATAGGAAACCAAATGGTTTCCTGTCAAGCGACCGGCGTAGGCCGACGGTTCCGTCAGGGGTTGCGGGCGAGGGTGTAGCGGACTCGCTGGGTGAACGTCACCGAGCCGTCGGGGGCCGCGGCGTCCTCGATGATCCGGGTCGCCGCCTCGCGGATCCCGGCCCGCTTGTCCTCCGGCGTCAGGCCCCAGAAGCCGCGCTGCCCGGTGGACATGGTGAACCGGTACCAGTGGTCCGGCCCTTCGAACCGCACCGGGACGGAGGCGTCCGTGCTGCGAGCGTCGGTCCACCCGGCCGCCGTGAACAGCCCTTCGACGCCGGCATCGGACTCGAACGGGCCCGCCTTCCCGGTGGTGCGCGCGTCGAGCAGCTGCGGCGGCAGGTAGGGCCGGAACAGCTGGTCGATGCGGTCCCAAGTGGGGTCGGGCTCGGCGAAGGTGGACACCCCGACGCGACCGCCCGGGCGGGCCAGCTCGCGCCACCGAGTGAGGGCTGCGACCGGGTCGGGCAGGAAGAACAGCACGAGCGAGGACGACAGGAGGTCGAACCCGTCGCCGGCGGCCGCCGAGGGGTCGGGTTCCTGGGCGTCCCCGACGAGGACCTCGACCTGGCTCAGACCCTCCTCGGCCGCCAGCGTGGCGGCCTGGGCGACCATCACCGGCGACAGGTCGCTGCCGACGACCGACCCGGTCGGGCCGACGGCGTGGGCGATCGGGAGGAGGGCGGCGCCGCGCCCGCAGCCGAGGTCGAGCGCGCGCTCGCCGGGCTGGGGGTGCAGCTCCGCGACCAGCCCGGCCGCGATCGGCTGGAAGAAGTCCACCCCGACCTGGTCGTAGCTGTCGGCCACGGCGTCGAAGAGGGACCGCAGGGTCTCACGTTGGGCGTCCACGCGCTGATCCTGTCGTGCTCAGTCGGTGAAGCACAGCCCCCGAAACCGACGGAGCAGCTCGGAGTCCAGCGCGGAGGCGTCGGCGTCGCCCCCCGGGTCGCCGCGGCGCTCGTAGAGCCAGAGCAGCAGCGCTCCGCCGCTACCGGTCACGGTCGGGACACCGTCGGCGTCCAGAGCGGCCCGAGAGCTCGTGCTGACGGCCGCCGTGCCCGGAACCGAACCGTCGGTCACCAGCCAGGCGGCCTCGCTGTCGGTGCAGGCCAGGCCGACCCGGCCGTCGAGGGGAGACGGCAGCGGGTCGTCGCCGGCCGAGTCGTCGGCGTTGGACACCGAGAAGTGGAGGAACTCGTCGACGGCGTCGGCGCCGACGGCCGGCGAGATCCGCACGGTCTTCCCGGCCGCGTGGGCGACGTCCCAGTGGTGCCCGACCGCCTCCTGCACCTGGTGGCGGATGACGAAGCCGGCGTCCTGCTGCGACGGCGCCCAGGTCCACACGCGGGTAGCGGGGTCGGCCTCACCGAGCACCCGGACGAGCCGCTCGGCTCCGGCCCGGAAGGTCGCCAGCGTCGACTCGTCACCCGCCTGCTCCGGTTCCGGGAGGTCGTCGGGCCGTTCGGTCCGGCCCTCTTCCACGAGCTTCGCCCAGAACCACTGCACCCGGGTCAGGTGGTGCACGACGTCGCGCACGGTCCAGCCCGGACAGAACTCGACCACGGCGTCGAGGTTCCCGGTGGCCGCGTCGGCGAAGCCGCGGCTGTGCTCGGCGACGGCGGCGACGCATTCCTGCTGGGTCAGCGACATACCGCCACCGTAGGTCCGGACCCTGACGAGGGCCGTCAGCCGGCCGCCACCAGGGCCACCGCCTCCTCCGCCTCGTCGACGAGATGGATGGACCGTCCCATCTCGCCCCGTTCGCGCGCCATCGCGCGCAGCAGCGGCCAGACCGGAAACGTCTCGACCCAGTGGTCGAGGCCGACGAGGACGAGCGGTGGGGGCGTGTCGCCGTCCGCCGCGTAGTAGAGCCGGGTGGCCAGCTGGAACACCTCCTGGACCGTCCCGGCCGCGCCCGGCATGACGATGACGCCGGCGTTCGACCGCGCCAGCAGGCCGTCCTCGCGGACCGCGTTGGAGAAGTACTTCGCGATCCCCTCGGCGAAGACGTTGGGCGGCTCGTGCCCGTAGAACCACGTCGGAACGCCGAGCGAGCGGGGCTGCACGTCCGGTGAGGCCGCCGGCACCGCGGTGCCTGCGCCCGAGGAGGTCCGTGCGCCGAACGAGGTCACCACCGCGAACGCGACCCGGACCCACGCGGCCACGTCGGGCACGAACGTGGCGACGGGACGCAGCCGCTCGAGCGCCTCGTCCAACGCGTCGTCCGACGGCGCCACCGCGCCCAGGTTCGCCGCCTCCATCGCTCCGGGGCCGCCGCCGGTGGCGACGAGCAGACCCGCCTCGGCGAGAGCACGCCCCGCTCGGGCGGCCACGGCGTACCCACCGGTGCCGCGGGGCTGGGCGTGGCCCCCCATGATCCCGACGACCCGCCGGCCGGCCACCCACTCGTCGAGGGCGTCGCTGATCGAGTCGTCGTGGATCGCCTTGAGCAGCGTGGCGTACGCGTCGTCGGCCAGCCGCCGGTCCCGGCCCCACTCGTAGGCACGCGAGTCCACCGTCGCCGCATACCCGCCGGGCTGGTCCAGCCCCGCGTAGAGCTCGGACCCGGTGTAGAGGCGGGCCCGGTAGACGTCGACCGGGGTGCCGGGGTCCGCGGGGAAGACGACGGCGCCGTGCGCCTGCAGGTGCACCAGCAGGGCTGGCGAGACGTCGCCGCCCAGGACGACCA
The DNA here is from genome assembly GCA_963757225.1 of uncultured Actinomycetota bacterium. GTDB lineage: Bacteria > Actinomycetota > Actinomycetes > Actinomycetales > Dermatophilaceae > Lapillicoccus. The sequence goes on from CAVWQU010000049.1 coordinate 21,927, forward strand.
GACCGCGCAGCCGGGTCTCGCGCAGCAACCTCGCCTCGACCGGACGAAGGTCGACATCCTGCAGCCGGACCCCTTCGAGCGGACGGCCCGCAGCGAGCCAGTCGGCCAGCTGGGCGGTCGACTGGAGCTCCACACCCGGATCGTGTCACTAGTGTCGGGAGCATGAGCACCGGTGCCTACGCGACGACGTACGCGCGCAGCCTCGAGGACCCGCAGGGGTTCTGGAGCGAGGCCGCCCAGGACATCGACTGGATCACCCCGCCCGACCGGGTCCTCGACGACTCGCGGCCGCCGTTCTACCGGTGGTTCCCGGGCGCCACCCTCAACACCTGCTTCAACGCCCTCGACCGGCACGTCGACGCCGGCCGCGGCGAGCAGGTCGCGATCCACTACGACTCGCCGGTCACCGGGACGAAACGCTCCATTACGTATGCGGAGCTGCTCGCCGACGTCCGCCGGCTGGCCGGTGCGCTGGCCGGCGCCGGCGTCGGCAAGGGCGACCGCGTCGTCATCTACATGCCGATGGTCCCTGAGGCGGTCGTCGCCATGCTGGCCTGCGCACGGATCGGCGCGGTCCACTCGGTGGTGTTCGGCGGGTTCGCGCCGGCCGAGCTGGCGGCCCGCATCGACGACGCCCGGCCGAAGGTCGTCCTCACGGCGTCCTGCGGCGTGGAGCCCACCCGCATCGTCGAGTACACACCGATCGTTGCGGCAGCTGTTGAGCGAACGGCCCACAAGCCCGAGGTGTGCGTGGTCCTCCAGCGCGAGCAGGGCCCGGCCGAGCTCAAGGCGGGCGACGTCGACTGGGCCGACTTCGTGTCGTCACCGGCCGCCGACGCGGGGGCCGAGTGCGTCGAGGTCGCTGCGACCGACCCGCTCTACATCCTCTACACGTCCGGCACGACCGGGAAGCCGAAGGGCGTCGTCCGCGACAACGGCGGCCACGCGGTCGCGCTGCGGTGGTCGATGGAGAACGTCTATGGCGTCCACCCGGGCGAGACGTGGTTCACCGCCAGCGACGTGGGCTGGGTCGTCGGCCACTCCTACATCGTCTACGCGCCGCTGCTCACGGGCTGCACGACCGTCCTCTACGAGGGCAAGCCGGTCGGCACCCCCGACGCCGGCGCGTTCTTCCGGGTCATCTCCGAGTACGGCGCCGTTGCGATGTTCACGGCGCCGACGGCATACCGGGCCATCAAGAAGGAGGACGCCGCCGGCGAGAAGGCCGCCGACTACGACCTGTCGGCAATGCGCACCCTGTTCCTCGCCGGTGAGCGGCTGGACCCCGACACGTGGCAGTGGGCGTCCGACCGGCTCGGCATCCCCGTCGTCGACAACTGGTGGCAGACCGAGACCGGGTGGCCCATCGCCGCCAACCTGCGGGGCCTCGAGACGCTGCCGATCAAGCCGGGCTCCCCGTCGGTGGCGGTGCCCGGGTATGCGGTGACGGTCCTGGACGAGAAGGGCACGCCGGTCGACCCGGGAGTCGAGGGGGCCATCTGCCTACGCCTACCGATGCCGCCTGGGACCCTCCCGACCCTGTGGGGCGACGACGACCGCTACGTCTCGTCGTACCTGTCGGCGTTCGACGGCTACTACCTGACCGGCGACGGCGGGTACCTCGACGAGGACGGCTACCTGTTCGTCATGGGCCGCACCGACGACGTCCTCAACGTCGCCGGGCACCGCCTGTCCACGGGCTCCCTCGAGGCGGCCCTGTCCGGACATCCCGACGTCGCCGAGTGCGCGGTCATCGGCGTTGCCGACGAGCTCAAGGGTCAGGTCCCGCGGGGCCTGGTGGTGCTCAAGGCCGGCGTCGACGCCGATGCCGACGGGGAGCGCATCCGGGCCGAGCTCGTGCAGCGGGTCCGCGACGAGGTCGGGGCGGTGGCGGCCCTGCGCCAGGTGGACATCGTGGCGGCGCTGCCCAAGACCCGGTCCGGGAAGATCCTGCGCAAGACCATGCGGGAGATCGCCGACGGCAAGAGCCCGGCGACGCCCCCGACCATCGAGGACGTCTCGGTCCTGGAACGGCTCGCGCCCGTCCTGCGCGGCTCCTGACAGCATCGGGACGTGCTCGGCGTCCTTCAAGGCTTCGCGACGATCGCTGCGGTCGTCGCCCTCGGGTGGGCCCTCGCGCACTTCGGAGTCCTCGGGACCAGCGGGCAGCTGTTCCTCAGCCGGCTTGCGTTCTACGTCGCGTCACCGGCGCTCCTGCTCGTCGTCATGGGCCGGACCCCGATCAGCGCAATCATCTCGGCGAACCTCGTCGCCTCCGTCGTGTCGGTCGTCGTCACGGTCGGCGTGTACCTCGCTATCGCCCGGGTGCGGTGGAAGCCCCCGCTGGGGGAGTCGGTCATCGGAAGTCTCTGCTCGGCCTACGTCAACGCCGGGAACCTCGGCATCCCGATCGCCCTCTACGTGCTCGGCGACATCTCGCTGATGGCGCCCACGCTGCTGCTCCAGCTGCTCGTCATCACGCCGATCTCGCTAGCACTCCTCGACGCCGACCGCAGCGGCCGCCGCCCGTCGCTGCTCACGGGGTTCCGGAGCGTGACCCGCAACCCGATCACCATCGCGGCGCTGGCCGGGGTGCTGCTCTCGCTCGTGGCTCCGTACGTCAAGCCGGACCTGCTGGCCGCCCTGCTGCAGCCGGTCCAGCTGGTTGGCAACATGGCGGTGCCGGCGATGCTCATCGCCTTCGGCATCTCGCTGCGCCGTGGCCCGAAGCCCGGGGCGGCCGGCTCGCGCGCTCACGTGGCGACGCTCGTCGGACTGAAGCTGGTGTTCCAGCCGGTTGTCGCGATCGCCGTCGGGTATGCGGCGGTGGGACTGCGCGGGACGGCCCTGTTCGCGGCCGCGGTCACCGCCGCACTCCCGACGGCCCAGAACGTCTTCACCTACGCCAACACCTACCGCCGCGCGACGGTGCTCGCGCGCGACGCCATCTTCGTCAGCACGTTCCTGTCGGTACCGGTGATCCTGCTCATCTCGGTGTTCTTCGCCCGTCCGTGAGCGAAGCAGCTCCCCGCAGAACCGCGATACCCGCGTGAAACGGCCGCTCGATGCACAATCCAGAACAAGCCCGGCCAAAAGCAAGACACTAGCCTTCCCATAGCATGACAGATTGACGCCATGGTGCGTTCTGCGACGCGATCGGGCGAGACCCCGCGTGGCATAGGCAGGTGCCCTCGGACCCGGGTGACCGCAGGCATACCTCCGCGTCGGCGACCACATCCACCGTGAGGATGGCCGACCCGCCGCCCCGACCCTCGTCCGCAGAGGAGACCCCATGCCCATCAACCGTCGTTCCATCATTGCCGGGGCTGCCGTAGGAGCTGCAGGAATCGGCTTCGCGGGCGCCGCACCAGCACGCGCGGCCGGAGCAGCGTCCGGCGAGCTCGACTTCGCGGCCGACTTCCACTCGAGCTTCGCCGAGGTCTCGAAGTGGATGGACAGCGTTCCCTCGAACGCCCCCCGCCCGGAGGTCAAGTGGGCCCCCGGGTCCTACGCGATGAACGCCCCGCTGGGTCTTCGGTCGGGTCACCGTCTCCGTGGCACCGACCTGCCGTCACGGGAGTACGGGACCGGAGTCACGTGGCGGGCCCCTGCCGGAGGGTCGTTCTTCACGAAACGCGCCAACTCGCAGGGATATCCGTCGGACGGGTCTGTCCGGGACCTCACCGTCGCAGGGATCGAGTTCTACGGCAACACCCCGGTCCTGCCTCCGAACGCCGTCGAACGCGCCTCCTACTCCGGGAACACCCAGTGGTACACCGAGTTCCGGGACTGCGGGTTCATCGGCGCCCCGCTCATGTCTGGCTGGGGTGACGGGTTCCACGTCACCGGCACCACTCACGTCCAGGCCGTCAGCGACACGTGGGTCACCTGCGGCGGGTCGGAGAACTCGCTCTTCACCAGCGGCGGGATCTCGTTCCTGGACTCCAGCGTGATGGGCGCCGGCAAGCCGTTCATCCGCATGCTCTCCGACATGTGGACGATCGGCAGCGCGATGATCAGTGCCCGCGGCAACTGCTACCAGTTGCTCGTCTCGGGTGGCGGGAACGGCCGGGTCATGGGCACCTACTTCGACGCGCCGGCCAGCCAGCGCACCCAGCTCCCGCAGGTCAACGTCACCGGTGGCCGCTCCCTCAGCATCACCGACGCGTCGTTCCACAACGGCACCGTCGGCATCCAGTGCGCCGGAGGCCCGGCTGTGGTCCTCGTGCAGGGCAACGTGTTCAACGACGAGACCGGCGTCCCGCTGCAGTGCCAGTCGGGCTTCACGGGCATCGTCAAGTGGGGCTACAACGTCTACACCGGCTCGACCCCGCGCACGCTGAAGGTCAACTCCCTCTCCCAGGTCATCGTCGACGACCCGCAGGTGACGGTGACCGATCTCAATGGGAAGGTGCTCAAAGCCGCTACCCGCTGAGCAGCAGCACTACTGACCCGTGCGGCCGTCGATGCACTCGCGGAGCAGGTCGGCGTGGCCGCAGTGCCGGGCGTACTCCTCCACCATGTGCAGGAGCAGCTCGCGCAGCGTGATCGTCTCGCCGTCGCGGTAGGTGTAGACCTCGCCGAGGTCCGGATGGTCCAGGACGAACGCCTCGGCGAAGGCGACCTCGCGCTCCCAGGTGGCGAACGCCTCCGCGACCACCGACTCGTCGGCGACCGCGCCGGTGAACGCCTCGTCGCGGTCCGCCTCGGACCAGTAGAGCCGTGGCTCGTCCTGACCGGCGGCACGCAGCCGGAACCAGTCGCGCTCCACCTTGGCGAGGTGGCGGACCAGCCCGAGCAGCGACATCGTCGACGGCGGCACCGACCGGGTCGCCAGCTGCTCCGCATTGAGGCCGTCGGTCTTCATCCGCAGCGTGATCCGGTACGCCCGCAGGTACTCCTGCAGGTTGGTCCGCTCGTCGACGACCTCGATCTGCCCGCGGTCGCGCGGGTCGTCCTCAGGGTCGACCCACATGTCCGGGAAGGCGCGCGACTGGGTTGAGGGCATCCGGCGAGTATGCCGTTGAGCGGCCCGCCCGGTCGAACGGGTTCCCCCGCTTTCCAGCCGCCGAGAGGCCAACTTCGGCCGCTCTGAAGGCCTCCATACCGGCCGAAGTTGGCCGCTCGGCGGGAGGGGAGACCAGGCCCGGGCCGGGGACGCGACGCGCCGTCAGATGTGGGCCAGGGCGCCCTCGAGGACCGAGCGGAGCCGGGAGGTGATGTCGGCGAACTCCGGCGGTCCGATGATGAGCGGCGGCGCCAGCTGGACCACCGGGTCGCCCCGGTCGTCGGCCCGGCAGTAGAGGCCCGCGTCGAACAGCGCCTTGGACAGGTAGCCGCGCAGCAGCCGCTCGGACTCGGCCTCGTCGAACGTCTCCCGCGTCCCCTTGTCCTTGACCAGCTCGATCCCGTAGAAGTACCCCTCGCCCCGGACGTCGCCGACGATCGGCAGGTCGAGCAGCGTCTCCAGCGACGCCCGGAACGCCGGCGCGTTCTCGCGCACGTGGTCGTTGAGGCCCTCGCGCTCGAAGATGTCGAGGTTGGCCAGCGCCACGGCCGACGACACCGGGTGGCCGCCGAACGTGTACCCGTGCGGAAACGACGTGGTCCCGTGCCGGAACGGCTCGAACAGCCGGTCGCTGGCGATCATCGCGCCGATGGGGGAGTACCCGCTGGTCATCCCCTTGGCGCAGGTGATGATGTCGGGGACGTAGCCGAAGTCGTCGCAGGCGAACATCGACCCGATCCGCCCGAAGGCGCAGATCACCTCGTCGGAGACCAGCAGGACGTCGTACTCGTCGCAGATCTCGCGCACCCGCTGGAAGTAGCCGGGCGGCGGCGGGAAGCAGCCGCCGGAGTTCTGGACCGGCTCGAGGAACACCGCCGCCACGGTGTCCGGCCCCTCGAACTCGATGGCCTCGGCGATCCGGTCCGCGGCCCACAGGCCGAACGCCTTGACGTCGTCGCGCAGGTGCTCCGGTGCACGGTAGTGGTTGGTGTTGGGCACCTTGAAGGCGCCGGGCACCAGCGGCTCGAACATCTCCTTGGCCGCCGGGATCCCGGTGATCGAGAGGGCGCCCTGCGGGGTGCCGTGGTAGGCGACGTTGCGGCTGATCACCTTGTGCTTGGTCGGCTTGCCGGTCAGCTTGAAGAACTGCTTGGCCAGCTTCCACGCGGTCTCGACCGCCTCGCCGCCACCGGTGGTGAAGAACACCCGGTTGAGGTCGCCCGGCGCGCCGGCGGCGAGGCGCTCGGCGAGCTCGACGGCGCGCGGGTGCGCATACGACCAGAGCGGGAAGAAGGCGAGCTCCTGCGCCTGCTTCGACGCGGCCTCCGCCAGCTCGACCCGGCCGTGCCCGACCTGGACGACGAAGAGGCCGGCGAGCCCGTCGATGTACTCCTTGCCGCGGTCGTCCCAGATGGTGTAGCCCTCGCCCCGCACGATGAGCGGGGGGCCGGAACCCTCGGTCTCCCAGGCGGACTGGCGGGTGAAGTGTCCCCAGAGGTGGTTGCGGGCGGCGTCGGCGTACGTCGAACCCGAGGGCGTATGCGTCGGGCCGGTCGGCTCGCTGAAGGTGTCGGGCGTGGTGGTCATTGCTGGTCTCCTACCGGGTTCCCCATCGGTACTGCTGCTTGTTGAGCTTGAGGTAGACGAACGTCTCGGTGGCGCCCACGCCGGGGAGACCGCGGATCTGCCGCATGACGACGTCGAGGAGGTGCTCGTCGTCCTCGCAGACCACCTCGACCAGCAGGTCGAAGCTGCCGGCGGTCGTGACGACGTAGGAGACCTCGGGCATCGCGCAGAGGGCGTCGGCGACCTCGCGGACGTCGCCCGGAACCCGGACCCCGACCATGGCCTGGCGGGTGAACCCCACCTGGAGCGGGTCGGTGACGGCGACGATCTGCATGACATCGCCGTCGATGAGCTTCTGGACCCGCTGCCGCACGGCCGCCTCGGACAGGCCGACCTCGCGCGCGATCGTGACGAACGGCTGGCGGCCGTCCTCCTGGAGCAGCTCGACGATCCGCTTGGAGACGTCGTCGAGCGCCGGCGCGACCCCGGTGGTGCGGTTAGGCATGGTGATGATCCTCCCTGACGACGAAATCCGTCGTCAAGTCCTGGATCGGAGACGAAATCCGTGGTTGGGTGGTGAGCCATGAGAACCCTGCGCAACTTCGTCGGCGGTGACCACGCCGACTCCGACTCCGACGCCCGCAGCGACGTCATCGACCCCTCGACCGCTCAGGTGGTGGCCACCGCCCCGGTCTCCTCGGCCGCGGACGTCGACGCCGCATACCGGGCCGCCTCGTCCGCCTTCGAGATCTGGGGTCAGACCACCCCGAGCGAGCGCCAGCACGCCCTGCTGAAGTTCGCCGACGCGATCGAGTCGCACGCCGACGAGCTGGTCCGGCTCGAGAGCGAGAACACCGGGAAGCCGCACGCGCTCACCGCGAGCGAGGAGGTACCGCCGATGGTCGACCAGCTGCGGTTCTTCGCCGGGGCGGCGCGGGTGCTCGAGGGCAAGGCCGCCGGCGAGTACCTGGCCGGCCACACGTCGTGGGTCCGCCGGGAGCCGATCGGCGTCGTCGGTCAGGTCACGCCGTGGAACTACCCGATGATGATGGCGATCTGGAAGATCGGGCCCGCGCTCGCCGCCGGCAACACCGTCGTGCTCAAGCCCAGCGACACGACTCCCGAGACCACGCTGAGGTTGGCCGAGCTGGCGGCGGAGTTCCTGCCGCCGGGCACGTTCAACGTGGTCTGCGGCGACCGTGACACCGGACGCGCGGTCGTCGAGCACCCGACCCCGGCCCTCGTCGCCATCACCGGGTCGGTGCGCGCCGGTATGCAGGTGGCCGAGAGCGCGTCACACCAGGTGAAGCGGGTGCACCTCGAGCTCGGCGGCAAGGCGCCCGTGGTGGTCTTCGACGACGCCGACCTCGAGAAGGCGGTCGAGGGGATCGCCATCGCCGGGTACTTCAACGCCGGTCAGGACTGCACCGCCGCCACCCGGGTCCTCGCCGCGCCGCGCATCCACGACGACTTCGTCGCCGCGATCAGCGAGTATGCGCGCGGCTCGGCCAAGGTCGGCATGCCGGACGACGACGACGCCCTGTTCGGGCCGGTCAACAACGCCGGGCAGCTGGACCGGGTCACCGGGTTCCTCGACCGGCTGCCCGACCACGCCTCCGTCGGGGCGGGTGGCCACCGCGTGACGGCGCTGGGAGACGGCTTCTTCCTCGAGCCGACCGTGGTCTCCGGGCTCCTTCAGGACGACGAGGCGGTCCAGGACGAGATCTTCGGCCCGGTCATCACCGTCCAGCGGTTCGACGACGAGGCCGAGGCGATCCGCTGGGCCAACGGGGTCGACTACGGGCTGGCGTCGAGCGTGTGGACCACGGACTTCGGCCGGGCCATGCGGGTCTCCAAGGCGCTCGACTTCGGGTGCGTGTGGATCAACACCCACATCCCGCTCGTCGCGGAGATGCCGCACGGCGGGTTCAAGCGCAGCGGCTACGGCAAGGACCTGTCGATGTACGGCTTCGAGGACTACACCCGGGTCAAGCACGTCATGGCCAACATCGAGCCCTGAGATCGAGCCCTGACCGCGGACGGCACCTCACATCCGGCGCGGCACCATGGCGATGGCGTCGATCGACACGAGGAGCCCGCGCGGCAGCCGGACGTTGGCCGGTGCCGATCGGGCCGGCGGCGGGTCCGGCATGTGTCGCTCGTACACCGCGTTGAGCAGCGCGAAGTCGTCCACGTCCGCGTAGAAGATCGTCGTCTTGACGACCTCGGCGAACGAGCTGCCGGCGGCGTCGAGGATGGCGGCGAGGTTGCTCAGGGCCTGCTCGGTCTGCGCCTCGATGCCCTCGGCGACCAGGCCCGTGACCGGGTCGATGCCGGCGGTGCCGGAGCAGAACACGAAGTCCCCGGCGACGATGGCCTGGCTGTAGGGGCCCAGCGCTGCGGGCGCCTGGTCGGTCGAGACGGCACGGGTCTCCATGAGTGTCTCCTCTGGTCGGTGTGACGTCGGTGTGGCGTCATTGTCGCGGCCACCGCTCGGGTCCGGCGTCAGTCGGGCGCAGGGGTGTCCGCGGCGCTGGTCTTGGACCGCCAGCCGATGCGGCTGTTCATCCGCCACTCCACGACGTTGAGCAGGGTGACCGCGACCGCCGCCATGGCCAGGACCACCAGTCCTGGCACCACCAGCGCCACCGGGATGAGCGCGAGCATCACCGCGGCCGTCGTGAGCCGGGTGGTCGAGACGAGACGGAACATCGCCCACCGGGTGAACCCGAACGTCGCGAGGTACAGCGCGGCTCCGCCGAGCAGCATGGCGGCGACGCCGACCTCCAGGTGATGGGTCGGCTCGGCCACCGTCTCGTGCAGGCCGACCGCGAGCAGGATGATGGCGAAGATGAACAGCAGGTGCCCGTAGCTGAGGACGAGTCGGGTGATGTCCAGCTGCACGGTCGCGCTGCCCATGGCGTACCGAACAGCCTGGGCCGCGAACTGGAAGTAGACCCACCAGAGGGCGCAGACCAGGAGGAAGGCGGCCGCCACGGCGACGCCGACCCACCAGGTGAGGCCATGGTCGCCCCGCGACGACGCACCGATCGCGACGACCGACTCGCCCAGGGCGATGAGCACGAACAGCCCGAACCGCTCGGACAGGTGGGCGGCGTTGACGTGCAGTCCGCGCAGGCGGGACCGGAGGACGCTCGGGGTCGACAGGTCGATGACGGCAGCCGCCGCCCAGATCCCCTCCCTGACCGCCCCGTCGGTGAACGCCCCCACCACGAGCAACGGCCCCGTCAGGACCATGCTCACCGTGACCGGGGTCAGGCCCGGCCACCGCCGGTGTCGCAACCCGCGCAGGACATCCCGGCCCAGGACGAGCCGACCGACCCAGTAGGCGCCGGCGAAGAGCAGTCCCAGCTCGCCATAGACCTCGGGCAGGGCGACCGCCATGAAGATGGCGCAGAGCGCGATCGCGAACACGGCGATGCGGGTCGGAGCGCGGTCGACGTCCTGCAGGTTCGTCTGGATCGCCGTGCCGACCCAGAGCCAGTAGAACGGGACGAAGACGATGGCCGCACGGAGCACGCCGGCCCACGAATGGTCCACCTCGAGCAGCGCGGACACGCCGGTGACGGCGAACACGAAGACGAGGTCGAAGAAGAGCTCGGGCCAGCCGACCCGCTTCTCCGCTTCGTCGGGGTGCGTCTGCTCCGTGGTCATGGGTCCTCCCGGTCGGTCGGCGCCGCTGCCGGGTGGCGCCCGCGGCCGCGGGCTTCTCGGAGAGCCTAAGCAGCAACTCCCTGCGATGGCCATGAGCGGTGCCAGTCTGGGCGGCATGGGTGCTTCGGAGCCGCCACCGCTGACCGTCGTTCGCCCCGGCGCGGGCCGCAGCGGCGACCTCGGCGCGATCACCGTGGACTTCAAGCTGTTCGGCGCCGACACCGGCGGCACCGTGGCGATCGTCGAGCACGGCTTCCCGCCGGGCGCGCTGGTGCCTCCTCACCTGCACACCCGGGAGGACGAGTACTCGATCGTCACCGAGGGACTCATCGGCTTCCGGTCCGGCGACCGTGAAGCCGTGCTGGGGTCGGGCGGCTACATCACGAAGCCCCGTGGTGAGGCGCATGCCATGTGGAACGCGGGGCCAGAGCCGGCGCGGATGATCGAGGTGATCAGCCCGGCGGGCTTCGAGCTGTTCTTCCGCGCGGTCGTCGACCTGGTGGAACAGGGAGGCGCCGACCCGGAGCGTGGCGCGCGGCTGGCGGAGGAGTTCGGCCTGAGCTTCGTCGACGTGCCGTGGCTGGCCGATGTCGTCAGCCGCTTCGACCTGCGAGTCTGAGCCCACCACCCACCACGGGAGACCCGGCCATGTCCACGACCCGCTTCACCGTCCACACCACCCTGCCGCCGAACGAGGTGATGAAAGTACTGACCGACTTCGGCCCCGAACGGGTCGATCGGTTTCCGAACATCGACGCGGCCCACTTCGCGGTCCACGACCAGGGCGAGGACTGGGCCGAGGTCACCGAGGGCACGGCGATGGGCTGGGAGCGGGAGCGCTACTCCTGGGACGCCACCGCCGGCACCGTGACGGTGGACACCCTCGAGTCGAACCTTTGGGGGGTCGGCAGCAGCTGGCACTACGCCCTGACGCCGCGGACATCGGGAACCGACGTGGAGGTCACGCTGCACCGCGTCCCGAAGTCCTTCCGGGGCAGGCTCATCGGCGCCCTGATCCCCCTCGTCGGCGCGCGCACGCTCGGCAAGCAGCTCGAGTCGGTCCTGCGCGCTGCGGAGTCGCCCTGACGTCAGTGCGTCAGGCCGCCAGCAGGGTCTCGAGATGTCGCTCGAGCGGACTGAACCGGTCGGGTTTCTCGCCAGGCAGGACCGGCGGCGCGGTCGACGCATACCGGTGGCCGGTGGGCGTGACGGTCACGACGGTATGCGGGCGCCAGGACCCCGGAGGCGATGCCGGTTGGGGTCTGGCGTGCCAGCCCGGCTGCTGCTTGGTGTGGTTGCAGCGCTCGCAGGTGCCCTGACCGTTGTGCGCGCTCGTCGGGCCGCCGGACGCATGGTCGACGACGTGGTCGAGGTGGCGGATCGGCGCGTCGCACCACGGCGTCCGGCACGTGCCGTCCCGCGCCACGAGGAACCGGCGCAGGCCGCCGTCGAACAACCGCCGGGTCGAGTCCATCGCGACGAGGGTGCCGTCGTCCGGGTGCGTGTAGAGCCGCCGCAGCCATACCGCCTCGGGCGTCTGGCGCACGAGGTCGCGGGCCCAGCCGGCGGGAACCGTGCCGTAGCCGGGAACCTGCGCCGGTGTCGGGTCGTGGGAGAGCAGCGCGCGGTCCGTGATGACGACCTGCACCTCGACCGGCACCGCGGTCGCCGTGGCCTGGCCGGTCACCCGCTCGACGAGCAGGTCGGCCATGAGCTGGCCCGTCGAACGCGCGTCCCCACCGGCCCGGCTCGCCGCGGACGCCGCCGTGAGTGCCGCGTGCACCGCCACCCCCTGGGCCACCGGCAGGTAGGCGGTGACGTAGCTCATCGTGTCGGGGGCCGGCCGGATCGAGACACGCCGCTGCTCCTCGGCTCCGCGGCAGCGGTTCAGCGCCGACTCGGCGTCCAGCCGGTAGGCGATCGCTCGCACCCGCCGGACCAGCTCGCGGTCACCGAAGCGCCCGACGCCCTCCGGGCCGAGACCCTCGAACAGCTCGGCGTCCACCGCTGACTGGTCCTCGGGCGACAGCACCGCCACCTCCCGGACGACGAGGTCGGCCCGCCACTCGCTCAGCGCGCCGACCTCGAGGGCCGCCAGCGTACGGGGCAGGTGGCGCACCAGCGCGAGAGCCACCGCCAGGTGACGGCTCCCGCGGGACGGTGACACCCGGCGAGCCAGCGCCACCTGACCGGCCACCCCGACCTCCCGCGTCGCTCGGCGGCGCCGGGTCGACCCGGAGACCGGCTCCGCCGCGTCCACGGACGCCCGTCGCGCCTGCTCCCGAGCCGCTCGCCACCCGTCGAAGTCGTTGTCACCGGCGCACTCGCGGGCGCGCTCCCGCCACGCCGCGGCGACCTCGGCCTGCGACTCGGCGAAGTCCGCCGTGATTCGCGCCTGCGCCGCTGCACACGCGGCCTTGACCTGCTCGAGGGCGCTCAGCCGGTCGACCCGGTCCGCGTCGGACAGGCCGCGGTCGACTCTCGTGAGCACCGCCATCTCGTCCTCGAACATGTGTTCGATTCTATCGTTCGCCGTGATCCCCGTCAAGGTCAATTCGTTTGTGCGCCAACGACTTTCGGTTCACCCGCAAGTGGTGCACTACCGTGTGAGGATGACCCGCTACGGCGCGCAGTACGGCCCCGACGTCACCTTCCTCGGCGTCGACCGCTGCGACCTCGACGACGCGAGCACGTATGCGCGGGCGGACGTCGTCATGCTCGGTGCACCGTTCGACGGAGGCACCTCCCACCGCCCGGGTGCCCGGTTCGGACCACAGGCCATCCGGACCACCGACTACCTCCCGCACGACGGGTCCCGGCCCTCTCTGGCGCTGCGGACCGACGGTCTTCGCGATCTGCGGGTCGTCGACGCCGGCGACGTCGAGATGTACTCCGGCGACATCGAGGTCGCCCTCCCGGCGCTCGAGGCCGCCGTCGAGAAGGTCGCTCGCGCCGGGGCGATCCCCGTCGTCCTCGGAGGCGACCACTCCATCGCCTACCCCGACGCCAAAGGAGTGGCCAACGTCCTCGGACTCGGCCGCGTCTCGATGATCCACTTCGACGCGCACGCCGACACCGGCGACGTGGAGTTCGGCTCGCTCTGGGGTCACGGCCAGCCGATGCGCCGGCTCCTGGAGTCGGGAGCGGTGCGCGGCGACCGGTTCCTCCAGGTCGGGCTGCGCGGGTACTGGCCGCCGCCCGAGACCCTGGACTGGATGGCCGTCGAGGGCTTCCGCTCCTACGAGATGACCGAGATCACCCGCCGAGGGCTCGACACCTGCCTGACCGAAGCGTCGCGGATCGCCACCGACGACTGCGACGGCGTCTTCCTCTCGGTCGACATCGACGTCTGTGACCCCGGGCACGCTCCCGGGACAGGAACCCCCGAACCGGGCGGCCTCACGGCCCGACAGCTGCTCGACGCGGTTCGCCGGCTCTGTCTCGAGCTGCCGATCGTCGGGATGGACGTCGTCGAGGTCAGCCCGCCCTACGACCACGCCGACATCACCGCCGCCCTGGCGAACCGCGTTGTCCTGGAGGCCCTCTCGGCGATCGCCCGGCGCCGCCGCGACGCGGCCGGCGGCGACGGCTACGACCCGGACCGTCCCCTCCTGGATCGCTGAGGCCGGCTCGCCGTAACCTGCGAGGTATGCCGGCACCGACGCAGAAGAGCCTCCTCGACACCGTCCCGAAGCAGCTGCTCATCGGCGGCTCCTGGCGGGACGCCACCGGAGGGAAGACCTTGGCGGTGGAGGACCCCGCCACCGGCCGGACCCTGGCCCAGGTGGCCGACGCGACCGTCGCGGACGGCACGGCGGCGCTCGACGCGGCGGTGAAGGCCCAGGGCGCCTGGGCCGCCACGGCCCCACGCGAGCGCGGCGAGATCCTGCGCGCCGCCTTCGAGCGGATCACCGATCGGGCCGACGAGTTCGCCCTGCTGATGACCCTCGAGATGGGCAAGCCGGTGGCCGAGTCGCGCGGCGAGGTGGCTTACGGCGCGGAGTTCTTCCGGTGGTTCTCCGAGGAGGCGGTGCGGGTCCACGGCCAGTGGGCGACGTCACCGGACGGGAAGACCCGGCTGATGACGATGAAGCAGCCCGTAGGCCCGGCGCTGATGATCACCCCCTGGAACTTCCCCCTCGCCATGGGCACCCGGAAGATCGGCCCCGCGATCGCCGCCGGCTGCACGATGGTCGTCAAGCCGGCGCAGCAGACGCCGCTGACCATGCTCCTGCTGGCGCGGGTGCTGCAGGAGTGCGGGCTGCCCGACGGCGTGCTCAACCTCGTCACCACGTCGCATACCGGAGCGCTGTGCGAGCCGCTGATCCGCGACCCGCGGCTGCGCAAGCTGACCTTCACGGGGTCGACCGAGGTCGGGCGCACGCTGGTCGAGCAGTCGGCCGAGCAGCTGCTGCGGGTCTCGATGGAGCTCGGCGGCAATGCGCCGTTCCTCGTCTTCGAGGACGCCGACGTCGACCGCGCCGTCGACGGTGCGATGCTCGCGAAGATGCGCAACATCGGGGAGGCATGCACGGCAGCGAACCGGTTCTACGTCCACGAGTCCGTCGTCGAGGAGTTCTCTCGCAAGTTCGCGGCGCGGATGTCTCGGCTGACCGTGGGCAAGGGAACGCGCAAGGACGTCACGGTCGGGCCCCTCATCGACGCCAAGGCGGTGGCCAAGGTCACCGAGCTCCTCGAGGACGCCGTCGCCAAGGGCGCGCGGGTGGTCACCGGCGGCGAGCCGCAGCGCGGCGCGGGGTACTTCTTCACGCCGACCGTCCTTACGGATGTGCCGACCAACGCGCGGATCCACAAGGAGGAGATCTTCGGTCCCGTGGCGCCGGTGACCGCCTTCTCGACCGAGGCCGAGGCGGTCCGCATGGCCAACGACACCGACTTCGGCCTCGTGGCCTACCTCTTCACCTCCGACCTCAGTCGAGCGGTGCGGGTCAGCGAGGCGCTCGAGTACGGCATGGTCGGGGTCAACCAGGGCATCGTCTCGAACCCGGCCGCGCCGTTCGGGGGGGTCAAGCACAGCGGGTTCGGTCGCGAGGGCGGCTTCGAGGGTATCGAGGAGTACCTCGAGACCAAGTACGTCGGTATCGCCCTCTGATCTGGTCCGTTCGGGCCGATTCGCGGCAAAGCCGCACCCGGACGCAGGCGGGCTGGTGGACTTGACGCCATGACGACCGCCATCACCGGCTCCGACGGCCGCCTCAGCTCCATGGCCGACCTCCTCGCGCGCACCGACGACGCCATCCAGCGCGGTGTGCGGCCGGGCGCTGCGGTCATCGCCTCGGGGTTCTCGGTCCTCGACGACGCCCTCGAGGGCGGGTTCCGGTCCGGGGAGCTGGTCCTGCTCGGCGGTCCCCAGGGGTTGGGCAAGACCACCATGGTCATGCAGATGGTCCGCAACGTCGTCCGGAGCGGCGGCAGCGCGGTCGTCTTCTCCTACGAGCACGAGGGCCACACCCTGCTGGAGCGGCTCCTGTCCCTCGAGGCCAGCCTGGTGGCCGGCCTGGACGCCGCGCGGTTGCCCGCCATCCGGAACGCCTTCGAGCACTCCGGCCCACCCGGAGAGACCCTCGACGACCGCCTCGCCGGCCTGCGGGGGGTGCCGGAGGGTCTGCAGACCATGCGCCGGTATGCGGGTCGCCTCCACATCCACGAGTCCACCGGAGCCACGACCGACCTCGAGGAGATCGCTCGCGTCGTGGAGTCCCTCCAGACCGATGACGGGATGACTCCGCTGGTCGTCGTCGACTACCTCCAGAAGGTGCCGGTGCCGGGCGGCCCGGGCACCGAGGAGGAGCGCGTCACCATCGTCGTCGAGCGGCTCAAGGACCTGACGTTGTCGCTCGGGGTGCCGATCCTCGCCATCGTGGCCGCCGACAAGGCCAGCCTGGTCGCCGGGAAGCGGATGCGCGTCCACGACCTGCGCGGGTCCTCGGCGCTGGCCTACGAGGCCGACGTCGTGCTCATCCTCAACGACAAGTACGACGTCGTCGCGCGCCACCACCTCGTCTACGACCTTGGCAACGCCGAGCGCTACAAGCAGTGGGTCGTCATGACCATCGAGAAGAACCGTCACGGCGTCGACGGCGTTGAGCTGGAGTTCCGCAAGGCCTTCGCCGAGGGGCGGTACGAGGCGTCCGGCCAGTACGTCCTGGAGCAGCTGATCGAGGAGCGCGTCTTCACCGAGTGACGGGCAGGGCGAGGTCCATGAGGGCCTCTCGCATCCGGCGGCGCTCCACCGGCCGTGTCGGGGTCAGCCCCGGCACGGCCGAGGTGAGCGAGGCATACCCGAGGTACGCGGCGTAGGCCAGCGCCGCACGGGACCTGGCCTCGGACCCGGGCACCCCGGCCTCGCGGATCAGCCCCTCGACGTAGGCGACTCGCAGATGGGTCGCCTCGACGACGGCCGAGCGGACGTCGGGGTCCGTACTCGCGACCAGGAGCATCTCGGCCGACGAGTGTTCCGCCGCGCGGCTGACGATCCCCAGCAGATGCCGCAGACGCTCCCGTGAGCTGCCGCCGTCGGCCTGCACCCGCTCGCGGACGGCGACGGTGTAGTCCTGCACCCATCGCGCCAGGACGGCCCGGAGCAGGTCGGCTCGGTCGGCGAAGTGCCAGTAGCCCGAGCCCTTCGTGGTCCCGAGCCGGGCCGCGATCGGCTCGATCGCTACCGCGTCCGGGCCGCCCTCGACGAGGGCGGCGAGCCCCGCAGCCGTCCAGTCCTCCCGGGTGAGGGTCTTCCGCGTCGGCACGGCCATACGCTACCGTATGGAGTTCGAGCATACGGCCCCGTATGGAGAGTCATGACCGTGATCCACGCCCCGTCGTTCACCTCCCTGGCCCTGCGCGACCAGCCGCCGCCCGACTGGGCCGACGTGGTCGTCGAGAGCATCCCGGCCGAAGTGGCGGGCGTGGCCGACCCGGCCCGCTGGGCGCGCGAGATCTTCTCGCCGCGAAGCATCCCGCCGGCCGTGACCGGGCTGATGGGGCTGCGCCAGCTGTTCGCGCCCGTCGTCGGGGCCTCAACGGGCACCTGGGACGTCTTCCGGGTCCACGAGGTGGACCGCGACGAGGCGCTCATCGCCTACCCGGACCGGCACCTCGACTTCCGGGCCTCGGTCGGGGTCGACCCGGCCGCTCGCCTGCTGTGGGTGACGACCGCGGTGTGGTTCCACGGCCGGCCCGGTCGCACGTACTTCCTGCCGGTTCGCCTGCTGCACGACCCGGTCACCCGTTCCATGACGAGGCGGGCCATCGACCGGCTGGCGAGTGGGACAATCACGGGGTGACCTCCTCGCCGCGGACCGTGACCCTGCTCGGGTCGACCGGGTCCATCGGCACCCAGGCGATCGAGGTCGTGGCCGCCGCGCCCGACCGGTTCCGCATCACCGCGCTCAGCGCCGGCGGCAACCTCACGCTGCTGGCTCGCCAGGCCGTCGACCTGCAGGTCGAGGCCGTCGCCTGCGCCCGGGGGTCGGTCGACGAGCTCGCCGCCGCCGTCGCCGAGGCCGCACGCGAGGCGGGACGCGCCGCATACCGGCCCGAGCTGCTGGCCGGACCCGATGCCGCGGCGACACTGGCCGCCCGCCCGACCGACGTCGTCCTCAACGGCATCACCGGCTCGATCGGCCTGGCACCGACGCTCGCGGCGCTGCACGCCGGGACAACGCTGGCCCTGGCCAACAAGGAGTCGCTCATCATCGGGGGCCCGCTGGTCAAGGCCGCCGCGAAGCCGGGACAGATCGTGCCGGTCGACAGCGAGCACTCGGCCCTCGCGCAGTGCCTCCGCGGCGGGACGGCCGACGAGGTGGAGCGCCTCGTCGTCACGGCCAGCGGCGGACCGTTCCGGGGGATGGGACGCGACGAGCTCCTCGACGTCACTCCCGAGCAGGCCCTGGCGCACCCCACCTGGGCCATGGGACCGGTCATCACGACCAACTCCGCCACCCTGGTCAACAAGGGCCTGGAGGTCATCGAGGCCCACCTGCTGTTCGACGTCCCCTTCGAGCGGATCCACGTGGTGGTCCACCCGCAGTCGGTCGTCCACTCCATGGTCGAGTTCGTCGACGGGTCCACGCTGGCCCAGGCCTCGCCGCCGGACATGAAGCTGCCCATCGCGCTCGGTCTGGCCTGGCCGGAGCGGGTACCCGGAGCAGCGCACCCGGTCGACTGGTCCCGGGCGGCCACCTGGGAGTTCTTCCCGCTCGACGACGAGGCGTTCCCGGCCGTCGGCCTCGCCAAGAGGGTCGGGCAGGCCGGCGGGACCTACCCGGCGGTCTACAACGCGGCCAACGAGGAGTGCGTCCAGGCGTTCTTCGACGGCCGGATCCGGTTCACCGACATCGTCGACACGGTGGCCCGGGTCGTGGACGACCACGCGCATACTCCGGAGGCCGGGATCAACAGCGGCGAGCTGGACGTTGAGACGGTGCTACAGGCGGACGCCTGGGCCCGCACCCGGGCCCGCACGGTGCTCGGCCTGGAAAGGACCCCTGCGTGATCGCGTACATCATCGGCGTGCTGATCGTCGCCCTGGGCGTCGCGCTGTCGATCGCCCTCCACGAGATCGGCCACCTCGTGCCGGCCAAGAAGTTCGGCGTCAAGGTGACCCAGTACATGGTCGGCTTCGGGCCGACCGTCTGGTCGAGGCGCACCGGCGAGACCGAGTACGGCGTCAAGGCGATCCCGCTCGGGGGCTACATCCGGATGATCGGGATGTTCCCCCCCAAGCCCGGCGACCCCGAGGGTCAGCTCCGCGCGTCGTCGACCGGCCGGTTCAGCCAGCTGATGGACCAGGCCCGCCAGGACTCGATGGACGAGGTCCAGCCGGGCGAGGAGAACCGGGTCTTCTACCAGCTCAGCGTGCCCAAGAAGGTCATCGTGATGCTGGGCGGGCCGACGATGAACCTTCTCATCGCGGTGGTCCTGTTCGGGGGCATTCTCACGCTCTACGGCATCCCGACCACCACCCCCCTGATCTCGTCGGTCGCGACGTGCGTCCCGTCGACCGCGCCGACCGTCGCCAAGCCGCAGCCCGACTGTGCGCCCGGTGACCCCGCCTCGCCGGCGGCCGCCGCCGGTCTCCAGAAGGACGACCGGATCGTCTCGGTCAACGGCACGCCGGTCTCGACATGGGACCAGGTGACGCCCCTGATCCGTCAGTCCGCGGGACAGACGATGACCCTCGTGGTGGACCGCGCTGGGTCGCAGGTCACGCTCGCGGCGCCGATCGCGCCCCTCGGCCGGGCGGCCTACGTCGACAGCGACAAGGTCAAGGTGGACGCCAACGGCAACGTGGTCACCGAGACGGTCGGCTACCTCGGGGCGACGCCCACGGGCGAGCTGGTCAAGGGCACGGTCCTGCAGGTGCCCGGGTTCGTCTGGAACCAGTTCACGACGACCGCCGGGGTGGTGGTCAACGTCCCGCAGAAGATGGTCGGCGTCGTCCAGGCCGCCTTCGGGTCGGGCGAGCGTGACCCCAACGGACCGATCTCGGTCGTCGGCGTGGGCCGCGTGGGCGGGGAGATCGCCGCCGCCGACCTCGGGGCCGACGGGACGATGGCCAAGGTCATGACCCTGCTGTCGCTCATCGCGGCGCTGAACATGGCGCTGTTCGTCTTCAACCTCATCCCGTTGCTCCCGCTCGACGGCGGTCACGTCGCGGGTGCCCTGTGGGAGGGCCTGAAGCGCAACGGCGCCCGGATCCTCGGGAAGGCCGACCCCGGCCACGTGGACGTCGCCAAGGCGCTGCCGGTGGCCTACACGATGGCGGTCGTCCTCATCAGCATGTCGGCCCTGCTCATCTACGCCGACATCGTCAAACCGGTCAAGCTCTTCTGACCCGCCGCGTCGCCGCCCATCCCCAGCGCCGCCCCCGGTTGCGCCTGCGCAAGGTCCTGCGCCTGCGGATTGGCGCCCACGTGGTGACTTGTCGACGGTCCATGTCGGAAATGTCGGTTAATGAGCCACCACGTGCGCGCAAAGGTGCGGGGCGGGAGGGACTACCGACGCCGCGGCCTGTGGACAACCCAGAGGCCTCGACGCGGGGAGCCGCCACGGTGGTGAACCATGAGCGCGTTGCCGAGCGGGCGTCCAGTGCTGGACCCGACGAAGCCCTTCACCCGGGCCGAGGCTCAGCGTTGGGGTCTCCGTGACCGCGACCTGACGTCACCTCGGTTCGTTCGGCTGTTTCACAACGTCTACGTCGACCGGCAGACGACACGAACCCTTCGGCTGCGTGTGGAGGCCGCTCTGCGGATCGCGCCACCGACGGCGATGGCGAGCCACCACACGGCGGCGCTGCTCTGGGGAGGGGCGGTGCCGCGCCAGTCGGCGATCCACCTGACCGTGCCGGCCGGTCAGGACTGCCGAGTGGACGGCATCCGGACCCATCGCTACCTGTCCGCCGACCGGCCGGTCCTCCGACGTGGGCTACGCCTCACCACTCCGGAACGGACGGTATGCGACCTGGCCAGCCAGCTGGATCTTCTCGAGCTCGTCACCCTCGGGGACCGCCTTGTCCGGCGCGGCGTCACGAGTCCCGAACGTCTCATCGCGGCGGCCGACGACTGGTCCGGCCCGCGGGCTCGGCTCGCGCGCCGGGCCATGCGCCTGGTCCGAGCTGGTGTGGACTCGCCGCCGGAGTCACGGCTTCGGCTCCTCGTCGTCCTGGCCGGACTGCCGGAGCCCACCGTGAACCACATCCTGCGCGACCCCGTCACCGGGGAATGGCTCCGTCGGTTCGAGCTCGCATACCGCGACCTGTTGCTGGCGATCGAGTACCAGGGCCGCTGGCATCGCCAGTCCGAGGAGGTCTGGGCGTCGGACATCCGTCGTCGCGAGGACACCGACAGCCGCACCTGGCGCATCATCGAGGTGATCTCCGACGACCTCGACCACGACCCGCTGCAGACGCTCCGCCGCATCGAGGCGGCACGACGCGAGCGCGGGGCCGCGGCCGTGACCACGTTCAGCGAGGAATGGCGGGCGTTCTTCCCGGGCGTTCCTGGACCGCGTCGATAAGTCCCCACGTGGTGGCCTATTCGAGGCGGATGTCTGAAATGTCGGTAAACAACTCACCACGTGGGCGGAGGTTGGCGGGTGAACCGGACCGGTCGCGGGCTGGGATACTGGCACCATGACCGTCTCGCTTGGTATGCCCGCCCTTCCCGCGCCGGTACTCGCCCCTCGGCGGCCGACGCGGAAGATCCGGGTCGGCAAGGTCGAGGTCGGTGGGGACGCTCCGATCAGCGTCCAGTCGATGTGCACCACGCCGACGACGGACGTCAACGCGACCCTCCAGCAGATCGCCGAGCTGACGGCCACCGGCTGCGACATCGTCCGGGTGGCCTGCCCCACCCAGGACGACGCCGACGCCCTCCCGGAGATCGCCCGCCACAGCCAGATCCCCGTCATCGCCGACATCCACTTCCAGCCCAAGTACGTCTTCGCGGCGATCGACGCCGGCTGCGCCGCGGTCCGCGTCAACCCTGGAAACATCCGCAAGTTCGACGACCAGGTCAAGGAGATCGCCCAGGCGGCCAAGGACGCCGGCGTCTCCATCCGCATCGGGGTCAACGCCGGGTCACTGGACCCGCGGATCATGCAGAAGTACGGCAAGGCCACCCCGGAGGCGCTGGTCGAGTCGGCGGTCTGGGAGGCGAGCCTGTTCGAGGAGCACGACTTCCATGACTTCAAGATCTCGGTGAAGCACAACGACCCGGTCGTCATGGTGCGCGCTTACGAGCTGCTCTCCGAGGCGGGGGACTGGCCGCTGCACCTCGGTGTCACCGAGGCCGGGCCGGCGTTCCAGGGCACCATCAAGTCCTCGGTGGCGTTCGGGGCCTTGTTGTCCAAGGGGATCGGCGACACGATCCGGGTCTCGCTCAGCGCGCCGCCGGTCGAGGAGGTCAAGGTCGGCAACCAGATCCTCCAGTCGCTGAACCTGCGCCCCCGCAAGCTCGAGATCGTCTCCTGCCCGTCCTGCGGCCGCGCCCAGGTCGACGTCTACACGCTGGCCGACGAGGTCACAGCGGGGCTGGAGGGTCTCGAGGTGCCGCTGCGCGTGGCCGTCATGGGGTGTGTCGTCAACGGCCCGGGGGAGGCGCGCGAGGCGGATCTCGGTGTCGCCAGCGGCAACGGTAAAGGCCAGATCTTCGTCCGCGGCGAGGTCATCAAGACCGTGCCGGAGAAGGACATCGTCGAGACCCTCATCGAGGAGGCCATGCGCATCGCCGAGTCGATGGAGCGCGATGGCGAAGCCGCCGAGCACGGGTCGCCCCAGGTCACCGTCGGCTGACCCCCGACGCCCCCGCTCACCTCATGTTGTCGTCGTCGGCCTCCCGCTCCAGCTCCGCCGCCCGTCGGTAGATCGAGCGCTCGTCCGGGTTGTCGTCGGACTGCAGCCGTCGCGGGACCGACCCCGGGGGCAGGCGCCGGTTCAGCGAGAACAGCCGCCCCAGCACGGGCATCAGCACGATGTTGAGGCCGTGGAGGATCCCGATGATGAGCAGGATCCCGCCGACCCGCACCACCTCCCACTGCAGCTGGCTCGCCGTCACGTTGCCGACGAAGGACCGCCAGTCGTCGGGCGGTTCGAAGTGCACGGTGAAGAGGATGTATGCCGTGAAGATGAGGTAGTACACGACATCCGTGAGGACGATGTAGCTCTTCCCGGTCAGCGGGTTGTCGTGGAAGACGTCGGCGGCGTAGGCGCGGCCGAACCGCTTGATGAACGGACCGAGCCACAGGGCGATGGCGACGAGAACCGCCGTGGTCACGAGCTCGAGGACCCACCAGGGCATGGTCAACACTCCTTTGGCGTTGCGGGGGGTGAGGGTGAGGACGGCGATCGTGGCGAGGGCCAGGCCGGCCAGCCAGAGCAGGAAGTCAGCGCGGCGACGGCGTCGGCGCTGTCGGTCCGCGTCGATGCTGTCGACGACGCGGGTGAAGAGATCGTCGGACGGATGGGTCTGGCCTCGGTCGTGCAACGCGTCGTGCACGGCCTCACCGAAACGGTCTTCAGGCGCGCTCATTGCTTCGCCTCCAGGGTCTGGGCCATGGACCGCAGCCCGCGTTGCAGGTGGGTCTTGACCGAGTTCGCCGAGACACCAAGCGTTTCCGCGATGTCGGGGATCGAGAGTTCGAGGTAGTAGCGGAGGGCGACGCAGTCGCGCTGCCGCCGAGGCAGCGCACGTAGCGCCTCGACCACCTCCTGGCGCCCTTCGCTCTCGGCCGCGTACTCCTCGGCCGAGGGGGCGTCCGGTGCTGCCGGCGGACGATGCCGGAAGGACACCAGCCCGCGCCGGTTGTGGTCACGCGCGAGGTTGATGACGATGGACCGCAGGTAGGCGGCCGCGCGCTCCTCGTCGCGGATCCGATGGGCGTTGCGCGCCAGCCGGATGAAGGCCTCCTGGACGAGGTCCTCGGCGGCGGTCCGGTCGTCGACGAACAGCCGCGCCAGCGAGACGAGCCGGGTCCCTTCGGACCGGAACAGCGTGACGACGAGGGCGTCGACCGGCGCGACGCCCTCCTGCCCTGCGGTCGTCCCGGAGGACACCACACCCAAAGTCTCCATCACTTCGACAGACGAAGACCGGACATCGCCGGGTGACACGACAACACGACGGATTCCCGTCGCCGACGGCCGGTCACCCGTCCGCCGGTCGCACGCGTCAGTCCAGTATCAGCCGTGCCCGCCGCCCATCTGGGCCGGCGGAGCCGGATCCTGTTGCCCACCAAGGGGAAGTCTCGTCATGTCCAACGCCCATCGCGACACCCACGCCTCCACGTCCGCCACAGCCAAGCCGTCCCGCGGCGCGGTCCTCGCCGCCGTCGGTGCGGTCAGCCTCGTCTCGGTTGCCGCACTCGCCACCGCGGCCCCGGCCCAGGCCACCGGCTCCGCGAGGTCGACCGGCTCGCAGGGGGTCCACCTCTTCCAGGGCCCGCTGCGCGACCTCCAGCCCGCCACCGGCGACCCGCTGGACGGGGCCCAGGCCCGCCTTCTGTTCGTCTCGCACCGGGACTCGTCGACGTTCGTCCTCGTCGTGTCCGGAGTCGGCCGCGACGGGGTCGGCCACACGTACGGTGCGCACCTGCATGCCGGCGCGTGCGTGGCCGGGAACGGCGCTGCCGCCGGACCGCACTACAACCAGTCCACCGTCAACGGCGTCGTCCCTCCGGTCGTGAACGACCAGACCGAGGTCTGGCTCGACGTCACCGTGGGACCGGGCGGGAGTGCGGTCGCCGTGGCGCGCGTGCCGTTCGTCCCGTCGCCCGGTGACCGGGCGGTCGTCCTCCACGCCGAGCACACCGACGACCACGGCACCGCCGGCGCCCGTCTCGCCTGCCTGCCGGTGCGCTGGTCATGAGGACCGCACGGTATGCCGCCATGGGCTTCGCCCTGGGCGCCGGTTGGGGGGTCCTGGCGCGGGTCTGGATGCGGCTGATCTCCACGTCGCCGGAGTTCACCTGGGCCGGGACCCTCTCGATCGTCCTCACGGCGGCGGTCATCGGTCTCGCGTTGGGTGTCGTCCACGCCGCCCGGCGACGCGGGGGCAGTCGCTGGTGGCAGCTGCTCGCCCTCATCGTCCCGGTGTTGTTCCTCAGCCCCGGCATGGTGTTGTTCCCGGCGGTGGTCATCGGCGGCTGGGGTCTGCGGCGAGGCCCGGTCGCGCGGCTCGTCGCCGCCCTGGCCGTCCTGTCGGCGCCCGTCATCCTCGTGGTGATCAGCTGGCAGGAGGTCGAGACGACCCTGACGCCGTACCCGGAGAACGTGTACCGGCTCGTCCTCGCGGCTGGTGGGCTGGTCCTCGGGGCGAGTGCCGCATGGGGCACCAGCCTCGCGCTCGGTCCCTGGCTCCGCCGGGAGCCGGCGGCGTCCGCGGTCGGGACGGGCGTCACCGTCCCGGCCTGACGCGGGTGCGCATACCGATCGGGTGACGCGTGCGGATAGCGGTCGACAACCCCAGGACCGACCGGCAGGCTGTACCTGTGCTGCGCACCCAGTCCCCCGTGCGCGCCCTGACCACGGCGGACCGCGACGAGGCCCTGGACCTCTGTGCCCGGAACCCGGCGGCCAACGTCTTCGTGGCCGCCCGGATCGAGGAGGGGGCGCTGCGCGCGTCGCCGGGCTCCCTCCTCGGGTTCCGCAGCGGCGGCCAGCTCCGCTCCCTCTGCTGGGTCTCGGCCAACGTCGTGCCCGTCGAGTGCGACGCGGAGACGGCCGAGGCGTTCGCCGCCCGGATCCGGCGGTGGCACAAGGGGTGCGCGTCCGTGTTCGGCCCCAGCGACCAGGTGATGGCGCTGTGGGGCGTGCTGGAGCACTCGTGGGGGCGGGCCCGGGCGATCCGTGCGCACCAGCCGCTCCTGGCCACCTCCCAGACGTCGGCGCAGTTCGGTGTGGCCGCCGAGCCGCGGGTCCGCTTCGCCCGGCTGGAGGAGGTGGACATCGTCCTGCCCGCGGCGGCCGCCATGTTCACCGACGAGATCGGCTACCCGCCCTACCGCGGCTCCTCCAGGGGATATCGGGCCCTGATCGCCGGGCTCATCGCCGACCGGCACACGGTGGTCTGGGTCGAGGGCGACGAGGTCCTGTTCAAGGCCGACGTCGGGTCAGCCGCGGTGGACGCCGCGCAGATCCAGGGGGTCTGGCTCGCACCGCGGCTGCGCGGGCACGGACTGTCGGAGGCGCTGATGGCCGCGGCGACCGATCTCATCCTCGAGCACGTCGCCCCGCTGGCCACCCTCTACGTCAACGACTTCAACGCGCCCGCGCGAGCGACGTACCGGGCGATCGGCTACCGGGAGGTCGGGGCGTTCACCACCGTCCTGCTCTAGCGGCCACGCATACCCGGGTAGGCGAAAGGGCCCGTTCCCAGGGAAACGGGCCCTTCGCGGTGTGCCGGGAGGGTCAGCCCGCGGCGTTGACGATCGCGAGGAGCGTCGGGTCGTTGGCGTAGGCCTCCTTGGCGTTCGCCTTAGTGACGATCACCGGGGTCAGCAGCTGGGCCGGGACGACCTTGACACCGTTGTTGTACTGCTTGGTGTCGTTGATCCCCGGGGGCGGGGCCTGGCCCTTCTGGAGCGCCTGCACCATCTTGATCGTGTCGGCCACCAGCGCGCGGGTGTCCTTGTTGATGGTGGAGTACTGCTCGCCGGCCATGATCGACTTGACCGACTCGACCTCGGAGTCCTGACCGGTGACGATCGGGATGGGCTTACCGGCGGCCTTGACCGAGGTGATGATGGCCCGAGCGAGGGTGTCGTTCGGGGAGAGCACACCGTCGAGCGTGGCGCTGGTGTAGTTGGCCGACAGGAGCGTGTCCATCCGCTTCTGTGCGTTCTCGGCCTTCCAGCCCTGCGTGACGACCTGGTTGAAGCTGGTCTGGCCCGAGGGGACCTTCAGGGTGCCGTCGTCGAGCTTCGGCTTCAGCACGTCCATGGCTCCGTCGAAGAACACCTGAGCGTTGGCGTCGTCCGGCGAGCCGGCGAACAGCTCGATGTTGTAGGGACCGTTCGGCTTCTTGGCCTTCATCCCGTCGAGGAGGGCCTGACCCTGGAGCTGGCCGACCTTCCGGTTGTCGTACGCGATGTAGTAGTCGACGTCGGGGGTGTTCTTGAGCAGCCGGTCGTAGGCGATGACGATCGCGCCGGAGTCCTTGGCCGCCTTGGCCTGGGTGCCCAGCTGCGCGCCGTCGATGGCGCCGATGACGATGACCTTGGCCTGCTTGGTGATCATGGCCTGGATCTGGTTCTGCTGCTCAGAGACTCCGCCGTTGGCGAACTGGACGTCGGGGGTGAAACCGGCCTGCTTCAGGCCGTCGTTGAAGAGGCCCTCGGCGAGGACCCAGTTCTCCGACGTCTTCTGAGGCAGCGCGACGCCGATGGTGGCGTTGGCCGGGAAGCCGGCGCTGGAGCCGCCGGTCGAGCCCGACCCTCCGCTCGATCCGGAGTCGGCAGCGCGACCGCAACCGGTAAGTGCGAGGGCAGCCACCGCAGTGACTCCCACCACCTTGGCGATGAGACGCATATGCATGTTCCTTTCTGCGCGCGCCCCGGCGGGACGCGGGTATGTGGGTGCGGTGAGGAGCCGCGGTCAGCTTTGCTGGCCGAGGGTTTCGTCGAGCTTCTCGATCTCCGAGGCCGCCGTTGGCGCCTGCACCGCGTCACCGTCGGATCCTTTGGATCTGCGGTTGCGCATGAACAGGCCGGAGATGGACGGCCTGCCCTGCGACTTGTTGTAGATGTCGAAGGCCACGGCCACGAGCAGCACCAGGCCCTTGATCATCTGAGTGGCGTCGGCGCCGGCTCCGAGCAGCTGCAGGCCGTTGTTGAGGACGGCCATCACCAGGCCGCCGATGATCGACCCGATGACGGTGCCGACCCCGCCGCTGACGGCTGCGCCACCGATGAACACCGCGGCGATCGCGTCGAGCTCCCAGCCGACACCATCGAACGGCCCCGAGGCGTTGGAGCGCGCCACGAACATCATGCCGGCGAGGGCGGCGAGCAACGACATGTTGGCCATCACCAGGAAGTTGACCCGCTTACTGCGCACGCCGGACAGCTCGGCGGCGTGGCGGTTGCCGCCGACCGCGTAGATGTGCCGCCCGATGATGGTCTTGCTGGCGATGAACCCGTAGAGGAGGACCAGGGCGATGAGGATGAGTCCGGGAACCGGGAAACCCTTGCGCCCCGAGGCGATGAGCAGCATCGCTCCGAAGACGACGATGCAGATGAGGGCCATCCGGGTGTAGGTGATCCAGGCCTCTTCGACGGTCGCCCCGATGTTGATGAGCTGGCGGCGGCCACGCAGGGTGCCCCAGATGATCCCGGCGCAGGCCAGCAGTCCGAGCAGCACCGTGAGGTTGTTGTAGCCGGTACTCGGGCCGACCTCCGGAAGCGTGCCGGCCCCGATCACCTGGAACTCAGGGGGCACCGGGACGGTGTTGGACTTGCCGACGAACTGGTTCGCGCCACGGAAGAAGAGGAAGCCGGAGAGCGTGACGATGAAGGCGGGGATGCCGACGTAGGCCACCCAGAAGCCTTGCCAGACGCCCACGAGGGCGCCGAGGGCCAGTCCGAGGAGGATTCCGCCCCACCAGGGCACGCCCCAGTCGCGCATGGAGATGGCGACGACGATGCCGACGAACGCCGCGACCGAACCCACGGACAGGTCGATGTGGCCGGCGATGATGACGAGGACCATGCCGATGGCGAGCACCAGGATGTAGGCGTTGCCCTGGATGATGTTGTTGACGTTGTCGGGCTGCAGAGTCAGACCGCCCGTGAGGATCTGGAAGAGGATGATCAGCGCCGCGAGGGCGAAGATCATCCCGAGCTGGCGGGCGTCGCCCCCGAAGATCTGCTTGACCTTGTTCATCGCGTTTTCCGGCTTCCTCTTAGAACTACGGTGAGATCAGGCGCTGGCCTGGGTCGGGACGTCCGACCTCGACGAGGTCTTGGTCATGAGGCGCATCAAGGACTCCTGGTCGGCGTGTCCCTTGTCGAGGACGCCGGTGATCGCTCCTTCGCAGATCGTGTAGATCCGGTCGGAGAGGCCGAGCAGCTCGGGCAGCTCGGACGAGACGAGGATGACGCCCTTACCCTCGGCGGCCATCCGCTGGACGATGCCGTAGATCTCGAACTTGGCGCCGACGTCGATGCCGCGGGTCGGCTCGTCGAGGATCAGCAGGTCCGGCTCGGTGAACAGCCACTTGGCCAGCACCACCTTCTGCTGGTTGCCGCCGGAGAGCTTGGACACGCCCTCGTCCACGGTCGGCGCCTTGGTGCGCATCGACTTGCGGTACTCCTCGGCGTACTTGTACTCCTCACGCTCGTCGACGACGAGGCCGTGCGTGATCCGCTTCAGCTTGGCCGACACGGTGGTCCGCTTGATGTCGTCGAGGAGGTTGAGCCCGAGGGTCTTGCGGTCCTCGGTGACATAGGCCAGGCCGGCGTCGATCGCCGCGGGCACCGACTTGAGGTGGAGCTCCTGGCCATCCTTGAGCAGCGTGCCGCTGACGAAGATGCCGTAGGACTGACCGAAGATGCTGCGCATCAGCTCGGTGCGGCCCGCGCCCATGAGGCCGGCGAAGCCGACGATCTCCCCCCGGCGGACGTAGAAGCTCTCGCTCTTGCACACCAGCCGGTCCGCGACGTTCGGGTGGCGGACGGTCCAGTCCTTGACCTCGAAGAGCTTCTCCCCGATCTCCGGGACGTGGTCCGGGAAGCGGGACTCGATGTCACGGCCCACCATGCCGCGGATGATGCGGTTCTCGTCGACGCCGTCCTCCTTGACCCGGAGGGTCTCGATGGACTTGCCGTCGCGGATGATCGTGATGGAGTCGGAGATCTGCTCGATCTCGTTGAGCTTGTGGCTGATCATGATGCAGGTCACGCCCCGGGAGCGGAGCCCGGCCATGAGTCCGAGCAGGTGCTGGGAGTCGCCCTCGTTGAGGGCCGAGGTGGGCTCGTCGAGGATCAGCAGCTTGACGTCCTTGGACAGCGCCTTGGCGATCTCGACCAGCTGCTGCTTCCCGACGCCGATGTCCTTGATCTTGGTGTCGGGGTTCTCGTTGAGCCCGACCCGGGCGAGCAGCTCGCTCGCGAGCTTGCGCGTCGTCATCCAGTTGATGACCCCGCCGTGGGTGACCTCGTTGCCGAGGAAGATGTTCTCGCCGATCGACAGCTCGGGGATGAGGGCGAGCTCCTGGTGGATGATGACGATCCCGGCGTGCTCGCTGTCGCGGATGTTGTTGAACTCCACCAGCTGGCCGTTGAAGTGGATCTCGCCGTCGTAGCTACCGGCCGGCCACACGCCCGACAGGACCTTCATCAGCGTGGACTTGCCGGCCCCGTTCTCCCCGCAGATCGCGTGGATCTCGCCGCGCTGAACCGTCATCGAGACGTTCGAGAGCGCCTTGACGCCAGGGAACTCCTTGCTGATGTCGCGCATCTCGAGGATGACCTGGCCGGCAGGGATGTCACCCTCTTCCGGCCCGGGCGAGGAGGCGTTGTCCTGGAGACTGGAGTCGGTGCTCATCTGACCGTCATCACTTCCTCGTGACCGAGCGGGACTGCGGTGGGACTAGAGACCTGATGGCCGGCGAATCGCGGCAGCGCGACGGTCGGGGAAGGCCCCGGCGCTCGATGATTCTGACCTACCGAAGGTCGGTTGTGTGAGGAGTTCGCCGCTTCCGACCAGTCACAAGGGCGTAACGATCCCCACGCCCTGGATCGTGGCCGTGCTGCGACGCTCGACCAACCGACATCGTTGTCTGACAATGCGGACCACTGAACCTCATGGAGCCCTCCGGCGTCAAGCAGCGGGAAGCCGCCGCCGATCTCGGAGTTCTCCCTGATCCGCTTCCCACACGGTGGTATTCGCCCGCCGTGGTTGACGATGTCCGTTCTGCCCCCGATAGTGAGGGGCTGTGCCAACGTTGTCGCAGCAGGGCGCCTATCTGCCCTCGGAGGACGGTCCCGGCCGTCCGACGATGGCGGACGTCGCCCGACGGGCCGACGTGTCGATCAAGACCGTGTCGCGCGTGGTCAACGGCGAGGCCGGAGTCAGCCCCACTACGGCCTCGCGGGTCCGCGCGATCATCGACGAGCTGGGCTTCCAGCGTCACGCCGGCGCGACGATGCTCCGGACCGGACGCTCGGACCGGATCGGCCTGGTGGTCGAGGACCTGGCGAACCCGTTCTACGCCCAGCTCGCCGCCGGGATCGAGCGCGAGGCACGTCTGCGCCAGCACCTGCTCATCAGCACGTCCTCCCAGCAGTCCGCCGAGAACGAGGCGGAGCTGGTCGAGGCCCTCGTCGCCCAACGGGTGGCCGGGCTGGTCGTGGTCCCCATCGAGACCGAGCCGTCGGAGGCGCTGCGGACCGCCGCCCGGTCGGTACCGGTGGTGTGCGTGGACCGGCCGCTGCCGGACCTCGGCGTCGACGCGGTGCTCAGCGACAACGAGGGCGGGATGCGCAGCGCGGTGGAGCACCTGGCCGCTCACCGCCACGAGCGCATCGGCTTCGTCGGTGACGACCAGTCGATCTGGACCGCACGCCAGCGCCAGGCCGGCTTCGCCGCGGCGGCCTCCTCGCTGGCCCTTCGGGGGCCGTTGCGGTCGCGGGTCGGGCCCTATGCGCCGGGCGAGGTGGCCGGGCTCCTGCGCGAGTGGACCGCCGAGCCGGACCCCGTCACGGCCATCATCACCGGAAACAACCGGGTGACCCTGGCCGTGCTGCACGCGATGCGCCAGGTCGGGCTCGCCCTGTCGCTGGTCGGGTACGACGACTTCGAGCTGGCCGATGTGGTGGACCCCCCGGTCACCGTCGTCCACCAGGACCCGATGGTGCTGGGGGAGCGAGCCGTCCAGCAGGTCTTCGCCCGGCTGGCCGCCGGCGCGGGAGAGCCGACGACGGTGATCGTCCCGACCCGGCTCATCGTCCGGGGGTCGGGCCGGCCCGCGCCGGTCGCCGACGGGGTGGTCTGATGGGCGGATGGCCGGATCCCCGCCCGCACCGCTGACCCGTCGCATCGTCGGCCTCGCGTTGCTGTTCGTCGCCTCCGGGACGACACACCTCGTGCGGCCGCAGGTGTTCGAGCCGATCGTGCCGCGCGCGCTGCCCGGCCGACGCGAGCTCGTGTATGCCTCGGGCGTCGCCGAGCTCGTCTGCGCCGCAGGGTTGCTGGCGCCGCGGTCGAGGTCCGCGGCCGGCTGGGCGTCGGCGGCCCTCCTGGTCGGGGTGTTCCCGGCCAACGTCCAGATGACCGTGGCCGCGGCCAAGCGCTGGCGCCGCCGTCCCGATGACACCACGCGGGTCGCCATGCTCGCGGGAACCGTGGCGCGCCTGCCCCTGCAGTGGCCGCTGGTGCGGGTGGCGCTCAGCGCGACCGGCCGGGCCGTCTGACGAGAGGCCTGCCGAGAGGTCTGACGAGGCGGTCGACCAGACGAAGACGGAAGTCTGGTGAGACGCATACCGAGGCGTGGATATCCTTCCCAGCGCACCCTTCCTCGTCAGGGCTCACCCGGCCCGCCCGATCTCGGAGTACCCCACCGTGGCCATGCGCATGTCGTCGCTGTTCCTGCGAACCCTTCGTGAGGACCCTGCCGACGCCGAGGTGCCGAGCCACCGGCTGCTGGTCCGCGCCGGCTACATCCGCCGCGTCGCCCCGGGGATCTACACGTGGCTGCCGCTGGGTCTGAGGATCCTGCGCCGCGTCGAGCAGATCGTGCGCGAGGAGATGGACGCGATCGGCGCCCAGGAGCTGCTGTTTCCCGCACTGCTGCCGCGGGAGCCCTACGAGGCCAGCGGTCGCTGGACCGAGTACGGCGACAACATCTTCCGGCTCAAGGACCGCAAGGGCGCCGACTACCTGCTCGGACCGACCCACGAGGAGCTGTTCGCCCTCACCGTCAAGGACCTGTACTCGTCCTACAAGGACCTGCCGGTCACCCTCTACCAGATCCAGAACAAGTACCGCGACGAGGCCCGTCCGCGCGCGGGGATCCTGCGCGGCCGCGAGTTCGTCATGAAGGACGCGTACTCCTTCGACGTCGACGACTCCGGGCTCCAGAAGAGCTACGACCAGCAGCGTGAGGCCTACACGAGGATCTTCGACCGCCTGGGCTTCCACTACGTGATCGTCGAGGCCATGGCCGGGGCCATGGGTGGCAGCAAGAGCGAGGAGTTCCTCGCCACCGCGGAGAACGGCGAGGACACCTACGTCCGGTGCCCCAACTGCGGGTATGCGGCGAACGTCGAGGCCGTCCGCGTGCCCGTGCCGCCGGCGCTGGACTGGACCGACGCCCCGGCGGCGCACGTCGAGGACACGCCGGAGACGCCCACCATCGCCACGCTCGTCGACCACCTCAACGCCCGGTTCCCCCGGGACGACCGCCCCTGGGCGGCCGGCGACACACTCAAGAACGTCCTCGTCACGGTGACCGCGCCGGACGGCACGCAGGAGATCCTGGCGATCGGCCTCCCCGGTGACCGGGAGGTCGACGAGAAGCGCCTGGGCGCTCAGCTGGAGCCGTCCGTCGCCACGGTCTTCGAGGACTTCGAGAACCACCCCGACCTGGTGAAGGGGTACATCGGACCCGGGGTGCTCGGTGCGGACAAGCCCGCCGGCGTCCGCTTCCTCGTGGACCCGCGCGTCGTCGAGGGGACCCGCTGGGTCACCGGCGCCGACCAGTCCGGGCGCCACGTGGTCGACCTCGTCGCGGGCCGTGACTTCACCGCCGACGGCACGATCGAGGCCGCCGAGGTGCGCGCCGGCGACGAGTGCCCGAGCTGCGGGCACCAGCTGGAGGCCGCCCGCGGCATCGAGATGGGGCACATCTTCCAGCTCGGCCGGAAGTACGCCGAGGCCCTGGGCCTGAAGGTCCTCGACGAGACCGGAAAGCTCGTGACGGTCACCATGGGGTCCTACGGCGTGGGCGTGTCCCGGGCGGTCGCCGCGATCGCCGAGGGCAACTACGACGAGCACGGGCTGTGCTGGCCGCGGGAGATCACGCCGGCGGACGTGCACGTGGTCGCGACGGGCAAGGACGACGAGGTCTACCTCAAGGCGCAGGAGATCGTCGGGGGGCTCGAGGCGGCCGGCCTGGAGGTCATCTACGACGACCGCAAGCAGGTCAGCCCGGGGGTGAAGTTCAAGGACTCCGAGCTCATCGGGGTCCCGACGATCGTCGTCGTCGGCCGAGGCCTCGCCGACGGCACCATCGAGGTCAAGGACCGGCGCTCGGGCGAGCGCCGTGTCGTCCCGGTCGCCTCGGCGGTGGCTGAGGTGGTCGCGGAGGTCCGCGGCACCGGCCACGCGTCCTCATGAGCGCGGGCGCTCAGGGGGAAGGGGGAGCAGGGGGAACCGCCGCGAGTGTCGGCGCGGGTGTCGGCGCGGTGATCTTCGACTGGGGCGGCACGATCACGCCCTGGCACACGGTGGACGTCGACGAGCAGTGGCGGGTCTTCGCCCGCCAGTACCACCTCGACGAGACGGACCCCGGTCTCGCCGACGAGCTGGCCGCCCGGATCTGGGAGGCGGAGGCCGCCGGCTGGGCCCGCGGCCGCGACGAAGGCGCCTCGTCTCGCCTCGAGGAGATTCTCGCCGAGGCCGGCATCGTCGCCGACGACCCCCGCGCGGCGGCGGGCCTCGCCGCGTACCAGGCCTTCTGGGAGCCGCACACCTGGACGGACCCACAGATCCGGCCACTCTGGGAGGGGTTACGCGACAACGGGATTCGCGTGGGTGTGCTCTCCAACACGATCTGGAGCCGGGACTACCACCGAGGCCTGTTCGAGCGAGACGGCGTGCTCGACCTCGTCGACGCGGATGTGTACTCCAGCGAGACGCCGTGGGTGAAGCCGCAGCGAGAGATCTTCCTCGAGGCCGCCCGTCGGATCGGTGTCGAACCGCACCGGTGCGTCTACGTCGGCGACCGCGGCTACGAGGACGTCCACGGCCCGCAGTCGGCCGGGATGCGCGCGATCCTCGTGCCGCACAGCGACATCCCGGCGAACCAGCGGGTCGCGCACGACGCGACGCCGGACGCGGTGGTGCACGAGGTCATCGAGGTCCTCGACATCGCCCTGCGATGGGACGGGCGGCGCTGACCGAGGATGCCCGACGCCACGGTGGACCCGTCACTGCTCACCGTCGCCTTCATCGCCGCTGCCGCCCTGGTCGCCGGATGGGTGGACGCGGTCGTGGGCGGTGGCGGGCTGGTCCAGCTGCCCGCCCTGCTGCTCGGGTTCCCGACGGCGTCGCCGGCGCAGATCCTCGCCACTAACAAGTTCAGCTCGATCTTCGGGACCACGACGAGCGCCATCACGTACTACCGTCGCGTCCACCCCGACCTGCGCACCGCTCTGCCGATGGCCGGCGTGGCGTTCCTCGGGTCGGTGCTGGGCGCGCTCATCGGCCTGCACATCCCCAAGGCGGCGTTCAACCCGATCGTCCTCGTGTGCCTCGTGGTCGTCGGCGCTTACACCCTGCTCAAGCCCGACCTGGGCCGGGAGACGGCGCTGCGGTGGAGCGGGCACCGGCATCGGATCGCCGCGATGGCCATCGGCTTCGTCATCGGTGTCTACGACGGAGCGCTGGGGCCGGGAACCGGCTCGTTCCTCGTCTTCGCCCTCGTCGGTCTCATGGGCTACGCGTTCCTCGAGGCCAGCGCGAAGGCGAAGATCGCCAACGTCGCGACCAACCTCGGTGCCCTGGTCGTCTTCGCCCCGGGCGGCTACATCATGGTCAAGGTCGGGCTGGTCATGGCCGTCGGCAACCTTCTCGGCGGCTACGTGGGCGCCCGGACGGCAGTCCGTTTCGGCAGCGGCTTCGTGCGGGTGGTCTTCATCGTCGTCGTGTCCGCGTTCATCGTGCGGATCTCGCTGCAGCTGTTGGGGGTGTGGCCCTGACATGGCGTGGCCACAGAGGACCTACAGGGAGGCGGCCCAGGATGTGGTCACGGGCGCTCCCGTGGTGACCGCGGAGCCGTCGATACAGCACCTCGTCTCGCGAGTGGTCGGCGGAATCGCACGGGCCACGGGAGGCCGCCCGTCCAACGACCCCGCTTGGTGGCGCCAGCTCGCGGCGGTGCTCGGCTGCCTGTCGGTCGTGTTCGTGGTCGGCCTCTGGGTCCGTGGTCAAGGACCCCAGGAGCTCGGCTCACTCAGCGGTGCCCTCCACTCGCTCGGCCGGCTCACCGCACTGCTGTCGTCCCTGCTGTTGCTCATCCAGGTCGTCCTCATGGCGCGAGTCCCGTTCCTGGAGCGTGGCTTCGGTCAGGACGCCATCGTGCGAACGCACCGGCTCGCCGGGTTGACCTCGTTCAACCTGCTCTGGGCGCACATCGCCCTGTCCACGCTCGGGTACGCCGCGTCCACCCAGCTCGGGATCTGGGGCACGATCGTCGACTTCGTCGTCAACTACCCGGGGATGCTCCTCGCCCTGGCCGGGACGGTCGCGCTGACCATGGTCGTCGTCACGTCGATCCGGAAGGCCCGGGCCCGGCTCCGGTACGAGACGTGGCACCTGCTGCACCTCTACGCCTACCTCGGTGTGGGGCTGGCCCTGCCCCATCAGCTCTGGACCGGCCAGGACTTCGTCGGCAACCTCGCCGGCACGGTGTTCTGGTGGACGCTGTACGCGGTCGCGCTCGGCTGCGTGGTGGAGTTCCGGCTCGTCCTCCCACTGGTCCGGTCCCGGCGCCACCGGCTCGTGGTCGAGGAGGTCCGGCGCGAGTCCCTGGGGGTGACCTCCGTCGTCGTGTCCGGACGCGACCTCGACCGCCTGGGGGTGCGCGCGGGGCAGTACCTGCTGTGGCGCTTCCTGGACCGGCCGGGATGGACGCGGGCCCACCCGTTCTCGCTGTCGGCGGCGCCGGACGGGTCCCGGCTGCGGATCACCGCGGTCCACGTCGGCGACGGCTCGACCGGCCTGGACGGGCTCCACCCCGGAGCGCGGGTCCTCGTCGAGGGACCCTATGGTCGCCTGCACGCCGGAGTGCGGACCGGTGACAAGGTGCTGCTCATGGCCTCGGGGATCGGGGTCACCCCGATGCGCGCGCTCCTCGAGGGACTGCCGCAGCGACCCGGCGACGTGGTCCTGCTCTACCGGATCCACTCGCCGGCCGATGTGCTGTTCCGGGACGAGCTAGCCGCGCTGGCGTCCGAGCGAGGTGCCCGGGTCGTGACGGTGCCGGGTCCACGGATCCGGACGCGGAACAGCTGGCTTCCCGCGTCGGCGAAGCACCTGGACGACGTCGACGCGCTGGTGCACCTGGTCCCCGACGTCGCCGAACGGGACGTGTACCTCTGTGGCAACGCGCAGTGGATGGAGCACGTGCGCTCGGCGGCGGTCCGAGCGGGCTGCCCACCGGACCGGATCCACGTGGAGAGGTTCGTCTGGTGAGGCGGATCGCGATGTGGATGCTCGGCACCGTGACCGTTCTGGTCCTGGTGTTCGGCTACCACACGTCCACCTCGAGCCGGTTCACCCCCAGTCAGGCCGTGGTGGCCGCCCGAGATCGGTCCGGCGACGCGCCCGACCTGGCGGAGTCGGGCACCTTCGACGGCGACCCCGTGGTGACCCGGTTCGGGGTCGTGCAGGTTCGGATCACGGTCGCCGACGGGCGGATCGCGACGGTGGAGGCCCTCCAGGTCCCGAAGCGGGACCGGCACGACGAGCTCATCAACGACCGGGCGGTGCCCATCCTCAACGCCGAGGCGGTCGCGGAGCAGAGCGCGGAGGTCGACCTCGTGTCGGGCGCGACCCTCACCTCTCAGGGCTACACGCAGTCGCTCCAGTCCGCCATCGACCAGGCCAGCGCATGAGCCGCCGGGCGTGGGTGGAGCAGGTGATGGGGATGCCGGTCAGCATCCACCTACGCGGCACGCACGTGCGCGAGGCCGAGGCGGAGCGGGCCGTCGCCGCCGCCTACGCCGAGCTGGTCCGGGTCGACGCGGTCTTCTCGACCTACCGTCCCGAGTCGGCGCTCAGCCGCCGTCGACGGGGGGACCTCGCCGCCGGGTCCGACGACCCGCTGTTCTCGGAGGTCGAGGACCTCTGCGCGCTCGCCGCGGAGCGCACCGACGGGGCGTTCACGGCCTGGCTGCCGGACGGTGACGGCGTCGTGCGCTACGACCCCACCGGGCTGGTCAAGGGGTGGGGTGTCGACCGCGCCGCGCGAGAGCTGGCCGGACTGCCGGGGACCTCGTGGTCGGTCAACGCCGGCGGTGACGTCCTGGTCGGCCGGCACGGTCACGTCCCGCCGGAGGGTCCGGACGCCGCTCCGTGGCGGATCGGGGTCGAGGACCCCCGCGACCGCTCGCGGATGGTCGCCGTGGTGCCCTTGACGGCGGGTGCGGTGGCGACCTCCGGGACGGCCGCGCGGGGCGCGCACCTCTACGACCCGATGACGCAACAGGCAGTCGACCGCCTCGGGTCGATGACCGTCGTCGCGGACACCCTGCTGTGGGCCGACGTCTGGGCCACGGCCCTGTTCGTCGGTGACGAGCGGACGCGAGAAGCATTCGTCCGCAACGCTCCTGGCGCTCAGATGTTCGCGGCCTGAAGCTGTCGACGGAGCTCGGCAGCGTCGGTCGTCGGACGGTCGCACACGAACCCGCGGCAGACGTAGGCCGCGGGCCGGCCGTCCACGAGGGGCCGGTCGGCGAGCAGGGGTATGCCGGTGGCGTCGGGCTCGCCGGCGACGAGGACCAGTCCCGGTGACGTGGCCGCACGGGCGACGGCGACGAGGGCGTCCAGCCCGGCTCCGGACCCGACGACCGCCACCTGGAGCGGTCCCGCCGCCCGGGCCTCCGCGACGGCCAGGGCCCAGCCGGCGAACCGCGGGTTCTGCGTGGCGACGGCCCCGACCGCGTCCACGGCCGCGGACGCAGCGGCCAGGTGGCGAGTCGAGCCAGTGAGAGCTCCGTAGGTCAGGAGCGCTCCGGCGAGCGACGTCGTCCCGGACGGTTCGACGTTGTCGCCCACCGCACGGGGTCGGGTGAAGAGGGACTCGGCGTCGTCGGCGGTGTCGTGGAACCCCCCGTCGTCAGCGGCGAAGCGCTGCAGTGCGGTGTCGAGGAGGTCGCCGGCCACGGCCAGCCAGCGGGGCTCGGCGGTCGCCTGGTGGAGGGCCAGCAGCCCCTCGGCCAGGTCGCCGTAGTCGTCGGCGACCCCGATCGCGTTGCCCACCATCCCGCCCCGCGACGACCGTCGCAGCCGCCCGTCGACGAGGTGCGTGTCGACGAGGAAGGTCGCGGCTCGCGTCGCCGCCCCGAGGTAGCGGGGTTCGCCGAGGATCGACCCCAGATCGGCCAGGGCCGCGACGGCCAACCCGTTCCAGGCGGTCACCACCTTGTCGTCCCGTCCCGGCTGGGGCCGACCGTTCCGGACGGTGAGCAGCCGCGCTCGGACGTCGGCCCACCAGTCCGGGTCAGCCGGGTCGATGGGCAGCTGGAGCGTGGAGAGCCCGTCCTCGAAGGTGCCGTCGGCGGTCACCCGGAGCAGG
This sequence comes from uncultured Actinomycetota bacterium, assembly GCA_963757225.1. Classification (GTDB taxonomy): domain Bacteria; phylum Actinomycetota; class Actinomycetes; order Actinomycetales; family Dermatophilaceae; genus Lapillicoccus. The sequence continues at coordinate 61,209 of CAVWQU010000049.1, forward strand.
TCCGCGGCCCGCTCCCCGTCCTCGGAGCCGAGGACCGCGTCGAGCTGCGGGCGGCTCCACGCATACGTGAGGCCTTCCACCCCCGCCGCGTCGGCGTCGAGCGCACTGGCGAACCCGCCCTCCGGCATACCGAGGTCGCGGAGCATGAAGTCCGCCGTCTCCCGGGCGACCCGCTCGGCAAGAGGAGAGCCGGTGGCCCGCCACCAGTGGGCGTAGACCCGGGTGAGCAGCGCGTTGTCGTAGAGCATCTTCTCGAAGTGGGGGACGACCCAGGCGACATCGACGGAGTAGCGCGCGAAGCCGCCGGCCAGCTGGTCGTAGATCCCGCCCCGGGCCATGGCCGTGCACGTCGCGTCCACCATCTCGAGGGCTCCGGCGTCGCCGGTCCGCGCGTGGTGGCGGAGCAGGAACTCGAGCGCGAGCGACGGCGGGAACTTGGGCGCTCGCCCGAACCCTCCTCGGGCCGAGTCGAACTGGGGCCGCATCGCGGCAGCGGCAGCGTCGAGGTGGCCGGTGGTCAGGGCGTGTGGCGGGGGAGTCGTGGCGTCGCGGAGGGCTCCGACGATGTGGGTGCTGCTGGCCAACACCTCGTCACGGCGGCTGACCCACGCGTCCGAGACCGCGTCGAGCACCTGCAGCAGCTGGCCCTTGGGGAAGTAGGTGCCGCAGAAGAACGGCTCGCGCTCGGGCGTCATCAGCACCGTCATCGGCCAGCCGCCCTGCCCGGTCAGCGCCTGCGTGGCCGCCATGTAGACCGCGTCGACGTCGGGGCGCTCCTCACGGTCGACCTTGACCGACACGTACCCCTCGTTGAGCACGCGAGCGACCTCGGGGTCCTCGAACGACTCGTGCGCCATGACGTGGCACCAGTGGCAGGCGGAGTACCCGACCGAGAGGAACACCGGAACGTCGCGCTCGGCCGCGGCCTCGAAGGCCGCCGGCTCCCACTCCCACCAGTCCACCGGGTTGTCCCGGTGCTGCAGGAGGTAGGGACTCGTCGCGGCGGCCAGGCGGTTCGGCACGCTGAAGACTATCGAGCGGGACCGCGCGTCCGTCGGCCGGACATCATGACGGGCCCGAGGAGTTGGTGCCCGTCGAGCAGTGTCGGATCGGCACCGGCTCGGGCGATGGGGGTCGGATGTATCAGCACCTCACCCCGCGGCCCTCCTCACCGGCATTCGCCACCCCGCTGAAGGAGCACGCCCTCGTGACCGCGACGACCCTCGACTCCGTGACCGGATCGACCCGACCGACCGACCCGATCGCCCGCCAGGCCCACAAGGCTCGACAGCTGCTCACCGCCTCGACGAAGCACTCGTACGACCCCGAGCTCGACATCGACTGGTCCGCGCCACTCATCCCCGGCAAGTGGTTCCTGCCCGAGCACCGCTGCACGCTCTACGGCACCGACCTCTGGAACCGGCTGACCATCGAGCAGAGGCTCGCGGTCAGCCGCGAGGAGATGGCCTCGTCGATGGCGCTCGGCGTCTGGACCGAGCACATGCTGCTGCAGCTGGTCGCGCGCTACGTCTACGACCGCGACATCGCCACTCCCGCAGTGCAGTTCGCGCTCACCGAGGTCGCGGACGAGGTCCGCCACATGATCATGTTCGCCAACGTCGTCGAGTCGATCGGCGCGACGACGTATGCGGTCCCGTGGAAGGTCCGCGAGAGCGGCCGGCTGCTCAAGACCGCCTTCCCCGTGCAGGGACTCTGGGCCCTGATCCTGCTCACCGAGGAGATCTTCGACCGGATCCAGCGGGAGATCGCGGCGGACGAGAGCGCACAGCCGGTGATCCGCGCCATGTCGCGGATCCACGTCGTCGAGGAGGCGCGGCACATCAGCTTCGCCCGCGCCGAGCTGGACACCTTCGTCCCGAGCCTCAACAAGGCCCAGCTGGCCGGGCTGCGCACCGTGCTCGCCCTGACGATGTACACGTTCGGCCAGGAGCTGTTCAACGCCGAGATGTACCGCCGGGCCGGGCTGGACCCGCGAGCGGCGCGCACCGCCGCGATGAGCAACCCGGCCAACAAGGCCACCTTCGCCTGGGCGGCCAAGCGGGTGGTCACGCACTACCGCGAGATCGGCCTCATCGGCGGCTCGAGCGAGAAGATCTGGCGCGCGGGCGGGTTCCTGTGACCACGGCCCACCTGGGGGCCCACGGAACGGGCGAGCTCGAGGACCACGACGACGGCTACCAGGGCGATGCGCTGCTGGTCACGGCCGACCAGGAGGTCGCGCTGGTCGCCGCCCTGCGCGGCTACTTCCAGTCGGTCGACGGCCGGTACCGGTGGCACGGGCGGCTCACGGCGCCCGAGCATGCCCCGGACGCGCTCCACGTCCTCGCCGGTGCCCGGCACCAGGCGGTCCTCGTGACGCCGGACGGCATGAGCCGTTGCGACGTCTACGAACCCGATCTCTGGGGCCGGTTCAAGGTGAGCGGCGTTGGCCGCCCGCCGTTCGCCGTCGACACGACGCTGCGCGACGAGGACTGAGGGGACTCCAGCCACCCCTCGCCGCGTCAGACCGCCTCAGACCGCGTCGAACGGCGGCGGACCGAGCAGCTCGATACCGCCGTGCCTCCCGGCGGAGGCGCGGATGCGGTCGAAGTCGACCCGGTGAGCAACGCCGTCGCCCGTGTCGGGTTCGCTGGCGCCCCAGTAGAACGCCTCGCCGGAGCCGGGGGTGTGCAGGCACAGCATCCTGGCGCTCGGCGAGAGCACCATGAAGGCATGGGGGAGCCCGCGGGGGGCCATCACGGTCCCCCCGGCCGCGACCCGGTGCTCGCGCCCGTCGAGATGCACGAGGATCTCGCCCTCGACCACGTACATCGTCTCGTCCGCCTCGGGGTGGGTGTGCAGCGGCGTCATCTTCCCCTGCTCCATCCGGTCCTCGAAGAGGAAGAAGGCGCCGTTGGTCTCGGCGGCCCGGACCTTCCAGGTGTGGTGCCCCCCACCGAAGAACCAGCGACGCTCGCCGTCGACGTCGGACCGGACGACCGGGGTGGTGGTAACGGTGGTCATGCTGGCCTGCTTCCTGACGACACGCGTTCATGAGACTCATGTCTCATCGTGAGAGTCGCATACCATGAAGATCGTGTCAACGCCCCAGCGGTCATCCCCGCCCTACGAGGTCGGCGGCCGAGCCGACCAGAAGCGCCGGACGCGGGCCGCGCTGGTCTCGGCGGCGCGGGAGCTGGTGGCCCGAGGCGTCACCCCCACCGTCGCCGAGGCCGCCGACGCCGCCTCGGTCTCGCGAGCGGCGGCCTACCGGTACTTCCCCAACCAGGCCCTGCTGCTCGTCGCGGCCCACCCCGAGACAGGTGCTCGTTCGCTCCTCGGAGACGACCCGCCGCAGGATGCGGCCGAGCGGCTCGACGCCGTGGTCACCGCGTTCACGACGCTCATCGTCGAGACCGAGACCGCGCAACGGACCATGCTTCGTCTGTCCCTGGACGACGACCCCGCCGTCCGCGCGGCGCTGCCCCTGCGGCAGGGTCGCGCCATCGGGTGGATCGCCGAGGCGTTCGAGCCGGTCCGTGACCAGCTCTCGGAAGCCGGCGTGCACGCCCTGGCCCTCGCCGTCCGCAGCGCGATCGGCATCGAGGCGCTGGTCTGGATGACCGACATCGCCGGCCTCACCCGGACGGAGGCCGTCGCGTCGATGCGGTGGTCCGCGCAGGCGCTGCTCCGAGAGGCGCTCTCCTCAGGAGCCCCAACACGGAGGACGTGACGAAACCCTGTGCTAGACAGGGGCCGACCTAAGGGGCGTGCGTGGAGCAGCTGAGCGTCGGGATCATCGCGAGGTCGCGCAAGGAGGACGAGCGCCGACTGGCGATCCACCCGGCCCACCTCGACCGCCTCGAGCCGGAGCTGCGAGACCGCGTTGTCCTCGAGACCGGCTACGGCGAGGCGTTCGGTATGCCGGACGACCAGCTTCGTCCGCTGGTCGGGGGTCTCCGCGACCGCCGCGAGCTGGTCGCCGGCTGTGACGTCATCCTGCTTCCCAAGCCGGTGCCCCAGGACCTGGCGGAGATGCGAGAAGGCCAGGTCCTGTGGGGATGGCCGCACTGCGTGCAGGACGTCGAGATGACCCAGCAGGCGATCGACCGGCGGCTGACCGTGATCGCCTTCGAGGCGATGAACCACTGGACGGCGGATGGGGCGTTCAGCCTTCACGTGCTGCACAAGAACAACGAGCTCGCGGGGTATGCGTCGGTGCTGCACGCGCTGTCCCTCGTCGGCTCGACGGGCCACTACGGCCGCAAGCTGACCGCGGCGGTCATCGGGTTCGGGGCGACCGCTCGTGGCGCGGTGACGGGGCTCGCCGCGCTGGGAGTGACCGACGTCGACGTCCTCACGCACCGGGCGGTGGCGGCCGTCGCATCACCGATCCACTCGGCGCGTCTCGTGCAGTTCGGGCTGGACGAGACCGACCGAAGTCGGAACGAGGTCGACACCCCGACCGGCCCTCAGCCGCTGGCCGGCTTCCTCGCCGCCCACGACATCATCGTCAACTGCGTGCTGCAGGACCCGAACCGCCCGATGATGTTCCTCGAGGCCGCGGACCTCCCTCTGCTTGCGCCGGGCACGCTCATCGTCGACGTGTCGTGCGACGAGGGCATGGCGTTCTCGTGGGCGCGCCCGACGACCTTCGAGACACCGATGGTCACCGTCGGCCGGGACGTCCGCTACTACGGCGTCGACCACAGCCCCTCGTACCTGTGGAGCTCGGCGACCTGGGAGATCAGCGAGGCCCTCCTGCCCCACGTGGCCACCGTCCTCGCCGGGCCCGAGGCCTGGGCCGCCGACCCGACGATCAGCCGCGCGGTCGAGATCCAGGACGGCCGGATCCGGAACCCCGACATCCTCCAGTTCCAGTCGCGCTCGGCCGAGTTCCCGCACCCTCGCCGGCCGTAGCCGCGCCGGTCACCACGCAGCGTCCGGGTAAACTCGGGACCGGCGCGGCACGACTCCTCGCTTCCCAGGCCCACCAGCAGTCCGGGCCGAGACATCGCGGGAGAGTGGCCGGTGGACCCGACTCCGAGAAGCAGGGACGGCAGCGTCCATGTGACGGACGAGCGGTTCAACACGATCTCGCACATCGTCGGTCTCTGCTTCGCCCTCGCCGGTGCCGGGCTGCTGGTCTCCCAGGCCAGCACGGAGGGCGATCCCTGGAAGATCGTCGGCCTGAGCGTCTACGGGCTCTCCCTGGTCCTGCTGTTCGCGACCAGCGTGCTCCACCACGGTCTGGATCGGGGTCCGCGGGTGAACGGGGTGCTCCGCACCCTCGACTACGACTCGGTCTTCTTCCTCATCGCCGGCTCGACCACCCCGTTGGTGCTCGTGCTGTTCCGCAACACCTACGGGTGGACGGTGTTCGGTGCGGTGTGGGCCATCGCCGTCACCGGCATCGTGCTGCGCTCGGTCTGGCCGCAGCTGCCCAAGTACGTGACGAACACCCTCTACATCGTCCTGGGGTGGCTGTCCGTCCTGCTGGTGGGGGCGGACGTCTCACTGCCGGTCGGCGCGCTGGTGCTGATGGGCCTGGGCGGGATCTTCTACACCGTCGGCTTCGTGATCTTCGTCGTGGAGAAGCCGAACCCCTGGCCGGGCGTGTTCGGGTTCCACGAGCTGTGGCACCTGCTGGTCGTCGTGGCCGCCCTCTTCCACTACCTCCTCATGTACTTCTACGTCCTGCCCGCCTAGCGCCGAACCGCGGTCGCCGGCGGTGCCGGCGAGCCGCATCCGCGCGGGGGTCGTCGTCGGAATACGGGTGTGGGCATCCGACGTGCCCCTTGTCGGCGTCGAAGGGCGAGCCCGTGAGCATGACCGCAGCGGTTCACGCAGCAGGGGTCGGGAGGGACGGATCGTCGTCGAGCCTGCTCGAGACGATCGCCGCCCTCGGGTCCTCGTTCCCGATGACCCGTCCCTACGACCCGGCAGCGGCGGTCCGGGAGCTGGACCGGGCGATCACGGACGGGTCGGACCAGATGGCCGCGATCGCCGCCGTCCACGCGCTCGCAGCCATCCCGGGGGCGGCGCCGGGGGAGCGCCTGGCGGAGCTGCTCTACCAGGGAAGCCCGTTCCTCCGGGAACACGCGGCGTGGGCGTTGGGTTCGCGGGCGCTGGTTCCGACGGCCCTCCCCGGCCTGGTCGACCTGGTCCTCGACGGTGGCTTCGCCGGCACCCTCGCTCAGGCCACGCTCGAGTCCTTCGCGGCGCAGGAGCCAGGCCCGGTCCGCGACGCGCTCGTCGCCGCGGCGCCGTACACCACCCTCGAGGGGGCACGCGCTCGGCTGGTCGAGACGCTCGGGCTGGTCCCGGGGGCGGTGACCACGCGCATACTCCTGACGTTTGCCACCGACGAACGCGAGCCGCCGGCGGCTCGGGCGGGCGCGCTCGCCGGCCTCGGCGACCAGGCGGATCCCCTCGACCCCCAGGTCGCCGCGGTCCTCGACGCGGCGGCGCGGTCCGACGACCCCGGCCTGGCCGGGGTCGCCCGCCTCGCTCGCGTCGACCTGGACCACCGTCGTTCGCCCGCGGCCGGTCGGGTCGACGGCGAGGGGCTGACGGTGGCCCAGCTCTTCCTCCACGCGGACATCGACGGAGACCTGCGGCGCGCGGGGCAGGGCGACACCGGCGGGGTCGCCACCCTCCTGGTCCACCTGGGCGACGCGCTGCTCGCCGACGCCGGCCCCGTGCGCCGGGTGGTCACGATCTCCCGTGGCCGCAGTGGCGACGACCTAGGTCTGGAGCCGGTCCACCGCCCCGGTCACCACTACCTGCCGGTGCCGTTCTGGGGGCCGCCGGTCTCGGCGGCGGAGGCGTGGCCGCTGCGGGTCGCCACCCGGCGGGCGATGCGGCGCATCCTCGCGCAGGCCCACGTCGACGTGCTCCACCTGAGGATGGCCGACGTCGGCTCCTGGGCCGGGGCTCAGGCGGCCCGCGACCTCGGGGTGCCCGTGGTGATGACTCTCGCTCCCGATCCCCACGCCTCGGTCGCCGTGCGCGAGGCGGACGGCGTGCTCACCCGCCGGAACCTCGGCAGCGTCGACGAGGTCGAGCACCTGGTCTTCCGGATCCGCCTCCTGCACGACCTCCAGCAGCAGGCGGCGCAGCTGGTGGTCTTCCCCCGCCCCGCCCTCGAGGCGAACCTCCGGGACCTGCTCGGCATCGACGTCGAGCGGGAACGCGCCCGCGTCACGGTGGTGCCGGAGGGCATCGACCCGGTCCCGCTCGACCGTGCGGCCCGTCAGGTCCCCGCCGCTGCGCGAGGGGAGTATGCGTCGGTCTCGACCCTCGACGCCCTCGACGATCTCGACGATCTGCTCTACACGCTGCCGGCGGAGCGACGCGGGCTGCCGTTGGTGCTCACGGTCGGACGGCTGCATCCGGTCAAGGGCATGGCGACCCTCGTGCAGGCCTGGTCCGCGCATGCCGAGCTCGCGCAGCGGTGCAACCTCGTGATCGTCGGTGGCGACCTCGAGCAGCCGAGCCCGGACGAGCGGGAGCAGCTGTCCCGGATCGACGCCACCGTGGCTCGGTCCGAGGGGCCCGGATCCGGCCTGCTGCTGGCCGGTCATCGTCCGAACGGCACCGTCGCCACCTGGCTCGCCGCCGCCCGTTCCGGGCGCCCGGGCCTGAGCGCTGCCGGCGGCATCTATGTCTCCGCGAGCCTCAAGGAGGAGTTCGGCATCGCGATCCTGGAGGCCATGGCCTCGGGGCTGGTCGTAGTGGCGCCGCGGGAGGGCGGCCCGGCGACGTACGTCGAGGACGGCGTCACGGGGATCCTCGCCGACACCCGCTCGCCGGAAGCCCTCGCGAGCGCCGTCGCCGTCGGCCTCGACCTGGCCACCGCTCCCGGCGCCGCCCGCCGGGCGACCGCCGCCCAGCGCCTGGTGCGGGACCGGTTCGGCATCCACACCATGGCGGCGGCGCTCGCCGCCCTGTACCAGGACGTCGCCTCGTGACCCTCCTGGTCATCAGCCCGGACTACGCCTCCCACCTCTACCCGCTCGCCACCCTGGCGACGGCCTGGCAGCAGGTCGGCGAACGCGTCGTCGTGGCCACCGGGCCCGCCACCGACGCGATCGTGGGCGGGTTCGGCTTCGAGCGGGAGCACCTCCAGCTCGGGCGCGGGTCGAACCCGGGCGTCATCCGCGCTGAGGACCAGCCGCGCGGCGAGGACGACGCACTCCGCGGGTTCTTCGACGCCACCCGGGTCGGCGCCGTCGAGACGCTGGCCTTCCAGGCGGCGGCCCGGGGCGACGACCTGTTGTGGGAGCCGCTGCAGGTCGCCAAGGAGGTGGCCGCGGTCGTCGACCGGGTGCGCCCGGACCATGTCGTCGTCGACCACCTGGCGTTCAGCGCGCGGCTCGCGCTCACCGCCGGCGGCGTCAGGCATGGGGACGTCGTCCTCGGCCACCCATCCGCCCTCTCGGTCGGCTCCGAGGTCTACGGCTACCCCCCGGCGTGGCCCCGCCGTTTCCGACCCGACCCCGACGCCCTGGCCCACCTCCGCGCCCGCTGCGCGGACGTCCGGGACACCTTCACCGAGCGCTGGAACGCGACCCTGCACACCCTCGACCCGTCGGCGACCGCGAGCCACGACGCGTTCGGCGAGACCGGAGACGTGCTGCTGCTGAACTACCCCGAGGCCCTGCACCCACCGGCGCGCACCCGGCTCCTGCCCCGCCACTCCTTCCTCGGGTCGGCGGTCCGAACCGAGGCACCCGACCCGCAGGTCGACGCCTGGCTCGCGTCCAGTACGACGCCCCTCGTCTACGTCAGCCTCGGCAGCTTCCTGTCGGTGCGCGCCGACGTGCTGGCCCGAGTGGCCGCCGCCCTGCGCGACCTCGACGTCCGCGTCGCTCTGGCCGCCGGCTCCACGGATCCGGCCGACCTCGGGCCCGTCCCCGAGTCGTGGCTCGTACGGCGGGTCCTGCCCCAGGTGACGCTGCTCCGGCACGCGGTGCTCACCGTCACCCACGGTGGGAACAACACGGTCACCGAGTCGCTCGACGCCGGCGTCCCGATGCTCCTGCTGCCGCTCTCGACCGACCAGTTCGCCGCCGCCGCGGCCCTGGAGTCGTCGGGGTACGGCGAGGCCCTCGACCCCAACGCCGCGACGGCGGCCGACCTCCAGGACACAGCGCGCCGGCTGCTGTCCCTCGACCCCACCGTGCGGCGAGGACTGGACGGCCTCAGCCATCACCTCCGGTCGACACCGGGAGCGGTCCGCGCCCGCGAGGCGATGCTGGCCGTCTGACGAGAGCGGGTCAGGTCGACCACGCGCGTCAGTCGTTCATCGCCTTGATGATCGCCACGGCGAGGCTGGCCCGCCCGGGTCCTTCCGCCGGGTCGGTCGCGTTGTCGACCTCGCGCACGATCGTCCAGGCCTTGGCCCGCTCCTCGTCGATGTCGGCGTGCTCGCAGACGACCTCGAGCCGGCGGCGCAGGTTCCACCGCACCGACGACCCGGTGCCGAGCTCGTCGGCCCGGTTCCAGAGCGCGGGCGCGACCTCGAACGCCCGGTCGCCCGCCGTGGGCTTCGGGTCGATCGCCAGCCACGGCTGACGAGTGGCGCGCAGCACGTTCTCGAAGTGCAGGTCGGTGTGCAGCAGCCAGGCGTCGACGTCGGGGTCCGCTCCGAGCTCGGCCGCCAGACGGCGGCCCTGGTCGACGAACCGCCTCGGCAGCACGTCGACCGGAGCCGGCTTCGCGAGCTGCCGAGCCGCATACGCCGACAACCGGGGCACCTGGGGAAGGGCGGGCGAGCGCAGCTGCGCGAGGAGGTCCCCGATGACGCCGCACGCCTCCTCGACCGGGACCGAGCGGAGGTCCGTCGAGGCGTCGAGGCGTTCGAGCAGCAGCGCGAACCGGCGCGGGTCGGCGCGCAGCAGCCGGACCGCACCGCGCCCGTCCCAGTGCCGGAGCCCGAGATGCTCGGTCAGCGCCTCGAGGTGCGGCCAGGTCACCTTGAGCACGGCCGGCCCGGTCGGCGACGAGACCGGAACCGCCACCGCCCCGTACCCCCACCGCACTCGTCCCTCCGGGGTGAGCGCCCACTCGCCGAGGAGGTCGGTGAGCAGCCCGGGGAGGTGCCGCAGCCAGTCCACTCCACTGACCGCATACCGCGCGGTGGGGTCGACCTCGTCGGGTGGGTACGCGGCGACGCGAGCCCGGAAGCCCTCGGGGACCAGCTCCGTCACGGGTAGGCCTGGCCGGGAAACGGCACCGGCGCCACCCCCCAGGTGCGGCCGAGCCGTTGCGCGCCGACCAGGAGCCGGACCAGGGTGGTGGTGGCCGTCGACCCCGTCGGGAGGGTCGCCAGCGGCGCGAGGCCACCCGCCACCAGGGTGGTCAGCACCTGGTTGGCCAGCTTTGCGGCGACGTCCGGCGCCGTGACCGGGAAGGGCAGGGCGTAGCCGAGCGGCTCGGGCGGCGCCGACGCCCCGGCCATCCCGGCCAGCTCGGTCCCCCGGGCGGTGAGGTCGGTATGCGTGCCGACAGCGGCCGCCTGCTGGCTGCCGCTGGTCTGGGCCGCGACGACCTGGAAGGCGTAGGCGGCCGAGCGGGTGCCGTCGAGCAGCGGGACGGCCGCCGCGGGCGGTAGCAGGTCGGCCGTCGGCCAGGACACGGCAGCCCCGAGGAGCTCGACGGCGGCTCCGCACGAGGCGACGACCGACGCGACGATGGCCCGGTTCGGTGCGGTGACCGTCGGGAGCGCTCCCAGCACGGAGGCGACGAGCGCGTTCTCGGCGGCGGCGACGTCCTTGGTCGTCGTGGCCGGAGGCGCGCTGACCGCGGCGGTGGCCGCGGTCGACGACGAGGTGGCCGCCCCGTCGATGACGTGGTTCGGGACGCCGGCGACGCTCAGGCGCGAACGGATGACGTCGGACTGCGTCTGGTGGAGGGTCGAGAGCGAGCTCACCGCGTCGTTCGGGTTGGCCACCCGGCCGGTGGCCTGGGCGAGCGCAGCGGTCCGGTGGACGAGGTCGACCAGCACCGCCTCGTCCGGCACGGATTTTCGCTGCAGCAGCGGAAGTGTGGGAGCGTCGTCCTGCAACCGGATGTCGCACGCGGCGAGGAGCGGGCTGGCGACGGTCGCGAGCGCGACGGCCCTCAGCAGCTCGCGGCGCGTGGGAAGCGGGCCGCGCCTGCTCCCCTCCGCGGCCATGGCCCGATCATGACACGGGCCACTGGACGAGGAGGACCGCGACGAGCCGTGCTCGCTAGCATGACCAGTCAGTCGAGAACAGGGAGGTGGATCGTGGGCGACGACATCGCTGCCGCACTCGCGGCGCCTCTCTCCGCGCTGTCCTTGGTCCCCGTCGAGGCGACCGTGACGACCGCCGGCACCCGTCGCGTCCTGCGCGTCCTCGTCGACCGGGACGTGTCCCGGCTGGACCCGTCGGACGCCGCGAGCCGGGTCGACCCGCTCAGCCTCGACGAGGTGGCCGACGCCACCCGTGTCGTCGGCGACAGCCTCGACCGGCTCGACCTGATGGGGGAGCGGCCCTACACGCTGGAGGTCAGCTCGCCGGGGGTGGGACGGCCACTGACGGGGTATGCGGCGCTGCGCCGCAACGTCGGACGGCTCGTCGCGCTGACCGTCGAGGACGGCCCCGTGGTGACCGGTCGGGTGCTCGCGGTGACGCCGGAGTCGGTCACGGTCGAGACGCCGGCCACCCGCAAGCAGCCCGCCCAGCGGGAGAGCGTCCCGGTGGCCCAGGTGCGCTCCGGAGCGGTCCAGGTGGAGTTCAGCCGCCCCGGGTCACCCGCTGACGAGGACGGCGACGCCTGATGGACATCGACGTCGCGGCCCTGCGGGCCCTGGAACGCGAGCGGGACATCAGCCTCGACGTGCTGATCCCCGCCATCGAGCAGGCGCTCCTCGTCGCCTACCACCGCACCGACGGCTCCTACCGCATCGCCCGCGTCGAGCTGGAGCGCAAGACCGGACACGTCATCGTGTGGGCCCGGGAGGAGGGCGAGCTGCTGCCCTCATCGGACGGCGAGCGCCAGGAGCGGGCCGACCCCGGGCCCGAGTTCGACGACACCCCGGACGGGTTCGGCCGGGTCGCCGCGGCCACCGCGCGCCAGGTGATCGTCCAACGGCTGCGCGACCTCGAGGACGAGCAGATCATGGGCGACTTCAAGGGTCGCGAGGGCGATGTCGTCTCCGGTGTCATCCAGCAGAGCTCCGACCCCCGCACCGTGCTCGTCGACTTCGGGACCGTCGAGGGCGTGCTACCGCTCGCCGAGCAGGTACCCGGTGAGCGCTACCGGCACGGCGACCGTCTGCGGTGCTACGTCGTCAGCGTCAAGCGGGGTCCTCGTGGCCCGCAGATCGGGCTGTCGCGCACCCACCCGAACCTCGTCCGCACCCTGTTCCGCCTCGAGGTCCCCGAGATCGCCGACGGGACCGTCGAGATCGCGGCCCTGGCCCGCGAGGCCGGGCACCGCACCAAGATCGCCGTCCACGCGAAGGTCCCCGGGGTCAACGCCAAGGGCGCTTGTATCGGGCCGATGGGCGCTCGCGTCCGTGCCGTGATGACCGAGCTGCACGGGGAGAAGATCGACATCGTCGACTACTCGCCGGACCCGGCGACCTTCGTGGCCGCGGCGCTCTCGCCGGCCCGGGTGCAGTCGGTCGAGGTGGTCGACGCCCAGGCGCGGGCCGCCCGGGTAACCGTGCCGGACTACCAGCTGTCGCTGGCCATCGGCAAGGAGGCCCAGAACGTCCGCCTCGCCGCGAAGCTGACCGGCTGGCGGATCGACATCCGCCCCGACACGCCCCCGAGTGACCCGGCGTCCTGACGAAAGGTCCCGGCGCGGTTTTCTGCGCACGTGGTGCCGAATTTACCGACATTTCGGACATCGCCCGTCAACATGCCACCACGTGCGCAGAAAGGTGGGGCGGCCGTGGGCGTTGACGCTGGTGCGAGGCCGCTCGGTCTGCTGCTCGGGCATACCGGCAGGGGGGTCGGCGTTGAGAGTCAGAGCAACCGGATCGTCGGGTCCGACCGAAGCGGGGTAGACTTTCTCGTGACCGACCGGTCTGGACTCCCTGTCCCGATGCCCGTACGCACCTGCGTCGGATGTCGTCGCAGGGATAGCTGGTCGGCTCTCCTGCGAGTGGTCGCGGTGAGGGGCGAGTCCGACATCACCATGAACGGTGCCGTCGTGCTGGTCCCGGACCCGCGGCACCGGTTGCCCGGACGTGGCGCATGGCTGCATCCGAGCACGACGTGTTTCGAGCAGGCGGTTCGCCGGAAGGCGTTCACCCGGGCCCTGCGGCTGCAGGCCGGGCCGGACGTCAGCCGTGTGGCCGACCACCTCGAGGCCGCCCAGCAGGATGCCTCACCCCATCCCACCGATCACGACAGACCAACCGAAGGCGGGTCAGACGCTGATGAGCACTCGATGAGCACTCAGCAATGAGCAAGCCCCACAACCAGGTCTGACCCAGGGAATGTCCTTCCGGGTCGGACCACCCGAGAAGGAGAAACGTGGCCAAGGTCCGTGTTTATGAGCTCGCCAAGGAGCTCGGGGTCGAGAGCAAGACGCTCCTGACCTACCTCAAGGACAAGGGCGAGTTCGTCCGGTCGGCATCGTCGACCATCGAGCCCCCGGTCGTCCGCACCATCAAGGAGTCGTTCCCGGCCGAGCTGCGTGGCGCAGGCGGCAGCAACGGGAACGGTCACGGGAACGGCAGCGCCGCTCCCGCCCCCGTGAAGCCGGCCGCTGCGCCGGCCACGTCCGCACCGGCTCCGGCCCCCGTTCAGGCGGCGACGCCGGCTCCGGCCCCCGTCGTGTCCGCGCCCGCCCCGGCTCCCGTCCAGTCGGCGCCCGCCCCGGTCCAGCCGGCCGCGGCCGCCGCTGCTCCGGCTCCCGCCCGGCCGGCCACCCCTGCTCCCGCCCCGGCCGCTCCGGGGCCGCGTCCCGCCGCGCCCGGCGTCCCCACCCACGAGACCAGCCGTCCGGCTGCTCCCGGTGGCGGTTCCTCGCGTCCGGCGCCTCGCCCCGGCCAGCCGCGGCCCGGCAACAACCCCTTCGCTCCCAGCCAGGGCATGGGCCGTCCCGCAGCCGCCCGTGAGGGCTCACCGCGTCCCGGCAACAACCCGTTCGCCCCGAGCCAGGGCATGCCCCGGCCGCAGTCCCGTCCGGGAGGCCCCGGCGCTGCCGGTCCGCGTCCGGGTGGCACCGGCGCGGCGGGTCCCCGTCCCGGCGGTACGCGTCCCAACCCCGGGATGATGCCCGACCGCGCCGCGATCGGCCGTCCCGGCACCCGTCCGGGGGGACCCGGCGGACGTCCGGGTGCGCCCGGTCGCCCCGGTGGTCCCGGCGGCGGTGGCGGCGGCTTCGGCGGTCGTCCCGGCGGCGGTGGTCGTCCGGGTGGTGGCGGCCGTGGCTCCGCGCCCGGCGCGTTCGGTCGCGGTGGTGGCCGTCCGGTCCGTGGGCGCAAGTCCAAGCGCGCGAAGCGTCAAGAGTTCGAGCAGATGCAGGCGCCGACGATCGGTGGCGTGCAGGTCCCTCGC